>NZ_JAUERY010000001.1:0-767946 GCF_041357675.1 Corynebacterium sp. CCM 9203
CGTGGATGTTGACTCCGCAGATGGTGGCCCAGCAACGACGGATGGTTCATCGGACGGAATCTTCGACAATATCAACCTATCTGACGGCGGACTCGTCCTCGGACTTCTGGGCGCTGCCCTTCTGGTTCCCTTGGTGCCAGTGGCCGTTGTCCTTGGGCTGGTCGGCAACTCTGCTTCAAGTGGAACCGCCGCTTCGGATGCTGGTTTTGCCAACACCGGCGAAACCGAGACGCGGACCCAGGGCGACAACGCGGAAGGCCGTACCGAACAGGGCACTACCACTCAGCCGAAACGAGAAGGTACTCTCGCCGCGACAGGGGCAGATGTTCTCCTGCCGGTACTGGCTGGATTGATCCTGCTTCTGATCGGTGCTGCGATTGTCGCTTCGAAGCGAAAGAGGAACTGACCCGGTAACGCCTTATAACCGGAGCTGGTGAGTGAAACCCCGGTGATTCCCGCTTTGAGTGGGAACCACCGGGGTTTCCTCGTCTTATTTGACTGCCGGTGTACCGCAACTACTGGGGCTGATTACAGGCGATGGTGGATCAGTTCGTAGAGGGCTTCTGCATTACCGACCGCATCTTCCACCGGGTGGTGGGTGTGTGGCGTACGGCGCAGACGTTTCCATCGGTGTGCATCATTGAAATCACCGTTCAGACCGGCGTGAAAGTCGCCGGTGCGTCGGCCGGAGAACCCGAACGGATTCTCTCTTCCGAGAGAATTGAAGAACCACGTGATCCACATGAAATCGAAGGCCGGATTATCGCTGACGAGGGTGGGGCGCTGAGTTGTGCGGCTCGTCAACCAGTGCTCGAATACTCGGGCCACCGGGAATGGATCGATCGATGGGGTGCCGGGAGCCGGAACTGGAATCGGACCATTCCTGGAGGCTGTTCTGACGAGGACACCGTGAAAAGTGTCGGTCTCCCGGTTCACATCCGGTGTGTCACGAAAATGGACCACACCGAACTCCGTCATCACACCGGAGTAGGGGGTGGCGGAAGTTGCCTCCACGTCGACAATGAAGTAGCGGCTCATGAATTGACGTTCGGAAAAGACTCGCTTACTGCTCCCGCCATATGCGTAGTCCGGCCCGGATAAGAGGAATTTGGAGCGGGAGTCGGAGAAACGCTATTGAGCGCAGCCAGGGTGATTTTCGGCGGAAGTCCCACGCCATCTTCATGTTCCCCGGCCACACACCGAGCATGAGGAAGGTGGTCACCAGTCCGCCGATACGGCGGGTACCCGGGATCGCCAACAGAAGTGCGGTCGCGAGTTCGAGGTAGCCGGATCCGTAGGTCCAGGCTCGTTGAGCGCCGGGAAGCTGCTCGGGGACGAGCCTGTCGAATCCATCGGGTCGCAGGAAGTGCATCAATCCGGCAAAGCTGAACAACACGATCAGGAAACGTCTCATGGAATCTCAGTTTAGCGACGGCAGGAACTACGGCTGAGCCGGGAGACGGCTCAGTTGACCCTGATCCGGTTTGCTATGCCACCCATTCCGGTGATCTGCACGGTGACGGTGTCTCCGTGGATGAGCATTTCCCGGGGAGACCGCGCCCAACCGACCCCGCCTGACGTTCCCGTCGCTATCACATCACCGGGATGGAGATCGATGAATGTACTGATGAACTGCACCAGGGCTGCGGGGTCGAATACAAGCTCCCGGATATTCGCCCGCTGTTTCACCTCTCCGTTCACCCGGGTGATCAAGGTAGCTTCGGACGGATCACATTCGTCAGTGGTCGTGAGCCAGGGGCCGAACCCGGATGCGGAACCCAGGTTCTTTCCCTGAAGCCATTGTGCTGTCCGATACTGGAGATCCCGCATCGTGAAGTCATTGAAGACCGTGTAGCCGATAACCGCAGCACCGGCGGTGGCCTCGTCCGGTGAGCTGTTCATGGGGACGTGGTTGCCGATGACCACTGCGAGTTCCCCCTCGAAGTCCAGAGCATCCGCGTTCGCACGCGGAACGTGGACCTCGTCGAAGGGGCCGGTCAGTGCATCAGCGAACTTGGCGAAGAGCGTGGGTACGTCGGGGAGGTCGTGGCCCATCTCGGTGATGTGATCTGCGTAGTTCAAGCCAGTGCAGAGCATTTTGCCGGGATAGGTGATCACGGGGCGGATATCAGACCCCATGATTTCGGTGGTTTCCCCGAGTGCCGTGGCAACCAGATCGCGGCGGTGCTCGTGCCTGAGAAGATCCCCGACGTCTCTCAATCGGATGTCTGCGATGGGATGGATTCGGAAAACCGCATCCCGGGCCATCCCTGACGTGAGTGCTTCATCCAGTACTTTTTCGGCGGCCTCTGGTTCCGCGAGGAAAGCCGGGTGAGTTCTCCCGTCCTGCCCGAGGTACGTCAACAGCTTCATTTGATGATCGTATATCAGAAGGGGCTGGTGGAGTGACAGTTTTTGAGGCGCCGGGAAAGCCGGGGCGACGCGCATGACGAGCACCGGACACGAGATGAATGAGTCCCAGTTTCAATGTCGAGAAGTGGAGGAAGTCTTGTGCGGCGAGTGGCTGAGAACGGCTGCCTCGTCACCGTCACGCGGGATAGGTCATTCCGCTTGCAACGGCCACATCTGCCTTGAGCCGCTCCAGACGGGCGGCAGCGGCTGCGTGCGGGACACCATCGTTGGCCGCTACCGGCAAGACCACCTCGAGATAGCACTTGAGCTTCGGTTCGGTTCCGGAGGGGCGCACGATGACGCGATCATCGTCGCGGGTGACCAGGAGCATGCCGTCTGTCGGAGGCAATCCCCGGTAGCCGTCGAGGAGATCCACGCACTCGACGACGGGGGATCCCGCGAGCTGGCTCGGCGGTGCGGAACGCAGCGTGCGCATGCCCTCCGTGATGAGCGACGTGTCCGCCACCCGGAACGTCAGTGGGGCCGTGGCGTGGAGACCGTGGGCGCGAGCGAGATCGTCGAGTTCATCGCGGAGCGTTCTACTCCGGGACTTCACCTCCGCCGCCAGGGCACACAGGGTCACCGCGGCGGTTACCCCGTCCTTGTCGCGGACGAAGTCGGGGTCACAGCAGTATCCGATGGCCTCCTCGTAGCCGAAGATCATGCCCGGGGTTCGGGCGATCCACTTGAATCCGGTCAGGGTCGCCTCGTGCTGCAGACCGTGGGCCTCCGCGATCCGGGCGAGCAGACGACCGGAGACGATGGAGCTCGCCAGCACCGTGTCTTCCCCGGTGCTACCGTTTTCCCGCCGGGCCGCCAGGAACTCGCCGAGGAGAGCCCCGATCTCGTCGCCGGTGAGTTGCCGCCACCCGGCGAGGGCCTCCGCGTCCGGAATAGCGGCGGAACACCGGTCTGCATCCGGGTCGAGCGCGATGATGATGTCGGCGTCGATCTCCCGGGCCAGCTCCATCGACAGGTCGAGTGCCCCAGATTCCTCCGGGTTCGGAAATGCGACGGTGGGGAAGTCGGGGTTCGGCTCAGCCTGGCCGGGAACGAGGTGCACGTCCGTGAACCCGGACGCTTCCAGGGCGCGGATAGCGGTGGACCCACCGACGCCGTGCATCGGGGTGATCACCACCTTGAGGTCCGAACGGGCCTTGTCCGGTGCCGGGAACGCCCGCCCGATCTTCGCCGCGCGCGCCAGGTACTCGTCTAGAACATCGACGTGTTCCACTTTCTCCCACGCGAGAGCGATCTCATCCGCAGGTGGCGCAGTGGCGATGGCCTCCGCGATTTCGGTGTCGGCGGGGCTGATGAGCTGGACACCTTTGGCGGGGCCCCGGGCGACGCGACCACCCAGGTAAACCTTGTAGCCGTTGTCGTCCGGGGGATTGTGGGAGGCGGTGACCATGATTCCCGCGTCGGCACCCAGGTGCCGGACAGCGAATGCGGTGACCGGGGTGGGCAACTGAGCGGGCAAGACCAGTGCCCGACCTCCGGCTGCGGCGACCACACCCGCTGCGGCCTTCCGGAAGTCGGCGGAACCGTGGCGGGCGTCGCAGCCGATCACCACCGTGGGGGAATCACCGATCTGTTCGCGCAACCAGGTCATCAGCCCGTGGGTCGCTCGGGTGACCACGGCCCGGTTCATCCGGGTCTCCCCGGCACCTACTCTGCCCCGTAGTCCGGCGGTGCCGAAGGTGAGGGGACCGGAGAACCGGGACTCCAATTCCCGAATGGCGGCACTGTCAGAGTCACCGTTCGTCGCGGCGTCGATGAGCTGGGTGAGCTCCTCCCGCGTCGCCGGGTCAGGATCATGGGACGCCCAAGTGCGGGCACGGTCGATGAAGGTCATTCAGGTCACGTCTTTCTGGCGAAATGGGGGTGGTTCGTGTCAGTCTTCGAGCCCGTCGAGGATGACCGCAGAGGAGGAGAGACCCAGCCTGGTCGCACCGGCCTCAACCATCGCGACCGCATCCTCGGCGCTGCGGATGCCGCCGGAGGCCTTGACCCCGAGACGACCACCGACGGTGTCAGCCATGAGCTTCACCGCGTGGACGCTGGCGCCACCGGCCGGGTGGAAGCCGGTGGAGGTCTTGACGAAGTCGGCACCGGCGGCCTCCGCAGCGGCGCAGGCCGCGATGATCTCATCGTCGTCGAGTGCGGCGGACTCGATGATCACCTTGAGCACGACGGGGGAGGGGCATGCCCCGCGGACTGCGCGGATCTCCGACTCCAGGGCGTCGAAGCGCTTCTCTTTCGCCAGGGCGATGTTGATGACCATGTCGATCTCCTCGGCGCCGTCCGTGACTGCACGGGCTGCTTCGGCTGCCTTGATCTCGGGCTTGACGGCTCCCGATGGGAACCCGACGACGGTGGCGATGTGCAGTCCCGCCGGAACCTCGACCGGGAGCTGCGAGGGGGAGACGCAGACCGAGTAGCAGCCCAGCCGGTCCGCCTCGGCGACAAGTGCGGCGACCTGGTCCGCGGTGGCCTCCGGTTTGAGCAGGGTGTGGTCGATGAGGCGGGCGATCTCCGTGCGGGGGTGTGCGGTCATGTCTTTCAGTTCTCCTTGGAAGGGTCAGTTGATGCGGTCGAGGATGGCGGATACGCGGGGCGGGACGTCCTGTCCCACAGGCGCGAGGCTGTAGCCACCGGCGAGGGCTTCGATGGCTCGGTCAAAGCGTTCCGGAGTGTCGGTGTGCAGGGTGAACAGTGTCTGACCTGCGGTGATTCGGTCTCCGGGTGTCACATGGATCTCGATACCGGCTCCAGCCTGCACACTGTCCTCCTTACGGGCACGTCCGGCGCCGAGACGCCAGCTCGCGATGCCCACCGGTAGGGCGTCGAGGCGCTCCAGAACGCCATCTCTGTCGGCGGTGATCTCGTGGGTGTGGGTGGCGGTCGGGAGTTCGGCGTCCGGGTCGCCGCCCTGTGCGCGGATCATCTTCCGCCAGGTGTCCATGGCCCGGCCGTCGGCCAGTGCAGCCTCGACGTCGGCATCCCGGACACCTGCGGCGTCGAGCATCTCCCGGGCGAGTGCCACGGTGAGTTCGACGACATCCGACGGTCCGCCGCCCGCCAGAACCTCCAGGGATTCCCGCACTTCCAGGGCGTTGCCCACGGTGCGGCCGAGGGGAGTGGACATGTCGGTGAGCAGGGCTCGCGTATCGACGTCTGCGGCGCACCCAAGGTCGACCATGGTGCGGGCGAGCTCGCGGGCGGTGTCCAGATCCTTCATGAAGGCCCCGTCACCGACCTTGACATCGAGGATTAGCGCGGAGGTTCCTTCCGCGATCTTCTTGCTCATGATCGAGCTGGCGATCAACGGGATCGAATCGACGGTACCGGTGATGTCACGCAGCGCGTAGAGCTTGCGGTCGGCCGGGGCGAGCCCCGTCCCGGCGGCGCAGACGACACAGCCCGGGTCACGCAGGATCTCCATCATGCGTTCCGTGGAGATGTCCGCCTGCCAGCCGGGGATCGCCTCCAGCTTGTCGAGGGTGCCGCCTGTGTGCCCGAGACCACGCCCGGACAGTTGCGGGACAGCGACGCCGAAGGAAGCGACGAGCGGGGCGAGAGGCAGGGTGATCTTGTCGCCCACGCCACCCGTGGAGTGCTTGTCCGTTGTCGGTTTCCCCAGCCCGGAGAAGTCGAGGCGGTCACCGGAGTTGATCATTGCCCGGGTCCACCTGCTGGTCTCATCGGTGGTCATTCCGTTGAGGAAGATCGCCATGGCGAGCGCGGCCATTTGCTCGTCCCCGACACGATCTTTGGTGTAGGCGTCGATGATCCAGTCGATTTGTGCTCCGCTGAGTTCACCACCGTCCCGCTTGGTCCGGATGATGTCCACGGTGTCGAACGTCGTTGCCATGTACTTCTCCTCGTGCTGACTGTGGGGCCGATCTGTGGTGGTGTGACCTGGATTAAATCCGAAAAACTCTTGTGCGGTGGTGCACAGCCCGATTATCATGAGGCGGTGAACAAATGTCAATGAAAATATTGACAACTGTTCATGTGATTTCCGTCCCCACCCCGAAGGGTCCGACATGGCTGTCTCCGACGCAGAACTCCTTGATCGTGCGCGCAGTGCCGCACACGGTGCGTATGCGCCCTATTCCGGATTTCCGGTGGGCGCGGCACTGTTGCTCGATGACGGTCGCATCGTCACCGGCTGCAACGTCGAAAACGCATCCTATGGCCTGACGGTTTGTGCGGAACGTACCGCCGTGGGCCGGATGATCGCCGAGCGTGAAGGAGTGGGCGGGGCCACGCGGCCACACATCGTCGTCGCTGCCGTCGTGGGGCTGAAAGCCGCTCCCTGCCATCCTTGCGGTGCGTGCCGCCAGGTGCTGGGGGAATTTAGCTGTCACCGCGTGATCGTCGAAGGGCCCTCCGGCGGACCGGTCAGCATCGCCTTCGCGGATCTGCTGCCCCACGCATTTGGTCCCGATTCCCTCTGACTCTCCCCACGAAAAACCACTCTGACAACTAGGAGCCTCCATGGACCGCTTCCAGGGACTGCTGGGCATCGCCCTCATCTTCGGCCTGGCGATACTGTTCTCCCGACATCGCTCCGCCATCAAGTGGCGCACTCTGGGGGTCGGGCTGCTCCTCCAGATCGCCTTCGCGCTCCTCGTCCTGAAATGGGACGTGGGATTCAATGTCCTGAAATCCATCGCGCACGGGCTGGAGAAACTCACCGAGTTCACCAATGTCGGTACCGAGTTCGTGTTCGGTGGGCTGTTCGGCGGAGACAACGGCTTCATCTTCGCGCTAAACGTCCTGCCCGTCATCATCTTCCTGGGGGCGATCATCGGTGCCCTCTACTATCTCCGCGTCATCCAGTACTTCGTCGACATTCTCGGCGGTGCGCTGAAATGGCTGCTCGGGACCTCCAAAGTGGAGAGTGTCTTCGCCTCCACGGTGATCTTTCTCGGCCAGTCCGAAGCGCCACTGGTGGTGTCCCCGTACCTCCCGAAGCTGACCCGCAGTGAACTCTTCGCGTGCATGACAGGCGGTTTCGCATCCGTCGCTGGCTCCACCCTCATCGGCTACTCACTCCTCGGAGCCCCGCTGGAATACCTGCTCGCGGCGTCCCTGATGAACGCGCCGGGCTCCCTGATTGTGGCCAAGGCTTTCATGCCCGAAACCGAGGAATCTGATCTTGACGCCAGCATCCGGGACGTCCGTGACACCGAATCCAAGAACATCATCGACGCCATTGGCTCCGGCGCGATGGCGGGTGGCAAGATCGCCATCGCCGTTGGCTGCCTGCTCATCGCCTTCATTGCCCTGATCACCATGCTGTCGGCGATCATCGGTGGAATCGGGGGGTGGTTCGGGCAGGACAACTGGTCGCTCGAAGCAATGTTCGGAGTGTTCTTCGCTCCTGTCGCCTGGCTGATCGGTGTCCCCTGGTCGGAGGCCCTCGACGTGGGCAACTTCATCGGGCAGAAGACGGTGATCAACGAGTTTGTCGGCTTCTCCTCCTTCGGCCCGCAGGTCGATTCCTTCTCCCCGAAGACCGTGATGATCACGACCTTCGCGCTCGCCGGATTCGCGAACTTCAGTTCCATCGCCATCCAGATCGGCGCGATCGGCGGCCTCGTGCCGGAGCGTCGTGGTGAGGTTGCAAAGCTCGGCCCCTGGGCGCTCCTCGGTGGGTTCACCGTCAACATGCTCAATGCCGCCATCGTCGGTGTGGTTGCCTTCTGACACCTGAATGCCTGAATCAGAAAATGCCTGCACGGCTAACAGTCCGTGTGGGCATTTTCCTATTCGGGATCGTGGTCGACTCTGCCCGTCGGAAAATAGTTGTGGCGGTGAGTATTTTGCCGAGAAAATTAAAATGTGACGCAAGGCACTATCCTGGGCGCTATTGTGGTGGAAACACACTGCGGGGCCGGTGTTCGCCCCATACCCGAATGAGGAGGCGATCTCGTGACAACCATGACAACCCGAATGACGGAGGACCCCGGTGACCTGATGCCGGAGGTGGTTTGTGCATGGGTCGAGTCCCTGGCCGCAGTTACCGCCAGGGCAGATCAACTGGGCCCGGAAAACGCTGCGACGGAACTTGCGGCGCTGTTCACCGAGGATGCCTGCTGGCGTGATCTGGCTGCGTTCACCTGGAACATACACACCGCCGAAGGGGTGGATGCGATCACCGAGATGATCCGGGACACCTGGCCCCGCTGTGCGCTGCGCAATGTGAAGATGGTCGACCCTGGGGAAGCCAACGACTGGTCCTTCCTCACCTTCGACACCGCAGACTTCCACTGTCGCGGCGTGGTCCGGCTTCGCGACGGGCGCGCGGCCATGCTCACAACCTCCGCGCAGGAGCTGATCAATCACCCGGAACCGGCTGGTCGTCGGCGTGAGCCGGGGGCCGAACACGGACGTCCGGGGACGGACACCCGCAACTGGGCTGACCGTCGGGCGGACCGGCGGGCTGCTCTCGGGATCACCGAACAGCCTTTCACCCTGATCGTCGGCGGGGGACAGGGCGGAATCGCACTCGGGGCACGGCTGAAAAGACTCGGCGTACCGACACTGATCATCGACAGGCACCCGCGCCCCGGCGACCAGTGGCGCAGCCGCTACCACTCGCTCTGCCTGCATGACCCCGTCTGGTATGACCACCTGCCCTATCTGCCGTTCCCCGACCACTGGCCCGTATTCACCCCCAAGGACAGGATGGGGGACTGGTTGGAACATTATGTCGGGATCATGGATCTCGACTACTGGTCGGACACGTCATGTATCTCGGCCGGGTTCGACGAGTCGGAGGGCCGGTGGAGCGTCACGGTGAATCGGGGCGGGGAAACACTCACGCTGAGTCCCGAGCATCTTGTCCTGGCCACCGGCATGTCGGGCGTACCCAATGTGCCGACGCTACCCGGACAGGAGAACTTCGCGGGTGAGATCCGGCACTCCTCACAGCATCCCGGGGGAGGCATGGACGCGGGAAAGAACGTGATCGTGCTCGGATCGAACAACTCCGCCCACGACATCTGTGCGGATCTTCATGCGCATGGGGCGCACCCGGTGATGATCCAACGCTCGTCGACGCATATCGTGCGCTCCGAATCGTTGATGCGTGAGGTTTTCGGCCCGCTCTACTCGGAGGACGCGCTGGAAGCGGGAATCGACACGGACACCGCTGATCTGCTGTTTGCCTCCATCCCGTACCGGCATCTCGCCGACGCGCAGAAACCGGTATTCGACCGCATCCGGGAACAGGACGCCGACTTCTACCGGCAGCTCGCAGATGCCGGATTCCTCCTCGACTTCGGGGAGGATGAATCGGGCCTGTTCCTCAAATATCTCCGCCGTGCGTCCGGTTACTACATCGACGTCGGAGCGAGCCAGCTCATCATCGACGGCGACATCGAGTTGCACTCCGGGGTGACGATCGCGGAGGTAAAGCGCGACTCGGTCGTGCTCACCGACGGCACCGAACTTCCGGCCGACGTCATCGTCCTTGCCACGGGATACGGCTCCATGACCGGATGGGCCGCCCAGTTGATCTCCCCGGAGGTCGCGGAGCTGGTGGGGCGCTGTTGGGGTCTGGGATCGGGAACGACCCGTGATCCGGGGCCCTGGGAGGGGGAGTTACGCAATATGTGGAAACCCACCCGGCAACCCCACCTGTGGTTCCACGGCGGGAACCTGCACCAGTCGCGCCACTACAGTCGTTATCTGGCGCTGCAGCTCAAAGCCCGGATGGAGGGGATGGACACTCCGGTGTATGCCCTGGCTGAGGTCCATCATCCGGAGTGATGTGTGGTGCCCCGGCTCACCGGAGTGCCGGTGCGCCGGGGTGCGTTGCCTGTCGGTCAGCGCGGTAACGGAAGACCCGGAATTGTCAGGGGATGGGTCTTGAAGAAGTGGATGATTCCGGCGACCAGGGCGATCAGGGCACCGGCGCCGAGGATGGCGGAGCCCGTGTTGCCACTGCTACCGAAAAAGCCGGGGGTGGGAGTGTTCGGTTCGTCGCCGTGGTGCCCGTGATCGTGGTGGAACACCTCGAACGGGGCGTCGGCGTGGGCGTGGCTCTCGTCCGGATAGAACACCACGACGGGGACGTTGACCGTCGTGTTCGCGTCCGATTCCGGTGCGGTGAACGTGACGACGCCCGTCGCTGGATCGATCTCGGCGTCCCGGGCCTTCCTGCTGAGCTTGAACACCGCGCCCTCCGGTGCGGCGAGGGCCTCGATCTCATCGGTTGACGTGTCGTCGAACGTCGGCGCCTTAGAGACGGCTTTCTCACCCGTGTGGGCGTGGGTGAGGGTGTAATTCACCGTGTACTTCTTCGCGGTACCGCCGTGAGGATCGGACACCACGAAGTAGACGGCGCCCTGGTCGGTTGATTTGTCGGAGTAGATCACCGTGACCGGGATCTCAATGACCTTGCCGGCGTCATCGTGGGTCGGGGTGTAGGTGATCACTCCGGTGGCTGGATTGATCTCGGCGTTTTTCGGTGCCCCGTCACCCAGTGTGAAGGTGGTGTTGTCGGGAGCCGGTGCCTCATCGAGATTCGTGGTGGTGCTGTCGTCGAAGGTCGGTGCCGTGCTGGGGGAGGGCTTTCCGACGGTGGCCCGAGCTTCACCGAAGAGCGGTTCGAAGCGGTCGGTCAACGTCGTGTTCGTGCCTTCGTCGGCGACGGCCACCGTGGCGGTGATCGGGGCGATGAGGGTGAGTGCAAGACCGGCCGAGCACAGTGCGCGGCGGCTGCGGATGTGTGAGGTGTTCACGGGAGGATACTTCCGTTCTTCTCGGAGGAGTGAGACAGACGAAAGCTTACTAAATGAAAGTAATTATCAACAACTTTATTGGTTGTTGTTTCTATTTAGTGTCAGGTGGTGCGGAGGCTGGATTTCCCTGTTCCGCTGCATCCAGCACCCGAAGTGCCGTTGGCCGGTCAATCACCAGGTGTGTCGCCAACCCCATGTCCAGCGCCGTCGCGATGGCGATCGTTTTCGCTGCGCCACCGGCGATGAGCAGGCGGATCGGTCGGGCGGCGAGTTCCTTCAACTCGATTCCCACGGTGCGGTTATCGATACTCGGGACCGCGACCTCACCATCCGCAGTGAAGAAGCGGGAGCAGGCATCCCCGACCGCGCGCTCGAGCAGTTGGTCGATCTCGTTCTCCGACAAGTGCCCCAGATTCAGCAGCAGGGAACTCCGTTGAACGTCACCCACGGTGAAAATAACCAGATCGGTTTCCCGACCGGCCCGGAGTATCCGGGCGATGTGCCGGTCCTGCTCGACAACCTGTTTCGTGGCCACCGAATCGAAGATCACCGGCAGTGGGAGCGTCCGCGCAGTGGCGTTGAACGCCAGACAAAAGGAGTTGATCGTCTCGATGTCAAAGGTGGAACGCTCTGAATGGGATGTACCGCCCTTCAACTGCACCATCTCGACGCCGTGTCGGTCAGTGCGGGACAGATGCGCTGACACCGAGTACATCGTGTTTCCCCAGGACACCCCGACACTCATGTCATCCGCCACAAGATCCTGCAGCATGGAAGCTCCGAGTTTCCCCAGTTCCCGCAGTAGATCGGCGTCGGTCTCCCTGGGTAGGTGTGCGAGACGCACATCCACCAGTCCGAAGCGGGAGGTCAACTGTTGCGCCAATGCGGAATCAGCTTCCCTGGGATCGTGGATCTCAATGGTCACGAAACCTCGCTGCTTACCCAGTTGAATCAACTTGGCAACAGTCGGCCGCGACACCCCGAGTTCCGCAGCGACCTCCGCCTGGGACATGCCGCGCTCGAAATACAGTTTGACCGCTGTCAATGCCTGTTCGTCGCGTGCATCCACGGGAAACTCCTCGGGATTGTGGTCGGTGCTGGTAAGAAGTTGAGGGCTGCACACTCATCGTAACCGGTGGCCACGACACCGACGCGTTCGGCATCAGCCGACGGCGGGCAACCGGATCAGATCGGTCAACGCGACGGCGAGCGCCTCGATGTGATCCGGAGTGTGCCCCGAAGCCACCGTGACCCGGAGAATGGCGGCACCACGGGAGACCGTCGGCCACCGGATTGCGGGGACAAAGAAGCCGCGCTCCATCAGGGCATCCGACACCCGCACCGCACGCTGTTCGTCGCCGACCGGAACGGGGATGATCGGACTCACCTGCCCGGCTATCCCCAGGGCGGCGGCGCAGTCACGGATGGTGGAATGCAGCCGGGCGACCACATCCGGTGACCGGTCGAGCACATCGACCGCAGCCACCACCGCCGCGACAGTCGGAGCGGACGGCGCCGTCGAATAGACGAACCCACGGGCCTGATTCCGCAGCAGCGTGCCCACCGCCGAGGAACACACCACGAAACCGCCCTCCCCGCCGAGCGCCTTACTCGCGGTACCGATGAGTAGATCGGGACGGATCCCGTGGTGCTCGACACTCCCACGCCCGGTAGCGCCCAGCACGCCGACCCCGTGGGCGTCATCAATCATCGTCCACGCCCCATGTCGCGCAGCCGTGGACACCAACCCCGGCAGATCCGCCACATCCCCGTCCATCGAGAACACCCCGTCACTGACCACGAGCGCATGAGGCGTGGAACGACACCCGAGCATCCGGTCCAGTGCGGAGAGGTCACCGTGCGGAAACACCTCCACCGAAGCCCGCGCCAACCTGCAGCCGTCGATGATGCTCGCATGATTCAGGGAATCCGAGAACACCGTCACGTCCGGCCCCGCGATCGTCTGCAACACCGCCAGATTCGCCTGGTAGCCCGTGGCGAAGAACACCGCGTCGTCGTGTCCGTCGCCGCCGAAGAACTCCGCCAAACGCCGTTCGAGCCTCGCGTGCAGCTCGGTGGTGCCGGTGGTCAGCCTCGAACCACCGGACCCGGCGCCATAAAGGTCGAGCGCACGGCGGGCCGCCAAAACCACCTCGGGATGGGTGGACAGCCCCAGATAGTTGGAAGAGGAGAACACCACCAGCTCCCGACCGTCGACACGCGCGACAGGTTCCTGCGGCCCCGTGAACTCCCGGAGAGTCCGCGACAACCCCGCCGCGCCCCAAGCGGCGTTTCGGGCCTCGGCGATCCGGTCCAACGACGGCATCTACAGACCCTCCACCAGCACGACGTGATTCTCCAGCCAGTCGATGCACTCCCCGACCTCCGACACCGGACCGTCGTACAGGAACAGTCTGGTCCCCACCGGCGAACCCGGTTCCTTCATCGCCGGAATCCGGATATAGGTTCCCCCGCACGCCAGATATCCGGTCGTGTACTCCGGATCGTCGGAGATGCAGAGCTCCGCGACGATACGCGGATGCGCCGTCACCTTCGTCGCCAGGGCTATCGCCTCCCGATAATGAAGCTTTCCCGCCACGCCGGTGTCCGCGGACACGTGATCCAGGTTGCTCACCCGGACCCCACGCTCCGGGTCAGGCTCCAGGCGCTCGCCGGAGGCGGCATCGACGAGCATCGCGCCCCGCAGGCCGGTCACCGTGGTCAGCAGCTCCCACATGCGCGCCGGGTTCCGGATACCCAGACGGTCCAGCTCGGCAACGACGAAAGCACGCGCCTCCGCCGGCGAACCGACATCGACCTCCCAGGTCGCCAGGACCGGGAGCACCTCGATCCGCGACTCGTCGACAGCACGAACCGTCACCGTCACCTCGTCCGGTGTCCCCTTCGGGTGGCCCAGCGCCCGCTGCGTCAATGCTGTGACGCAGCCCGGCACCGCATCACCGGGGACGATCCGTTCGGCACCAGAGATGTGCCGCCCCTCGGCGCTCGCGCGCATCTTCACGGAATACGTGGTCATGTGGGTTATTGTACGGTGTTCAGCCGCACATCTGTGCGGACGGGAACGCACCGGAATCCGCCGAGCGCGATAGGCTAGCGCAGTTCCCACCGACACCACCGCAAAGGCCCGCGACATGACCCGCCCCCGCTTCGCAGTCATCGACCTCGAGACCACCGGATTCCTCCCCACGGATCGCATACTCGAGATAGGTATTGCCCTCACCGACGCCGACGGAAACCTGGAACGCACCTGGCAGACCCTCATCCAGCCCGACCGACACTTCGACAACACCCACATCCACGGGATCACGCCCGCCGACGTTGCGGATGCACCCCTGTTCCCGGAGCTCGCGGCAGAGCTCGCCGACCTTATCGACGGCCGGATCATCGTCGCTCACAACGCGTCCTTCGACACGAAATTCCTGGTGCGGGAATTCGCCCACTGCGGCGTCATCCTCGGTGACCCGCACGACTGGTCCGTGTGCACGATGCGCACCGCAAAAGAGGCGCTGCCCGGGTCCCCGCAGAAACTCGCTGACTGCCTCGCACAGATCGGCGCCGTGAACTGCACCCCACACGCCGCGCTCGCCGATGCCGTCGCCACCGCTGAACTACTCGAACACCTGCTCCGCACCACCGACGTCGTACGCAGCCGCACGCCGCTGGACTTCTCGGTAGACCACCGCCAGACCCTGAACAACCTCGTCGCTGTTCCACCGGTCGAACGGGGGCACCACGCACTGAGCGCCACCGACGGCCAATGGCTCGATGCACTCGCCGCGAAACTGCCGGACACCGGTGACCGCGACGTCGACAACTACATCCGCCTGCTCCGCGCTGCCCTGGCCGACGGCAAACTCTGCACCTCCGAGATCCGCCAACTCATCTGCCGCGCCAGGGAACTCGGCATCGACCGCGAGGAAGCCGGCGAGATCCACGCCCGATTCATCCGGCAACTCGCCGTCGAAGCGTGGACCGACGGTGTGGTGACCGACGCAGAACGGGACGCCGTGACCACCGCAGCACGCCAACTCGGAGTGGACGGCGCGCTCGTCGAAGCCCTGTTGTCGACCCCGATCGAGGGGGAGGGCTTCGATCGGCTGCGGCTGAACCCGGGGGACCGGGTCACGTTCACCGGGGAACTGGCGCTACCCCGCGAAGACTGGGAAGAGCGGGCCCGTGCCGCCGGGCTCGACGTCGGAGGCGTCTGCCGACGCAGCGTCCTCCTCGTCGCCGCAGACCCGGACACCCGCAGCGGCAAAGCCCGACGCGCCCGCGACCTGGACGTCCCCGTCGTGGACGAAGCGACCTTCGCCCGGCTGCTCCGCGAACTGACCGACGACACCCCACGCGAACACGAACCCGGGGCAGAGGAAGCGGTGACCGACGCTCCGCCCGCACCGAACACCGAAGCCACCGAAGACCAGACGGATCTCACCCACCGAATCTTCCCCTGGCTGAACCAGGTCCTCGGCGGTGAGGAAGACCGACGAACCGTCGAGCCCGACCAGATCACCGTCGCCTGGCTCGACTGGGGCAGCACGCTCCCGCTCCACCACCTGTCCCCGATGCTGGACCCCCACGCCGTACCCGAACAGGTGACCATTAAACCCACGAACCTCGCCCGGCACCTCGCCCAGTACACCGAACCGCTGGGAGAATCCCTGACGAACCTGTCATACGTACGGGGAGTCGGCGCACGCTCCCTCCACCGCCTCGTCTACTCCCTCGTCCTCGCCGCCATTGACGACGCCGCAGAAGGGAAAACCCACCCCGACCCAGCACCGGAACCCGACGAGAGCAGCCTCTACGACGCGGATGATCCCGTCTACCTCGACGGGGACACCGCGCGCGAACCGACGTCCACGGAACTGCAGCAGGTCGTCCGCTGGGCGGCACTGGCGGGAATGATCCCGGAACTCCCGGACACCGCCCCAGCCCACATCCGTGCGGCCGCCGAAGAACTGTCCCAGCACCCGGAACTCGCAGCACCGGGCACGGTCGCAGTACGGGCGGCACTCGGCGCCGTCGAAGAAGCGCTGGCTGCGGACGAACGCCTACCCCAGGTCTTCGCACGCCGCGTGATCGGCGGAGAGACCCTCGATGCCCTTGGCGAGAGCTTCGGGGTCACCCGCGAACGCGTCCGACAGATCCAGGGTCGAGTCACCGCACTCATCGAACAACCACCCACCGACATGCTCACCGCCATCACCGCGCTCGCCCATCGATTCCTCCCCGCCACCCCACTCACCGAGGCGGAAAAGGAGATACCCGCCCTCACACAGCCCTGCCCCATAACGGGAGGCCCGGCGATGCAGACCATCGCAGCCTTCGCCACCACCTGGGAACTATCGTCAGGGTGGATCGTGCGGGCAGGCCTTGTGGAGGCGATCCGGCAGGCGGTGGTCGACACCGCCGACGACCACGGGGTGAGCACCATCGCCGCGATCAGCCAGGAGGCGGGCATCGACGAGGAAACACTCACGGCATTCACCACAGACACCGGCCTGTCCATCGGAGTACCCGTCCGCGGGAAACTCTGTACCCGCTCCGGCAACTACGGCGACCGCGCCGTCGCACTCCTCGCCATCGCAGGGGAGCCACTCACAGCCGACACCATCTTCGAAACCTTCGGCACGGGGAACATCCGCTCCATGTCCAACGCACTCTCCGCCGATCCCCGGATCGTGCGGGTCGGCCGGGACACCTGGGCACTCGAAGAATGGGGCATGGAGGAATTCCAGAGCCTCGCCCACTGGATAGCCACGCGCGTCGACGCAGACGGCAGCGCACCGCTGACAGAACTCATCGAGGGTGCCCGAGCCCTGGGACTCGCGGAAAGCTCGGTACGAACGTATTGCGCCAGCGGTGAGTTCATCGTCGAGGACGGCACCGTCCGGCGCAACGACGACACCGTGGAAAACAACGCCGACCCCAACGACGTCAAAGGCCTCTACCATCGGGGAACAGACAGGGAGCTGCTGGTCACCCTCACCGCTGATCACGTCCGCGGTTCAGGCAGCGGTGTCCCCCGTGGCGTCGCGGCAATGAAAGAGGTGCCCTTCCTCGGCAAAGTCGCGATGCCGACACGCCTGGGACGCGACCAGATCATCGCATGGAACCGCACCAGCGCCACGATAGGCAGCATCCGCGACTTCATACTCGATCTCGACCTCACGGAAGGGCAGCGGGTATGGCTGGTGTTCGCCGCCGACGGCAGCTTCGACATCCGCCGCGCCACCCCACTCAGAGAGGACCTCGACGGATGGGCCGGGCTACTTAACACCCTCGGACTCGACGACCGGGTTCCCGGAGGGCCGGATCAGATCGGTCAGGTGTCTGCCGGAAGTGCGTTGGAGATCATCAACACAGCCCTCGGGCTTTCCCCGGATGCCGCAGTACGTCGCACAGTCGCGATGTTCAACCACAGGCGGGAGGAGGAAGCCGCCGCTGAGGTCATGGGGCTCATTGCGTACGAGTGACAGAACTGGTGCCGGGTTGGGGGAGAGGAAGTGGTGTCTCCGGTGTACCCCGGAGAATGAGAAAGGGCGTCGCCGTGTGGTAGCTTATTTTCCAAGCGAGAAGCTACTGTCAATTCGTGAAATCATCAGGAAACCTGCGAACGAAACCATCGCTTAGGTATCGTGCTAGTGAATAACAGTCAACTACTCCCTCCGGGTCGACCTTGGATTTAGATCCTCAGGAAAACTCAGAATTATAGACTCGACCTAAGCCATGCTGTCAACGCCCCGCATATGAACTGTTAGAGATCGACTAGAAATTGTTTAGAGGGCCTCTCGACAACTCCACAAGTCCAATCAACGAAGCCCAGGGTAGTCCAACGCAATTTGTACCGCGGGAACCCGTACCACACCAGACTATCGAGGAACGGAGTACCATCGGCTGCGAAGATAGGGGAAACCTCCTCGAGGTATGGTATTTTCAGCACCAACATGCTCTCAAGATAGTAACTCGCGACTGGGAATCGTAACCCGGCGTAACTTTACGGAGACTCTTAAGTCTGTCTAACGCGTACCATTAAAGCCGCAAATATTTGCGAGAGAACTAGATCTTGCAGCACTTCTTTTAAACCGTGTGACAATTACAATGATTAAGTGGCGACTGCGGTCCTGGTCCGGTAATATCGGGTGGTATAATCCGGGATAAAACGCGATTCCGTTCGATAATCTAGATGTGCCGAGAAGTTAAACAATAAGCAGGTCGGATACAACGCGAGCGTCGTCGGGCTGCCGAAGAGCGCAAAGGTACCTCCACAATCGAACCCATGCCCGAAACAGTACTCAGTGTAGTCCGAAGAGAGTCACCAATCCACGTGCGAATCATCTTAAAGGCTGGAATTCGATTGACCCCTCCATGAGTGTGCCTGGTAAGTGTCATAAAGCGTTGCTCTACCTCTAGACCTCTCCCAGGTATCAGTGATATCGTGTCCCCATGAAAGACTCTGAACGGCTCTCTATGCCGTGGAAAAGTATGATTAACGATCGATTAACTGATCAAGCTCCAAAAGTATATCGCCAAAAATACTCTAAACCAAACGCTTGTTACTGAGAACGCCATCAATAGCGGTAACGTAATATCTCCCGAACCGGACAAGGAAATGAACAGCGATACAGAATTGAGAGAAGCGCAAAATAGATATTCGTGGATAAAGAATAGTGTCCGCGTGCGATTTGGCGACTTTGTTGCCAAATCAGTATTTCTTTTTCTTGAGCAACTGGGGTTACTCGGTTTCTCGGGGATTGCATTAACAGTCTTATACAATAAATTTCGTGACGATACTCCCGTCACCTTAGATATTATATTCTATCTAGTTTTTTGCGGATTTCTCTCCATAGCTCAAAATTTTTTCGTATTAAAATCAAAGAACCTAAAGTATCAGGAAGATCACATTGTTACAAGAGTTAATAACATCTTCCAGGAAGCTCGACTTCCACGATTTGGGTTGTCCGGACTTGCCGGTCTTGAGCAAAAAATACGAGATTCGTCGAAAGTTTTAATGATTGGCGGTTCCCAAGATGGCATAGTAACTATTCTCGATAACTATGGACAGGAAAAACTTCAACAGGGGCACCAAATTCAAATCGTATTCTTCGATCCGAACATTGCTCAACAATGTGAAGTACCTAATCCTGGGGATGGGGCTGTGCAAGCCACGAAAATTCGATTTAATATTGAACGGATTAAGAGACTTAAAGAAGCAAATGCAGATTTACCTGGAGGTATAGAAATTCGCTTGTTTCCGCATAACCCCGCTTTTGCAGTTACACTCTGCTATAGGGAAGATGAGCCCATAGAATACTTGGCGCAGTATAGGGAGTGGGATTTCCGAAATAGGGGTTCGATGTACTGCGAGAACGAAGCCCAACATATATCGGCGAACGCGCCAACACTAATTCTTAAAAAAACAGACGGATTATGGTTTACTCATTTTCAACTCGAAGCCGAGCGTATTTGGGCTTCGTCGAAATCCATAAACTAGAAACCTGACCGTAACTTTGAAGTTCAAAGTAAAAAGACATTTCTAAAAAGCAGACTTATCACTCAGTAGACACAGTAGTACAACTAGAAACGAGAAAGGAAAGACCGATGTCAAACTTTCGCAACAATATCGTGCTAGGAACGGGTGGTGTCAAACAGAAAGATCTTAGGTATTTGCTTCAGTATTCCTACGAAATAGGATATCGGGAATTCGACACAGCGTATACCTACGGAAACGAACGCGAGGTCGGGGAAGTACTTCGGTCTTATGACGATGTCGAAATTATAACCAAGCTACCGGGACGAGCCCATGGGTACCATCAAACCGATAGCATGATAAAACAGCAAAAATACAACCTTGGTGGAAAAACATTGGATACCTACCTAATACACTGGCCTTTGCCGCGTTTGAACAAATATGTTTATAGCTGGTATGCAATGATAGACGCAAAGAACCGAGGGGACGTTCGGCAAATAGGTGTGTCGAATTTTACAATCGAGATGCTCGAAGTCCTACGGACTAGAACAGGAGTTCAACCGGATGTTATTCAATTTGAGTGTCATCCTTGGTATTCGCAGGCGGAGCTAGTGGATTATTGTCAAAAAAATCTAATAAAGATGTACGCGTGGAGTCCTCTCCGCAAAGCGCAGGGTAACATACTAAACGACGAAAATATTCTAAATATATCGAGAGACCTAAACCTTACACCTGCAGCAACCATAATTAAGTGGCACCTGTCTCGAAACGTGATTCCGGTCGTCCGTTCCTCGTCCGAGGTACATTTGTTAGAGAATTTTCTGGCCGCGAATGGGGAGCCGATGGATCTGAAACGCCTGACCGATATCACCGCAACATGTAAGGAGGCCAGGAGGGGCGGAGATCCCGAGAGCCATGAAGAATTCTGAAATGAATGAAATTACGATGAAAATAAATGAGACGATACGCGCACTTAAGGAGATTGATGTAGTAAAGCTACAGGTTGTTGCCAGAAAATTGGCTGAAATATTGTGCGACGAAGGTATAATACTGTGTACCGGCAACGGTGGTTCCCTAGCGCAGGCTCAGCACTTTGTTGGCGAACTCGTCGGTAGGTTCGAGACCGATCGGGAACCGTTTTCGGCTATGACTCTTGGTATTGATCAGGTAGCGACATCAGCAATTAACAATGACTATGGTTTCCTTCATGTACTTCAACGAAGTTACGCTGCAGTAAAACGACCGAACACCGCTCTTGTACTTTTTAGCACTTCTGGTGAAAGTCGCAACCTTATCGAGCTTTGTCGGCAGGCTCGGAAGAATGGCGACTATGTAGTAGCGTTAGTTGGTCATTCAAACAGTACGTTACAAAAGCTCGCTGTTAATTCAATCGCTATCTCTTCCGACAATACTGCGACGATTCAGGAGTGCCATCTTACTATTATCCATCTTCTAGCAAAACAGCTTGAAATATATCTTTGCAATCGACCACAGGAGAAAAATGACTTCAACCAGTAATACCAGGCCCATTTGTGTAATCGGTGATGTGATTGAGGACGTATTTATTTCGGGCCATGTTTCACGAACTAATCCTGAAGCACCGTGCATAGTTTTTGATGCAAAAAAAACCGCGCGGCAGGCCGGGGGAGTTGCAAATAGTTATACTAGCTTGAAGACACTATATCCCAACACCTACCTATGCTCCGCTGGGAGTTTGATTAATGACAATTGCTTTAACGGTGAGAACCATTCTAATGTATTTAACTTCAACCAGAATTATATAACCCCCAGAAAAACGCGATATAGCAGCGGGTCATCGATCCTACTTCGGGTTGATGAAGTGCATCAAGATCAAGACGGATTGTTAGACGTTAAGTTGAAGTCACGGTTTCAGGAAATTTTGGAACAATCTGAAGTCCTGCTAGTAAATGATTACGGCCAGAATTATGTTATTCCAAGGTTTGCGGCGTATATTTCGGATTTTTCAGATCAGCGGCTCGGCCAACTTGTGTGGGATTATCACGCTAGTTCGGAAACTATCCCACCAAGTGGTGCCTTAGTAAAGATGAACGAGGAGGAATACTTTTCCATTACGGCAGATCCTCGATCTTCCTGTTTTAGCGATATCGATTTAATTCGAACCGTTCGCTCCCGGAATTGGTCTGGTCTGCTTATCACGAGGAAAGGCTGTCCGGCCTATTTTGTAAGCACAGACTCGGTTAGCGAGATCACACCTGGGAATTTAAGGCTATCTCTATCTAGCTCTATAGGAGCCGGGGATATTACTACAGCAATGTGGGCTTATTACTTGCTGGAACAACCTCCGCAAGAAGCCGCAAACTTGGCAGTCCAAACTACAACACTATTTCTCGCTGTGGAAAACTCAGTTATTTCGCAATTAGATGTCGGCAGGGATTCGCTAAGATCACTCAAAGATGCGTTGCGCCTTGGTCGGAGGCGGGTGGTCTTGGCCACAGGCTGTTTCGATATGTTACATGCGGGCCATATCGACTTGCTCAAACGTGCGAGGTCGTTCGGTGATTTTCTGATAGTAGGTTTGAATTCCGACTCGAGCATAAGAAAAAACAAAGGGAATCAGCGTCCGATTCTCGATCAGAATGTACGTAAAATGATGCTCGAATCGCTGAGCTATGTCGACCTGGTTGTCGTCTTCGACGAAAAGACTCCGTGCGAGTTGGTTAGTGAAATAGTTCCAGATTTTTTTGTAAAAGGCGACGACTACACTGCCGATACATTAGTGGAGTTTGACTGTCTTCAAAAACTCGGTGTCAAAGTCGAATTTCTTCCGCGAAGAATTCCTCAATCAACTACGAAGATAATTCAGAAAGAATTGGATTACTGATGAAGATTTTAATTACCGGGTCAAATGGGTTTATCGGCAGCAATTTGTGCAAGTATGTTTCGAGTTTCTATCCAGAATTTGAAACAGTTGGTGTCGACATTAATAGTACAAATTCAAAAAAGACGCCTACAACCTATTTCGTACATGGACCATATCAATCGGAAGTTGACTTGATACGTTCGGGTAACTTCGATGCGGTGGTTCACTTGGCTGCGATCACGGACACGCTTTGCTTCAATGAAGGTTTGCTGAACACAAACAACGTTGAGGGAACTAAGGAGTTGGCTCGAGTGTGCGCTGACACCGGGACTTTTATGGTGTTTGCGTCCTCTTGTAGTATTTATGGTCAAAAAATTAGGAAGGGTCGCTTGTCTGTTGGGGACGAATGGGACCCGGACAAATCCACGGGTCCGTTAAATCCTTACGGAAAATCGAAGCAATTAGCGGAGGAAGGCCTAACCAATATCGCAGGCTTGGAATACGTTTGTTTTCGGTTTAGTAATGTGTTCGGATACGGTGAACTCCGGAAAGGAAGAATGGCATCTTATTTGAGTCAATTAGCGCTGCAACATATCTCAAAGAGAAAGATGAAGTTGTTCAAGGATTCGGTTACGGCGAAACGAGATTATATCCCGGTCGATCGCGTGTGCCACACTATGGTCCAAGCAATTATAATGCGAGAGGTTCATGATAATCCCGTATATAACCTTGGTTCGGGTACTGCGTTGTCTTTTGGAGAAGTTGTTGAATATATCGCTGGTTTCGAGCAAGGAGCTTCCGAGGTGCAACTAATTGAAAATCCACATAAAGCCCTATACCAGTACAATACTCTTTTAAATGTTAGCGATTTAGAAGAGGCTTTTACGCTCAAGCATCTCGAGAAATGTGATATATTTGATAGCATTTCTAATCTATATTCCCTTCTAAGTAGGAGTTTAAAGTGAGCAACTTAGTACTAGTTGGTTGTGGCGGCATAGCTAGGGATGGGTATATCCCCGCTTTCGCGCATAACAGTGTCAAGAATGTACAGCTAGTTGACCCTAGCCCGGTATCTGCAAAACAAGCGAAAATTGATCTCGCAAACTTAGATATTTCCTCAGATATATTTCCGTCGATTGATCGTTTGGAAGAAGCATCAAACGATTGGATTGTTGCCGTCCCGCCTGCAGCGCTGATCGAAGTAGCTCGTAGCATTAAAAGAAATAGATTCAAACCATCTCGGATACTCATTGAGAAACCGTTCGGCGTCAATCGAGAAGATTCAGAACGGATCTTAGGCTTACTACCTGTGGAGACTTCCCTATTTTATATGGAAACATTTCTCCATTCAAACGCTGTAAAGGTTCTCGAGACGTATATTTGCAACAAGGAGCTTGGCAAAGTTCGTTCGATAGATCTGGCGGTAAAAGGAAACTATCCCTCCGAACTCAACTCTGGCTGGCGAGGCGACCGTCGGTTGGGAGGCGAAGTGCTTCACGACTGGGGTGTACACTCAGTCGGCCTGGTTTCATATTTGAACTCCCTTATTCAACCAGCACTCAAATCAAATTTGACGACGGCCGTTGTTTTGTCTGACTGGGAGCGATTTGGAAACCGTACCCTACTTACGAGGTGTAAATTCAAAGTAGAAGGATACCACTGTGACGTAATTATTGATGCGGGTTGGAACCTCGATTCATTAGAAGGACGACCCGATGTGATTGTAGAGTTTGATGATGGGACGCTAACCCTAAATGTTGAGAAGAAAGGCGGATCGAGTAATTGGGTTTGTCGGAAAATATCAAAAGGTGAAAGTTCCGTTCTTGCCGAGCGCTCTTACCGGAAGGAACTCTTTGTTAACGGTGTTGGGAGGTTTCTTAACTCTGATAGACCCGAGAATTTCAAGCACGCTGGAAAATTTGATCCGTGGATAGGCTTAGAGAGTCTTAGCGTCATTGACGAATGCTACAGCCAAGCACGGCGAATGAAAGAGAACAGCTCTTTTTGATTAATTACGCCGTTGAAATCAAATGCCGCATGCGCTATACAGCTTGATTTCCAATCTTGTAGTAGTCGGCTATCTCGAGACATGAAAGCTAGTTTGGTCGGTCCTGCTAGCGTTTGCCGACAATTGTTTTCGGAGTTATGGTCGCTGACAATCAATAGATTCCCAAAATCGATACCTTGAGCTATCTTTTTGGCCATTGCGGCGCAGTAGGCAATAGCTTCGCTTTTCGAACTGCCTTTTCTCGCGTTCCAGGCTGGATCTTTACAGTAGATAACCGGAATATTTCCGCGTTCGAGAATATTTCTGATATCAAGATCAACACTTTTCATTCTTTCTGCTCGCGAGAATGACGGTCGTGATAATTTTGAGTGTCTATTTTTGTTAAAGGCTACCTCCGAGAAAAGCAGCGCCGAAAGTAAAGCACCGTGACACCATCCAAGAAGTTCATAGTTTTGTTTCGGCTTTTCCATTGGTCGCTGTAAATAGGGCGAGTATCGACGATGCGAGATTTCGATATCTTCGAGCTTCGCGGTCAGATACTCAAGTGCGTGTACTTCTGAGCTTCTTGTCTCGGTGCAGGCTATCCAAGTCCTCCCACCCGAAGAGTATCTACTGCGACGCAGATGAAGATTAACGGAGGAGGCGGTTGGGTAGAATAGTCGGGAGTCTTTGTAGGTGTGGAAAGTAAAATAGTAATTGCAGCGACGATGGTAGTCGCCGTCAAGGATGCGCTCTAAACCGCTTCTCCCCGGGCTAGCTTCGGGTATAAAACCGAAGAGGGATGGAAATACATCTATTGTTTCGACGTACTGTCCATCGGCGGAAAACGGATTGTAGTTGATCCAAGATTGCTGGTACCCAAACTTAGTCAATGAATCGGCAATCGGAAGATGTGACTTACGATCACGGGAGGAAGTTAGCCCATCTACCATGAAAATTGCATCTACTTTTGGTGTAGCATTTGCCATTCTCTTGTTACCTTTTCTATTATTCCTGTCGTTTCGCTGAGACAGGAGTACGGTTTAAAGAAGGTGCATATTTCGGTATTTCCGCACTCGGTACATGATGCTTCCGGTAACACCGGAATTTCACCCATGCCCGAACCGCATATTCGGGGTGATGTGGGGCCGTAGATTACGATTCGTGGTATTTTTGCAAACGCTGCGAGATGGCGTAGTCCGGAGTCGACGGATACGACGGTACAGGAACGGTGGCAAATCTCCAAGAACTCCGCCGGACTCCGGATGGTTTTCTCGGGAATCCTAGACTCCAATGAGTCGAACTCAGGCTTTTCGCCGGGCCCGTTTATAATCGTGACTTTGCCGCCCGTCAATCGAAACAATTCGCTAGCGATCTTAGATGCGACTATCGGGTCTAAAGACTTGTGTCTAGTCGTCGATTGTAGGCATAGAATAGTTCTACAAGTGGAGATCCCTCTTCTGCATGGTGGCATTAAGGCGTGAGACCTCCCGTGATGCTCTAAAGTTTCGGATAGGTTGAGGAGACTTCCCCAGTAAGAGAAAAGCGGTTCGCTTTCGACTTGGCGTGGTTCTATGACCTGCCCCGGAACCCCGAGCCAGCTAAGGCGGAACTTCGTCGCGCGTATTCGCGGTAGGTTTGACTGAATGATAGCACGATATTCGCTATCTCGGCATGATCTATTATGTAAATCTAATGCGTTCACCTCGTCCCATCGGGTGCTGGTAGGATCGGTTACGAAGCTAAAAGAACCGTATGCGCTGGCGAAGTCTACAAAGCTCCGATTTGTTATGAGACCAAACTCTTTGGAATTGAGTTGAGATAATTGGCTGAGAAGGCAAACATCACCAAGGTGCCCCAGAAGGATCGCTACGTTTTTGATCATGACTGGTCTAATCCTATCAGGCTTCAACCTCGAGAGTTACAGTATCTTATCGTAAAAGTCTCCGATTACATGGGAGTAAAGTATTTCCTAAACGAGAAGATTACTAGTGGTCGTTCTGGTGCAGCTTTGTATGTGATGGGTTGTCTTTCGGGCGACCGAATTTTTGTACGGGTGACAAGTTTAACGAGAGCTCGACGGGAAAAGTATGTTTTTGACAATCTCTCATGGACGGTACCGACTAGTCCTGGTAGTATTGGAATGGTTTTGGTTTCTTTGCCGGAAATCAAGAGAAAGTTCGTTGTGACGGCGACTGTTACTAAATATATAGCTGGTGAAAATGAGATTTCCCGGAAAGAGGTTTGCAGAACGTTCCCGTGCTTGTTTGAAGGCCCTTTGATTACAGACGCAGCGGTGTTGCCTTCAAACTATCGGCGAGCGCTTATCAAGTTGTCCGATTCCGGCGCTATTGATCGGAGTATACTACGGCGTTTGTTGTACCGCGGATCTGAGGAGCCCTGGGTTGCAGTTCTTGGGCACGGAGATCCGTCTATAAGTAACGTATTAAAGTTTGATGGACAAATTATTCCTGTAGACTACGCCGCTGGTGGCTATACAATTCGTCGTTTGCAGAAGTCTCGGTGGATACATTCCGTACATAAAAATGATGGTTTCGGTAGACTTTGTGAGTACTGTTTCGAGGATAGTAGCGATCGGCTAAGTTTGATATTGGATGCAGTGAGGAGGTTGGTTTCAGACTGGAATAGCGTTGTATATAGGACTTTTTGGGCACGGCGTATCTATTCGTTAATAGGTGATAAAATTGATTTTTCTTGACTGGGCTCAGGGGGGCTGTAATTCAGATATACCTGTTTCGCTAATTCTCGACCGTGATGGTGTTCTTGTAGATTTATCTTCTCGTTACGCGACTTGTACAGATCAAATTACCGTTCTTCCAACTGTAGCAGATACCCTGATGATTCTTGCAAAGAAAGGATTAAGGGCAGCAATCGTTACCAATCAGAGCGGTATCGGGCGGGGATTGGTTTCGCAACATGACGTTTTGAATTTGCACCATTTAATTTTAGAAACCCTCGATCCCGGGCGTACGGTAATTAGCTTTTCTTTAATATGTCCACACTCGCCGTTGGATAACTGTGAGTGTAGGAAGCCTAAAACTGAACATATTCTAGCTCATTGTCAACTATTCGCAAGCTTTAATACCTGTTTCTTCGTCGGAGATCAGATGTCGGATATTGCGTGCGCATCAAATCTTGGTGCGAGGGCTGTTCATATTCGGACCGGGCATGGTCTGCGTGATTCTCAACTCGTCAAACAGCATTTTCCGGATTCCGTGTGTATCGACCGATTTGAGGAGATTCTGGAGCTTCTATAGTTTGGCAGTTTGAATAGACTAGTAAATTTAGTCACTTACTTGATCTTTAATATTCGCAAAATCCTATTTTCTTAAAAAGACTTTCTTTTCCGACATTCCACATCGCTACGTTATTCGTAAACTTGCTGTGATCTTATTCATTGCCGGTTGATAATTAATGCTATTCCCTTGTGGATACTGATACGCTAACTATTTTCGCCCCTATTCTTCATAGGCGGGAAGCAAGTTGTCGGGTTGTAACACCTAGACCTTAGTCAAAAAACCTTTCAACCGCATCGTCGACTATTAGTCTCGGTGGAGAAGGGTGATTGGCGATTTAGGCCAACTTCCGCTCATTCGTTCGGTCCGTATTTTAACGGAAAAAGTACGTGTGTCCGTAGGGGAGGTCGGCAATTTTATTGAAGTTAAAAAGTAAGACCGTCCTTCCGCCGGCGAACACATTTATTATACAGTTTTACGGTCTATACTAAGTGCGTTACCAACTAGCATTCGTAAAGACATGTCGGGTCTTCGCCGAAGTATCGGTCCGTCGAGTCAATATTAGGTTGTATTTTAAAAGGAACAAATTCAACTAGTTCGTGATAATCTATGGCAAGCATTTTGCGGTCGGAGGGTTCCGGACGGAAAAGGAAAAGAAATATTTCACGCGCAGGTAGTTCTCAGGACTATGCCAGATTGAGTGATAATACCATCGAGATTGGCTTATTTTGTAGGGCTGTCATCAGTATTTTAAGTATCAGAAATAGTTTGAGTTTGTAGCTCTTCCTGGGTAAGCTAGTCTTTGGCAATTGGCGCGCTTTTTGAGAAATGCGTTTGTTGGGTGGAGCTTAATACCGGATCTATCTATTCGCAATTGCTGAAGGTTCTAAATTGTTTGCTCACCATGACGGTCGAGGATAGCTTTTATGGAATAATCGCTTTGTCCGTGGCGGCTCCAGATCCTGCCAAGGTTAGATTTGGAAGTCGTGTCGGTCGGTAGTCGGGAAGTCACATTTCAGCATGCTCTTTTAGTTGCGATTTTTCTGATTCTCTGGCTATAAATCTTCGCGCCTTCGTATGAAGAGCTGGCATCGAGTGACCCGTGGCGTTTCCATGATGTGGGGAATAAGCTGTGGGTCGTCGAGCTTTATTTGGGCGACAGGTAGTTTTTCCGGATGTACCGCGCATACTCGTTAGGTCTTGGTATGATAAGGTTCCGTTGGTGGAAGGTATACCACCCAGTCGTTCAGGTGACTCGAGCAAGCTCTCGTTAATTTAATTAGGCTCTCGGTAATTTAGACGTACTGTATTTCGTACGATAGTTTTCGAGAATTGGTGGGTTGCGGAAGACTGTATCCGAAATGTTTATAAGTTATACCGGGGGCATCGCTCGAGAGATAAGTTGAGCGTTGTTAGGTTAACGTAGGCAATGTTTTCCGTATACTGGTCTCATAATTCGTAATGGACTTCCTCTATTTTGTTACGTTGTTTTATTGCTATTTTGAGTTTGTCGCTGAGTCGATCGTCAATGAGGACGGCAAATATTTTGTAACTGTATACATTTCTGATGTAAATCCTTTACCAGGCCTGATAATACGGTATTATTTTCTGGCGGAGGTTTTGGGGTCGATGTTGCTCTTTTCGGGTAGGTTAGTCATTTTAGGTTTTCCCGTATGCCATTTCACTTTGGTGTTGTTGTTTTAGACTTTCGTTTGTTTTCTATATTGTCGACAGAAACGAGGAATGAAAATGCGTAACGCCACCGAGTTTAAAGAGAGGTGGTGGGCAGCTTTTTGGGAGAATGCTGGTAACTGGGCCAAATGGTTTTGGCTCGGATTTGTCGTCGTTGTGTGGGCTTTCGCCGGTGTCGATTTTACCCTTCCAAATGTCTTCGGTTTTCTTATTGTGCCGGCGACCGCTGCTTTTATTGGTTTCGCCGATACTCAGGCGAAATGTCATCGCCAGAAAGATCAGGATAATGCCAACGAAAAATTAACTAACAAGGTTACCAGTCTAATTAGGTGTCAGAATGAAGGTGTCTTTCAGTGGGCGCCTGATACTGGTGGGTCAAAACGCGGCGGGGCTGAGGGGTTAGGTGATTTTAAAGAGATTGTTATTATTGGAGGTTCTCTCCCTCGACTTTCCCGTGATATTCGAGCCTCACTTCCGCTAAGGTCTGACCAAAAGTTAACAGCGGTCTTCTTGGATCCAATGGTTTCCGATATTTCTAACCGAGGCAAGCCGATTGGTAAACCTGACTGGCAAGCTGCGCGTATATGGCGTAATGTGCGTGATCTCTTGTCTGCAAATCGCGAGAAAAATATGAGAGTTGAAAATCCTGGCGAGTTGAATATTCTCCTATTTCGGACCAGCCCAGGTTTCACATTCCACTATACTAAAAATAGAAAAGAAGAAGAATCTTTAATTCTACAATACCGTGAATGGCGGAGTGGCGACCGGCCGAAAGATCATGAGTTTTATTGCGAAGAAACGTGTAATGCGCCTTACGTTGTCCTTTCCCCAAACTCACCAAATGCTTTTTGGTTTTTTCATTTTAAGTATGAGATGTATCGGATAGTTGAAGATTCATATTTACCCGAAGAAGAGTATCCAGATATTCTCTTGGATGAGAGTATCTTTCCGCCGGATTGGTATGGTGGGCTGAATAACTAGATATTTGGAAAAGGTAAAGTTTTACTGTTTCGTAGGTAGGGTTAAACGTGGACATCTTGATCATGGGCTTTTTGCGGATTTGATTGTTTCTAGGTCGGAGTGCATATAAGGAGCATGGTAGTTCGGGTGTTTTTCGACAAGGCGCTCGGTTGAGGTGGTCTGTTCCTTTTGTGTTCACGGGAACTGATCAGGTGTCAAGGGCTCGTAGTTCCGTTGTGTTATTTCACCGATTATTTTTATTACGTTAGGCACGATTATTTATGGATTTTTTCGTTGGGTTCGCCGGGGTAAGGGGCTACTTGGTGATACAGGCTAAGCGGCTGCAGTTTTGTTTGCGCTAATCCCGCGCTGATCGAACTTCGAAGACTTTCGTAGCGATGGCATCGATACTAGTCACGCACGATCCGTTCAGGTTGTTATCCCAATGTACACTTTGTCTCTTGCGTTCTATTGCTGGCGGTAGCAGGTTTCGGCTGGTGGTAGTTCAAACCACCCCTATTGGTGAGGGTATGTTCTCTGATCTTACGCAGTGGGTCATTCACCTGTCGGTGGCGGGTCACACGCCGCTGGCCGACGAGCAGCAGTGACTACATTGTTTTGGACAGGTTTCGCTCAAACAACCGGCGAGGTACCGGTTTAAAGCCTGGCTACGGTATTGTCTGGGCCGCCGAACGGGTTCTCGGTTTCGTTTTTTGGGTTGTTCATAAGCCGGAGATCTGGCTGAATCACTATCTGTGATTGCGGAAGGACAGATCGTGCTTTTGGTGATTTGGGGCTATAGGTTCAGGGAAGTTCGAATTGGATCGACGGGCCGAGGCTGGACGGGTGGCAGATCGGTTCGTTCGTAGACAGATGCGCCTGGATATTTGTGAGCGTTACGGATAGAGATGCTGGATATTGAACATTGGCTGTTGATCTGCGAATTCGGCGACAGGCGCCGTTTCAGCCGGAAGTTGTACCGCATCAGCGGTTCTGCGATCTGGTATCCGCCTCCGGGCTGGAGGATTGTCGAGGTATCGATTAATGTGTTCACGCGGTTGCGTCTCGGTCCTCCAGCGTCAGTAATAGTGACACGGATATCAGCGGTGACCCGGCTGATGGGCGTTGTTAACGATCCGGTGTCCCACGACCGGCCCGGTGAGCGGCGCGGCAGTGAACTCGCTGACACGCGAGGAGAGAGCTTTTCGGAACGTGCGCCTTAGCCGGAGGACGGGATGCCAAGCCCGATACGTAGATTGCGCGCTGGTGCAACTCGTTGTGGTGCCACAGCGCTCAAACCTGGGACGATCCTGTATCGCCGAGGCCGAGGTTGCTTAGCTGGGTCTGTACGGTACTTGATGAAGGGAGGCGATGTCCGGGATCGATAGGACATCGAAATCCTTGGGGTGCTACGTATTTTTCCCGTTGGATCGTTATGCCAGGGTTTAGGCGTCCCATCCAACTTTTCGGCTTTGGCATCCAGATGCCACCGATGCCCGCAACAAAATCGCCTTCGCCCGAGTCTCAAGACTTTGGTACACCAGATGCTATCTGAACTCGTCGTTACGTAGACTCTCTCATCACCTCCCCACCAGTCTCGGCACGGCCGCGAGCAGTTCCCGTGTGTAGTCAGCTTGCGGGTTAGCCCATATGCGATCCACCGGGCCCGCCTCGACGACGTCCCCGTGGTTGAGTACGAGGACGTCGGAGCACATCTGGCGGATGACGGAGAGGTCGTGGGAGACGAAGAACAGGGCCAGCCCGTAGTCGGCGACGAGGTCGCTGAGCAGGTTGAGTACCTGGGCGCGGACGGAAACATCCAGGGCGCTGACCGCCTCATCGGCGAACAGCACGTCGGGTTTCACGGACAGGGCGCGGGCGATGGAGATGCGTTGGCGTTGCCCGCCGGAGAACTCGTGCGGGAAGCGGTTGACGGCGTCGGCGCCGATTCCTACCTCGCCGAGCACCTCGGCGACCCTGGTCCGTCGCTCCTCACCGGATAGCCCGAGTCCGAGCAGTGGTTCCTCGACGATCGCCCCGATGCGCATGCGGGGGTCGAGTGAGCCCATGGGGTCCTGGAACACCACCTGTGCGCGTTCGGCGTGGGTGACTGTGCCGGTGGTGGGGGATTCCAGGCCCGCGAGGATCCGGAGGAGGGTTGTTTTTCCGGAGCCGGAGCCGCCGACGATCCCTAGGCGTTGTCCGCGTCGGAGTTCCAGGGACACGTCCCTGAGTGCTTCGGTGTGCCGCCGGGGGGCGAGGAATCCTCGCCGTTTGCCCACGTAGATTCGGGATACTCCTGTAGCGGACAGTACGACGTCGCCGATGGGGGGCACGGTGGGCGCTTTGTGGACGTGGCCGGGCCGGTAGTCGCCGGTGGTGGCGGTCTCGACGGTGTAGAGGTGGCCGTCGGGGTCGCGGGCGTCGAGGTCACTGGCTGCGAGCAGCCCCCTCGTGTAATCGTGGGCCGGGTCGGTGAGGATGTGCTCGGTGGTGCCGCTTTCGACGAGGTTGCCGTCGCGCATGACCAGGATTCGCTCGCACACCCCGGACACCAGCGCCAGGTCGTGGGTGATGAACAACAGGCCGGTGCCGCGCCGCGCGACGAGTTCGAGAATCAGTTCGACGATCTGGCGTTGCACGGTGACGTCGAGGGCGGTGGTTGGTTCGTCGCAGATCAGCAGGTCGGGATCGTTGGCGAGGGCTATCGCGATGAGGATGCGTTGGCGTTGCCCGCCGGAGAGCTGGTGCGGGTAGGCGCTGTAGATGCGTTCGGGGTCGGTGATGCGGACGTCGGCGAGCAGCTCGAGAGTCCGGTCGCGTGCTGCGGCGTCGGAGTCGACGGTGCCGTGGTGGGTCATCACCTCTGCGATCTGCGCACCGACGGTCATCAGCGGGTTCAGGGCGGTCATGGGTTCCTGGAACACCATGGATACCCGCCTGCCGCGGAGTGTGCGCATCCGGCGGTCCGGGTAGTCGATGAGGTTCCCGGTTTCCCCGTCGAGTGTCATCTCACCATGCGCGGAGAGCTCGTCGGGTAGTAGACCCATCAGGGAGAGGGCGGTGAGTGATTTCCCGGAGCCGGATTCCCCGATGAGTCCGACGCGTTCGCCGGAGTCGATGGTGAAGGAGACCTGTTCGATGAGGGTTTCCCCGCGTCGCGTGTCGACGCCGAGATCGGTGACGGTGAGCAGGGTCATGAGCGTTTCCTTGTCTTCGGGTCGAACACGTCGCGGAGGCCGTCACCGAGCAGGTTGAATCCGAGGACGGTTCCGGCGATGGCGAGACCGGGCCAGAATGCGAGCATCGGGGCGGACCCCAGGGATGCTTGGGCGGACTGGAGCATCCGGCCCCAGGACGGGTCGGGGGGTGGGGTGCCGAGGCCCAGGAAGGAGAGCGCGGCTTCGGCGAGGATCGCCAGGGCGAAGGATACGGATGCCTGGACGATGAGCATGCCGGTGATGTTGGGTAGGACGTGCCGCCACGCGATCGCGGGGCCGGAGCGTCCGGCTGTGCGGGCTGCGGCGATGAAGTCGCGGGACATCACCTGGAGGGTTCCGGCGCGGGTGACGCGGGCGAATCCGGGGACGGTGGCGATGCCGATGGCGACCATCGCTGAGACCGTCGAGGCGCCGTAGATGGCGCCGGCGACGATGGCGAGCAGCAGCGCGGGGAAGGCGAGAAGGAGATCTGCCCCGCGGAGCACGATCGTTTCCACCCAGCCGCGCTGCATTCCGGCGAGGACGCCGAGCGGCGTGCCCACGAGGACGCCGATACCGACGGCCACGAGCCCGACGAGCAGCGTGATGCGGGAGCCGGCCATGATCCGGGAGAACACGTCCCGCCCGTAGCGGTCGGTGCCCATGAGGTGCCGCAGGGATGGGCCTTCGAGGCGGTCGGCGGGAATCGCGTGGATCGGATCGTAGGGCGTCCAGATCAGGGACATGAGGCCGAGGGCCACGACGAGGGTGACGATGCCGAGTCCGATCATTCCGGGGATCGGGAGTCTGCGCAGGGTGCGGGTGAGTCCGTTCACGGTGTTCACCGTCCTGTCCGGGGGTCGAGTGCTGTGGCGAGGAGATCGACGAGCATCGTCACGGCGAGGGTGAACAGCACGAGGACCATCACGATGGTCTGCACCGTGGTGAGGTCGCGGGTGCTCACGGCGTCGAGAAGCATCGATCCGAGGCCGGGGATAACGAAGACCTGCTCGATGACGACCGCGCCGATCACCAGCGTCGCCAACTGCACACCGGTGACGGTGATGACGGGTAGCGCGGCGTTGCGCAGGCCGTGGCGCGTGAGTGCCTGCCAGGGGGACAGCCCCTTGGCGCGGGCGGTGCGGATGAAGTCCTCGGAGAGGATCTCCAGTACTGCGGAGCGGACGTAGCGCGTCATGATCGCGCTCTGCACTGCGGCGAGCGCGCACACCGGCATCACCAGCCGCTGCAGGAACAACCCGACGCCCTGGTCGGGGGGTACCCAGCCGTTGGCGGGCGCCCAGCCGAGGTGCACGGCGAACACGCTGACGAGGAGGATCGCCGCGAGGAAGCTGGGGACGGCGATTCCGACCTGGCTGACGGCGGTGATGGCGATGCCGTCGGCGTGCCGGTGGCGTAGCGCGGCCCAGGTGCCGAGCGGAATCGCGACGGCGAGGGCGAGCAGCATCGCTGTCCCCACGAGGATGAGGCTGACCTGCAGGCGGTCGATCACCAGGGGAGAGATGTCCTGCCCGCTGGTCAGGGACAGCCCGAAGTCACCCCGGAGCAGGCCACCGATCCAGGAGAGATATTGACTGATCAACGGCTGATCCAGGCCGAGGGCAGCCTGTTTCGCCGCGATGAGTTCCGGGGTCGCGCTCACCCCGAGGGCGACGGCCGCCGGATCGCCGGGGATGACCCGCATGAGCGTGAACACGGCGACGGAGGCGATGAAGATCGCTGCCAGGTAGCGCAGGACATGCCTGCCGAGGGTGATGAGCATCAGTCCCGCTCCTCTTCCACACTGATCGTCGCGAGTTCCAGTGCATCGTCGACCGCGTCGGCGTTGACACCGGTCACCCCGGGCGCGGTGATGACGATGTTCGGATAGTTGAACAGAGTGTCGGCCGCAGCCTCCTCCATGATGGTGTCCACCGCCGCGCGCATCCCCTCGATGTACTCCTCGGGGGTCCCGGTGTCGGCCCGCGCGATGTTCTCGCGGACCTCCGGCGAATCGAAGCCGAGATAGTACTCGGGGTCACCGAACAGGGCCGGAATGTCGCGGGCCTCGATGTGCAGGATGATCGACATGTCGTAGTCGTGCTGCTTGAACACCTTCTGCAGCCAGACGGCCGGGAACTCGGTGGACTCGATCCGGGCGTCGAGCCCCACGTCGCGCAACTGGGAGACGATGATCTCCGACACGGCGTTGGCGTAGGGGCGCGACGGCACCGAGATCACGACCCGGTTGTTCGTCCCGTCGATCCCGGCCTCCGCGAGCAGTTGCCGAGCCTTGTCGGGATCGTAGGGGTAGCGCTCGGATTTCCGGTACCAGGGGTCGGTCGGTGGGACCGGGGCCCCGCCGGTGTCGGTGCCGAACCCGTCCCACGCGGTGTCGATCACGGCCTGCCGGTCGATGGCGTACATGACGGCGCGACGGACCCGGACATCATTGAAGGGGGCCCGTCGATTGTTCATCGACAGCAGCACCTCACCGTTGGTGGTGCCCACCTCGACGGTGTACCCGCCGTGAGCGGTGATCGTGTCCAGCAGTTCGGGGGACTGCATGGAATAGACGGCGTCGACATCACCCGAGCGGAGCGCATTCGTCGCTCCCACGGCGTCCGCGAAGTAGCGGATCGCGGCGGCGGCGTTCTTCGGCGGCTCACCCCAGTAGTCATCACGAGCGGCGAAGGAGATGGACTGGCCGAGCGCGAAGTCGGTGACGGTGTACGGGCCCGTGCCGACGGGGTCGGTCGCCAGGGCATCGACACCGTCGGGAGTCATCATTGCCCCGACGAAGGTACCCATGGCGAACAACCACTGATTCGACGGCGCGCTCAGCGTTACCTCAAGGGTGTGCGTGTCGACGACGCGGGTGTCCGTCACGGGGGACATGAGTTTCTTCAGGCCATTGGTCCAGGCATCGGAGAGCACCCTGTCGATGGAGAACTTCGCGGTCTCCGCGGTGAACGGGGACCCGTTGGCGAACGTCACGCCCTCGCGCAGGTGGAACGTGTAGACGGTGCGGTCATCGGACACATCCCACCCGGTGGCGAGCCACGGGATGATGTGGCCGTCATCGTCGATACGCACCAGCGTCTCGTAGACGTTCGACATCATCGCCTGCGGAATCGCCGCACCACCGGTGGTGGTGAAGTCGAGCGTCGCCGGCGTTCCGGAGACCGCGACGACGACGGCGCCGCTGTCCTCGATGGCCGCGGTCTGGGTGGCCGTCGAACCGGCGGAACACCCCGCGAGCGCGAGCGTCGTCCCGGCTGCCACCAGGGTCGTCGCCGCCCCGTGACGAATCCGATCATTGAGGTGGGTCACATCCATGACGAACAGGGTAGCGCCTCCGCTCCGGGCAACCGATACCGCCCCTGTTGCAGGACAGGTATGTATCTCGGGGTGCCGGTGCAACAATGGGCAGGTGACTGACGTGGCCGCTGGATTCAGCATGGTGTTCGGCGTCATCGCCGTCGGCGCGCTCGTCGGCAGACTCCGGGTTCTGGGGGAGAACGCCCCGCAAGTACTCAACCGCTTTGTCTTCTTCGTCGCGCTGCCGGCCCTCGTCTTCGGGCGGGTGGCGGTGGCGGACTGGTCGACGATTATCGCCGCGCCCTTGGCTGTGATCGTCACCTCGGGTCTCTTCGTCGGAGGTGGTGTCGCTCTGATCGGCAGGCTCATCCCCGGTGGCGCGGGTCCTGGAGCGATCATCACCGGACTCGCCGGTTCCTACTGCAACGCCGCAAACCTGGGACTGCCCCTTGCGGTACACATCCTCGGTGACGCGACCTCCGTCGTGCCGCTGCTGCTCTTCCAGATAAGTTTCTACGGTCCCCTCGCCCTGACGTTACTCGAAGCCTCCGTTGGCGGTCGCGCACTGTCGCCGCTCGTGCTCGCCAAGGCGGCGTTCGCGAATCCGATCGTCATCGCCGCCGTCGCCGGAGGTGGCTGGAATCTCACCGGATGGACGATCCCCGGGCCCGCTGCTGCGGCGGTGACGACACTCGCTGCTGCGGCGGTTCCCGTGGCGCTCATCGCGTTCGGCATGTCGCTTGCAGCGACGCGGATTCTCGATTCTGATGAGGTACCGCGCAAAGTGCTCGCGGTTGCGGTGGTGGGCAAGAATATTCTGCACCCCATCGTCGCCGGTGTACTCGCGGTCGTTTTTGGGTTGGAGGGGCATGCGTTGCTGACGGTCATTGTCCTGGCTGCACTGCCCACTGCACAGAATGTGTTCGTGTACGCCGACAGGTACGGCGTCACCACGGCTCTCGCGCGTGACGCAGCCGTTCTCTCCACCCTGTTCTCCATTCCGGTGATGGTGTTCGTCTCCGCGTTCTTCGGCTAGTGGTCACATCTCTTTCGGGCAGGGAAAAGGGGCCTGGAAAAACGCTTTATGCTGTGGTGAAATCTGTTAGCCGCGTCTGGGGGTGTCTGCCGTACCGATTCGGTACATGGTGTTTGGTGTTTCTAATCTGGATCGCGTTCCCTGACAGCCACCCCATGAAGGCGTGATCCATGAAGTCGCCCGGACATTCCGGCCCAGAACCGACCACCCCACCTGAAAATGCCCCGAAGGACGACATACGGCGTAGCGGCCTCCTCGGAAGCCTCAGCACCGATCCGTTCATCTTCCTCATTTCCGGGGGCATCATCGTCGCATTCGTCGCGGCCGCCGTCATCTTCGGGGAACGCGCCCGCGTCACCCTTGAAGGCGTGGCGACGTGGCTCCTGACGGATCTCGGCTGGCTCTACATCGGTGGCGTATCCATCTGTGTGGTGTTCCTGCTCGGTGTGTTCGTCTCCCATTTCGGTCGGATGCGCCTCGGCGATGACGACGACGAACCCGAACACTCCCTGCCGGCCTGGTTCGCGATGCTCTTCGCCGGCGGCATCGGCGCTGTCCTCATGTTCTGGGGTGTCGCTGAGCCGCTGCACCACATGACCAATCCACCGATGGCTGACGTCGAACCCGGTTCCCAGGCGGCGGCTATCGAAGCGATGGCGTTCACCTTCTACCACTTCGGTGCACACATGTGGGTCATCATGGCTCTCCCCGGTCTGGCGCTCGGATACTTCATCTACAAGAGAAAACTGCCTCCGCGCCTGAGTTCCGTCTTCGCGCCCGTCCTCGGTGCCCGGATCTACTCGTGGCCCGGAAAGCTCATCGATGTTCTGGCGATCGTCGGCACCGTCTTCGGTATCGCCGTATCCGTCGGCCTGGGTACCCTGCAGATCAACGCGGGGATGAACATGCTCTGGGACGTCCCGGTCATCGGACCCGTTGAACTGGGGATCATCGTGTTCATCACCGTTGTTGCCTCCATCTCGGTTGCCAGTGGCCTGGAGCGGGGCATCAAGGTGCTCTCCAACGTGAACATCGCCATGGCAGTGCTCCTGATGGTGTTCGTCCTGATCACCGGGCCCACGCTCACGCTGCTCCGCTCCACAGTTCAGGGTTTCGGCATCTACGTTGACCGCGCTCCCAGCCTGATGTTCTACACGGACGCCTTCGCCAACAACCCCGGCTGGCAGGGCTCCTGGACGGTGTTCTACTGGGCGTGGACAATCTGCTGGTCCCCGTTCGTCGGCATGTTCGTCGCCCGTATTTCCAGGGGGCGCACGGTCCGCGAGTTCATCGCCGGGGTTATCTGTCTACCGGCGATCTTCTCCGTCATCTGGTTCGCCGTCTTCGGCCGTGCCGGTTTCGAGATCGAGGCACTTGATCCCGGTGCACTCGTCAAGCCGGTGGTCGAAGACGGCAACACGGCTGCCGCACTGTTCACCTTCCTCGACTATTACCCGGCGACCGGCGTCGTCAGCATCTTCGCACTGGCGATCGTCGTGATCTTCTTCATCACCTCGATTGATTCGTCCGCGATGGTCACCGACATGTTCGCGACCGGTGAAGAAGACTCCTCTCCCGTCTACTACCGAATCATGTGGGCCTGCAGCATCGGTTCGGTTGCCGGTTCACTTCTTCTCATGAGCCCCGACACCGGAATCGAGACCCTGCAGCAGGTCGTCATCATCGTTGCGCTCCCGTTCTTCATCATGCAGTTCGTGATGATGTACTCCCTGCTGAAGGGAATGATCGATGACGCCGCCGCGAAACCTAAAATGCTCACCCGGCAATGGGAACAGACGGACTCTCCGGAGAAGCTCGCTGAGCAGGAGAATCGTCCCGCACCCGGATATGACGCGGACGGCAACCCACTGCCTCCGCTGGTCTACGGATATGACGGGGACGGCAGTATCGTCATCTCCGGAAACGTCGTCGTCGACGGGGAACTCGACGTCACAGGCGGGAATAATTCTGCGGAATCCTCCACTCCGGGCCGACGCTGACCCGGAGTGCTGAAACATCCACTTCTCGGGAAGCGGATCCGGACGTTTCTCACTGTGTCTCTGGTGGGGTGGTGCGTGCCCAGTCCCCGATCACAGGCGGGACCGTCAATGGCGCAGGGCCAAGAATTTTCTCCAGATTCCCCGACCGCTCCACCTGAGACAACACCGCAGACGGTTTCCTCCGATCCCGGCCACCACCAGCACCCGCACCAGCCATCGGCACGCCACCGGCAACACCACCACGTCCCACACCAGCAGACTGTGCACCCCCTGCAGTCTGGCCCTGTCCGCCTGAAATCGTCCCCGTGGATTGACCACCCAACCCACCAGGCACCCCAGAACGAGGCGACACACCGCCAGCGACCCCGGCACCGCCTCGGGAGGAACCACCGCCAACACCTGTGCCGTACCCACCGACCGGACCGCTCACCGATCGAACTGCACCACCAGTCCCCACACCAGCACCCTGAGCGTTGACAACACCAGCACCAGTACCGGTATGGCCTGGCGATAAAACGGTCCCACCACCTGTACCCGCGCCCGTGCTCACACCTGTACCGGTACCGGTGCCACTGTGAGCAGCAGACACCACCGGAGACAACCCACCACCGGAACCGCCAGCAGTGCCCGCCATAGAACCAGCCCTCACCGGTGGGGTCCCTCCCTGCCCGGACGCAGAGGTTCCAACCTCGCTGGGGTGTAACACACCGGCACCACTGGCCTGGGCAGACTCAATCTGTCCTGCTGTCCCACCACCAGCACCGGCGACGGCACCACCGGTGATCGATGGCGCCGCATCCGGTATCCCGATTGGGCGGCTACCAGTGCCGGTATTCCCGGAGTGGCCGACGGCGGCTGGTTCCATCAAGTGACTGATCGGTGGAACCGCACTCGACACGACGGAAGGCAACCTACCTCCGAGAAACGACGAGACCCATACCTTTTCGGCGACGGCACGCTCGGTAGGTTCTTCGATCAGTGCTATCTCCGCCTGCGCGAGGGCGATTTCTGCTTGAGCCCAGGAATTGATCGGGTTGAGACCGGCAATACTGTTCCCCATGATCCGGGCATTACCGGAAAACACCCGAGCACTGTCTGCGACGGTGGTGATGGTGTGTGCAGCCTGCTCGAATGACTCCCCCTCGGTGAGATCACGGATTTGTGCGGCAATCGCATCAAGCTCATCGGCTATCTCCCCGGTGTGGGTGGCTATCTGATTCCAGGTATCAGTCGCCCGGTCTGCTGCCGCGGTGTTGGTTGTGGAAAACGCGGCGGCCAAGCCAGCAAGTGTTCCCCCGCCGCCGATGGCAGGAATATTGAAGGTGAAAGGTCGGTAGTCTGCCGCGGGCCGATCAGGAAAGGGCAGGTCTGCTGGTGCGAGGTCTGGCCCCGGTGCGCCGGTGACCAGTTGGATATGGGTGACTCCGTCGATGGTCTCCATTGCCCGTGCCGTTGAATGCAATGCTTCGGCCAACCATTGGGCCTGCTCACGGAAGACAGCGAGTACATCATCGGCTGAACCGGTCGCTCCGGCAAAAATCTGTGCATGCTGCCGCCCGAGATCACCCAACCCAGGGGCCGAGGAATATGCGCTGATATGTGGCCCGAATCCTACTATTTCTCCAATGCGGACGCTTTTCATATACTGTTGTTTTAGTTTATTCACAATATTGACAACTTGAATCGGGCTGAAATTAATTGGCATGGTGGATCTCCTTTTTATGTTTGAAATAGGGGCTTGGATCGCCTTTGGTTAATTCCCCTTTATCCAGGAGAATTCACTTGTTTCTATATAAAATTTGTCAAAGTATTTACGGGCTTCTTGACAGGCTTTTTCTTGTGGCCAGTCGGTTCTTCCTGCCATGTTCAAGCTAATTCTTCCTCGGTGTGTTGAAGTTCCGATGTAGCAGACGCTCGGGTGGCTTGGGGAAAAAGTGTAGTAGTAGGAATTTGGAACTATAGATTCGGGGGCGTCTCCGATTATGAGGCCCTGTTTTTCTAGATATTCTCTACTGAGTGTGTCGGTATAGATTGCGGAGGTTCTGTATCCGTCATAATTGTCGGCTAGATCAAGGTCGCAGGTTATTCCTTTTCCGGGGAGTTCGTCATTCAGTCCATGGGTTAATCTGTATGGTTTTCCGGTGAACCCTATTTTTTGAAGTAGTTCATTCGGTAGCTCCCTGCAGGGGTCTGGGAGGTTACGTCCTGCTTCCCAGGGGTCGAAGATGATGGGGCTGCCATCTGCGTTGGCGGTCGCGGATGACATATCTGCTGGTTCTCTGTCATTGGCCGGGGGCTGGTTTGTTGTTGAGATTGCCGGTTCGTCTTCCGTGATTGCCGGTGTGTTGGGGTGTGTTTGGCAGGCGCTCAAGATCATGGCTGCGATTGTGCTGCATAGCGTGAGGGTGGTGATGATTGTGGTTCTGGTCAATGGGTTCTGGCTTTCTCTGATGGAGGTGGTGTGTCGGGGTGGGTTGGTGGTGTTCATCAGCATCAGACTGCCTGTGTGGTGGAAAGGTTCCATTGCGTGGCTGATTGGTCGGGTGCGGGGGTGGTTTGTGGATGAAATGCCAGTACATCGCTACCCCTTGGGGTTGTTAGGGGATCGTGGCGCGAGCCGCGCCATGGGGCTCTCCGAAAATTTCCCGAACGGTGTCCGGGAATGGGGGGATTCCTCGCGGTTTTCCGGTTACCCACATGTTTGTTGATCGAATAATTTCAGCACGGTACGGAATCTTCCTTGTTTTTCACCTGAGTGCAGCTATCGGGTTCAGATTGCGGTGGCCGGTATGGGCGCTGATCCGGTTCAAACTCGGGGGAGAGGGCTGATGGGGCAGGTGATGCCGATTTTCCACTCAGGGCGATATCGTTTTCGGCTCAGTCTTTCTCGACATTGTTCGTATCGGGGAATCTTGGTGGCGTTGTGTTGAGTGCTGGGGCGTGATGTGTGCCCGTTTTCCTTTTGGAGCCGGTCTAGCCTCGTCCATGGTGGTGTGCGGTCGTGTATGAATCCGGTCTCGTTCGACGCTTGTGCGGATAGGTCTGGGCTGGTGACGGCGTTTCTGATGGGTTGGTGTGATTGCTCAGGGAACAGGTGGTTGTGCACTGGGTGGTGCTGGTGTGGCGAGGTACCGGTTATTGCGGAGGAAGACACGTGGTGCCGATCTCTGCTTTTCCGGAGATGCGGGGAGAAGGCTCCTTTAGACAGATGGAGGCCCGGCACATCAATGTGCCGGGCCTCCATCTGTCGGGAAACGACTGGATTTGTGTGGGCGTGATCCGTGTGGTGGATCAGTGCTGGTTGGGTTTCAGTTGTTTGTCGGTTGCGTCTCGTAGTTCCTCGGCATGTTGTTCTGCGAGTTCCTTCGCTTCGTCGAGTGCCTCCAAGCGTGCGGCTGTTTCGGTGCGTTCGCGTTCGATGACGTTGATTCGGTGGGAGATCACGTCGAGGGCATGGTTGGCGTCTGGGGCATTCACCGCGGCGATGTCGTCCGGATGGTGGGTGATCACGGCTTCTTCGAGTGCTTCGGAATCCCAGTGCCCGCTTCGTAGTTCAGCTTCGAGTTGGTGTTCGCCGCCGACGGGTACGGCACGGGTGGGGCGGAGAATGAGATCGGCTGTGTAGCCCGCGATGATTGCGATGAGGGTGGGCACGACCCACCCGAGTTTCTGCCCGTGCATGGGTGCCCAGTCGATCAGTGGATCGACAACGGTGGTGGCCCAGCCTATGGAGGACACCGTCATCAGTGCGGCCCAGAAAACAGCGACTGCCAGGGAGAAGAGGAATGTGTAGTGGAGTTTCCGGCGGAAGACAGGTTCGATGAGGGTAAGGGAAACGAGGGTGATCGCGGCGGGGTAGAGGAATCCGATGATTGGTGCGGCGATAGCGAGAACGGTCTCGAGACCGAGGGTGGACACGGCGAGAGAGATCACCGCGAAGAGGATCGCCCATGCCCGGTATGAGATGCCGGGCATGATCCGGTGGAAGAACTCACTGGTTGCGCCGATGAGACCTGCTGCGGTGGAGAGGCAGGCGAGGAACACGATGAGTCCGAAGACGACCATTCCGGCGAACCCCATCGTTGATTGCGCGGCGTGGGAGAGCAGCGTTGCTCCGTCTTCGTAGTTCAGTGCGTCAGGAATGCGTCGTCCGACTATGCCGAGGCCGATATAGATGACACCGAGAAGTGCCCCGGCACTGATCGCGGCTGTTCCGACGCTGCGGACGAGTTTTGGACCGCTGGGTACACCCTTGTATCGGAGTGATGAGATGACCATGATGCCGAAGGCGAGTGCAGCGAGGGAATCCATCGTCAGATAACCCTCGATGAGGCCTGCTGACAGTGGGTGTCCTGCGTACTTCTCGATAGCGGGGGTGGGGGAACTGCGCAGCGTGAGGACGGATAAGGTCACGAGGGCAATGAGCAAAATGAGCAGCATGGGGGTGAGATATTTGCCGAGTTTGTCGACGAGCCCCGATGGGTCGAATGCGAGTGCCAGGGAGATTGCGAAGAATACTGCGGAGAAGGCTGCTGCTGCTGCGGTGGAGTCGAAACCTGTCAGGGGTGTCACTGCTGTGGAGAAACTCACGACCGCTGTGCGGGGCAGTGCGTAGAATGCCCCGATAGCGAGATAGACCAGAACGGGGAATAGTAGGCCGAACATGCGGCCACCCCGCTGTGCGAGGTCGTAGATGTCATCGCCGGTGATGGCGACGGCGATGACGCTGAGAACCGGAAGAAGGACCCCGGCCGCGAGGAAACCTGCGATGGCGAAAGGGAACCCCTGTCCCGATTCCGCGCCCAGCATCGGCGGGAAAATGAGGTTACCGGCCCCGAAGAACATCGAGAACAACATCAGGGATGCTACTGCGATGGCGCTCGTGGTGCTTGTCGGACGGGTTGTTATTGATGTGCCCATGGTTACCTTTCACACAGATGCGCCCGGCTTCGGGTCGCAGGATGCACGGAGACAGGGTTCCGCTCGGAAACGAACACAGTGATTCGGGTGGTTCTCACGCAAGAACACTACTGTCTGACGCGCTCCGGTTCGTAGCCGATGCGCAGTTAAGCCTCGGTGCAGTGGTGAACATCACGCCTGATCAATGGCCTGTGTAATGCGGTAAACAGCTTCAGTCAGTGTCTCCCGCGAGCAGGCGAAGTTCAGTCGTGCATGTCCGGCTCCACCCGGGCCGAAGTCCGTTCCCTCATTGAGGGCCACTCGTGCGTGTGTGAGTAACCATGCCGCTGGATGCTCAGGAATTACGGTGTCCCGGAAGTCCAGCCACATCAGGTATGTGGCATCCGGCACAGTTGTCCTGATTCCGGGTACCCGCGCCGGGAGTTCCGCCACCAGCCAGTCCCTGTTTGATCTCAGGTACGTGAGCTGCTCGTCGAGGAAGGATTGCCGCGCACGGTAGCAGGCTTCACCGGCGATGAGACCGAGGGTTGAGTACCCACCGCGGAGCAGAGGATTCAACTTTCGCCATGCCCTGATGTCATCCGGGTTGGTGAAGATCATTTGCGCGCATTTCAGCCCCGCGACGTTCCAGGCCTTTGACGCGGCAGTCACCGTGACACACACCCGGGCTGCGGTGGTGCCGACCATTGCGGCCATCGTGTGGGATCCGTCGTAGACGAGGTGCGAGTGGATCTCATCGACGAGAATCCGACCGTTGTATCGGGCGGCGATCTCCGCGAGGGCCCGAAGAAATTCCGCGTCAAACGTGTAGCCGAGTGGGTTGTTCGGGCTGCAAAGCAGGAGTGAACCGGCACCACCGCGGAAAGCGTGTTCGATTTCCCCGGGATCGAGACCGCCTTCTGCACCGACGAACACGACGTCGCGTTCCGTGACCTTGGGCAGGTCCAGGAAGGGGGGATAGCATGGAACCGGGATGATCACCGGTGATCCGGGTCGGGTCAAATGGTTGATCGCAAGCTCCAGTCCACGGAGGACATCGGGTACCGCGAAGATCCCCTCTGGGTCGAGTGTCACTCCGTACCGGGACAGGTAGAACGAGACCAGCGCAGAACGCAGAGCGGAGGGCTCCGGAGGATACCCGAATGCTTCGCGACGTACGGCGTCGGCAAGCGCCTGCTTAACCTCGGGACACGTTCCGAAATCCGATTCCGCGACCCACAGCGGCAGGACACCATCCGGGTAGCGCGTCCACTTCTGGGTGTCACGTCCGCGGAGCTGATCCAGGGGAGGGAAATACATGTACCCGAATCTAGTCCCCGAATCTGCCGAGGGGTCGGAGAAACCGGTGTAGCTGACGAATACTAGACTGAGGTAGCCCGTCACTGCCGGGATATACCCGGTGGTACGTCCAGCAGAGACCTCCCCGTGGAAGGTGTGGTGCAAGAATGAGAACCAGGAACCGGTACGCTGCCCGAATCACAGCGGCAACCGTCGCCGCCGCGGCCCTCGCCGCCTGCTCCGGTGAAGACACACCCGCACCGGAGATGGAAGAAGCAGCCCCCACCACGGCCATCGCCGAGGAGACAACCCCGTTCACCCCGCGGAAGGTTGATCCGGTTCTGGTCGATCAGAACCTCTCCGAACCGGCCCATGACCCCGGGTTGAACGTCGACTGGCAACTGATGTCGATGAACTACGGAAACTATGGGGGAGTGGTTATCCACGTTCTTGTGACCAACCGCAACGATGTAGCACTTCCGGCTGATGCTTTCAGTTCCCCGAAGTTGTCCATCTCCGACTACGCGGGCAACCTCACTCCGGTCCAACAGATGACGGAGGAGCAGTACCCGGGGCTTGTTTCCGAACTTGACCTGCCGCTCGGTCCAGGGGCATCGACCAATCTGGCTTATGCCTTCCAGACTTCCTACGGGACGTTGTACAACGCTGAGTTCCGTATCGGCAACGTGATCTTCAAGGGGTCTCTGCCCCGCAACTGAGTTCCCCGGCATGCCGCCCGTCACGAACGCAGACGAGTGGCCCCGATGAGTGCACGAACCGGGATTGTGGCCTTCACCCGAGTGGGAACGGATACCCGTCGCCGCATGACCTCGGTCGCGGGTGTCACTGCGAGCCGTTCCGTCAACTCCCGGTAGAGGATGAGCGCTGCGAGCACCCCGGCACGTACCCGTGTCGGGAGGAGATGCACGGTTTCCTCGGCGACGGCGAGGTCCGCACGGACAGTGGCGATGAGGGAATCCCGGATATCGTCCGTCAGCGGTCGGCCGTCACCGAGGTATCTCCGGCCGAGTTCTGTCGTGTCCTCGTGGAGATCCCGCAGAAAATTGATGTTCTGGAAGGCCGCCCCAAGCCGACGCGCCCCCGTGGCGCAGCGTGCGAGTTGCTCCGGTGGAAGGTCACGTCCGGACACGAAGATAGTCAGGCACATAAGGCCTATTACCTCCGCTGATCCGTACACGTAGGCGTCGCGTTGCACCTCGTCATAGACCGCGGATCGGTTCAGATCCCGGCGCATGGAAGAGAAGAACGCCGTCAGGTGCTCCGAGTCGATGTGCGTGCGTCGCGCGGTACCGGCGAAGGCATGGACGGTGGGATTGGTCGAGAACCCGGTATCGATCGCGCGCATCACCTCCTCCTGGAATGCGTCGAGTTCCCGGTGTATTTCGGTGCCGGTGAGTCCTGCGTCGGCCGCAGTTCCGTCGACGATCTCATCCGCGATACGTACCACCGCGTAGAGGTTCCGGATGTCTGCGCGTGTGCGGGGATCGAGCAATCTGGTCGCCAGTGAGAAGGAGGTGGAGTAGGTCTCCATGACACGTGCGGAGGCCCGTGTGGACATCGCATCGTAGTCAGCCATCGAGGTACTGCGTTCAGACATCGAGACTCTCCTCGATGCCATCAAGGACGGTGGAGAAAGCGGCCCGCGCCTCTGGGGAGGGTAACGCCCCGGATTCCGACAGGATGGCGCGGGCATCGGTGAGATTCCGCCGAGCCCGGTTCACGATGTCTTCCACGGCACCACAGGAACGCAGAAGATCCCGGATCCTGTCCAATCTGGTGTTGTCATCGCTTCGGAGAATGCTCTCGAGTTCGTCTCTGACATCAGTAGCCCCGGCTGCGGTCAATAGCGGAGTTGCGCGCCCCAGAATCAGATCCCCGGCGGTGCTCTTCCCGGTACGGGAACTCGGAGAAAAAACGGACTGCAGATCATTGGCGAGCTGAAATGCGGCCCCGGCCTCGTGCCCGATTCTCCGCAGCGCAGCGGAGTCCCCGTCACGGTCTGCTAGCAGTGCACCGGCAACGAGCGGAGCACCGAAGGAATACGGCGCCGTCTTCAGGCCACTCGCCGTGCACACGGCGTCGCCGCCGGGATGGACCCCCGGCAGCGAATAGTGCACGTCCAGGAATTCACCCACCATGGACAACCCCGCAGCATCCGTGAGGAGCCGGATCAGATCCACCGTGGTCGAGTCTCCGGCCCCAGAGTCCGCGACCAACCGGATCGCTCCGGTGAGAGCCGCAGTACCGGAGAGTACCGCCACTGAACGTCCGTAGTGCGAGGCGTCAGGCGATTCGCTGGGAGTGTTCGTACCGTACTCACGCACCGCCCGATCCCTCGCCGCGGCATGTATGGTGGGCTGCCCGCGTCGGGTTTCATCGGCGTCAATCACATCGTCGAGAATCAGGAATGACCCGTGCAGCAGATCGAAGGCGGCGGCCACCGCGATGTCGGGGTGTGGCACCGGGCCATCGGGCCGGTCCGCACCGATGTGGACCAGGAGAGAACGCAGGTGTTTCCCACCCGTGCAGATATCCCGCGTGTCGACGAGCGGCATGACTGCGTACGGGTCGATCTCGGTGAGTGCCCCGGAAATGGCGGAGAACCTGGAGTGGAGAAAATCGACGGACCGCCTGCTACGTTCCCGGAACATCGGGGCGGTGGTCGGGGAGATCATGTTTCCCATTGTCTCATGGCGCCGGGATCTGCGGTTAAGCTGGTCGCATGAGCAACGCACCTGAACTCGTGGTCCTCGCCGATGACTCGGGTAGGCCGATCGGAACTGCACCCAAAGCCACGGTGCACAGCGCCGATACCCCGCTCCACCTCGCCTTCTCGTGCTACCTCATCGGTGGAGCCGGAGAGATTCTGCTGACCCGACGTGCTCTCGGGAAGAAGACATGGCCGGGGGTCTGGACGAATACCATGTGCGGACACCCCGGCCCAGGAGAGGACACCGTCCGTGCGTTGCTGCGGCGCGGTACCCAGGAACTCGGGCTCGCAGCGGACGACCTGACTGACATCACCTGCGTCCTACCCGAGTTCCGGTACCGTGCGGTCGATTCCTCGGGAATCGTCGAGTTCGAGATTTGTCCCGTTTACACCGCTCTGCTCGCGCCCGGGGCGAAACTGGACCCCCTGCCCGCTGAAGTCGACCACACGGCGTGGATCGCTCCCACCCGTCTGGTCGATGCGGTACGCAGTGCACCGTTCGCGTTCAGCCCCTGGATGGGACAACAGCTTGCGTACCGTGAACTGCGTACCGCTCTCGGGGTCAGATGATCCCGGTCAGGCGCTTGACCGCGGTCAGCGGAATCTCGAGCCAGTCAGGTCGGTTGTTGGCCTCATAGGCCACCTCATAGAGAGCCTTGTCCAGACGGTAGGCCTCAAGGAGTGCCGTGTTCCCGGTGTCGTAGCCCTCAAGGAAGGCATCGACGCAGTCACGCGCCCACGCAGCCGGATCAGTCGGTCCCAGAGCGGTTGAGTCACTCTGGGAGTGGAAGTGCGCGGCGTAGTCGAAGGAACGGATGATACCGGCGAGATCCTTCAACGGGCTGTCGGGTTGAAGACGCTCAGCGAGTGGGCGTGCGGGTTCCCCCTCGAAGTCGATGAGCAGCCACCCCGAATCAGTATGCAGAACCTGGCCGAGGTGCAGATCTCCGTGGACCCGCTGCACCGGTGTTGTCGTGTCGGCATCGAGCCCGTCATAGACGGACCGTGCCGCATCCTGGTAGGCACCTATTGCTGGTACATCACCGGCGAGCTCTGCGAGCCGCTCGGTGAGATGGTTCCGCACCTCGCCGACCCCGGTGACACCGGTGTCGAAGGCGCATGCGAGATCGGCGTGTACACGGCGTACCGCACGCCCCAGTTCGCGTGCTTCCTCGGTGAAGGACAGTCCTTCCGCCGCATGATCGAGGGCGAGCTTCCAGCCGTCGGTCGCGCCACTGGCGAAGTCCTGGACCATCGCTGTGGTGAATTCCCACCCGTCGATATCGACGGTCACCCAACCACGCAATGGGGCGATGTTCGGGCAGCCCACCCGGGACAGACCTTCCAGCAATTCGACATCGGGGTTGACCCCTGGCTGGAGCTTCCGGAAGTACTTGACCATCAGGCTGTCCCCGTCAGCGTCCCCGAAAACCAGTGACGTATTGGACTGCTCTCCGGCTATCCGACGCCCACGCAGACCGGGAGGCATGACGCGCCCGGCGAGTTCGCCAGGCTCCTGTACCCCGTCGGAACCGCCTCCGGAGCAGCCACCGACGACGTGCAACGTCCCTCCACCGGCTGGGCGGCCCTCCGCGATGGCGGCACCGAGGGCCGTTGCCACCTCCGGGGTTCCCAGAACATCGGGAAGTGATTCATCGGACTCATCGACGAGCATCTGGTACAGCCCGTCCGGGGTTCGCACCACGAGCCATCGCCCACCGACGGCTTCCGCGGCGGCGACCACCTCGACGGTATCGAGGGGGTGGGATTTCGCTCCGTAGTAGCGACTGGTGGACAGCGTGGCGGCCAGAGCAGCGGGCTTCACGTCGGGGTCTCCTACTTGTTGTTGGGGGAGGACAGGTCGAACCAGAAGAAACCGTGCGGGGCGAGAGTGACCACCCAGTCACGACCCGATTCGATGACGGGGAACCGTTCACCACCGGTGAGCTCCACCGGAATGCGGTCAGCGAACTCCGACAGATCCAATGAAACGGCCTGCGGGCGGGTGGACAGGTTGTTCACGCAGAGGATCACGTCACCACCATTCTCCCTGAGATAACTCAAAACAGCACCGTTCGTGGAATCCACCTCACGGTAGCTACCCAGGCCGAAGGCCGGATGCTGCTTCCGGACCTGGATCAGTCGACGGTTCCATTGCAGGAGCGAATTCTCCTGCACGAGCTGACTCTCCACGTTGACCGCGGAGTAGCCGTACTGGGCGTTCTGGATCGCGGGAAGGTAAAGACGCTCAGGATCCGCCTCCGAGAAACCACCGTTACGGTTGTCGGACCACTGCATCGGGGTGCGTACCCCGTCACGGTCACCCAACCAGATGTTGTCGCCCATTCCGATCTCGTCACCGTAATAGAGCACCGGGGAACCCGGGAGACTCAGCAACATACCGGTGAGGAGCTCAAGCTGATTGCGGTCACCGTCGAGAAGCGGAGCCAGGCGGCGCCGGATGCCGACATTCGCGCGCATACGCGGATCCTTCGCGAACTCCGCGTACATGTAGTCCCGCTCCGCGTCGGTGACCATCTCCAGAGTGAGCTCATCATGGTTGCGCAGGAAGATGCCCCACTGTGCGGTCTCCGGGATATCAGGCGTCGCCGCCAGAATTTCACTGATCGGGGCTCGTGACTCCTGCCGCACCGACATGAAGATTCGGGGCATCAGTGGAAAATGGAACGCCATGTGGCACTCGTCGCCCGTGGTCTTCTCCCCGAAATACTCGACGACATCCTCCGGCCACTGGTTTGCCTCCGCGAGCAGCACCCGGCCCGGGTACTCATCCTCGACGAGAGCGCGGCACCGCTTGAGGAACTCGTGGGTCTCCTGCAGATTCTCACAGTTCGTGCCCTCCCGCTCATAGAGATAAGGCACGGCATCCAGACGGAACCCATCCAGACCGAGATCAAGCCAGAACCGGAGGACATCGAGCATCGCCTCGCACACGTCCGGATTGTCGTAGTTCAGGTCAGGCTGGTGGCTGAAGAAACGGTGCCAGTAGTACTGGCCACGCTCAGCGTCCCACGCCCAGTTCGAGGTCTCCGTGTCAATGAAAATGATGCGGGTGTCCGCGTACTTCTTGTCCGAGTCGCTCCACACGTAAAAGTCACCGTAGGGGCCATCCGGGTCACGCTTCGACTCCACGAACCACGGGTGCTGATCACTCGTGTGATTGAGAACCAGGTCCGTAATCACCCGAATACCACGCCGGTGCGCCTGGTCGATGAGCTCAACGAAATCGTCGACCGTACCGAACTCGGGGAGAACCTCACGGAAGTTACGGATGTCGTAGCCGCCGTCCCGCAGAGGGGAATCGTAGAACGGCGGAAGCCAGAGGCAGTCCACACCGAGCCACTGGAGATAGTCGAGCTTCTCCGTCAAACCTTTCAGGTCACCGGATCCGGTGTTCGTCGAATCATTGAACGCCCGGACCAGAACCTCGTAGAACACGGCCTGCTTGTACCACTCGGGTTCGGACTTCTCGTTCGGTGCATCACCCGGCGCCGGTGCCGGAGTATCGAACTCGTCGGAAGAATGCTCGACAACGAGACCCTCCGCATTGATCTCCGGCTCGGGAGCTTCTTCAGTGGTGTGCAGTTTCAAGGGATCGTCAGCCATGCCCACCAGACTAGAAAACCCTATGCCCCCCGTGCAGAACCGGGGTCAAGGAAATGCCCTCCGGACATACCCCAGGGGGTCCACCGTGGAACTTGTTTCACCGGTGGTGATGTCGAGAGTACGACTGTACCTGTCGCCGTCGGTGTCGAACTCCCGCCACCCCGGGCGCTTACAGGCGGCGAAATCCAGAACCATCCGATGTACCCGGTTAGCAACCGGCTGCAGGCGCCCGGAGGCACCGACACCCAGAAGAGCGTCGACACGCGCGGGAAGCGTACCCAGGCAATCGAACACCAACGGCAACTCCGCGCAATGCAGTGCTGGCTGGTTGCCGTCGCCAGTGAACTCCAGCATCCACAGTGGCCCCGGTGCGGTCTCCGCGATGGAGCTCACCCACCGTCGAATCGTTGAATCACCGATCAACCGGCCCGCGATGCGGCCCGCGTCGATCTCTCGGCAGGCGTCGATGTACGCGCCGGGATCAAGAGTTGCCCCAAGATGACGAGCGAACAAACGGGCGAAACCCGCCCCCATACCCCGGGCGTCACACCAGGAACCGACAGGCTCGAGATAGAATTCATCGGAGGTGTGCGTCAGCAGGATAGGAACGTCGACGAGCTGGCCACCATCGAAAGGACTCGGCCCGACCGCCGGGTCCGTGATGTAACACGTACGGTAGCGACGATAGAGAGCGGAGCGTTGTTTCGGGGAGAGGGACGTCAGCTTCTTCCGGGTTGCGGAACCACCGAGGAAGGGCAGTACGCGGCACCGCTGATTGAAGGACCGGCGCGGATACCCTGGGGACAGTGCGACGATCCGGCGGAACGCACCCCGGTAGTGGTCCCGGCGGGCCAACCACACGGCCATACCCCCACCCGCGGACTGACCCATCAACGTCACATTCGTCGGATCACCGCCGAAAGCCTCGATGTTCCGCTGAATCCACTCCAACGCCATGATGGCGTCATCGGTGCCCCGGTAGTGCGACGGCTCCTCATCATCGAAATGAGCGAACCCCTCGAACGCCATCCGGTACCCGATGGAGACAAACACCACCTCATCCCGGGCGAAGGCCTGACCGCCGTACCAGGACCCGTCATGGTGCCCCGACTCGTAGCGCCCGCCGTGGAGAAAAGCGATCACGGGCAGATCCGGCGGCAGTGATGAGGTATCCGAGGCCGCCCGGACAGCCGACACCGGGGCGCTGACCGTCAGACCCACCTGGCGCGTCTTCGGAACCGTCGCATCGACGGTGACCCGTTCCCGCAACGGCTCCGGGGATGCGAAGGGGGACGGGATGTGCGAGTAGGGCAGCGAATAGAACGTGACGATGTCCCGGTCCCGCTGTCGTCCTCCACCTGAAGGGGAACTGATTACACCAGTGGCGACCGTATCAGGAGCCTGGACCTTCAGAGTTGGGGAGGAATGCATGATTCTCAGGCTAGCAACCAGAGGGGAGTCGTGCCCCGCGCTGTGCCGCCAGGATTGCTCCCCATGTACTCGAGCCCAGCAGTCATCTCCGATCCTCAATCCGCCGACCCTAGAACACGGATTGTCCCGGTTCGCTAACATCGACGATGACCTGGTCTGGGACGCCTTTCCTGAAGCTCTGCGCAGGCACCGCGAGAAAATCCGTGCGATCGCCGACAACGTGGATTATCCCACCTGGTAGAACACCGTCGAGGTGCTCGAGGCCTCCGGCAAGAGGTGGACCGCCGCACCGCATAGTTGTTCAACATGCTTGGCACCGACTCGACGGGGACCGGGCAGAAGACCACCAAGCAGGTCAGCCAGGAATTTTCCGCGCACAGTAATGTGTTGTACACCGACACCGCTATGGATGCCCGGCTCAGGGCGGTCACCGCACCTGACGGGGTAGGGAAAGCCTGCGGCTCCGCCGTTCCTGCTGCGCCGGTTCGCCCGCCGCGGTGCCAGCGGGAACTCGCGTCTATCAACGAGCGCTTGTCCGTGCTCTCAGCCGCCTTTGGCAACAACCTACTCGCCGACCCGGCGCACACGCCCTCTATGTCGCCGATGTTGCGATACCCGAAGGGTGCTCTACCCGTGGCTCGGATCTGCGCCTCCCGTAACGCCGTTGAAGTGGAAGTGGAGAACGGATACCTCCTGACCCGCGAACTGCTCACGGTGCAGTCCATGATGATCGACTTCACCGATCCAATGACCCGGGCTGCGCTCCACGAGGTCAGACAGCGCCGCTGGGCGGTGAATCCGACCGTCCTTCTGGAGATGGTGAAACTCGGGGCGCACCGCGCGTAACCTCTTGGGTGCGATCCGCACTCCGACTACGTTATCGAGGAAGGGGCCGCTGGAACTGCGGATGCCGTCCGTCGAATGCTCACAGCTCTTGAGCCTGCTGCTGCAGCGAACGCGGCGGCGATGCGCAAACATCCTCAGCGAACTCGCTGGCTCCGAGGTCACCGGTGTGGACTGGCCTTCTGAGGAGCGAAGCTAAAGGTACGTGACTACGAACCTCGACAAGGAGAGGCTATGCCGCCATTTCCCGCTGGGCCGGGTGCTGCACGACGGCGTCTTCTTCGTGGTGAACTGCCTCTACGACGTTACGGTGACCGATCGCTCTGGTCTGGAGGAGTACCGCCCGGGTGCCGATGTCTGGGAGGCGCGGGACGTTGACGTGGCCAGTCTTGGCCTGTTCATCACTGACTACTTAGCTTGGCCGGTAAACGTGGTGGAGTGTGGATGGCCAGCTTCACCGAGCAGTCCAGACTGTCCGGGAGCACCCCGTCGTTACCAACATCAACGTGATGTCCATCGTCCGCCCGATCGACGGATCCGAACCACTGCTCACCCTCGACAAGGGAATCACCATCTTTCACGAGTTTGGGCATGGGCTGTACGGACTACTCGCCGACGTCCGCTATCCGATGTTTTCTGACACAAACATACCTCGCGACTGGGGTGATCCCGTCTCAGATAAACGAGAATTGGGCCTTTGAGCCAACGGTCATCAAGTACGCGCGCAACGTTGACACGGGTGAGGTGACTTTGGGGCGTCTGCTCACCGCGATCAGCGACGCCCAGCGGCTCGGTCGGGGTTTCGCCGCCGGTGAGTACCTGGCCGCTGTGACAGATCTCGTTCTGCCCCATGTTGATGTCGACGACTTCGGGATCGCATTCGCCGCTTTCCATGGATGTCGGAAGGATGTCTCGCTGCTTTTGTCCCGGCGTGATTTGTTGGAAAGTTTCAATGGAATGGTTCTGTAAACAATAATGTAAGGTCGCCTACATTTAGAATGCGGAGCAAATTGGTGAATGGAGGGTATTGGGTGTATTTGGAGGGGGTGATTGCTTTCCGTTGGCTGGAGTTCTGTAGAAGAATCACTTATTTTATTAGTGACAAGTGCTGACTGTTAATGAAGATTGGGTCGGCAAATGTCTACAAGTCATACCATTCTAAACGGAGGGGGGTCTTTCATGAATTTCCGTCGTTTCACTGTCGTTTCTGCTGGCGTGGCTCTAATGGCTTCTACTGCTGTCGCTCCGGCTTCTGCTGGTGTTGTTACAAAAACCGGTACTGCTTCTGATGGTCGACCTATCTGTGTAATGGAGCTGACCGGGGTTGACGCTACCCTGTCTGGCCTGATGATGGTGTCCCGACAAGTGCCACTCAAGATCAGCGATCGTCCAATCGGAAATGTGCGGACTCAGCAACTCCTGAGTGATTTACGCAGATCGGCGAATAGATACGGAAGTGGTGGATATGGTATCCAGAGTAGGTTCAATAGGCAGAAGGAGGAGGCTAAGGTCAATCTTCTCGATCTAGGCTTTTCTCCGAAGTGGGCAGATACCATCATCAAATCATCTGTCATAATACCCGATTTTGTGGAAGCGGCCAGGGATAGTTCAAACAAGGCTCGATACCTTGCTGATGGAAATGGTATGTTGACAGATGTCCTACTGTTCAAGTGGTACGATCTGATTGACTATCCAAGCTACGATTCTATCTATGTCTTGGAGTATCCGGATACGATTCGTTACAAGCTGGATAAATGGCTGGAATCGGAGGAATCATTCAAAGAATTCAAGTCCAGGGACTTGGATGATTTGATTAATGATTTTGCTCTAGTTGGTACGGCGAAAGACAGGGAGCTTTTTGATGAGATGTTCCCCGAATTCCCGGCTTATGTCAAAGATCTTCAGGAGCGTTCCTGGGGCGAAGTGGCTGCGGCAAAAGACAAGCAACCTCTTGGCAGCTATGAGTGGTATGACTTGCAGGGGACATGCAACTTGTGGCTCGATGGCAGCATAACTGCCGATGGACTGAAAGATTACGGAGGTGACGCCGGTACGGTGTCTCTGAAGGATTCACTTCCGTACCTGGTACTGGGTGATGACGCACCGCCGTCTGAACCCTCGGAACCGTCTGAACCTTCGGACCCCTCTGAACCTTCGGACCCCTCGGACCCCTCGGAACCTTCGGATCCCTCGGACCCCTCGCCTGGTGTTGACGGAAGTTCGTTGAATTCCGGAGGAAGTTCCAGCGGATCGAGCGCGGGATCCGCCGGAAAACTGAATGTACTGTCTACGCCAGATGGTTCCTCTAGTGGGGTTGGGATGGTTGTTGGTTTGCTGGGTGTACTCGGCCTTCTTGGAGGTTTCTTCGCATGGTTGACTGGCGCTATGCGTAGCGTGCTTCCGAACTTCTCTCTTCATGTAGAGGACCGGACCTGACTGTATGGTCTTTTGATCGACGAATACCTCGACAGCGGAGTGTAGAATTGCCCGCTATCGGGGTCATCCGTCGATTCAGTGGGGGCAGGGGTTGGCAAAGTGCAGGCTTGGTGAAGGTTCTATAACTATCTTCCTGTTGACACTAGACTCCACATCATCATGAACATTCAGACGACTGTCACTTCGGTGCTGGACCAGGTTGGTCAGTGGCTCACCGGTGCACCATTGTGGGTACAGACGCCTTTGGTGATGTTTGCGGCGATTTTGATCTGTGTGCCACTTGCTGCGGTGTTGCTCAAGTTCGTCAATATGACGGCCAACATGGTGGAGCTGGTGACCGGCCGTGGAGATGGGGGTGTGGCACCGTCGCAGCTTGTCCCGTATTCAGGATCGAGGGCCTCCGGTGGCGTTCGGATCGTGTCGGCGTCGGAGCCGGAGGTGCCGGGTGGCTAGACTGGTTTTCTGCGGCTCCGTTCAGTGACGGGGCGTATGTACGGAGATGCACTTACACGAGAAAGCAGTGGCCGAAGACCGGTATGAGTAACCAGACACCGAAGAAGAAGCGCGATTATGGACGTTCCCGCGTGAAGCTGGCCCTGGTGGTGTTGCTCTTGCTCGTGATTATCGGTTGGTTGGTTACGTTGATCTAGCCGTCCATGACATGAAGATGAGGAAGGGGTGGGCACGTGGAACTCCACGTGCCCACCCCTTCAACCGGAGAGTCAGCGCTTCGACGCCTCGGCTACGGCTCGGAACCAGGTGTTCTCGGGGAGATCCTCGATGAATACCACGTCGCCGGAGCTGTCGCAGAGCGGCACACACCAGTTCGGGTAGAGCTCGTGTGTCGTGCCGGGCTGGTTCTGGGCTCGGACGTCCCCGACCATGTCGACCAGTGAGGTGCAGGCGAGGGCGGAAGGGGTTCCGGCTATGAAGCGGTGCATGCCGACGAGAAGTTCGCGGATTGCTCCCCTGTCACCGCGTTCCGCACCGTGGAAGCTGCGTCCTTCAACCGATGTTCCCGCGAAACAACCGTGTTCGGCGATGCGTGCCAGCACGTCGTTCTGCCACGCGAGATCCCCGCGGTCTTCTTCTGCGGGGTCGGTGGTGAACAGTCCGAGTCGTTCGCGGAGCTTGATGTGTTCGCCACGGAGCATCCCGGCGGTCGGTGGGAGGTCGTGCGTGGTCACCGATGTGAGTGCGAGTTCGCGGTAGCGGTCCTGTCTGCGTGGGCCGGTGATTTCGGGATCATGCTCGAACCACAGGATGGATGTGCCCATGATTCCGCGGCTGGCCAGAACCTCCTGCACCCATGGTTCGAAGGTTCCGAGATCTTCTCCGATGACGACGGCGCCGGCGCGTTCGGCTTCCAGGGTGAGGATGCCGACGAGAGCGTTGTAGTCGTAGTGGACGTAGGTTCCGGTGGTCGGTGCCTGCATGCGGGGTATCCACCAGAGTCGGAACAGGCCGAGAACGTGGTCGACGCGGATGCCGCCGGAGTGTCGGAGGACCGTGCGCAACATGTCGCGCCAGGGGGCGTACCCGCACTCGGCGAGCCGCTCGGGGTGCCAGGGCGGCTGGGACCAGTCCTGGCCCTGCTGGTTGTAGTCGTCCGGTGGGGCACCGACGGAAGCGGCTTGGACGAGGACATCCGAGAGATTCTCCGCGTCGGCACCACCGGGGTGGACGCCGACGGCGAGGTCCGCCATCACACCAATGGACATTCCCGCGTCAGTGGCGGCTTTCTGTGCGGATTCGAGCTGGTCGTCGCAGATCCACTGGAGCCAGCGGTAGAAGCCCGCGGCTTCCTCGATGGTGCGATCCTGTGTGGGATCAACTCCGGGGACCGTTCCACCGTCCGCAAGAACGTCGAGTTCGCGGCGTGCGCACCAGGTCGCGAAGTCGTCTAGACCGTGTCCCTCCTTCTCCAGGTATGCGCTGAATGCCTCGGCGCGTGTGGGGGTCATCGGGAGTTCGTAGATGTCGCGGAGGGCTTCGAGTTTTGCGGTGTAGATCGGGTTCCGGCTGATTTCATCCGGGGAGGTGTTGTCGGCCTTGAGCTGTGTGGAGATGCCTTCGATGCGGACGCGGTCAGCGGGGGCGAGTAATCCGTATTCTTCGATGTCCTCGACCCGGATGTAGAGGGGGTTCGTGAATCTACGGGTGGTGGGGAGATAGGGGGAGTCCTCGACGGGGGGGAAGGGTTCAGCGGCGTGGAGCGGGTTGATGAGCAGGAAGTCGGCTCCTGCGTTGCGGGCGAGGGAGGCCGCGAGATCCCTGAGATCGCCGAAGTCACCGATACCCCAACTGTCGTGGGAGCGTGTGGAGTAGAGCTGCGCCATCACGCCGGTGACCGGGTGCCGGAGGAATCTGTCGGCTGTGGTGAGTCGGTTCGGGGTGACGATCAGGTGGCTGGTGCCGCTGACCCCACCGGTGGATTCCATGGACAGGGTGTGCCAGCCGAGTGGGAGGTCGGTGGGAACTGCGAAACTGGCTTCGCCCCAGGTGACGCCATCGATGGTGCGGGCCTGGACGAAGTTGTCCACCTGCTCCGGGACCACGGTGCCGCCATCCTCGAGGGTGATCGTCACGGTGACAGGTTCGCCGTCGTGCACGTGGACGGTGAACTCGTGGGGTTCGCCGGTCACCGTTACTACACAGGGGGGGAGGGGACGCGTGAAACGTGAGTCCAGGTAACTGTGTCGTGCGGCGGCTAGTGTCTCGGATGTGGGTTCATCCCCACCGCGGAGAATGTCCACTCCGAGGGCGGTGAGGGTCTTTGTCAGGGTATCCTCCGATACCTCGACCAGTTCACCTGACGCGGTGTGGTAGCTGGTGGCCACCCCGTACAGGTCTGCCAGGGACTTCAGCTCATTGATGTAGGTCACGGGCACCTATCTTGCCATCCCGCGGTCTTGGCCTGCACACCTCACCCCGTGTACCTGAGAGGTGTCGACCGGAGTGGGACGCCCCACACCGGGGGGCTGCGGGGTAAATTTACCGGGAAAGACATTCGAGCGATGGCGGTTCCCGCCTCACGGTTTTCGCCCGTGAACCGCGGGACACCGTATGCGGAAGGATCACAGTGCAGGAATATTCCACCCCGGCGAAATACGAGATCGGACCGAACGAGACGTGCCTGACCGCGTTGATTGATCTGGTGAAGGCCCGACCGTATGGGGTGATGTTCACCAGGCCGCAGAACTTCGAGTGGGTGAGTGTCACCGCGCAGGAGTTTCTGGATGAGGTGTATGAGGTGGCCAAGGGTTTCATCGCGAACGGGGTGCAGCAGGGCGACCGGATTGCACTGTTGAGTGAGACGCGTTACGAGTGGGCGCTGCTCGATTTCGCGATCTGGGCTGCCGGTGCGGTGAGCGTTCCAATCTACGGGTCCTCGTCGTTGAGTCAGGTGCAGTGGATCATTGAGGATTCGGGTGCCGTGTTCGCTGTGACGGAGACCCGGGAACACACTGATCTGATGCGGCACCTGGAGTTGGGGGCGGATGGATCTCCCTCTCTGAAGGGGTCGACGTCACAGTTGCGGCGTATCCTGGAGATCAACGCCTCGGCGATCAACACGCTCAAGTTTGAGGGGCGCCCGATCGACGATTCCGAGGTGGATGAGCGGATCGCGGCGACGAAGGCGACTGATCTCTCGTCTCTGGTGTACACCTCGGGTACGACGGGTCGCCCGAAGGGGTGTCGGCTGACGCACCGGAACTGGCTTGCGGAGACGCGGGCGCTGATGACTCATCCTGTGGGGGCCATCGCTGCGCCCGGCACGCGGGTTCTGACGTTCCTTCCGTTGGCGCACGTGTTCTCCCGTGCGGTGAGTCTCGCGATCACGATCTCGGGTGCGGCGCAGTCCCACTGGTCGGATTTCTCCACTCTGTCCGTCGAGTTCCAGCGGGCGCGTCCCAATCTGATTCTCGGTGTGCCGCGGGTGTTCGAGAAGGTGCGTAACGGTGCCGCGGCGAACGCCCAGGACAATGGCCCGGTTCAGGGGGCGTTGTTCCTGAAGGCGGAGAAGGTCGCACAGGATTACTCCAGGGCACTGGATACGGAGGAGGGGCCCTCGCGGGCGCTGCGTTTGAAGCACAAGGCCTTCGACAAGCTCGTGTACTCCAAGATCCGGGCGGCGATGGGGGCGAGCGTGAAGTACTGCATTTCCGGGGGGTCCGCGATGAGTCCCGATCTTGCGCACTTCTTCCGTGGTATCGGGGTGACCGTCTACGAGGGCTACGGCCTGACGGAGACCACTGCCGCGGTGACCGTGAACTTCGAGGACAACATCATCGGTTCCGTGGGGCGTCCCATCGGTGGGATGGCTGCCCGGGTGAACGACGCCGGAGAGATTCTCGTCAAGGGGGAGATGGTGTTTGACGGGTACTGGCATAACGAGGAAGCCACCGCGGAGACCTTCGAGGAAGAGTGGTTCAATACGGGTGACCTCGGGGAGATTCTGGAGTCTGGTCACCTGGTGATTACCGGCCGCAAGAAGGATCTCATTGTCACGGCCAGTGGGAAGAATGTCTCTCCGGGGCCTATGGAGGATCGTCTGCGAAGCCATCCGTTGATCAGTCAGGCGCTGGTCGTGGGGGACGGTAAGCCATTTGTCGGGGTACTGATAGCTCTCGATGAGGAGGCGTTCCGTCGCTGGAAGCTGACCCGGAATTTCCCGGAGTCGAGGTCTGTGGCGGACATGGTGACAGATCCGGTGCTGAGGGCGGAGATCCAGGATGCGATCAACGACTGCAATTCGACGGTCAGCCATGCTGAGGCGATTAAGAAGTTCTACATCCTCGATCGGGATCTGTCGGAGGAGGAGAATGAGCTGACACCGACGATGAAGATCAAGCGGAATGTCGTGGCGCAGCGGTTCAACGAGGAGATCCGGCAGTTGTACAAGCGCTAGATCGTGGGCTTGTGTCGCACACCCCCACAATCACACCCGCCACACCAGTAACATTGATGTGGCGGGCGTGTCATCGGCGAGGCACCCACACGAAGCCGGGGAATGCGCTTAGAGTTCTGTAATCGGAGTCCCCGCCGTCGGCGGGAGAACCACTGATGTTGACCGACCTCCCGATTCGCCGGGAAGATCCACCGAGGAGCAGCCTTGCCACACTCTGACGCCCTGCTGCGCCACCGTGAGCTGACCCAGGAGGTCTACAACATCGGGGATGAGGTCGCGGAATACATCGAGCATCTCGCGCAGGCGATCGCCGACTACGACGAGGAACTGGTCGCTGACTGTCTGGCGGAGCTGGAACTCATCATCGATGAGGCCCGCACTGATTCCCGGCGCACCATCGCCGAACTCATCGGACTCCGCCAGGCGTTGACCTCCGGCCTCCGCTCCGGTTCCGTCAGCGTGCGGGGGGCGGTCGCCCGTGCACCCGAGGTTCAGCGTCCCGACCTGCTCGATGCCACGGTGCTGGTCACCGTCCATCCGCTTTCCGTCGCCCCGATGATCGTCCGCGAGCTCAGCGATTCGCTGTCCGCCCGCACCCGGGACGTCGTGCAGCAGCTCGAGGACATCGTCGAGTGGGTACTCGACCAGACGGCAGTCGCCGCCGATGATCTCGACGCGGTCAGCCTGCCCCTGATGTTCGCCCACACCCGGACCCTCGTCGATGCCGCCGCCGACGGCTGGCTCACCACCGTTGCCCGGCGACATCCGGCGTACTGCCGCACCATGCGGGGATCGAATCCCCCGACCTTCCTGCTGGAACGTGCGCGTGTCGACGCCGTCGTGGCGAAGGTTGCCCGCAAGCTCGCGCGCAACAGGGGTGCACACGGCGGTGGCTTCGCATCGTGACCGGAGCTGACCCGGCGACACCCTTCGGGGTGTACGTCCACGTGCCCTTCTGCGCCAGCCGGTGCGGCTACTGCGACTTCAACACCTACACCCCCGGCGAACTCGGCACCGGTGCCGACCCGGAGAGTTATCTCGCCGCACTCGACATCGAACTTCGGCTCGCTGCGGAGCGGATGGACAATGACGGGATCCTCCGCCCCGCAGAGACCGTGTTCGTCGGCGGCGGTACCCCGTCCATGCTGGGGGCCGATGGCCTCACCCGGCTCCTCGCAGGCGTCCGGACCCACATCGGCATCGCCCCAGGCGCCGAAGTCACGACCGAATCCAATCCGGAATCCACGTCACCCGAGTTCTTCGACCGGCTGCGGGGCGCGGGGTTCACCCGGGTCTCCCTCGGTATGCAGTCCGCAGCGGGCAACGTTCTGGCTGTCCTCGAACGGCGGCACACACCGGGGCGGCCCATTGCCGCGGCACGCGAGGCCCGGGCCGCCGGGTTCGAGCACGTCAACCTCGACATGATCTACGGAACCCCCACCGAGACCGACGATGACGTCCGCGCCACCCTTGACGCGATTCTCTCGGCGGAGGTCGACCACGTCTCCGCCTATTCGCTGATCGTCGAGGACGGCACCGCCATGGCGCGCAAAGTGAACAAGGGGCTGCTCCCCGCACCTGACGAGGATGTGCTCGCCGACCGCTACCAGCTCATCGACGATGCCCTGCGCGGCGCCGGATTCGACTGGTACGAGGTGTCCAACTGGGCCCGCCCCGGTGGGGAGTGCCACCACAACATCGGCTACTGGCGTGACGGCGACTGGTGGGGTGCGGGACCCGGCGCCCACTCCCACCTGGGTGGGGTCCGCTTCTTCAACGTCAAACACCCGCGCACCTACGCGGCCGCCTGTGCGCGGGGTGAGCTGCCGGTCAAGGACTCCGAGCGTCTTTCAGACATCGACCGGCACACCGAGAAACTGATGCTCGGCCTGCGGCTACGCGACGGTGTTGATGAGTCGGATCTGCGCCCCGGCGCTGAGCAAGTCATCGCCGGGTACGTGGAGTCCGGTCTGCTCCGGTGGATCTGTCGTGCCGAAGGTCGGCGTCGGCTGGCGCTCACCGACGGCGGGCGGCTGCTCGCCGATGGCATCATCGCGGACATTCTCGTCGCTGAGGATTAAACTGTCGCCATCACTCGTGGCGCAGAGCCTCGATGGGGTTGAGGCGCGTGGCACGGGCGGCGGGGTAGAACCCGAAGAAACCGCCGATTGCCACGGAGAACCCGAGTGAGAACAGCACACCGGCGATGGGCGGGAACACCATCGTGCCCATCAGTTTCGCGCCGATGACACCGAGCGCCGTGCCCAGCAGCACACCGATCACACCACCGAACAGGCAGATGATCATCGCCTCCACCAGGAACTGCAGTCGGATGTCCCGGTTCCTCGCCCCGAGCGCCTTGCGGATACCGATCTCCCGGGTCCGCTCCGTCACCGTGACCAGCATGATGTTCATGACCCCGATTCCTCCGACGAGCAGGGAGATACCCGCGATGACGGATAACCCGATACTCAGCGAGTCGATGACCTGGCGGAAGGAATCGATGTCCTTCTTCATGTCGGTGACCTTCGCCGTGAAATCCGGGTCCGTCGTGTACTCGGCGGCCGCGAACTCCGACAGTTCCCTGCGGAAAGACTCCTCGTCGGTGCCTGCCACGGGGCGCACCGACAGCCGGGTCCATGTTCCGGGGTCGCCGCCGAGACGGTCCTCCAAGGACCACGGAATGTAGAGCGCCGGTGTTTCGTTACCTCCGGCGCCGAATATCCCACCGCCGGAGGATTTCCCGGTAACACCGATGACAGTGAGTGAGATGATTTGCCCGTTCGTCGCCTCAACATCGACGGATTTGCCGGGGGCACCGGCGGTGTCCCCGCCGAAAAGGGCGGTGACGAGTTCCGGGGAGACGACCGCAACAGGTCGGGCACCGGCAACATCGTCATCGGTGACGGGACGGCCTGCGGTGACGCCAGTGGTTCTCATCGTGATGAAGTCGGGGTTCACCCCGTGAATACGGGCGCGTTTCGTGGTCTGCGGTTGGTCTGAGAGGCTGACCGTTCCAGAGAGATCAGAGGTCTCGCCGATCGGGATTCCGACGATCTGGCCGGTGAACTTCGTCCGCAACCGGTCGATAAGCTCCGGGGTGATCTTTGATGTGGCGGGTACCGGAGTGGGGGATAAGAAGTCATCACCGCTCTCGGCGGTGCGGGACTCGACCTGCAGTGAGAAGTCGTTGGCCCCGGAATCCGCGAGACTCTTCACCAACTGTGTCTTCAGTGAGGAACCGAGGGTGAGGACGATGATGACCGAGGTGATACCGATGATCACACCCAGCAGCGTGAGTAGTGCCCGCAGCTTGTTGCCTGCGATGCTGCCGACCGCGAGTCGCAGGGCTTCGTTGAAGTTCACTGGAGCAGGTCCCCTTCGGAGATGCGGCCGTCACGCATGGTGACCACACGGGTGGTTTCCGCTGCGAGCTCGGGATTGTGGGTGATGAAAACGATGGTCTTGCCCTGATTCCGGTTCAGGTCGTGGAACATGTCCATGACCAGACGACCGGTGTGCGAGTCCAGAGCGCCGGTGGGTTCATCCGCGAGGATGAACTCCGGGTCGTTGGCCAGGGCGCGGGCGATCGCGACGCGCTGTTTCTGCCCACCAGACAGCTCATTGGGCCGGTGATCCAAGCGCCCGCCCATGCCGACCATCTCCAGCAGTTCGACGGCCCGCTCAGTACGTTCCGCGCGCGATACACCGGCGTACATCATCGGCATCTCCACGTTCCGTCGGGCGCTGATCCTGCCGATGAGGTTGAAGTTCTGGAATACGAACCCGATCGACCTGCTGCGGTGCTCCGACAGAGCATCGCTGTCCAGCTCCTGCGTATCGACGCCCGCGAGATGGTAACTACCGGACGTCGGCCGGTCGAGCAGCCCGATGATGTTCATCAGCGTCGACTTACCCGAACCCGAGGCACCCACCACGGAGACGAACTCGCCGTGCTCCACGGTGAAGTCACACCCCGGGAGCACCGTCAGCTCCCCCTCGGTACCGATGTTGTACGTCTTGACGATGCCCCGCATCTCCACCAGTGGGCTCATGCGGCGTCCCCGAGCGTCACCGTGGTACCCAGCAGATCACGACGGGTCGACCCCTGGCTGATCACGTTCTCACCCTTCTTCAGCTCGCCACCGGTGACGGCGACGGTGACGTCCCCCTCGGTACCCGTCTCGACGCGGCGTTCCTCCACGGTGCCCTTCGACCCGGGGCCGTCGGCACCTGTGACGACGAGAACCGCCTTCGAACCATCGGCACGCTCGAACACCGCTTCACGGGGCACCGCGAGACCACCTTTGTCCGCCGCAAGCACGATCCTGGCCCGGGCGCTACCGCCGATCCGCAGATCCTTCGTGTCCCCCTCGATCGTGATCTCCACCGGGAACGTCGGACGCTGCGCACCGGAAGAAGCGGTACCGGACGTCCCAGCCTGCTGGGTCGCCGGAACACCCACCTGGACTCCCGCCACGGGGGACACCCGTGCCACCTTTCCACGGAACGTCTTGCCCCCGGTCGCCGCCGTCGTGAACGTGACCTCCGCGCCGGGTTTCAGATCAGCCACATCAACCTCCGGAACCTCGGTGCGCAGAATCATCCCGGAATCATCCGCGAGGGTCACCACGGAACCGGCGACAGGGCGGCCGACCTCCGCACCGACGTTAACCACCACCCCGGTGAACGGTGCCCGGATTTCTCTCGCGTTGATGTCCCGCGTCAGATGATCGGTGCCCCGACCGACGGACTCCCGGGCTACCTGGGCCGCACGCTGGGCCTGTTCGACACCACTGGCCAGGGACTCCAACTGTTGACGGGCGGTCAGCTTCGCCGATTCCACGGAGACAGCGGCTTCTTTCTTCGCTTCGAAGGTTGAAGCGACCGACCGCTGAGCCTCCGCCAGATCACGGTCCACCGCCTGGAGTGCGGTTGTGTACGCAGCTTGGCGGTTGTTCAGATCTTTCACCGAGTTCTGCAGGGCGGTCGCTGACTCCACCGTGCCGATGTGGGTGGTCACGGACTGCTGCACGCCCTCCACCGAGGGGTCGGTCTGCAAGGCTGCGGCGGCAGATGCAACACCGGCCCGAGCCAAGTTGATCTCCCCGTTGAGCACCTGCTGGCGTGCCTGTTCGAGGGCACGCTCCTGTTCGACCAGGCGCGGATCACTGCCGTTGAGTGCATCCGCTTTCTTCATCTCGAATGCGCGCACGGCGTCCTCGTGTGCGGCCGTTGCCGTGCGCAGTGCCGCCTGTGCGGAGTTCACCTCCGGATTCAATGACTGATCGAGTCCCTCCTTGTACTGGCGATGCTTCTGCTGCGCCTGCTCCAGGGAGTTGAGTTCCGAGGTCAGTGTCGTCGCCTGCTGTGACTTCTGATTCGCGAGTTCCCTCTCCACAGAGGACACATCGACGGTCGCCAGCAACTGTCCGGCCTCGACCCGGTCTCCGGCTGTCACTGACAGGGAAGTGAGAGGACCGATGAGAGCGGTGGTCACGGCTTCCGTCTTCGCGGCCGTCACCGTCGCGGTGGTCTGGATCGCCCGGCTCACATCCTCAACCTCCGCCACCCGGTACTCGTGGGCAGCCAGGACTGTGCCGTCCCCGCTCCCGGAACAACCCGTGGCGGCGAGACACAACGCTGCGGCCGCCCCGGTGAGTAGTAGACGGTGTGGGCGGGGGACACGGAGAACGGAGGAAAGTGACATCGGAAACCAGGGCCTTTCGGTCTTTCGGATACTGCGACTCGCACAGGTCGGTTGAAATGTCACGCTAGGGTGCCTTCCCGGGGTGCAACCGGGAGGAAGCTGGGGGAAAGCTGTGTATCTGTACCGGCCCTTATACTGGAGCACTGACAGTGGAAGAAGATTTCCGGTGATGTCGCACACCCGACCACCGCCGGGAATACATCAGGGGAGAGGATCGGACATGGCCGGAGCCACCGACCAACGGCGCGCCGAGGTACTGCGCGCCATCGTCGCCGACTACATTGCCTCCCACGAACCCGTCGGTTCCAAGGCGCTGGTTGAACGCCACCGACTCGGGGTCAGCTCCGCCACTATCCGCAACGACATGGCTGTCCTCGAGTCAGAGGGCTACATCGTGCAGCAGCACGCCAGCTCCGGACGGATCCCCACGGAGAAGGGGTACCGGCTCTTCGTCGACTCGCTCCACGAGGTCAAGCCACTCTCTCCGGTGGAACGACGCGCGATAAAGAGTTTCCTCGAGGATGGCGTCGATCTGGAAGACGTCCTCCGTCGTGGCGTGCAACTGCTCAGCCAGCTCACCCGTCAGGCCGCCGTCGCACAGCTCCCCACCCTGAGTGTCTCCCGGGTTCGGCACTGTGAGGTGGTACAACTCACCCCCTCCCGTATTCTGCTGGTCCTCATCACCGACACAGGGCGTGTCGATCAACGTAACGTTGACACAGATGTCGAACTAACCGCCGATCAAGTGGCGAGACTCCGTGATGTACTCAACCAGGCGCTCGTGGGCAAGACCCTGGGCGATGCCTCCGTCTCGATGGCCGATCTCGCTGTGAATGCCCCTGCGGACATCAGAACCGCTGTCATCCGGGCATCCACCACACTCATTGAAACACTCGTCGAAGCCCCCAGTGAGCGGATGGTCCTCGCCGGTGCCTCGAATCTCTCCCGTATGACTGGTGATTTTCCCGCAGGTCTCCCCACGGTCCTCGACGCTCTGGAGGAACAGGTCGTGGTGCTCCGACTGTTGTCCGGGGTCACCGCACACGGAGTCGTACACGTGAGTATCGGTGAAGAGAACCAGGACGACCAGTTGCGGGGCGCCTCCATCGTCAGCACTGGATACGGGACCACCGGTGCGACCTTCGGTGGTCTCGGCGTCGTCGGCCCGACCTATATGGATTACCCCGGCACCATCGCCAAAGTCCAGGCCGTCGCCCGCTACGTCTCCCGCGTTCTCGGCGGGGATTGATGCTGCTTTCTACCGGCCGAACGCCCCACCCCGCAGTACGGAACTGGCGGGGTAAGACACCCGGAAAACGGGTCAGCGCACCCGGGGTTTCTTGTTCGGGGTGCTTTTCGCGCCTCCGCGCGCAACGATGTTTCCTGAACCGAATTCTCCCCAGGCGGACCAGGCGATGAGAATGACCAGGAATATGGCTGTCCAGGCGGTGAGTCCGAATAGAGCGGATAGCAGGGCCAGGATCATGAGTCCGAGTGAAATGTAGAAGTGTTGTGTGTTGGCCATGTCAGAACCTCCTGAGTGGCGTGTCGTGACGATGAGGCGGACAGTGTCTGTGTTCACATGGTGGAGGTCATTGTAGTCACGCTCGCCGCGTCAGGTAAGGCCCAGTTTCGGTGGGGGTTTTCCCGGGGAGCAGCATCGGTGCCGGGCGGCTGGTCCCCGCTTAGGTGAAGTGGCGCATGCTCACTAATATGAAAGAGATGCGGGGGTTACCCCGTTCCCGAACACGCAACCAAGACCCTCATTCCGGCCCCAGCGCGGCCGGTGACAGAAGGAAGTATCAGACAACGTGGCTCGTGACTACTACGGCATTCTCGGCGTCGACCGTTCCGCCTCGGACTCGGAGATCAAGAAGGCCTACCGCAAACTCGCCCGCAAGTACCATCCGGATGTGAATCCGGGGGAGGAAGCCGCGGAGAAATTCCGGGAGGTGTCGCTCGCCTACGAGATTCTCACGGATGCGGAGAAACGGCGCATCGTCGACCTTGGTGGTGACCCCGCAGAGCAGGGGAGCGCTGGTGGTTTCGGCGGTGGTTTCGGCGGCGGTGGTTTCGGCGACATTTTTGATGCGTTCTTCGGTGGTGGCGGTGGTGGACGTGGCCCCCGGTCCCGTGTTCAGCCGGGCGCCGATGCACTCCTGCGTACCTCGATCACCTTGGAGGACGCGTTCGTCGGGGTGCGCAAGGACATCACCGTCGACACTGCTGTTCTCTGCGCGGAATGCACCGGCTCAGGTTCTGCGTCCGGCTCGAAGCCCGTTCCGTGTCAGACTTGTTCCGGTACCGGTGAGCTGCAGGAGATGCAGCGCAGCTTCCTCGGCAACGTGATGACGAGCCGCCCGTGTCCGAATTGCCAGGGCACCGGAGACGTCATCCAGGATCCCTGTAACCGGTGTCATGGTGAGGGCCGGTGCAGGGCACGACGTGATCTCGTGGTCACGGTGCCCGCTGGTATCGACGACGGAATGCGGATTCGGATGGCGGGGCAGGGCGAGGTCGGTCCCGGTGGTGGGCCAGCAGGTGACCTCTATGTGGAGATTTCGGTTCAAGGGCATCCCGTGTTCAGTCGTCAGGGGGACGATCTCCATCTCACGGTGCGCGTGCCCATGGTCGATGCGGCTCTCGGGACTGAGGTTCAGGTGGAATCTCTCACAGGTGAGCCGATGACCATCACACTCCAGCCGGGTTCCCAGCCAGGGGACCGGATTCGGCTCGCCGGTTCAGGTATGCCGCGCCTGCGTTCCGAGGGGGCGGGTGATCTCGTCGCACATCTCGATGTCGTGGTCCCCCGGGAACTGGACGATCGCTCCCGCGCACTGCTGGAACAGCTCCGTGACCACCGGGAGGACTCCGCCGAGGTCAACCGTGAGGGCGATGGCGAGGAGACCCTCTTCAGTCGGCTACGCAATCGTTTCCGGCGATGACACTTCCCGTCTTTCTCTCGGACCTCGATGCGGTCCTCGCGGGGACGGAACCCGAACCGCTACCGGGCCCCGGGGAAACCATCACCGTCACTGGCCCGGAGGCACGACATGCGGTGAGCGTGCGTCGCCTCGGTGTCGGAGATGAGCTGGTTCTCGTAGACGGGCGCGGAAATGCTGTCCGCTGCACGGTGCGGGACACGGGCGGCAGGGACACCATGAGTCTGATTGCGGCGGAGACGCTGGCTCCGGTGAACCGGGTTCCTCGGGTCACGGTCGTCCAGGCGATCCCGAAATCTGAACGTGCAGAGCTCGCCGTCGACCTCGCCTGCCAGGGTGGGGCGGACGCGATCATCCCGTGGCAGGCGGAGCGCTGCATCGCCCGCTGGTCCGGGGCCAAACGGGATAAGGGGCTCAGCAAGTGGCGGGCCGCCGCTGTCGCAGCGGCAAAACAGTCGCGGCGGGCCGATGTTCCACTCATCCCCTTCCTCGCAGAGGTAAGGGATGTTGAGAAACTGATCCGGGAAACCGTTGCCTCGGGTGGGGTGGCAGTGCTTCTCCACGAGGAATCGAGTGTTCCCTTCGCCACGATCAACTGGGAGCAGTCCCGAGATGTGGTTCTGGTTGTTGGACCGGAGGGAGGTCTCTCTCCGGCGGAGGTTGAGCGGTTCACGGTTGCCGGGGCGTGCGCTGTCCGGCTCGGTCCCGAAGTTCTGCGCACGGCGACCGCCGCACTGTCGGCGCTCTCAGCCATCGGGGTGTCCAGCTCCCGCTGGTAAGGTCCACTACGAGTCCACCGGCCCCACGGTCGGCGCACAGCCCTTGTCGAACACGTCCCCGAAAGCAGGCGAAGACCCACACGTGGCAATCTACAACACCACCGAGAGTGTCTCCGAGACCTTTGATCTCGACGCGGCCCTCGTGCCGAACGTGCTCGGTACCACCGACGGCAACCTGAAAGCGCTGGAAAAGTACGTCGACTGCGATATCTTTGTCCGTGGCAATGCCGTCACTCTGACCGGACCCGCGCACGAGGTGTCCCGTGCCCGTCGGGTTCTTGATGAGCTCCAAGCCACCGCGCGTCGGGGCGGGCACATCAGTCCGACGGCCGTGAAGCACGCCGTCAACCTCATTACCAGTGAAGCGCCGCAGTCGGTTGCCAGTGTCCTCGCCAGTGACATCATCGCGCGTCGGGGCAAGGTGGTCCGGGCGAAGTCCCTCGGGCAGAAGGAATACGTCGACGCCATCGACGACAACACCATCGTGTTCGGCCTGGGTCCCGCAGGTTCCGGCAAGACGTATCTGGCGATGGCGAAAGCGGTACAGGCGCTGCAGACCAAGCAGGTTAGCCGTATCATTCTCACTCGACCGGCGGTCGAAGCAGGTGAGAAGCTCGGGTTTCTGCCCGGAACACTCAACGAGAAGATCGATCCGTACCTGCGGCCGCTCCATGACGCCCTGCGCGACATGGTTGAACCGGAGATCATCCCGAAGCTCATGGAGGCCGGGGTGATCGAGGTGGCCCCGCTCGCCTACATGCGTGGTCGTACGCTGAATGACGCCTTCGTCATCCTCGACGAGGCGCAGAACACCACACCGGCACAGATGAAGATGTTCCTGACGCGGCTCGGATTTGGGTCGAAGATGGTTGTCACGGGCGACGTCACTCAGGTGGATCTGCCCGGTGGACAGCGTTCTGGGCTGCGTTTGGTCCGGCACATCCTCCGTGGTGTTGAGGGGGTGCACTTCGCTGAACTGTCGAGTGAGGATGTGGTCAGGCACCAACTCGTCGCCCGAATCGTCGATGCGTACGACGACTGGGAAAACACCGAGACGAAGGGACAGGGTCTTTCATGAGTATTGAGGTATTCAACGAGGCGGCGTACGGCGACGTGAATGAGGAAATGCTCATCGATGTCTGCAGCTACGCACTTTCACGGATGGACGTGCACCCGCAGGCGGAATGCTCCCTGTACATCGTTGACCCGGATATTATCGCTGAACTCCATGAACGTTGGCTCGATCTTCCCGGTCCGACCGATGTGATGAGTTTCCCGATGGATGAACTCACACCGGGTTCCGGGCGGCCTGACTCCGCAGATCCCGGCCCCGCGATGCTGGGGGACATCGTGCTGTGCCCCGAGTTCGCTGAAGGCCAGGCCGCTCGTGCGGGACACAGCCTGGACCATGAACTGTCCCTGCTCACCGTCCACGGGGTACTGCACCTCCTCGGTTACGATCACGTCGAGCCTGATGAGGAACGGGAGATGTTTGCGCTCCAGAACGAGATTCTCGCTGACTGGTATGACGATCTCGTCGAACGTGACGTCAGCTACCAGCCCAAACCCTCAGGCCCCGGTGCGTTCCCCACAGCCTCGGAGCGGGAGGCCCTCGATCACGTGAACACCGACGGCACCATACCGGTGATTGCTGAACCCACCACGGATGAACCAGATACGACGGAGAAGAACTGACCGTGAATCCAGTCATACTGGCTTTCGGCGCAGTAACGGCCCTGGTAACCTCCGGTGCGCTCGGCTCCGTCGAATCTGCCGTGACCTCGATTTCCCGCGCCCGGGTTGAGGAACTCGTCAAAGATGAGCATCCGGGTGCGGCGAAATTGCTCCATGTCATCGACCGCCGTGCGGACCACATCAATCTGTTGGTGCTACTCCGGACACTGCTCGAATCGACTGCCGCGGTGTGCACCGGTGCTCTGGCGTTCCACCTAGTTCCCTCACAAGGGTGGGCGATGGTTGCGGCGATCGGTGTTCTCACCCTGATCACTTTCGTCGTTGTCGGTGTCTACTCCCGGACCATCGGGAGGCAGAATCCCTACACGGTGTCCCTCAAATCGGCTCTCGTGTTGTCTCTGCTGGCGCATCTGCTGGGCCCCGTGACGAAGGTCCTCATCTGGATCGGGAATATTCTCGCCCCCGGTTCAGGTCTCCGCGACGGTCCGTTCAACACTGAGGTCGAGCTCAGGGAGATGGTCGACATCGCTCAGGAACACGGAATCGTCGAGGTCGGTGAGCGGCGCATGATTCAGTCGGTGTTCGATCTCGCGTCGACCACCGCCCGCAGTGCCATGGTGCCCCGCCCCGAGATGATCTGGATCGAATCGGATAAGACTGCAGGTCAGGCGACAGCGCTGTGTGTCCGTTCCGGGTTCTCCCGCATTCCGGTGGTGGGGGAGAACGTCGATGACATCGTGGGTGTGGTCTATCTCAAGGATCTCGTTCAGCGGACGTACTCGTCGAGTGACAACGGGCACAGCGTCAGTGTCGTGGATGTCATGCGGCCCGTCACCTTCGTTCCCGACTCGAAGAACCTCGATGATCTCCTACGGGAGATGCAGCTGAACAGGAACCACATTGCTCTCCTCGTTGATGAGTACGGCGGTATCGCCGGTCTCATCTCCATCGAGGACATCCTTGAGGAGATCGTGGGCGAGATCGCCGACGAGTACGATTCCGCGGAGGTCGCACCGATCGAGAAGCTTGACTCTGGCCGATACCGGGTTGTCTCCCGGCTCACCCTTGAAGACCTGGGGGATCTCGTGGATGAGGATCTGGGTATCGAGCTGGAATTTGGTGAAGACGTCACGGACCAGGTGGAAACCGTCAGCGGCCTCATCGCCTACGAACTCGGTAGGGTACCTTTACCTGGAGCGACTGTTCAGACCTGCGGGTTGGAACTCACAGCCGAGGGTGGGCGGGACCGACGCGGCCGGATGCGTGTCCGGTCCGTCATCGTGACAGTTCTCGATTCGGGATTGGGGAGCATCGAGTCACACTGATCGCAGAGCGGCTGTGGTGGCGCGGCCACGGGGTACGATGGAGTTTCGTCCGGGGATGGACACGTATCGATGTGCCACCCGCGGATTCCACCCATCGACAATCCGGGGCCGTTCGGCTCCGTGGAGGACTAGAACAACGTTGACTTCATTCACCGACACCCCCGAGGGGTTCCGTTCCGGTTTCGTCAGCTTCGTGGGACGGCCCAACACAGGCAAGTCCACCCTGACGAATGCACTGGTCGGCGAGAAGATCGCCATCACCGCCAACCAGCCGGAGACCACGCGCCATCCGATCCGAGGCATCGTGCATCGGCCCGATGCGCAGATCATTGTCGTGGACACTCCCGGTCTCCACCGACCGCGGACTCTTCTGGGGGAGCGGTTGAACGAAATGGTGAAGGAAACTTACTCGGACGTCGACGTCATCGGCATTACGGTGCCTGCGGACGAGAAGATCGGTCCCGGCGACCGGTGGATCCTCGATGCGGTGAAGAAGGTTGCGCCGAAAACCACGATCCTCGGGATCGTGACCAAGGTCGACAAGGTCTCCCGCGACAGCGTCGCCGTACAACTGATGGCCCTGCACGAGATGCTCGGCGGTGACTGCGAGGTCATCCCGGTTTCCGCTCAATCCGGTGAACAACTCGATGTCCTGGTTGATGTCCTGACGGGAGTGCTCCCTGAGGGGCCAAAGTTCTATCCGGATGATCATGTCACCGATGATGACCGGAACACCCGCATGTCGGAACTCATCCGTGAGGCCGCGCTCGCGGGTCTCAAGGATGAACTTCCGCACTCCGTCGCCGTCGAGATCGATGAGGTCCTGCCGAACGAGGAACGCCCCGATGTCCTCGACATCCACGCGGTCCTCTATGTGGAACGTCCCGGCCAGAAGGACATCATCATCGGTAAGGACGGTCGGCGTCTGGGCAGGATCATCCATAATTCCCGTAAGGAGATCATCGAGTTGATCGGCCAGAACATCTACCTCGATCTACGGATCAAAGTACTGAAGAACTGGCAGTCCGATCCGAAGGCGCTCGGCCGCCTCGGCTTCTAGAATGCGTGCCCCGAGCTTCCGCGACCGGGCGCTCGTGGTGCGGACCCATGATTTCGGTGAAGCAGATCGCGTCGTCGTTCTTCTCACCCGTGGACACGGCCTCGTGCGTGGTGTAGCGAAAGGGGTACGGCGCACACGCTCCAGGTTTGGTTCCAGGTTGCAGCCTTTCGTGGAGCTTGACGTTCAGCTTCATCCGGGGAGGAATCTGCACAGCATCACCGGGGCGGACACCGTGGCCTATCACGGATCGGGACTCATCGAGGATTACACGCGTTACACCTGTGCCTGTGCGGTCCTTGAATCCGCGGAGCGTCTCGCTGTCGCGGAGTCGGGGGATGATCCGTGGCTGTTCGATGCCGCTGCCGCCACACTACCCAGACTCCGCACCGTCATCGACCCCACGGTAGAGCTCGACTCCTTTCTCCTCCGCGCTATGGCGCACGCCGGATGGTCCCCGAGTCTGTTCGACTGTGCGCAGTGTGGACGCCCAGGTCCGCATCATGCTTTTCATCCGGCATCCGGTGGCGCCGTGTGCGGGACATGTCGACCACCGGGGGCTGCGACACCGGATGCAGCGGTGCTTCGGCTCATGTGGTGGCTGGCTCATAATGCCTGGCCTGCGGTGGATGCTGCTCGGCTCGCCTCCGAACGGTCCGGGGATGGGTTGTTCACCGACTTCGCGGGGCAGGCGCACCAGTTGATCCGGGCGCATCTGCAGTGGCATCTGGAGCACCGCGTTCGTTCCCTGGACCTGCTTGATCAGGGATGAACCGGAGCACGCCACCGGGATGGTTCCCAGGGGCAGATGCGGGTGGCACAATGGAGCGGTGACTGCGAACACCACTCCGCCAGAAATTCCCGCCGAGTTCCTCCCCAAGCACATTGCTCTGGTGATGGACGGTAACGGCCGCTGGGCCACGAAACGTGGTATGAAGCGTACGGAAGGGCACCGACGGGGGGAAGCGGTGCTTCTCGATGTCGTGGATGCCTGTATCGCTCTCGGAGTGCCCTACCTCTCGGCGTATGCGTTTTCGACGGAGAACTGGCGGCGGTCCACCGATGAGGTTCGGTTCCTTATGGGTTTCAACCGGGATGTCCTGCGCAGACAGCGTGACGGTCTGCACGCCAAGGGGGTGCGCGTTCGATGGGTCGGGAGGCGACCGCGGCTGTGGCGGTCGGTGATTCGTGAGTTAGAGGCTGCGGAGGAACTGACCAAGGACAACACGACGATGACGCTCGCGATGTGCGTGAACTATGGTGGGCGAGCCGAGATCATCGATGCAGCCCGGGCCATCGCGGTGGAGGCAGCGGCGGGTCGGCTGCGACCTGAGCAGATCACCGAGACAACGTTCCCGAACTTCCTGGATGAACCCGATATGCCCGATGTCGACCTCTTTCTGAGGCCTTCGGGTGAGAAACGTACCTCGAACTTTCTGCTATGGCAGTCCGCTTATGCGGAAATGGTTTACCAGGACAAGTTGTTCCCCGACTTCACGCCGCAGGATCTCTATGATGCCGTCATCGAGTATGCACACCGCGACCGACGATTCGGTGGGGTCCGGTAGATGACAGAGGAAAATGGTTGTCCTATGGACCAGACGCCATCCCGGGCGCAGATCAAACGGTGGCAGCGCTACCTGGCGAATGAGCGTGCGGAGGCCGCCGTCTACCGTGAGCTCGCCCTCCGCAAAACGGGTGAAGAACGGGAGATCCTGCTGGCTATCGCTGAGGCGGAGGCTCGCCATGAGGAGCACTGGCGCACGCTACTGGGAAACTACGTGGGAATGCCCCGACGTCCCGACTACTCCACTCTCCTGATGGGTTTCCTCGCCCGCCGTTTCGGCAGTGTATTCACTCTTGCGTTGATGCAGTCCGCGGAACAGCGGACCCCGTACCTGGATGATGAAGATGCCACGGACCAGATGACGGCGGATGAGTGCATCCATGCCGAGGTTGTCCGTGGACTGGCGGCGCGAGGACGGGAGCAGTTGTCCGGTAACTTCCGTGCGGCTGTCTTCGGGATGAATGACGGTCTGGTGAGTAATCTCGCGCTGGTCCTCGGAGTCGTGGGAGCAGCCACCGGGAACGGTGTGATCGTTCTGACGGGGTTGACCGGACTACTCGCGGGGGCGCTGTCGATGGCTGCCGGGGAATACGTCTCGGTGTCGTCGCAGCGGGATCTTCTCGATGCGTCGACAGCCGACCCGATGGCCTCCGCGCAGCTCCCCCAGTTGGATGTGAACTCCAATGAACTCGAACTCGTGTACCGGGCACGGGGAATGAACGGTGAGGAGGCGCGGGCGAAGGCTGCTGCGGTGTTCGCTGGAATTCAGGCGAACCGGCCCGTGGAACGGGAGGCAATCTCGACGGTTCCGGTTGGTGCGGCACCTGCTGACTCGGAGGTCGTCGGCTCTGGAGTGTCAGCGGCTATGTCGAGCTTCTTGTTCTTCGCGTCGGGCGCGCTGATCCCCTGTGTGCCGTTCTTTTTCGGGTTACCGATCATCACGGCGGCCGTGGTGGCATGTGTACTCGTCGGTATCGCGCTCCTGTGCACGGGTGCCGTCGTAGGTTTACTGTCTGGCGTCCCGCCGGTTCGGAAGGCTCTTATACAGCTCGTGATCGGACTCAGTGCGGCAGCGGTCACCTTTGCACTGGGCAATGCGATCGGTGCGGTGGTCTGACACTTGACTGCTCGCTGTTCCGTCAGCTACCGGTGTCGGCCCTGTCGCCGATCCGACAGTCCGCACATACGCCGAAGACCTCAGCGGTGTGCCCGGTGAGTTCGAAATTGTTGCGACGTGACTCCTCCAGCGCCCACTTCTCCACCGGACCCCCCTCAATTTCGATGGTGTGACCGCATTCGGTACAGACGAGATGGTGGTGGTGCGCTTCGGTATCGCAGTGCCGGTAGAGGGATTCCCCAGTGGCCATATGGAGAACATCGACTGCGTGGATATCGGCGAGTGACTGGAGCGTTCGGTACACCGTGGTCAGCCCGACTTTGTGGTTGCGTTCGCCAAGTTCACGGTGGATGGTCTTCGCGGAGGCGAAGGTGTCGAGGTCGCGGAGAACCTCGACCACGGCAGCGCGTTGCCGGGTGCTGCGAACACCCAGCTTCGGAATCGTCGAGTCCTGGTTGGCGGACATGTGTGGGGTCCTTCCTGCAGGGTGCGTGGTCAGATGGCCGGGTTTTACCCGGGAATCCAGCTTCCGGCCGCCGTGGCGGATGATCGTGGGACAGCTTGTTCCCCACATGATAGCGCGTCCGACTCATCCGTACCGTCTGCGTTCCTTTCACGGGGAGTCAACCATGGGCCAAAACTCCGGGTGGAGCCTGGACACCAAGAGCGGCGGGCTAGACTGGACTGGAGCTGGTGCAGGGTGAGAACCCCGTGTCGGCGGCGCACCGGGATGACCAGGTAATCCGGTGTGGTTAGGCCGCCTCCACCCGTGTTCTCCACGGCTTTGTTACCCCGCACCATGAAACCGTAAATCTTCCATTAGGAGTACTGAAGAATCGTGGCACAGAAAACCACCATTGAAACCGTCGTGAACCTCTGTAAACGACGCGGACTGGTCTACCCCTGCGGCGAGATCTACGGCGGTACCCGCTCCGCGTGGGACTACGGCCCGCTCGGTGTCGAGCTGAAGGAGAACATTAAGAAGCAGTGGTGGCGTTCCATGGTCACCTCCCGTCCCGATGTCGTCGGACTGGATTCCTCGGTGATCCTCCCCCGACAGGTGTGGGTCTCATCCGGGCACCTGGAGGTGTTCACCGACCCGTTGGTGGAGTCTCTTCACACCCACAAGCGTTACCGTGCTGATCATCTGCTGGAGGCATACGAGGAGAAGCACGGACACCCGCCGGCAAACGGGTTGGCCGACATCAACGATCCAGAGACCGGACAACCCGGAAAGTGGACCGAACCCCGCGAGTTCTCCGGAATGCTCAAGACATTCCTCGGTCCCGTCGATGATGCCGAGGGGCTGCATTACCTGCGCCCTGAAACAGCTCAGGGCATCTTCGTGAACTTCAAGAACGTCATGACCTCGGCCCGGATGAAGCCGCCGTTCGGTATCGCGCAGATCGGCAAGTCCTTCCGCAACGAGATCACCCCGGGCAACTTCATCTTCCGGACCCGGGAGTTCGAGCAGATGGAGATGGAGTTCTTCGTTAAGCCCGGAGAGGACGAGGAATGGCACCAGTACTGGATCGATCACCGTTTCAACTGGTACGTCGACCTCGGTATCGACCCGGAGAACCTGCGCCTCTACGAGCATCCGCAGGAGAAGCTGTCGCACTACTCCAAGCGCACCGTAGACGTGGAGTACGCGTTCCACTTCGCCAACGGTAAGTGGGGAGAACTGGAGGGCGTGGCCAACCGGACTGACTTCGACCTCTCCACCCACACCAAGGGGTCCGGGGAGGATCTTTCCTACTTCGATCAGGAGAGTGGAGAGCGCTGGACCCCGTACGTGATTGAACCGGCTGCCGGACTCGGCCGGTCGATGATGGCGTTCCTCATGGATGCTTACCACGAGGATGAGGCCCCGAACTCCAAGGGCGGGGTGGACAAGCGCGTCGTACTCAAGCTCGACCGTCGTCTCGCCCCGGTCAAGGTCGCGGTCCTGCCGCTGTCCAAGAAGGACACGCTCACCCCGACCGCCGAGAAGATCGCCGAAATGCTCCGTCAGCACTGGAACATTGAGTACGACACCTCCGGTGCCATCGGGCGTCGTTACCGTAGGCAGGACGAGATCGGTACCCCGTTCTGCGTCACCGTGGACTTCGACACCCTCGAGGACCATGCCGTCACAGTCCGGGAGCGCGACACCATGGAGCAGGAGCGCGTCGCCATCGACGAGCTGGAGAGCTACCTGGCCACTCGACTGCTCGGCTGCTGAAACCATGCTCAGGGGAAACCCGGCGCCCTGATTCGGGGCGCATTCGTTCACCGGAAGAAAGGCTGACACACCGCCATGGAGAATCTGACCTGGGGTCCACGGCAAACGACTGACGGAAACACGAAACTGTCTCTCGCACTGGGGGACAGAGACGTCGCCGTCTTCGGGACCGAGCCCGCAGACAACCACTCCGCCACAGTTGAAGGCGAAGAGTGGCGGTTGTCCGCCTCGAAATCAGGTCCACTCCGTGCGACTCTCGCCGACGGGAGGGTATTCACCGCGACCCCGGACAAGTCCAGGCTCGCCCGTGCCAAGACCATCACCGTGGACTTTGCAGGTGACGCTGAAGCTGTACTGGTCAACGAATCCCGGTCCGACTGGGTCATCGAGGCGTCCGACGGGAAGAAACTAGGGCAGTTCTCCGGTGCGAATCACGGGGTACGTCGCGTCATCGTCGAAATGGAAGCGGACGCGGAGCTGCCGCTCGACCGAGCCGTGTTCACCGCATGGGTGTCCCGGAAGGCCCTCGAAGCGAAGATGATCAGCTCCACTCTCGTGCTCACGGTGAGTCTGCTCATCCTCACTCCACTGATCATCTGGTTCTTCCTCAACTGATCGCCGGGATCCGATACTGATGGATGATGAGGACAGGGCCGGCCTATTTGCTGAGGAATCCCCGAACCACTGGGTTTGGGCGGATGGCTACCTCCGTGACGGGCACGGCAACATCATCGCCATGATGTCAGCGGGAGTGATCCACACATCCGGGGAGCGGATTTTGATCGAGAGATCGGCCCCCGGACTGCGGTTCCGCTGCCGGGCAACCCTTTCCGGAGGGGAGGTCTACACCGTCGTGCAAACGGGATTCACCGTCCGCCGCCTGGCTGCCTATTGCTCGGGGACCAGGTACACCTTGCGGAGAAGATCATTCTTCGGTACCGACCGGGACATCATCGGGCCATACGGGGTGGTGGCCCGGACTCACCCCGACCACCGGGGATCCCTGGCGGTTTTCGACGGCCCCAGGCACACGGACCTGCCCATGTTTCCAGGCATTGTACTGTCCTGGGCGTGTGTCCTTGTGGATGCGGTCGAACACAACGTGAAGGTCTGATCAGCTCAGAACTTCCCGCCGAAGGAGCCGCCGAGATTGCCCCCTCCGCTGCTTCCCCCGAAGCCGCCGCCTCCACCGAAGCCGCCACCCCGGCCTCCGTTGCTGAGAATGGAATTGAGCACCATACCAGCGAGAAATGCACCGTTGCCGCTGCCGTTACGGCGGTTCATCCGGCGCTCGTAATCACGGATGTCTTTCTGGGCGCAGGCGAGTGCGGCGTTCGATGCGGACACACACTGCCCTGCTGCTCGAGTCGCGGAACGCAGATCAGTGTTGCGTTGCTGCAGGGCTGTGGCATGGAGGCGCTTCGCTGCGGCGAGATGTGTCCGTGCGGTGCCCCCGATTACCCTGCCGCGGGTGGAGATGAGATCCTCCGCTGCCTGCAGAGTAGCGGCTGCAGTGCTGAGTGCCCTGTTGAACATGGCTTGTCGACGGCCGGCGTCGGCGGCCTCCGAACGGAACGTCGCCAGATGATCATCAAGCTCCGCATCCAACGCGAGTAACGTTTCCCAGGCCCCCAACGGATCTGAATCGGCGCGGCTCAATGCTTCTGCGCTTTCACGTTCCGCTCGGTTCGTCACCTCAGTGAGAACGGTGTGGTCGACATCGAGCCCGTCGCGTCCGGCGTCCGCGATGATCTGACGTGACTCGGAGATCTCGGTCCTGATCTCATCCGCGAGGGGGCCGAGATTGCTCTGTGCGGCACGAATGTTCGATTCCCCGTGTTCCACGCCATCAATCAGCATTTCAGCCTGCTGCAGCGCAGACTCGATGTGCCGGATATCATCCACCAAACCACCCTGCTGGCCAGCGGGTTTCACGATGAGAGAGCGTGCATGTTCCATCGTGGATTCCGCCTCGGTCACATGTGCCTCGGCGAGATCCGGATTGTCCTCAAGCGGGGAGATCCACTGCGGATCGAGGCGAGCATGCATCTGGGTGAGGGAATCACGTACCTGTGGTAGCCGAGTTCGCAGCGTGATGGTTCGACGGGTGAGTTCATCGAGTCGGCTGTCAGCGTTGATGAGAAGATCCCGCATTGAGTGGAACTCCTCGGCCCGTGCCTCCAGCGCCTGATCGGCCTTTTTACAACTCGTGATGATCTCGATCAGCAGGCTCCTCCGGGTAACGGCATCCTCCGGTATCGAATCATCGAGTTGTCGACGGATCGAGAACGCACGTTGCAGTGTTCCCGTCGAATCGTTCATGGCACGGGTGAACGGCCTCGTACGTTCCGCGCCAAATTCAGCGACAGCGAGATCCAGCTCCTCGCGGGCCCCGCGAATCGACTCATCCGTACTCACCAGTTCATCCTGCGCCAGATGCTCCAGGACATCGAGTGGCAGATCCTCCAATCGATCAGACTGTTCCGGGGCCAGTCGCTGGGCATCAGCGAGCAGGGTGTTCCGTTTCTCCCGGGTGTTTTTCTTTGCGGAATGCCTGATGCCGAGGAATGCCGCCGCCATCGCACCGCCACCACCGAGCAGGAACAACCAACCCGTGCCCGACATGCCGCCACCCCCACCGGAACCTGAAGCAGCATCGACAAGAGCAAAGGCAGCCCCCGGGAAATCATCTTCCACCAGGTGCTCATAGGCAGTGGACCGTAGACGTTCTGCCTCGGACGGGGAGAATTCCTTTCCGTAACTCAGACCGAAATCCCGGGACTCGACCGCCACAGCGAAAATCAGGACATTCGCACCGTCATTGGCGCGGAACTCCCGTTCTGCCCACGTCGAACCCTCGATGCCGCCGAAATCACGCTCGAACACGACATAGATCTTGCGCGACGAGGTTTTCTGGTATTCCTTGATCTTCGACTCTAGTTCCGCCACCTGGCTGGGATTCAGAACTCCAGCATGATCCGTGACCGTGGAGGTGAGAGCACCGGGCTGCTGTGCGACGACGGAGATGTCCTGTACGGCCCATGCAACTGGCGCGCCTGCACCGAGCAGCGCCATCAGGCACACTGCTGTCGTCCCGGCGAGCCGTGCGGGGAACCTCCGGCGCATCAGCGGCGAAGATACCGATCGGTCAGTGTTGCAGGCTCGAAGGAACCGTGTTGCAGAATTCATGGCCCAAGGGTACCGCGATCAGTTTCATGATGAGTGGCACACTGGGACCCATGAACCGTCTTGCCCCAGTATTACCGATGGCGGTCGTGCTGATTCTCTGGCCTCTGCGGATACTGCTGGAGCCGCACCGTCGGCCCCCTGATCCTCGGCGGGCTGATGCGCTCATCATCCCGGGGACAGCACAGTACGACGGTCGGCCTAGCGCGCAGTTTGCAGCCCGCCTCGATCACGCGATCACTTTGTGGAGACGGAACCCCGCTCTCCGCATCATCACCGTCGGTTCCTGTCTTCCGGGAGATCGGTACACGGAAGCCGACGTGGGGGCTGCTTACGTTCAGGCGGCAGGCGTCACCCCGGATTCCATCGAGGCCGTGCCGGTGGGGAATGACACCCGGGGTTCATTCTCGGCGGTAGTCAAGGAAAAAGGAGGACGCGGCGAGGTCATCATCGTCACTGATCCGAACCACTGTCTGCGGGCGAGGATGATAGCCAGGGAGGTCGGATTCGGGCGGGTTTCGACGGCCCCGGCCCCTGGAACGCCGACACGGTTCCCTGGGGCACCCTGGGCGTGGACACTACTCCACGAATCCGCCGGGCTCGCGGTAGCCGATCTACGTCGGCTACCGTTTTCTGCGCCGGCAGCCGATAAGCTGGAACATGCGTTACGTGCTGCAGCGGGGCGTCTGCGACCGTCGAGAAACACCCGCTATCGACACCTCGACCGCGACAGGACCTGACCCAGAACACCTCGATCCCGGAGGAGACGTCGAAAAGCCGTGGACAGTTTCGCCCGATATCACTACACCACCGAAGATTCCGCGCGCTTCTGTGATGAGAAGCCCAAAGGTAGCCAGATGATCGCTACAACAGTGGACAGTCGCAGTGCCTTCGCACGTGACCGGGACAGGGTGCTTCATTCCGCCGCACTGCGGAGGCTCGCTGACAAAACACAGGTTGTCGGCCCACGGGACGGAGACACCCCCAGGACGAGGCTCACCCATTCCCTTGAAGTAGCCCAGATAGCCCGTGGAATCGCCTCCGGTATCGGGGTGAATCCTGACCTTGCTGACCTGGCCGGGCTCTGCCATGACATCGGGCATCCTCCCTACGGACACAACGGAGAGGTTGCCCTCGATGAACTCGCTGCCGGATGTGGTGGATTCGAGGGAAACGCCCAGACGCTGCGGATCATTTCACGCCTGGAACCGAAAATCCTCGCGACCGACGGCACCCCGCACGGCCTCAACCTGACCAGAGCCTCCCTCGATGCCGCCTGCAAATATCCGTGGACACGGGTATCACCCGACGGGACGGTGCGCCGGAAATACGGTGCATACGAAGAAGAAGCAGAGTTGCTCGCCTGGATCCGTGAGGGGCACCGGACGGAAGACTTCCGACCGTCCATCGAAGGTCAGGTCATGGATTGGTCCGATGATGTCGCCTACTCCGTACACGACGTCGAGGATGGAATCTGCTCCGGCCGAATCAGTCTGAAGGTTCTATGGGACCTCTTTGAACTCGCGGAACTCGCGGAGAAGGGGGCCGAGGCGTTCGGCGGAGATCCGGAGGAAATGATCTCCGCAGCGGATTCCCTGCGTCAGCTCCCAGTCGTTGCGGCAGCAGCGGACTACGACGGTTCGCTCTCATCTCTCGTTGCACTCAAGGCGCTGACGAGTGAACTTGTGGGGCGGTACGTGGGAGCCACCGTCACCGCGACGCTCGCTGAAGCTGACGGTCAACCGCTCGGAAGAATGCATGGTCGACTCGTGGTTCCTCCGGCTGCAGCATCGGAAGTGCAGATGCTGAAGACGATTGCGGTGCTCTACGTGATGGAGGAAAGTCGGCACCGACAACGTCAGGACCGTCAACGGGAGAGGATCGCCAGGGTGCACGATTATCTGACCTTCGGAGCACCAGGTACCCTCGACCCGATATTTGCCGCCTGGTGGACAGAAGCTGACAGCGACGCGGCACGGTCCCGGGTGATCATCGACCAGATCGCCTCGATGACTGAATCTCGCCTGGAGCGGACGGCAAAGCAGGCCACCGGAATCGCCGGGTACTACATTTAGTCATGCATCAGAGGCGTAGGGGAGGGAGGAGAGTCGACCGTCCCCAAGATAGACAAGACAAGGGAACGCAACATTCCGGCACTATCGTCACGTGTTTGTCGATGAGGCCGTGATGTCTCATCTGGTGGAGAAGTCGCGTACTCCACTCGTCTCGAATCAGATCAGGAAGAAAATGATTCGGGGGATTGAAGTGTCCTAATGGGGTTGGTGAGTTTCCTTTTTCTGGCTGCGTGGTGGGGCGGTGGCAGTGGAGGCTGGGGGTGTCACACCGTCTCGACGTGGCCCCGACTCCGGGGTCTGTCGTACTCATGCCGCCGGAGCCATCGATCTGTTGATGATGCGGACGTTGTGTAGAGGTGTGGAACGGTCTAATGTTTTTAAGTGTGCGCACTAATGCACATTAGACCGTGCTTCACGCAGGGTTTCGGTCCAGTGGCCGGAGACTTTGCCATAACGAGGAAACGGGGGCGGTATGACAACCGTAAAGGCCAGGGTTTCACCGCTGCTGAGTGTTCTCCGTCATCGAACGTACAGGAGGCTTTTTACAGCGCAGATCGTTGCGCTCGTGGGCACCGGCTTGCTTACGGTCGCCCTGGGATTGCTCGCCTTCGACATTGCGGGAGGGGATGCCGGGCTTGTTCTCGGGACAGCGCTGACTATAAAAATTCTCGTCTACGTGATCGGTGCACCGACCATTACTGCGATGGCTGCGAAGCTGCCGGATAAGCCGGTTCTCATCACCGCGGACATCATCCGCGTTGCGATAGCTCTCTGCTTGCCCTTCATTCATTCTGAATGGCAGCTCTACGTCGCGATATTCCTTCTGCAGGCGGCTTCGGCCACCTTCACTCCAACGTTCCAGTCCGTCATCCCCCAGGTTCTTCCTGATGAGGACGACTACACCAATGCGCTGTCACTTTCCAGGATGGCCTATGACGTGGAACAGATCACCAGCCCCGCTGTCGCAGCTCTTCTGCTCATAGTGATGAGCTACCACAATCTGTTCATCGGAACGGCGATGGGTTTCTTTGTCTCGGCGTTGATGGTTATCGGGACGAAGCTCCCCGTACGACCCCAGTTGTCGGAGTCTGCTGAGGGGGGATTTTTCGCCCGGATGTTCCGTGGTGTTGGCCTCATGGTTTCCCTGCCGGAACTGCGTGGGGTGTTGTGGTTCAATCTTGCGGTCGCGGCACCGATGGCCATGGTGATGATCAACACGGTTGTCATCGTTCGTGGGGAGATGGGGAGAAGCGACACGGCCCTCGCTATAACCCTGGGGGCGTTTGGGGCGGGATCCCTGATGACGGCGCTTGTCCTGCCCAGGATGCTCTCGGCTGTCGGTGATGTTCGGGTGATGGTGTGTGGAGCAGGCGCAGGAGTGGGGGCTCTTGTAGGAGTGATGGCGATTCTGTGGAGAGGTGCCCATTACGACGGATATGGGCTCTGGGCTTTACTTATCGTGTTGTGGTTTGTCTTGGGCTCCGCTACGTCAGCGTTGCAGACCCCGATGTCCAGGGTTCTGCGCAGGAATGTCGAGCCTGATGCATATACGTGTATTTTTGCAGCCCAGTTCTCCCTGTCGCACGCCTGTTACCTGGTTACCTATCCCGTGGCAGGTTTCATAGGGGTCAGGTTCGGATTGACCGTGGCGTCCGGAGCCCTCCTTGTCTTGACCGTTCTGGGAGGGGTTGCGGGTTGGTCAGCAATCCGGAGGACGACCGCAGTAGCGTGAGAAGGCATGGATACCCAGCATCAGGATCCCCCCGCATCTCTGAACCATGATCCGTCGATAACGGATGAGTTGCTCGATACCGGAGCTGCGACGATGAAGCTCCTTGCTGAGCCGACCCGTCTCCACATCCTTGTGCTACTGCGTGGTGCCGAATACTCGGTCACCGATCTTGTTGCGGTTACGGGAGCGTCGAGAACGGTCGTGTCGCAGCATCTCGCCAAGCTGAGAGCCGGAAAACTGGTACAGACCCGTAAGGATGGCCGCCGTGTTATCTACCGTATGGATGATGGGCACTTGGTTCGGCTCATTTCCGAAGCTGTCAATCATGCGGATCATGTGTTGAGCGGGGAACCTCGACACAGCTAGGTTCCCCCCGGGGGTATTTTTCTAGTACAGGCCATTGAGGTGTATTTATTTTTCTTTATCGTAAGGAAAATGTGTATCCAGGTAATCGGTAGCGGGTAGTTTTGGGCATTTATTTATTGGCGCCTTCTGTCGGTTATGAGTTCCTTCAAAAGTCGGCTATAAAGTGAGCGTGCTGTGCGTCCTGGCGCTCAAATTTGGTAGTACTAAAATTGGTTCGGATTGTTTCCGTATCAATTTTGAAATGATCAATCCCTATAGTTCTATCAAATTGATTCCGGAGAAATTCGGTTGAGCGAGGGTGGGTGACAGTGTCCATAAGTGCATGCACGGAAGACAGATCACATGTGTCCGACTAGTCTGATGGGAAAAGAATGGCCATGATCAAGAACTCGGTGCACAGTCGCCGACTGCAGGGTGCTCTGAAGCGGATGACCGCCGTGAGCTCTGCTCTGATGCTGGGAATGGTGACGTGTGTTGTTCCCTCAGTAGCCAACGGTGCGGATGGAGCGAGTACGGCAACCTGTGAGATTGACCCGATGGAAGACTATCGTCCCTGGAACGTCGTCGCGTTCGAGGACCTCACGGCGAATGCTGAGAGTGAAGGTTCGATGGGGGTTGGCGGGACCCTCAGTTTCCGTGAGACCAATGTTGTTCTGCACCCCAAGGACATCGCCAGGGTGAAGGGATATGATCGGGCAATTGGTCTGGTCGCTGGAAAGTTGAACCTTGGTGCTCCGACATCCGGCGAGTTCAAGATCTTGCACGGAGATCTGATACTGGAAGATCGTGAGGGAGTCGAGTTTACTCGGGCAGGTGGCAGCGGAGATGTAATGAAATTCGTCGTTGCCGAAGGAAGAACCCGTGACAGTCGACCCAGGGTTGTGCTGAATAATAAATACAACGACACGGTCCATGAGGCTGGAGCCTTCGAGAAAATCTTCGGATCCCAGGAGAAGGCCCAAAAAATTAGCGCTCAGATTGCAGCCGCAGCCGATGAAGGGGCCGCCGTTGAACCGAAGGTGGTCTGGGAGGGTGAGGGTACGAAAGTCAGTATCGATCTGAAGCCCGGAGAAACAAACATCTGGTCGGTGACCCCCGAGGAGATCAGTAAACTCACCGAGCTGAAATTCCAGGGCAAGTCCCCCAACGTCAACTCTGGCTCGACCCTCATCGTCAACGTTGTCGGCTATAAACCGGTCACCTTCAGGATGAACATGGCGGGTGGCCGTGATCCGAAGGCGATCCTGTGGAACATGCCTAATGTCACACAGATTTACCAGAACGGTGACTCCATTGATGGATCGATCCTCGCACCACTGGCGGATCTGCAGAAGAACAGTGCCCACATTAAGGGAACCCTGGTCATAAAGGGAGGAACCCTGGGCGGAAGTGAACAACACTTCTTCCCGTTCACCAGCAAGGTGAAGGTGCCTTGCGGAGCCACCCCTCGTACCGGATCCTTCTCGGTGGTGAAGAACGTCCGTGGTGACTACACACCATCATTAGATGAGAAATTCCGGATCACCTACACGTGTGATGACGCCAGCACCACCTCGGGAGTGCTTGAGGTGCCCGGTGACGCTACTCCGGTGAGCGGGCCCGACCTGCCGGAAGGAACCCGGTGCACGATCAGCGAGGAGGAATCCTCAGCGGACCGTGACGGTTACCACGTTGAAACGACCTACACCGGTAACCCGGTGAGTATCGCGGCAGATTCCACGTCGAACGTCCAGGTCACGAACAAGTACACGAAACCCGTCGCCGGATTCAGCATCACGAAGACGATGCAGGGGATTTCCCCGGCACAGCCGGATCGCGAATTCACATTCAGATACTCCTGCAATGACCCAAAGAAAACCTCGGGAGACGTTCGCGTCACAGCGAACGGTGAAAAGGTGGACGTTGTCTCGGACGCACCAATCGGAACAGCGTGCGTCATCTCGGAGGACGCAACAGATGCGCAGGTCACCGGTTATGCGCTGAAAGAACCTGATGCTCAGACCGTGACTGTTGCCACGGCTCTTCCCACCGCGCATTTCGTCAACGAGTACACCGCTGTCACGCCGGGCCCCACGCCTCCGGAAGAGGGCCCCACGCCTCCGGAAGAGGGCCCCACGCCTCCGGAAGAGGGCCCCACGCCTCCGGAAGAGGGCCCCACGCCTCCGGAAGAGGGCCCCACGCCTCCGGAAGAGGAGCCCACGCCTCCGGAAGAGGGCCCCACGCCTCCGGAAGAGGGCCCCACGCCTCCGGAAGAGGGCCCCACGCCTCCGGAAGAGGGCCCCACGCCTCCGGAAGAGGAGCCCACGCCTCCGGAAGAGGAGCCCACGCCTCCGGAAGAGGAGGATCCTTCTTCCTCGGTGGGACCGTCCAACAGTATATTGCCTGCGGTTGTGGCGACGATCGCGCTGTTCGCGTCTCTGGCTGTACCAGCAGCATCCTCGTTCGTAGCGCCTGCGGTACCAGCAGCAGCGCCGGCAGCAGCACCGACGACAACAGCCGTTCTCCCGGCGGAAAACCAGCCGACTACGACGACGGCTCCGCGGAACGCGGTACTTGCTGCGACAGGTGCTGACGTCGTTTGGATCGTATTCATCGCTGTTGTGGCGATGCTTCTCGGTGGTCTACTGCTGGCGTCGAAACGGCGGAAAGGGCAGTAACCGACGTCGGGTCGCGCACTGACCTCCGCGTCAGATGATCGGATAGCTCCGATGGGCCTCGGAGCTATTCGATAGGCACACCGAATGATGAGGAAGTCATCCCCATGGTGGTACATCACACCGTGGGGATCACTTCATCTGTAGATCGACACCGGTATCCAGGAAAACGGTGCACAATCCAATCCGTCGCTCCCGAGGCCAGTGCTCCAAACCATGACAGATGACTTTTCTCAGATACGTGCGTTCACGGAGAAAATCAGCGAGGGAGTCCAGGTTCCGGGGGATAGGCGTCCCGTTCCCGGCTCCACTGGCTCTGAAAAGGGCGGAAAACCAGGTGGACTCGTCGGTGGCAGCCGCACGGTCAAGCGAAACTGTCCGTGGTTCCAGCTCCATCACTTCTCCTCTGCATCCGGGATCAGACAGAAACTGTCGTAGTGGTCATCCGTGTAGTACCAGACGTCCGGGTCGCGATCAGTCCCACCGCCTGTGATGATGCGACGTTCACCGCGGTGCCCGAGACCCGGGGTCTCCACCGTGTACTCCCGGTAGTAGCTGGTGTTCTTCCTTGGTAGCCGCTGCTCGTAGTTGCCGAAATGTGTTCCATCGTGCGACGGATAATTGAATGGGCCGCCCGCGAGGATGTCGGAAACTACCATTTCAGTCTGGTCGGGGAGAGTGCCCAGGGGACAGGTCTGTTTCAGTGCCGCGGATGGAGACCGTGTCCCCGCCTGTGCGGGTGAGGAAGGTGTCGTCGACGAGCTGGTGGTCGGATACGTCGGCCGGGACTGAGGCGCGGAGTCTCCGCCCAGATCGATACCGAACCACGCTGCACCGAGGACAAGGGCGGCTCCGGCGATGGTGCCCAGCAGTCGGCGATTGTTCATTCCCCCATGATTGCACGGACACCGGTCTGACCGTGGGTCTGGGCGGTGCCATCGAATCACTGTCGGAGGCGAGGTCAGTCTTCGCACCCGTGGCTCCGGCACTACAGTGGTGGTCATGGCAAAGGGACGTATTCCGGAGAGTGACATTGCGGCGATCCGTGAGCGTACCCCGATCGAGGAGATCGTCGGAGAGTACGTCCAGCTCAAACCCGCAGGCAGTGACTCCTTGAAAGGCCTTTCCCCCTTCAAGGACGAGAAGACGCCCTCTTTCCACGTTCGCCCGAACCGGGGCTACTTTCACTGTTTCTCGACGGGGGAGGGCGGGGACGTATTCAGCTTCCTGATGAAGATGGAACAGATTCCCTTCCCGGAGGCCGTGGAGATCTGCGCCGAGAAGATCGGCTACCACATCAATTACGAGGGAGGTGGCCCCGGGCGCCGTGAAGAACCGGGGACCAGGCAACGACTCGTCGCCGTCAACAAAGCCGCCCACGCCTTCTACCGGGAACAATTGGAGACGCCGGAGGCGGCCGCCGCCCGCGCGTTCCTGACTGACCGAGGTTTTTCCGCCGAACACGCCCGGAGCTTTGGCTGTGGATACGCGCCCGGCGGATGGGACACGACGACGAAGCATCTGCTCCGGAGAGGCTTCGATGTCAAGGAACTCACCGCGGCCGGTGTCACCACCATGGGGAAACGTGGTCCCATCGACCGCTTCCACCGGCGTCTTCTCTGGCCCATCCGGAATCTCGCGGGCGACGTCATCGGTTTCGGAGCGCGAAAGCTCTTCGATGATGATCAGATGGGCAAGTATATGAACACCCCCGACACTCTGCTGTACCACAAGTCAAAGGTGCTGTTCGGGCTCGATCACGCGAAGAAAGCCATCGCCTCCGGGCACCAGGCTGTTGTCGTTGAGGGGTACACCGATGTCATGGCAATGCACGCGGCCGGAGTCACCACAGCGGTTGCGGCATGCGGTACTGCGTTCGGTGAAGAACACCTTCAGATACTGCGCCGTCTCATGCTCGACGACAACTACTTCCGTGGTGAGCTCATCTACACCTTCGACGGAGACGAGGCCGGCCAGAAGGCCGCGATGCGCGCTTTCGAAGGGGATCAGCAGTTCACCGGGCAGTCCTACGTCTCGGTGGCTCCCGACGGCATGGACCCGTGTGATCTCCGTCTGGAGCGCGGCGATGTCGCGGTCCGGGATCTCGTCGCGAGGCGAGTACCCATGTTCGAGTTTGTCGTGCGGACCATGATCGCCGACTACCCCCTTGATTCAGCGGACGGGCGCCTCCAAGCACTACGTCGGGGTGTACCAGTGGTCGCCGGAATTCGGGATGAGACCCTGCGCAACGAATACGCCCGCCAACTTGCAGGCTGGGTCGGTTGGGCGGACCCCACCGAAGTCCTCGACCAGGTACGGGCCGAGGCTCGGCGTCCGAAGAGAAAACAAGAGCCACGGCGTGCGCGAAGGTTCGACAACGCAGAAACACCATCGGCCAATATGCCGTCGAAATCCGCCCTGGAAATGCCTGACCAGCGTACCCCCCGGCTCTGGCCGGAACGTGAGAGCCTCAAACTAGCGCTGCAGTATCCCGAGCATGCCGGCGGGTACTTCGACGGATTACCCGCCGATGCATTCACACATCCCACTTATCAGGCCATCCGTCGTGCCATCGGTGACGCAGGTGGATGCGGAAATGCCCACGACGGTGTCGACTGGCTGTCGAAGGTCGCAGGCGAGATGGATGACTTCCTCGGGCAATCACTGGTTTCCGGACTTGCAGTAGAACCGATCCACTGTGACTCGGAGGAACTGGAGAAATACACTGACAGCGTGCTCTCCCGACTGCAGGAGGTTCGTGTGGGAAACCAGATCGCGCAGCTCAAAGGACAGCTACAACGGATGCGCCCCTCGGATGACGAACTCGCCTACAATTCGATGTTCGCCGATCTCGTCGCACTCGAGCAGGCGCGTCGGGAACTACTCGACCGGGCATTCAGGACCGGATGACCCCGCATCTCACATCACCTGCGGAGATTCCGGAGTCCAGTTTGATCCGCAGAGGTTGATTTCGGTGTTGTCTCGGCCGCAGAAAACGGAACACCCGGCGGGACCAGTCGATTTGAGACGGGATCCTGCTGGAGCATGAAGCTGCGGACCGCCGACAAACACCGTAAAAGATCCAGTACCAACACGGCATGGTGATTCACGGAAATACTGACGGCGGTGCTCAAGAAGAACGGTCAATCTCTGTCAGGTTCAAGAACTGTCTGATCCGGATTGTCACCTCTGAGATTCTTGACCTCCCGCATACGGGGCTCAGGATCAAGCTTGTTGGCGACGGCCTTCCTAGTCGCGGTCACAGCAGCCCGAGCGATAGGGGACTCGACCGCCAGGCTGTACCCCTTCTTGATCTGGTGGTAACGCTTTCGCCCGGCTTTCGTCCCGAAGACGTAACCTGCTGCCGCACCAACGACGAACTGGATCATGGGTGAGGGATACTCCTTGGTAGAGAACATAGGACAACGCTCTGCCCACTCTACCGAAGCGATCAAACCAGGCGCGGCGAATTGGCGGAGCGGCGAGCCAAGTGACCCACGCAGGTACCCGAAAGACAGGAAGAGAAGGTTGTTAGTCTTGCACCGTCTCCGTGCCCGGAACCAGGACACGGAGACGGTGCACCGCACATGAACATTCACTGACCTCCGAGGAGAAGAACGTGGAATCACCTAACACCACCTGGTTCGACAACCAGCAACTACGCGCATCCGTCGATATGCGCACCCTCATCGCCGAAGTGCGTGATGCACTGGTTGGATTGCACAAGGGTGACTTCGAAATCCCACTGCGACTCGCGCCGGGTGATGGAAGATTCCTGGTTATGCCGGTCCGGCACATCGGTAGCGAAACCCTCGCGGTGAAATCCCTGTCGGCGAACTTCACCGGACGTCGACCCGCCCTCTCCGGAACACTCACATGGGAAGAATGGCACACCGAACGACACGTCGGCGTCGACGCCGCAGAAGCCACAGCCATGCGAACGGGCGCTATCAGTGGAGTCGCCACGGACCTCCTGGCCTTTCCCGGGGCCCGGAACCTCACCGTCATTGGTGCGGGAGGTCAGGCACCCGACCAGATCAGAGCTGTACTCGCCGTCCGCGACATCACCTCAGTCACCGTCACATCACTCAAACGTGATTCAGCCCTCGCATGCATCAACCGGGTCGAGAAGGAATTCCACGGAGTGCGCTTCACGGCAACCACCGACCCCAGGGACGCGGTCGCGGAGGCGGACATCATTTGTTGTGCCACCCCATCGACGGCACCGCTGTTCTCCCTCGACGACCTGAAACCCGGGTCCCACGTCAACCTCATCGGATCCTACCGCCCAGAAATGCGGGAAATGTCGGGAGATGATGTCGCACAGGCATCATTGTTCGTCGACGACATCCAGGCGGTGACCACCGAAGCAGGAGAAGTCATCGAAGCCCTGGAATCCGGGGTACTAGACCGGTGCGAACTCCGCACCCTCGGATCGGCGCTCACTGAGGGAAACGTCGCACATGAGCCGGAACAGGTATCGATATTCAAATCAGTCGGGGTCGCAGTGCAGGATTGGGCGCTGATGCGGACGCTGGTAGACACGATGGACACTGGGGCCCGGAACTGATCGGCAGAACCTGCTTGATATGTAAAAGGGCCGGACGGAAAAACCGTTCGGCCCTTTCTTTGGCTCCCCCAACTGGACTCGAACCAGTAACCCTTCGATTAACAGTCGAATGCTCTGCCAATTGAGCTATGGGGGAATATCGTGTCCCGGCTTGTAACCCGGCAACGAGAAGTAACTATATCGACGCCTGTGTGTGATAGCAAATTGCCAGGCCAATGAGGTTTTTGGGGGATGCCGGTCGAGGGGTGATTATCCCGGTGTGCTCCGAAGGTTGCATCGTGGCTATACTGGCTCCCGACCGTCGTTCTCTCACCGGCGGTCGGGGGCTGTAGCTCAGTCGGTTAGAGCCGCGGACTCATAATCCGCTGGTCCCGGGTTCGAGCCCCGGCGGCCCCACAATGAAGCCCCGTTGCCTGTTGGTGGCGGGGCTTCGTGCTGTCTCTTTCTGTCGTCCTTGCCTGTCGGGAGCCGGGCGATTGTGGAAAGCCGTTTCGGGGGTGGTTGCATGCCACCCCCGGTGTGTGGGGTGGCATGGGTGGTTTATTCGTGGTCGGATAGATTTCATGCTCACTGTCGACCCCTCAATCCTGGGGATATACCGAAGTCTCGATCTGATTGGCGTTTTGCTCAATGGCGCGATTGGCGGGACGATTGCCCGGCAACGGAATTTCGACATCATCGGTTTTTCGGTGCTGGCCCTGCTTTCTGCGCTCGGGGGTGGCATGGTTCGGGATGCGTTGTTGCAGCAGGGGCCTCCGGCGGCGATCGCAGAGCCGATGTACATGGGTGTCGCCGTCGCCGGTGGTGTGCTGGCCATGGTCATTCATCTCAAGGGGCGGCCCTGGGAACTGTTTCGGGTGCACGGGGATGCGGTGATTCTCGGTGTGTGGGCGGTGACCGGTTCGACGAAGGCGCTCAACTATGGGCTGCCTGCGGCGTCGGCGGTATTCATGGGGGTTCTCACGGCGGTCGGTGGTGGAATGATCCGGGATGTCGCGTGTGGGGAGATTCCGTCGATCTTCGGTGGGAACACGCTCTATGCCACGCCTGCGATCACGGCGGCGACGACGATGGTCGCATTCAACTGGGCGGGTCATGATGGTGTGGGGATGATTGTGGCCACCGTCTGTGGGGCGGGCTTTGCGATTCTCGCGTATTGGCGTGGTTGGGTTCTACCTGCGAATCCGGAGTGGGCGCCGGTCAACATGACGGCGGCCCAGATGGTGAAGGCGCTCAAACGGGCGGAGCGCAAGGGGGAACGTGAGGGAATCGCTGAGGGGAGGCGTGAGGGTCATGCCGAGGGAGTTGCCGAGGAGCGTCGACGGTGGCGCGATTCGGGTGGGGAGGATCCGGGTCGCTCTGACTGATTCTGAGAGATACTTTCATTCACTGTCCTGAACTGGGGTTACCCATCGAAAAAATATAGACAGATATGTCTATATTGACCATACAGATCGGTACAGAGTAGGGTCGTCGGCATGAGCTTCCGTCAGCCCCCGCGCATGTCTCCCGACGTCACGACCCGAGTGGTCGCCCGCTGTCGCCCGTACATGTGTGCGCTGTGCCGCTGTCGCTGACTCTCAGACTCAGGCGTGATTGCTGTCGTTTGTATTGAACTGCGCGACAGAACGCCCGCGTGTCCCGTGGAACCGCAGTCGGACTGTGCGGCGACTCTCCGTGTTCGTGAATCCATACCACTCGTTTGAATCCAAACTCTCTAAGGAAACATTGACGTGTCTACATCAATCTCCGGCTCTCCTGCACGCTCTGACGGGGTGCAGAAACCCGATGCCGAGGCGCCCACGAAGCGCTCGAATCCGCTGACCAGCTTCGGCGCCCAGATCATCTACGGTCTGATCGCCGGCCTCATCCTCGGCCTCGTCGCCAGATCCATCGGTGGCGAAAATTGGCTTGCCACCACGTTGACGGCGGTTGGATCGGCCTATGTCGGTCTACTCAAGGTTCTCATTCCACCGCTAGTGGTCACCGCTGTCGTGACGTCGATTGCGAATCTCCGTCAGGTCACCGATGCGGCTCGTCTCGCGTGGCAAACACTGCTCTGGTTCGCCATCACTGCCTTCGTGACGGTCTTCGTGGGTATCGGTATCGGTCTGTTGATGCACCCCGGACGTAGTGCCAGCATTGATGTTGCTGCGGCTGCGGCTCCCGGATCCATTGGAAGCTGGTCCGCGTTCATCCAGTCCCTGGTTCCGAGTAACATCCTCGGTCTTGACCTTTGGGTGCGTGGTTCAGGTGACAATCTCTCTGTCAACCCCGATTTCAATGTTCTGCAATTGCTCCTGATCTCCATCGCTTTTGGTATCGCTGCTGTCAAGGTCGGTAAGGATGCGGAGCCTGTGCTCGGAGTCGCCCGTTCACTGCTCACCATCATCCAGAAGGTGCTCTGGTGGATCATCCGGCTCGCGCCCATCGGTACCGCGGCGCTGATCGGCAAGGCGGTTGCAGTCTACGGTTGGGAGACCCTCGGCTCCCTCGGTAGTTTCGTCCTGGCGATCTACATCGGTCTCGCCCTCGTGATCGGTGTCGTCTACCCGCTGGTACTGAAATTCAACGGACTGTCGATCGCACAGTTCTATCGCAAGGCATGGCCGGTTACCTCCCTCGGTTTCGCGAGTCGTTCTTCGATGGGCACCATGCCGGTCACCGAACGGACTGTGGTTGGTGCGTTGGGAGTGCCCCGTGCCTACGGGTCCTTTGCGGTGCCGCTCGGTGCGACGACGAAGATGGATGGTTGCGCCTCGATTTATCCTGCCATTGCCGCGATTTTCGTGGCGGAGTTCTACGGCATCAATCTGGGACTGACTGACTACCTGTTGATCGTGTTCGTCTCCGTCATCGGTTCCGCAGCGACTGCGGGCACCACCGGTGCGATTGTGATGCTCACGTTGACGCTGTCCACACTCGGTTTGCCGCTCGAAGGCGTCGGACTTTTGCTTGCCGTCGACCCAATCCTGGACATGGGGCGTACCGCGGTCAACGTCACAGGTCAGGCGTTGATCCCCACCATCGTCGCCAAACGGGAGGGAATCCTCGACGAGGAACTCTTCGCATCCGACCGAACGGCAGCCAGCGCAGAACGCTGACGATGCCAGCCATCTGAAAAGGAGGCCCCGGAATAATCGGGGCCTCCTTTTTCTCGGCTCAGTTCTCCAGGTGCCGGGCCAACCAATCGACGATCGGTGGGACGTGTGTCACAGCCGGGTCCGGGTGTCCGGTCATCAGTGCTCGTGCGATCGGAGAATCCGGCGCCTCGATGACGCTGACATCTCCGCCGTGGGCACGCCAGGATTCCCCGAGAGTCTTCGAGTCGTGGCCGTTCACCACCAGATCAGACATGTGATAGGTCAGCAGGACGGGAACAGTCGGTGCTTGGGTCCCGAGTTCCTGCCTGTGGAACTCTGCACCTACCTCGGGCATCCGGTCGATGACATCGATGAGACTCTCACCCGTGGTGGTGAGGGACGAGGCCTTCCGGAACGCTGTCGGAAGAAAAACTCCGGGGGTGCATGTTCGCCGCATGTCCTCGATCATCTGTCGGCCCTCGTCGGTGAGGATGCGCTCCATCTCCGCCCGGATCGTCGGGGAATGACGCATCTGGGTGTCGGTGGCCATCAGCATCAGGCCCATGGCCAGGCTGCCATCAGCATCCGCTGTCAGTTGCCGGAAATTGTAGGGGGGTGAAGAGACTGCGACCGCTCGTAGATTGAGCTCCGGGGTGTACTCGTGGGCATTCTCTGCCATCCAACCTGTTGCGGCCCCTCCCTGTGAATGGCCGGTGGCGACAACGGGAGCTCCCGGCCGGTTGAGCAGCGTCAGGGCTGCGATGCCGGCATCTGCAGCGGCGCGACCCGTTGCGACGTTGTCCATGTAGGGGTGAAGGCCGGGTGATCCGAGTCCGGGATAGTCGGTGACGACGACATCGATGCCCCGATCAAGTAAGAGGTGCGCACGGAAATAATCCGGTGCGGTCGCGGACAGCTCGGGGTGCGCTGGGCTGAAGGTAATACCTGTGCGGACGACGTTGGAGAATGCACAGACGTCGTCCATTCCCTGGGTGACGGGCGCGATTACCGCCAGGGGGCGTTCCCCCGGTCCAGTCCACGGTCGGCGTGTTCGCATCAGCAGTGCGGTAGCTGGAATCTCGACGTTGTCCGAATTGAGTGTGGAGTAGGTGAATGTCGTGTCATCGCTGATGTCGAGTGGGGTGCCGTCGGTGAAGACCCGGGTGGGGTGCTCTGGTCCGGGAATACCGTGATCGGGCAGTGGTCCTGACCAAAGGACTGCGTCCTGTCCCGGTTTAGGGGCCGGATCGGGGGGAGTCGCAGTGGCGATGCTTGTTGTGGTGGTGAGGATGGCGGTGGTGATCAGAGCCGCAAGTACTGGTCGGGATCTGAAGGACGTCGCTGACATGGAGTATGCGCTCTCGGAATTTTGTGGGCGGTTGGTGGGCTTTTTGGGGTAGTTCATTCTAAACACCCGTTAGAATCACCGATATGCAGCGTAGTGTTACCGAGTTCCTCGATTCTGTCGCGGGTTGGCCCGTCGAACACGTCTCTGCGGCGGTGATCGCGGACGGGAAGGTACGATCCATCGGTGACGCTGAACGTCCCTATGAGCTGGCGAGTGTGACCAAGCTACTCTCCGCCTGGGGCGTCCTTGTGGCGGTTGAGGAGGGGATCTTCGAGTTGGATTCGGAGGTCGGGCCAGATGGGGCGACAGTCCGGCAGCTTCTCTCCCATGCTGGTGGCGTTGGTTTCGCCTCACGGGAGCTGGAGCGGGCACCAGGGGTGAGACGGATCTACTCATCCGCAGGCTTCGAGATCCTCGCTGATGTCATTGCCGCTGAAGCCGAGATGGATTTCGCCTCATATCTCCGGCAGGCGGTCTTCGCTCCGCTCGGTATGACAGGGACCTCGCTGGAGGGGTCCGCCGGCCACGGGGCCGTGTCCACGGTCCGGGACCTGACGGTCTTTGCACGGGAAGTCCTTGATCCGGTTCTGCTTCATCCGGTGACTGTGGCGGAAGCGATCGAGGTGCAGTTCTCGGAACTGGATGGCGTGGTTCCCGGCTACGGCATGCAGAAACCGTGCCCCTGGGGTCTCGGCTTCGAGATTCGGGGTTGCAAGAACCCGCACTGGACCGGGGCGTCGATGCCGGACGATACGGCCGGACATTTTGGTCAGTCAGGTACCTATTTTTGGGTGCATCGACCGACGCGTCGGGCCATGGTCGTGCTGACCGACCGGGATTTCGGTGCTTGGGCGAAACCGCTCTGGGCAGAGACCAATGATGCGGTGTGGAGGAAACTCGACACCGAGTGATTCTCAACTTGAGGTTGAAAAAATGGGGGGATCAAGTTGGTGTCGAGAGTTGCCGGTGTGATCTATGTTGCCTGAAACTGGGGTCAGGATAGCCCGCTGTTGTTCATCCATTGCTCTCTGATAGCTCTTTTCACGGGGCAGGAGTTTAGTCGGACAGGCGGGGGCGCGGACAGAGGCCGTTGGGGAAGACGAACCTCGTCTTGCACCGTGTCTACCGCGGGATCACTCGCATGATGTAACCATCGTGCGTTTCAGCCGTGATGACATGGTGTTCGTGCTGCCCATTGCGAGGACATCCGTGAAACAGCAATCACCATGCTCTACAACGCCTGCCCTACGCGACGGCTACGGCACCACCACGCCGGATCCGTTCGCTGTTGCTCAGGCGGACGCTGCCTATGCGCGTCTCCGCATCGTCGGGTTACCGGTAAAACTCCGGCCGTTGGTGGAGTCCGCCATGGTCGTGTGTCTGCCTACACCGGGAATTCCGGCGCAACCGGGGGTCGATCCGCTGACCACTGAGTGGTGTACACGCTGGCGGCGGTCAGACACCGTGCCGCGGGCCGTCGATTGTGATCAAGCGCTGAGTGGTGCGCGAAAAGAATTCCTCCGTTTGTCCAGGATCTTGGACGGTCTCGGGTCCGCCCACGGATTTGATGTGGAACTGAAGGTTTCAGATCTTCGGTCAACGGAGGATGGGTGGTGGCCTTCACGGACACCACGAGGATCAGTCAGGGCTGCCACCGGCGGCATGCTTCTCGACGAGCGTCACGATGTCGGCGACCGAGTCGAGGCGGTCCATGTCGGTGTCGATGATCCGGATGCCGAATGCGTCCTCCAGACGCACAGCTATCTCGACGAGTGACAGGGAGTCGATGGCGAGATCCGCGATCCGGGCGTCGGCGGCTATCTCATCATGCTCAAGGCCCGTGGCGGTCGCGATGATGTCCACCACGGGCGTCAGTGTGCCGGTACCTGGCTCCGCGGGATGGGTGATGGGTTCGGTGAGTGACATATCGTGTGGTGTCCTTCGCTGTTGATCGGACTGTTCAGAGTGCGGGGCGCTGCCGTCAAGATTACCGGCAGAGCTCTGTGTCGGAAGAACAGCCCCCGAGGCGGTATTGTGTCATCAATCATTCCCATCTGTTCCCGTACAAGGAAGGCCGTCAATGGTCCTGGATCCCGGCCGCGCAGTGAACGCGCTACGTCGTATCTCACACCGGATCACCCCGTGGGGTCGCTCCGACTTGCGTACCGTCCGTGATGGCATCCAGGCTGAAGGCGTCCGGCCCGGACTCACCGACGTGGATCGCCGTGGAACCGTCACCAACGACGGAATCGACATCCACTATTATGAGGTCGGTCCGGAGGATGCGGCGACCGTGGTCGTCTTCGTCCACGGGTTCACGTTGACCGCTGAATCGTGGTTCTTCCAGGTTGATCACCTGCGGCACGTGTATCCGGGCGTGCGTTCAGTATTACTCGATCTTCGTGGACACGGTGCCACCGGAATGGTTCAGCCCGAACGTTGCACGGTCGACGGTGCGGCTGATGACGTTCTCGCAGTGATCGCGGCGCGGGTTCCAACCGGTAGGATCATCCTGGTTGGTCACTCCATGGGGGGAATGATCCTGATGAGTCTCGTCCGTCGCTGTGGGGAGGTACTGCGTGGCCGCATCGGTGGTGTCGTCACCGTGTCCACCGCGATGGAACCGATGGCTTCCGGCGGTATCGCCCAGATCATCGATAATCCCGTGGCAGATAAGGTGCACGGGGTCATCTCCCGGAATCCGGAGGAATCCGACCGGATCCGAAAAGAGATGATGGAGATGCTGGCTCCTCTTCTAGCAGTGACGATTTTCCAGCGTAACGGTACCGACTATGATGTCATCGAATTTCATGCGGACCAGATCCATACGACCCCGGCAGAGACCTACATCGGGTTTTTCTCGGAGCTCCAGAGTCATGAGGAACTCGCTGCGGTGCCCTACCTGAGTGAGGTTCCCGGGTATGTGGTGGTTGGTGACAAAGACAATGTGACTCCCGTGGAACAAGCGGAACGCGCCGTCGAACTCTGGCCCGGTGCGAAACTTCGGGTCATTCCCGATGCCGGGCACATGGTGATTCTTGAGGCGCCGGATTCCGTCAACCGGATCATCGACGAAGCCATCCTGGCGGAACACCCGGCGGTTCCCCACACGAACTGAACATCACCGGAGGAAGTCGAACCAGCTACCGCTTCCTGCGGAATGTCCCGGTGCCAGGGTCTTCACCTTGAGATTGCCACCGAAGCTGAATCCCCTGACCTCGATCTCGGGATCTCCGGGCAGACCTGTCTCCGCGGTCTGGAGATCACCCAATATCGTCGCGTGGTCACGTTCACAGACACCCCCTCCGGGGACGATCACGGTGCAGTTCCCGATCAAGCTCATCAGCGTGATTCGGCACGAGTTGGATTCCATCGTGGTTTTCCGCAGATCGAGTGTGACATCCTCGATGAGCGTATGGATACGTAGATTCCGGGGCAGATACCAGGTGCGCTGTCTGGTGATGTCCCCGAGCACAGCGGTGAGATGGCTTTCGGGACTGGATTCATCGGGCCCGCAGGTTCCGGGATCGGTGCAGCGACTCGTGGGACGATCGCGCGGATGTCGCCGGGATTCTCGGCTGTTCATACCGCTGTGGACAGCTCACTGAACGTTCCGAGATCCAGGTGTCCCCGCCCCACGGCTCTGATCAGTTCCGCCTCGGTTTCATCGCGTAGTCGACGATGCGGGATTTCACCGAAACCTCCGGTTACACCTGGATTGCCTCGTGTCGAGTCCATGTTCCCGCGACTAGCGGGACCGTCCAGGGTGGCGTGTTGCTGATCGTCTGGGGATCGGAGGAGTGTCTAAGAGGAGGGCTTTCGCCCCGGAAACTCAGTTTCCGGGGCGAAAGCCCTCTAAGGAGAAGCGTCGATGATCCGGTCAGACTACCGTCGGATCCGTGATCTCGAACTTCTTGGCGGCGTTGTCCGCCACGGAGACATCGATTGCGCCCTCGCGCGCCAAGCCTGCGAGAACTGCGACGACGACAGATTCGGCGTCAGTGTTGAAGAAACGGCGGGCAGCTCGGCGGGTGTCGGAGAAACCGAAACCGTCGGTCCCGAGGGTGGTGTAGTCCCCAGGCACCCACTTGCGGATCTGCTCCGGAAGCGTGGTGGCGAAGTCGGACACCGCGACGAATGGCCCTTCGACGTCGGCAAGTTTGCGCTGCACGAACGGAGCCTCGAACTCATCGGCAGGGTGACGCAGCTGCTGGAGGTCATGGGCCTGGCCGTCGCGGGCGAGTTCGTTCCACGAGGTGACGGAGAAGATGTTGGTGCGCACACCGTACTCCTCGCCCAGGATCTTCTTCGCCTTCAGCGCCGCCTGCATGCCGATACCGGATGCGAGGATCGAGGCTTCGTGGCCCTCCCCGTCACCGGCGGGATCATAGAGGTAGATGCCCTTGTGCAGGCCCTCGAGATCGAGGTTCTCCGGCTCCTTCGGCTGGGGGGTCGGCTCGTTGTAGATCGTGATGTAGTAGATCACGTTCTCGCCGCGGCCCGGACCGTACATCCGGTCGATGCCTTCACGGATCAGATGAGCCAGCTCGTAGGCGAACGCCGGGTCATAGGTGACGACAGCCGGGTTGGTGGACGCCAGAATCGGGGAGTGGCCGTCCATGTGCTGTAGTCCCTCACCTGTCAGCGTGGTGCGGCCTGCAGTGGCGCCTAGGAGGAAGCCACGGGCCATCTGGTCCGCGGCTGCCCAGATGGAGTCTCCGGTGCGCTGGAAACCGAACATCGAGTAGAAGATGTAGAGCGGAATCATCGGCTCACCGTGGGTGGCGTAAGACGTGCCTGCGGCCATGAACTCGCCCATGGAGCCGGCTTCGTTGATGCCCTCATGCATGATCTGCCCGTCGACGGCCTCACGGTAGGAGAGCATGAGGTCGTTGTCGACCGGGGTGTACTTCTGGCCGTGGGGGTTGTAGATCTTCAGTGTGGGGAACCAGGAGTCCATGCCGAATGTACGGGCCTCATCCGGGATGATCGGAACGAAGCGCCGACGGAGTTCCTTGTCGCGCATGAGTTCCTTGAAGGTACGCACGAGGGCCATGGTCGTGGCTACCTCCTGCTTGCCGGACCCCTTCCGGAGTGACTTCAGCACGTCCATGTCGGGAACCTCCAGCGGCGTGTAGGACTCACGGCGCTCAGGTACGAAGCCGCCGAGTTCGCGGCGGCGCTCCAACATGTACTTGATCTCCTCGGAGTCCTTACCGGGGTGGTAGTACGGAGGAAGATAAGGATCCTTCTCGAGTTCCTCGTCGGAGATCGGGATCTGCTGCTTGTCGCGGAACAGCTTCAGATCATCGAGGGTGAGTTTCTTCATCTGGTGGGTCGCGTTGCGTCCCTCGAAGTTGTGGCCCAGGCCATAACCCTTGATGGTGTGCGCGAGGATGACAGTCGGGCGGTCCTTCGTCTCCATGGCCCGCTGGTAGGCAGCGTAGATCTTGCGGTAGTCGTGTCCACCACGCTTGAGCTTCCAGATCTCCTCGTCGGTCATGTCCTCGACGAGCTTCTTCGTCTCCGGTGTGCGGTTGAAGAACTCCTCACGAACGAACTTGCCGTCGTTGGCCCGGAACGTCTGGAAGTCGCCGTCGGGGGTGGTGTTCATCAGGTGGACGAGCTCACCGGTCTTGTCCCGCTCGAACAGTTCATCCCACTCGCGGCCCCAGACCACCTTGATGACTGACCAGCCGGCACCACGGAAGAACGACTCCAGCTCCTGGATGATCTTGGTGTTGCCGCGGACGGGGCCATCGAGACGCTGTAGGTTGCAGTTGATCACGAAGGTCAGGTTGTCCAGGTTGTTCAGAGCGGCAAGCTGGATCAGGCCGCGCGATTCAGGCTCGTCCATCTCACCGTCACCGAGAAATGCCCAGACATGCTGCTGCGAGGTGTCCTTGATTCCGCGATTGTGCAGATAACGGTTGAACCGTGCCTGGTAGATGGCATCCATCGGTCCGAGACCCATGGACACCGTCGGGAACTCCCAGAACTCGGGCATGCCGTGCGGGTGCGGGTAACTGGGCATGCCCCCCTGCGGACGGGAGACCTCCTGGCGGAAACCATCCATGTCATCCTCGGTGAGGCGACCTTCGAGGTACGCGCGTGCGTACATGCCGGGAGAGGCGTGCCCCTGGAAGAAGACCTGGTCTCCGCCGCCCGGGTGGTCTTTGCCCCGGAAGAAGTAGTTGAAACCGACCTCATACAGGGGGGCAGAGGAAGCGTAGGTGGAGATGTGTCCACCTACCCCGATCCCCGGACGCTGGGCACGGTGCACCATGATCGCGGCATTCCAACGCATCCACTTGCGGTAGCGACGCTCAATGGCTTCGTCTCCGGGGAAATCCGGTTCCATCTCAGTGGGGATCGTATTGACGTAGTCGGTCGAGGTGAGAGGAGGCAGCGGAACCCGCTTTGCCGTGGCTCGTTCCAGGAGACGGAGCATGAGGAAACGGGCCCGGTCAGGACTCGCTTCAGCGAGGAGTCCGTCTAGTGAGTCCATCCACTCGCTGGTCTCCTCGGGGTCCGAGTCGTTCAGATACGAGGCGACTCCGTCCCGGATGAGCGCGAAATTACTGTCTTCGGACGGGGTGGCCGTGGCGTCCTGCTGCTGGGACATACCGAATCCTCCTGTGGATCATTCATCTGGTCTCTGTGTACGGGTCTTCCATCCCGGAGGCATATGTGATCATGATTCTCCGGAGATACACCCGTCTCCGCGGTGGGCGGAGATGTGCACATGTCCACACCAGGATACGGGTAGTGTCCGTGGAAGGGTGTTCCGGGAGAAACCTTCTATTCAGCATGTGCCGCGAGCACTGCTTTTAGGGGTGTTTGTCGTGGCCGCTCTGATCGGCTTTTCACCGTTGCGGGGGTCGTTCCCTGATTCCTCGGAGTTTTCTTCCGGAAAAAACCCGGGTGATGGTCCGCTGCGGGGAGAAACCCGGTAGCGTGTACATGCGAGATCACTTTCACCGGGGAATGTCCGATGTCCTTACGCTCCGACCCACGGGCGGGCGGAAGGATCGGGTAGCATTCCCGGACCAATTCTTTAGGAGGAAACGCACAGTGAGCGACGCTCCGGGCGCGGCCAAGGAAAGCGCCCAGGAATACGCCAAGCTTCTCGGGGTCAAACCGGACCATATCGTCCAGGAGGTGGGCTGGGACGAAGACTGCGACAGTGAGATCAGTGAAGCGGTCGAGGACGTCATCGGGGAGGCTCTCCTTGAGGAAGACACCGACGAGATCTGCGACATCGTTCTGCTGTGGTGGAGAGAGGAGGATGGTGACCTCGTTGACGGACTCGTTGATTCGATCCGTCCACTCGCTGAAAACGGCCGCATCTGGCTTCTGACTCCGGGAGCAGGAAAACCAGGGCACATCGAACCTGGACTGATTGCGGAATCCGCGCAGCTTGCCGGCCTAGTCCAGACATCAGCGGAACGACTCGGATTCTGGCAGGGATCGTGCCTGGTGCAGAGCGGTAAAAAGCGCTAGCTTCGCTTTGTGGTGGGACTCGTGCTAGAGTATCCGACGTTGTCCACCGCAACTGCCGCCAGCTATGGCCGCGTGCGGTGTCAGCGCCTTTAGCTCAGTTGGAAGAGCAGCTGGTTTACACCCAGCAGGTCGGCGGTTCGAGCCCGTCAGGGCGCACATACGGAGAAAACCCCGGGAATTTCCCGGGGTTTTCTCCGTATATGCGGGAAAGTGGGCGTGGTCAATTGGGATCCACGGTCCGGATCGGTCCCGTCTCATCGGATCTTCTGCGGGTATTCGTACAGGCCAGCGTTCTTCACGGATGATATTCGGTGGGGTGCGGCGTTACCATGGCAGCCATGATTCTCGATGTACCCCCGGTAACAGGTGTCAGTGATCCGTTCCCGATACAAGTCTCGGATCTGACCCCGGGAGACATCGTGCGGGTGGGAATCCGGGCGACGGATGCCAGGGGCATCGTCTGGTCGTCGACGACGGAGTTTACCGCGGCAGAGGATGGCTGCGTGGACACCGGAGCGACCTTACCCGGGGCTGCGGAGTGGAGACCCGCAGACAGCCTCGGCCCACTGTGGACACTTCGCCCCGAGCACGGCACACCAGGCGCGGAATTCCTCGTGGAACCGGGGTTCACGGTGAGTCTGGACATTCGGGTTCGGACCGTCAGCGCAGCCCTGGGGGCGGGTGCCTCTAGGACGGTGGGGCGACGGGCCAGGGAGATCAGTGCTGCTTCCCATGTTTCTCCGCTCGGGGGGCAGTCGCTCAACATCCGGATGTTCGCTCCAGATGACGGATCGCCGCGTCCCGGGGTGATTCTGCTCGGGGGCGCTGAAGGAGGTGTTCCCGCTGCTGCTGCGGCGGAGCTTGCGGATCGTGGCTGGACCACCGCGGCGTGGGGGTGGTTCCCGCAGGAGTCGGGTGGTGTCGACGTCGGGGTTCTGCGTGCTGTTTTGCATGATTTTGTGGCGCATCCGAGGGTTGATGGGGACAGATTGGCTCTGATCGGGAGAGGCCGGGGCGCCGAACTCGCACTACTGTTGGCGGTGGCGGAACCTGACCTTGTCGGACCCGTGGTCGCGCATTCACCGAGTGATGTGCGCACGAATGATCCGCATGCCGGATCGTCCGGTTCGACCTATCGCGGGGTCGTTGAACCGTCGGTGGCTCTTTCCTCACAGGGGTCGAGTTCTCGGTGGTCGAGAGTGTCCACGTTTCTTCGGCCGGCGTTGTCCGGACGTCCGCTGCACTTGGCACCGTACTATGCGGAGGCACGCCGGAAGGCCGGTGATGGGGAGGTGGAAGCCGCCCGGATTCCGGTGGAACGCATCCGTGGTCCGCTGCTCGTGACCGCAGGAACCGGGGATGAGGTCTGGGATTCGGCAACGATGGGTGAGGCGCTCGCGCATCGGGCTGCGGAAGCCGGAATTGATGCTTATGGCGTGGTGTATCCGGGAGCGGGTCATGGGGTGGGCTGGCCGTTCACCCTGTCTGGTTTACCGGTTGCTGATACCGCTGTCGCTTACGGCAAGACGGTGCTCCTGGGTGGGGACCGTGCGGCATCTGGCGCCGCAGCGGCACGGTCCCGGGATCTTGTTCTTGAATTCCTCCGGCAGACTCACGGAGGGGAACCGGAGTGAACGTCGGGCTCTTTGCCGGTGTGATCGCGGATCGGGTGGTTCCGGACCCCAGGAGAGGACATCCTGTTGCTCTTTTCGGGCGGTGGGCTTCCTGGTGTGAGAGACACAGCTACCGGGATACGAGAGCGGCGGGGTGTGTGTATCTCGTGGCGTCGGTGGCACCGCCGGTCGCTGCGTCAGTGCTGATGTCGCGATGGGCCCCCAGGCTGTCGTTGGCGATGTGCCTGTGGGCCGCACTCGGAGGCGCAATGCTGGAGCGTACGGGAACACGGATGGCAGACGCTCTGGAAGAAGGGGACATGGCGGCGGCACGGTATCTGGTTCCCTGGCTGTGTTCCAGGGAACCAGAGCTTCTCGACGCCGCGGGTATGGCGCGTGCGGCTGTTGAATCGTTGGCTGAGAACACATCGGATGCCGCCGTCGCCCCGCTGGTCTGGGCGGTCGTGGGAGGCGCCCCGGGGGTGGTGGCACACCGGGCCGTGAACACCCTCGACGCGATGGTCGGTTACCGGAACGCCCGTTACGCCAACTTCGGTTGGGCTGCGGCCCGTGCTGATGATGTGATGGCTTGGGTGCCCGCTCGGGTGACTGCTCTGGTGCACACGTGTCTTGCCGCATTCGTGGGGCGCGGTGGTGAAGCCGTGCGCGCGTGGCGGGAGGACTCGGCGGCCCACCCGAGCCCCAATGCGGGGATAGTTGAGGCGACTGCCGCGGCGGCACTGGGGGTGCGGTTGGGTGGCCCCACGGTGTACGCGCACGGGATGGAGGAACGACCTTTTCTCGGCGGTGGGCGGGCGCCGGATACGGCAGCGCTCAGGGACGCAGTCCGGTTGTCCCGCCGTACGCAGATGTTTATCGCTGTGGCTGCGGTCCTGTCCCGTGTCCGCTGAGGCTGAACGCGCCGGGGTAGTTCAGGCTGTCGGCATCCGGAGAACGGCGGTGTAGAATCCGTCCTCCCGTTTCCCGGAGTGCAGGAGTCCCGTTCCCGGCCCTTCGAGGAAACTCAGGGAGGAGTCTGCGGCCACCCGGTCACCCGACATCGCGAGAGCTGCGAGCAGAGACTGCATCGAGTCCACACCACCCGATGCGGACTCGACGTCGCCGTCCGACAACCCGGTGATACGCCAGCGGGTCTCCCAGAAATCTTCGCCGCGATTGACGGGGGCCGCGATCTCCACAGTGACGGAGCTTCCGTCCTCGCGGTGCAGGGTACGGCTGACCAGAACCTGGATGGTGTTGTCCACGGCTAGAACCTCTCTTCATTCTTCTCGGCGATGGTGCGGTAGTAATCGGTGTGTCCGGCGCCGTAACTAGCCCGTTTACGCCGGCGGGACCCGTGCGGCTGGCGTGCGGCGTCGGTGGAGGCGAGCTCCGGCAACGCGCCCCGGAGCGGAGATGGGTTTCGGTCGTCTCCATCTTCGCCCGATGGAAGAGTGGCACCGTCTTCCTCACGGTCCCGGCGCCGCTCCCGGATCTCGGCCCAGATGAAGTACCCCAGACCGAGTGGTGCCATGATGCCGAAGGCGATCCACTGGACACCGTAGGAGAGGTACGGTCCTGCATCCAGTTTCGGCAGTGGGATGGCGTTGAGTTGGCCGGGGGAACCGTCGGCCAGTTGTATGTAATCCTTGCTGAGTGGAATACCCGTGAGCTCGGATATCTGGTCGGTGGAGATTCCGTGGACCTGTGTGTGATTCTGCTCGGTGACCGGCTCCCGCTCAGGCGGGTCTTCGGTACGGCGGAGATAGCCGGAGATCATGACCTCGCCCTCGGGAGCATCCGGTATCTGCGGAAGTGAGTCGGCTTCGACGGGTAGCCAGCCCCGGTTGACCAGGAGCATGTTTCCATCAGTCGACTCGAAGGGAACGAGCCCCTGTATCGCGGGTTGATGGTCGACCGGGCGGAGCCGGAGCAACACCTCGTCCTTCGGGAGATATCTCCCGTTCAGGGTCACGCGGCGCCATTCCAGTTCAGGGGATACCGTGCCACCGGGACCGAGGAGATCAGTGGCGGGTACGGGGTCAGTGTCGAAGGCCTGCTCGATGCGCTGATTACGTTCGCTCGTGGCCTCGTTCTTACCCAATTGCCAGGGGGCGAGGACCGTGAACGCGGTGTAGGCGAAGACAACCACCACCACTGCGGTGATCACCCAACCCGGTGTGAGAAACACCTTGAGCACCGACAGCGGACGTATGGGTCCTCCGGGGCGTGCTGCTCTCGCGTTCACATCGGTCAGTCTAGTGCCCGTCGGTGGGACAACCGAAAAATCGGTAGGTCCGGGTCACCGTCCGGACATGTCTGTGCAGGTCTCCCGGAGCCAGTTGATGAGTCCGGGGAGGGCTGCATCGATTTGCTCACGCACGACCGTGAAGTCTGCGGATGTGCCGTAGTAGGGGTCGGCGCAGTCATCGTCACCACTGGTGGGGTCGAAGCTGCGGAGCAACCGGATGCGCTCGCCGGGAACCCCTGCGTTCCGGAGTTCCCGGACATGACCTGAATCGAGGGCGATAAGGAGGTCGGCGTCGCGGTGTCCGTCACCGAACTGACTGGCGCGGTGGGTGGATCCATCGTGACCGGATGCCTCGAGCTCGGCTACGGCCCTTTCATCGGCGGGTTGACCGACATGCCAACCGCCCATTCCGCACGAACGGATGAGGACGCGTTCGGTGAGACCGGCGTCCTCCACCGCATCGCGGGTCATGATCTCCGCCATCGGGGACCGACAGATGTTTCCAGTGCACACGAAGACTATGTAGACGTCCTCGGTGCGCTCCCTAACTCTGCTCGTTCCACTCATCGACTATGTCCTCCAGATGTTGGGCGTTGGTGGCGGTCCAGCGTGCCTTGATGTGTTCGTCGGTGTTCCCGTATCCCCAGGCACAGGCGACTGCATCGATTCCGAAAGCGGCCGCGCCGTCGAAGTCGTGGATGCGATCGCCGATCATGAGGATATCGGACTCAGCCCCCCGTAGCTCCATGGAATCCAGGACGTGGGCGATGACCGATTCCTTGGACCTGCGGGTACCGTTCTCTTCGGCGGCACCGAGAAAATCGATGAAGTCCATCATCCCGTAGAGCTCGAGGGATTTTCGGGCGAAGTATTCCCCCTTGGAGGTCGCGGTGCAGACCCGGAATCCCTTCTCCTTCCAACGTGCGAGGAGTTCCCGCATGCCGGGGTACGGGTCGGAGTCGGCCCACGAGCCTTCGCCGTAATGGCGGAGGTAAACCTCGACGGCGTGATGCGCTTCATCCGGTGTCATGCCGACGACCCGCATGGTCTGCTCCATCGGGGGACCGGCGATGCGTGAGAGGATGTCCTCGCTCGGGCGCGGGTGGCCCATGGTGTCGAGGGCATGGAGGAAACTGGCCCGGATCCCCGGGTAGGAGTCGATGAGTGTTCCGTCAACGTCTAACAGCAGAGTTTTCACACCTCTCAGTGTGACAGAACGTAACCTGGCCCGTGTGAATGAGGATGACCTGCTGCGGTACCACGGTGATCTGGCCACCGCCGATATGGTGGGCATCGCCGGGGACGTTGTCGATTTCGCCGTGAATGTCCGGGCCGGGGGACCCCCGGAGTGGTTGGCTTCGGCATTGCGGGAGGAGATCGTTTTTCTTGGGTCCTACCCGTCTCCCGCGCTTATCGACGCCGCGCGTTCCGCCGCCGCGCGTAGGCACGGCGTTGATCCGGAGTGTGTGCTGCTGCTTGCCGGGGCTGCGGAAGGGTTCTCCTTGATTGCCGGTCTGGGGGCGAAGCATCCTGTCGTCGTACATCCAGGATTCACTGAACCGGAAGTGGCGTTGCGTGCGGCGGGCACCACAGTGGAACGTATGGTGCTGGAGTCTCCCTTCACCCTGGGGGACCGTATTCCCCCGGCTGCCGCCGACCTTGTTGTGGTCGGTAATCCCACGAATCCCACTGGAGTACTGCATTCGGCGGATGTCCTCCGGAGTTGGTGTCGGCCGGGGAGAATCACTGTCGTGGATGAGGCCTTCATGGATCTCACCGATGAAAGCACCTCGGTGGCCCGGGACGTCAATGACCATACGGGACTCGTGGTTATGCGTAGTCTCACCAAGACGTTCTCTCTCGCGGGACTGCGTTGCGGTTACCTGCTCGCTGCTCCGGATCTGGTTCGGCGCCTGTCAGTGAGCCGCCCGCACTGGCCGGTGGGGACTCTCCAAGCCATCGCAATCAGGAACGCGCTCCGCGACGGGGCCGGGTTTGTCTCGGAGCAGCGGGTGACGGTGGAAGACCAGCGTGCCCGGATGCGTCGGATGCTCTCGAACGCTGGATTTCTCGTACACACGGACTCCCAGGCGCCGTACCTCCTGGTTACACCCCCGGTTGATGATCCAGAAGCCACCCGCCTCGCGCTCGCCGGGCGGGGCATCCTCGTTCGGCGCTGCGACACCTTCCCGGGATTGGACCATACCTACTGGCGGCTCGCCGTGCGCGGTGCCCGGGAAGTTGCCACACTGGTGGAGTCGGTCACCGGACATGCCCCGAAGAACATCAAGGAAAGAGGACGATAATGGCCACCACCGTCGCCGAGATCCGTCGGATCATGGACACCGCCTATCCGCCGCACCTCGCGGAGAGCTGGGACAGTGTCGGATTGATCTGCGGTGACCCCGATGCCCCTGTGAGTAGGGTCGCCTTCGCGCTTGACTGCACCGATGAGGTTGCCCGCGCCGCGGTCGACGCCGGTGCAGACATGCTCATCGTCCACCACCCACTCCTCCTACGTGGCGTGGACAGCGTCGCAGCGGATACCCCGAAGGGACGGGTACTGCACACCCTGATCCGCGGGGGAGTGGCGTTGTTCGCCGCGCACACCAACGCAGATTCCGCCCGTCCCGGAGTCAACGACGCCCTCGCCGAAGCGATCGGCGTCACCCCGGGTCGTGCGGTCGCTCCGAAATGCGGCAAGGGGCCGGACAAGTGGGGGGTCCAGGTTCCCGCCGGAGATGTGGATGCCGTGAAGAAAGCACTGTTTGACGCCGGTGCGGGGGCCATCGGAGACTACCGCGAATGCTGCTTCCAATTTCCGGGACGAGGCCAGTTCCGTCCCGTCCATGGAGCGAACCCCGCTCTCGGAACAGTCGGGAACCTCGAGTACGTCGACGAGATTCGAGTTGAGTTCGTAGCCCCCAGGTCGAGTCGTGCAGCGATCACCGCGGCCCTGCGCGCCGCACACCCGTACGAGGAACCGGCCTTCGACATCACCGCATCAGAGGACGAGGGGGACCCTGACACCGCACCGGGCCTTGGTCGCATCGGCGATCTGCCGGAACCGATGCGGTTCGTCGATTTCGTGCAGCAAGTCGCGGATCGCCTCCCTGTTACCGAATGGGGAGTGCGAGCCGCCGGTGATCCGGACCGGATGGTGCAGCGGGTTGCTGTGTGCTCCGGATCCGGAGACAGCTTCCTCGACGTGGTCGCGGGAATGGGGGACATTGACGTGTTCCTCACCTCCGACCTTCGGCATCACCCGGTGGATGAGCACTTGCGTGCCGGTGGCCCAGCCGTGATTGACACCGCACACTGGGCGAGTGAATCACCCTGGTGCGCCCGCGCCGCGGAACTCATCGCCGGCAGGGCCGGTGTTGAGACCCGTGTCCTCGACATCCGCACCGATCCGTGGACCATATCCCGGCATCCGCGCGATGAGGGGTAACGTGAACTCTCCCGTACCGTGATCAACGGCGGTAGCCCGCTCCGACCGAAGAACAGAAAGCCCCACCGTGAAACTCGCTCCCGACAACCAGCGCCTCATCCTCAAGCTCGCCGACATCGACACCGCGCTCATCGCCGACCGTGCCGAGCGTACCTCCGACGAGCAGAAGGAGCTCGACGCGCTCATCGCGGAACGTGCCAGACTCCGGGATGGCGCCGCTGTATCCAAGATGGGTGTCGGAGATCTCCGCCGTGATTTGCTCCGCCTCGATCACGATCTGGTCAAGCTCGAACGTCGTCAGAAGGCTGATCTCGAGGGACTCGGCGCCGCCACAGAACTCAATGATCGGCGGGATCTCGAGCACGATCTCGCTTCCACCCGCAGACGCATCAAGGAAATCACCGCTGAACGGGAGGCGATGCGGCGAAGGATTGAGGCGACTAGCCTCAACCATGACTCCGACGGCGCCGTTTTCGATGAGATCGAGGAGAAGATCGCCGCCGCGACCCGCGCCCGTGATGCTGCTCTCAGGGCACGCGAATCCGCACATGCTGACCTGGAGATGGCGCGCGATGATCTCAGATCCCAGCTCGCTGATGTGGCTCCCGAGGCGCTCGAAGCCTACGACGAACAGTACGACTCGTACGGGGTGGGAGCGGCTCGTTTTGCGGGAAATTCCTGTACGGCCTGCTATCTCGTGCTTCCCGCCGCCGGAATCTCCCGGATCCGCGCTACGGCGAAAGACAGTGTCCCCAGGTGCCCGGAATGCGGTACCTGGTTGATCCGCAGTTGAACGTAACCCCGGAATGAAAACGGAGAACACACGGTGAAGGTGATCATCGAAGCCGACGGAGGCTCCCGCGGGAACCCCGGCACGGCGGGTAGCGGGACCCTGATCTTGGACGGGGACGGCAAGACGGTGCTTCGGCGGATCGCTGAGTACGTGGGAAAAGCAACGAACAATGTCGCCGAGTACCGGGGCCTGATCAACGGCCTCGTTGCAGCGCGTGATCTCGGGGCGACCCACGTCGAGGTCCGGTTGGATTCCAAACTCGTCGTCGAACAGATGTCGGGGCGATGGAAGGTCAAGCACCCCGACATGAAGAGTCTCGCCCTCGAAGCCCGTGATCTCGCCGCTGGATTCGAGCGGATCCGTTACACCTGGATTCCGCGGAAGAAGAACAGTCGTGCTGACGAACTCGCCAACTTCGCGATGGATGCTGGGGCTGATGGCGCGGAACCGGGGAAAATCGATCTTGGGGAACGCTCCGGGGACAACCCCGACTCCGCTGCGGAACCGGGGGCCGCTGCCGCAGCGGCTTCAGCAGATGCTCCGGCCACTCCGGCCACCTGGAACGGCGCGGTGACTCGACCCACCCGGATGATCCTGCTGCGACACGGGCAGACAGCGATGTCCGCGGCTGGTCTGTACTCCGGGCGCAGTGACCCCGAGTTGACCGACCTCGGGCGTAGACAGGCGGAACGTGCGGCAGCGATGCTTGCTGGGCGGGGCGGTATCGACGCCATCGTGTGTTCGCCTCTCACTCGTGCCCGGCAGACCGCGGAGGTCTGCGCGGCAGCACTCGGTCTTGATGTGGACAGTATCGATGATCTCACTGAGCTCGATTTCGGGGCTTGGGACGGCCTGACTTTCGTGCAGGCTCGGGAATTGGACCCCGAGCTCCACGAGAAATGGCTCTCCGATATCTCCGTCACGCCACCCGGCGGAGAATCACTTCAGGCGGCGTACCGACGCACCAGACGCGTGAAGAAACACATCGAAGAGACATACGGTGCCGCCAATGTTCTCGTGGTGAGTCATGTCACTCCGATCAAGGGGATTCTGCGGCTCGCACTCGACGCCGGTCCCGGGATCTTTCACCGCTTGCATCTCGATCTCGCGTCTCTCTCGGTGGCGGAGTTCTACGCCGACGGCCCCACTACCGTTCGACTCGTGAACGAGACCGCCCACCTGCGCTGATTCCCCCGTGAGTTCCGCCGTCTCGTCGGATGAGGCCGGACACTGTACAGTGACGGGTGCGAATGAGTCGATCGGGCGGTCGCGGCCGGTGAATCGGCGGGCGGAACTTCTGTTTCTCCCAGCGCAGACACCGTAGTCGAGGAAAGTCCGGACTCCTTAGGGCAGGGTGGTTGTCAACGGCAACCCAGGGTGACCTGCGGGACAGTGCCACAGAAAATAAACCGCCCCGAGTTTCCGGTCAACCGGGATTCGGGGTAAGGGTGAAACGGTGCGGTAAGAGCGCACCAGCGCCGCAGGTGACTGCGGTGGCTAGGTAAACCCCACCCGGAGCAAGGTGAGAGGGCGCATCACCGGATCTCAGTGAAGAGATCCCGGTGTGCCTGCGCGGACGATTGAGGGCTGCCCGCCTGAGTCCGCGGGTTGACCGCTTGAGGCGTCCAGCGATGGTGCGTCCAGATGGATGACCGCCGCCGCGCCGGTTAGACGGCGCGGTACAGAATCCGGCTTACAGGTCGGCTCATTCGCGCGAATCTCCCCGGGGGGCTGACGGTCAGCTCCAGTTCCCCGGAACGTTATCCACGGCCGCAGGACTGCCATCCGCCAGTGGAATGACGAGCAGTCCGTCATCGGTGAGGCGGATCGCCGCGTCGTCGTGGGAGTCTTCACAATCAGCATCGGAGGGAAACCACGCGATGACGGCGCGGCTCGCCCCAGCGTGTGCGGCCCGAGCGACCGCCGCACCCCGGGCAATGCACAACCGAACCAGTGCATCCGTGTCAGAACCGAGACCGAACGCGGCACACATCTGAGCCTGTGAATCGGAGAGCGTTCCTAGAGCTTCTGGGATTCGGCGCGACCGCAAGAACGCGGCGCAGTCGAACGCCCGTCGAGTTTCTGCAGTGAGGAAACCCATCCATCCCGCCGCTTCAGCAACGGGCGGTTGGGCTTCAGGCCCCCGAACCTCATGGACGGTCTCGAGCCAGTCGATCACCCTTTCCTCGGAATCGGGAAGGAGCCGGAGGGACTCTACCCCGTAGATTCGGGAGGCGAGTTCGATGAAATCGCCTCGGCGCTTCAGCTCAGACACTCCGGAGCCCGAAGGTTCAACGGAACCCGCGGGGACCGTGACGAGGTAGGGGCGGTAACTCAGTGGGGCCGGTGAGGGTGCCTGGGTTACGGAGCCGTCCGCGTAATCGATGACGGACAGCACCTGACCGGTACCGCCGCGTAGCGCCGTCGTGTGCCGGGCTCTCATCGGTGGGGTTCCACCGAACAAGGAAGCCGCTTGGGTGCATACATCGGCGATTCTCGTCCTGAGCGGTGCATCCGGTTGGTGCCCGGCAAGGTCAGCGAGGCCGAGCGCGAATGCCGTTTCCGCGGCTGCGTGCTCACCGAGACCGCAGCCCGGCGGAATGTCAGAAATGATCGTGATATCGAACCCCGGGGTCTCACGGCTGATCAGTTGCCGCTGGATCATCATCCACGCGACGCCCCCGAGCCGGTTGGCCCAGTTGTCCTGTATCCCTGACAACGGAGACGCGGGCAGCGCCGCATCCGGTTCGTTAGGCCCGTTCGACCGCAGGTTGGCGTGTGTGGAGAGAATTTCCATGGTGGTCGACGTCGTGACGACCACGGGTGTGTCATCGGTACCGTTGCGCAGCACCCGAACCCGGACTGTGTCGTCGCGGCGCCTGGATGCGCCAACGACAACGCGACGTCCGCTCATCCCGCTCAACACGATCCCTCCGTAAAGATCGGTGTGCTCCCCGATGACGAGGAAGGTCGCTGGCGCGGTGGCGATGAGGCCCGGTGCGCTGCCGTAGGCCGTGGTGTGTTCCTGGAACATTGTGTTCCGGTTGGCGGTACCGGTGGTCGGCCACATCAGTCTGGTCAAGAACTCGGCTCCTCGGATCGGTGACGGACAGCCCCACTGTAGTCGGCGTATCGTCGACGCCCGCACGTCCGGGGTGATCCGATAGGTAACCTGGATCGTGATGAGAACCGATGGGCGACGCCTGTCACCGGTGGGGTGCGTTTCCTGCGGTGGACACCGGGGAACCGGACGCTCCCGCCGGTTTCCGCCAAACTTATTCAAGGAGCATCTAGGACGATGGACACCATGTCACCAGACGATCGTGAATGGTATTACAACCCTGAGACCGGTGAGGTCGTTCGCGGTAAACAGGGAAGCTGGACGAACCGTATGGGACCCTATGATTCAGAGGATGAGGCCAGACAGGCACTCGACATCGCGGAACGCCGCACCCGTGAGGCTGATTCATTCGACCGCGAGGATGAGTCCTGGGGTGTGGCGCCGTCGTGGGAGAAGAACGACGGGCAGTGACACCACTCGGGCGTACTATTTCTTCCTGTCGCCCTTCTTCTTGTGCTTCTCCGGCTTCCCACCGGATTTACGGCGGGTTTTCCTCCGCTGGTTGTCGAACTCGGAGTATGCGTCGACGACATCATCCATGGTTGCCCGGTAGCCGTTCAAGGCATCGGCGCTGTTCTCGAGTTCCCGCTGGTACAGCATGCCGTGGAGGAAGGTGTCGGTTCCGGTGGCACGTGCTTGGCGTGCCTTCTCGAGGAGCAGCTCCCTGGAGGTCGCCGCGTCCTGGAAGTCTCCGAGCACGGACTGCATCGTGCGGCAGGCTCTGTACAGGTGTTTCGTCTTCAATCCGGTAGCCGCGCCGACCGCTTCCGCAGAGTAGCGGAGCTTCTTCACTGCCTTCCTGATCCGGTGGATGTTTTCCTCACGTTCCCGCAGCGGCAGTGATTCGTCCCGCCAGGTTGACATCGCATGGTCATGGCGGGCAAGCAGTCGTTTGTAGGCGTGGGTGAGGTGATCCACCAGGACCTCCGCCGCCGGAATGGTCGTGTCATCGGAAAACTCACGGAACGGCGGTTCCGCCAGCAGTTCCTCCAGATCGCCGAGCAGTCGCAGGTAGTCCGTGGAATTCAGGTGTTCGACGACCTTCCGGTGGGCGGCCCGGTAGTCCGCAAGCACTGAGTCGATCAACTCACGGCAGGACTCGGCGGGGATCACACAGGGATCCTCATTCGCGGTCAGCTCCCGGAACCGCTCAGCCACCACCTCTGCGTCGCGGGCCGCACCGAGGACAGCGGCCAGTTCCTTGAGCCTGCGGGCTGTTCCGCGGTAACGGTCGCCGTCCATGACGCCGTTGAAGGCCTCAAGATGGCTGCGAAGTTCACGCGTGGCGACGCGCATCTGATGCACGGAATCCCACTCGTCTCGGCGGACCCTGGGGTCGAGGTTGATCAGACGGCTGTGGTTCTGCGCGAGCGCTGCGAGCACCCCGGCTTCCGCCGAACCAGGTTCGGGTACAGCGACCCTGGGGGGAGCCGGTGCGTTGTCAATGGAATCCCCGAGAGCGGACACCAGCTTCGAGGGGCTCTCCGCTGGACTGGCTCCGGCGTTTCCGAACAACTCCGTGGCGGATCTGAGCAATCCGGTTCCCGCATCGGTTCCGGCGTAATCGTCCGAGAGCTCGATTTCCCATTCCCGCCAGGTGGTCCGGTCTCCGTCCGGGAGCAACGACCATGCGGTGACGTGGTCATCACAAAATTCGGCGCACACCGTTCCATCGGCAGACACCAAGGTCGACTCGTATCGTTGATTGTCCACCCTGGCGATCGGGATGAGCGGCAGATCCCGGACAATCGACCGTACGGATTCGACCAGTGCCTCGGGGACGGTGTTCGCGTCATCCTCGGCCAGATCGTGATGGAGTTCCATACGTCCGCCGTCACCGGGGAGCTTCGCGTGCCAGCCGGCGTCGGTGCCGCCGGTGCGTCGGCGCAAGGTGATCCTGGACCGGGTGAGCCGGAGATCACCCGTGTCGTAGTAGACGGCCGAAAGATCATGAACTGCTGTTTCCGGCACGGCGGAGACCCCGGTGATCCCGGTCAGGTCGGGTACCTCCGTGGCGTCGGTCACCGCGAATTTAACTTCAACCTCAAAAAACTCACGCGTGGACATATGTTCGTTTGTACCAGCTTTTATTCCCTCTACACGTGGAATATCTGTGTCAGGGGAGACTTTGGCGCCATCGGTCAGTGGCGGGAAGACGGTGGGGACCGAACACTGCGTGTGCGGGGAGTGGAGAGGAACAGATCCTATCTGCGACGGCTGATTCATCCTTCCGTATATCACGGTGTGCTTGCTGTGCTCAGACGCCCTCTCCGGGTGTACGGACGGCTAGAGTTGGGTGGCATGAACAGTCAACAGGAATTCGTCCTGCGCACCGTTGAGGAACGTGAGATCCGTTTCGTCCGGCTCTGGTTCACCGACGTCCTCGGATATCTGAAGTCGGTGGCGGTCGCTCCCGCGGAGTTGGAGACCGCGTTCGCGGACGGCATCGGATTCGACGGTTCCGCAATCGAGGGGTTCTCCCGGGTCAGTGAGGCGGATACCATAGCCCGACCTGATCCCTCGACGTTCCAGGTGCTTCCTTTCGACAGGGACGAGAATTCCCCGAAACAGGCCCGCATGTTCTGCGACATCACGATGCCTGACGGCCAACCCTCGTGGGCGGATCCGAGACAGGTGCTGCGACGTCAGACAACATCGGCGGCCAATGACGGGTTCGTCTGCAACATTCACCCGGAGATCGAGTTCTTCCTCGTCAGATCTCTTGACACAAATGGTCAACCGCCGGTTCCCACCGACAACGGTGGATACTTCGATCAGGCTGTCCACGACGACGCCCCCAACTTCCGACGGGACGCGATCGAGGCCCTCGAGTACATGGGTATCTCGGTGGAGTTCTCCCACCATGAGACCGCGCCGGGACAGCAGGAGATCGACCTGCGGTACGCCGATGCCTTGACGATGAGTGACAACATCATGAGTTTCCGGTATCTGATCAAGCAGGTCGCCCTCCTCAACAAGGTACGTGCCACTTTCATGCCGAAACCGTTCACGGATCACGCCGGATCTGGGATGCACACCCACATGTCCCTGTTCGAGGGGGATTCCAATGCCTTCCATGATCCGGATGATCCGTACAACCTCTCCCGGACGGCGCGGAGTTTCATCGCGGGGATCATCGAACATGCGCCGGAAATCTCGGCAGTGACGAACCAGTGGGTAAATTCCTATAAGCGGATAGTCTTCGGTTCCGAGGCGCCGACGGCAGCGACCTGGGGGTTATCCAACAGGTCCGCGCTTATCCGGGTACCCAACTACCGTCCGGGCAACGTCGATTCCAAACGGATCGAGGTGCGGAACCTTGACTCAGGATGCAATCCGTACCTTGCCTACTCTGTGCTTCTGGCCGCAGGTCTGAAGGGGATACGCGAGGGATACGAGCTGGGTGAACCCGCCGAGGACGACATCTCCTCGCTGACCCGTCGTGAACGACGTGCACTGGGGTACAAGGATCTGCCGACTTCCCTTGATCAGGCGTTGCGCCTGATGGAACAGTCGGAACTCGTGGCGGACACCCTGGGGGAGCACGTCTTCGAGTTCTTTCTCCGTAACAAATGGCGGGAATGGCATGACTACCAGGCGCAGATCACCCAGTGGGAGCTGCGCACCAACCTCGACTACTAGCCAGCCGACATCTCGGGGGTCTAGGACCGGCCCCCGGGGGAAGGACCTGCACCTCTCATGAATCAACCGCGCTCCACCCGCAGGGCGGTACCTGCTCCGGCGGGCCTGAGTCTCAACGGACCCGGTGCCGAACGTGATCTTACCTGGCTTGGCTGGATGAATCCGGAGTCCGTTGAGCTCCTCTGGGCGCTGTCTGGGGCTGGTGACCCAGACCTGGCGTTGAACTCCCTGGTTCGACTGATGGAGGCACTGGATTCTGCTGACGGGGTGCCCAAAGGGGAGGTCGGGCCATCCCGGAGAGAACTGGACGGTCAACTGCGTGTCGACGTTCCACTCCGGGTCAGGTTGATCTCACTGCTCGGAGCCTCGACGGCATTGGGTGATCATCTCGTGGCGAACCCCGAACTGTGGCGTCTCATCTCGAAACCGGCACCGGATCGTGCCGAGATGATGCAGGCGATGCTCGGTTGTGTCGATGCTGTTCCCGCGACGTTCGATCTCCCGGACGGGGCGGAATCCGATGATGCCGCGAACGACTATCTCTCGGCTGCGGGAACCTACCGTGCACGGATGGTGGGGCGAGACGCCGAACAGGTACTCCACCGTACCTACCGCACCCTTCTCATGCGGATCGCTGCTCATGACCTCGCGGGTACTTACCCCGAATCCCCGCGCCGCGTGGGGCAACCCGAAGTTCCGTTCACCGTCGTCGCGGGACTTCTCACGGATTTGGCGGATGCCGCACTGACCGCAGCCCTCGCGGTTGCGGTGGGCGGGGTCTACGGGGAGAAACCCGTGGACACCCGGATCTCGGTGATGGCGATGGGTAAATGCGGTGCACGCGAGCTGAACTACATCTCGGATGTCGACGTCATCTTCATCGCCGAACCCGCGCACAGCCGCGTGACACGGGTCGCCGGTGAATTCATCAGGATCGGCTGCCGGGCGTTCTTCGAGGTGGACGCGGCCCTCCGTCCGGAGGGGAAGCATGGTGCACTCGTCCGCACCCTGGACTCACATATTGCCTACTACCGGCGTTGGGCGCACACCTGGGAGTTCCAGGCGCTGCTGAAAGCCCGCCCGATGACCGGGGACCGAGGCCTCGGCCAAGCCTACCTCGACGCTCTCAACCCGATGGTGTGGGACGCCAGCCAACGGGAGAGCTTCGTCGACGATGTTCAGGCGATGCGCCGCAGAGTCATCGAAAACGTTCCCGAGAACCTCCGGGAACGGGAACTGAAACTCGGGAGAGGAGGACTTCGGGATGTCGAGTTCGCCGTTCAACTGCTGCAGATGGTGCACGGCCGCTCCGATGAGAGTCTCCGTGTCACCTCGACGGTGGATGCACTCGGTGCACTGATCACAGCAGGCTACATCGGAAGGGAAGACGGCCAGGCACTGATCGGCGCCTACGAATTCATGCGTCTACTGGAACATCGGCTGCAGCTTCAGCGTGTCCGACGTACCCACACCATGCCGGATGCCGGAGACGAAGCAGCGCTGCGCTGGCTCGCCAGAACATCCGGGGTCAGAGGCTCCGGGCACACCTCACTCGCAGTGACGATGCTCGAGGAACACCGTCGTGTCGTCCGCCAGATCTCCTCACTGCACGCGAAACTCTTCTACCGTCCACTGCTTAACTCAGTGGTGAACCTCCCCGTGGAGACACTTCGGCTTTCGGCCGAATCGGCGAAGCTCCAGCTCGCGGCCCTCCGCTACCAGTTCCCTGACCGCGCCTACGAGCACCTCCAGGCGTTGGCTTCCGGGGGGTCTCGCCGGGCGAAGATCCAGGCGATGCTGCTCCCCACGCTGATGGAATGGCTGTCCACGACGGCGGATCCCGATGCCGGACTGCTGAATTACCGGAAGTTGTCCGAGGCCGCGAGAGACAAGCAGTGGTTCCTGCGGATGCTCCGTGATGAAGGCATCGTAGGACAGCGATTGATGAAGATACTCGGCAACTCACCGTACGTCTCCGACCTCATTCTCTCGACACCGGACACGATCAGACGCCTGGGGGATGGAGCCAACGGGCCGAAATTACTGGACACGGACCCCGACACCGTGTCCAGTTCACTCGTCAGTGCCGCATGCAGACATGCGAACCCGGACAAGGCCATCGCCACGGCGAGATCCCTGCGACGGGCGGAACTCGCCCGGGTTGCGGCCGCAGACCTTCTGGGGATGATGGATGTAAAAGAGGTGTGTCGCAGTCTGTCCCTCGTCTGGGATGCTGTTCTCGAGGCCGCACTGAGGGTGGAGATCGCGGCGGCCACCGCGAATTCTGGGGATACTCCGCCCGCTCGGATCGCGGTCATAGGGATGGGGCGCCTCGGCGGTGCCGAACTCGGCTACGGCTCCGATGCGGACGTCATGTTCGTGTGTGAACCCGCCGAAGGGGTCAGTGACACCGACGCGGTCAAATGGTCCGTCGGTATCTGTGATCGGTTGCGACGGCGGCTCTCGAAGCCCAGCGACGATCCACCACTCGAGGTGGACCTGGGGCTCCGCCCGGAGGGCCGGTCAGGCGCGATTGTCCGGACGATCGAATCATACGGGAACTACTATGAGAGATGGGGGGCGACCTGGGAGATCCAGGCACTCCTTCGCGCCGCCGCGATCGCGGGGGACCCCGACGTCGGAAAGCGATTCCTCCGCACCATTGATAGGTTCCGGTACCCGGAAGAGGGGATCGGTGCCGAGACCGTTCGCGAGGTCCGCCGGATGAAGGCGCGGGTGGACAATGAACGGCTACCGCGTGGAGCCGACCGCAAAACTCACACCAAACTGGGGCGTGGCGCTCTCACCGATATTGAGTGGACGGTACAACTGCTCACCATGCTGCACTCGCAGGAGTTCCCGGAACTGCACAACACCTCAACCCTCGAAGTCCTCGATGTCATCGAGGAGCACGGAATCATCGAGAATTCGAAGGTTGCGCGACTGCGTACCGCGTGGTTGACCGCCACCCGTGCCCGGAATGCCCTGGTTCTCGTCCGGGGAAAACGCACCGATCAGCTTCCGTCTCCCGGGCCCCAGCTCGCGCAAGTCGCAGGAGCAGCGGGCTGGGACCCGAACCGGTACCAGGAGTTTCTCGAGTACTACCTGAAGGTCACCCGCCGTGCACGACAGGTCGTCGACGAGGTGTTCTGGGGCGAACCAACCTTTGAACCCTAGATGTCGGTGCTGTGCCGTATGAATATGCGACGCGCGACCCAGATGGCGGGCATCAGAACCACGAGAAGGATTAGTGCGGCGATCACCGGGATATCCGAGGCGGCTCCCGGTGCGGGTGGGGTGAACAGAGCACCGATGCCGCCGAGCATGTTGAACGTCGCGTGCAGCAGGATCACCGCGGGCAGATCGCGGGTCAAGTGATAGATGACACCGAGGAGAAGTCCGATCGCGAAGGCATAGAACACCTGGGTGGTGACGGTCAGGATGAGCTGGGGATCTGTGGTGAGACGGATGAAGTGCAGTACCGCGAAGATCCCGGAGGCTGCGATGATTGACCACCAGGTACGTCGTTGATCTGTCCCGAACGCCTCGGTAAGAACATTCTGGATCAGCCCGCGGCACAGCAATTCTTCCCAGGTACCGGTCAGAAGAGCGCCGACCACGAAGAACAGCACGGAGCTGGGGGAGGGGAAAACAAGTCCACCGGAGGGTGGTGCCAGGAAGAAGGCGGATGCCAGAACCGCACCCGCAATCAAGAGATAGCCTCCGTACCGGATGTTCCTGACGCGGAACCTGGTGTCACGGAGGGTGGAGACACGCCTGAGGAAGACATACAACAGGCCGGTGACAATGAGCGGGAACACGTAGATAGTGATCGCGGTGGATTCGGTGGATTGTTTGCTTCCGACCAGAAGAGATGACACCCAGAGGCTCGCGAGCCCGATTGACGCAATGACCACGGCCAAAGGAGCAGCCCACCGGTGCTGCCAGTGAAGTTGACGCAATATCGTTCCTTTCTCTCGAACGGTACCGAGCGATACCGCAGAGAATGCTAATCCCCGGAAAGCCCCGAAACTTCGTTCCCAGGGGCCTACAGGCAAAGTCTCCTGAAACTCACAGTGGACCCACAGAACCCGCCGAGTGATGACGCACAGAATGAGTGAGGGTCCTATCCACGGTCATGCAGAACCGGTGACGCCCGGAGGTCCTACCTAGGCGAAAAAATGGGGGATCCAACGGGAGAAGATCCTCAGAAGTAGCGGGCATGAGGAAGCAGGAGGTTCGAGAGGGCATCAACAATTCGATCTATAGAACAGTCAGGGTGCCCTTAGTTACAGTTGGGGCACCGAATCGGAACACGACATGGTGCACGTGATCCGGCGGGGAAACCGCTTAAGGAGCCCACGATGCTCCGCAAACATGAAGGTAGAGAAGGCATGACGACAGCAGTCCAGCCACGGAGCGGCTCAGATTTCCTCCCGCTTTCCAAGGCCCTCAAAGCGTCCACTGCGGACGCCCATGAATCGGCTGAATACTCGACATTCACCCAGGATCTGATGGCCGGTGACCTCACCGTCGCCGACTTCATCGCGCTCCAGGAGCAGTCCTGGTTGTTCTACCGGGCCCTCGAGAATGCTGCGCGTGTCGTCGCCAATGACCCCATCGCCGCCGTGATCGTGGATCCGGCGCTTGAACGTGTCCCTTCCATCGAGGCCGACCTCGATGCCCTTCACGGCAATTCTGAATGGAGGGAGACGGTCATACCGTTACCCGCCACCGTGGCATACGTCGCCAGGCTCAACGAGATCGCGGATGCGGCTGACGCCCCCGGGTTGATCGCACACCATTATGTCCGCTACCTCGGTGATCTCTCCGGTGGACAGGTTATCGCGCGTATGATGCAGCGCCACTACGGTCTCGGGCCGGAGGTGCTTTCTTTCTATCGATTCGCCGAGATTCCGAAGATCAAGCCATACAAGGACAGTTATCGTGCGGCACTCGACTCCCTCCCCCTTGGAGTGTCCGACCGCGAGCGTCTGCTGGATGAGGCGTGCGCGGCCTTCCTCTTCAATTTCAACCTTTTCGCTGAGCTCGGGCGCAGTAACCGGTAGAAAGCCGTGAACGGTGCATGTCTATCCGGCATGATCTTGGTCTGTGACAGCTTTATCCTCCGAGGAATCTCAGTGGCAGAATAAACGCATGGACTCTCCGCGTCGTGATCGTGGTTGCGGCTCCGACAGACCCGATGCCGTGCTCCGGAAATTCCGGCCCACGACGTTCCGTTTCGGAGAGGCATGGTGGGGTTGGATGAATGCCACTTTTTGTGTCTGTCTCATCTGCGTTGCTGTGACGCGCGTGTCCCGAGACCTCACCTACTGCATGGTCCACATCATCCACCGGCTACGTGCAGCCCCTCACTTCGCTCAACCAGGTTTTGGAGACTCTTTAACCTGGGGGAGGTTCGTCATGCCTGGGATACATCGAGAGTGGAGCCTCAACAGGTGGGGGTTGGAGTACTCATCGGATGCTGGGAAAGTAGCGGTTTTCTGAGGATTGTGGAGACATCGAATCACCTATATGTTGTGCCTGTGACTTAATCAATGGGTGTATATCGTGTTTCTCACAATCGCGTTCGAATAATCCCATCAGTGTCATTTGCGGCTTAGAGTGGCGGGCATGAGCACATTGACCCCACCGCAGGCGCAGCACACGAGCCAGGGCGCCCACCTCGTCGATCCCGTCAACACCGTCACCGAATATCTGTCCCGCGCCGACTGGCGGGTCAACGCGAATGCCAACCAGGACTACTCGCTCGGTGGACTGATGCTCAACGCCACCGGAAAGGTGGTGGCGAACTACTGGCTGGGCGAAATCTTCAGTTCCGCGGCCGCAGCAGCACACCGTGACGGTGACATCCACATCCACGACCTCGACATGCTCGCCGGTTACTGCGCGGGATGGTCGCTGAGGCAGCTCCTGGAACAGGGCTTCGGGGGTGTCCCGGGCTCGGTCAGTTCCGCTCCACCGAGGCACTTCTCATCAGCTTGTGGACAGATCGTCAACTTCCTCGGCACCCTGCAGAACGAATGGGCAGGTGCGCAGGCGTTCAGCTCCTTCGATACGTACATGGCCCCGTTCGTCCGGATCGACGGGCTCACGTATCCGGAATTGAAACAGCTCATGCAGGAGTTCATTTTCAACCTCAACGTGCCCAGCAGATGGGGAATGCAGACCCCGTTCACCAATCTCACCTTTGATTGGACCTGTCCCGCAGATCTCCGGGAGGACCACCCCTACATCGGCGAGGAGGTCATGGACTTCACCTACGGGGATCTCGGCCTTGAGATGGAGCTAATCAATCGAGCCTTCATCGAGGTGATGGCGGAAGGTGACGCCGACGACCGGGTATTCACGTTCCCGATCCCCACCTACAACATCACCCGTGATTTCGACTGGGACAGTGAGAACGCTCATCGGTTATTCGACATGACCGCCCGCTACGGTCTGCCCTACTTCCAGAATTTCATCAACTCCGATCTCGATCCCGGCCAGATCCGCTCCATGTGCTGCCGCCTCCAGTTGGACCTCCGGGAACTCCTGGCCCGTGGAAACGGGTTGTTTGGCTCGGCCGAACAGACCGGCTCCATCGGTGTCGTGACCCTCAACTGTGCACGCCTCGGGTACCGTTTCGCAGGCGATGAGGAAGCACTTCTAGCCGAGGTTGAGCGCTTGGTTGAACTCGGGGTGGATACGCTGGAGCGGCGTCGTGCGACGATTGCGGAACTCATCGACGTCGGCCTGTACCCCCATACCCGGCGGTGGCTGCCGAGCCTGGACAACCACTTCTCCACCATCGGGGTCAACGGGTGCAACGAGATGGTCCGGAACTTCACCGGTGACACCTACGACATCACCGACCCCCAAGGGCATGCACAGGTCGCCCGGCTCCTCGACCACATCAACACCCTCCTCGTGAAAGCACAGGAAGCCACCGGGCACCTCTATAATCTCGAAGCCACCCCTGCGGAAGGCGCTACCCACCGTTTTGCGAGAGAGGACATCCGACGTTTCGGGGGCACGATCATCCACGCCGGTACCGCCGCGGAACCGTACTACACCAACTCATCCCAACTACCAGTCGATCACACCCCAGACCCCTTCGCCGCACTGACTCAACAGGAGGATCTGCAGGTGAAGTACACCGGCGGTACCGTCCTCCACCTCTACATGGGGTCGGCGATGAGCTCCGGGGATGCGTGCTCAACTCTGGTGCGGCGGGCTCTGGAGACATTCCGGCTCCCGTACATCACGATCACTCCGACGTTCTCCATCTGCCCGAATCACGGCTACCTTTCCGGGGAACATCCCCACTGCGAACACTGTGGGGAAGAAACCGAGATGTGGACCCGGGTCATGGGGTACTTCCGTCCGGTATCGAGCTTCAACACCGGGAAGAAGGGGGAGTTCCGCGAGCGGATGTACTTCGTGGAACCGGCACTGTGACGACGGAGAGTACGGAGCTCGGTTTGCCAGTCGCAGGGATCATCCCGTTCTCCGCGACGGACTGGCCCGGTCGGCTCACCGTCACGATGTTCACACAGGGCTGTCCGTGGCGGTGCATCTACTGCCACAACCCGACGCTCCAGCAGGTTTCCGCCGGGGCCCATGATTTTTCGGAGGTCACGACACTGCTGGAGCACCGCCGCGGACTCATCGACGGGTTGGTGATCAGTGGCGGAGAACCGACCATGCACCGTGCACTTCCCGGTGCGGTCCGGGAGGTGCACCAGCGTGGTTTCCAGGTCGGGCTCCACACGTGCGGGTATGCGCCGATACGTCTCGCGGCGCTCCTGGACGATGAATCCACCCGGCCCGACTGGATCGGGCTTGATGTCAAGGCGCAGGTGTCTGACCTTCCCGGTGTCGTAGGTTGTACCCCCTCTGCTGCAGCCCGATCCACGGCTGCTCTGAGCATTGTCGCGGAGGCGGCCGCACGAACTGGGATGGAGGTGCAGGTCCGCACCACGGTTTGGGCGGGCGGCGTCGTCGAACGGAATCTGGCTGCGCTCCGGGACCACGTGGCCGAGTACGGGTTCGACCTGGTAGTGCAACAGGCGCGGGGCGTCGGCCCGGACGGACACTACCGGGTTAGCGCCTAGCGTCGGCAGCTCGTTATGTAGCTGGATACGCCGACAATAGGGCCAGGGACCCGATTACTCCGTGCAATCGGGTCCCTGGCCATTTTCCCCACGGCCCCTCACCGCCGGTTCTGGGGCCGACGACAGAGAGATGACGTTATTAGTCCTCCACAGCGGTGACGGTCACCTCGATGTTGCCCTTCGTTGCGCGGGAGTAGGGGCACACGGTGTGCGCGGTGTCAGCGAGCTTCTGTGCCTCGTCCAGCGTCATCTCCGGGATGTGCACCTCGATCTCGACTGCGAGGGCAAAACCCTCAGCATTCTTGCCCAGGCTCACTCGCGTTCCAACGGAGGAGCCGTCGATGGATGTGCCCTCGTTCTTGGCGACGAGCTGAAGCGCTCCATGGAAGCAGGCGGCGTAGCCAGCGGCGAAGAACAGTTCGGGATTCGGTGCCTTCTCAGAGCCGCCCATAGCCTTCGGCAGGGCAAGATCAGTGTCGACGAGACCATCGGTGGTGCGGACATGTCCGTCACGCCCACCACCGGTGGCCAGTGCTTCTGCGGTGTAGATGTTCTCCATGTGAGGTCTCCTCGATAGGTTCAATGGAAGGGTACCGACAACGGTAGAGGAAACACGGGGAGAAAGTGTACTAGCAGATCACCGTACGCCGATTGCGCCCTGCGCGGGGTTCTCCTCACCTTGGGCGCTAGGGCGTGTGGCGTCATGTTTTCGCAGGGCACGGCGGCTGAGGAGGAATCCGATGATCCCGAGTCCCCACACCGCGAGAGCCGCTGATCCAGCGAACTGGAAATCCGCCCACACATAACCGGATCCGCTGTCGCCGTGTGCGACGTCGAGAAGCACTCCGATACCCTGCGTCGCCAGCATTCCCCCGGTGAAACCACCCATGTTCGCCAACCCCGTACCAGCCGCAAGTACTCGACGGTCCATATATTCACGGACAGTGTCGAACGCGAAGTTTCCCGCCGGACTCACGACCGCCATCATGAGATTCACCGCCATCAGCACCGTGAAGCTCCTCGGCGCGGCGGGAAGCAGGAACCATACCCAACCCCCGGCGAGGATCACCGCCGCAGCCAACACGAGTCCGTCACGCCCTCGTCCGACCCTCCCGGAGACTAACCCGGCGAGGGGGCTGGCAATCATGATGACCACCATGTTTGCCACGAGGACGGTACTGATCTGAGATTGACTCAACCCGAGTCCCAGGGACATCAGGGGAACACCCCAGATGAGAGTGAACACAATCTGCGGGAAGATACAAGTAAAGTGTGTGAAAAATCCTTGCCAACAGGCCGGATGAGTGATGACACAGCACAGTGCCGCCGCGAGCTTCACGGGCGCCTGCTTTCGCACGGAGCGAACTGGTTCCGGGACGTCCCTGATGACCAGTATCGCCGCTACCGCAATGATCAGCCCCGTTGCCCCCAGAGAGACGAAAGCTGTCACCCATCCTCTCGAATACAGGATTGCAGCGAAGGGGATCGCGGAGAGAATCTGGCCGAGCTGACCCAATGCAGAGGTGAGCTGCATCATCAATGGAGCCCTGCGCAGGGGGAACCAGTTAGGCAGTATTCGGAGCACCGAGAGGAACGCTGTCGCATCACCGGCTCCGATCAGAACTCGCGCGGAGATTGCTACGGCGTAGGCGGCAGTGCATCCGAGGATGATTTGCCCGATCGCCATGATGACCGCGCCGACCACCAACATGCGGCGTGGCCCGAAACGGTCGACCGCCAACCCCATCGGGATCTGCATCAGCGAGTAGACACCGACTTGTACGGCGGTGAACACCGCCACCCGGGAGGCGTCGATCTGGAAATGATCGAGGGCGGCGACGCCTGCGACACCGAAGGACGTTCTGCCGGTGGTCGCGGTGATGTAGACGGCGACCGCCGCCAACCAGACCGCCAGCGAGCGCCCGGTCACCCTAGTTGATTCGTCTCCGCCGCGAGCCATACGGATGACAATAGAACGTGGTTTCCCGATCACTGATCCCCGTTATGCGGACAGGGGGGAGCATCCGGGGGAAACGGAACTGCTAATCGACGGCGGCGACCGCTGCTAGGACCAGATCCCAGAACCGTCGGTGGTCGAGATTGACCGCGACCTTTGTCCGGCAACCTTTAGGAATCGGCTCCCGAAAATCGGCGACGGTCATACCGGCTGTCAATGACCCGGACAATTCCACATCGACGGGCACGGTCCGGGTGGTCATCACCTCGGGGTCAATGAGGTACGCGACCGCGCAGGGGTCGTGAACCGGCGGATCGTCAAACCCCTGGTTGTCCTTGTATGCCCGGCGGAAGAATCCGAACAGCCCCAACAGGAAACGCCCGGTTGCACTATCGAGTTCGCGGAGTTCGGCTTCGATCTCCGGAGTGGCGAGTGCCTGGTGCGTGAGGTCAAGCCCCACCATCGTGACCGGCCAGTCCTCGTTGAACACGATGTGCGCGGCTTCCGGATCGGTGTGGACGTTGAACTCGGCGACTGCCGTGCAGTTGCCCGTCTTGTAGCCGCCACCCATGAGCACCACTTCACGGACGCGCTCAACGATCCGGGGTTCCTTGCGTACCGCAAGGGCAATGTTCGTCAGCGGTCCGATCGGGACGAGTGTCACCGTCCCCGGCTCCGAGGACATGACTGTGTCGATGATGAAATCGACGGCGTGCCCCGCTGCAGGCTCTGCGGTGACGTTGGGGAGATCGACACCGTCCAATCCCGATTCACCGTGGACGTGGGCAGCGAACACGCCTTCCCTCACGAGTGGTTGACCGCAGCCTGCGTACACCGGAACCTCGGGATGGCCGGCAACCTGGAGAACGGCCAGTGCGTTGCGGGTCACCTTCTCCAGTGTCTGGTTTCCACCGACGGTGGTCACACCGAGAAGATCAATCTCGGGGTTACCGACTGCGAGGATCAGCGCTACTGCATCGTCGTGCCCCGGGTCACAGTCGAGGATGATTTTCCGTGCCATTGTGTTCCGCCCTGCCTGTCATAGCTCAACATTGATGGGAACCCCACCTACTCCTCGTCGATGGTACGTGCGTCGAACAAGTCAGTGACGTGAAAGCGTCAGGATTCCCCGGTCGTCCTCGCTGCTGGCTGTGACCCGGACCAGTTCACCGAGGGGGTGTGCTGGAGTCAGATCGAGGGACTCCACGGTGGGGGCTCCGGGAATGTTCGCGAAGACACGCCACCGGAGCCGGCCGTTATCGAGCATCCCGAACGCGACCGCCTGATCGCCCCCGATCTGTGCGAGGCACTCCGAGAGTCGGTCATCGGGAAGAGCCATCGCGACGATGAGTTCGCTGTCTCCGGCCGTGGTGACATCGCGCAATGAGGGAATTAGCTCGGGGTCGGTCGTCAGTGCCTTCGTGAGACGGGGAATCATGAGGTTCCGCAGATCGAGATGGTCTTCCTCTGGGTCACGGTAGACCCTGACCATCACTGAACCGGAATCATCGAGGGGCTTCTCGTCGAAGATCTTGATTGTTACCTCCGACGGTTCGACGCCCCGGGCGGCTGCTGCCGCCGCCACCGCCTCTCCCAGTGCGGTGCTCCGGGTGGTCGTTTTCGTCGTGAACTCGAAATCGAGGCCCCGGGTGGTGCAGTTGTCCGCGAAAATCCTCTGGGCGACACGTGCTTCATGGGTTTTCATGCCGTCATCAATCCTTGGGGGTTCGTGTTTTGGGAGCGGTCCGGTCTGCCCGAGACAGGCCCGGCATCAAGGATAAGGCACCGCTGGTTAGGGCAGGGTGATCGCCCGGATGCCTGATCTGTGAGCTTGATCCTCGGCCTGTTTCCGGATTTTGGTCCGCCACCGCCGTGAACGGTGTGTTCGCTGAAACCTGGGCGGACGTGGGGGAGTGGGCAGACATCCGCCAGGGGTGGCTACGACATGGTTCGGGTCGGGATGTTTGTCCGATCTGATTGCTGTGTTGACGAATGTGATCGTCATCTCGGGAGTTCCAGGAGGCTGCGGTCCTGCGGTTTATAGAGGTGATCTCGACCACGTCTGCGCAGCGTGTTCGGGATATGGGCACTATTCCGCGCCGTGTCGAGTGCTCTATAAGACAGAGGGCGCCATGGAGTGTTCCGGATCACGATAGTTAATGTTATGTTTGTCTCTGATTCTGATGTTTGTAACGCGTTTAGACACATCCCCGATCAAGGAGATCTTGTGAACACAATTCGCCGCATGATGGCGGCCGGTTGCATTGGTGCCGTTGCCTTGGGAGGCCTCGTGGCCTGTGGATCAGGCGGTGGCTCTGACGACGGCGTCGGCTCCGTCTACTTCCTGAACTGGAAGCCGGAGCAAGAGGCAGCATTCAAGGAGATAGCCGAGGAATACACGGCGGAGACCGGAGTGCCGGTCAAGGTTGTCACCGCTGCTTCCGGTACTTACGAGCAGACCCTCAAATCCGAGATCTCTAAGTCAGATGCACCGACTCTCATCCAGGTCAATGGCCCTGAAGGTCTCAAGACCTGGAGCAAGTACATCGAGGATCTGAGCGATACCGATTTCGCGACCAGGCTGAAGGACCCCGAGCTTGCGCTGACCGGTGAGGACGGAAAAATCTACGGTGTTCCCCTCGCGGTTGAGGGTTACGGCATCATCTACAACCAGGCGATCTTGGACGACTACTTCGCGCTTTCCGGTGCCAAGGCGGCTTCTGTCGATGAGATCGACAACTTCGCCACGCTCAAGGCCGTCGCCGATGACATGCAGGCGCGCAAGAACGAGCTGGGCATCGATGGAGTCTTCGCCTCCACCTCGTTGGCGTCCGGAGAGGACTGGCGCTGGCAGACACACCTGTCGAACATTCCCGTCTACTACGAGTTCCGTGATTCGGGGGTGACTGACAAGGAGCAGCTCGACTTCACCTACAACAAGGAGTTCAAGAACCTCTTCGATCTGTACCTGAACGATTCCACCACCCCGAAGACCCTCGCTCCGTCGAAGACCGTCACCGACTCGATGTCCGAGTTCGCCCAGGGCAAGGCCGCCATGGTTCAGAACGGAAACTGGGCATGGAGCCAGATCTCCGACATCGACGGTAACGTCGTCACCGAGGAGAACATCAAGTACCTACCGATGTACACGGGACACGAAGGGGAGGAGAAGCAGGGACTGGCTGTCGGTACCGAGGCCTACATGGCGATCAATGCCAAGGCCGATGAGGCGGACAAGAAAGCCACGAAAGACTTCGTGAATTGGCTGTTCCTCACGGATGCAGGTAAGAAGCACGTCGTCGAGGATCTCGGTTTCATCGCCCCCTTCGATAACTACACCGATGCCGACATCCCGAATGACCCACTGGCGAAGGAGATCGCCGTCTCGATGAACGACACATCCCTTAACGTTGTTCCCTGGGTGTTTCAGGTGTACCCGTCGCAGAAGTTCAAGGAGGACTTCGGACAGGCTCTCGCGCAATACGCTTCTGGCAACCTGGCATGGGATGAGGTTGTCAGCACGGTGCGCGATAGTTGGGCCGCAGAGAAGAACTGAGTCCACAGTCACTTAACCGCTTTAGCCATCGTCCGGATGCGTTTCCGGGGGTCCACCGTAGGCGCATCCTGACGATGGCATGTGGCCGAAAAGAGTAACCGATGAGATCCAGTCTCAAGTACTACTTCCCGATCTTCGTTCTCCCGACTCTGCTGGCGTTCGCCGTAGCGTTCCTCGTTCCCTTCTTCATCGGTCTCGTGTTGTCCTTCTTCGACTTCACCACGATCACCGACGGCACCTTCGTCGGGGTACAGAACTACATAGACGTCTTCGCCGATCCCAGGAGTGGCTTCACCGAGAGTTTCATCTTCACGATCATGGTCGTCGTCGTTTCAATGATCACGGTCAACATCTTCGCATTCGCCATTGCCTGGGCACTGACTCTCAAGCTGCGGGGAACGAACTTTTTCCGGACTGTGTTCTTCATGCCCAACCTCATCGGTGGCATCGTCCTCGGTTACACCTGGCAGGTGATCATCAACGCGATACTGGCGAAGTATGGCACCACGATCGTCGCTGACTGGAAATACGGGTACATCGGCATGATTGTGCTGATCAACTGGCAGTTGGTCGGATACATGATGATCATCTACATTGCCGGTCTGCAGAACGTTCCCGCCGAACTGATCGAGGCCGCGGAGATCGACGGTGCCGGTAAGTGGCTGATCCTCCGGCATGTCACTGTCCCGATGGTCATGCCGTCCATCACGATCTGTCTCTTTCTCACGCTGGCCAACACGTTCAAACTCTTTGACCAGAACCTCGCGCTCACCAACGGTGCTCCGCAGGAAAAGACCGAGATGGTCGCGTTGAACATTGTCAACACGATGTTCCTGCGTATCGGCGAAGAAGGCATCGGGCAGGCGAAGGCCGTCATATTCGTCGTGGTGGTCGTCGTGATCGCCATGTTCCAGATTCGCGCAACCAGATCAAAGGAGATCGAGGCATGAGTACATCCGCATCCTCCGGGGTTCCGGATTCCGCAGCCCTCGGCCCCGTGGGCGCCAATCCGTCCCGTCAAGGTCGTACACATCGCGATGACGGGGCGATCGGCTCAGTTGGCAAGGTGTTCACCTATGCGCTGCTCGTATTCCTGACGATCGTGTTCCTCGGTCCGATCGTCTTCATCGGAATGAACTCATTCAAAACCAAGTTCTCCATCGCGACCGATCCGTTCTCTCTGCCGGTGAAGAATATGTGGGTTGGACTGCAGAACTACGCGACCGGGCTTCAGTTGTCTGGTTTCTACAACGCGATCATCTGGTCTTTCTTCATCACTGTCTGCTCAGTCGTCGTCATCGTGTTCTTCTGCGCGATGACCGCCTACTACATCACCAGGGTGAAGACCTGGTGGACGTCAGCGCTCTACTACATGTTCGTGTTCTCCATGGTCGTGCCCTTCCAGATGGTCATGTTCCCGACCGTCAAGATCGCAGACACCCTGGGACTCGACACCCCGTGGGGAATAATCGTGCTCTACCTCGGCTTCGGCGCGGGACTCTCCATATTCATGTACTCGGGCTTCATCAAGTCGATTCCGTTGGAGGTCGAAGAAGCCGCGATGATCGATGGGTGCAATCCACTGCAGATCTACTATCGTGTCGTCATGCCGATGCTCAAACCGACGGCGATCACGGTCTCGATCCTGAACACCATGTGGATCTGGAACGACTATCTCCTGCCGTACCTGGTGATCGGACTGTCGAGGCCGGAGTACCGGACGATCCCCGTCGTGGTCCAGTTCCTCGTGGGGTCCAACGGTAACCGGGACATTGGTGCACTGATGGCGATGCTCGTGCTGGCAATCATCCCGATCATCATCTTCTACGTGGCCGCCCAGAAGTACATCATCGAAGGCGTCGCAGCCGGCGCAGTCAAGGGATGAGCGGGGAACCTGGGACACGGAGTTCGCCCGGGGAGCAGATGTTCTCGGTGAATGGCCGGATGCACGCGGCGATGGCACTGTTCGCGGATGTCGTCACCGTGAACGTCCTCGTCGTAATCAGCAGTATCCCTCTGGTTACCGCCGGAGCGTCCCTCGCCGCGGCCTACAGTGTCATCTTCCGCAGGCTCAATGGAGAACACGGTTCCTTACCTCGGTTGTATGTGCGCAGTTTCCGGTCCGTGTTTCGGACGATCAGCCCACTGTGGGGCGTCTTCGTCGCCCTCATTCTACTTGCGGTATACGAAATCGCGCTTCTCGACGCAGTGTCCGACGGTGCGGCGGCCACAATGTTCCGGGCGTTCATCATCGGCGGATCGGTCATCGTCGTGATGATAGGTTCCTGGGTGATCCCGGTAGCCGCCGTCGGTGGGGCGGGGCCACGCGAAACCCTGGGGGTCGCGGTATCGCTGGCGTTCCGGAAGCTGCCGAGGACGCTTTCTCTGCTTCTCATCCTGCTGTCACCCTGGGCGTTGGCGGCGGTGTCACCGATGTGGGCCGCGCGGGTGCTGCTGGCCCTGCTGACCTTCGGGACCGGCCTCGTGGTGTACCTGGGTGCGCTGATCGTCCGCAGGCCCGTCCACCGTGTTTTCGGGATTCCTGTCACGGAAGAGCCAACTGAAACGATGAAGAGCCCCTGCACCCGGTGAGTCGGAGAGCGAGAATAAACGCCGTGTGATCACCCTGTCCACCAGTTCGAACTGGTGGACAGGGTCAAGATCCGGTCAGCAGTCGTAGTACATCTCGAACTCCTGCGGGGTGGGGCGCAGGCGGACCGGGGTGATCTCGTTGTCGTACTTGAACTTGATGTACGTGTCGATGAGGTCCTCGGTGAACACGTCTCCCTCGGTGAGGAAATCGTGGTCGCGCTCCAGCTCTTTCAGGGATGCCTCGAGGGAGGTCGGCGCCTGCGGGATGCTGGCTGCCTCCTCCGGGGGAAGCTCGTAGAGGTCCTTGTCAACCGGCGCGTGCGGTTCGATGCGGTTCTTGATGCCGTCGAGACCGGCGAGCATCATCGCGGCGAAGCCAAGATAGGGGTTACCGGACGGGTCCGGTGCGCGGAATTCGATGCGCTTGGCCTTCGGGTTGGATCCGGTGATCGGGATGCGCACGGCGGCGGACCGGTTGCGCTGCGAGTAAACGAGGTTGATCGGTGCCTCGAAACCCGGCACGAGACGATGGTAGGAGTTCAGCGTCGGGTTCGTGAAGGCGAGGACGGCACCAGCATGGTGCAGGATACCGCCGATGTAGTAGCGGGCCATGTCTGAGAGACCGGCGTACCCGGACTCATCGTGGAACAGCGGTTTGCCGTCCTTCCACAGTGACTGGTGGGCGTGCATCCCTGAGCCGTTGTCGCCGGCGATGGGCTTCGGCATGAAGGTCACCGACTTGCCCTGCTGGAAGGCTGTGTTCTTGATGATGTACTTGAAGCTCTGGAGATCATCCGCTGCGTGCAGGAGAGTGTTGAACCGGTAGTTGATCTCCTGCTGTCCGCCGGTACCGACCTCATGGTGCGCGCGCTCCAATGAGAAACCACACTTCGCCAGATTGCGGCACATGTCGTCGCGGAGATCTTGAGCGTGGTCGTATGGAGCGACGGGGAAGTAACCGCCCTTCATGCGGGTCTTGTATCCGAGGTTGGGGGAGCCGTCGAGGTTTTCCTCCTCGCCGCGGTTCCACCAGCCCTCGACAGAATCGAGGTGGTAGAACCCAGAATTGGTATCAGTGGCGTAGGACACCTTGTCGAAGATGTAGAACTCGGCTTCGGCGCCGAAGAAACACGTGTCGGCGATACCGGTGGAGGTGAGGTATTCCTCCGCCTTGCGGGCGACGTTGCGCGGATCGCGGGAGAACGGCTCGCGGGTGAATGGATCGTGCACGAAGAACTTCATGTTGAGGGTCTTCGCCTTCCGGAACGGATCAACCACCGCGGTGGCGAGATCCGGAAGCAGATTCATGTCGGATTCATCGATCGTGGTGAATCCGCGGACGGAGGAACCGTCGAACGCGAGCCCCTCCTCGACCGCATCCTCATCGAACATGGACGCGGGAATTGTGAAGTGCTGCTCAATTCCCGGAACATCGGTGAATCGGATGTCGACGAACTCGATATTCTCGTCGGCGATGAACTTGGTGACGTCTTCTGTGGTTTCAAATGCCACGGTGACTCCTAATAGCGGGCCGGTTCGGGGTGGCCGGATGCATGATCGTCTCGGATGATCTCTCACATGAAGGGAGCCGGACCAGTGACCGCGCGCGGCCGCCGATGCGGAACCTATTCACATATACCCAACACTGTACCCAGTTTCTGTCGCGTGACCATAACCCACGCCGTGTGCGCAGTGGCACTGTTCGGACGCTAGATTGGGGGTATGGCACGCGAAAGACACAGTTGGCTGGATGGACCGAAGATTCCCGCGCAGAACGAGAATCCGCTCGCACCCGCAAAATGGCCGGGGGAACGGCTCGGTCTCCCCGAAAACGGCTATGGTGCCCTGGCCAGTGTGATGCGCCGTGTCGGGGGGATTGCATTGGATTGGATCGTCGCGATGCTGGCTACGGTCATTGTCACCTCGATGACGGATGCACTCGGGGGGTTCGCTACCGTCGAGCTACTGATGTTCTTCATCATCAGCGTTGTAACTGTCAGCCTTTTTGCCCGCACTCCGGGGCAGGCGATGATGAAGATGGGGGTCGCTCGTGTCGACCGTCCCATGGAACGTGTCGGGTTCCTCCGTGCTCTGGTTCGTGCCGTTCTCACCGTATTCATTTTTCCCCCTGTTCTTGTTGATTCTGACGGGAGAGGCCTCCATGACCGGGTTACCGGCACAGCGGTGATCCTCGGCTGAACGCCCTGCAGTGTCACAAGAAAAAACCTGGGAATGGCGTGCCATTCCCAGGTTTTCCGCTGCGTCTTTCCTACAAGAGTATGAACAGCACCGCTTGAGCGGCGATGATCTTCGCCATCATCGCCATGGGGTACACCGTCGTATAGCCCATGGATGGCAGTTCATTTCGGGTCTGATCGGAGACATAGCTGAGCACCGCGGGGTGAGTCTGTAGGCCGGCGACGATTCCCGCAGTCTGGCCGAAGGGGATCCGCATGACCTTGTGCCCGATGAACAACGTGAACAGGGACAGCGTGAAGGTCAGGATCGCGCCACCCGCGATGATCTTCAAGGTTGCGGGATCGCCGAGAGCTTCCTTGAAACCAGCTCCTGCGGTCGTGCCGATACCGGCGAGGAACAGCGTGATACCGAACTGCCGAAGTGCGAGATTCGCGCCGTAGGGAACCTGCCAGACGATCCGTCCGGTGCGTCCGTAGGATCCCAGGATCAGAGCCACGACGAGAGGACCGCCAGCGCTTCCAAGCCGCAGTGTGATGCCACCGGGGAGTGGGATCGGGATCATCCCGACGAGCACGCCGATAGCCATCCCCGCGAGGAGTGGGAGGAGGTTGATGTCAGACAGTCGCTTGTAGGAGTCTCCGAAAAGACGGGTAGCCTGATCAATCCGATCATGGGTACTGACGACACGCACCCGGTCGCCCAACTGGAGAACTGTGTCGGGGGTCGCGACCATGTCGACATCGCCGCGGCGCACGCGGGTGACGAGCATTCCGGGCATTCTGGGGTTCAACTTCGAGAGCGGAATCCCAACCATGGAACTGGTGGAGACGAAGATTCGGCGGTAATCCAGACGTTCATCGTGCGTCGGATCCCCGGGGAGCAGTTCACCGATTTCCGCTGCCGCGAGTTCAACTTCTTCCGGCGTTCCGACGATGGAGAGGATATCCCCGACGCTCGCCGTGTCACCAAGCTCCGGTAGAAAAAGTCTACCGTTGTGCTCAATCCGCGACACGATGATCTGGCGGTGGAGGCGGTTCCGGATGTTCGTGATCTCGGCGAGATCCTCCCTTTCGACGCGGACACGGCGGGTGATGAGTTTCTGTGGCGCGACGCCAGCCTTCTGTGCCTCCTTGTCGTGATCGATCTTCCATACCTTGCCGAGTATGGCTACCGACAGGATGACACCCAAAACACCGATCGGATAGGCCAATGAGTACGCCACGACCGGTAGCTCGATGACTGCTGCAAGCTCGGCCGGGTCACTGACCAGCCCCGGGACGGCATCCACCACCGCGGCCATGGCCGGGGTGTTGGTCATCGCTCCGGTGAACATGCCGGCACCTGATGCACCACCGATCCCGAGCATGGGGATGATGGCGAGAGCAATCAAAGCGACGATGAGAATTGCTCCGACTCCGAGGATGTTGTGCCGGATACCGGTGGTCCGGATGGAACGGAAGAAACCGGGTCCGGCTTCGAGTCCGATCGTGTAGACGAAGAGTGAGAGTCCGATGATGAAGACGATCGGCGGGAGCTGGATCTCGGGTTCGATGGTGGAGAACCCGATGCCGACGAAAAGTACGGCGGCGACACCGAGGCTGAATCCACCGATTCGGAGTCGGCCGAAGACCAAACCGATCGACATGATGACGAGCAGGGCCAGGAGTTGATTGTCGACGAGTAGTTGCACACCTCTATGATCCCCCCGGTCATGTCCGTTTTGCAACAAGGTTCACTAGGGGGATGATCACAATAAGTCGCAGGTGGGGGCGCATAATGGAGTTACCCTGCGAATAGTGTTTGTGAGGGGTTGTTATTGAGGGGTGGTAAAACGGACATAATCAGAAATGTGCGGCGGGAACTTTTTGGATACCTTATCCTAGATGAGGGCGGTAGTAATGTCCGGGTGTTGCCCGGGGGACACATCGGAGAAGCAGAAAAGCCGCTTTCGTACGGTCTCGTACGAAAGCGGCCCGGAAGAAGAGAACTACTTCTTTTTCCGTTCGGCGGCCCGGCGGGCGCGTCGGCTCAATCCAGCCACTGAGCCCCCCTTGGGTACCGGCCCCTTCGGAATCCCGGGGTTACCCTGTTGTGCATCCATCGCCTCGAGGCGGGCATACAACGAATGCACCTCATTCTTCTTGATGTTCCGGGGGAGTCTGACCAAGGCACGCTGTAGCTTGGCCACTGGGACAGCATCCTCACCGTCACCGACGTAGATCTCATACACGGGATACTGACTGGCTATTCGCTGTAGACGACGACGTTGTTGTGCGACGAGAGGCTTCACCCGGCGGGCATCTCCCTCAGCAACGAGAACGATGCCGCAGACACCGACAACGCGGTGCACAGCATCCATCTGGGGTGTCGCGGCAACGGCGGTGTGGGTCTTCCAGACCATGCCAACGCCACTCCGCAGATTCTCCAGCGCCCAACCAGCGGCCCCGGGCTGCCCTTCCGCCCGGCTGTAGACCGACTTCTGTAGACGGTTGGTGAACAGCCAGAGGGCGGCAAGAACACCGAACACGAGACCAATGGGCAGCATAAACCACTGCCCACCCCAGAGCAGTCCGATGAGGAATCCGAGTGCACCGAGACCGATGATGGCGAGTACTGCCAGAGGCAGGAACTTTTTGTCCTGTTTCCTTAGCATGTTGAATGCCTGCCACATTTGGGCACGGGTCTGCTTACGCTGAGCCCGCTTGGCGGCTTTCTCTTCCTTCATCGCGGCCTTGGCGGCCGCCTTCTTCTCATCTGCCATGACCACAACAATAGGTGATGGCAGATGAGAAGGCGTTCACCGACCCCGGCCCCGGTCAGCAACCAGTGCGCTGGAACGGGGCGAAACTCTGCACCGGAGTGTCCTGAGATGCTCCATACTTGCTGATGAGGCTTGATGCCTCCTGAGCGGTGGTGCCCTCGGTCGTATCCTTCAGATGCGCGAGATTCTCAGGGAGTTTTTCACCGCGCGCTTCGATTGTCTGGGCGTAGAGCCTACCGGCGCGGTAGGAGGAGCGGACGAGTGGCCCGGACATGACACCTGTGAAGCCCATCTCCTTGGCTGCCTCAGCATGCTCAAGGAACTCCTCCGGTTTCACCCACCGCTCAATGGGGTGGTACATGGGTCCGGGCCGCAGATACTGGGTGATCGTCAGGATGTCACAACCTGCATCATGCAGATCGTGCATCGCCTGGGTGATCTCCTCGTATGTTTCACCCATGCCGAGAATCAGGTTGGACTTGGTCACGAGACCGAAGTCTCGAGCCTGCCGTATCACCTCAAGCGAACGGTCGTAACGGAATGCGGGCCGGATCCTCTTGAAGATCCTGGGAACTGTTTCGACGTTGTGCGCAAAGACCTCTGGCCGGGCTTCGAATACCTCCTGGAGGAGGTCGGGTTTTCCGGAAAAATCTGGGGTGAGGTTCTCGACACCGGTATTTGGATTGAGCTCGTGGATCTTCCGCACGACCTCCGCGTAGAGCCAGGCACCCTCGTCCGGGAGATCATCGCGGGTGACGCCTGTGATCGTCGCATAATTGAGCTTCATCTCACGGATTGATTCCGCCACCCGGCGGGGTTCATCCCGGTCGAGTGGTTCCGGTTTTCCGGAGGAGATCTGGCAGAAGTCACATCTGCGCGAACACTGCGACCCACCGATGAGGAAGGTTGCCTCCCGGGATTCCCAGCACTCATGCAGATTCGGGCAGCCCGCCTCCTGACACACAGTGTGCAGGGAGGCTCCGGCCACCCGTTTCTTCATGTCCTTGAATTCGGGACCGGTTTTGGCGGTGGTACGGATCCAGCGCGGCTTGGTCTCGATCGGGGTCTGAGCGTTACGGGCCTCAACCCGCAGCAGCTTGCGTCCTTCTGGTGCTACAGTCACGGCCCCCACCCTACCCGGGGGAGTCCGCACGGTGAAAAGAGCAGTCAGTGCTCTGCTGATCCACCCCGGATGCCCGGAGCGGGTGGAACCGCACACGGGTCCGGCGCAGAACCGATGGTGTGCTCGGCCACCGTGAGTCTGCCGGAGAGTGTTTCGTCCAATGCGGACGCGAGTGGGGAGATCATCTCATCAGGGGTCACGGTGCGGTTCAGTTCCACGGAGAGCGTCGTGACTCCTGCGTCTGAGATTCCGCACGGGACGATGTGTTCGTAGTATTCGAGTGTGTTGCAGCAGTTGAGCGCGAGCCCGTGCATCGTTACCCCACGAGTCACTCGGATCCCGAGAGCCGCCACCTTCCTGTCCGGTTGATCCCCGTCAGATGGTAGCCAGACCCCGGAACGCCCCTCGATCCGGCCCGCGCCGGTGAGTCCGACCTGCCGGACAACCTGGATCAGCGCTTCCTCGACCCGCCTGACGTAGTCCACGACGTCGATAGGCTCTGTCAGCTTGATGATGGGATAACACACGAGCTGTCCAGGACCGTGCCAGGTGATGCGGCCACCCCGGTCAACATCCACACACGGTACCCCATTGGTGGGACGATCCGACGGCTGTGTTCGCTTCCCGGCCGTGTAAGTCGACGGATGAGTCAACATAAGGAGCTGGTCCGATATCTCATCCGCAGCGCGGGCGCTCGCTATCTCGGCCTGTTCATTCCACATCCGGCGATAGTCCACCTCGCCGAGCTCTCGGACCACGAGCGGGACACTCAAATTTCGGATTGGGGAATCTGCTGGTGTGAATGGAGGACGCGGGGCACTCATAGTGGATTCAACAGTACAACCACTGGAATGCTGGCAGGGAATTAGGGGCAGAAGGGGAGTACGTTCGTACGTTGTTGACGGCAGTAGGGTTCGAATGTACTGACCAGAGTTTCCCAGACAGTGTCGGCGAAGGAGGCGTCGGGGTAACGGTTATCCGTTTCCATGCACGCGATTCCGTGGGCTGCAGACCAGAGGGTTGTCGCGACAAGTTCGTTGTCCGCGATCATTGTGACAGGGCTACCCGCCCACTCCTGCATCTCCTGAAGTAACCGGCGCCATGGATCTGACTGGAGGGTCTCACAGGTGGTGGTGCCACTGGCAACCAGTCGGTAGAGCTCCGGCTGAGCGGTAGCCACCTCCCGAAATGCGGACATGAGATCCGCCAGATGGAAATGGCCATTCTCGTCACGTGTCGCCCACAACATTTCACCGATAATCGCTATCGCATCGATAGTGAGCATCGCACGGAGTTCATCCTTGTTGGATGTGTGCTTGTAGAGTGACGGGGCTTTAATGCCGATCCGCTCCGCGAGGCCTCTCATGGTCAGGGCATCCCACCCTTCGGATTCCGTCATGTCCCGGGCGGTGGCTATGATTTGCTCGGCTCGCGCAGTGCGTGAGGGGAGTGTGGGGGCGGAGATATTCACGCCCCTAAATGTATCACTGTTGACGTAATGTGGCCGCAGGAACGAAGCCCCAGCCCGGTGAACGAAGCCACCGGGCAGCACCCCGTGAGCGACAGGTGAATCTGTATCCAGGTCCAGACGAACCACATATTTGGGGCTGGAGTTGCCGTCAGCGGAATACTGAACAGTCGCTGTTAAGAAAGCCGGAAAGGCTGATGCCCGTCACTCGCCGGAGGCGGTCAACGGGCATCAGCATGGAATGTACGGAGCTAGAGGTCCAGATCCTCCACGAAGTCAGCCTTCTCGAGGCGGTCTCGGACAGTCGTCATGAAACGTCCTGCATCGGCACCATCGATGACCTGGTGGTCGTACGTCATTGGGAGGAACACCATCTGACGGACGGCGATGGCGTCGACACCGTCATCGGTGACCACGACCGGACGCTTCACAATGGCACCCGTTCCGACCATCGCAGCCTGCGGCGGGACCAGGATCGGGGTGTCGGTGAGGGCACCTTCGGAACCGATGTTCGTGATGGTGAATGTTCCACCGGTCAGATCGCTCGGCTTGAGCTTGTTGTCGCGGGCACGCTGAGCGATATCCGCGATTGCCTTGGAGATTTCTGCGATCGACATGTCCTGCGCCTTGTGGATGACCGGTGAGAGCAGCCCACGCGGGGTATCCACGGCGATGCCGAGGTTGACGTCCTCGTGGTACGTCATTTCCTTGGTCTTGGCGTTGTAGCTCGCGTTGACGTTCGGGTGGGAGACGAGGGCCTCGATCATCGCCTTCGCGAAGAACGGGAGGTACGTCAGATTGACACCATGCTTCTCCTGGAAAGCGACCTTGTTGGCCTTGCGCAGTTCGGCCACCTTGGTCATGTCGACCTCGTGGACCTGCGTCAGTTGGGCGGCCGAATGAAGGGACTCGAGGGTCTTCTTCGCGGTGATCTCACGGATCCGGTTCACCCGTTGCGTGGTTCCACGCAACTTCGCCTTCTCCGGGTCGACCGACTTCGTCGAGGCCCGGGAAGCCTTCTCTGGAGCAGTGGTTGTTGACTGTTCTCCACCGTTCGCGGCGGCGAGAACGTCCTGTTTACGAATTCGCCCACCGACGCCAGTACCCTTGATCGAGGTGAGATCAACCCCGTGCTTGTCTGCAAGTTTACGGACAAGCGGAGTTACATACGGTACGGAACCATTGTCGGAGGTCTTTTTCTCCGCTCCCTTCTCTTGCTTGGGCTCGGGCTTCTTCTCCGGCTCGGTCATCTTTTCTGCAGCCTTCTCTTGCTTGGGTTCGGCCTTCTTCTCCGGCTCGGCCTTCTTCTCCGGCTCGGCCTTCTTTTCTGGTTCAGCCTTCTTTTCCGGCTTCGATTCCGGGGCCTCGGCAGGCTTTGCGGATTTGTCTCCGATTCGGACGATGACCGCGCCGACGTCGACGGTATCGTCTTCCTCCGCGAGGATTTCCAGGATGGTGCCTGCGACGGGGGAGGGAACCTCGGTGTCGACCTTATCTGTGGAGACTTCGAGGAGTGCCTCGTCGACCTCGACGGTATCGCCGACAGATTTCAGCCAGCGGGTGATTGTGCCCTCGGTGACTGATTCGCCGAGTTCGGGCATCTCGACATCGGTCGACTCACCGGAACCGGATGTATCAGCGGCTTCCTCGACCGTGTCATCCTCGTTTTTCTCCTCGGATGCCCGGATCTCCTCTTCGGAGGGAACCTCGCCGTCGGAATCGTCCGGATCGTCACTGGACGTGGATTCGTCTCCGATTCGGACGATGACCGCGCCGACGTCGACGGTATCGTCTTCCTCCGCGAGGATTTCCAGGATGGTGCCTGCGACGGGGGAGGGAACCTCGGTGTCGACCTTATCTGTGGAGACTTCGAGGAGTGCCTCGTCGACCTCGACGGTATCGCCGACAGATTTCAGCCAGCGGGTGATTGTGCCCTCGGTGACTGATTCGCCGAGTTCGGGCATCTCGACATCGGTCGACTCACCGGAACCGCTCTTCTTCGCGGATGTCGAATCCGCGGAATCCTTTTCTTCGGATTCATTGGAAGTATCCGATTCCTGTGCGGATTCACCGCCCTCATCGGAGGAATCAGAGTCGGAATCGTCAGCCGTATCAGCGGAATCGCCGATCTCGGCGATGACCGCACCGACATCGACCGTCTCGTCCTCTTCTGCGAGGATCTTGGTCAGTACACCGGAAACCGGGGACGGGATCTCGGTGTCGACCTTGTCTGTGGAGACCTCCAGCAACGGCTCGTCGGTTTCGACCGTGTCACCGACTTCCTTGAGCCAGCGGGTGATTGTGCCCTCGGTGACGGATTCACCAAGTTCGGGCATCTCTACAGAGAACGCCATTGTGTCAGACTCCTCAAAAACGTCGTGTCGGGTAAAGCTCTTAGTACCTTGAGAGTACCGGTTCGACCCGCCAGGTGTGGCCTTCGCCCCACAGAGAATCAGATTTTCCCCCTACAATCGTTGATTGTGTTCAACATATTCGGTCGCAGCAAGTCGAAACCGGGCCTGAAACCCCCGAGGGCCCCCGGGGATACGATCCGGGAGGACGATCTCGCTGACCTCATGGAGTGGAATGGGGGTAGGGCCCTCGTCGAAGGTTTCGTCGAACCGGAGACGGTGGTCAACGAGATGTCAGTGGTTCTCGTGGATGGCGACGGTGACTTTATCCGCCGCAGTATCGGTGGGCCGAAAGGTATTGACGTGGTCGCGCGGCGACTCGGTGTTCCCATCTATGACGTGGAGGAAACCGGCTATCCGCAGCGTATGCGCGAACGTATCGAGCGGGAGCGCCTACTTCGTAAACGTCGTGAGCAGCAGGAGCGTCGCGCGAGATTTGAACGAGGTGAAACTCCGCGTCCCTGACACGGCTCCTAAGACAGGAAACCGGCTTCCGGACCATCGGTCGGAAACCGGTTTCCTGCTCGGTAAGAACTAGACGGTCATTCCGAGGCGATCGCGGTGAGTGCATCCACGATGGTGCGTACCGGCACACCTGTGGCGCGCTTCGGCGTGTACCCCCAGACTCCACCGGTGTTGAACGCTGGCCCGGCCACGTCGATGTGAACCCATTCGACACCTTCGGTAACAAAAGCACTCAGATAATGGGCGGCACCGAGCATGCCGCCAAACCTGGAGGGATTGACGTTACGGAGATCGGCAACCGAGGACTTCATTCCTTCGGCGACGTCCTCCGGGATGGGCATCGCCCAGGCGTCCTCACCCACAGCCCGACCGTGCGCGGCGATCCGGTCCCGGAATTCTTCGGATCCCATCACGCCGGACGTTCGCACACCGAGGGCAACCAATTGTGCGCCCGTGAGGGTCGCAGTTTCGATGAGATAGTCCGGATCATCCTCACAAGCACGGGCGATCGCGTCGGCCAGGATCAGCCGTCCTTCGGCATCGGTATTCAAGATCTCCGATGTTGTTCCGCCGTAGTGGGTGATCACATCTCCCGGTCGGTAGGAGTCGCCACCGGGCATGTTCTCTGCCAACGGAACCGTGGCGGTCACGTTCACCCGCAGATTGAGGCGCGCCGCGGCGATGATTGAGGCGATGACGGCTGCGGAACCACCCATGTCCGAGATCATGTGATCCATGTTCGAGGCGGGTTTGATGGAGATTCCGCCAGTGTCGAAGGTGATTCCCTTGCCTACCAGCGCAACGGACTTCGAGGCCTTGCGTGGGTTCCAGGAGAGGCGGAGGAGACGGGGCTTCCTGGCGGATCCTCGGCCCACGGCGGTGATGCCGCCATACCCGTCCTTCAACAGGCGTTCATCATCGAGAACCTCGACCTTGATTCCGTGTTCTCGGGCTTCACGCGCCGCGATCTCGGCGTAGGACTCCGGGTAGAGGTGAGAGGACGGGGTGTTCACCAGGTCGCGGGCGAATACCACCGCTTCCACGGTGATCTGCGCCCTGACGAACTCCTTTTTGTCGCCGCCGAGAAAGACAACCTCACCGACCGTCCGCTTCTTTGCGGGGGCCTCATCGGTCTTCAACCCGCGGTACTCGTACGCGCCGAGGGCGATTCCCTCGACAGCGGGCCGCAGGCCGAACGCACCGATCGTGGTCGCCACCGTCGTGAACCCCCGCAACTCGCGGGCGGCGACACCGGCTGCCCGGCGTAGACGGTCATCATCAAGCTCATCCGAATTTCCCAGCCCCACCGCGACAACCGTGCCGACCCCGGTCGCCTTGAGCCCAGGTACCCGGGTGACCTCTTCTTTGGCCCCTGTGGCACCGACTGAAACCAGTTGCTGCCACACGGCGATTTCTACCTCATCATCGAACATGCCTGTTGCAGCGAGTTCGAGCCCCTCGTTCCCCTCGAATACCGCGACGAGCAATGCGTCGGTGTCATCGGGGAGTTTCTTCGCGAGGCTGAGGGCAGGGACACTGCCTCGGGCCGGAAGTGTGAAAGTGGCAGACACAGTGATAATCCTCCAGAGATAACTTCGTCGGACGGTGATGGCCGAGAACCCGGAATGAATCTGAGTACCACGATCCGTCCCGGGCACGCGAACAAGCCTAGCCTGACCGGGGGAACATCGCTCGATAAGGGGACGTCGGAACACAACCGGTTCCCGGATCGGGGAGGTGTAACCTGATCCGCATGAGCTCCCTGACATTCGAAGTGACCCGGAACGAGAACCCGACCAGTGCCGAACGACGAACAGAGATCCTCGCAGATCCCGGTTTCGGACGCTCCTTCACCGACCACATGGTCACCATCGAGTGGACCGCTGAGAAGGGGTGGCATGACGCACGAGTACGCCCTTACGGACCGCTGAGCCTTGATCCCTCCACCTCGGTGCTGCACTATGGTCAGGCCATCTTCGAGGGCCTCAAAGCCTACCGTCATGCCGATGGATCCATTCGTAGTTTCCGTCCCCATGCAAACGCAGAGCGCCTCCAGCAGTCCGCGGCCCGTATGGCCATGCCGGAGCTTCCTGTCGACGTTTTCGTGGAATCGGTACGGCAGCTCGTGGACATCGACCGTGACTGGGTTCCCACAGCGGGTGGGGAGGAAGCGCTTTACCTGCGACCGTTCATGATCGCGACCGAGAGCACACTCGGGGTGCATCCGTCGAACAGTTACACCTATGCGGTCATTGCGTCACCTGCCGGCGCCTACTTCCGTGGCGGAGTCAACCCCGTCTCCGTCTGGCTGTGCGAGGATTTCGTGCGGGCCTGCCCCGGGGGAACCGGTGCCGCCAAGTTTGCGGGAAACTACGCTGCTTCCCTGAAAGCTCAGGCTCAGGCTGCGGAGAAGGGATGTGACCAGGTCGTCTGGTTGGATGCGATCGAGCATTCCTACGTCGAGGAAATGGGGGGGATGAACCTGTTCTTCGTCTACGGTGACGGCGACGCAGGACCCGGTGAAATCACCGTCGCCACACCAGCACTCTCCGGTTCGCTTTTACCGGGTGTCACCCGCCGTTCGCTGCTCCAGGTCGCGAAGGACCAGGGGTTCAGGACCGAGGAGGTCCGCATCTCCACCGAACAGTGGCGTTCAGATGCCGCTTCCGGACGGTTGAGAGAGGTGTTCGCTTGCGGCACAGCGGCGGTGATCACGCCAGTTGGTCACGTGAAGAGCAATCAGGGAGACTTTGACATCGCAGGTGGAGAGTCCGGCGAGATCACGATGAAACTGCGTGAGATCCTCACCGGAATCCAGAAGGGTGAGATCGAGGACACCCACGGATGGTTGTACACGCTGGTCGAGTGATGGAGCCGGGTGATTCTGCGCTTTTCACCCGTCGATGAGTGGACCGGGCCTCCTTCCTGTGCGATCTGGGGGCCCGCTTCTTCCCATGCACCGGAGGGCGTGATGTTCAGGTTGGTCAGATACGGCAATGGACGGCAGTGAGCAGGGCCAACGTAACCACTGCAGTGGACATCTCTATCAACGCCCCGATGCAGTCCCCGTTGAGGCCACCCAGTCTGCGCGCGAGATGTCCTGCCACCGCCAACGCGAAGATCACGGCAACGAACCCGGCGAATGCAACCCCTGTGACGACCTCGGGAAGAACATCTCCACTCGGCAGGATGAGTGCACCCGTACCACCGACAAGTCCGCTGATGGATATCCACCAGAGAGCGATCCATCGGAGCGGTACGGTGCCGATGATCAGGGCACCGAAGCCGGTTCTGGAAAAGGGCCGGAACAGTCGGCTGCATCCGACCATCGCCGCCATTCTGGCGAGAGCGGGCACCACCGCGACAAGGAGCAGTCCGTTTACACCTGAATATGAGGTGATCAGGTCGGACAACGCAACCACCTGTACCCCTACGGTCAGTACGACCGCCGTGACACCGAGAGCACCGGTGTACCGGTCCGAGATGATTTCCCGTGCGCGTTCCGGGGCGGCGTAGGAACCCAGCGCGTCGCCGACATCCGCGAGACCGTCGATGTGCATCATGCGGGTCAGTAGAGCCCAAGACACAACACAGAGCATCGCGGTCACTAAGGGGCCGAACCCCACTACCTCGGCTACGGAGCAGATGAGGACTGCGGCGGCCCCGAGGACCAGCCCGGGGACTGGTAGTACAGCCATCGCCCTGCGCCCGGTGATCCTGTCGAAGACTGTGGCTCCCCGGAAAGGAAGCACGGTTAACCAGCTCAGTACCGTAGACAGCCCCTCAGTGATCGCCGGGCCGTGTTCGCCGGTGGTTTCGGCGGCTTTACCGGACACCGTTAGTTCGCCCCGGACACACCGGCTGATTCGAACGTTGTCATATCACGCATCACGTCGACGGCGACTTTCACGAGTGGTAAGGCAGCGGCTGCGCCTGAGCCTTCACCCAGGCGCATCTGAAGTTCGATGATCGGCTGTTTCCCCAGATGTTCGAGGGCGATGCCGTGTGCGGGCTCGGCACTGCGGTGGCCGGCGAGCCACCATTCTGAGGCTCCGGGGGCGAGACGCTCCGCCCACAGTGCCGCGGACGTCACCACGACGCCGTCGAGAATCACAGGGGTACGCCGTACCGCGGCTTGCGCAAGGAACGCAGCCAACGCGGTTATGTCGGGAGAAGACACTGTGCGGAGCACGGCCACGGGATCATGCACGAGGTTCCTTGCGCGGAACATAGCGTCCCGGACGGCCGTGGTCTTCCGTTTCCATCCCTCATCGTCGATACCGCTACCACGACCGACGACAACTACCGGTTCCGTACCCGTAGCCAGTCCAATCAGGACGGATGCAGGTGTGGTGTTCCCTATGCCGAGGTCGCCCGCGATGAGGAGGTCAGCGCCCGAGTCAATTTCCCGGTCGGCGATGGTCCTCCCGACCTCGATTGCCCGTGACGTCTCGTCGGCGGTCATCGCATCCTCGACATTGATGGCTCCGCTCCCCCGACGAACGCGATCCGGCCCGTCGGCATCGTGATCGAGGGAGATGTCGGCAACCCTGACTCGGGCGCCCGCAGCACGGGCAAGGACATTCACGCCCGCGCCGCCGACCTCGTCGATGTTCCGTGCCATCTGGAGCGAGACCTCCGCCGGGTAAGCCGAGACGCCGTACCTGGCAACCCCGTGATCGCCTGCGAAGACAACGATAGACGGGTCAGTGAGGGGGACTGGGGGACAAGATCCCTGACATGCTGAGAGCCACGCGCCGATCTCTTCGATTCGACCGAGGGAACCGGCGGGTTTCGTGAGCGTGAGTTGGTGTGCGACAGATGCCCGGTAAGCCCCCGCATCGGGAGATGTAACGGCTGGGAACAGATCGGCATCGGTCATGGAGCTGTCTCCTTCGATCAAAATTCGGGTGAGAGCTGAATGCCGTACCGCTGACACGGAGGCCATTCACGCTGGTGTCTTTTCCCGGATGCCATCTGTTGGTTCCCGGTGACGCTGAAATTGGCTGTTGAGTTACTTCAAGACTAGCGGCAGACCGGCAACAACCAGTATGACCCGATCGCAGACCTCCGCGAGCTCAGAGTTCAGCCTGCCGATTTCATCTCGGAACAGTCGAGCCGAACGCTGTTCGGGGATGACACTCATTCCAACTTCAGGTGACACGAGGATGAGATCGAAACCGACCGGTAACCGCGCCACCGCGGACACCAGTTCCCGACAACGTGGAGCGACGGTACCCCGGGGTTCCTCCCACGCGGCTGCGGTATCGACGGTGGACGTCAACCAGGTGCCGAGGTCATCGATGATGATCCAGCCTGGAGGCGGATTCATCAGTACATCGACCGCGTCAACGGTGTCGACGGTGCGCCAGTACGACGGACGACGCGCGGCGTGCTCACGGATTCGCGCGGAAAAATCGTGATCACCGGGCCAGGGCCGAGCTGTAGCCACATAGGTGACATCAGGAGCGTCGGGGGGAACCAGAATCTCGGCATACGATGACTTACCGGAACGGGCACCTCCGAGGACAAGCGTGCGCATCGTACCCGGACCCCGTTCTTATACCTCGGCTCCGACAGTGACACGCGGTTTCGGGGTGCGCAGTTTCCGTGGCTGCGTCGCACGGGAGTAAGCGTAGAAACCAAGGGATACCCCGGGGGCGGTACTGCCGGGGAAACGCTCCCGGGTGGCACGGTTCACCCTGCGGGCGATCACGACCCCCTCGATGAAGAACATCAGGATCACCGCCATGGCGATCAACGTCAACGCGTTGGCGACGACCGGGTAGTACTGCGAGGTGAACATGATGACGAGCAGAACAAGGGCGACCGGCATCACCAACGAATTGAAGAATCGTTGACTGTCGACCCAATCGCGAACGAAACGCCGTTCATCGCCTTTGTCCCTGTCCTGGAGGTATCGGTCATCGCCTGCGTCGATGTGTTTCTGTACTTCACGTCTGCGGGCTGCGCGTTCGTCGCGTTCGCGTTTCTTGTACGCCTTGTATTCCTGCTTGGTCATTGACGCCTTCAACGCCTTCTTGCGTTCCCGCATCTGCCGGAGAGTCTGTGGATTGTCGACTGGGTCCCGGATGATGCCTCTCTCGCGCTCAACCTCCTTACGTTTGGGAGTTGGACGTCCCTTGGGTGGGGTGTACCCCTTGGGGAGTGAGCGCGAAGGAGCGTCATGTTCGTCAGTGGAACCGGCCCCGGTGGGTCCGGACTGCGTTGTGCCGTCGGAGGCACCGGTGCTCGAGGATTTCTGCCAGGGTAGTTTCACACAGTCAAGATTACAGCGGGTCTCAGCGGCTCGGGGTACCGGGAGGGGCAGCACCGTGATCAGCGTTCCGGGTGACGTCTCGATCACGAGGTCACGATGTCGGTCCCCGCTCATACTTCGCTGGTGTGCGGGAGATGGCACCCGCCAGGTGCATCGTCCCCCGGCGCAGTAGTACGGTGGTGCACACAAGCTCGACGTCACCCTTCACGGGTGCCATCTATCAAGGAGAGACACCGACATGACCGCACCCGAGACAAGTACCGGTGTGATCCTCACTGAAGCTGCGGCTGCCAAAGCCAAGGCACTGCTCGATCAGGAGGGTCGCGATGATCTGTCCCTGCGTATCGCCGTACAGCCTGGTGGCTGTGCTGGGTTGCGCTACCAGCTTTATTTCGATGACCGTGATCTCGATGGAGACAAGGTCGATATGATCGGTGGTGTCCGCCTCGTCGTGGATAAGATGAGCGTTCCCTACCTCAATGGGGCGCGGATCGACTTCGCGGATACGATCGAGTCCCAGGGCTTCACCATCGACAACCCGAACGCCTCCGGTTCGTGCGCCTGCGGGGACTCCTTCAACTAATTCAGGTTGTTCAACACCGCTCTGGTCGGTACGTAGGAAGAAAGATGACCGTTCCCGGCCCCGGGAACGGTCATCTTTCTTTGTGTTCCAGATGGTGGACTGTTGAAAAGTGCGGGAAAACGATGTCCGTACCGTACCCGATTCGGTTCCCACAGCCGGTGGTCCCAGACCCAGTTCGGCGCGTGAGCGTCAGATCTCGACCGGGTACTCCCGCTGTTCGATGTTCGGGTGGATCCGGTGCTCGACGAAAATCCCGTGCCAGATCATGAACGCCAGAACCGTCCACAGACGGCGGGAGTGGTCGGAGACTCCTTTACGGTGTTCGGTGAGCATCTCGCGGACGGCCGGGATGTTGAAGATGTGTTCCGTCCCGGATGCATTGATGGTATCCAATGCCCAGTCGTGGAGTTCGTCGCCGGCGAGCCAGTGCCGCATGGGAACCGGGAACCCTAGTTTACGACGATGCAGGACATGCGGTGGGACGATCTGTTCGAGTGCTTTGCGCAGGGCGTATTTCGTTGTTCCCTCCGCGATCTTCAGGTCATACGGGATCGTCTCGGCGACGGCGAACACCTCACGGTCGAGGAACGGGACACGAAGCTCCAGTGAGTTGGCCATCGTGATTTTGTCCGCTTTGACCAGGATGTCTCCGCGCATCCAGGTGAAGAGGTCGAGGTGCTGCATCCGCGCTACTGGGTCCATGTGTGTGGACTGCGCGTAGATGGGGGCCGTGACATCCGTGTGGTCCCAGTCGCGGCGGGCGTCGGGGAGCACTCGCTGTAGTTGCTCCCAGTTAAACGAACGCGCATTGCCGTAGTAGCGCTGTTCCATGGGCATAGTTCCGCGCTCGAGGAGTGACTTCCCCTTCATTCCGTCCGGAAGCGACCGGGAGAACATCGCGAGGGCTTTCTTCAGCGGGTCGGGTACCCGGTTGAAGGGGGCGAGCGACAGCGGTTCCTTGTAGATGGTGTATCCGCCGAACAGCTCGTCCGCCCCCTCGCCCGAGAGCACCACCTTGACGTGTTTTCTGGCTTCGGCGGCGACGAAGTAGAGAGGGACGAGCGATGGGTCAGCAACCGGATCATCCAGGTACCACATAATCTTCGGTACCGCGTCGACGTATTCTTCCGGTGAGACAACCTTGACGATGTGCTCTGCACCGATCGCCTCCGCAGATTCTGCGGCGACATCGACTTCGGAGTAGCCCTCACGTTCAAAGCCCGTCGTGAAGGTGAGGAGATTCGGGTTGTGCCGTTTGGCGAGGGTCGCGATGGCAGTGGAGTCGATTCCACCGGAGAGGAAGGATCCGACGGTTACATCCGCTCGCATGTGTTTTGCGACGGAATCCTCCAGCGCTGCGGCGATACGGTCGAAGAGATCCTGTTCGCGCCCCTTGGGGACAGGGCGTGCCGGGAACTGCGGTCGGAAGTAACGGCTCTGGATGACCCCGCCGCCGGGAACGACAGTGGCCGTGCATCCGGATTCGAGGCGGCGGACCCCGGCATGCAGGGTCTCAGGTTCCGGTACATACTGAAGATCGACGTAGTGCTCGATGGCGCGGTTATCCAGGGTGTGATCGAGTCCGATGGCCGGGCCCATCTCGAGGATGCACTTCTTCTCGCTTGCGAACACGGTGCCGTGGTCGGTTGTCGCGTAGAACAGCGGTTTGATACCAAAGGGGTCACGGGCGAGGAAGAGCTCGTGATCCTTGGTGTCCCAGATGGCGATGGCGAACATCCCCCGAAGGTGGTTCACGACATCCGCCCCCCAGTGGTGGAAACCGACCAGAATTGGCTCACCGTCACCGGAAGTGGTGAACGCATAGCCGCTCTCCTCGAGTTCACGCCGGAGCTCGAGATAGTTGTAGATCTCACCGTTGAAAGTCATGGTGTAGCGGCCGGGTTCACCCTCCGGGCCCCACGAGATCGGTTGGTGTGAATGTGCGATGTCGATGATTGATAGCCGATTGAAACCGAAAACGGCTGATTCATCGTGCCAGGTCCCGTCCTCATCCGGGCCGCGGTGCCGCATGCAGGGCAATGCCTGCTCAACAGCAGTCACGTATGATGCAGCGTCTCCGCCGGACGTGAGCATTCCTAGTAGACCGCACATTGCCGGTTGTCCTTCTTCCTGTTGATGCCGGGTGATTTTGAGCCTGTCCGTGCCGTGGCCGGACCCATTGGAGATACTGTACTTGGCTGTGGAACAGCTACGGTTCGAGCACCGCTGATCAGGTGGCGATACGGAGGGGGAATATTCTCTCTGACCGTAGTCTGGGGGTGGAATGGGGGGTATTCCTCTTGGTTTGGGTCAGGGGGAAAGGGGTTCGATACTCCGGTGCGTGAGCTGACACGCTAGATGACGAGTGGGGTCATTCGCCCATTTGAGGGTATCCACAAGGATGAGATTGTGTGAGTTACCTAACAGGGAGAGGGGTTGATGTTGGGTCTGACCATGGCGCATGCAGTAAAATCCTCACCGTTCTATAAGGCGTGAAACGGTCACGTCGGTGCAGCGACAGCAGACGGCGTGGTTTCCCGGCCCGGATGCGATAGTCTGCGAAGTTAGGAAGGGCGTTGACGTCCTTATATTTTTAGTGTGGACAGGAAGGCAGACACACGTGGAACAGCGAAACAAGCGTGGTTTCAGGCGCAGGGCGATGCTCGTGGGCACCATCGGTGCGGGCAGTCTTGCACTGACCGGCTGTGATGTCGAGGCGCCAGGCGGAACGATCGGCCATCTTCTCCGTTTTGGATGGCCGGAGGGAATTACGCCTGAGGCCACGGCCATGGGTAACTTCTGGGTCTGGATCTGGGTCGCGGCCTGGATCATCGGAGCAGTGATGTGGGGGCTCATGCTCTATTCCCTCTTTATGTTTTCGGCGAAGCGTGCTGAGAAACAGGGGAAGGGTGAGTTTCCGAAGCAGGTCGGTTACAACGTTCCGGTCGAGCTGGTTCTCACCGTCATGCCCATTCTCATCGTTCTGACCATCTTCTTCTTCACTGTCCAGACCCAGGACAAGGTGACCGCGCTGGACAAGGATCCCAAGGTCAAGGTTGATGTGACTGCTTTCCAGTGGAACTGGAAGTTTGGTTACGGGGAGGTCGCTGCTGAGCTGTCCCCGACAGGAAACCTGTATGACGGAACTGATCAGGCACGCCAGGCGGCCGCGCAGCAGCATGAGGGCTTCGAGACGACCCGCGGCGCGGAGGGTGAGGCACATCATCCGAAGGAAGCCGGTCCGATTCATGGCAAGCCTTCGTCCGATTTGAGCTACCTCCATTTCGACAAGATCGAGACCGTGGGAACTACGGAGGAGGTTCCCGTTCTGGTGCTTCCTTCGCAAACCGCCATTGAATTCGATCTCGCTTCTGCGGATGTTGTTCACTCCTTCTGGATCCCGGAGTTCCTGTTCAAGCGTGATGCGTTCCCGCACCCGGAAGCGAACCTCTCCGAGCGCCGTTTCCAGGTTGCAAAGATCGAGGAGGAAGGCGCATTTGTCGGACGGTGTGCCGAGATGTGCGGTACCTATCATGCGATGATGAACCTGGAGATCCGGGTTGTCTCTCCGGAGCGGTTCACCGAGTATCTTAGATACCGGATGGAGAATCCGGATGCCCCGAACTCCGAGGCGCTGAAGGCGATCGGCGAGGCTCCTTACGCGACGAGCACCAGCCCGTTCCTTCCAGGACGTACCGACACACGTTCCGTCAGCCCCGGCAGCAACACCGTCGACCTCAACAAGACCGCACAGTAAAGGGAGCTGACCAACAATGAGGAATGCCTCCAAGATTTTCTACGGGATCACTGTTTTCATGGTGGTCATGACCGTGATCTACATCGTATCCACCATGCACCTCAATGATTCCGCGAATATTCAGGGCCTGGAGTGGGTCGGCGCGACCGGTCTCGCACTGTCTGCGGCACTTGCACTGATGCTCGGCGGTTACTTTCATTTCACCGAACGTCGTATGGACATCCTTCCCCAGGACTGGGAGGAAGCTGAGGTTGAGGATGGATCCGGGATGCTCGGGTTCTTTAGTCCCTCGTCCATCTGGCCTTTCGCGATGACCTGTGCTATTGCGCTTCTTGGATACGGCGTCGTGTTCATGGCATATTGGCTGGTCGGTATCGGGGCTGTGCTACTCATCATCTTTGCCACGATGCTCAATCTGCAGTACGGCGTTCCACCCGAGAAGCACTGACCGGCGTATCGGTCGAAATTAGCGGTCCTCCAGCCTTCCGGAGGACGCCCCACAGTACCCCGCCCTTATTTTACGGGCGGGGTACTGTGGTTTTGCTATGTCGTTGGTGATCCGTGATGTTGTGCTGTTGAACATGTCGGTGGAAATGGTACAGGCTCTCGTTTCGTTGTCGAATACCTGTACGATCCTCCTCGTGGAGTCATCTCGTCTCAGAAGTTGGCGATTTGACGTGATTATGTCGTGTTCCGCTTCTCCACCTTTATTTATGTGTGGGCAGAGAGGGTGGTGGGGGGACATGGCGCGGAGGAGTCGGAATGTGCCTCCGCGAAGAAGAATGCCTGCGGTGAATTTCCCTCTCCTGAACTTTCCGGTGGGGCTAGGCGATCCGTAACGCGCTGGCTGCATTAAAAACCCTGGTGAGCGGGGGTCAAACTAAAGTTGTAGAGGGCGCAATTCCAGTCGGTCTAAAATGTGAGATGGGTAACATCTGTTTTTCCGTTCCGTCCCCGATGGTCCTCTGGGGGGTGTTTAGGATTTACCGCGGATGACGCAATGTGGGGGAGGGGGTGAGGGGGTGTGGCCCTGCTACCTGCGAAAATCGTGCGTCGGATGGAAGAGGCGGAAAGTTCCACGGTCCAGGAAAATTTCCGGATAATTTAAGGAACGCCTGGAAGAACCTGCACCTTTTGATAATCGACTGATTGTCGTGGGGGGCGTGAGATGACTTAAACCTGAAAACCGACCATACTGGTTGACGTGACGAGCGCAGTAGGAAACCCAGGAATGGCAGCAACGCAACGTGTTGCGGCACTGAACCGACCCAACATGGTCAGTGTCGGCACCATTGTGTTCCTGTCGCAGGAATTGATGTTCTTCGCTGGTCTGTTCGCGATGTACTTCGTGTCTCGCGCCAACGGCCAGGGGGAGAGCTGGGACCATGGGACCAGCTTTCTCAACGTCCCGTATGCGTTGGTGTTCACCACCATTCTGGTGGCCTCTTCGTTCACCGCGCAGTGGGGCGTCTTCGCTGCGGAAAGGGGGGACGTCTTCAGCCTGCGGATCTGGTACACAATCTCTACTCTGATGGGTCTGACCTTCCTCGGGGGTCAGATGTACGAGTACACGCACGCGGTGCATGAGGGACTGACGATTCAGGGCAGTGTCTACGGTTCGGTTTTCTACATCACCACCGGATTCCATGCGGCCCACGTTCTCGCGGGTGTCCTCGCTTTCGTGGTCGTCCTGATCCGGGTCAGCAAGTCGAAGTTCACGCCGGCCCAGGCAACCGCAGCGATGGTCGTGTCGTACTACTGGCACTTCGTCGACGTCGTCTGGATCGCACTGTTCATCACTATTTACTTCATTAAGTAGGCCGTAGCCGCCGACGCGATCACGGACTCACCCCCGGGTATCCGCGCACAGGCCTACAGCCCTTCACTTTCCGAGCACACGTAATAAGGAAAATGATGGAAACCAACCCACAGACCACCGGGACCGCCGCATCAGCAGCGGCCTCGGCCAAAAAGGTCAAGAACCGCCGCAAGGTTCGGCGCACCGTAGCTGGTGCCGTCGCGCTGACGGTCGGACTGACTGGCGCCGGCCTCCTGGCTGGCGCTCTGACACCTGATGTTCAGACCGCTACCGCGGCCAAGGATGAACAGTCCATGATCCAGGAGGGCAAGGATCTCTATGACACCGCCTGCATCACTTGCCACGGGGCGAACCTCCAGGGTGTGAAGGACCGTGGTCCTTCACTGATAGGCGTCGGTGAAGGTGCCGTCTACTTCCAGGTTCATAGTGGCCGGATGCCGATGATGTCGAACAACGCTCAGGCGGAGCGGAAGCCCGCTCGGTACAACGAAGAGCAGACTCTCGCGCTGGCCGCTTATGTCAACGCCAACGGCGGCGGTCCCGGTATCGTCCGTAATGAGGACGGAACCGTCGCACTCGACAGCCTCCGGGGCAAGAACTACAACGGCAAAATCGACCCGGCCGACGTTGCCCGTGGTTCGGATCTTTTCCGACTCAACTGCGCGTCATGTCACAACTTCACGGGTAAGGGTGGAGCCTTGTCCTCGGGTAAGTTCGCACCGCCACTGGCACCGGCTAATGAGCAGGAGATTTACCAGGCCATGCTCACCGGGCCCCAGAATATGCCGAAGTTCTCCGATCGCCAGCTCTCTCCGGATGAGAAGAAGGACATTATCGCCTTCCTGAAGTCCGTCAAGGAAACCCCCGACCAGGGTGGTTACGGTCTCGGTGGTGTCGGACCAGTCGCTGAAGGCCTCCTGATGTGGCTGTTCGGCATCGTGGTTCTCGTCGCCGCCGCTCTGTGGATTGGATCGCGCTCATGAGCAACACCGAAAAGAAGTACACGACGCAGGAACTCAACGCGATGACTAATGAGGAGCTCGCCCGTCTGGGTACCGAGCTCGATGAGGTCACGGTCGCCTACCGTAAAGAGCGTTTCCCGCTGGATAATGATCCCGCTGAAAAGCGTGCGGTTAGGACCGTCGGATTCTGGTTCGGTCTCGGTGGTGTCATGGCCATGGCCTGTATCGCGATCTACATCTTCTGGCCTTGGGAGTACAAGTATCTCGGCCAGGATGGGCTGTGGGCCTACTCCCTTTACACGCCGCTTCTCGGACTGACGCTCGGTCTGTCGGTGCTTTCCCTGGGTATCGGAGCGGTCGAGTTCGTCAAGAAGTTCATCCCTGAAGAGGTGGCGGTCCAGCGTCGTCACGACGGTCCCTCCGATGAGGTCGACCGAAAGACCATTGTCGCACTGTTGAATGACTCCTGGGAGACCTCGACTCTCGGCCGCCGTAAGGTGCTCATGGGAATCATGGGAGGCAGCGCGGTGCTCGCTGGTCTCGCGATGTTTGTCCCATTAGGTGGAATGGTCAAGAATCCCTGGAAGAAGGGCCCTCTCGGTATCCAGGGTGACGGTACGTTATGGACGTCCGGGTGGACGTTGTTCGACCACGGTGAAAAACTCTATCTGGGCCGGGACACCGGTGCCATCGCTGTCGAACATGACGGTCATATGACAACCCAGGGGATCACACGGTTGACCCGTATGCGTCCCGAGGACATGGAGGCCGGCGGCATGGAGACGGTTTACCCACTGCCGGTGAGCTACGTGAACGACGGTGACGCCTACGATCCCAAGGCTGACGTCTACACGGAGCAGATGCACTCGATTCACGGGCCCCGTAACCCGGTCATGCTGATTCGCCTTCGTAGTGCTGACGCAGCCCGTGCCGTTCAGCGTGTGGGCCAAGAGGCCTTCCACTATGGTGACTACTACGCGTACTCGAAGATCTGTACCCACATCGGTTGCCCGACCTCGCTGTACGAACAGCAGACCAATCGTATTCTCTGTCCGTGTCACCAGTCGCAGTTCGACGTGCTGCAGTTCTGCAAGCCGGTGTTCGGTCCCGCTGCCCGCGCACTTCCGCAGCTTCCGATCACCGTCGATGATGAGGGTTACCTCGTCGCGGCTGGCAACTTCATCGAGCCGGTTGGTCCGGCCTTCTGGGAGCGTCGCTCATGAGTAACAAGAAACTTGCCCAAGTAGCCGACAACCTCGATTCACGGCTCACCATCTCCGGTGTCATGCGCACCCAGATCAATAAGGTCTTTCCGACCCACTGGTCGTTCCTCCTCGGTGAGATCGCGCTTTACAGTTTCGTGATTCTGTTGATGTCCGGGATCTACCTCACCCTCTTCTTTGATCCGTCGATTACCAAGGTCATTTATGACGGGACCTATGCTCCCCTGCGAGGCGTGGAGATGTCGCGCGCCTATGAGACTGCCCTGAACATCTCCTTCGAGGTTCGCGGTGGCCTGTTCATCCGCCAGTTACACCACTGGGCGGCTCTGATGTTCGCCGTCTCGATCATGGTCCACATGATGCGTATCTTCTTCACCGGCGCCTTCCGGCGTCCGCGTGAGGCAAACTGGATCATTGGTTGTATCCTGCTGCTGCTCTCCGTGGCTGAGGGCTTCTTCGGCTACTCACTTCCCGACGACCTGCTTTCCGGTGTCGGTCTACGAATCATGTCCGCCATCGTCATCTCACTCCCGGTTGTCGGCACCTGGATGCACTGGTTGATCTTCGGGGGCGATTTCCCCTCTGACCTGATGCTTGATCGCTTCTACATCGCTCACGTACTGCTGATACCGGGTATTCTTCTCGCACTCATCGCTGCGCACCTGGCGCTCGTGTGGTTCCAGAAGCACACCCAGTTCCCAGGGCCTGGACGTGCGGAGAACAACGTCGTTGGCGTTCGTATTCTTCCGGTGTTCGCTGTGAAGTCCGTGGCATTCGGTTTGATCACCTTTGGTCTTCTTGCGCTGCTCGCAGGTATAACCCAGATCAACGCTATCTGGAACCTCGGTCCGTACAATCCGTCGCAGGTTTCGGCCGGTTCCCAGCCGGACATCTACATGCTGTGGACTGACGGTGCTGCCCGTGTCATGCCTGCGTGGGAGCTGTATTTCGGTAACCACACGATTCCGGCGGTGTTCTGGGTCGCTGTGATGCTCGGTATCCTGGTCGGCCTGCTGTTCGCCTACCCGTTTATAGAGAAGAAGATCACGGGCGACGATGCTCATCACAATCTGCTCCAGCGTCCGCGGGACGTGCCGGTGCGTACCTCGATTGGTGTCATGGCGATGGTTTTTTACTTCCTACTGACCTTGTCCGGTGGCAATGACCTATTTGCCCTGCACTTCGATATCTCCTTGAACGCCATGACCTGGATTGGTCGTATCGGGTTGGTTGTACTTCCGCCTCTGGCTTATTTCATGACGTACCGTCTGTGCATCGGGCTCCAGCGTTCTGACCGAGAGGTCCTGGAGCACGGTATTGAGACAGGCATCATTAATCAGATGCCGAACGGTGCATTCGTCGAGGTCCACCAGCCGCTCGGACCGGTGGATGAGCACGGTCACCCGATTCCGCTCGAATATGCTGGTGCGAAGGTACCGAAGCAAATGAACGAACTCGGTTACGCCGGGCACCCCGGACGCGGAGGTTTCTTCAAGGCTGACCCCGAAGATATCGCGGCGAAGGCACGTGAGATTGAGGAATCGAATCATCACGAAGAGACCGAGATGCTGCGGAGGCTGCAGGAATCGGTTCGTGCTGAGGATCGTGCCCGCGGGTTCGACAACTAGAATCATTTCCGGTTCTTCGAAATCGGTGAAACCCCGGATCTCCGGCCACATTCAAAGTGGCAGGGATATCCGGGGTTTCCCGTTTTCCGGTACTTCCAAAGTCAGTGGCGTTAGTGTTCCTCTGTTCCCCTTGTGCGGGCATCTGCGGGTGCGTGACACTGCTGCGGGCTATCCAACGGTGTTTCCGAGGTAAGCGGATTCGAGGACAGCTCGTGGCGTGAGGCGAACCGAAGTGGGGCCGATACTTCACAAATTCGATTTTCGACTGCTGCTGATGACAGGTAAACGGTAGGTGCTCGGCATTGTCTTCCCAGATGCCCGAGTGGGTTCTCGTCGATTCTGCTTGGGATAGTGATCAGTTTTGGGGCGCGGTGATACAAAGGGGGCCTCCCCGGGGTGTAGTTGTACTGATGACGTTGTATCGGCGCAATGTCTGGGCGGTGGAAACCGGAACCTGCTGGGTGGACGTGAAGTCGGAGTCTGCAGGGCGCATTATCCTGCTAGGAACCTAGCGGGGGGGCAGGGTTTGGGTGCCTCCGGATAGTGGAGGCCGGTGGTCGTGTTCATCGGATTCGCTGTATTCGGACCTCGATTCGGAATATGTGACGAGTACCACAAATATTTATCTGCTACTAGATACTGTGTTTGGTTGGCGAGGGGACATGTTTCTCGAGGCTATTTGGAATTTGCGGTAAACTGCTGGTCAGTGCCTTTTTTGCTAGACTGTGCAGTTGGGGAGCTTGCCAGGGGGGACGGGGCTGATGGTTTGGTTGAGGTCCGGTTGAGAAACGATAACGGAGCGATAACGTCCTTGGATTGACGGTTTGAGTGGACATGTTGTTATCCGTTTCGTAATCTGATTGAGACATTGCGGCAGGCGACGGGGATAGTCCCGGAAGCACCGCCAATGAAAACCGAAATACACACCTTTTCGCACCTTCGACAGACGGCAGAGAGTCTGCCTGAATCGATACCGCGAGCCGGGGACCCGACACCCAAAGTAACTCTGGGGTGAATCCCACACGAGAACGACCACCGTCGCACGATGGCCGTGGAGTGGGGTAGGAGCCTTCCGCTTCCGAGCCCGACAGCTAACCCGGCAGGTAACACACTGGAAGATTTGGAGATTCATTCGTGGGTAAGCACAGCCGCCGTAGTAACAAGACGGTCCAGCGGGCAGCAATCGCATCCGCTGCAACTTTCGGAGCTACCGCCGCTCTGACCTCCCCGGCACAGGCCGCGGAGGTTTACATTCCCAATACTGACCTCTCCTTTGAGGTTGCGGGTCTGGAGAATATTCCGAACATCGCATCGGTGCCGGGCATTTCCGAGTGGGTTCCTTCACTCGCTGGACAGGCAGCCCAGGCCAATTACTCCGCTATCGCGGCGGCTCCGCTCGAGCAGCAGTTCGTTGCTGCGCCGGCTGCTGATGGGCAGCGTGTTGTCGATGCCGCCCGCTCAAAGATCGGATCCCCCTACGTGTGGGGTGCCACGGGTCCGAATGCGTTCGATTGCTCGGGTCTGACCTCCTGGGCTTATGCCCAGGTGGGCAAGCACATTCCCCGTACGTCTTATGCACAGGCTGCAGGTGGAACGCCCGTTTCCTTCAATAATCTTCAGGCCGGAGACATCATAGCCTTCTACTCAGGCGCGTCCCATGTGGGAATTTACTCGGGACATGGAACTGTCATCCATGCGATTCAGTCGGGCACCCCGCTCTCCGAGACCTCACTCGACTACATGCCGTTCCATTCAGCGGTTCGTTACTGATTCACCTCGGTGACCACTTCCGTTCCGCCATTCGGGTTTCCCGGATGGCGGTTCGTCAGTTCAGGGAGTCGGAGCGCTGATCCAGTGAAGTACCGATGAAGAGTGTGGATCGTCGCTGAACTCCGCTCGCAGTCATCCCAGGGGTATTTTCGGAAGACCCGCTAACGTTCTATAGTCGTTTGAAGCGGATCGCTCTCCCGGTCTGTTCCCTTTATGAACCACACTCTCGGAAAGTTGAACACCGTTGCAGTTCTTCAGGTTGCGTCGACGTCAGTCGATCTTCGCCAGCGTTGCTGTCGTTGGTCTCATGTTCTGCCCGTCGGTTCCTGCCGTCGCAGACCCAGAGGGGGTGCAGGCAGAGGCTGAGGCGCCACAGGATCTCGGATTCCTCATCGAGGAACTCGGCCGGAATTCTCACCAGGCTGAGGTGCAGAATGAAGAGGTGAAGCAGCTTGAGGAACAACTTGCCGAGAGGGAACGCGAGGTTGAGGAACTCCGGAAACGTGCCGATGAGGCCCGCGAGCGTGCAGAGCAGGCTGATCGTGAGGTTGACGGGGCCAGAGCTGAGGTCGACCGGATCGCCCAGTCTCGTTACCGGGGGGTGGCCGTTGATCCTCTCACGATGTTGATCGATGCCGCTGGGCCGCAGGAAGCGATTGATCGGTCAGCATATATGAATGCCCTGTCTCGTCGATACTCGGATGCGCTCAATGAGCTGAAGAGGGCCCGGGCGGATGCGGGACGCGCCAGGGGAAAGGTGTCGAGGGCGCAGGCACAGGCTGAGTTCCGCGCCGGTGAGCTCAGAGCCAGACGTGCGAAGTTGGAAGCGGAGCGTATTGATCTTGAACGCCTTATAACGGATATCCGGAATCGGGTCGAGAACATGTCTGCGACCGAGAAACTCGCCTGGATCAACAAGAACGGGCCCGTAGACCATTCTCTTGACGGAATTATGGGCATGAATCCGTCAGGGATGTCGGCACTTGAACAGGCGATGTCCAAGATCGGGGCGCCGTATGTCTGGGGTGCCACCGGTCCTGATTCTTTCGACTGTTCAGGGTTGGTGGTCTGGGCGTACGCGCAACAGGGCAAACGGTTGCCGCGCACCTCTCAGGCGCAGATGGCGGATGGTGTCCCGGTGAGCCGGGACCAGCTTCAGCCGGGCGACGTGATCGGTTTTTATCCCGGAGCCACCCATGTAGGAATCTATGCGGGTGACGGGATGGTGGTCCATGCCTCGGATTTCGGGATTCCTGTGCAGGTGGTGCCGATGGATTCGATGCCTTTCTTTGGCGCGCGTCGCTATTAGCGCGGACTTACCCGATGACGCGGACTCTTCTGGTCACCAATGATTTTCCACCCGCACTCGGTGGAATCCAATCGTATCTCAGGGATTTTATCGGGACGTTGGATCCCGAGGAGACGGTGGTATTTACCTCGACCCAGGACCGGGCCGCAGCGGTTTCCCATGATGCCGATGTTCCCTATCGCGTCCATCGCTGGCACAGGAAGATCATGCTTCCGACCCCCGCCACTGCCCGGGCGATGCAGGGCGTGATTCGTGCAGAGAAGATTGACACGGTTTGGTTCGGAGCTGCCGCCCCTCTTGCTCTCCTCGCACCATCTGCGAGGCAAGCTGGTGCCCGCCGGATAGTGGCTTCGACGCATGGACACGAGGTCGGGTGGTCGATGATCCCGGGGGCAAGAGCGATGCTCCGCCGCATCGGATCCCAGTGCGACCATGTCACCTACATCTCCAATTACACACTCGGTAGATTCCGGAGTGCCTTCGGTCCTGCTGCCACATTCAGCGCCTTGCCGTCAGGCGTCAGCACGGATGTGTTCTGCCCGGCGGACGAGGCGCAGAAAGAAGCTACCCGGCGTGAGTTCGGTATTCCGGGGGAAGCACCTCTGGTCGTCTGTATTTCCCGCCTTGTCCCTAGAAAAGGCCAGGATCAGCTGATTCGTGCGATGCCCGGGGTGCTTGCGGTGAATCCTGAAGTCAGGCTACTCATCGTTGGTGAGGGTAGCTACCGGAGGCGTCTATCGGCCATGATCACACCGAACCTCGTGGATAGTGTGCAGTTGACCGGGAAACTCGATTTCGAGGCGATGCGACGCCTGCTTGCGGCAGCAGATGTGTTCGCTATGCCGTGCCGTACCCGGGGGGGCGGACTTGATGTGGAAGGACTGGGAATTGTGTACCTCGAGGCTCAGGCCAGTGGTGTACCGGTTATCGCCGGTGATTCCGGAGGCGCACCGGAAACCGTCACTCGGGAGACCGGGATCGTTGTCGGTGGGCGTGACACCGGAGCGTTGACTGAAGCGCTGAACCGTCTTCTCGGAGATGCAGATCTGCGATCCCGGATGGGTGTTGCCGGGCGGCAGCATGTACTCGGTAACTGGACGTGGGACATCATGGGCGCCCGCTTGAGGCGTGTTCTGGAAGGAACTGCATCGGTTTAGAAACCCGCCAACCGTACCGCAAGTGGGGAGTACGGCTCTCTTCCCGATATAATGGCCAGGTTGTTGAACAAGACGTCACAGAAACAAGGTGCGAACATGCCACTCCCATCGGGTTCGGTCACCGTCGGGTTCGATATCGGCGGAACCAACCTGCGGGGTGCGGCGGTGGATGCCGAAGGCCACATCATCGACACCACGCAGGTGCCAACCCCCGGAACCGCTGAAGAACTTGAAACCGCAGTCACCGAAATCGTGTCCCATTACCGTCGTCGCCAACAGGTGACCGGTGTGGGGCTCGCGGTAGCCGGGTTCCTTGATCCCGAATGCACCACGGTGCGTTTTGCCCCCCACCTGCCGTGGCGGGACGCTCCGGTTCGGGACATACTCCAGGAGCAGTTGGGACTTCCGGTCACTCTTGAGCACGATGCGAACGCGGCGGCGTGGGGTGAGTACCGTTTTGGGGCTGCCCGGGGTAGTCGAATCTGGGTGTTGTTCGCGGTGGGTACCGGTATCGGTGGTGCGCTCATGATCGAGGGAAAACTCTACCGGGGTGCATACGGCACCGCCCCAGAGTTCGGCCACCTCACTGTCGTCCGTGACGGTCGTCCGTGTTCGTGCGGAAAATTCGGTTGTCTCGAGCGCTACTGTTCAGGTACTGCTCTGGTCGACACCGCCCGGGAGATCATCGTGGCCGGGGCCGACGATACGTACGGTCTCGCTGCAGATTACCGCGAGAGCGGAAGTGGGGAACTCACCGGACGGGTGATCATGGACGCCGCTCGAGGTGACGATCCGGTCGCGGTTGCGGCGGTACGGGATTACACCGCGTGGTTGGGACAGGGGCTCAGCGTTGTCGCTGATGTGCTCGACCCGGAACTGATCGTCATCGGGGGAGGGGTCTCGACGGATGCCGATCTGTGGCTGGAGGATGCGCGTTCTCACTTCACGGGGGCGATCGTTGGAGCTGGGCACCGTCCCCTTGCTCGTTTGGCCACAGCAGAGCTGGGTGCTGACGCAGGTATGATCGGCGTGGCGGACTTGGCCCGGGGAGACACCTGATACCCGAGCTGCAACCCGTCAGCCCTGACTCACATGGTGCATTACTGATCAGTGGGCCGGTAGAACGAGTCTTTTCGTCTTGTCGAAGGAGCGTATAACGCCATGAAGATCAAGTGGTACTGGTTGTTCAAACATGTCGTGATCGGGCCGTTCCTGCGGGTATACAACCGTCCTGATGTCCGCGGTGTAGAGAACGTTCCGGCGACCGGTGGCGCGATCATGGCGTCCAACCACCAGACCGTGATGGACTCCTTCTTTCTGCCGTTGCTGATCCCCCGTCGGATCACGTTCCTTGCGAAACAGGAGTACTTCACGGGAAAGGGGATCATCGGTAAGCTGCAACGCGCATTCTTCCTCTCTGTCGGTCAGGTTCCCATCGACCGGAGTTCCGGAGATGCCGCACGCTCTGCCATCGAGACCGGAATCGAGCTCGTGCGTCAGGGTAAGGTTCTGGGGATATATCCGGAGGGGACACGCTCACCGGACGGCCGCATCTACCGGGGAAAGACGGGGGTGGCGCGTATGGCATTGGCGACGGGGGCACCGGTGATACCCGTCGCCATGTTCGGTACTCGTAAGGCGAACCCGATCGGTACTTGGGTGCCACGGCCCGCTAAGGTTGGCATGCACATCGGAAGTCCCATTGACCCGATTCAATTCGTCACATCAAGAGGACTCTCGTCCGATAGCTATGAAGCTGCGCGGGCGCTGACGGACCATATCATCAAGGTTCTCGTTGATATGACCGGCAATGAGTACGTGGATTGCTATGCAGCGGACGTCAAGCAGTCCCTCGCTGCCGGTAACGGTTATCCTGATGGAACGGAGCCGGGCTTCGGCCAGAAAAAATCCCCGGGGGAGTGAGTACTCCATTTCCGGGGGCCGTTCCGGGAAAGATCCATACGAGGCCAACCTGGGTGACTCACTCGGGACGGATCATTGATCTCTTCTTTTTCATCATCGCTACACTTGCCGCGACCGTCCTCGCCATCGACGTCTTCCGTGCTTCTTTCAGCGCCAGACTTCTACATCTGCTTCTTCTGCTACCTTTCTGGGGGATAGTCGCTTATCTGGTTCTCCCTCGAATACACACACTTCTGACCGCGATCTACGTTCCCAACTATTTCATCGGACGGGCGCGGACATCCGACGGATTGTTGGGTGATCCGATCAATCTCGCATTCGACGGAAGCGCCCGTGAGATACACACCGCCATGACGAAAGCGGGATGGCGCCTCGCCGACGACATCACGATGCGTAGTTCCCTCGGAATAATCCGTTCGGCTTTGCTCCGAAAAAGTTATCCTCACGCTCCTGTCAGTCCACTCCTGGTTTTTGGGCGGAAGCAGTGTTTCGCGTATCAGCAGGAGGTGGATGGGAACGCGTCACAACGCCACCACGTTCGCTTCTGGCGGTGCCCTGATGGGTGGTTCCTACCGGGGGGAATCCGGGCAGATTGGCTCGCCGCAGGTACCTATGACCGTGCTGTGGGTCTGTCTCTCTTCACATTGCAGATTACCCACAAAGTCGATGCAAATATCGACGTCGAGCGTGACTACATCGTCAATTGCTTGGAGGGGTCGGATGCACGGATCCAACACCGGGTAATCGAGAATTTCTCAACCGGCTACCATTCCCGGAACGGCGGCGGAGATGAGGTGCGGACTGATGGGAACTTGCCGGTGGTCGACCTGACAGGGGTCATCCCGGACCAGGATTTCGATCAAATGCCGTGGGCCGTGGTACGAGCAGCGTGCGGATATCCCGACCTCGGTGATCCCGCTGCCGGCGCCGCAGCGAGCCCTGACTCAGACCTGCATGAGGTGCTCCGGTCGTCTGGCGCGAAGGAGGACGGCGACCGCAGGCCGAATTCGGTGATCGCGGGAGTGTTCCTTGCATTCGTTGCTGTCTTTTTCGACGTCATCATCGATGTCCAGGCTGTGGAGCGACTCACCGCAGAAATCGACCCGGTACTCGGAGGTATCGTCCAGATACTACGTGGAGTCAGCTACGTGGGGTTGTTGATCTGCGCCTGGCGTACCTGGCGGGGCAGTGGCAGCTCGAGGATATGGCTGCTCGGATTTGCGCTGTTCAATCTGTTGGCAGACGGCGTCATTTTCAAAGCCATGGGAGAACAACTCGATGCGGTCTTACCGGTTGCGGCGATCTGCGTCAACATCGTGCTTCTTCTGGCGTTATCCGAGGATAGTGCGAGGATCTGGAGTACCCGGAGGGGTGTGTGCTCGAAGGCTCCATCTCGGGAGGGGCCCGTATGGTGAGGTGCACACAGCACATGGTTGGATGGAGGTCATGACTGATACCACACCTCCGTGTCCCGAATGCACCTGCGAGTACACCTATCCGATGGACGCCCTGATCATCTGCCCGGAGTGCGCCCATGAGTGGGCGCCGGGCGAGGAGCTCGGTGAGTCGGAGAATCCGGGTACTCCCGTGATTGTGGATGCCGTAGGTAATGTTTTGCAGGACGGAGATACCGTTACCGTTATCAAAACCATGAAAGTGAAGGGAGCGGCTCAGCCCATCAAAGCGGGTACGAAGGTCAAGGGAATCCGCCTCGTTGACGGAGTTGGGGACCACGACATTGACTGTCGAATCGAGGGGTTTGGAGCGATGCAGTTGAAGTCATCGGTCGTGCGTAAGGCATAAACGTGCAGGCTGGATCAGCGCTGAAAACGTCGCTGCCACACACATCGTCCTGAACAGAGTTGTTTTCGTGCTGGGGTCAGACCAGGTGGCCGGACACGATTACGTTGTAGTCCAGGTCGCGGCCCCCGCCTACGGCGCATGCGATGAGAATGATCCGTCCCGGAATATCGGTTGAGTTGAGTTCGATGTCGTTGATGGCGTCTGACTTCGGGACGAGCCAGGTATTGTCGACCACCCACTGTCGTTGACGTCCCATGCTGTCCGACAGTGTGATCAGGGAACCGTTGAGGACCGGCGTCGCCCAACGGCGTACAGTGCCCCCACCATAGGCGGGAACCATTTGTGGCGGAGCCGAAAGGTTCACGGAACGCGTCGCCAGTTCGGAGAAACCGTTGAACACCAGCCACTGCTGGGCCCACGCGTGGCCGAGGACATAGACCGTACCCCGGTCGGCGGAGGTCGGCGATACTCCCATCCCACGGACCCACCGGACCATGCTGTTCTGCGGGCCGGGGGGATTCAGTGGGAGCACGTACGCCATCGGCCCGTAATCTGCTCTCTCCACCGGGGCTGGACCAGTCATCCGGAAGATCCCGGTTTCACCTGGGGCGGGTCCTACGTTGGGATTGTGGCCGGGAAGGTTCATCACGGCTGCGGGTGTGGGAATGAGCGGTGGTGCAATAGGAATCGGGTGCGCGACATGTGCAGCGACGGGGGTGTGATCGGTGTTTCCACTGGGAGAATCCGGTGTCGGTGACGGCGGGATGTCAGCCGAACCTGCTCCGGCGTCAGGTACCGGGACCAGTGGTCGAACCGAAGCCGGATCGGATTCCTTCCGTGGATCCACCGATGTGGGGTGCGTGGTCGATTGTGCGGGACTAATGTCCTGATCTGACGAAGACTCACTGGTTGAAGGGGGTGTGGAGCTCGTTGATGATGGGTTCATCGCATGGGGGGAGGCCTCCGCGGTTGTGTTGAGACCTGATGGCTCAGAGGTCACTGACTTCACGACCACGAAGGTGGTGAAAGCCAGGAGGATCACCGCGAGGACGGCGAGTACCGCGCGGGTACGGGGTGGAATGCCGCTGGTGGCTTCGTTCATGATACCCATGTTACGCGCCTGTCTGGGGATTTAAGCAACGTCCGTGGAATATCGGGGTGGGGTTCCGGACCCTGAACATTCGCTTAGACAGACCGGTCCGTGGAACTGGTGGTCAGAGTTGGATCTGGCAATGCTCCGGGGGTGGTTGGCGTAGGGGGTGTTGATTCGGTGGGGGATCGCAACATGCGTGTTATCTGCCCTGTTGAACGGATAGTTTTGGCAGGATGCTTGGGTGTTCGATGGTTTTGGGGATGTGAGTCGGTGGGTGGTTTGGTGTCCACACGCTTGACAGACCAAGCGGTCTAGTATTGGCTTGTCTGCATGGCCACAGGCCACCTTGGGCCGCCCCAGCGGTCAGACATCTGATCTGTTCAAGACGAACAAAAGGACCCTCCATCCATCATGAGTAACTCGATTACCGCCACTGTCGTCGGCGTACCCCGCATTGGACCGAAGCGAGAGCTGAAGAAGGCGCTGGAAACCTACTGGCGTGATTCATCGACCGGATCCGACCTCGCGGAGACAGCTCGGGTTCTGGCCCGAAACTCCGCGGCCGATCTGGTTTCCGCAGGCCTGGATTCTGTACCCACCATCGGTCGCAGTTTCTACGATCAGGTTCTGGATACTTCAGCACTACTCGGGGTACTGCCGCGGCGGGTCGCGGACATCACCGATCATGACAGCACCGGCGAGGGGGATGATCTGCCCGCCTTTATCGACCGTTACTTCGCTGCGGCCCGCGGCACCTCGGAGCTTCCCGCATCCGCGATGACCAAGTGGTTTGACACCAACTACCACTACATTGTCCCGGAATTGACGGCGGACACTCGTTTTGAACTTGATGACGAGGCATTCGTCGCGGATGTCAGGGAACTGGTTGCAGCGGGTATGCCCGCTCGTCCGGTTGTCATCGGCCCGCTGACCTATCTTGCTCTCGCCCGGACCACCGATGGCTCAGATGCGTTGGACCACCTTGAATCGGTGACGAACGCATACGTCGCGCTCATCGACGACCTTGCCAAGGCCGGTGTCACCTGGATCCAGTTCGATGAACCCTGGCTGGTCACCGATGTGGCCTCCGACGCCGGTCGCCGTGATGATCTGCTCAAGCGCACCCGTGTCGCTTACGAGCGTCTCGCCGCCGCTGCGGCCGCCGTCCCCGGTGCTCCCGAGCTGCTGGTCCAGACCTACTTCGGTGACGGCGACGTCGCCGTGCGCACCCTCACCGGGACCGGTGTCGCCGCTATCGGCGTCGATCTCGTTACAGGCCGCACCGATGAGCGCCGTTCCGACGCCACCGCGATTGCAGATGGGGATCTCCTCCCGTCCTGGAAGGGAACCGAACTGCTTGTCGCCGGAGTCGTCGACGGGCGTAACATCTGGCGCACGGACCTCAGCGCCGCGCTGAACACCCTGAAGGCACTGAAGGAGCGCGGTTCTGTCGCCGTGTCCACCTCCAGCTCATTGCTGCACGTACCCTACTCCCTCGCCCAGGAAACCTCCCTGGACGATGATGCCGAGCTGCGCTCCTGGCTCTCCTTCGGTGCGGAGAAGGCCGCGGAGGTCGCCCTCCTCGCCCGCACCCTGACGGGTGAGGACACCGATGCCGACCGCGCGGCGGTCAAGGAATCCGCCGAGGCGGTCGCGTCTCGCCGCGGTTCGGCCCGCACCCACAACGAGCAGCTGCGCTCCCGTACCTCCGCAGTCACGGACGCCGACCGCGACCGCGACGACTATGAGACCCGTGTCGTCGCCCAGCGCGAGGAACTCGGCCTGCCGCCGCTACCCACCACCACTATCGGTTCCTTCCCCCAGACGACCGAGATCCGTCGCGCCCGCGCGGCCCACAAGAAGGGCGAACTCACCGACGAGCAGTACACGCAGGCGATGAAGGACGAGATCGCCGACGTCATCCGCCGCCAGGAGGAACTCGGCCTCGACGTCCTGGTCCACGGTGAGCCCGAGCGCAACGACATGGTGCAGTACTTCTCCGAGCAGCTCGAGGGCTACCACTCCACGGACCTCGCGTGGGTCCAGTCCTACGGGTCCCGGTGCGTCCGCCCGCCGATCCTGTTCGGTGACGTCACCCGGCCCACCCCGATGACCGTCGACTGGTTCCGCGTCGCCCAGGAGCTCACCGACAAGCCCGTCAAGGGCATGCTGACCGGCCCGGTCACCATGCTCGCCTGGTCCTTCGTGCGTGACGACCAGCCGCTCGGCGAGACTGCCGACCAGGTGGCCCTCGCCCTGCGCGATGAGATCGACGACCTTGTCGACGCAGGCGCGAAGATCATCCAGGTCGACGAGCCCGCCATCCGAGAGCTCCTCCCGCTGAAGGCCGAGCAGCAGACCGACTACCTCCGCTGGGCCGTCGGTTCCTTCCGCCTGGCGACCTCGGGTGTCGCCGCGAACATCCAGATCCACACCCACATGTGCTACTCGGAGTTCAACGAGCTCATCGGCACCGTCAGTGACCTGAACGCGGACGTCACCTCGATCGAGGCCGCCCGAAACGGGATGCAGGTTCTGACCGCGCTGAAGGACTCGGGATTCCACGCCGGCGTCGGCCCCGGTGTTTGGGACATCCACTCACCGCGTGTCCCCGACCGCGGAGAGGTCGACGAACTTCTCGCCGCTGCTCTCGATTCCGTTGATCCGCGTCAGCTCTGGGTCAACCCCGACTGTGGTCTGAAGACCCGCGCTTGGCCTGAGACGACCGCGAGCATCGAGGTGCTCGTCGCCGCCGCGAAGAACGCCCGAACCACCGTCTGACCCTGGTGACACCCACCGACACTGACCCCCGCGGCCGTCGACATGCACGATGACGACTGCGGGGGTCGTCCCTTTCCCGACCACGAAAGACACACCATGACCGACAACAATTCACTCTGGGAACTCGCCACCCGGCTCCGTAGCAGACACCGCTACGTCGATCTGACCCACGCATTCCATGCGGGGCAACCGAAGTTCTCGGCACTCCCCGACGAGGACCGCACGCGCCTGTTCACCGTCACCGAGCACGGATTCACCGTCGACGAGTACCGGTTCGTCGGGCAATGGGGCACCCACGTCGATCCACCGATCCACTTCGTCAACGATGCGCGAACCCTCGACGAACTTCCCGTCAACGAGATGATCCTCCCGTTCGCCGTCCTGGATGTCACGGAACAGGTCGCCGGGAACCCGGACTACACGCCGACCGTGGACGACGTCCTCGCCTGGGAAGACCGGAACGGCCGCCTCCCCGAGGGCGGGTTCGTGGCGCTGCGGACCGGCTGGTCGAAACGTTGGCCCGACGCGGAGGCGATGTTCAACGCCGACGCTGACGGCGTGTTCCACTACCCGGCCTGGAACATCGAGGTCGTCCGCTTCCTCCTGGAGGAGCGGGGGATCACCGCCATCGGCCACGAGACCACCGATACAGATCCCGGTGTCGTGGTCAGCGGAGGAACTCTCCCGACCGAGTTGTTCCTGCTCCAGCAGGACCGCTGGCAGATCGAACTCATGGCGAACCTCGAGGAGGTTCCGGAGACCGGCGCCATCATCGTAGCTACCTGGGCGAAGCCGAAGGGCGGAACCGGGTTCCCAGCCCGGGTGTTCGCTATCCTGCCGTGACCGTGGCCGGTTTTCTCTGGACCAAAATCAGCCAGGTGACCACGAGATAGAATGCGGGAAGCAACGCGAGGAACTCCGTCAAGGGGTTCCACCCGGAGGTGGGGCCGGAGAACCCGGCTTCGAGTGCAGTGGGAGGCCAGAAGAAAAGGAGCATCCAGACACCGAGTGCGGCGGCAACGGTGCTCCGAACTTGCTCGGTACCCACTTCCGACCGGGTTCGTATCATCAACATCACCACCAGAGGCACCGCGAGAGACCACAGCGGGACCGATACCATCGGCAGTACCAGCAACGGGATGGTGAACCACACCGCCATTTTCTCGTGCTCGGATGCCGTTGAGTGGTGCAACCGGTACAGTACCCAGCCGCCGAAAGCTGCGGCGGTCAGTACCGGGGCGACCGTCGTGAAGGGGCTGGTTCCTGTGGTGGTGCGAGCGAGGAATCCCACCGGGGATGCGTTGAGCGCCGACCCCAGGGATATCCCCGTCAACGCGGGGAGGAACCCAGCAACCGGCCAGAGGATTACCATTGTCGTTGCTCCGGTCACCAGGGCTGTTACCAGTCCACGGCGGGTACCGCGTACCACTATCGCGCCGAGGGTCATTAGTGGCCACCCCGCGAGACCTATCGCGATTCCGCTCAGAAGCCCTCCCGGAAGACGATTGCTTCGTGGGGCGAACGCATCGGCTGCGAGTAGTCCCACAACCAACAGCGTCAGTGGTTGGGTGGACACCCCTAAGCGCACGGGCAGACAGAGCATGATGACGGGGGCGCTGAACGCCAGTACCCTCCAGCCGTGTCCCGGGACAACCACAACCGCGATGACCACTATGAACAGTATCGCAGCCAGTAGTGAGACCCTGGGATCGGCGTTACCTCCGGTGCCCGTGAGCATGTGGCGAATCGCCACCGCAGCCTCCTGGCTGACATCAACGGGTACGACGCCGGGTACCGTACCGCTGACCACCCCCGAGGAGATGATGATCCCCACTGCGGCAAGAATGGCTCCCGGCCAGGCCGGGAGTTTCGTGTTGACTCCACCGAGTCGCCCCGGATCGCCACCGAGGATCTCCGGTGCCGCGATCACTGCTCCGATCAGAATCAGAGTGAGTAGGACGTAGGTGTTCCCGATGAGATGAGCGCCCGGTGACCAGTCGACCTCGGCCCCTCGGTAAGGAAGCGTCCACTGCGGAGCGACAATGCAGGCTGTGGTGAACAGGGCAGTGAGCCACAGTGCCAGTGCTCCCGACCGGGTGCCCCGGAGATCGACTGCGCGGAATCCGAGTACCACCACGAGGGGTGCCAGCCACACCCAGTGGTGTGTCCACGCGACCGGGGAACATAAGAGTGCGACGGTTGCGTTCAGGAGGAGTGCCCCTGTCATCGCACCGCGGTTCACTGCTCTGATCATGGCGAAGATGACAGCAGGGAGGATGAGTCCGACAGTCATGAGCCATAGGGTTGTTTGTGTGCCCTCCGGGAGGGTCCGTGCGAGAACACCTCTGAGCGACTGGTTTCCGGTGTACGCGAGTTGTCCGATACGGTCTGGATCGGAAATGGTGTGCAGCCAGTATTCAACGGAATTGGACGGGGTGATCGTCCATGCAACCGCAGTGAATCCGATGCCGGAGAGGACACAGACACCCGCGGAACGCCAGTCTCCGCGTACGAGAAAATAGAGACCGAACACGGCGGGAGTTAACTTGATCGCCGCAGCCAGGCCGATGAGTGTTCCCCTCGGGAGTACTGTCCGGCGGCCCAGAACATCGATGATGACAGCCAACATGAGCAGGATGTTGGCCTGTGCGAAGTTGAGCGTCTCCGCCACAGGTTCCAGACGTAGAGCAATGGGAAGGAGCACCAGTGCCGTTGACCAGGTGGTTGAACGGCTCCACCCGGGTCGTGACCGTTCAAGTACCACGACTAGGCACCACCACAGCGCCACTACGCTCGTGATGTTCAGGAGTGCGGCGCCTAGGTCTCGGTCCAGGAAAGCCGTTGGGACGAACAGGATTGCCGCAAGCGGGGGGTAAGTGAAGGGCAGTTTGATTCCGCCAACCGGAAATGAGGCGGTGTAGAGGGCGATTCCATCGAGCAGCGCGCGGCCACCGTTGCGATAGACATCGAAATCTATGTGGTAGCGCAGGAGTTGTTGATTTCCGGGGTGTGAGGTATTGAACACGAACGGGAGTACCGCGATCACGGTCGCGATGAGCGCTGCGGCTCTGAGGCCTACATAGAGTGGGTCGGGAAGGCGGTCGCCGACGGTCACCGGGGCGGAAGCGGACATGATCCGGGATTCTATCTGCCCCGGGCCGTCCGTGGAATGGAGTGCCCCGTTAGGCTGGAGAGGATGACGCCATGATCCGGGCGCCACCGCCGATTTGATCGGCCTGATGACGAACAGTGAGGTTACAGAGCGTGCGCTTCTTCTATGACACCGAATTTATCGAGGACGGACGTACGATCGAACTCGTCTCCATCGGGATCGTGGGCGAGGACGGCCGTGAGTACTACGCGGTGTCCACGGAGTTTGATCCCCGGAAAGCGAATGACTGGGTGAACCGAAACGTGCTCTCGCAACTACCGAACGTCAGTTCTCCGTTATGGCGGGACCGCATGAGGATCAGGGATGAGGTGAAGGAGTTTCTGACCAATGCGCCCGGAACCCCGGAACTCTGGGCCTGGGTGGGGGCCTATGATCACGTCGTTTTGGCCCAGCTCTTCGGGGATATGCGTTCTATGCCCCGTTCGCTGCCCCGGTTCACCCACGAACTTCGCCAGTACTGGGAGGCGGCCGGTCGCCCTACTCTCCCGGATCTCCCAGAGGGAAACCATGATGCGCTCGTGGATGCCCGACATAACCTGGATAAATTTAGGTTATGTGAACGGTATCTTCCGGTTGACAGCCTGAATCGTGTCCGGTCTGCATACTGATATTATCTTTCAGCGGGTCGGTGCGGCTTTCTTTTTGGGGGTCGGGGGCCGGAGATGTACTGCGCACGTGGTATGAATGTAGCGTGAGTTGGACAGTAGACCTCCCAGTAGATGAACTTCCCGATCTTCCTCCGTTGCCCGACGGTATTCAGCAACGCTTCGATGCTGTGATAGCCAGGGACGCGAAGCAGCAACCGACCTGGGATCAGCGCCAGGCCGACAATGTTCGTAAGATCCTGGAATCCGTACCCCCGGTTGTCGTGGCGCCCGAGATTCGGAGGCTGAAGAAGCAGCTCGCCGATGTTGCGCTCGGCAAGGCGTTTCTCCTGCAGGGCGGTGACTGTGCGGAGACCTTCGAATCGAACACTGAACCGCACATCCGTGCGAACGTCAAGACGCTTCTGCAGATGGCTGTCGTTCTGACCTACGGTGCTTCAACACCGGTGGTCAAGATGGCGCGGATCGCAGGCCAGTATGCCAAGCCCCGGTCCTCGGACCTGGATGAGAACGGTCTGCCGAACTACCGCGGAGACATCGTTAACGCGGTCGAGGCAACCGCGGAAGCTCGGCGCCACGATCCGGCGAGGATGATCCGTGCTTACGCCAATGCGTCGGCGGCACTCAACCTGGTTCGTGCCCTCACGTCTTCGGGTACCGCTGATCTCCACAAGTTGCACGAGTGGAATCGCGAGTTCGTGGCAACATCATCCGCGGGTGCCCGTTATGAGCAACTCGGTCAGGAGATCGAGGCGGGCCTCAAGTTCATGGCCGCGTGCGGAGTGAACGACCAGAACCTGCATTCGGCGAACATCTACTGTTCTCATGAGGCACTCCTCGTTGACTATGAGCGTGCAATGCTGCGACTCGCGGAAGATGAGAACGGGAAGACCGAACTTTATGATCTGTCCGCACACCAGGTGTGGATCGGTGAACGTACCCGTGGGATGGAAGACTTCCACGTCAACTTCGCGGCCCTCATCGCCAACCCGGTCGGGCTGAAGATCGGTCCCGGGTGTACGCCGGAAGAAGCGGTTGCCTACGCTGAACGGATCGACCCGAACCGCGAGCCCGGACGGCTCACACTGGTGGCCAGGATGGGCCACGACAAGGTTCGGACAGTACTACCGGACATCATCCGGGCGGTTGAGGAATCCGGGCACCGTGTCATATGGCAGTGTGATCCGATGCACGGCAACACCACCACTTCGTCGAATGGCTACAAGACCCGTCACTTCGATCATGTCATCGACGAGGTGCAGGGCTTCTTCGAAGTGCACCGTGAACTGGGTACGCACCCGGGTGGCATTCACATTGAGTTGACCGGTGAAGATGTCACCGAGTGTCTCGGTGGAGCAGAGGACATCACGGACATTGACCTCCCGGGTCGTTATGAATCCGCGTGTGATCCTCGATTGAACACCCAGCAGTCCCTAGAACTGGCGTTTCTCGTCGCGGAGATGCTGCGCAACCAGTAGTTTTTCCGCTGAACGTGCATAAATGAACACCCCGCACGGGTTAATCACCGTGCGGGGTGTTCTGCTTGTTCCCCAGGCTTAGAATGCGGGAGTCTTCTTGTTGTAGGTAAGGGTAGGGAGTCATTCGTCGCGCCTCTGAGACCGCGGGACCGCGATTTCCCGGCATAGGTTGTTCTTTATCCGACTGTCCTGATCTTCACCGTCGTTTCCGGAGAAACGTCACGGTTCCCGGAAGGGGACTGGGTGACCACGCGAGCCCCGTCAGAGGTGCCATCGAGGCCCGTGTACTGTAGCCCCGCATCCTCTAGGAGCTTCCGGGCCTCATCGGTGCGCTTTCCGATGAGGAAAGGGACGTTAACCTTCTTGGCGACGAGAAGATTGACTCTGGGGTCCGAAGGATTGACTCTGGTACCGGGATCGGGGGAGACATCCATGACTGCATGAGCAGTTGCCCCGACGAGATCTGTGCGGGATACATCTCCTATCGCAAATCCGGCTTCGGAGAGTTCTCTGCGGGCATCTGGCTCGCTCATACCGATGACATCGGGAACGGTGAGTGCATTTGAAACGAGCAGTGCGACGTCGGAACCCCGTTTCAGTGTGGTCCCTGGCGCTGGTTCGGTGGTGATCGCGTTGCCTGCGTCTACGTTGGGATCAAACTCGTTGGTTGTGGCAGCTACGGTGAGCCCTGCCCTCTGCAGAGCATCCATGGCTTCGTCTTTCGACATGCCGGTGACCCTGGGAATTTTTATGGGAGCTGGTCCCTTGCTCAGATACACGGTTACTTTTCCACCGACCGGAACGACTCCGCCGGAGGGCGGTTCTGTCCTGACCACCCCGCCAGCGGCAATGTCATCGGAGTATACGGATTCACCGTCGTTCCATTCGAGGGTCCGATCGGCGAGCGCCGCCCTGAACCGGGCGGCGTCGTGGTCGGTGGGGAGGGCTGGAACTGTCGGGGCTCCCAGCGAGACGAGAACTGAAACCTGTCTGCCCCGGGGAATTCGTTCCATTCCCGGTGGGTCGGTGCCGACAACCTGAGCTAAGGGGATCGTGTCGTCGTAGACACTGCGGGAGACAGGTTCAAACCCGGCCTCGGTGACAGTCGCAGTGGCCGTCGCGGGATCCATTCCGAGAACCTGTGGTATCTCACCGTATCGACCGGATCCGAACCACCAGGCACCTACCGCGATTGCTGTCGTGCTGACTGCGACCAGTGTCAACCAGATGATCAGACCGACCTTTGATCCGCTCGTCACCGGTGGTCGGTAATGAAAGTCCAGTTCCGGTTCTGCTTCTGACTCCGGTGTCGGTGTCGTGTGGACGGAGGGGACATGTGCACCGGAGGTGACCCCGGTGGCGGGGAGAAACGTCGTCTCAATTGAACCTGGTGGTGCTGCAGAAACGGGCGGTAGCATTCGGGTCTCGTCCGCCGGTGCGTTCTGGGTAGCGATGTGGGTGGTCTCCATATCGCCGACACCATGATCGGTTCCTCGGCAATCAATCTGGTCAGGCACCGAGATGGTGCCTGTGAGCATGTCTGTGGGCATGTCGATGAAACCGGTCGCCCGATGTGCCGCCGAGTTTTTCGGTGCAGGAACTCTGAACGCCGCGAGCCCGAGTTCTGTGGACACGTCTTCGAGTGCATCAAGGAACTCACCGGCATCGGTGAACCGGTCTCCCGGGTTGCGGCTGGTCGCAGTGGCGACCAGCTCGTCGAAAAGCCGGGGTACCCCTTCGATACGGGTGCTGGGTGGCGGAACATCCGACGTCAGACGCGCGCGGGCCCTGGTGACATCATCCTCACCGTAGAAGGGGGTTTCTCCGGTGAGAAGCTCGAAGAGCACTATACCTGCGGAGTAGACGTCGCTCGGTGGTCCGATCTCGCTGTTCTCGACCTGCTCCGGAGAGAGATAGTTCGCGGTGCCGATAATTCGATCACCTGCGGCGGGGGAGGCGGCGGCCGCACGAACCAGGCCGAAGTCCGCGAGTTTCACCTGCCCGTCAGAGTTGATCAGGATGTTGTCGGGCTTGATGTCCCTGTGCACCATCCCCGCCTTATGGGCGATCGACAGTCCCGTCAGGGCGCTCCGCATGACCGCTGCCGCAGCGTGTGGTGGCATCGGCCCCCGCTCGGCCAGGAGTTCACGGAGCGTCCCCCCGGTAATGAGCTCCATGATGAGAAATACATGCCCGCCGTCCGCGCTCGTGTCGTACACATTGACGAGACACGGATCCGACAACTGGGCCATGGAGCGGGCCTCCCTGCGGAAACGGTTGCGGAAGACAGGATCCCCTGCGTAACGGTCATCCATCACCTTGGCCGCGACGCTTCGTCCGAGTCGAAGATCCACGCAGCGGTAGACAGTGGACATCCCACCGCGGGCTATCGGCGTGTCGATCCGGTACCGGTTCTCCAGAACTTCTCCGACGTCCAGGTGTGTCATGGACCCAGTATGGTCGAAGGAGGCCGAGTGTTCCAGCCGACTGATGGTCAGAACGCGTCGTATGGCGGCTGAGTAGGGTAGAACGTTACGACGCGCTACATTGATTGGTGTGAGTTTCCCAGAAGCCCGTGAAGTCCTGCCCGCCGATGAACCATTGCTGAGTATCCCCGAAGCTGCCGAGAAGATGGGGGTCGTTGTCACCCATGTTTTTGATCTTCTCGGTGAGCACAAGCTCATCGCCGTCACCGTGGACGGAACGAGGATGCTGCCCGCCGTCTTCTTCGGCGCGGACGGCCGGGTCAACCGCTTTGTTCCCGGTGTTATCGCCCTGTTGACGGACGGTGGTTACGACGACCGTGAGATTTTCGATTGGCTGTTCACCGCCGATGACTCCCTTCCAGGTCGTCCGGTGGACGGTTTGCACGGGCACCTCGCCCGAGAGGTCATGCGCCGCGCTCAGGCTGCGGGGCTCTGACAGAGGTCGGCTCAGCCCCGGACCCGGTTTCCGGTTCTGTTGATATTCGGGGCACGTCCGTGTCTGTGAGCAACCACCTGGTGAGGTACCACGCGATCACCGCCAGCGCGCCCATCCACATGAGGTTGTACATCTGGTGGTTGCCGCCGCCGGTGAACGACATCGCCACGACCACCGAACACCAGAGCGTTGCCCCGACGATGCGCCCAGACGGGGTGAAAGTACCCAGCAACACGAGCAGGCTGACGTAATACCAGGGAAGGGTAACGGCATTGAGCGTTACCACTGCTGTGTAGGCTGCCGCGATTCCCATGATGTTCCTCCGGTCACCATCTCGGAACACCCACCATGCCGTGACAAGACCACCGAGCATGCCGAGCATCCCGACCTGCCGCAGAACCGCTAGGACCGTGTTGTAGCTGACGTCGTTTCCCAGCACCCCGAGTACAGGGGTCAGCACTCCCGCAGACAAGGACGGGAGAGCGAGTGGATTGATCACCTTGGAATTTCCGGATAATTGCGCGATCCATCCCCAGCCTGCACCGGAGAGAACGGTGCATCCGGTCACCACAACAAGGGTCGTCACAACGGCCCACAACCCTGCGGCCAGGAAAGAAAACAGACTTCCGAACATTGGACTCCGGCGGATCAGATGTCGCTGCATCATCCAGACGAGGAATGGAAGAGCAATGACCGCGGTGGCCTTGAACGACACGGAAACCGCGATCAATACCAGAGCAGATGTGAAGTGTCGGTCGAGGGCGAGCAGCAGCCCCAGGGAAACCAGGCCGACCATGACGGACTCATTGTGCATGCCTCCGATGAGATGGAGCACCGTGACCGGGTTTGCGACGCCGAGCCAAAGTGCCGTCGCTCCGTCGCCACCGATTTTCGCCGCTATCCGGGGAATGCTCCAGACGATTGCACAGAAACCGGCCATGGTGATGATCTTGTAGAGCAGTACTCCGAGCGTGACGTTGTCTCCCGCGAGGGTGGTCACCCCGTTTCCCAACCAGAGGTGTAGAGGACCGTACGGTGTGGTGGTGTTCCGCCAGTCGTGGGAGACCTCAAGGAGCATGGGGCCTGGGTTGACGGCCGCCCCCTGGGAGTAAGGATCGAATCCGTCGCGGACCATCGCCCCCTGCATGAGATACGAGTAGACGTCGCGGGAGAGAATCGGAGCGGCGAACAGGAATGGCAGAGTCCACCAAGTAAGTGAACGGACCACGCCACGGCAGTCCACCATGCCCCTTAGTACGCCACGTCCCAAAAGAACCCATGCCAGACTCATCAATCCGAGCCCCAGCCACATCGCCACGGTGGATACCGCGGCACCGTGTCCATAGGAGAGGAAGGACAGGCCCAATGCGTCGAGAACACCGCCACGGTAGCGGATCGCACCGCCGCCGAATGAGGCGAGTGTGATGATGATGGCGGCCACGGCCCCCACTCGGCGGGCGTCCGGGTGACGGGTGGACAGTCCGTCGAGTAGGCGGAAGCGGAGGATGGTGTTCACGGTGTCACATTCGCCGGGTGGTGGCACGGACCGTGAGATCGTCCAGCATCGACCGGACGGACGGTGTGAGCTCGACCGCGTCCAACTTTGAGAGCCCCGACGCCGTCAGTTCTTGGATGCGGTGCTCGACCTTCTGCTCAGCGCCGGTCATACGAATCAGATCGGTCAGGTCCGCGATGTCGGACGGTGAGGTCACTGCGCCGATTCCAGCCCGCAATTTCTCTGCCTCGGCGGGAGCGTTCGCATCGAGGTGGCGCAGAGCCTCCGCCACCAGTACTGTCCGTTTTCCTTCCCGGAGATCGTCTCCGGCAGGCTTCCCGGTCACGTCAGGATCGCCGAACACCCCAAGGAGATCGTCCCGAAGCTGATATGCGATGCCGATGTCATGTCCGAAACTGCGGTAGGCGGAGACAAGCTCAGGGGACGCCCCGCCCAGCATTGCTCCGAGATGGAGAGGACGTTCGATGGTGTAAGCGGCTGACTTGTAACGATTGATCTTTTCTGCGACCTCGATCCGTTCATCACGAGAGGATTCCACGGTGATATCGAGCATCTGCCCGGCGATCACCTCGGTTCGCATCGCCCACCACGGTTCCATCGCTGCACGGAGTCTTTCCACCGGGAGGTCCGCTCCCAGAAGCATCTCATCGGACCACGCGAGTGCGAGATCCCCCAGCAGCGTAGCCGTTGACAGGCCGAAATGTGCTGGATCTCCCGCCCACCCAGCCTCGCGGTGCCGGTCCTCGACGATACGGTGGACCGTTGGTCGGCCGCGTCGAGTGTCGGAGGAATCGATGATGTCGTCATGGATCAATGCGCAGGCCTGAATCAGTTCTAGGGAACTCACGGCTTCCAGCACCGCGTCGGGATTTTCTGACGTGGATTGCGTACCCAACCAGCCCACCCAAGCGAAGAGGGGACGAATGCGTTTTCCACCCCCGAGAACGAAGTCCTCGAGCAGATCCGTCGCCTCGACGACGTGTGCGTCGATCCCGGTAACTACCTCTCTTCTCGTGGCGAAGAAAGTGGCCAGGTGGCACTGGACGAGTGCTGGGATCATGCTCAGGTCGTGGGGCTTGTCTGTGCTGGTCATGCGAGTCCTCGGGGGGTGGTTGAGGGGGGATGGTGGACCGAATTATGAACAGAGCGGTCTATTTCGGGGTAGGTTCGTTGGGCAACCGTTCCTGCCTCACCAACAAGATACCCAGAGATGTCTCCATCACATACACCTGCCGTCAACCAGACCTCGGTAACTGAAGCGATAAGCCGTCCTGCCAAGGGGCGTATCCCGTTTTCGGTCGAATTCATGCCGCCTCGCGATGATGCCGCAGAGCAGCGGATGTGGCACGCGGTCGACACCTTTGACAGTCTCGGTGCCGCTTTCGTTTCCGTGACGTACGGGGCAGGTGGGTCGACACGTTCCAGGACTAGTCGGATAGCCCGGCAGCTAGCGAGACGTCCACTCCCGACGCTTGTGCATCTGACCCTGGTCAACCACACCGTCGAGGAGCTTGAGGATATTCTGTGGACTTATGCGGGGGTCGGCCTAACAAATCTGCTCGCGCTCCGAGGAGACCCCCCGGGTGACCCGACCGGCGAATGGAAGCCAACCCCGGGAGGGCTCACCTATGCCATCGACCTCATCGAGATGACTCGTGCGCTTCCGGAAACGCGACACTTTGAGATCGGTGTCGCGTCCTTCCCGGAACTCCACTACCGGGCGACCTCGGAGGAAGCGGACACACTGCACACCTTGAATAAACTCCGTGCGGGAGCCGAGTACTCGATTACCCAGATGTTCCTCGACTGCGACCACTATCTCCGGTTGCGGGATCGACTTGCCGCGGCTGATCCGGTGCATGGCGCGAAGCCTGTCATTCCAGGGCTGATGCCGATTACCTCTCTTCGATCACTCCGTAGACAGATTGAATTGTCCAGCGCGAAATTACCGAAGAAACTGGAGCAGCAGATGGTTCGGGCGGCGGGCGGGGATGAGAACGCGAACGCAGATGCTGTCAGGGAGGTTGGGATCGAATGGACCACATGCATGGCTGAACGTCTCATCGCCGAGGGGGCGCCAGATCTTCATTTCATGACGTTGAACAATGCTCGGGCGACACAGGAGGTTCTGCATAACCTTGGGATGGCGCCTGAATGGAGTGGCAACGGGGTTATCGGGAGCTTCGTGGCGGGATGACTCTCTCCGTGTTCCGGAGGGGGAGTTCGGCCGCTAGAACGGCGAAGAGTCTGGGATCCGCGAAGAAGGTGAAGTGGCGGATGACGTCGGTGAAGCCCAGGGACCGGTAGAGGCTGAATGCGCGGTTTGCTTCATGGGGTACCTCGGGGGTGGAAAGCAAGGCCCAGGACTGGGGGGCATCCTCGAGCAGTGCGGTGAGTAGTTTTCTCCCGATACCGCGTCCCTGCATCTCCGGGAGTACGTGGAGTTCACTGACCTCGTAATAATCCGCGAGCATCTCAGGCCACCGGGGATCCACTCCTCCGGATCTGGCGAGGCCATCGGCGATCGCGCGGGTCCAGTTCTTTCCGGGCTCACCGTTCATTCCGTATGCGATTCCGGTTATCTGACCGTCGGATACCGAACAGACGGCTTTGAACCCGGGGTTGTGGACGAGACTCCGCCATTGGCGGACTCGGCCTTGTCGGGAATGTCCACCTAGGCCTTGGGCATCGAGGTCCATTGCGATCCAGTAGATGTCCACCAACTCCGGGCAGTGGTTTACGAAATCCAGGGGGGACATGGGGAGGATGGCGGTATTCACAGGCTCCATGGAACCATGTGTATCCCTGTTGACGGGAGGGACGGGGTGTGATTCCGGTCGCGGAGCAGTTGTTGGGGGTTTCCTGGTTGGGGAATCGGTGACTCATTCCTGACTGCACCCCGAGGAATATATCGAATATATGTTCTAAATTTGGTTCGGTGTGTCCCCCGGGTGTTCTACCTTGTTTGAGAAAACAGTCTCCGGGATGGGTGTGGCTGGGTTTCGATGGAAAGGAAGGTGAATGATCGTGTCCAACGTTGTTTCCGCAACCACGCGTTTCAATCAGGATGTGGGGGCCCGGACGAAGTTTCTTCGGCGTGCGGTTCTTCTCCTGTCGGAAGCTCGTTCTCAGCAGGAAAGGGGTGTGCTTGATGCGGCCGTGGAAGAGGGGTATCGGGCCGCGTTGAGAACTGCGGGTGCTCTGGTGGCGAATAGTTCCGTCTCCCGGAGGCGCCGGCTGCCGTCGAGTGCGTGGGATCAATTGTCACTGGTGGATGCTGAGTGTGCGTGTTGGGCCGCGCGTCTATCCCGGTATTCTGGTCTTCGGAATCGGGCTATGTGTGTGACCGGTTTTCTCGATGGTGCCGTGGTGGATAAGTTTCTGAATGAGGTGGGGGAGTTTATTGATGTGGCGGAGCGGCGGGAGGGGATACTGCGGTCTGCGGCCTGAGTGGCGTCTCTGTGGATGGATGGCGGTGTCCGTATCGCCTCACTGTGTTGCGGTGGAGGTGGGGTGGGAACTTTCCGGATAATCTGAGCGTTATCGTTTATGACAGCAAGACACAGAAGTATGGCGCCACGCCCCGGGAGGATCACCATGTCGCTTTCTGAGCAGGAACAGAGGATGTTCCGTGAGATCGAAGAGTCGCTGATGGCGGACCCGAAGTTCGGGTCGGGGCTCGGTGGGGTTGTGTCGAGTGGGTCGGCTTCACCTGCGGTGTCCATTAGGGGAATTGCGGTCGGTGCCGTGGGGTTGCTGCTGCTTATCGGGGGCGTGGCCTTCAGTCTCCACAGTCTCTGGTTTGTCGCGTTGAGTGTGCTCGGCTTCCTGATTATGTTCGGGGCGGGGGTGTGGATGCTGCGCGGTGGCGGGGGTCTCGATGACGGCTTCGATGATGATCTGGGCGACCTGACGTCCCGGGCGCGATTCAGTGGATTCGGGGCGCGTGACTCGTCGTCCGGTTTCGGCTCCCGAATTGAGGATCGGTTCCGCAAACGTTTCGAGGAGTGATTCAGGGCTCTATCGACCGTAGATGAGAACCCCGCCGGAGAACCTTTCCGGCGGGGTTCTCATCTGTCTGCTTGCTCGCGGGAGTGGGCCCGAAGGTGTGTACTCGCGCATCCCCACTTTCCCCCACCATTTTTCCCCACTTTGCCCCACTGTCATGGGCGAGTGTTCTTTGCATTCTTAAATCACCAGGTAGATGGGGTAATTGAGGGCTTTGGGTCCGGTGGTGTGGATGGGGTTGGAGTTGTGTGAGGTCACTTTTGGGGGAGTGTAGTAATTGTGGAGCTTCTGTGTCTCCCACTTGAAATCTTGATAAAAAATGCAGGTTAAAGCATTGATTGATGAACTGTAGGTTTGTGAATTGAGTCCTCTGGTGTTGCTGGTGGGGGAAAGTGGGGTACTGTGGTGCTCAGTGGCGGGAAGACCGGGGATACGTGTCCCGGTTGGACCGTCGGAGATGGATTCATCCTCCTGAGGACACGCGAGTGAAAGGCGGTGCCGGACATGTTTCTCGGCACCTACACCCCGAAGCTCGATGACAAGGGAAGGCTGACTCTTCCGGCGAAGTTCCGTGAGGAGCTTGCCGGTGGTCTCGTTGTTTCCATGGGGCAGGATCACTCTCTGGCGGTCTTCCCCAAAGAAGAGTTCGAGGCGCGCACCCGGCGTGCCGCCGAGATCTCACGGACCAATCCGAGGGCGCGTGCCTTCATCCGTAATCTCGCCGCGAGCGCGGTGGAGCAGCGGCCTGATGGGCACGGTCGGATCACGCTCTCTCCGGCGCATCGTGAATACGCGAGGCTCACCAAGGAGTGCGTGGTCATCGGTGCAGTCGAATCCCTCGAGATCTGGGACGCCCAGTCCTGGGATGAATATCAGAAGCAGACAGAGGAGATGTTCTCTGCTGCTGCTGATCCGGATCTCAGTGGTCTGCTCTGACCGTGACCACAACAACCGAATCGAGTGGAGTGCGTGCACGGACTCTGTCCGGAGCGTCGCTCTGGTGTACTTCCCCGACATCAGATAGATGCCCCGGACAGGGCCCTGCACTCACCCCATCGACCATATGAACAGCAACCCGGGCCCGGTGGCCTGGCCGACCGACCAGGAGGGGGCGATGATGATGACCGTCGACGGCGACCACGGACATGTTCCCGTCCTGCGTGACCGAGTCACGGAGTTGCTTCAACCTGCGGTTGAAGCCGCAGGAGACCAGGCGGTGATCATCGACGGGACACTCGGGGCCGGTGGACACACAGAGCATTTCCTCACGACTTTTCCCAATGTTCGCGTGATTGGGCTGGATCGTGACCCCATCGCGCTGGCCCGGGCGACTGAGCGGTTGGCGTCCTTCGGAGACAGGTTCCGTGGCATTCACACCCGCTTCGACCATTTCTCTTCCGCGATTTCCGATGATGGTGGTGCAGTCTGTGCTCTCGTGAGGGAGTGCGGGGTCGCTGGTGCGCTGTTTGATCTGGGCGTCTCATCCATGCAGCTCGACCAGACTGAACGTGGTTTCGCGTATTCGAAGGACGCACCATTGGACATGCGGATGGATCCGACTTCAGGGATCACCGCCGCGGACATCCTCAATACCTACGACCACGGTCAACTGGCCCATGTACTGAAGGCCTACGGGGATGAGCGTTTTGCAGGCAAGATTGCTTCAGCGGTGCTCCGTGAACGGGAGAAGGAACCGTTCACGACGTCCGGCCGACTCGTCGAGTTGCTCTATACCACGATCCCGGCGGCCGCCCGACGTACGGGAGGGCACCCCGCGAAGCGGACGTTCCAGGCACTGCGCGTCGAGGTCAATGGTGAACTTGATTCGGTGGCTGCGATGGTTCCGGCGATCACCCGGGAATTGAGGGTTGGTGGCCGTGCTGTGTTCATGGCCTACCAGTCGTTGGAGGACCGCATCGTGAAACGGGAACTCGCAAGACTGACCGTTTCCAGGACTCCACAGGGGCTACCGGTTGATCTACCGGGTACCGCCCCTGAGTTCCGCCTCGTGACACGTGGTGCAGAAAAGGCACCACAGAACGAGATTGAAGACAATCCCCGGGCTGCCCCAGTGCGGGTGCGCGCAGTGGAACGGATAGCACAGTCGAACGGAGAGACCCGATGAGCACGACAGCACGCCTCCGGGCGACCCCTGAATCAGATTTCGCCCATGTCCCTGCAACCCCCACCCGTGGCCCCTCACGGGGTCGGATGTCTACCCCAGGAGGAGATACCAGAACCCCGGTACGTGGGGGAGGTGGAGCTGACGCTACGGTGATTGATCTGCGGCCTGCTCCACGGGTCCGTCCTCAGCGTCCGAATGCGACTCCGCCGATGCCGCAGCGTCGGAGGTTCCAGTGGGCACCTGGATCCAGACAGGTGGTGTCGGTCCGAGGTCGTCGTATCGTGGCTCCGAAGGCCGATCCGGTTCGTGTCCGATTCGCGATTGTTCTCGTTGTGACGCTTCTCGCCGGGGTCATGCTGACCATTTACCTTTCCGGTCTGACCACTCAGCAGACCTTTCGGCTCCAGGAACTGTCGCGTACGGACAGTCGACTGGGAAATCAGATCGAGACACTGAACCGGGATCATCAGTCGGCGACGTCTGCCGCGGAAATCGCGCGCCGGGCGGCGGAACTCGGAATGGTCATTCCGGATCAGCCCGGTGTTCTCTCCGTCAGGTCCGATGGAGGTGTTGACGAGCTGCGTGCAGCGGAACCCGATGCCGTCCGACCGATTATCGACGTCAACGGATCCCGTGTCATTCCGGGTCCTGCCAGTAGTGATCCGGTGGAGACCGACGCTGTCGTGGACCGGGTTCAGCCGTTACCCCGCGGTGGACTCCCCGGTGCGGAGCAGATGCCTGTTCCCGTGCCATCTGAGCCCCCTGCTCCTGCACCGATTGAATCTCCCGCGGCTCCTCCGGTGTCAGGTGCCAACAGTCTGGTTCCTGCAATCGCACCATATGCGCCGAATGTCCGAACTGACCGGACGGGTGGGAGCGGACAGTGACGACACCTCCGGACCAGGGGGGCGGGAAACGTCGTTCGGCGCCCCGGACTTCCCGGTCCGGAAAGCCCGTGTCGACGGTGCCGTTCAGAAATGAAAGTGTTCCGCGGCAGGCGCAGGGGACCGATCAGATGGTGCGTCGGATGAAAATTGTCCGATCACTCGTTGTCGTGGGCGTTGTGGTACTCGCGGTTCGGCTCGCCTGTGTGCAGCTCGTCTGGGGGCCTGAACTAGCGGCTCATGCGCAGAGTCAACGTACCCGGGAGTACACCGATTTCGCGCGTCGTGGAATGGTGACCGATCGTGACGGTGCGCAACTCGCCTACACGATGCAAGCTCGTTCGTTGACGGTAGCACCGCTCGTGTTACGCCGGGAGATCACGGAACGGCATGAACTGGCGGTGAGGAGTGGTGATCCGGAATTGCTGGAGAAAAATCCGCCGTTGGATGACGTCCTAGAAGAGATGTCCGAGGTCATCCCGAAGATGGTGAAGGATGCGGGGGCCTCGGTCCAGAAGGTCAAACCCACGGAGATCCTGGAAAAGCTACGGGCGGACAACTCCTACACCGTTCTGGTCCGCAACGTTGATCCAGACGTCGCGGTGGAGATCGCCGAGCGTTTTCCCGGTGTCGCCGCGGACCGCCAGGATATCCGGCAGTATCCGAACGGTGCGATCGCGGAAAACGTGATCGGGAAGATCTCCATCGACGGTGAGGGGCAGTTTGGGTTGGAGGCTGCGTCAGATGCCGTATTGTCCGGAATCAACGGGAAATCAACCGAAGATGTGTCCACCAACGGACAGATCATTCCGGGGACCCTCCGGGATCAGGTTCCCGTGGTACACGGCTCAGATGTTCGGCTGACTCTCGATCTCAACCTGCAAACCTACGTGCAACAGGAGCTTGAACAAGCGAAAGAGAATTCCCGGGCCAAGTCTGCATCCGCGGTTGTCCTTGATGCGGAATCTGGTGAGGTACTTGCGATGGCTAACACGGATACGATCGATCCGACCGGTGACATTGAAGCACAGCTCGCCAGAGGAAAGTTCTTCGGGAATCCGGCGGTTCAGGCTCCGTTCGAGCCCGGTTCCGTGGCGAAGATCATCACCGCCGCGACCGCGATCGAGGACGGAGTCACCACACCCGATGAGGTTCTCCAGGTACCGGGGTCCATCAACATGTCCGGGGTCACCGTCAAGGATGCCTGGCCGCACGGTGTAGTCCCGTTCACCACAACCGGTGTGTTCGGAAAGTCCTCGAACGTCGGCACGTTGATGTTGGCTGATCGGGTCGGGCAGGATCGGTTCGCGGAGATGCTGGATAGGTTCGGTGTGGGCAGGTATACGGGAATCGAGCTTCCGGGTGAATCCCCTGGTCTGCTTCTCGATCGTTCCCAGTGGTCCGGTGGTACCTTCGCCAACCTTCCGATCGGACAGGGTATGTCTCTTACCCTGTTGCAGATGGCGGGGGTCTACCAGACCATCGCGAACGACGGTGAGCGGATCGAGCCACGTATCATCCGGTCCGTGACCACCGCGGACGGGGAGGTCATCGAACAGCCGGAGCCCGGGAGGGTGAGGGTCGTGAGTCCGGAGACCGCGAGGACCGTTCGGGACATGTTCCAGGCCGTTACCCAGCAGGATCCTTCGGGAGTTCAGCAGGGGACAGGGCCGCAGGCTGCGGTTGAGGGGTACCGAATTTCCGGGAAGACCGGAACCGCCCAGCAGGTCGACCCGACGTGCAACTGTTACTCCAACTCCGATTACTGGATTACTTTCGCGGGTATCGCTCCGGCGGATGCGCCCCGTTTCGTGATCGGGATCATGCTGGATGATCCGGAGCGGGGTGTGCACGGTGAAGGAGGTCAGTCCGCTGCACCGTTGTTCCACGACATCGCGGCGTGGCTGTTGAACCGGGACAATGTTCCGTTGTCGGACCCCCTGGAGGAAGACCTGATCCTCCAGGCGCAGTGAGGGCGCCGAATCGGAATCCACCCCGGAAGGCGGCCCAGGACTCTCGTCCTTCGGTGACCACAGATAGAATCACGTTCCGCCCCTTAACCGAGGCAGTACACATATGAAAGCAATAAGGAGTGTGCCAGAATCGTGGCCATCACACTGGATACCATCGTCGAAGCGAGTGGCGGAAACCTGAGCCAGGGTGCCGACACTTCGGTATGCATCAACGCGGTCGGTATCAACGCCCAGGAGTTACCTGACGGGGGATTGTTCGCCGCTGTTCCCGGGACCAGGGCACATGGGGCAACGTACGCACGGGAGTCCGCGGCGGCTGCAATCCTGACTGACGCCGAGGGAGAGCGGATACTGATGGACCGGCACGAGAAACGACCGCTCATCGTTGTTGATGATGTCCGGTCGGTTCTGGGCGAGGTTGCTGCCGCGGTGCATGGACACCCGTCCCGTGATCTGACGTTGTTCGGTGTGACGGGTACATCGGGTAAAACGACAACGAGCTATCTGCTGGAAGCCGGGCTTCTCGCTGCTGGGCACAGTGTCGGTGTCATCGGTACGAACGGTACCCGGATCAATGGTGAGCCGCTCCGGACGGAACTGACCACACCCGAGGCACCCGTCCTACAGGAGCTGCTGGCCCGGATGCGGGATGAGGGGGTCACCCATGTGGTCATGGAAGTTTCCTCGCACGCGATTGCTCTGGGGAGGATCGTCGGCACTGAATTCGATGTCGCGGGTTTTACCAACCTGTCGCAGGATCACCTTGATTTCCACGGCTCAATGGAGAACTACTTCGCCACCAAGGCCCGCTTCTTCCGCCCGGGATCGTCGATCCGTGCGAAGCATTCGGTCATCTGCGTTGACGATGAATTTGGGCAGAAACTGTCCCGCCTCGCTGGCCCGGCAGCCGTCACCGTGTCCACGGGTTCACACCCCGCCTCGGTAACGGTGACTGATACGGAGACGGGGAAGGCGGGTACTCAGCGATTCACGATGCGTATTGACGGACTCGACATCGGTTGCGATGTTCCTCTGCCCGGACGGTTCAACGTTGCTAATTCAGCGTTGGCGTTGAGTATGGCTGTCGCGGTGGGTGAGGATGCGAAAACCATAGCGGAAGGGTTGAGCCACGTGAATGTACCGGGCCGCATGCAGAACATCGACCGTGGTCAGGATTTCCTCGCGGTCGTCGATTACGCACACAAGCCTGCCGCAGTGTCCGCGGTACTCACGACCCTGCGGAATCAGGTTGAGGGGCGAGTCGGTGTCGTCATCGGGGCCGGGGGAGACCGAGATACGACGAAGCGGCCGTTGATGGGGGCTGTGGCGGCTCAGTTGGCGGACCTCGTCGTGGTAACGGATGACAACCCGAGGAGCGAGGATCCGGAGACGATCCGGGAGGCGATCCTTCAGGGGGCCCGGGAAGCTGCGAGGGAAGGTAAAAATACGGGAAAAAAGAAAAGGTTGGCTGATATCCGGGAGATCGGTTCCCGGGCGGATGCGATCCGGACCGCCGTCGACTGGGCGCGTGCGGGGGACGCGATCATCATCGCAGGTAAGGGACATGAGACAGGGCAATTGATCGGTGATGTTCGCCATCATTTTGATGATGCGGAGATTCTGACCGAAGCCATCGAGGCCCGGGTACGGGCGGAAGCAGAAACGGAGGAACCGGCATGATTCGGATGTCTGTGAGCGACATCGTCGGGATCACCGGCGGCTATCTCGCTGATGGAGCCAACCCGAACGCCGTTGTCACGGGGTCGGTCGAGTTTGATTCGCGGAGGGTCCGGTCCGGGGGACTCTTCGTCTGTTTACCTGGAGCGCAGGTGGACGGTCACGATTTCGCAGGCAGCGCGATCGAAGCCGGCGCAGTAGTGGTGCTCGCGGCACGCGAGATCGGTGTCCCGTCGATCGTCGTCCCGGAGGTACCGATTCCAGAAAGTAACGCGGCGGCGTATGAGCATGATCCTGCGGGCCACGGTGCTGCGGTGCTCGCTGCGTTGGGTCGGCTCGCCCGCCACGTCGTCGATGTCACAGCCGGTCACGGGATGCGCGTGGTCGGAGTCACAGGCTCAGCAGGGAAGACCACCGTCAAGGACCTGATTGCCTCCGTACTGCATACCGCGGGATCCGTTGTAGCTCCGCCCGGATCCTTCAACAACGAGATCGGGCACCCGTACACCGCACTCCGTTGCTCCACGGACACCGACTATCTGGTCGCAGAACTCTCCGCCCGGGGAACCGGACACATCGCGCAGCTTGCGGCGATCGCGCCCCCGGTGGTGGGGGCAGTACTGAACGTGGGTACCGCTCACATCGGGGAGTTCGGGGACCGGGACACCATCGCCCGGGCCAAGGGGGAACTGGTGGAGGTGCTGCCGACGTCCTCGGCCGGCGGAGTCGCCGTTCTCAACGCCGATGATCCACAGGTCGCCGCTATGGCGGGGCGCACCCGTGCCCGGGTTGTCACGTTTAGCGCAGCCGGCAGGCTCGAAGCCGACTACCGAGCTGCAGATATTCGTCTTGACGACGGTTGTCGACCCAGCTTCAAGCTCACCGGTCCCGACGGTCTTTCGGCGAGCATCAAGCTGAAACTCGTGGGGGAGCACCAGGTTTCCAACGCGTTGGCAGCGGTCGCCGCCGGTATAGCTGCGGGAGCGGATCCCGCGTCCGCGTGCGCAGCGGTAGCTGCGCACGAACCCGTGTCTGGGCGTCGGATGGAAGTTACCCAGCGGGGTGACGGGGTCACCGTGATCAATGATTCCTACAACGCCAATCCCGACTCGATGGCGGCCGGGATCCGGGCACTGGCGCACAGTGCCGGTGCCCGCGGAGGTACCGCGTGGGCGGTGCTCGGTCAGATGAACGAACTCGGTCCTGATTCCGCGGAGCGGCACGCGGAAATCGGTACCCTGCTCGGTGATGCCGGAATTCAGCGCCTCGTCGTTGTCGGGACCGGGGTCAACACCCACGCTCTGGCACAGGCGGCGGAAGTTGCGGGAACCCGGGTTGCCACGGCTGATTCAGTTGATGCGGCGATCAACCTGGTTCAACCGGCGCTTGCACCGGAGGATGTGGTGCTGGTCAAAGCGTCATCCTCCGAGCAACTCTGGCGGGTGGCTGAAACGCTGCTCGCACTGCCGGTAACGGACAATCTAGAGGAGCAGGACGTAGAACAGTGACTCAGATCATCATCAGTGGAACCATCGCCTTCCTCGTCGCCATTTTCCTCACCCCGGTGCTGATCCGCTGGTTCAGCAACGAAGGCCTGGGACAGCAGATCCGCGAAGACGGTCCCGCCTCCCACATGCGTAAGCGCGGAACTCCGACGATGGGAGGTGTCGCGATCATCGTCGGAATCGTCGTGGCCTATGTTCTGGCGTCTCTGATCGGAGTAGCCCGTGGATTCGGAGGTTTCACCGCCTCCGGTCTCATCGTCCTAGGACTCACCGTGGGGATGGGGCTACTCGGATTCGCCGACGATTACATCAAGCTCGCAAAGGGACGCAACCTTGGATTGAACAAAAAAGCCAAGCTTATTGGCCAGATGGTTCTCGCTCTGGCTTTCGGTTGGCTGGTCCTGCAATTCGCGAACGATGATGGTCTGACCCCTGGTGGCACCAATCTGAGTTTCATCCGGGACATCGACACCTTCAACATTGCTCTCGGAGGTGGCGCCATCGGGCTCATCCTATTCCTTGTGTTCATGAACATCGTCATTGCGTCGTGGTCCAATGCGGTCAACCTGACGGACGGACTTGACGGTCTGGCTGCAGGGGCGACCGCGATGGTCATGGGAGCCTACACGTTGGTGACTTTCTGGCAGTTCCGGAACTCCTGTTCAGTTTCAGTGGAGCCCGGCTGCTACTCGGTGCGTGATCCACTGGATCTGGCGATCCTCGCGTCGGCGGGCCTGGGTGCATGCCTCGGATTTCTGTGGTGGAACGCAGCTCCCGCCAAGATCTTCATGGGAGACACCGGCTCTCTCGCTCTCGGAGGTCTCGTAGCCGGTGTCTCCGTTGCCTCCCGCACTGAACTTCTGATGGTTGTCGTCGGAGCGCTCTTCGTCATCGAAGTGGCCTCCGTCGCGATCCAGATAGTGGTGTTCCGGACCCGCGGCAAGCGGTTCTTCCGCATGGCCCCTTTCCATCACCACTTCGAGAACGGCGGGTGGGCAGAAACAACCGTGGTCATTCGTTTCTGGCTACTCACCGCTATGGCGTGCATGACAGGCATTGCGCTGTTCTACGGCGAGTGGCTCACAAGTTCCGGGGTATAAAATGATCTCTTTCGATGACTCGATCCTCGTCGCAGGAGCCGGTGTTTCCGGTACCGGATGCGCACGCATGTTGTGTGAGCTTGGTGCACGGGTGGTGGTTGCGGATGATAACGAGACCGCCCGACTGCGGGTTTCGGAAGCTACTGGGTGTGAGACGACGGATGTCGTTACGGCGCTCTCTCAGATCGGGGAGTACAGCATGGTGATCACTTCACCCGGTTGGCGTCCAGATACGCCGCTGCTCCGCAAAGCGACGGAATGCGGAGTCGAGGTCATCGGAGACGTCGAACTCGCATGGAGGCTCGACCGCGCCGGTTGTTTCGGGAACCCGAGGACCTGGCTCGTGGTGACTGGAACCAACGGAAAGACCACCACCACCGCAATGTGCGCCGCGATGATGATGCGGGGATCGGGGACAGCCGCCGCGGTCGGGAATATCGGTGTGGCCATCGGCGACGCTCTTTCCGCGAAACCACGTATTGACGTCCTCGTTGTGGAACTCTCCAGCTTCCAGTTGCACTGGGCACCGACACTCGTCCCAGATGCAGGCGTGTTGCTGAATCTTGCAGAGGACCACATCGACTGGCACGGATCCTTCGATGGTTACGCAAACGCGAAACTCAGGGCACTTCGCGGGAAGACTGCGGTCATCGGTGCAGATGATGCAGAAGTGGTCACCCGCGTATCGGGGGTAGAGACAACCGCCAACCGGATCGTTAGCTTCACCCTGGGTTACCCGGAGGAAGGGCAACTCGGAGTACACGACGGACATCTCATCGACAACGCCTATGGCGACAATCTGATCCTGGCGTCGGCTGACGGTATCTCTCCTCCCGGCCCAGCGGGTATCTACGACGCTCTGGCCGCGGCTGCGCTGGCACGGTCCCAGGGACTCGGACCTTCGGCGATCAGAGAGGCACTGGAGGTATTCGAGGTATCCGGGCATCGGGGACAGGTGGTCCACACGCATGCCGGTGTGACTTATATCGACAACTCGAAGGCGACGAATCCTCATGCCGCGGACACCGCGCTCACCGGACATGATTCCGTCATCTGGATCGCGGGTGGACAGCTCAAGGGAGCGGACGTCGATGATCTCGTCGCGCGTCACGCCCACCAACTGAAGGCAGTGCTGTTACTGGGCGTCGACCGGCGTCTGATCGCTGATGCCGTCGAAAAGTACGCACCGCAAGCACACATCCACTGCACCGGCTCCACTGATCCGGAGGAGGCGATGACAGAACTGGTCAACCGTGCCATCCAGATTTCCGAAACCGGAGATATCGTCTTACTTGCCCCGGCGGCCGCCTCGCTCGACATGTACCGCGGCATGGGGCACCGCGGTGACTGCTTCGCCCGGGCCGCCCGAGTTTTGACCGACTGATTTGAAGAGAGGCCCTACGACCATGACCCAGGACACCACCGCAGAACGAAAACAATCAGCACCGGACCGGCTGAGTGCCAGGTGCCGAGACTATCTTTCGCGCCCTTTCTTCGACTATTTCGTCATCCTGTCCGTTGTTGGGCTCCTCACTGCGGTGGGGGCCGTCATGGTTCTTTCATCGTCCACGACCTGGTCCGCACTCAAGAGCGGGGTTTGGACGCAGGGAATCCGCCACATGATTTTCCTCCTCATCGGTTACGGAGTCCTGTGGCTGGCCCTCTGGATGCATCCGGCGATGGTCCGGCGACTCGCGAATCCTCTGCTCGTGGTCACGATCATCCTTCTCGTCGCGGTGCTCATCCCGGGAATCGGTACGGGACTGGAGCAATCCGGTGCGAGGTCGTGGTTAGCGTACCGCTCCTTCACATTCCAACCTTCTGAACTGGCGAAGGTCACCCTCGCGGTGTGGGGTGCACACCATCTCAGTGATCGTGGACCTGTCCGGCACTGGATCAACAACCCCTACATGCAGTACAGCGCGGTCTCAATGTTGATCGTGTTTCTGATCCTCGGCCAGCCCGATGTGGGAATGGCAATCGTCTGTTTTTCAGTTGCAGCCCTTGTTCTCATTTTCGCAGGTGTCCCCGGACGGTTCATCGCAGCGATTGTCGGAGCCTTTGGGTTCCTGGCTATCGGTTTCTCTGTGCTGTCCCGGCTCCGCAACAATAACGGTGCCTACCGTACGCACCGACTTGAGGTCTATTGGGATGCCCTTCTCGGTGACTTCGATGATGTCCGTGGTAAAGCATTCCAGTCATACCAGGGTTTCCTCTCTCTCGCTGAGGGAGGCGCCAGTGGCGTCGGCCCGGGACAGTCCCGGGCGAAGTGGTTCTATCTTCCGGAAGCGAAGAACGACTTCATTTTTGCGATCATCGGTGAAGAGACCGGACTAGTCGGTGGAACCATCGTGATCATGCTTTTCGGTGCGCTCGGTATCGTCGGACTCCGGTGTGCGATCCGGTCTTCGGACCCGTTCCTGAAACTCCTCGCCGGTACGCTCACGGCAGGTGTCGTCTCCCAGGCCTTCGTCAACATCGGATATGTCATCGGGCTGCTTCCGGTCACGGGTATCCAGTTGCCGATGATCTCCTCCGGTGGGAGTTCAGCCATCATCACAATCGGATCGATGGGATTACTCGCCAGCGCAGCCCGCCATGAACCCGAGGCTGTGTCGACGATGCAGTCCTATGGACGTCCCGCACTCGACCGACTCCTCCGGTTACGGGAACCCGACCCTGAGGGATCACGAGGGTTCGTGCACAGGAAGCCGCGTCCGACGAGGAAGCGGGCGGAACAGGTGACTCGGAGATCACGGGGTGGGGACGCGGGAGAATCACGTGCCCGTCAGTCAGCACGATCCGCCCGCTCCACCGATGGTAGCGTCACTGGCAGGAAGACCCCGCCGCGTAGAACGCAGCTCGGCGAACCCACCCGATCCGACCGTCGTCACACTCGCAGAAGAGGCTGAAACACCCATGAACACCCCGTTGTCCGTCGTTGTCGCTGGAGGTGGAACCGCCGGTCACATTGAGCCTGCACTCGCGGTCGCGGATGCCCTGCGTAGCCGCCACGGTGCTCGGGTCACGGCGCTGGGAACCAGCCGTGGCCTGGAACAGGAGTTGGTTCCGGCGCGCGGGTACGAACTCGCACTCATCGATCCTGTTCCGGTACCTCGAAAGCCAGGTCTGGATCTCGCCAGGTTGCCGCTGCGTGTTCGTCGTGCGGTCCGCCAGACAGTCGACATTCTTAGGGAGGTCGACGCTGATGTTCTCATCGGTTTCGGTGGCTATGTCGCGGCCCCGGCGTATCTCGCCGCCCGGAAGGTGGGGATCCCCTTCTTCGTTCATGAGGCCAACGCACGTACGGGACTTGCCAACAAGCTTGGTGTTTGGTGCGGAGGAACCGGTCTCAACGCGGTGGAAGGCTCGGGTCTACGGGGACAAGTGGTAGGGGTTCCGATTCGGCCGGGACTGTCCGGTGAAGAACTCACCGATTCCGGGAGGGCCGCCCGTAAAGCGCAGGCCGTCGCAAAATTCAGGCTCGACGCCGATAAGAAGACGCTGCTGGTCACCGGCGGATCTCAGGGGGCTGCATCGATCAACCGTGCTGTGCGTGAGGCCGCCCCAGCGATCACTGCTGCGGGTCACCAGATCCTGCACGCGTACGGGCCTCGTAATGCGGCACCGGAGACCTGTGATGGTTGGTGTGCACTGCCCTACATTGACGCGATGGAACTTGCTCTCGCTGCGGCTGACCTCGTGGTCTGTCGTGCGGGCGCGATGACGGTCGCTGAAGTTACGGCATCGGCCCGCCCCGCAATCTATGTTCCGCTTCCTCATGGAAATGGAGAGCAGGAACTCAACGCCCGCCCCGTGATCGGGGCAGGGGGAGCTGAACTCATACGTGATGCCGACCTCACCGGCTCCGTCCTCGCGGAGCGGGTGAACGCTATCCTCGGCGATGAGGACGTCCTCGCACGGTTTGCCGCGGCCGCCCGTGGCAGTGGTCTCGGGCATGCCGCGGAGACGATTGCCGATCTGGTGGCCGAAGCCGCCCAAACCAACTGAATTCCCGCCCCAAGAAAAACAACGAGGTAGATGATGACTGACCTTTCCCGTGTCCATCTGATCGGCATCGGCGGCGCCGGGATGTCGGGGGTGGCCCGGATACTCCTCGCCCGTGGAATGCAGGTCTCCGGTTCCGATGTGAAGGACTCCCGCATCGTTCTCGCGCTTCGGGCGATGGGGGCGACTATTGCGATCGGCCACGATGTGAAGAATCTTGAACTGTTGGGTGAACGACCTACCGTCGTTGTCACCTCTTTTGCGGCGATTCCGGAGGACAATCCGGAACTCGCGGGTGCTCACGCCGCAGGTATCGAGGTTATCCGACGCTCGGATCTCCTCGCGGAACTGATGTCGGGGCGCCGGCAGCTCCTGCTTGCGGGCACACACGGCAAGACCTCGACTACCTCGATGGCTGTCGTGGCTCTCCAGACCGCAGGCTGTGATCCGAGCTTCGCTATCGGTGGTCAGCTCAATAAAGCTGGTACCAATGCGCACCACGGTACGGGGGATATTTTTGTCGCTGAAGCGGATGAATCGGACGCCTCACTTCTCCGATATGAACCGACAGTCGCCGTGGTGACCAACATCGAGCCTGACCACCTCGATTTTTTCGGCACTCCGGAAGCGTACTTCCGGGTGTTCGACGACTTCGCTCGCCGTCTGACCCCGGATGGCACACTGGTGGTTTGTCTTGATGATGATCACGCGGCCGCCCTAGGTCAGCGATGCATCGAAGCTGGAATCCGTGTTCAAGGGTACGGTACCGCCGCTGCAGCCGCAGCTCATCCGAGCATCGAGTGCGGGGCCAGAGTCACGGGGATCACCACAGAAGCGTTCGGCTCACGTGCCACCGTTGACGTCTCCGGGCGAACGCTGACGGTGAACATGCACACCCCGGGTGTACACATGGTGTTGAACGCGACCGCGGCTCTCCTTTCGGGGATTCTGCTCGGAGCTGATCCGGATCGTCTCGCTGCAGGATTGTCCGGATTCACGGGGGTGCGCCGTCGGTTCGAGCTACGCGGTGAAATTCTCGATGGAGCGGGGCGACATGCGGGAGTTCGTGTCTACGATGACTACGCCCATCATCCGACTGAGGTCAGTGCGGTGCTTCGGGCGACCCGGGAAAAACTAGACGGTGAGGACGGGGACGGTCGTATCGTCGTGGTGTTTCAGCCACACCTCTATTCCAGGACCAGTGAATTCGCCGTTGAGTTCGCGGAGGCGCTCTCCCTAGCTGAGCGTGTCGTTGTCCTGGACATCTTCGGTGCCAGGGAAAGACCCGTCGAGGGCATCGACGGACGAATTATCGCGGACAAGGTGAAGACGGAACGCTGTGTTTACGTGCCGGAATTCAACCGAGTCCCCGGTGTCGTAGCGGACCTGGCGGGTCCTGGTGACATCGTGCTGACGATGGGGGCCGGAAGTGTCACTGTCCTCGCCGAGGAGATTCTCGCGGAGTTGGGGCAGTGAGAGGGCGGACCTCCTGGACGGTCGGTGTGCTGGCAGCCGTCATCTGTATCGGGTTCATCGTGTGGTTCGCGCCGGTACTGCAGGTCGGTGAGATCAAGGTCAGCGGGGCGAAGCAGACAACCGAAGCCGAGATTGTGGCTGCCACAGGTATCGTTCCCGGGGCGAACATGGTGCGCGTTGATCCCGCTGGAGCGGCTCAGAAGGTCGCCGCGTTGCCGTGGGTTGAGCGCGCCCATGTCGAGCGTCACCTTCCGGGAACCGTAGTTGTGGAGGTCGCCGAGCGGAACGCGGTGCTGTATGCGACGCGGTCGGACGGCGATCATCTCATAGATGCCAGGGGTGTTCCATTCATCATCGCGGATCCACCGGTCGGTGCGGTCGAGATCACGGGTACGTCCGAGGACGATCCCGATGTGTTTGCGGGTGTAGCCTCGGTCCTTGAGAGCCTCGACAATCCCCTGCGTCGGCAGCTTGCGCGAGTGCGTGCACCCGATACCTACGAGATAACACTCTTCCTTCTAGACGGTCGTGAAATTTACTGGGGTGCTCCGGAGGGAAACCGGGACAAGGCACGTGCCGCCGCTGCTGCACTGAGTCGTGCAGGCCGGGTCTACAATGTTTCGGACCCGGTGCAGGTCACGGTACGTCAATAGCGTTTCTGGAGCGACTGTTTGCCCATGTCAGAAACCTTAAAGCTGTGGTTGAGACTACCGACACGCCGCGCGAATGTCCGCCACATCTGTGTCTCCATCGCACATGATGGTGTACAACAAGTCTTCCGAACTCTCCCGTGCGCACGGTGCTGGAGCTGTGCGGCCTTCTCCATCTGATCCAACAACCTGAAAGGCGAGTGCCTAAGACCATGACCTCACCGAAAAACTTCCTCGCCGTCATCAAAGTCGTCGGTGTCGGCGGTGGCGGCGTTAATGCCGTCAATCGCATGATCGAGGAGGGGCTCAAGGGCGTCGAGTTCATCGCCGTCAACACCGACTCGCAGGCACTGATGTTCTCAGAGGCGGACGTCAAGCTCGACATCGGACGTGAGGCCACCCGGGGGCTTGGGGCGGGAGCCAACCCCGATGTCGGACGTACCTCCGCCGAGGACCATAAGTCCGAGATCGAAGACTGCCTCAAGGGTGCCGACATGGTTTTCGTCACCGCAGGTGAGGGCGGTGGAACAGGTACCGGTGCGGCCCCCGTCGTGGCCAACATCGCCAAGAAGGCGGGCGCGCTGACCGTCGGTGTGGTTACCCGCCCGTTCCGATTCGAGGGGCGCCGCCGTACTAAGCAGGCTATGGAGGGGATCGAGGCACTGCGCGCTGTCTGTGACACCCTCATCGTCATTCCGAACGACCGCTTGCTGCAGCTCGGTGACCTCAATCTCTCCATGATGGAGGCATTCCGTACCGCTGATGAGGTTTTGCATAACGGCGTCCAGGGCATCACCAATCTCATCACCACTCCCGGCGTGGTCAACGTCGACTTCGCGGATGTCCGTTCTGTTATGGCTGATGCCGGTTCTGCACTGATGGGAATCGGTTCCGCGAGCGGTGAGAATCGTGCGGTTGAAGCCACACAACAGGCGATCAATTCACCGCTGCTGGAATCCACTATGGAGGGGGCACGGGGTGTCCTGCTGAGTTTTGCTGGCGGTTCCGACCTGGGACTGCAGGAGGTCAATGAGGCGGCGGCTCTCGTTGAGGAGAAGGCTGACGAAGACGCCAACATCATTTGGGGAACGATCATTGACGACAATCTCGGTGATGAAGTACGGGTCACCGTGATTGCGGCAGGATTCGATTTCAAGCCTGCCCCCGCGGAGAGTAGTCGACAGGCGCCCCGGGAAACGAGTTCGACGCCGGTTCCCCCGGCAGCCCCGACCCCGACGCCGGAACCGGCCCGGGGACAGTCCTTGTTTGGCGGTGGTGGTCACGAGGAGGACCGTCCTACGGATCGTGATCCCGTCGGCCGCACGGAGAGCTCCAATTATGATCAGCGCGCGGACTCGGTGCGGCATCGGCTCGGTTCAGAACGGACTGGGGCCGACCGGTCGGCGGGAGGGATGTTCACCGGCTCACGTGGCCGCCGTGACGACATCGATGACACCGATGATCTGGACGTCCCGGATTTCCTGCGCTGACCGGAAAACGATGATGGTCGATGATGCAGTACCCGGGGAGAAAGACCCCGGGGAACGTCCGGTCCGGAAGGTGTTCACCACTCGGTCCGGAGGTCTCTCGGAGCCGCCTTTCGACTCCTTCAACCTTGCCGACTACGTCGGTGATAACCCTTCTGCGGTCGGAGCGAATAGGGAACGGCTGGCTCGGGTCATGGGGCTCTCGTCGGATCAGATCGTTTGGATGGAGCAGTTACACACTCCGACGGTCACAGTGGTCGAGGGGCCCTGTTCTGAACCAGTCCCGGCGACGGACGCATTGGTGACTACGGTCAGGGGACTGGCCCTCGCTGTTCTTACCGCTGATTGCGTACCGCTTCTGATCAGTGATCACGAGGCGGGTGTCATTGCGGCGGTCCATGCCGGTCGGATCGGTGCGCGTAACGGCATCGTGGAACGTACCGTTTCATGCATGGTTGACCTGGGGGCGGATCCGGTGCGTATGCATGTTTGGATGGGTGCCGCAGCCAGTGGCGTCAATTATGAACTCCCGGAACCCGTACTCACCGATCTCGAAGCGAGGCTTCCGGGTGTCCGGACCCGTACACTCCTCGGTACCTGGGGTGCAGATCTCCGGATCGGTATCTCCAGGAGGTTGGAGGAGCTTGGAGTCACGCATATCGACGCCGATCTAAGGTGCACTATCGCGGATCCCGAGTTCTTCTCGTACCGCAGGGATGGTAAAACCGGTCGACAGGCCGGGCTGATCTGGATGCCCGAGGAAGATTCACCGTGAACCGTGCCGAGGAGATCGAGCGCCGTTTGTTGGTGGTGAGGGGGAGGATCGCAGAGGCTGCACGATGCTCAGGCCGTGATCCTTCCGGGATTCGGCTCCTCCCGGTGACGAAGTTCCACCCGGTGTCCGACATCGGAATCCTGCGTGGTCTCGGTATCGAGGCGGTGGGCGAGAGCAGGGTCCGTGATGCTGTGGAGAAAGCTACCGCGTACCCGGATATAGCGGTTCACCTGATCGGACAGATCCAGACCAACAAGGCCAACGCTGCCGCCCGGATCGCGGCGGCGGTGCACTCCCTGGACAGTGTCCGGCTCGCTGAGGCGCTCGATCGGGGTATGGAGCTGGCGATTGATCGGGGCCAGCGGCCGGATACGCCGTTGCCGGTACTCGTCCAGTTCAGTGCGGACGGTGATCCGGCTCGTGGTGGGGTCGCAGAGGGGGATCTCGGAGAACTTCTGGACGCGCTGTCCCGCTGTCCGCGTCTGATCCTGGCCGGTGTGATGTGTGTGCCGCCGTTGGACAGTGACCCCGCCGAGGTCTTCGCGGTTGCTGCGGAGATCCGGGATCGGTTTGCCCAGGCGGAGGGGCGACCGATGGAGCTCTCCGCGGGAATGTCCGCAGACCTCACCGAGGCGGTATCCGCGGGTTCGACGATCGTGCGTGTCGGTACCGCGATTCTCGGTCCGCGTGGATAGGGTGGGGTCCGAACCGCAGTGGGAGATGACCGGAGGTCGCTTAAGTCGACGTCCCTTGAGAAGCAAAGGAATTTACATGTCGAGTGTCAAGAAGTTCAAGGAGTTCTTCGGACTGGCGCCCTACGAGGATGGAACGCACGACGCGGCCTACTACCGTGATGATGTCGCGTACGACGAGATGGTCGGTCCCGAGGACCACTATGGGGCAGCTCCGCGTGCTGCGTCATCTCGCGGGTATGGCTACGGAACGGGGCGTCCAGCATATGAAGCTCCGACGTACGCCCCCACGATCGTTCCTGTCCGCCTAGTCAGCTTCAAGCAGTGCACCCGTGTCGGGGAACCCTTCCGTGCCGGTGACGCGGTGGTGATTGATCTCAACGCGATGGACCGCGAGGAAGCCCGCAGGGTGATTGATTTCGCCGCAGGACTCGTGTTCGCTTTGCGCGGGGAAATGCGTAAGCTCTCGTCGCTCACCTTCGCGCTGATCCCTGATGGGGTTGAGGTGACCATCGCGGAGCTCGAGGACGCGGCGGGGCTCCGTTAGTCACTTCGTGCGGTCGGTCCGAATATCTCGGGTACCATCTCTCCGGTACTGAACCAACCCCCGTTTCCGGCGTGAATTGCCCGGAGACGGGGGTTTCGCTCGTCGGCACTACGATCCGATAAGCTCAGAACGGTGTACTCTCTCATCCTGATTCTGCTGCTCCTTCTCCGGCTCTACAGCTACATTCTCATCCTCCGGATCATTGTGGAGATGATCCACTCCTTCTCCCGGAATTTCCGCCCGCCGCGGTGGTTCGCGTATCTCGCGGAACCTCTGTTTGTGGTGACCGACCCGCCGGTGAAGGCGTTGCGTCGTGTAATTCCTCCACTCCGGATGGGAAATGTCGCGCTCGACATGTCGATCATCGTGCTGTTTTTGTTGCTTTCGCTGGCCCGTGTCGTTCTCTACATGTTGCTCTGAGGAGATGTGTATTCTGGAACACGGATGTTCGGGCTGCCAAAGGGTGGGTCGTTTAATTCCGACACAGTGAAGTGTCCGGATACACTTTCCTGATAATTAGAAGTAATATTGGTTCAGTCAATGAGCCACAGGTGACCCCTGTGGGCACCAGGGGCCCGATTTCTCCGTTTTCACCAGGGTCCACCAACGAGCGAAGGGAACCGTCCATGCCGCTGACTCCAGCCGACGTGCACAATGTCGCTTTCAGCAAACCGCCGATCGGAAAGCGTGGCTACAACGAGGACGAGGTTGACCAGTTCCTCGACATGGTTGAAGACACCCTCGGTCGTCTGATCGACGAGAAGGAAGATCTGCAGCAGCAGGTCGAGGAAGCGCACAATGAACTGAGGCAGGCCCGATCCGGCTCTGCTGGGGTTGATGAGGGCGCTCTCCGGTCCAAGCTCGAGAAGGAAATCCGCGCGGAGTACGAGCGCAAGCTCGCTGATGCGAACGCGGTGGCTGACAAGGCCCGCGCCGATGCGAAACAGGCCCGTGCTGACGCTGAAGAGGCCCGGGCGGAGGCGGCGAAGGCTGCCGAGGCTTCCTCGTCGGCAGCTTCCCAGCCCGCAGCGTCCAGTGCGGACACGCAGGTTCAGGCTGCCCGTGTTCTCGGCCTGGCCCAGGAAGTTGCGGATCGTATCCAGGCAGACGCCCGTGCGGAGTCCAAGTCCATGCTGGATGAGGCTCACGCGGCTGCAGAGCAGGAGATCTCCGAGGCATCCCGCAAGTCTCAGTCGCTCGTTTCCGATGCCGAGAAGCGTGCTTCCGAGAAGCTCGCCGCGGCGAACTCCGAGGCTGATCAGAAGATCGCGGAAGCAAATTCTCGCGCAGAGAACCTGGTGAATGAGGCAACCCATAAGGCGGAAACCATGGTTGCGGAGGCGAAGCAGACCTCCGAGTCGATGGTTGCGGATGCGAATGCACAAGCTGACGCGCAGGTTAAGCAGGCTCAGGACAAGGCTGATGCACTTCAGGCGGACGCTGAGCGTAAGCACACCGAGATCATGGCGACGGTCAAGAACAAGCAGTCGGTTCTGGAAGCTCGGATCGCTGAATTGCGCACCTTCGAGCGGGAGTACCGTACTCGCATGAAGACCTTCCTCGAGAGCCAGCTTGAGGAGCTGTCTAGTCGCGGTTTCGCTGCCCCCAACGGTGGGGACACCGAGGGTAAGGCTTAACCCCTCACCACGGTTTTATACACAGACAGGCCTCCCGGCGGTTATGCGTTCGGGAGGCCTGTCGTTTGCGGTTGACACAACCGACATGGCCTCTCGTCGGGAAGAGGAAGGAATTTCATGCTGATTGCTGCGCTCATCACCGCACTCATCGGTTTTGGTCTGCTGGTGATGACGGTCCAGTCCGGTTCTGACGTCTACTCATGGTTGCTGATCGTCGATGCCGCGGTCGGTCTCGGGCTACTGGCCGCGGACTTCACTGTAAAACGTCGACGCAGACGGACGGCATCCGAAGATTGATCCGGTGCGGTGGTGAGTTATACTTTATTCACGCTGCGGTTCCGTTTTCGGAGCGCGCTAGGCTATGATCCGGCCATCACCGGGGAGCCTTCCGGAAGAACAGTTTCCCCTTGTTGGGGGAGCTAAGTAGAACCGGACGGTTGGGACCGTGATAGACCTTCTCGAAGACAATCAAGTGGGGCGCCGTACACCGGTGTCCAAGCAGGGTGGTACCGCGTGTCGGTTTTCCGACGCGTCCCCGCGCACGATGAACACCTGACAGTGATTGTCCTCGAACGCAAGGAGCGTTGATCTCCCATGAATAACCCAGTTGGCGGTGTCTACCCGAAGGTGGATCTTACCGGTGGTTCCACCCGTTTCCCCGACATGGAGAAGTCGGTCCTAGACTTCTGGCGGACGGACGGTACGTTCCGCAAATCCATCGAACAGCGAGAGGGCGCACCGGAGTATGTCTTTTATGACGGTCCGCCTTTCGCGAATGGCCTGCCGCACTACGGTCATCTTCTGACCGGATACGTGAAGGACATCGTGCCACGGTTTCAGACGATGCGGGGAAAGAAGGTTGATCGAGTCTTCGGCTGGGACTGTCACGGCTTGCCTGCTGAGTTGGAAGCGGAGAAGCAGCTCGGCATCAAGGACAAAGGCGAGATCGAGTCCATGGGGTTGTCGACGTTCAATGAGTACTGCGCTTCCTCTGTCCTTCGGTACACCGAGGAATGGAAAGATTACGTTACCCGGCAGGCCCGCTGGGTTGACTTCGACAACGGGTATAAGACGATGGACTCCGATTTCATGGAATCCGTCATGTGGGCCTTCAAGGAGCTCTATGACAAAGGGCTGATCTACCAGGGTTTCCGTGTTCTTCCTTACTCCTGGGCGGAGCACACGCCTCTGTCGAACCAGGAGACCCGACTGGATGATTCCTACAAGATGCGCCAGGATCCGACCCTGACTATCACGATGCCGTTGACTGGGGCGCTCCCCGGTTCGGCCGCGGAAAAGACCCTGTCCACTCACCCCGAACTCGCAGATGCCGCGGCTATCGCCTGGACGACGACGCCCTGGACGTTGCCGTCCAACGCCGCACTCGCGGTGAATCCGGGTGTTGATTACGTACTCGTCCGCATAGGAGAGCAGGGGCATTCGGACTTCACCGGTCGGATGATCCTCCTCGCCGAGGCCCTCGTCGGGGCGTACGTTAAGGAGCTGGGGGAAGATCACGAGGTATTGGCGACTTTTGCGGGCGCTGATCTGGTGGGCTTCACCTACGAACCCATCTTCACGTTCTTCCCGGTGGAAAATGGATTCCAGATCCTCGCGGCTGAATACGTGACCACCGAGGACGGTACCGGTATCGTCCATCAGGCTCCGGCTTTCGGTGAGGACGACATGCTCATCTGTCAGGCCAACGACGTCGAGGTTGTCGTGCCCGTCGACATGGACGGCAAGTTCACCTCCATGGTCCCGGACTATGCGGGGACTCTCGTGTTTGATGCGAACAAGGACATCATCCGGGATCTAAAAGCGAAGGGGCGTGTGCTGCGGCACCAGACTATCGAACACTCCTACCCGCACTCGTGGCGCTCCGGTGAACCGCTCATCTACATGGCGTTACCGAGCTGGTTCGTCGCTGTCACCAAGTTCCGTGATCGCATGGTTGAGTTGAACCGTGAGGAAATCGAGTGGATGCCGGCTCACATCCGGGACGGCCAGTTTGGTAAGTGGCTCGAAGGTGCACGGGACTGGAATATCTCCCGCAACCGTTACTGGGGTTCTCCGATCCCTGTGTGGGTGTCCGATTCCGAGGAGTATCCCCGCGTCGACGTCTACGGCTCATTCGACGAACTCGAGCGTGACTTCGGTCGTCGTCCTGAGTCACTGCACCGTCCTCATATCGATGAGCTGACCCGTCCGAACCCCGACGACCCTACGGGTAAGTCCACCATGCGCCGTGTCCCCGAGGTGCTGGACTGCTGGTTCGAGTCCGGGTCCATGAGCTTCGCACAGAAGCACTATCCCTTCGAGAACAAGGATTGGGTGGAGACCCACTGGCCCGCAGATTTCATCGTCGAGTACTCGGGTCAGAGTCGTGGTTGGTTCTACACCATGCACGTGCTCTCGACGGCGCTGTTCGACAAGCCTGCATTCAGGAAGTGCGTCGCCCACGGCATTGTGCTCGGTGACGACGGCCTGAAGATGAGCAAGTCCAAGGGTAATTACCCGAACGTGAACGAGGTCTTCGACCGCGACGGGTCCGACGCGATGCGCTGGTTCCTGATGAGTTCCCCGATTCTGCGGGGAGGTAATCTCATCGTCACGGAGCAGGGAATCCGTGAGGGCGTGCGGCAGGCGCTACTACCGATGTGGAACGCCTACAGTTTCCTGCAGCTCTATTCGTCGAAGTCTGCGGAGTGGAGTACCGCCTCTGACAATGTTCTCGACCGGTACATCCTGGCGAAGTTGCATAATCTGGTGGGCAATGTCCGGGATGCACTCGACGGGACCGATGTTGCGCGGGCTTGTGATGAGGTGCGATGGTTCTGCGATGCGCTCACGAACTGGTATGTGAGGCGTTCCCGCGAGCGTTTCTGGGCGGGTGATACCGAGCATCCGGAGGCCTTCAACACCCTTTACACGGTGTTGGAGACTCTGACCCGTGTTTCGGCACCCCTGCTACCGCTGGTTACGGAGGTCATCTGGAGAGGCCTCACGGGAGGCCGTTCCGTGCATCTGGCGGATTACCCTGATCCGTCCGATTTCCCGGTGGATGACGATCTGGTGCGCGCTATGGATCAGATTCGTGGTGTCTGCTCGGCGGCGAGCTCCGTGCGCAAGTCACACAAACTGCGTAATCGTCTGCCTCTGCCCAAACTCACGGTCGCGATGCCAGAGTCTGGCCTGCTCGCACCATTCGCTTCGATTCTTCGCGACGAAGTGAACGTCAAGGAGGTCGCACTCACTGACGATGTTGATTCGGTTGGACGTTTTGAGGTCGTGGTCAATGCACGTGAGGCGGGACCGCGTCTGGGCAAGGACGTACAGCGTGTGATCAGGGCCGTGAAGTCAGGGAACTACACTCGCGAGGGCGACAGTGTCATCGCGGATGGCATCGAGCTGAAAGCTAACGAGTACACCGAACGTCTGAAAGCGGCTGATCCGGAGTCGACCGCACAGGTGGACGGAGCCGAGGGGCTGGTTGTCCTCGATCTCAGTGTCACCCCGGAGCTGGAGGCCGAGGGGTGGGCTGCGGACGTTGTCCGGGGTCTTCAGGATGCCCGCAAATCCAGTGGCTTCGAGGTTTCGGACAGGATCACCGTGGTGCTGTCGGTTCCCGGGGAAAAACTGGAATGGGCGGAACGACACCGTGACTTCATCGCGGGAGAGGTGCTCGCCGTCGAGTGTGAACTGGTGACCGGTGAACTCGATGGTGACGCAGCGGACATCCATGAGGTGATCAGCGGGGTGACCGCGATGGTGGCCAAGGCCTGACTCGGTGCCGATGTCGGCATCCGCGTGGTTGTGCGATCCGGGTGGCGGGGTGTGGTTGCGGACATTCGCCCACATGTTCGTTTCACGCTACGCTGTCCGGTATGCAACGGTGGGTGCTGCACGTCGACATGGATGCGTTTTACGCGTCAGTTGAACAGATGACCCGGCCCACGCTGCGTGGGCGGCCCGTACTGGTTGGTGGAGTCTCGGGGAGAGGCGTGGTTGCGGGCGCGTCGTATCAGGCACGGGCTTTCGGCGCGCACTCTGCGATGCCCATGCACCAGGCCAGGAAACTCGTCGGATTCGGGGCCGTCGTGGTGAGTCCGCGTGGAAAAGTGTACTCGGCGGCGTCGAGGCGGGTCTTTGAAGTGATACGTCGGCAGGCAGGTGTCATTGAACAGCTCTCCATCGACGAGGCGTTCATGGAGCCACCGGAACTCGTTGGAGCGACGTCGGAAGAGGTTCTGTCCTGGGCGGAGAATCTGCGCGCGGAGGTGAAGTCGGAGACGGGTCTCCCGTGTTCGATCGGTGCGGGATCCGGAAAACAGTACGCGAAGATCGGGTCCGGTGAAGCGAAGCCCGACGGGGTGTACGTGATTCCGGTGGAGCGTCAACGGGAGATGCTCGATCCCTTACCGGTACGCAAGCTCTGGGGGATCGGGCCGGTTGCGGAGGCGAAGCTGCGTCAGCTCGGCGTAAACACCATCGCGGACTTCGCGGCGATGACGGAAGCTGAGGTACGTATCAGTCTCGGTGGCACCGTTGGCGTGGCGCTTTGGCATCTCGCTCGCGGTCATGATGACAGACCTGTCATGCCGCGTGCCGTCGCCAAACAGATTTCCACCGAGCACACCTATCCGAAGGATCTGACCACCGTGGCGGAGGTCGATGACGCGATTGACCGGGCGGCTTCCGGGGCGTACAACCGGCTGCTCGCTGACGGACGAGGAGCGCGGACCGTCACGGTGAAACTCAAGATGGCGGACTTCCGTACTGAGTCCCGCTCCCAGTCTCTGCCGTACACGACGGATGAGAAGGCGACTCTCGTCGCCGTGGCGCACAACCTCGCCCGCTACCCGGATGAGGTCGGCCCGATCCGTTTGGTCGGGGTGAGTTTCTCCGGGCTTGAGCACGCCAGGCAGAACATCCTCTTTCCCGAACTCGATCAGAAGATCACCGTGCCCCGAGCTGATGCTGACTATGAGGTGGGCGTTCGTGGAACGGATCACCAAACTCCGGTGATCACGGTGACGGAACCTGCACCGGAATCGAGATGGAAAGCCACCCAGGATGTACGCCATCCGGAGTACGGTCACGGCTGGGTGCAGGGGGCGGGACACGGGATTGTCTCGGTTCGATTCGAGACACGTACCACGGGCCCCGGAAAGACACGGACATTTGATGAGGATGATTCTGCCCTGGAGGCGGCGGACCCCCTCGACTCACTGGATTGGGGGGACTGGTTTGCGGACCAGAGGTACTCGACCGGCTGATTTCTCATCACGGCGGTGAGAAATCAGACCGGGCGGGTGGTTCTGGTGAGGCTTGTGGTTCTCTGCAGGAAGGCGGCATCGGGGTTGCCTCAGATTATCTGAACAGGAACGATTCCTGAAGAAAACACGCACTGCGCTGAAAGCGGGGGACTTTCCCGTAAACGATCCCATTATCCCTTGAGGTTGCGTATGAACAGCGGATTTTTATCCGCTTTCCTTTCCTGGGGGGCGAGAGTGCTTCGTAGCCTATCTCGGCAAGCTTCTCATCGGGTCGATTTCCGGGGATCCCCGTGGAGATTCGCTGCAGTGGTTATCGGGAGCTCGACGCGCCCGGTCGGGCGGCGGAACGGGATGATCTGTGGGCAATCAGAAAATTAGAAAAAGGTCGCCGGGTGTCGCCCGGTTGCAATCGCGATAGCCAGGAGAACCCGTGCCTGCCCTGCCCGGAAGTATGTGGAGCCGACCGCTCCGAGAGAATTCAGTGTGGCTCCGCCACCCGCGCCACCGTACGATCCACTGACGTTGCCTCGAGGAACCCGCGTGCTGATTACGACGGGTACCCCGTCGCGTAGCGCATCACCGACACCTGTGGCGAGTGCTGTGCCGATGTTTCCGGACCCCATCGCCTCAATGACCAAGCCATCTGCTCCTGATGCCAGAGCCGAGTCGACGAGTTCTCTCGGAGCTCCCGGGTAGGCGCTGATGATGTGCACCGTAATATCGGCCAGATCAACCGGGGGGACGGGGTCCGCGCGGGTGGGCTCCTCGGGAGCGTTCGTGGCGAAGGCCAGTTCATCAGTGGTGTGCCACTTCACCGCGCCACGGGCAGGTAGCACGGCCCTTCCGAAAACGATCAGAACCCCGATTCCCCGGGCGGTCGGTGAGGTGACCACGTTGATCGCGTCAAGAAGGTTCAATGGGCCGTCGGACTCCGGATGGTCGTAGGGCTGTTGTGCACCGGTGAGTACTACTGGCCGCTCGTCCCGGTGGAAGGTGTCGAGCGCGACCGCTGTCTCCTCCATGGAATCGGTCCCGTGGGTGACAACCACACCGGTGACATCCGGGTCCCCCAGCGCTTCCTCCACTGCGCGACGGAGTTCATCGATGTCGGCGAACGTCATCGAGGAGGAATCGAGGCGGCTCAGTTCACGGATGTCGAAAACCACGTCTGCGGTATCGAATCGTGCCGCCACTGGGGCGAGGAGATCGTGACCGTTCACCGTGGGGACCAGCGCACCGTCAGGTGCCGCGGTGCAGGCGATTGTTCCTCCTGTGGTGATCACGACGATTCGCTGTGGAGGAGTATCGAGGAGCGTCTGTGAACCGTGCTGATGCTTGTTCATGGGTTCAAGCCTGCCATATCGTGTGGCTGGAGAATGGCTCGGTACAGGGCGTGCAACCATTTGAATGGCAGCGTCAGTAACTTCTGTTCCCGTCAGACACGCTGGTAAGCTGGGCACCTGTGCACGCCCGCCATGCGGTGGATCGCGGCCGTAGCCGTGAACCGGCTCGGTTTCGTTGGACCCCGTACGGACACCGAACGAGGTACCGGGCGTCCTACTCATGAGGAGATAACGTGAACATTCGCACCTACCTGACCCCCGCCGCAGCGGGGGCCGCCATCCTGTTGCTCGCAGCCTGCTCCGGTGGTGATGAGGGCATGGACGCCACTGTCGTTTCGTCGTCGGAGAGCATTGCTTCCAGTACGGGTGTTGCACCGATTCAGCAGCAGCCGACAGCCGAGGACCTGAATGCCATCCTGGCCACGGCGACGAACCCGGATGCCTCCGTCGAAGAGAAGATCCGCACGGTGCAGGGAGGAGAGCAGGCCCCTGAACTCTTCGAGACGATGACCCGGTCGAAGCAGGAGTCCGGTGCTGATTTCCAGGTGGTTCCCCCGGTTCTTCCGGGATACACCACCGATTCGGTCCTGGCAACAGTGAACTTCACGCTTCCGGATCGGCCCAGTCAGGTCGCCGACAACGTTGAATTTGTCTATGAGGACGGGACATGGAAGCTGTCCCAGAGTTGGGCATGTACCTTGATCACGAACACTGTCCCGCCGGAACAGGTTCCTCCGATGTGTCTTGAGGACGGTGGTGCTCCGCTGCCGGCCGTTGATCCGGTTGCCCCGGAGGCAACAACGCTGGAAGCTCCGGCGGAGTAGATCTTCCGGTCCCGCAGATAGCTAAGCCGGTCCCCGACGCGGGGCCGGCTTTTTCAATGTGTGTCTCAGCCGAAGTGTGTGGCTGTGTGACTGTCCTGGACCACCCGGATATCGGAGCCGTCTCCGGTGTAGATGATCCGGGTGGTGAAGGCCACACCACCGGAGTTCGGTAACGGGTCACCAAGATCAAGGTCCAGTCGGCCGGTGGATGTGGTCTCTGTACTCTGGACGCGTAGTTCACCGGCGGATGTCCCGTCTGCTCCGGGGGGCAGGATCGCATCGAGGGACAACGCCCCGATACTCGGGCGTTGATCGACTTCGACGTTGAGGCTGACGGTTCGGTCATTCAGGCTGGTGAGCGTGTAGGTCACGGTCTGCAGCATTGTGGTCGATCCGGTGATGCGGCTCTCGACGGTCCATCGTGCGCCCGGCCCCACCGGCTCCCCGGGAAACACGACCGCTAGCGTCACGAGACTTCCCAGTTTGGTTTCCATACTCGCTCTACTGATGTCTGATGCCGATTCAGGAGCGTGGAGCGACATTGTCAATGGTTTGCCTGACGGGGTGGTCGCATAACTCAGCGTGAATCCATCGGCACCCGCCAGCTCGGTGTTCCAGTCGATGTCGGAGTCACCATAACTGGTCAGGCGCGGGTCTCCGCCCGCGAACCGTGGGGTGCGTGCGGTGATAGTCACCCTTCGTGTCGCACCGGTTTCTTCTGCGGTGACGGTGTCACCGTCAACTGCCCGTACGGTAGCTTCTGCGTCGAAGTTCAACACTGGGAGGTTGTCTGGTTCAGCGGGGGGTGTGGTGTCCAGCCCGGTGTCAGGATCGATGAGTGTGCTGAAGCCGCCACCGAGCCGCACGGGAAGTAGCTGGGTGTCCGCCTCCTCCGTGGGAATTCCGTAGGTGAGCACCTTCGTGGCGTCTCCGGCATCGAGCAGGGTGACGCGCGGTGGGTCGAGGGTGATGGTCACGGTGTCTTCGGAGTCCTGGTTGCTCTGTGCCGGATCCTCAATGGGGTCCGTGACGCCGGAACAGGCGGTCAGGAGGAACACTGTTGCTGCGACGACACAAGCGGTACGGATACGGCTGCTGGTTTTGATCGGGGAGCGTCTCACCCCGACAACGCTACCGGTGACCGCCGGTTCAGGTGGTCAAGTGGGTTTTGCGTCCGTTTTGGGGGAAGATGGTGTCCGTGACTGACATGGTGAGGCGAAACAAGGGTTATCTGGCGTTCACGGTGGTCGTGATCGTCATTGCCGCCACCGTTGACCAGATGAGTAAAGCTCTGGTGTTGGCGGGTATGGAACCGGGTGAGGTTGTGCCGCTCATCGGGGAGTGGTTCCGGTTCCACCTGGTGTTCAATCCTGGTGCGGCGTTCTCCTTCGGTACCTCATTCACATGGGTGTTCACCGCGATCCAGTTGCTGTTCGTCGTCGGTATCCTCTGGAATTCGCCTCGTGTCGACGGGAGGCTTGCCGCTTTCGGTCTGGCGCTTGTTGGTGGTGGGGCTGCGGGGAATCTGATTGACCGGTTGTTCCGTGATCCCGCTTTCTTCTTCGGGCATGTCGTCGACTTCATTTCTGTGGGGAACTTCGCTGTCTTCAATGTTGCGGATTCGTGTATTACCGTCGGGGTCATCGTGTTCCTGGTGTCGGCTCTCCTGGATTCGCGTGCCGGGGGCCATCGGTCGGAGGTGTCGGCATGACCCGTCCTTCGAGGCAACTTCCGGTGCCGGATGGTCTCGCAGGCATGCGTGTGGACGCGGGTCTGGCGAAGCTCCTCGGTCTGTCACGTACGGTCGTCGCGGACCTCGTTGCCGCGGGTGACGTACTGGTGGACGGGCGGGTGGTCGGTAAATCAGATCGGTTGACCGCGGGTGACTGGCTTGACGTCACTCTGCCGGAACCCGAGCGTCCTCTGGTCCCGAAGGAGGAGTTCGTGGAAGGCATGGACATCCTCTACTCCGATGATGATGTGATCGCCGTGAACAAGCCCGTCGGTGTGGCCGCACATCCGACTGTCGGTTGGGAGGGGCCGACTGTGGTCGGTGGTCTCGCAGCAGCCGGTTTCCGGATTTCCACCTCGGGTCCACCGGAACGGAAGGGCATCGTCCAGAGACTCGATGTGGGCACATCGGGAGTTATGGTGGTCGCCGCCAGCGAGCGTGCCTATACTCACCTGAAGCGCGCGTTCCGGGACCGTACCGTGACCAAGACCTACCATGCACTGGTGCAGGGGCATCCCGATCCGTCGACGGGTACCATCGAGGCGCCCATCGGTAGGCATCCGTCCGCAGGCTGGCGGTTCTGTGTACGTAGTGATGGGAAACACTCGGTGACCCACTATTCGACGATCGAGGCGTTTCGGGAGGCGTCGCTTCTCGACGTTCATTTGGAAACCGGGCGCACCCACCAGATCCGTGTGCATTTTTCCGCACTGCATCATCCGTGCTGCGGTGATCCGATGTATGGATCAGATCCGAATCTCAGTAAACGACTGGGGCTCGACCGCCAATGGTTGCACGCAGTGTCCCTCGGTTTCACGCACCCGGCCGATGGTCGGGCGATGGAGATCGTTTCCCCCTATCCTGACGATCTTCAACACGCCTTGGATATCCTCCGGCAGGTCTGAACAATGGACGTCGAGAAGATCCGGATGGGCATCGCGGTCGTGAGTACCGCGGTGCTGGTGGGATCCGTGGCCTGGCTGTCCACCTCAGACCGGGTGGCGAAACCAATGCCCGTCAACGGTGACACCCTCGGCCGGGATAACACCGAATCCCTGGAGGAATACCGGTTGAGGGCGTCCGAGAGTCTTCGCTCGGCGTCGGCGAATGATCCAGGGTTTGCATTGGTGACCTTCCGTGAACTGCAGCCTACTGAGTCCGCGGCCCAGATTCTGGAGCAGGCGGACATCGGACGGGTCAACGCCCTGGTTCTTGAGGGAGCTGTTCCAGTCGCACTCCCAGAGCCCACGGGAGCGGAGGGGCGGCGCGAAGTGTTCGACAGAACCTTGACCCTCATCGGTGACTCTCTCGGAGAAGGTCACGATCTTCTCGATCGGCGACTCCGTGCAGTGGTGGTCTGGGAGGACGGTCGGCACCTCCGGTTCCTCGCCCGGGAACCGGAGGTACTGGCCATCGAGGTACTGCCACCGGATGCCGTCTGGGGGCGGATCGGTGTGCAGCCGGTGATCAGGCCGGAGTGACGTCCTCGATCGTCGCGGTGGATCGGCGCCGGGATCTTTGCTGCGCGAGCAGGTCTGTGAGGTAGATCGCCACTGAGACCCAGATGATGCAGAATCCGATCCACCGGACGGGGGAGAGAGTCTCGTCGACGATGAGTACGGCCCACAGCATCTGAATCGACGGGGTCATGTACTGGAGCATGCCGACCGTGGCCAACGGGATGCGACGTGCAGCCATACCGAACAACAGCAGCGGGACTGCAGTAACGACACCGGTGCTCATGAGCAGCAGTGTGTGTCCGGTGCCGTGGCCGGTGAATGTGCTTTCTCCCCGTACTCCGAGAAATACCAGGTAACCGGTTGCAATGGGGAGAAGGACGAGGGTCTCTCCGGCGAGGGAAGCCGTGGCGGAGATCCCTATTCTTTTCTTGAGTAGGCCGTAGGCACCGAAAGTCACGGCGAGGGTGAGTCCGAGCAGCGGCGGTTCACCCCCGACGATGGTGAGTATGAGGACGGCGACGAGAGCGATCGCGACCGAGATTTTCTGCGCCGGGCGGAGTCGTTCCTTCAGGAAGATCATCCCCATAGCGACACTGACGAGTGGGTTGATGAAGTAGCCGAGGGCGGCCTCCGACACGTGGCCGGTGTTGACGGCGATGACGTAGACCAGCCAGTTGAGGGCGATCAGGAACGCCGCTGCGATGATTGTCAGCCAGGTTCGCCGGTCAGCGCGGCGGAGCGCGGGGATTCCTCTGGTGGTACCCATGATGATGAGCATGACCAGCGCGGTCCACACGATGCGATGGGCCAGGATCTCTAGCGGTGAAGCCGGTTTGAGCAGTGGAAAATAGGCCGCGAACGCTCCCCAGAGAAGATAGGCGAGAACACCGAATATCATTCGGAACACACTACTCTTCCCGTTTCCGGTGACTGTCCCACGTTTCGTCTTGATCCGGATCGCATTGCTGTCACCCACGGGGTGGGGTCATGACCTGCACCCCTCGCCGGGGTCTGCTCCGACGGATAGACTATGCGGCCATGAGCGGCTCTTCTTTCGTCCATCTGCACAACCACACCGAATACTCCATGCTTGACGGCATGGCCAAGGTGGACATGCTCGCCGAGGAGGTTGTCCGACAGAAGATGCCCGCCGTTGGTATGACCGACCACGGCAACATGTTCGGTTCCGACGCCTTCTATCACGCCATGACTGATGCGGGGATCAAACCGATCATCGGCATCGAGGCATACCTGGCTCCGGAGTCGAGGTTCAACAAGCAGCGCATTCGTTGGGGTGAACCTCACCAGAAATCCGATGACGTCTCGGCCTCCGGTGCATATCTGCACCAGACGATGATCGCGGAGAACGCCACCGGGCTGCGTAATCTCTTCTACCTGTCCTCGATGGCGTCCTACGAGGGGCAGCTTGGTAAGTGGCCCCGCATGGACGCCGATCTCATCGCGGAGAACGCCACCGGCATCATCGCTACGACCGGCTGCCCGTCCGGTGACGTCCAGACCCGCCTACGCCTGGGGCAGTTTGATCAGGCTCTCGAGGCTGCGGCGATGTGGCAGGACATCTACGGCAAAGACAATTATTTCCTCGAGCTGATGGACCACGGGATCGACATCGAGACCCGGGTCCGGCGCGAACTACTGGAGATCGGTAAACGCCTCGACCTACCGCCGCTGGTGACCAACGACTGCCACTACGTCGTCAAGGACCAGGCCAAAGCCCACGAGGCGATGCTCTGCGTGCAGACCGGCAAGACTCTGCACGATGAGGACCGGTTCAAGTTCGGCGGTGACGGTTACTACATCAAATCCGCCGAGGAGATGCGCTCCATGTGGGATGACACCGTCCCAGGGGCCTGCGACAACACCCTGCTCATCGCGGAGCGGGTCCAGGACTACAGCGAACTGTGGACGCCGCACACTCACGACCGCATGCCGATTGCTACCGTTCCGGATGGGTACACCCCCACCTCGTGGCTCACCCACGAGGTGATGGAAGGACTGAAGGAGCGTTTCAACGGTGGTCAGGTTCCGCAGGAGTACCTGGATCGGGCGACCTACGAGATCGATGTCATCGACGGCAAGGGCTATCCCTCCTACTTCCTCATCGTCGCGGAGCTGATCAAGCACGCCCGCTCGGTGGGAATCCGGGTCGGGCCAGGTCGAGGTTCCGCAGCCGGTTCGTTGGTTGCCTACGCCCTGACGATCACCAACATCGACCCCATCGAGCACGATCTGCTTTTCGAGAGGTTCCTCAACCCGGAACGTCCTTCCGCGCCCGACATCGACATTGACTTCGACGACCGCCGCCGGGGTGAGATGATCCGATATGCGGCGGACAAGTGGGGTGAGGACAAGGTCGCGCAGGTGATCACCTTCGGCACCGTGAAGACGAAGCAGGCGCTGAAGGACTCCGCGCGTGTGCAGTTCGGTCAGCCCGGTTACCAGATCGCCGACCGGATCACCAAGGCCCTGCCTCCGGCACAGCAGGCCAAGGACATCCCGCTGTCCGGGATCATGGATCCCTCACATGCACGCTACGGGGAGGCTCAGGAGGTGCGTACGCTCATCGAGAATGACCCTGATGTGCGTGCCATCTACGACACCGCACGTGGTTTCGAGGGCGTCATCCGCCAGGCCGGTGTGCACGCCTGCGCGGTGATCATGGCGAGCGTCCCGCTGCTCGACTGCATACCGATGTGGAAACGTGCCCAAGACGGCGCGATCATCACCGGCTGGCCCTATCCGTCCTGCGAGGCCATCGGCCTGCTGAAGATGGACTTTCTGGGTCTGCGCAACCTCACCGTCATCGGTGACTGCATCGAGAACATCAAGGTCAACCGGGGCGTCGACATTGACCTAGAAGCACTCACCACCGATGATGAGGAAACCTACAAGCTGCTCGCCCGCGGAGACACTCTCGGCGTGTTCCAACTCGACTCCGGCGGTATGCGTGAGCTACTGAAGCGGATGGAGCCCACCGGCTTCGACGATATCGTCGCCGCTCTCGCGCTCTACCGCCCGGGCCCGATGGGAATGAACGCGCACTGGGACTACGCGGACCGGAAGAACGGCCGCCAGCCAATCACCCCGATTCACCCCGAGCTGGAGGAACCACTCAAGGAAATCCTGGAGGACACCTACGGTCTGATCGTGTACCAGGAGCAGATCATGCGTATCTCCCAGAAACTCGCGAACTACACCGCCGGCCAAGCCGACGGGTTCCGCAAAGCCATGGGTAAGAAAAAGCCCGAGGTGCTGGCCAAGGAGTTCGTGAATTTCCAGGCGGGTATGCGCTCCAACGGCTACTCAGACGAGGCGATCAAGAAACTCTGGGACACCATCGAGCCGTTCGCCGCCTACGCGTTCAACAAGTCCCACGCCGCCGGTTACGGCCTGGTCAGCTTCTGGACGGGATACCTCAAGGCCAATTACACCGCCGAATACATGGCCGCCCTGCTGACCTCGGTCGCGGACAACAAGGACAAGTCGGCGATCTACCTCGCCGACTGTCGACACCTTGGCATCCGGGTGCTCTCCCCGGACGTCAACGAATCTCAGCTCACGTTCCAGTCCGTTGGCGAGGACATCCGCTTCGGTCTCGGGGCGGTGCGCAATGTCGGTGCCGACGTCGTCGCCTCCATCGTGAAGAGCCGTGAGGAGAAGGGGACGTTCGCGAACTTCTCTGATTACCTGGACAAGATCGACACCGGCCCCTGCTCCAAACGCGTCACCGAATCCCTCATCAAGGCCGGTGCCTTCGATTCCCTCGGACATCCCCGCAAGGGTTTGATGCTCATCCACGAGGAAGCGGTCGATGCCGTGATCACCACGAAGAAGGCTGCTGATAAGGGACAGTTTGACCTTTTCGCCGATCTCGGTGGACAGGACGAGACCCTCGCCAACGCGTTCGCGGTACAGGTACCGGACGAGAAATGGGAGCGTAAACACGAGCTCGCCCTCGAACGCGAGATGCTTGGCCTCTACGTCTCCGGGCACCCGCTCGACGGGTTCGAGCAGGCGTTGGCCGCGCAGACCGATACCCCGCTCACGACGATCCTCGCCGGGGAACTGAAGAACAAGGCCGAGGTCAAGATCGGCGGGATCATCTCCGCCGTCGACCGACGCTTCTCCAAGAAAGATGGCTCCCCGTGGGCGATCGTCACCGTGGAGGACCACAACGGGGCCTCCGTGGAACTGCTCGTGTTCAACAAGGTCTATGCACTGGTTGCGCCACAGATCGTGGAGGACAACATTATCCTCGCCAAGGCCCACATCTCGATCCGCGACGATCGCACCAGCCTGTTCTGCGATGATCTGAAGACGCCGGATCTTGGGCCGGGCAACGGCGCCGGGCTTCCCCTACGGCTGACGTTGCGCACCGACCAATGCACCATGCCCACCATAGCGAAGCTCAAGCAGGTGCTCATGGCGAACAAGGGGGACTCGGACGTGTACCTGAACCTGGTCGACGGCGATGAATCAACGGTGATGATCCTCGGGGAGCATCTGCGGGTCAACCGTGACGGAAACCTCATGGGTGACTTGAAGGCAACAATGGGGCCGGGGATATTGGGTTAGCTGACGGTATTCCGTCAAGTCACGGTCGCCGATGAAAGCACCGTTTTGAATATGCGGACGCGAACACTGAATCGATCGCCATTGAAGCAGGGGGTATCTTCTGCGAAACCAGTGTGATGGCGGGATACAGCAGCTCCGGGCCCGGGTTGAGGTGCTGTTCTGGGTGTTTCTTTCCCTTGGGACGTCCGAGCTTCCAGGTGAGATCCCTGTAGTGGGGTGGGGGATTATCGCTGGGATTGGAAGAGTCCTAACACCCATCCGGTGGTATGGCGACGGCGGAGGATTGTGGCGCAGTGATTGTCGGAACACGGTGACCTTGGTCGGGGAGCTCCATTTTCTTGCATCATGGTGCACGGAAAGCTGGGGTTGGGCGAACAGTCCCGGTAACTGCGGGGTGTGTTCCGGTGCCCGAGACCCGGAGATACGGAGATGATGTTGGGCGCACTACAATCAACGGTCATGACCGATCATCGAACCAATTCTGTCTCATCCGACCCTGTATCGACGGCGACCATGCCGATTCATGCTGCAGACATCCAGATGGCACAGGCGCGAATTTCCACGGTGATCGGCCCGACCCCGCTCCAGTACTGTCCCCGGTTGAGTGAGGAATCCGGCGCCGAGGTGTACCTCAAGCGCGAGGACCTTCAAGATGTCCGCTCGTACAAGATCCGGGGGGCCTACAACAATGTGGCTCAGCTTACCGAGGAACAGCGGGCGGCCGGGATCGTCGCCGCATCCGCCGGTAATCACGCACAGGGAGTTGCGTATGTGTGCCGGACTCTCGGGATCGACGGTCGGATTTTCGTGCCGGACCAGACTCCGAAGCAGAAACTTGACCGGATCCGCGTCCACGGTGGGGACCGCATTGAGGTCGTCGTGACCGGCCACAACTTCGACGAGGCCTCCGCCGCGGCACGGGCCGCGGCTGCGGAATCCGGTGCGACCGTCGTGGAACCTTTCGACGCGCGGAACACCATCATCGGCCAGGGAACAGTGGCTGCAGAGATCCTCTCCCAGCTCACGTCCCTGGGGAAGACCGCCGACAGCATCCTCGTACCTGTCGGTGGCGGTGGACTCATCGCCGGTGTCACGAGTTACCTCGCGGACATGGCCCCGCGCACCGCGGTCGTCGGCGTCGAACCCGCCGGTGCTGCATCCATGCAGGCCGCACTCGCGGCCGACGGTCCCGTCGCACTCGACTCCATCGACCCCTTTGTTGACGGTGCCGCCGTCAAACGGATCGGTGATCTTAACTACGAGGTGATCGACCGGAACCGTTCCCGGGTGCACATGATGAGTGTCAGCGAGGGCGCGGTCTGTACGGAAATGCTTGGTCTGTACCAGAATGAGGGGATCGTAGCGGAGCCCGCCGGGGCGCTCTCCGTCGCGGGGCTCAAGGAGTTCCGCCCCCGTAAGGGGGATGTCGTGGTGTGCATCATCTCAGGCGGTAACAATGATGTGCTGCGCTACAACGAGATCGTGGAACGTTCGCTCGTTCACCGTGGGCTCAAGCACTATTTCCTGGTTGATTTCCCGCAGGAACCGGGGCAACTGCGCATGTTCCTCGAGGAGATCCTCGGGCCGGACGACGACATCACGCTGTTCGAGTACCTGAAGCGTAACAACCGGGAGACCGGAACCGCACTGGTCGGTCTCCAGCTCGGTGCCGCCACGGATCTTGACCCGCTGCTCGAGCGGATGGCGCAGTCGCGGATCGGGTGCCGCCAGTTGCAGCCCGGAACCCCGGAGTACCACTTCCTCACGTAGCGCTCCACCGGTTTGTCGAGGTCGGAAGCGGTCGTGTTATCTGAACTAGGTAAGCACACTCGGACCGACCCCGGAAGAACCCGTGACAGATACCGCTCAGGCCCACCCGCGACGCTGGTGGGGACTCACCGTCCTCTGCTTCGCCATCGCTGTTCTGGCGATCGACACCACCGTACTCAACTTCGCCGTACCGGCGATTGCCGCGGACCTTGACCCGTCCGCGACGCAGATGCTGTGGATCATCGACGTCTACGCCTTCGTGCTGGCCGCGCTCCTCATCACGATGGGGACGCTCGGCGACCGGGTGGGACGCCGGAAGGTGCTGCTCATCGGGGCGGGACTGTTCGGTGGGGCCTCGGTGCTCGCCGCCACGGCCCAGACGCCCGAATGGTTGATCGTCGGGCGTGCACTCCAGGGTGCCGCCGGGGCGACGCTCATGCCGTCGACGCTGTCGCTCATCCGGGAGATGTTCACCGACTCCCGGGAACGGGCACGTGCCGTATCGGTGTGGGTGTCGGTGTACGCCGTGGGTGCCGCCATCGGCCCCGTGCTGGGCGGCTATCTGCTCGGGCACTTCCACTGGGGTTCCGTGTTCCTCATCAACGTGCCACTCGTCGCCGTGATCATCGTCGGGGGACTGGTGAGTCTCCCGGCGTCCGCCGGGAAGAACGGTGCGGCATTCGACGGCCCCGGCGCCGTGTTGAGTATTCTCGCGTTGTTCACCCTCGTCTATGTGGTGAAGGTCGTGCCCGTCGAGGGGATCGACGTCTGGGTCCTCGCATGCGCGGCAGTGTGCGTCGTCTCCGCCCGTCTGCTCGTCCGGCATCTACGGACCACGGAGACACCGCTGATCGACGTCGAGCTCCTCCGCAACCGCGTCTACGCGACGGTCGTCGTCATCAACGGGGTGTCGATGTTCCTCTACATCGGGGTGCTGTTCTACCTCTCCCAGTACCTGCAGACGGTGCTCGGATACACCCCGCTCGCCGCTGGTCTGCTCATGTTCCCCGGGCTGATCGCCTCGGTCCTCGCGACGCTGGTCACCGGTCGGCTCATGGTGCGGATCCCGCCCCGCCCCCTGCTCGTCGCCGCACTGATCCTCGCCGCCGTGGCGAGTGTCATCTTCGCCGCCGACGCCCTCGGCATGGGGGAGCACCTCGGCGGCTCGGGCCCGTGGCTCGCTATCGGATTCACGGTCCTCGGCATCGGCTGCGGCATGATCGACCCCGTCAGCAACGACTACATCCTCACAGCGGCACCACCCAGGCGCGCCGGTGCCGCCGCCTCACTGTCAGAGACCGGCTACGAGCTCGGTGGGGCGTTCGGTACCGCGGTACTCGGCGCGACGGTGATGGGGGTGTTCGGCCACCGGCTGGCCGTGACAACCGATCTCCCCGAGACCGCCGGAGACTCCCTCGTGCGCGCCCACCATCTGGCGGGCGGGAACACCGACCTCATCGCCGCCGCGGACCTGGCGTTCCGCTACGGGGTCGTCGCCGCCAGCGCGGTCGCCGCGCTCGTGGCGCTCCTGACCGTTCTCGTCGCGAACCGGACTCTGCGAGAGTCGGACTGAGACCGCAGGAAGCATCTTTCTCGCTGAGCGGGAGTCAGCGTTTGATGAGCGCGAAGCCCCAGGCATCCAGCGTCGTCGTATCTGTCTGGACCTCGGGCGCGGTGAACGAGTAGATCAGTTCACCGCCGACCTCGACCTCGATTGGCTGGTCGGAGTAGTTACCCACGAACACCACGTCGCCACGGTCGACCGCCACCCACCGGTCACCGTGGGTGACGCCGACGTCAGGCAGCCACGGGCGTGCGAGCCGGTGCTCGTGGCGGAGCCGGAGCAGCGTCCGGTAGGCCTCGAGGATGCCACACTGTTCGGTGGTGAAGTCCCAGTCCAGCTTCGAGGCTTCGAACGTCGCGGGATCGGAGGGCTCCGGGATCTCCTGCTCATCCCAGCCCCAGCGGGTGAACTCGCGCTTTCTGCCTTCACCGGTGAGTCGATTCAGCTCGTCGTCGGTGTGGGAGCAGAAGAACGCGAACGGCGTCGTCGCACCGAACTCCTCTCCCATGAACAGCATCGGGGTGTAGGGCGAGGTGAGGATTGTCGCAGCCTTGAGTACCTGCTGGGCGGGGGAGAGGTTCATGCTTGGCCGGTCCCCGGTGGCCCGGTTGCCCACTTGGTCATGCGTGGTGGTGTAGGTGACGAAGGAACTAGCCGGGGTGAACTCCCGGTTCACCGGACGACCGTGGCGCTTGCCCCGGAACGTCGACATCGTGCCGTCGTGGAGGAACACCTCCCGCAGTGTCTTTGCCAGGACCTCAGTGGTGCCGAAGTCCGCGTAGTAGGCGTGGCGTTCCCCGGAGACGAGGGTATGCAGTGCGTGATGGATGTCATCGTCCCACTGGCCGGCGATACCGTAACCACCGGCCTGGCGTGCGGTGACCAGGCGGGGATCGTTCTGATCCGATTCGGCGATGAGACTGCGCGGCACACCTGTCGCTGCGGATACCTCGGTAGCCATGATCTGCAGTTCCTCCAGTAGATGCAGGGCACCCGGATCGTGATAGGCCTGCACCGCGTCGAGGCGTAACCCGTCGACGTGGAAGTCCTCGAACCAGCCGCGTGCGGCGTCGATGATGTACCGGCGCACCTCGTTGCTGTCTGGTCCGTTGAGGTTGACCACGTCACCCCAGCCGGTGGAGCCACCGGCGGTGTAGGGGCCGAAGAATCCGTTGTAATTTCCGTCTGGGCCGAAATGGTTGTAAACCACGTCGAGCATCACTGCGATACCCCGATTGTGAGCGGTGTCCACGAGTTTCTTCAGTCCTTCGGGACCGCCGTAGCCCGCATGGACCGCGTGCCACAGCACGCCGTCGTAACCCCAGTTCCGGTTGCCGCCGAAAGGCTGAACCGGCATGAGTTCGATGGTGGTCACACCCAGATCGACGAGGTGGTCGAGTTTGTCTACTACACCTGCGAAATCGCCGGTGGGGGAGAAGGTGCCCACGTGGAGTTCGTAGATCACCTGGCCGGGGAGATCACGGCCCGTCCAGTCTCTGTCGGACCACGGGTAGGTGTCCTCCGGGACGCGGGAAAGTCCGTGGATACCGTCCGGTTGCTCGGTGGACCTGGGATCGGGCCACGGACCGGACCATTCGTTGTCCTTGTAGACCCGGTACCCGTAACGCATACCTGGTTCCGGGATCAGGGGTGTCTCCGGTGTCCACCAGCCGTCATCGATCTGCCGCATCGGGTGGGTGGTGTCGTCGACGATGAGCTGGAGGTCGTCGGCGTAGGGGGCCCAGACTGAGAAGTTTCGCATGCACCCAAGGCTAGGCGAGTCTGCTAGTTCCGGCACAATGGAGTTCATGTACCGCCTTCCCGCTCCTGATGTGGTCACCACCACCGAACTCGAGATCAAACGGTCCCGGTTCATTACCCTGATCACCAGGGCTGCGGATGAGGAACGGGCACGGGCGTTCATCGCCGAGGTCCGTGGCATGTACCCGGATGCTCGCCATCACTGTAGCGCCTACATCCACCACGTGGATGGTGCGAATCCGGTCGAGCGCTCGAGTGATGACGGGGAACCGTCGGGAACCGCTGGTGCGCCGATGCTGGAGGTACTCCGTGGATCGGGTCTTCTCGACGTCGCGGTGGTCGTCGTCCGTTATTTCGGCGGCGTCAAGCTCGGAACAGGTGGGCTGGTACGCGCCTACTCGGACGCGGTGTCCGGTGTGCTGGAGCGAGTTCCGGTGGTGACCCGGGCGCGGCGTGAGTTGTACGCGGTGACTGTAGGTCATGCTGACGCGGGCCGTCTGGAATCAGAACTGCGTAACCGGGGGATCGATGTGACCGGTACCGACTACGGGGCGCAGGCGACAATCCACCTCGCGGTGGAACCCGGGGGCGGAGAGGTGCTGACCGGAACCCTGGCGTCCGTGACACAGGGAACCGTGGCGCCGGAACGGTTGGGCACGGAGTGGATTGAACTCCCTTGACGGAGTGACCGATAGACTTGTTTCCCATGAGCATTGAAAAATATCCGAGGAACCCGATTGAACAGCGGAAACACGCGGTCCGGAAACACGCGCGGGCCGGTGTGGTGTGTGTCGGTGGTGGCGTCGTCGGAGGCATTGTCCTGGCGCTCGTCGCGTCGAGCTGGTTCTGGTTGATCCTGGGGCTCATCGTCGCGGTCGTCGGGGGGTTCTACAACTGGCGACGCATCCAGGCGATCACAAGCCATCGGGATGACTACTGACGATGGCCGGTGGCACGCAATCCGTGGAAGAGACCGGGCCGGTTCGCGTTGATGCGTGGGTCTGGGCGGTCCGGCTACTGAAAACCCGTCAGGCTGCCGGTCAAGCCTGCAAGGCGGGACATGTGAAGGTCAACGGTGGAGCGGTGAAACCCGCCCAGCAGATTGTTCCGGGTGATCGTGTCAGGGTGTGGGTGAACCATCGACTGTATGAGGTCGAGGTGACTCGCACCATCCGGAAACGTGTCGGTGCCGCGGTTGCCAGGACCTGCTACATTGACCACTCGCCGCCGCCACCGCCGAAGGAGGTATTCGCTTCGGTGCCGCGACGTGACCGGGGAGCCGGGCGCCCGACGAAGCGGGAACGACGGGAGACGGACCGGTTGCTCGGTAGAGCTCCCTGACCGTCTCACATCGCAGCTCACATGCTGGAGCCTGCGGGCGGGAAGTTGGCGCCGAACCCGCGGAAGAAGTCCGCTACGGACAATGCCCACACGTGGATGGCGTCGGCGAGGTCGGGGAAATTCTGGATGGAACTCATGTTATTCATCTACTCCTTGTATCCGATGCCGCAGATGTACTGCGGTGTCGTTGCAGTGTGTCCGTTCAGTCAGCCGATGATGTGATCAGCTTCCATTACCTTAAGGCGTTGCCTGAGCCGAGCGGCCCGGCTCGCCGCGCGGGTACCTGTCTTTTTTGTTCGTTCGATGTGTTCCTTGCCGAAACGACGCAGTAGCAGATCATCGATGATCCGCACCTGGCCGGGGGTGAACCGGTAGCGCATGCACTTCTGCACCGCGTCGATGTCCGTCTCATCGAGAAGATGCCGTAGTTCTCCGACGGTGGTGATTCCGTTCGCGGCGAGGATCTCCTCCAACCATACGTAGTACTCGAATTTGGACCTGGGGAAACGGTTTCCCACGAGAACCGCGAGTACTCCGGGGAGAGTCTCGGCGGATAGCTCCACGTCACCGGTGGACCCGGGTGCGTCACCCTGGATTGAGGCGATGAGGTCGAACTGCTGGTCTGCCAGTTCGATCAGGCCCGCTGTCAGCGTGAACGCCCGGTCGACACGTGGATCGAGGCTCTGCCCCCCGCCCTTGTACCGAATATCGTGCTCGAATTCCGCCCACGCATGCTGCAGGACGGTACGCACCTGAACCTCGAACCGGAGTCCCGCGTAGTCGGTGAGTTCGGATGCCGTATCGCTTGTTCCATCGACGCTGACGATGAGATGGTGGGAGCCGTATCCGAAGGAACCGGATACCCTGGTTTCCGCTGTCTTGTCCACCGATCGGTGGACGGTGAACGCCTCCCGCAGAACACTGATCACCTGGGGGATCTCCGTGGAGTGGTACACCGTGACCCGGACACCGAGGATGTCGTGGATGTCTGCCCACGGGTCGGGGTAGATAGGTTTACCAACGCCGTCTGTCTTGTAGGCCTTGGCCTTCAGTGAACGCCATTCTTTGACCCGTACGGAGACACGGTCATAGGTGACACCGGACTCCGCGAGAAGGTCCTCGATCACGTCCCGGAACTCAGCCGCAGCACGCGGGTGGGCACGGACCCAGTCCGCGTAGCGCTGGCCAAGTTCGGAGATTCTCTTGGCACGTCCTCCCATCAGCGCTCTCCGGGCTCCCTGACCAGAAGAGCTGCTGGAAGAAGGGTGAACAGATCCGTGGCAGCCTGCACGCCGGTGAACGTCCTCCCGGTCAGGCGGTCGGTCCAGGTTCCCTCGGGAAGGGTTACCGTGGTTCCGTGCCAACCACCGGCGGTGGCGAGACGCAGGGGACGACGGACCGCGAGGGCGATGACCTGGACATCCCGTTCTTCCGGACCGCGGGCGATACCGACGACGTGTGATTCGGCGGGGCCGACCGCGAAGACCGCCTGGTAATCACCGCCGACGAAACAGTCGGGATGGTCGCGGCGGACCTCCAGTGCTGCCTGGACGACAGCCTGTTTCGCCATGCTCGCCCGGACCCGGAGATGCGGATATGTGTCCTCGGCCTCCTCCGGGGTGAGCGCGAGACTCCCACTGTCAGTGCGCGAGGTTGGAACGGAGACACCGGCGGACACCGCGGAATCACAGACCGCGGTGACGGGACTGTTCGCCGTGGTGAGGAGATCCAGGGTCTGACTTCGCGCCGTGTAATCGACGAATCGCCGGTTATCGGGGTCCACCAGGGAATCATCCAGGAACTCGGTTCCCTGGTAGACGTCGGGGATACCCGGGCCGATCAGTTGCAGGAGCTTTCTTCCGAGGGTGATCTGGACGGCCGCTGCTGCGAGCGGTTGGGCGTAGCTCGCTATTCGGTCGGTCGCAGGTCCGGAACAGAGCGCGTCGATCCAGTCTGAGACCGATTGTTCGAAACTCTCGTTGACCTCGGTCCATGTGGTGTGGACCCCAGCCTCGCGGATCGCCTTAGTGGCGTACGCCTGGAAACGTTCACGGACGGAATCTGTCATCTCGCCGTCTGCGGGCCACACCCCGATGAGGTTTTGCAGGAGGAAATGCCCCGTTGCGCCGTCCGGCGGTGGTGTGATGGCGGTGACCTCGCGGACGAGTTCAGCGAAGTCACCGGGGATGTCCGTCATCTCGATGATCCGGGCGCGCACGTCTTCGCCACGTTTCGTGTCATGGGTTGACAATGTGGTCATCGTCCGGGGCCAGAGCACACTGCGTTCCTGCTGGAGCAAGTGGAACTCCGCGGGGCCGACTCCAAAGCGCCCAGGTGCGCCGCCGACTTCCTGCAGAGCGACGAGACGGCAGGCCCGGTAGAAGGTGGTGTCTTCGACGCCTTTGGCCATCACTGCACCACACACCTGCGCGAAGCGGACGGCAGCTTCCCCATCCGCGAGCAGGCCGGCGGTGATCAGGTCGAGAGCATCCCGACGGGAGGGGAACCGGCGGGTCATCTCCGCCACGACGGTCGCGGTGACCCTGGACAATGAGATGTAGTCGGCGCGGTAGACGGGCATCGCGGCAACAAGTTCCATAATCGTGTCCGTGAGTACCCCCTCACTCACTCCGTCGCCGGCGGTTGAGAAGTTGTCGCGGCGAACTGCCCGGGCCAACCGGCGGATCTCCGCGGCCAGTTCATCGGCGGCCACGGACCGCTTGAGTGCGTGTTCCGTGGCGGTTACCGCGGCTTCGTCCCATGCGGAGCCAGATTGTTGCATCGCCAGCATCGAGAGTGTGTCTTCCGCATCGCGGGAGATGAAGACGCCGTCCAGCTCGCGCAATGCGTCGTACCCGGTCGTTCCGTCGACATCGAGGCGAGGATCGAGGGGTTCATCGACACCGAGGATCTTTTCGACGACGAGCCAGCGGTCCTCGCCGATCAAGGCCCGCAGGCGTCCCAGATAAGAGAAGGGGTCGGACAATCCGTCAGGGTGGTCGACCCGGACACCGTCGATGAGGTCTTCCGCAATCAGCCGGGACAGGACACGGTGGGTGTGCTCGAATACCACCGGATCCTCCTGGCGGACCCCGGCGAGCCCGTTGACAGAGAAGAAACGGCGGTAACCGATGATCCCGGACTTCCAGTACATCAGACGGTAGCTCTGGGCGTCATGGACTGCGACAGGATCACCGGCATTCTCCGTGCCTGGACGGACCGGGAAGACGTTGTCGTAGTAGCGGAGAACGGGTTCACCGTCGATCTCATCCAGGGTGAGTTTCTCGGCGTCATCCTCGGCACCGAGAACCGGCAATCCGAGTTTCCCACCCGCACCATTGTCGTTATGCCAGTCAATGTCGAAGTAGCTCTCATACTCGCTGTCGCGACCGAGTTTCAGCACATCCCACCACCAGGTGTTCTGACGGGGATCGTCGACGCCCAGGTGATTTGGGACGATGTCGATGATGAGCCCGAGCCCGTGTTCCCGGGCGGTTTCCGCGAGACTACGCAGACCGGTTATACCGCCGAATGCCGGATTAACCTCGGTCGGATCGATGACATCGTAGGAGTGCGCGGAATCCGCAGGAGCGGTGAGTATGGGGGAAAGATAGAGGTGACTGACCCCCAGTCGTGCCAGATACGGAACCACCGCCTCGGCGTCGGCGAAACCGAAGGACCGCCCGGAGGGATCAGCATCGGGGCCTCGAAGCTGCAGGCGATAGGTGGCAGTGATGGGACGGCGGGTCATGATTCTCCTGGATGGGGGATTGGTACGGGCACCGGGGCGCATGCGTCCACCACTGTAGCCCGCGAAGCGAGGCGAGTAAGCACGGCGTGGAAGGAAACATGGTGACATCACGGAAAGTCCCACGGATCGTACTCAAGGGAGACAGGAAACCGTCATCTCGATGGATCGGGTCGAGGTAGGACACCCAGGCCGGAATCTTGGCCGCGCAACCTGTTGATGGGAGCGGGAGGTGGGCAGACCCGGTTGAGAACGGGTACGAGGTTCCTCCCAAACGTCAGAACGGGGGCTGTAGGTCTTCTTCTTCCGCGGGGTCAAGGCCGAGGGTCGTGTAGAGCTGTTCCGCCGACCAGAGTGCGATTTCCTGGCCTTTGGAGATGAGTTCTTCGGCTCTCTTCTGTTTTGACGTCGGTTTTCCCCATTCACCGCAGACGAGAATCGTGGTCTTCCTAGTCACGTTCTTACCCACTGTCGCGCCTGCCTCCGCGATTTCCTGCCAGAGTCGCCCCTTGTCAAAGGCTCCGAAATCGCCGGAAAGGGTCACGTTCTGGCCGAAGAGCAGCCCCTCGTGGTCCGCGTCCGGATTCGGTTCGGGGATGGTGTCAGGTACTGCTACCTTCGCCCAAGGCACCGCCCTGGAACCCCTTTCCTTTTCGCTACGGCCGGAGTGGGATGACGCGGTACGGGGCGCCTTCCCGGGTGCGGTGACCAGAACAGGCCAGACCCGTTCATCCTCAACACGCCCGAGGGTGAATCCAGCTCCAGTGTGTATCTCATCCACGGTGGTACCCGAGGCTGTCCCTCCGCGACTATCGCGAAGGAGGACGAGAATCCGAGCTGTGGCTTCCGCGGCAGCGGCGGCTGAATCAGGTTCCGGGATCCCGAATGTCGTGCACAGGCCACCGAGAGAATGGTCAGTGTCATCGGGGCGCACCTCACGTGCGATAGCCAGGGTACAACCGAGCGGGCACCCCGATAACACTGATGAGGCTCCGGTGGAACGGAGAGTACGGATGAGAGCCGTCGCCTGCCGGTAGGCGTTATGAGCGACGAGAGGCCCGGGACTGTCTGTGAGGTACTCTCCGAGTGCGGCGATGAGAGCTTCCGCAGCAGATCCGGTTGTTCCTGTGGAAGTCCACTCGGTGGAATCAACGACCACACCGTTTCGGACGCTGGCTACACCAATTCCACTGATCCCGTCCCAGGATATGTCATGTTTGACGTGGATCGCTGAGAAATCCAGACCGGGAATCTCGACATCCGGTAGGTCGCCGCTCCCCGCGGCTGCGAGGGCATCGACGAACCGCTGCAGTTCCGTTGTCTGGTTCGGACTGAAGACGATCTCAGCACCGGAGCCTTCGAGGAGAACCCTGGCGCAGGTGACGGAGTCACCCGGGATGACGGTGACATCGGTGATCGACGCCAGCGGGATCTCGGGCCCGGGACCACGGAGGGCCGTCAGCAGTGGATCATTGTGTACGGTCACCCGTTGACCGGTGACGATGACCGAACATCCGTGGGCTGCGATCACGTGGGTTCACCTCTCGATGCTGATGATGTGGGACGGGATCAGACGTAGTCCCCGGTTCGATCGCGGTAGTCATCCTCGGAAGATACGGTCCGGCGGGTTCCGAGATTACTCGGCTTCGACTCCGGCATATCATCGTCCGTTCCGTGCACGCAGCCCGGAGATGCGTTCGGCGTGTGGGCGTCCTCCTCCAGCTCCGTATCTGTTTCCGGTGGGACCATCTGCTTGAGGATCATCGTGGAACGTGCAGACACGGTGATCTTTCCACCGGCTTCAATGACTTCCTCCTCCAGCGGGTAGCCAGTTTCTTCGACGGTGTCGACGATCAGGCGCCAGCGGACTCCGAAGCGCTTACCCGGGAGAGTGAACTCCAATGGTTCGTGGTACGCGTTGAAACACATGATGAAGGAATCATCGGTGATCCGCTCGCCTCGTTCGCCGGGCTCCGCTATAGCGTCGCCGTTGAGGTAGACCATCAGAGACTTACCGAAGGTGAAGTCCCAGTCAGCCTGCGTCATGAGTTTTCCGGATGGTACGAGCCATGCGATGTCACGCTGACGGAGATCGTCATCACCGAGTGGGCCACCGGCGAGGAAGCGGCGCCGACGGAACACTGGATGATTAGCCCGGATCCGCAGCAGTCTGCGAGTGAAGTTCACCAGGGATTTGTTGTCCTCGGCTTGTTCCCAGTCGATCCAGGACAGTTCGGAGTCCTGGCAGTAGACGTTGTTGTTACCCTCCTGGGTGCGGCCCATCTCGTCACCGTGGGCGATCATCGGGGTGCCCTGGCTGAGCAGCAGCGTCGTCAGGAAGTTCCGGCGTTGCTGTGCACGGAGCTGCAGCACCTCAGAATCTGAAGATGGACCCTCGACTCCGCAGTTCCAGGAGCGATTGTGGCTCTCCCCATCGCGTCCGTCTTCGCCGTTGGCGTCATTGTGCTTCTCGTTGTAGCTCACCAGATCGTTGAGGGTGAAGCCGTCATGGGCGGTGACGAAGTTGATCGACGCGGTGGGGCGTCGGCCGTTGTTGGCGTAGAGGTCTGAGGATCCCGTTAGCCGCGAGGCGAATTCACCGAGGGTCGCGGGCTCACCACGCCAGAAGTCACGAACGGTATCCCGATACTTTCCGTTCCACTCAGTCCAGAGCGGTGGGAAGTTGCCCACCTGATAGCCGCCCTCGCCGATGTCCCAGGGCTCAGCGATGAGCTTCACCTGACTGACCACCGGATCCTGCTGAACGAGGTCGAAGAATGCGGAGAGCCGGTCCACATCGTGGAGTTCGCGGGCGAGGGTCGAAGCGAGGTCGAAGCGGAAGCCGTCGACGTGCATCTCTGTGACCCAATAGCGCAGCGAATCCATGATCAACTGCAGAGTGTGCGGATGACGGACATTCAGGCTGTTTCCGGTACCGGTGTAGTCCATGTAGTGCCGTTTGTCGTCTTCGACGAGCCGATAGTAGGCGGCGTTGTCGATGCCGCGGAACACGATGGTCGGGCCCATGTGATTGCCCTCGGCAGTGTGGTTGTAGACCACGTCGAGGATGACCTCGATACCGGCATCGTGGAATGCCCGGACCATTCCCTTGAACTCGCTGACAGCACCACCGGGCTTCGTGGCGGCCGCGTAATCCTGATGTGGCGCGAGGAAACCGAAGGTGTTGTATCCCCAGTAGTTGCGCAGTCCGAGCTCGCGGAGCCGGTCATCCTGTAGGAACTGGTGGACGGGCATCAGCTCGATAGCGGTCACACCGAGATCCTGCAGGTACTCGATGATCGAGGGGTGGGCCAGTCCGGCGTACGTGCCACGGAGATTCTCCGGGACATCGGGATGGGTCATTGTCATGCCCTTGACGTGGGCCTCGTAGATGACCGTCTCGTGGTAGGGCGTTTTCGGGGCTCGGTCATTCGCCCAATCGAAGAAGGGATTGATGACGACAGAGGTCATCGTGTGCCCGAGGGAATCCTCAGTGTTCCGCTTGCTGAGGTCCTCCGGATCAGTGATGTCGTAGGAGAACAACGATGGGTGACCGTCGAACTCACCGTCGAAGGCTTTGGCGTAGGGATCGACGAGCAGCTTGTTGGGATCACACCTGTGTCCGTTGGCCGGATCGTAGGGGCCGTAAACGCGGTAGCCGTAGCGCTGTCCTGGCTGTACACCGGGGAGGTAGCAGTGCCATGTGTGGGCATCGACTTCCTCAATCGGGATACGGGTTTCGTTGTCGTCCTCATCGAGCAGGCACAGCTCGACCTTTTCCGCGACGTCGGAGAAAAGAGCGAAATTGGTGCCGGCTCCGTCGTATGTGGAGCCGAGCGGATAGGCGTCGCCGGGCCAAACCTGGTGGGCGTCTGCGGTGGAACTAGTCATGGTCAGCAATCATATATCGCACGGTGCGCCAAGTCCCTTCAGCACAACTGACACACCCCGCCGGAAAGCTTCTTCTTCAGCTAGGTCACAGGGAGAATGTTGTTCACTGTGCGGGTCGGATCCGGTGGCCAGTCGCAGTGCCATCACGGATTGTTCGTGGAGTGTCACGCCCATGATGAAGTGGAGAAGAGTCGTGGCTCCGGTTTCACAGGCTTTCGGACCGAGTTCACTTCCAACGTTCAGAGCTGCAGAAATGGTGTTGATGAGGGCGGTGCGGAGAGTTGGATCGGGAAGTGCTGCGGAGACGATTTCCGCTCCGTCGCGGTGATCCAGGAGTACGGACCGGAGGCGGGCGCAGATGTCGTGGGTTGCTTGCGGCCATGTGTCGGCGATGACATTGGGGGTGCTTTCGAGAACCGGAGCACAAATAGCCTGCCCGATGGCCGCGATGAGTGCTTGTTTGCTGGGAAAGTGCCAGTAGAGGGCGCCTGGGGCGACCTCGAGCTGTCGGGCCACCCGGCGCATGGTCATGTCCGCTAGGCCATAGGTGTCTGCGATCTCGAGGCTGGCGGAGATGATGGACTCACGGGTCAACTGCACACTGCCACGATAGCCGTCCACAGGTTCGTTGAGGCGGATTGGGTAGCAGGGGGTTCCCGGGGACGAGAAGGTGGTCTGTCCGGGGTGGTTCCAGTGGATCTATGTCATTGGGTTTCGCAGATCGGTGCCGCACATCTGACAGTCAGTCAAAGATTGCTCAAGTTTAAGGAAAAACAACTGGCAATCTGGGGTCAGGTTGTTAGGGTGGGAATGCTAGATCTTGTGAAACATCAGATCAGGGCGCGGATATTCTCCGTGCCGTCCGAATGAACTAGTCAGGAGAACCACCCGTGCCGAGTCTCAGTCTCGCAAAGAAGACCATTGCAGCAGCCGCACTGATCGCTCCGCTTTCCATGAGCATGGTGGCATGCAGCTCGAACGGAGATGATGCGGAGGGATCGATGACGTCGACCTCCACGTCGGCATCCACTACGACGTCGACCGAGACCTCCACCTCAACCACGAGCAGCAGTACCGAGTCCGAGGAGATGTCGAAGCCGGAAGGGACATCTTCAGGGAAGGAGCCTGCTCCTGCTCCTGCGCAGGAGCAGGAGGCCGCTGCCGCTGTTGCTGCTGCGGCGGCGGCTCTGCCGTCTCCGAAGCCGGCCGCACCGGTTGAGGGAGGGCGCCCCGCTACTCCGGAGGAGACCCAAGAGATCGAATCTCTGGCCCGGAGCGTTGCATGGGGTCCCACTTTGAAGAGCTACCTCGGGGGTATCCTCGATAACACCTGCCGGTCCGTTCTCCAGGCGCAGGGCGGTCGCGAGGCATTCGATCTGAACCAGATCCCGGATATTCCGATGGAGGCCATTCCTGAGTTGCAGGGCCGCAAGGCTGAAGTGCAGAGCGTGAAGGATGTCAAGGTGGACGGAAATACAGCCTCCGCGACGGTCACCACTGCCACGGGGGGGCATGTTGAGTCGGGAACGATGCGGTTCCTGAAAGAGGACGGTGCCTGGAAGCTGTGTGACTGAGTGACCTGACGCCCGCAAAGGTGCCTTTGGCTCTTCCATAACAACCCCCTGCACGAACCCTGGTGGTTCCGGTAGGGGGTTGTTTTCATGTTATGGGGATGATGAGAGTTCCCCCCGGATCGGGTCATCCGTGTAAGGTGACGGGCTATTTCTTGAACAGTGTTCAAGGGAGCCGGTACCCTTGAATTTTGAGCGGCCACCAGCTCAATCTTGACGAGTATCTGGTGAACGAAGTTAGTCCATACACCCAGGAGGGCCCAAAGATGACCAAGGCAACCATCGACAACGATGCACCCGAGCATGCGCAGGGTGACATTCTCGCGGTCGCGCGGAAGAAGGTTCTCGAAGGTGGAATGGGGTTGAACAAGGACGAGACTCTCGCAGTACTGCAGCTTCCTGATGATCGACTGTCCGAACTGCTTGAACTCGCGCATGAGGTCCGACTGAAGTGGTGTGGTGAGGAAGTCGAGATGGAGGGCATCATCTCCCTCAAAACGGGAGGGTGTCCGGAAGACTGCCACTTCTGTTCGCAATCGGGTTTGTTCGAGTCCCCGGTGCGGTCAGCATGGCTGGATATTCCGGCCCTTGTGGAAGCAGCGAAGCAGACACAGAAGACCGGGGCCACCGAGTTCTGCATCGTCGCAGCGGTGAAGGGGCCGGACGAGCGATTGCTATCACAGTTGGAGCAGGCTGTCGCGGCGATCAAATCCGAGGTTGAGATCGAGGTCGCGGCGTCCGTGGGAATCCTGACGCAGGAGCAGGTCGATCGCCTCGCAGCCGCCGGTGTGCACCGGTATAACCACAATCTCGAGACCGCCAGATCATTCTTCCCCCAGGTTGTCACCACCCACTCGTGGGAGACCCGCCGGGACACACTCCGGATGGTCAAGGAAGCGGGTATGGAGGTCTGTTGCGGTGGAATCCTCGGAATGGGGGAAACCCTCGAGCAGCGCGCCGAGTTCGCGCAGGATCTCGCGAAGCTTGATCCGACAGAGGTTCCGATGAACTTCCTTGATCCGCGCCCCGGAACCCCGTTCGCGGATTACGAGGTCATGCCGGCCCAGGACGCACTGCGTGCCATCGGTGCCTTCCGACTCGCGCTACCGAAGACGATCCTACGGTTCGCGGGTGGCCGTGAGCTCACACTCGGGGATCTCGGGGCGGAGCAGGGGCTACTCGGTGGCATCAACGCCATTATCGTGGGTAACTACCTCACCACACTCGGGCGTCCACAGGAGCAGGATCTTGAGATGATGGGCAAACTCCGACTGCCCATCAAGGCGCTGAACTCCACCTGTTAGCGAGTCCGACAGCGAATACCGAAAGGGAATGGAACATGGCCCGTGTCGCGGACAACAATGATCTTCTTGAGGCCCTGATTACGGGAGCTTCACCTGTCTATCATCCGAACACCGGCCAGTGCATTGCCGAGGGAGAAGAGATTCGCTTGTCGCCCTCCGCGCGCGCTGGTCTCGAGGCCCCGCGGTACTGTCAGCTTTGTGGTCGGCGGATGGTCGTTCAGATTCGACCTGATGGCTGGGACGCCGCCTGTTCCAGGCACGGTCGTGTCGACTCCGCGTACCTCGGTCGACGTTGACCGCAACCGGGGCGGTGTCCGGGGGTTACGGGGTGATGCCCTTTTCCGCGTAGATTGGACGTCCATGAACCTTCCCCATTCCTCCGACGGATTGAAGGACACCCCGGACGGTACCGAGTTCCTGACTCCGGAGCGTGGGAAACCCGCGCGCCGGAGTCAGGTCAGGCATCTGTTGCCCCGCGTGAGTCGGGCGACCGGTTCCTACGCGGGGATCCTCGCGTTGGCCCTCATTCTGTCTCTTGTGGCGGGAGTTCTCTCGGGGGTGTTCCGTCCGGTCTATACGGCGCGGATCGCAGAGGACGCGAACATCATTCTCGTGTCTCCCGGATCACAGGAGTTCGACACGTGGTTGGGGATGATCACGGGCAGTTCGATCCTCGGGATCATCGTGGCGCTGGTCGCGTTCTTCCGGGCACCCGAGCTACTCGGACCGAAAATGCTGGCGTGGGTGACGCTCTGTTCTCTCCTCGGGGCGTTCACTCTCGTTGGTATCAGCGACGTCGTCGCTCATCTGGTGCATCAGCCCCCTGCACCGGATGCCTTGGAGATTGGGCAGGACTATGAGTTGGTGCCCCGTGTCGACCTCGATTGGGGGGCGATTATCTCCCCCTATCTGGCGTTGCTGAGTTACTGGTCAGCCACGGTGCTCGTCCGTCCGGGTCAGCCACGCGATCACGGAGACGGATGAGATTCTCCTAGTCCTAGATCGGGTCGGAGAGCACCTTCCGGATCACGGTGACAGCTTCGACGACACCCGTGATACCGCATTCGAGTGCTGATTTGAGCTGGGCATCGGTGGCCCCGCTGGATGCAGGGAACAGCGCCACCGCGCACACGATGACCCGTTCGGTGTCCCGGCTGGTTGGCTCGGTGTTCGGCGCACCGACGAGAGCGGCCCGGACGTTGACCGTTGGACAGCGTCGGTCGAAAGCGGCACATGCCATCGCAGCTTCACCGAACGCATCGGTCGGCGGACCATCCCAGCGGACCGTCCAGCGGGCGATGATGATGACGTCACCGGGGCCTGCGGCGGTGGTCGTGTTCACCGTGACATGGATGTCCACGTCGTTGATCCGCAGCGCCAGAGCACGGTAGTGGGGATGGGGTTCGGCATCACCACGGACTTCCTCGAGGATGAGCCGGAGACGGTACAAGTCCAGAGGCTCCGGGAGAGAGAGTTCAACCGGCTTTGAGACGCGGGGCGGAATCACGATTCCCTCGACCGGCTGCGTGGCTTCAACGGAATCGGAACGAAGGAGTTCCGATGCATCCACGCGGGGACCCGCGAGGACGGGTAACTCGTCGAGAAGGGTCAGGCATCCGGTGATCACCAGGACCAGAGCACGCTCGAGGAAGGTCCGCAGTTGGGTTCTGCTGATACCGGCTTCCACGCACAGGGACGTGTGGAAGCGCACGCTGAGGGTGGCGTCTGCGGCGACGGCCGGGTAGAAGCAGACCAACAGGGAACGCTCATCTCCCAGAGACAGTGCGTCCTGAAGCAGGGGTAGCTGCTCCACGCCGGTCCGTCCGCGGAGCCGTCCCCTCAGTACGAGATGCAGACCACCGTTGTCACTGAGTAGGAGAAGCTCACTCCGGACTGTCGGCCAGGCTATCAGGATACGGTCCGGCATCACTGTATGACGGATCCCGAGTGCGTCAAGTACCCCGGTGAGGGTATCGACGCTCAGGGGACGAACGGGTTCCGGTGTCTGGTTCCGGAGTCTGCGCACAGCCCGGAACGGCGCAGGTCCGAGTATCCGGAGCAGTGTCCGACGCAATCCACGATTGAGCTTGCCGGGGGGTGTCTGCCGGGAGAACACCGTGTCATACCCGTCGGAGAACAGCGCGGATGCATCCCCCGGGATGCTCGGGAGGGAGGAGTCGCCGTCGGCGGAAGGAGAAGTCACGGGTTCAATCTTCCGGCCACTCCACCACCGAGGATCCCGTGACATCCTCGCTGATGGAACCGACCGCGAACAGTACCCGTCGCAGCCCCAGAGAAAGCGTGTGCCGGAGTTGTGCGGAGGTCAGTCCCGCTGCCGTGGGGACCGACATCTCGACCCGGACCTGAAGTCCGTCGTCGTCGGTGTGGCAGTACGCTTTCGTCAGCGCAGATTTTTCATTCCAGGTGTTACAGCAGAGGAAGAGCCGCATGAAGTCCCGGTCCGGATCAAGGCCCGGATCCCACAGTCCCCGAAGTATCAGGGACGGGCCGTTGTCCAGGTGCAACCCGACGAGCACCCGATTGACCGTCGTGGCGAGCCAACTCTCGCCGCGGTGCATTCCGTGGATCCCCAGTTCATTGAGTGTCGATTCCAGTCTGGGGAGATCAACCGGTGTGGGCGACTCAGGATCGGGAAGACCGTTACCTCCGGTGGCGTTCCCGTTGATCCCGTCGCTGATGTCGTGATCTTCCTCCGGATACTCTGGTTCCTGCACGGGCGATTCCCTCTTTTCTTCTGCGCTGGTACCTGGACCGGTCTGAAACGGTAGTGTTCCGTGGAGTGCACCGGAATCCTGTGCACTCGGTGATGTCGGTTCATCGCCTGTGGCCTTGATCTGCGGAAATTCGGTCAACAGCCGGTCAACAGCTAGTTCTATGACCTGCATCGCCGTACGGATGAAGGTACGCAACTGCTCATCGGTGGCACCAGCGTCGATGGGCAGTGATATTCGGAAACGGATGGACACCGCACCGTCATCGGTGATGTGCAGCAGGGCTGTCGGATTGATCCGTTCCGCATTCCACGAGTTGATGGTGCGCGCTACTGCATTGATGTCGGAGAGATCAAGCGTGCGGCGCAGTTCCCCCTCCGCAATGAGTACCCGCGCCTCGACTCTACCGATGTAGAGGAGAACCCGGTGATCCGCCCAAGGCAGTAGTAGACGCCCGTCCCCGGTGCGGAAACGGTAGTCACACGCCCTGACGGCTGCGATCACGTCCTCCATGCCGATGTTCGTGGGGCCCGGCTGGCCCCCGGCGCGGTCGCTCATGATCTGCTCCACTCCTCACCGTGTGACCTCGTAGACCTCTCCGCCAATATACGCGGCGATGCGTCGGCACCGTCCTCATCCGGTGTCCCCATGGTCGTTGCGCTGTCGGGAGAGAATACAATGACCGCTGAAAGCACCACGGCCCCCGCACCGCATCCGGGGGCACCGGGGTGTGACCTTTCACCGCAGACACACGACGGGATGATGCAGTCAATGCCCATGCTCACGCTCACCGATCTCACCGGACAGAACCCGACCAACAGTCATCTGCGGAGGACTCTGCCCCGAGGCGGCACCGACGTCGACTCCGTCCTCGGGGTGGTCGCACCGTTGGTCGCCGATGTCCGGGACAACGGAGCCATCGCAGCCCTCGCATACGGCCAGAAGTTTGACGGAATCACCCCGGAGAGTGTCCGGGTGCCAGCCGACGTCATCGCCCGTGCAGTGGACACCCTCGACCCGGAGGTTCGTGGGGCTCTCGAGGAATCCATCGACCGGGTACGACAGGTCCACCGGGCACAGATTCCAGAGGGACACACGGTTGAGCTCAGTCCTGGCGGTATCGTCGAGGAACGCTTCATCCCCGTCGAGCGCGTCGGTCTCTACGTGCCCGGTGGCAACGCCGTTTACCCGTCAAGCGTGATCATGAACGTCATCCCCGCACAGGAGGCAGGCGTCGACACGCTCGTGGTCGCCTCGCCCCCGCAGGCCGCACACGGTGGCTGGCCCCACCCCACCATCCTCGCCGCCTGCGCGCTGCTCGGTGTCGACGAGGTGTGGGCCATCGGCGGGGCGCAGGCGATCGCGCTGCTCGCCTACGGCGATGAGGAGGGAGCTGAGCTGGTGCCCGTCGACATGATCACCGGCCCGGGCAACATCTTTGTTACCGCAGCGAAACGGCTCTGCCGTTCCGTGGTCGGCATCGACTCCGAAGCCGGGCCGACGGAGATCGCCATCCTTGCGGATAACACCGCAGATCCGGTACACGTCGCCTATGACCTGATCAGCCAGGCGGAACACGATGTCATGGCGGCGAGTGTCCTGGTCACCGATTCCCGGGAACTTGCAGAGGCCGTTGATCGGGAGGTCACCGCCCGTTATGGTGTCACCCGCAACGCCGAACGGGTAGCTCAGGCGTTGACCGGACCTCAATCCGGCATCATCCTCGTCGATGACCTTGACACCGGTATCCGTGTCGTTGACGCTTACGGCGCGGAGCACCTGGAGATTCACACAGAGAACGCCGCAGACGTGGCCCGCCGGATTCGCAATGCGGGCGCCATCTTCGTCGGCCCCTACGCACCGGTGCCACTCGGTGACTATTCCGCGGGGTCCAACCACGTCCTGCCGACCTCCGGAACCGCACGCCATTCATCCGGTCTGAACACCCGGACCTTCCTCAAGGCCGTGCACCTCATCAACTACGACGAATCCGCGCTCAAGAACATAGCGGGTACCGTCGTGGCGCTCGCCGACGCCGAGGATCTGCCCGCCCATGGAGAAGCGATACGCGCCCGCTTCGAGAATCTGCCCACCGAGACAACCGCAGCATCAACCACTGAGGACAATCGATGACCGACGTCACCACACCGCTCGCCGCGTCCACCACCCTCGCGGACCTGCCGCTCCGGGAAGCGCTGCGCGGCGAACACGCCTACGGCGCGCCGCAGCTTGACGTCCCCGTGCGGCTGAACACCAACGAAAACCCCTATCCGCCGTCCGATGCGTTGATCGAGGATCTGGTGGACACCATCCAACGCCTCGCGGGAGAGCTGAACCGGTATCCCGAACGTGACTGTGTTGAGCTTCGCGATCATCTCGCGGCCTACATCACCGAGCAGACCGGCATCACCGTGACCCGGGAAAACCTGTGGGCCGCCAACGGATCCAACGAGGTTCTCCAGCAACTGCTCCAGGCCTTCGGCGGCCCCGGCCGTACGGCTCTCGGATTCGTTCCCAGCTATTCCATGCACCCGATCCTGTCCGCAAGCACGCATACCGAGTTTCTACGCTGTGAACGCGGTGCCGATTTCCGAATAGACATGGATGCAGCGCTGTCCGAGATCAGGCGTCTCCAGCCTAACGTCGTGTTCGTGACCACCCCGAACAATCCCACCGGTGACGTGACCTCCCTCGACGACATTCGCCGGATCGCAGCAACCGCGCCGGGCATCGTCATCGTTGATGAGGCATACGCCGAGTTCAATGACGGGCCCTCCGCAGTGGAACTCATCGAGGAATTCCCCTCCCGACTGGTGGTATCCCGGACGATGAGCAAGGCCTTCGACTTCGCAGGTGGTCGTCTCGGATACTTCGTTGCGGCTCCGGCCTTCATCGATGCGGTCATGCTCGTGCGTCTCCCGTACCACCTCTCCACTCTGTCTCAGGCTGCGGCGATCGTGGCACTCAAGCATTCGGGGGACACCCTGGCGACGGTCGCGAGGATCGCGGCGGAACGTGACCGCGTGGTCGCTGCACTAGAGCAGATTGGCTACGATGTCGTGCCGAGCCGGTCGAACTTCATCTTCTTCGGGCACTTCGATGACGCGGGCGCGGCGTGGCGAGCATTCCTCGACGCGGGGGTGCTCATCCGTGACGTCGGGGTCCCGCACCGGCTCCGTGCCACGATCGGCCTTGACTCGGAAAATGACGCGTTCATCGCCGCGGCCCGCGATATCGCGGCCGCAACCGGTATCGGCGATGCCGCTTCCACAACCACTCCGTAACACAATCATCCGGCAACACTGGTCACGAGGAATGAGAACTCACCCATGGCAGATCTGAACCACATCACCACCGATGGACCCTCCGGCTCCGGGAAAAACCGCCGCACCCGTGTGGAGCGTGCCACCCGGGAGTCGACGATTGCGGTGGAGATTGACCTTGACGGCACCGGCCGGTGCGAGATTGTCACCGGCCTGCCGTTCTTCGACCACATGCTTACGGCATTCGGAACCCACGGTAGCTTCGACCTGACCGTGCATGCTTCGGGCGACATCGAGGTTGATGCGCACCACACCGTGGAGGACACCGCAATCGTTCTGGGCGGTGCGATACGCGAGGCATTGGGAGATAAGTCCGGGATCCGGCGTTTCGGGTCCTGCCAGCTCCCGATGGACGAGACCCTGTGTGAAGCGATCGTCGATGTTTCGGGGCGTCCGTACTTCGTCATGGACGGAGAACCTGAACAGATGATCACCTCCGTGATCGGTGGGCACTATGCAACCGTGATCAATCGTCACTTCTTCGAGACCCTGGCGTTCCATGCTCAGATTGCCCTGCACCTGCGCTGCCACTACGGCCGCGACCCGCACCACATCACCGAGGCCGAGTACAAGGCTGTAGCCCGCGCACTGAGGGCAGCCACGGAACCGGATCCCCGGGTCACCGGGATTCCCTCGACCAAGGGGTCGCTGTAACCAATGTCGGAGCTTGTTAGAGTGGCAGCCGGACAGACGGATGGATCCGCACACTGGGTCGTCTACCTGTTGTTCGTCATTGCCGGCCTCTTGGTCGGTGGGACCTGGGCTGCTTACCAGGCGGAGAACCGGGTCATGACATTCATTGGCGCTCTCGCGGCGGCTGTGGCATTTGCCGCAGCGTTGCTGTGGTTACTGGGAGAGGTGGGTTAGATAGGTGAAGACTTCGGCGCGGCTGCTGTCACGCGATGAACTCGAGAAGCTCGACAACATGTGGAGCAGTCCGGCGCTGAAGACGGCACTCGTCGCCGTCGCCGCAGCTTTCGCCTCTTGGTCGTTGATGTTGCCGGTGGTGCCGCTGGCGGTTATCAGTTCGGGGGGGTCCGACAGCCTTGCCGGTGCGGTCACGGGCGTGTTCATGGCGGCGACTGTCCTCACTCAGATGTTCACTCCGAAGGCGCTACGGAAGTTCGGATACATCCCGGTGATGGTCGTTTCCGCGTTTCTCCTGTGCGTGCCCTCCGCGTTCTACGCATTGTCCGTCGATGCGATCCCCGTGCTGTCGGTGTCCGCTGTCCGTGGCGTCGGTTTCGGTGCCCTGACTGTCGCCCAGTCCGCCCTCATGGCGGAACTTGTGGCCCGCAGATTCCTGGGTAAGGCTTCTGGAGCTCTCGGACTTGTCGTAGGCCTGTTGCAGATGATTTTTCTTCCCGCTGGGCTCTACCTCGCGGAGACAGTCGGTTTTACTGCCGTCTACCTCATCGCCTCAGTGATCGGGATCGGTGCCACGGCTCTGTGCTGGTCGCTTCCCAGGCTGTCCCCGGAGAAGCGGGAGTCCCTGCGTGCCACCGGTTCGGTCACCGAGACCGGGTATTCGGTCGCCACCTGGAAACTCATCACCGTTCCTGCCCTGGCTATCTCGACGATTGCTATGGGCTACGGTGCTATTTCCTCCTTCCTGCCCGCTGCGGTCAAGGAACTCGATCCTGCTGGGGGTGCCGCAATCGGTGGTCTCGTTCTCGCACTCGTCGGTGGGTCACAGATGCTCAGTCGTTACGGAGCGGGAATCATCGCGGATCGGAGGGGGGAAGCAGGGCGCCTGGTGATTCCTTCACTGGCTGCGGGTATCGCTGGGCTCGTTCTGGCCACACTTGTTCTCGGGCTCGGGCTCAGTCCGTGGCTTCTGCTCTTCTCCGCTCTACTCTTCGGCGCTGGTTTCGGTGCCGTGCAGAATGAGGCCCTGTTGATGATGTTCGCCCGGCTGCCCAGGTCACGGGTCACCGAGGCCTCGGCGATGTGGAACATCGCCTTCGATTCCGGGACCGGGCTCGGGTCCGTCGTACTCGGCGTCGTCGCCGCCCGTGCCGCCTACTCCGGTTCCTTCGGGACTGCCGCCGGACTGGTCACCTTCGGTCTCGTCATCGTTCTCGTGGATCGGACCATCGGCCGCCACCGGATAACCGAATACAACAACACTCGGGCAACTCTCCGCCGGGTTCCGATGGCCCGTACAGCGGTTCGCAGCGCCCGTGCCATCGGTCGTGCAGGCATGAAGCCGGTGCACGTCGCGGAACTGCTCGCCAAGAGCACCCCCCGGCCACACGTTCGTCGACGCCCCGAGGGCATGACTCGGGAGGAATTCAACGCCGAACTCCGTGCCGAGGCCGCCGAGCGCCGGGCGCAGAAAGCCGAACGTCGTTCCGGCCAGCGTGAATACAAGCTACAGGTCCGAGAGATTCGGGCCGATGCGCGCGCGCACGTGGAGCGCGCGCGGAAGGAAGCTCAGGCACACATCGAACGTGCCCGCGAAGAGGCCCGCGAGATGGAGCGGCGTCGTCTCGCGGAGCTCCGGAAACCGGGGCATTCAGGCTCGACCACGCAGTTGCGGGCGGCGAGAAAAACATCGATCACACCCGTCGACCTTGATCCCCGGACAGATCCCCCGCCAGGAGCGGACGATATGCGGGAGATGGGCGCCGACAGGCGGAGCCACGACCACACCACTGACACCGACACCACCGGGAGCACCAGATGACTGCACGACACACCCCCACCGTCGCCTTGCTCGACTACGGCTCGGGCAACCTGCGTTCCGCTCACCGAGCCATTGAACGGGTGGGTGCCGACGTCACGGTGACGAGCGATCCGGCGACCGTTCTCGCCGCAGATGGACTCCTCGTCCCCGGTGTAGGTGCTTTCGCAGCATGTATGGCGGGACTCGGGAACATTCAGGGAGCACGTCTCATCGGTGAACGGCTAGCCGGCTCACGTCCTGTGCTGGGTATCTGCGTCGGCATGCAGATCCTCTTCGAGCGTGGGGTCGAGCACGGCACCAGCGCTGAAGGATGCGGGGAATGGCCAGGAACGGTAGAGAGACTCCGGGCTGAAATCCTGCCGCACATGGGCTGGAATACCGTGGATGCCCCGGAGGAATCCCGGATGTTCCGGGGGATCCGGGACGAACGTTTCTATTTCGTGCACTCCTACGGAGTCCGTGAGTGGGCGATGCCTGCTGACGGTATGCTGGCACCCCCGACCCTGAGCTGGGCTGAGCACGGCGGTGACCGTTTCCTCGCGGCGGTCGAGAACGGGCCGCTGTGGGCGACGCAGTTCCATCCGGAGAAGTCTGGAGACGCCGGAGCCGAACTTTTGCGCAACTGGTTGGACACTCTCTGAGGGGTGGCTCCAGGTGGGGTGACGCAATCGTTTCAGCCACCGCTAGGATTGGCTCCATGACTCTCACACTTCTGCCCGCAGTCGACGTCGTGGATGGTAAGGCCGTCCGCCTGCATCAGGGAGAGGCAGGCAGTGAAAAGAGTTACGGTAGCCCACTCGATGCAGCTTTGAACTGGCAGTCTCAGGGAGCCCGGTGGCTGCACTTTGTTGATCTGGATGCCGCATTCGGGCGTGGCTCCAACCATGTGATGATGGCTGAGGTTGTCGGGGCCCTCGACATCGATGTTGAGCTGACCGGGGGGATCCGGGACGATGAATCTCTCGAACGGGCGCTCTCCACCGGTGCCCGGCGCGTCAATATCGGGACCGCTGCCCTGGAGAATCCCGAGTGGGCCGCGAGGATCATCGGAGCTCACGGAGATCGAGTCGCGGTCGGGCTCGATGTTCGGCTCATTGATGGTGAGTGGCGTACCCGCGGCCGGGGTTGGGTTTCCGACGGTGGAGATCTCTGGGAGGTTCTTGAGCGTCTGGACCAGGCGGGTTGCCAGCGCTTCGTGGTTACGGATGTTTCCCGGGACGGAACTCTCACGGGTCCGAACATTGATCTTCTCCGCGATGTCGCGGCGGCCACGGATGCTCCCGTGACGGCCTCCGGGGGGATTGCGGAGCTCTCCGATGTCACGGGTCTTATGCCGTACGTGGCAGAGGGAATCGACTCTGTGATCATCGGTAAGGCACTGTATGAGGGCCGCTTCACCCTCCGTGAGGCACTTGACGCGGTGGCTGGTGCCGATGTTCGGTTCTCCGACGAGCAGAATAGCCGTCACTGATCGTGTCCGGTGGTCTGGATGCCCGTGGCCTGCTGGCGGTCGCGGAAGCCGTCGCCGATGATGCGGAGCGGTCGATCCGTTCTTCCCTGGGGATTGCCCGCATCATGGAGAAGGGGGAGGGGGACGTAGCCACCGAGGTTGATCTCGCGGTGGAAGCCACTGTCAGGAGGCAGCTCACGCTGTTGACCGGGATTCCCGTCTTTGGTGAGGAAGCGGGTGGTGACCCGGATTGCGGTGCCGTCTGGGTGGTTGATCCCGTGGACGGTACCTCCAATTTTGCGGTGGGAAATCCCATGTGTGCGTTTCTGCTCAGTCTTCTCGTCGACGGGCAGCCGGTGTGCGCTCTGACTTCTCAACCTGCGACAGGTCAGCGTTTCACCGCCTACTCCGGTTCACCGCTCATGGTGAACGGGAAACCACAGCGCCCGATCAGTGAGCGGGATCCCTGGTTGAGTCACATCGGATTCGGGTCAATCATCTCTCCCGTCCAGTCCTCGTACCCGACTTCCGCCCGCCATGAACTCCTGGACAGACTCGGTGCCAAGCATCCGCGGCTCCGGGTGACTGGATCGGTGGGGCTTGATCTCGCTTTCACCGCGGCAGGGATCTTCGGTGGTGCCGTCACGTTCAGCCCGCACGTGTGGGACAATGCAGCGGGTGTACTGCTCGTCCGAGCGGCCGGAGGTGTGGTGACCGATCTGTTCGGGGCGGAGTGGCAGCCGGATTCCTTCGGGGTCGTGGCCGGGGCGAAGAGTGTGCACGACGTGATCCTCGGTACGATCAGTGAGACCCTCGGTTCCGACCGTTGAACAGTTCCACCCGATCTGAGAAGGAGGCTGACGGAACGTGTCCGTAGCTGTCCGTATCATTCCGTGCCTAGATGTGGCCGACGGCCGTGTCGTCAAAGGCGTTAACTTCACAAACCTGCGTGATGCCGGCGACCCCGTTGAACTCGCCGCGCGCTACGACGCCGAGGGAGCTGATGAACTGACGTTTCTCGATGTCTCCGCGTCCAAGGATGGGCGGGGGACGATGCTTGATGTTGTTCGGCGTACGGCGGAACAGGTGTTCATCCCGTTGACTGTCGGCGGTGGTGTCCGTTCAGCGGAGGATGTTGATCAGTTGTTGCGTGCGGGAGCGGACAAGGTCAGTGTGAACACCTCCGCCATTGCCCGTCCGGAGCTCCTTCGCGAGCTCTCGGAGCGGTTCGGTGCGCAGTGCATCGTGTTGTCCGTCGATGCCCGCAGGGTTCCTGAGGGGGGAATGCCCCAGCCGTCCGGGTTCGAGGTGACCACGCATGGTGGTTCACGGTCGGCGGGTATCGATGCGATCGACTGGGCCCGTCGTGGAGAAGAACTCGGGGTGGGGGAGATCCTCCTCAACTCGATGGATGGCGATGGCACCCGGGACGGTTTCGATCTGGAGCTGTTGGAGGCGGTTCGCGCAGCGGTGTCGGTACCGGTGATCGCATCGGGTGGTGCGGGTGCGAAGGAGCATTTCCCGCCGGCGGTCGCAGCGGGAGCCGATGCCGTCCTCGCCGCTACGATCTTCCATTTCCGGGAGCTCACCATCGGGGAAGTCAAGGAGGCACTCGCCGATGCGGGATTCGAGGTCAGACGATGAGTGTGAACGGTACGACGGACACCGGGCGGTGTGAGGACCCGTCCCGGTACGATCTCGATCCCTCGGTCACGGAGCGGTTGAAGCTGAATGAAGCAGGCCTCGTGCCCGCCGTCGTTCAGGACGCTAATTCCGGTGCCGTTCTGATGCTGGCGTGGATGGACACTCATGCGTTGGCCTATACCCTGGCCACCCGCCGCGGCACCTACTACTCCCGTTCCCGCCGTGAGTACTGGATCAAGGGGCTCACCTCCGGCCACGTCCAGGAGGTCACGGGTGTCCGTCTGGACTGCGACGGGGACACTATTCTGCTCACTGTCCGGCAGACAGGTGGCGCCTGCCATACCGGAGACCGCACTTGCTTCGACGCGGACGAACTGCTGTGAAGGCTGGGGCGATGACCCGGTTGGCTACCCTCACTCTCGGTGTAGGGGCGGTTCTACTTTGGTTCTCTTCGCGGTTGCGGTGGGTCACGGTGACCGCGTACGACGACAAATCCGGGGATGCTGTCCGGAACCTTCCCGGTGCGGTTTGGGCGTCGGAGGTCACCGTGATCGCACTCGTCCTTCTCGCGGGGACTGTCGCTGCATGTGCGCTTCGTCGTACCGCACGTCGGGTCATCGGGGTCCTGACGGCCTTTGCTGCTGTCGGGGCCAGTTGGGCACCTCTGTCGCTGTTTGCGGGGACCCCGGATGCGGAGCGGGCGCGGATTCTCCTGACCTCGGGTGTCGCCACGCAGAAAGCGGATTCCCCCGTGACGTTGAGTCAATGGGCTGCGGTTCAGTCGCTTGATGTCCACGTGGCGGGGCCGACCGTCGCATTCGTGGGGTGTGCATTCGCGCTGGTCGGGGGAGTGATCCTCGTCCTCCGTCCCGGTGGTTCGGTAACGGCCGGTTCGAGCCGTTACGTCACCCCGGGGGCACGTCAGGAGCGCTTGGCGGAGGATCTGGAGAGGTCTCCGGAGTCTGGGAGGGTTTTGTGGGATGCCCTTGATGCCGATATCGATCCCACTGATGGACACACCGATGGTACCGGGGGTGACTCACGGCGATGATCTTGTGATCTCCGTTCCAGAGATTGGGTGACGGGAGGGGTGTTTCCTGTCTGTTCGGAGGTAGCCAATTTCACCGGACACCAGGCCAGCCGTTAGCCTTGATACTGAACACGGGTGACCCGGTCCACCGGATGCACCGCAGGAAGATGGATCGGACGGATCAGACATGACCACGGTTTTCGATCAGATCATCGCAGGAGTCGTCGAGGACGTCGCCGCGCGGGAGGCTGTCGTGCCGTTCCGGGAGATGAAGGCACGCTCTCGTGATGCAGAACCCGCCCGAGACGCCATCGCGGCTCTGATGAAGCCCGGCTGTGGGGTGATTGCCGAACTGAAGCGGGCGAACCCAGTCGGCGGTCCGATTGCACTCATAGAATCCCCCTCGGAGTTGGCGTGCGCCTTTGAAGCGGGGGGTGCCCGGATGATCGGCTGTCAGACGGAGCGGAGACGATTCCATGGTTCACTAGAGGATGTCCGTGCCGTTCGCAGAGCGGTGACAGTTCCCGTGATGTGCCGTGACTTCATGGTCGATCCTTACCAGATACACGAAGCCCGGTACTATGGCGCGGATATGGTCCCGTTGCAGGTCAGGGCTTTGGAGCAGGCACATCTGGAAGCGCTGCTTGATCGTGTTCAGTCCTTGGGGATGACTGCGATGGTAGAGGTTCGAACTCCTGAGGAGGCGTCCCGGGCCATTCAGGCCGGTGCGCGGGTCATTGGTGTCAATGCCCGGGATCTCAACACACTCACCATCAACAGGGAGGCTTTCGCGGAGATAGCCCCAGGTCTTCCGTGTGGAACCATCCGGGTCGCGTTGTCCGGGGTCCGGACGACGCGGGATCTGATGAGTTATGCCGGTTCCGGGGCAGACGCTGTGGTCATCGGTGAGGAACTCGTCACAGCAGCGGACCCGGCGGGTATGTGCCGCAAGCTGGTCACCGCCGGGCAACATCCAGCCTGCCCCTCCAACCGGTGGTTTTGAGGGTGGGCGTCACTTGCCGCAGGCCCGGTGTAAGGACACACTGGAACGCATGACGATCTCACCTGAACTCCCCAGCATTCTCCGGCGTCGACAGGCGACGGTGCTCCGTGTCTCCGTTGCGACGCTGTCCGCCTCGGCGTTGCTACTCGCTGCTTGCACGAACCCGAATTCCGATACCGGTGTGATGGAGGAAGGCACGAGCACGACCACTGCCCGTGAGGAGACCTCCGACACCACTGTGATGGGTGCCCTGTGCAATGCCTTCTACAGTGTTGCGGCGGCTCAGGCTGACGTGGGTTCCGGCCCGCTCCTGGCCGGAACCCACGGTTATCTGGTCACCGCCCAGGAAAGACTAGGCGCTGTCGAAGGTGAGGCCGAGGGGGACGCCGCAGAGCAGTACGACACCGCGAAGAAGCTCATCGACAAAGCCGTCGAAAATACCCCGGACCTGACCGTCAAGCAGTACTCCGCGAACGGTGACCGTGACATGCAGCCGGTTGCGTTCGAGGGAGCGGCTGAGGGGGTCCAGGGATTCTTCACGTTCGTCGAATCACTCGACGGGGAACAGCGTGAACAGTTCGATGCAGCCCCGGTGTGCGCTGGTTTCACCGAACCCCGGGATGTGGAGGAAAGCAAGGTTGTTACTGCATTCATAGACTTCATGGAGCTTTCGCAGGGGGAAAGCGTCCGTGACAACGAGGCGTTTGGGAATGCGGTGGACCGTCTCCCACTGGAGAATCCTCCTGCCCCGGGGTCAGACCTCCCGGATCTTGATTCCGACGACTACCGTGTCATCGCGGAGTCAATCGGTGAGATCGCGGAGGGATTCGAGAAGTGGGCTATTCCCGCGGACGCTACCGATGCTGAACGCCGGGCACTTGAACCGCTGTTGTGGCACCAGCCGAAACTCGCGAAATACTACCGGGCGGCGGCCGACGCCGCGGAGAAGATGGCAGAGGACCCCAATGAGGACAACCTCTACGAGCTGATCGACGCCGCGCTGGAATCGGGTACCGCTTCAGCGCGGGTGGTTCGGATGGTACCGCCACCGAACACCGCTACCCTCGATGAACTGGTCGCGCGCCAGGAACAGCAGGCCACCACTCAGGAACAGTAACCTCCGTTTGGTGACGCCCCGGTTCAGGAGAGGACCGGGGCGTCACCATGTCGCTGGTGGGAGGCACTTTGTTGGGCAGTCGCGGGGAAATAGGGCACACTAGTCTGGTCAACCCGGCGAGGGCGACCGTTTGGTCATCCCCGCCGTGCCCCTCTCACACCGGACGACAGGTTCTTCTCTCGTGACCACCACACTTCTTGCCGCCATCCCCTCGCCTCCGCAGGGAGTCTGGTACCTCCCAGTCAGGGCTTACGCTCTGTGTATCGTCGTGGGAATCGTCGCGGCCATCTTTCTGACCCGGGCCCGATACACCGCTCGGGGAGGAAACAGGGAGACTGTCCTGGATGCGGCTGTTCTCTCGGTGATCCTCGGGATTATCGGCGGTCGGCTTTACCATGTCATTACCGACTATGACTCTTACTTCTGCTCGGACTGCAACCCCGTCGACGTATTCAAGGTCACCAACGGTGGTCTCGGAATCATCGGGGCGGTCACGCTCGGGGTGCTCGGGGTTTGGGTCATGATGCGGCGCAAGGGGCTACCCTTCGCTCCGCTGGCCGATGCGGCCGCCCCGGGCATCATTCTCGCCCAGGCCATCGGCAGGCTGGGTAACTGGTTCAATCAGGAGCTCTATGGCAGGCCAACCGATGTTCCGTGGGGACTCAAGATCTACCGCCGGGTCGACGAGACAGGTGCCGTTGCACCGCTCACCGGCCATTCCACGGGGGAGATACTCGCGGTGGTGCATCCGACGTTCCTGTATGAGCTGCTGTGGAACCTCGGGGTTGTTGTGTTGTTGCTCTGGGCGGATCGGCGCTTCCGGATGGGACATGGGCGGGTATTCGCGCTCTATGTGGCGGCGTACGCGGCGGGGCGGTTCTGGGTGGAACTCATGCGCGCGGACCCCGCGAACCACATCCTCGGTTTCCGGGTGAACACCGTGACGTCGACACTACTGTTCCTCGGTGCTGTTGCCTTCCTCATCCTTGTGCGGGGAAAGCGGGAGAACCCGGAAGACGTGGATCCGTTCGGTGACGGTGCGGGCGATCCCGACGTCCCAGCGAATGCGGAGAACTCCGTGGGTTGTACAGGACACACTGCCCGGAGGGCAGACGTCGAGCGGAACGACGACGGTACAAGCGGTGACACTGCGGATAATTTCCGGTGAAAATCCGGATCACGGCACGGTGTGAGCAGTATCGCGCGTGCGGTGCGGAACACGTTTCCCCATGACTGTTTGTGTCTGAACATGTCCGCTTGTGCCTGGTTGGAGGATTTTTACAGCCAGTGACCTGGGCCTGTGTTGGGTGTCACACGGGTGAGGTGACGTGCGAAGGTGCCTTATCACACCGCTTCCGTGGCGGCACAGTCGGGGATGGGGGACTACAGTCGAAGGCGTGGAAAGACGAACCAAGATTGTATGCACCCTCGGACCTGCCGTTGCGAGCAAGGAGGGCATCGAATCCCTCGTTGAAGCGGGCATGGATGTTGCCCGACTCAACTTCTCGCACGGCGACTACCCTGATCATGAACAAAACTACAAGTGGGTACGTGAGGCCACTGACACCTCCGGGCGCGCCATCGGTATCCTGGCCGACCTGCAGGGGCCGAAGATTCGTCTCGGCCGTTTCGCTGATGGGCCGCAGATGTGGGCCACCGGCGAAACCGTGCGCATCACCGTTGACGATGTAGTCGGCACCCATGACCGCGTTTCCACCACCTACAAGAATCTGGCCAAGGATGCCCAACCCGGTGACCGGTTGTTGGTGGATGACGGAAAGGTTGGCCTCGTCTGTATCGGTGTCGAAGGCAACGACGTCATCTGTGAAGTCACCGAAGGCGGTGAGGTCTCAAACAACAAGGGCGTCTCGCTACCCGGTATGGACATCTCCGTTCCGGCTCTTTCTGTGAAGGACATCGCTGACCTGAAGTTCGCGCTGAAACTCGGCGTCGACTTCATCGCGCTTTCGTTCGTCCGTTCACCGGCGGACATCGAACTCGTGCACGAGGTGATGGATGAGGTCGGACGCCGCGTCCCGGTCATCGCGAAGCTGGAGAAGCCTGAGGCAATCGACGCCCTCGAATCGATCATCCTCGCATTTGATGCGATCATGGTTGCCCGTGGTGATCTCGGAGTTGAGGTTCCACTGGAGCAGGTTCCGCTCATGCAGAAGCGTGCCATCCAGATTGCCCGGGAGAACGCCAAGCCCGTCATTGTGGCCACCCAGATGCTTGACTCGATGATCGAGAACTCCCGTCCGACCCGTGCGGAAGCCTCCGACGTCGCTAACGCTGTTCTTGATGGCGCGGACGCAGTCATGCTTTCCGGTGAGACCTCGGTCGGGCGTGACCCGCAGAACACGGTGCGCACCATGGCGCGCATCGTTCGTACAGCGGAGTCAGCGGGCAATGTCCCACCGCTCAGTCATATCCCGCGTACCAAGCGTGGTGTGATCAGCTACTCCGCCCGCGACATCGCGGAGCGACTCAATGCGAAAGCGCTCGTCGCATTCACCTCCTCGGGGGACACCGCGAAGCGGGTTGCCCGTCTGCACTCACAGCTTCCGCTGCTGGTGTTTACCCCCGATCCGGCTGTTCGCTCGCAGCTCGCTCTCACCTGGGGTGCGGAAACCTTCCTCTGTCCCCGGGTTGAGGATACCGATGGCATGATGCGGGAGGTCGACAAGGCGTTGCTGGCTATGCCCGAGTACAAACGTGATGACATGATGGTCGTTGTCGCGGGAACCCCGCCCGGGATCCGTGGTAATACCAACATGATTCAGGTACATCTGCTCGGTGAGAATTCGACCACGGAGTCGACGACCATCGGTGCGGCACCCGCCGAGGCGGCACCCACTGCGGTCTCGACCACTGAGACAGCTTCCGCGGAATCCTGATCCACAACGAAAACCAACGCTCGACCACGATGGCCTGGCCCGCATTCGCGGTGCCGGGTCTTCGTGTGGATGAGGGGTAGAAAATTCGCCACGGCTGCACCCCTACCGATCCGATCGGCCATGAAACCACAATCGCTAACGTAAGGTTGAACGAGTGATTTCTTCAGCAAACGTCCATATTTCCCACAACACCCCGACGCCGCTGCTGCCCCTGCGCCGTCTCGCTTTGAATTTGCGCTGGTCATGGCGTGATTCAACCCGTGATCTCTTCGAGTCGATCGATCCCGTCCTCTGGGCGGAACTGGGCGAGAACCCGAAGATGATGCTGCACCGCGTGGATAATTCCCGGTTGCGGCAGCTCGCCGAGGACAAGGACTTCATCCAGCGGATGAAGTCAGAGGTCGAGGATCTAGACGCCTACCTGGCGGATAACTTCTGGTATCAGAAGACACATTCCGCTGATGCCGCGGCAGGTTCCACGGATCCGGTGGCAGCCTACTTCTCCATGGAGTTCGGTATCCATCCGTCACTCCCGATCTACTCGGGTGGACTGGGTGTCCTTGCCGGTGACCACATGAAATCCGCCTCCGATCTCGGTGTGCCGTTGATTGGTGTGGGTCTGCTCTACTCCTTCGGCTACTTCACGCAGTCGCTGTCCGCCGATGGTTGGCAGCAGGAGCGCTACGAGTACCACCATCCGGAAGATCTCCCAATCGAGCGTGTCACCGACGCCAACGGTGAGCAGATCAAGGTCTCCGTTGCATACCCGGATGGCCGTGACATCGTTATCGCACTGTGGGTGGCGCAGGTCGGGCGTATCCCGCTCCTGTTGCTGGACACTAATATCGACGACAATCCTCCCGGGATGCAGGAGGTCACGGATCGACTGTATGGCGGTGACAGTGAACACCGGATCAAGCAGGAGCTTGTCCTCGGCGTTGGTGGCGTGCGGGCCGTCAATGCATTCTGTGATTCCCGCGGTTTGAAGCGACCGCAGGTTGCGCACCTGAATGAGGGCCATGCCGGATTCCTCGGCTTGGAGCGGATTCGTGAACGCATGGATGAGGGTGTGAGTTTCGATGCCGCACTCGCTCAGGTTCGTGCCGCCAACATCTTCACCACGCACACCCCGGTTCCCGCCGGTATTGACCGCTTCTCGGTCGATCTCGTGCGCCGGTACCTGGGTGATGGACAGGATCCCAGCAGACACCTCTGCCCAGGAGTCCCGATCGGCCGTGCTCTCGAACTCGGTGCCGAGGATGCCCCGGGGACATTCAACATGGCCCACCTCGGTCTGCGGCTTTCGCAGCACGCGAATGGTGTGGCCAAGCTCCACGGTGAAGTTTCCCGCGGTATGTTCGCCTCGCTGTACCCGGGTTGGGTCGGCGATGAGGTTCCGATTGGCTCCGTCACGAACGGTGTGCATCTTCCCACCTGGGTGAAGCCTGAGATGGCGGAGATCATCGAGAAGATCTCCGGTGGCGCAGATCTCACCTCCACGGACGTCTGGGAGCATCCGGATGCTGTGAGCGATGATGAATTGTGGAACGCACGCAACGGTCTGCGCCATGATCTCGTTGCGGTGGCCCGCGAATCGGTCCATTCCTCCTGCCTGATCCGTGGGCAGCATGAGGCACAGTTGTACTGGACCCGGAATGTCCTCGATCCGGATGTGCTCACGGTCGGCTTCGCCCGCCGTGTCTCCACTTACAAGCGCCTGACCCTGATGCTGCGTAATCCGGAGCGCCTGCGCCGGATTCTGACCAACCCGGACCGCCCCGTCCAGTTCGTTATCGCTGGCAAGGCACACCCGCATGACGAGGGTGGTAAACAGCTCATGCAGCAGATCATCCAGTTCGCGGATGATGCGGGGCTACGGGACAAGTTCATCTTCCTTCCCGATTACGACATCGGTCTCGCCGGATACCTGATCTCCGGCGCGGACATCTGGTTGAACAACCCCGTCCGTCCGCAGGAGGCCTCCGGAACCTCCGGTATGAAGGCGGTCATGAATGGTTGCCTGACTCTGTCGGTATCCGATGGCTGGTGGGATGAGATGCCGCAGGATGGCTACGGTTGGACAATCCCGACGGTGGATACCCTCGACACCGATTACCGCGATAATCTCGAGGCTCAGGCGCTCTATGATCTCCTTGAATACGAGATCGCCCCACTGTTCTACGATCGCGACGGCGAAGGAATCCCGCGCCGCTGGCTCGAGATGGTCCGCCGCTCCCTGACGACGCTGTCGCCGATGGTGACCTCGTTCCGTATGGTGCGGGACTACACGGACGAGTACTACCGTCCGACGGATGCATCGGCACGCCGCATCATGGAGCACGCCGGTGACGCTGCGGAGTTCGTGGAGTGGATCAACCGGCTCCGCGGAAACTGGGATGCAGTGCATGTGCATGACCTCAAGGTCAACGGTGTTCCGGCCCGGTCCACCGGGCAGGTTCTGGCGGGAGAATCGATGACGTTCACCGTTGCAGCCGATCTCGGTGGTCTTACTCCGGAGGATGTCACGGTTCAGCTCATCACTGGACATCGGACCACAGACGGAACCTTGGAGAACACGGAGGTGTTCGAGATGGCACGTTCCGATGACGGTTACACTGTCACGCTGCCCAGCGACCGCCCGGGTGACATCGGTGTTACTGCCCGTGTCATTCCCTCGCATCCGCTTCTGGTGAGCCCGGCGGAACTCGGCTTGATCAGCTACCACTCCTGATCCGTTCGGTGGCGTGACCATCGTCACCGAACAACGAACGACGCCCCACGCGCCGCCCGGTCATCCGGGAGGTTCGTGGGGCGTTGTCGGCGTGTTGTGCGGGGGAAAGGACGTTCCTTTCCCCTTTCTGGATCAGCGGCCGAGGTAGCTGAGTACCGCGGCCGCCGCGGCCTTGGTTGAGGCGTCAACGGAGGGAACGTAATCCGGGAGAAATGTACCGGAGTGGTTCGTCGGTATGTCTCGGCTGATTCGACCAGCAGCTTCCGCTGCCGCCCATTGTTCACGTGGTGTGACCCCCACGGTCCAGAACAGGTAGGGAACCTTGAATGCATTCGGGATGTCACAGAAGTCCTCGGATGCGGTCCACCGTCGTGCATCGACGGAATCATCGCCGAATACCGCATCGAATGTCGCTCTCACCTGTCGGAATACTCCCGGGTCATTGTCGGTGAGATCTCCGTGCGCCGAGTACGCGAAATCCGGTTCTCTCTCACAACCGCTCGCGATGCATTCCGCCCGCACCACCCGTTCGATGGCCCGGTAGACCCGGTGCTTCACGTCGTTGTCGTAGAAGCGGCAGTTGAGGACCAGAGTGGCGGTACCTGGAATCGTGTTGTTCGTGTGCCCGGCGCTCAGAGTCCCGACCGTGATCACCGCGAAGTCCTCCGGGGAGACCTCTCTGCCGACGATGCCCTGGAGTCGCACGACGATCATCGCCGCGATGAATGTTGGATCGATTGCGTTGTGCGGCATTGAACCGTGTGCGCTGCGACCGTGGACGGTTACTGTGATGGTGTCACATGCTGCGAGCGCGGCACCGGGCATCGACATGACGGTTCCTGCTGGGCCTGGAACGACATGTTGTCCCAGGCACACCTCCGGCTGGGGGATCTTGTCCATCAACCCGTCGTTCACCATGGCAATGGCGCCGTCAGAGTTCTCCTCAGCGGGTTGGAACAGTGCGATGAACGTGCCGCGCCATGCGTCACGGTGTTCATCGAGGATCTGGCATGCCCCAAGCAGCGCCGTGGTATGCATGTCATGCCCGCAGGCGTGCATGACCGGGCTGACATAACCGTTGTCCTGAGTGTGGATGTCCGTGGACGCGAAGTCAACCCCGGTCTCCTCTTTGACGGGAAGGCCGTCGAAGTCGGCGCGCATGAGTACACAGGGGCCTTCGCCGTTGGTGAACACCGCCACGATCCCGTATCCACCGATGTGGGTGGTTACCTGTGCATCGAAGCGGGCGAGTTGAGCGACAATGCGTTCCGCGCTCTCTTTCTCGTGACCGGATAGCTCGGGATGGGCGTGCATCTCCCGGTAGAAGTCCCACTGCCAGGACAGATCGCTGCTGTGGGAGGCGAGGAGCGCTACCACCGAGGATGGGGCTGCTGTGGTGGTGTGTAAGTCTGTCTCCGTGTTCTCCGCCATGTGTGGAGGGCTCCTATCGAAAATATGCCGGTGACTTGTCTAGGTGGTGATGTCCGCATCTGGGTTTCAGGTGTCACCAGAACTGGAAATGGTGGCCGGGGCAACCATGCTGAGTGGAGGATCTACCTGCTGATTCCAGATATACCGGAGCGGCCGGTCCGTGACGGGGATTTGACGGTACAGTGTCTTGATCGGAAACGCTCGAGGGACCGATTCCACTGTAGCCGGGCTTGCCCGGGAGTCATTCAGCGGCCGTGCAGGAAAGGGTTGTATCGGAGACTGTTTCGTTCGAGGTGACATTCCGTGGCGATACGTAGATTGGCGGAGATCGCTCCGTCGTCACGCAACGCGTACATCGCCGCTACCATGCGGTCTCTGATGGACTGGGGGGAGATGGTGTTGAGATAGATTTTCGTGCCTCCCTCGAAGCCCGCGAGCGTGGAAACCCGCCATTTGATGACGACGCGCCAGGGCATCGGCATGTCGAGGTCGACGGGTTTGTGGTGCCACTCTTCGTTACACGGAACGTCAGGTCCAGCCGCGGCGTGACAGGCGTGGATCAGATCGCTCATGCCGCGCACCTCGTCAGGAGACTGTAGCCAGGGCTCCGGTGTGGCGGACTTCGAGTAGATTTCCAGAGTCGGGTACCGGTGTCCGATTCCCGCGAAGCAGATCGCATGGTCGTTCTCGGCGATGGTCAAGTTGTGGTAAGCAGCGTAGTCCACCGCCAACTCGTTGTACATGTTCGGATTCGCCCGGAGCTGCGCTATCTCGGTGTCTGCTTGTACCCCGCGCTCGTCGATGGCGACGAGTTGCTTGTGCAGATGATCAAATGAGGCTCCGGCGGGCTTCAGCCAGTTCTGGAATACCGCCACATACGGTGTGTAACGGTTTCGTCCGTAGAGGTCTGCGGTGGACGCGATGGTGAAGCGGATCAGTGCGGCGTGTTCTTCCGGGGTGAGAGTCCCGGAGGACGCGAGCTGGCCGGAGTCGGTGGCCCCGGGGGCGAAGTGGTTACGGGCGATGATGACGTCGTGTCCTCCTGCGAAGAAACCCCCGGCCCGTTCGAGGAGGTCGGATTCCGTGAGGTCGGCGACCTCGTCGGCTGCGAGGGTGCCGGATGCGCGGAGGCGCGTTTCGACGGTGCGTCTGACGTGTTCTCTGCCGTCGGGGTCCGCGATGTAGGCGGCCATTCGGGAGGAGGTCTCGGAATCCATGATGAATCCGTAGTTTGCACGCCAGTAATCGTAGGACACGATTTCGAAGAGATTGGGTACTCGACGGAATGCTGCGCGCGTTTCGTGCAGTTGGTGAGGAAGTAACCCGGTGCGGATCTCCCATCCGTCGCTGGCATTCTCCGCACCCCCGGTGCGGATCATCCGGGACTTCTCCGGGGGAGTGAGCAGGAGGTTGCCGGGGCAGAACGCGCAGTGGTGCTCGGTGTCGATCTCAGACAGGGGGGTTGTGGTTGTGGCGGGGGCCGACAGTGGCCGGTTGCCGCGGCCCGGAACTGTCCACACCTCCGTTCCGGTGAATGGGTTGACCTGCTTGATCGTTCCGTCCGCCATTGTCGTGAGCGGTATCGGTCGGGTGGGAAATGAGGGGGTCATAATTATCCAGATTATTCGCTAGGGTGGCGGCATGCCCACGATAGTTTTTGATTGTCTGGTTCCCGATGCGGAAGCTGAAGGTTTGTCCGAGCGTTTCAACCGGGTCACAGATGAGCTCGTCGATTCGGGTGAGGTGGAGGACGCCAGCGTCACCTTTGACATGTCTCCGCGTGTGGATCCGGATCTGGAGGTCGAGCTCCGGCGGATCTACCGGCTGGAGCACGCCGATCTCGACATGAACGACGCATCGGTGTGCCGGTACCGGATCCGTGTGAACGGGGTGCGGGGGTCGGTGAATCAACTGGCGATGACCTTGTCTCGACTGTTGACGCCACCCGCCCGGCTACCACGCGACCGGGTGTTGCTGGAGCAGGAGGCCCTCTTCGAACTTCCGGCCACCTACCCCTGGTCGGTGCAGGTCTTCAGGTAGCGTTCCGCGAGTTGACGTCCTGCCTCCCGTAACTGGGCTTCGGTCCGCCGTGGATCTCCGATGGGGGCGTCGCCGTCGAGTTCCACTCCTGTGACACCGTGGGGAAGTACAGTTTTTATGGCACCCGCGACAACGGCTGCCGGTTTTTCGGCATCCCTGGCGAGATCGATGACAGTTCCCACGACCTTGCCGGTGAAGCTCTGTTCGTCGAGTCGGCCCTCACCGGTGACGACGAGATCGGCATCGGCAATGAAATCGGCGAGTCCTACGGCGTCTGCGACGGTGCGGGCTCCGGGAAGCAACCGTAGCCGGGGTTCTCCCCCAGTGATGATCGAACTCAACCAGTGAATCCCCACGGGCACTGCTCCCGCAGCACCGTAGCCAGGTGTGGTGGGGTCGATTCCGGTGAACTCGCAGAGTCTACCCAGTCCGGCGTCAAGGTGTGTGATGAGTTCTGGGTCGGCGCCTTTCTGGGGTCCGAATTCTGCGGCGGCTCCCGTCGGGCCGGTGACTGGGGCTGTGACGTCGGCGAGTAGGGTCCATTCGACTGCGGCGGCCCGCACGTTGAGTTGTGCGGTGTCGATGTCCGCTAGTTCGGTGAGGTGTTGGCCTCCTTGTGGGAGTGCGTGGCCGGCGTGGTCCACGGGTTGAGCTCCGAGAGCGATGAGGATGCCGGTGCCGCCGTCCACTGTCGCCGATCCGCCGAGTCCGAGGATTATGCGTACCGCCCCGCGAGAGACCGCATCGGCGATGAGTACTCCGGTGCCGAAGGTGTCACCCGATCCGGGTACCGGTGTGTCGGCTACTGCCGGAAGTCCGGATGCCGCAGCGACATCGATGTACGCCTGTGGTACCCCGGTTCCTCCGCCGGTGCGGTCGAATACATAAGAGGCTTCGGTGAGCCGACCCGCAGCGGTGACTGTGGGGAGAGTACAGATTTCGCCGCTAAAACAGGATGCGGTGCCTTCACCGCCGTCGGCCATCGGAACCAGGATGACGGTCGCGTCGGGGCAGACGTCGGTGAACCCGGACCCGATCCATTCTGCGGCCTGCATTCCGGTGGCGGTGCCCTTGAAGGAGTCCGGTGCCAGAACCACTGTTGGTGCGGCGAGGGTGGAACCGGCGGCGGTGTTCGGATTGGTCACGGTCTCTTCCTTTTCGGGTCGGTCCGGGCCGGAGCTACCGGACGCTACTGTGGGGCCCATGCGAATCGGTTGGGGAAAACCTGTGTCTCGCGTCATTGCTGCGGTGGCTGCTGGTGTGATCAGTGTAGTGGGTGCGGTGCCGGGCGATGCATCCACGGCTACTGCCGGGTTCGTCGGCGACGATATCCCCGGGCCGCCGAACACCGATCTGTCCGGGGCCCGGAAGGTGGAACGCATGATGGGATATCGGCCACTGGTTCCCCAGGGGGTCAATGATCCGGGGTGCCGGGTGCGTCCGGGGCGGGAGCAGGCCGTGGTCCTCGTGCACGGCACGGATTCGACGCTTTACGCCGACTATTCTCTGCTCGGCGCGGAACTGGTCAGGGAGGGGTGGTGTGTATTCGGGATGGACTATGGCCGGGGCCCGGAGCCAGATGATGGATTCGGATGGCGTCCGGTGGCGGATTCTGCTGCGGAGATGGACGTCACTGTCCGTGCGGCGTTGCGTTCGTCAGGGGCCCGGCAGGTGTCCCTGGTCGGGTTCTCCCAGGGCGCGACCGTCGCACGGTATTGGACGAACATCATCGATCGTGGTGTGCACACCGCGACCTGGATCGGGCTTGCCTCCCCGACGCGGGGAGGCGGTCCCGATGGTCTCGTCGGGCTACTTGAACTGGTGCCACCGCCGCTTCGGGAAAGGCTGCTCTCGCCTGCATTGCAGGATCTGTTGGTGGGGTCGCGGTTTTTGGAGGCGTTGAATTCTGTGGGTGAGACCGTCCCGGGGCCGGCTTACGTAACGGTCTCAACGAGATTCGACGAGATGAACTGGCGACGGGACCTGGAGCCGATTCACGGGGACCGGGTACGCAACATTGTGCTGCAGGACATCTGCCCCGTGAATCTCGGTGGACACATGTTGATGCCCTACAACCCCACGGTGGTGGAACTCATCAAATACCTGTTGGTCGATTGGCAGGCCGGGGGTGGGGAGGGGGAGGTTCACTGTGTTTCGATGCCGTTGGGTGCGGCGATCGGGCCTGTCGTTGTGGAGACGAACATCGGAAAACTGCAGGGTAGGCCACCTGAACGTCTGGGTGTGATCTACGTCACCTAATTTTGAGTTGCGCGACAGGTATTACCGGTCAAGACTGGGGTAAACCCCATCGCACCCACCGCGGCCCACGGGGTCCCGGAGATTTCCCGGTCCGTCCAGTGCGGAACTGGGTTGCCGGTCTCGGGACGACACAGTTCGTCCCGCGTCGTAGCCGGGTCGCGGAGACAAGGAATCTAAGCCACATGAATGTTGACGAAAAGGTCTCCCAGTACTACAACACGGTGCTCAACCGGAACCCCGGCGAGGCCGAGTTCCACCAGGCCGTCGCCGAGGTGCTCGACTCGCTGAAGATCATCCTCGAGAAGGATCCGCACTACGCTGCGGAAGGTCTCATCGAGCGGCTCTGCGAGCCCGAGCGTCAGCTCATCTTCCGGGTGCCGTGGACCGATGACGAGGGCAAGGTCCGTGTCAACCGCGGTTTCCGTGTCCAGTTCAACTCCGCACTCGGCCCGTACAAGGGTGGCCTGCGTTTCCATCCGTCGGTTAACGTCGGCATCATCAAGTTCCTCGGCTTCGAGCAGATCTTCAAGAACTCCCTGACGGGTCTGCCTATCGGTGGCGGCAAGGGTGGCTCGGATTTCGATCCCAAGGGTAAGTCGGACGCTGAGATCATGCGCTTCTGTCAGTCGTTCATGACCGAGCTGCACCGCCACATCGGCGAGTACCGCGACGTTCCCGCCGGTGACATCGGAGTCGGTGGCCGCGAGATCGGTTACCTCTTCGGCCAGTACCGTCGTCTCGCGAACCAGCACGAGTCCGGTGTCCTCACCGGCAAGGGGCTGACCTGGGGCGGTTCGCTCGTTCGTACCGAGGCCACCGGCTACGGCTTGGTCTACTTCACCAAGGAGATGCTCGCCGCCCACGGTGAGACCTTCGACGGTAAGAAGGTCATCGTCTCCGGTTCCGGAAATGTCGCCATCTACGCCATCGAGAAGGCTCAGGAGCTCGGCGCGACCGTTATTGCGTTCTCGGATTCCTCCGGCTGGGTCGAGACCCCCAACGGTGTCGATGTCGCTAAGTTGAAGGATGTCAAGGAAGTTCGTCGCGAGCGTATCTCCGCCTACGTCGATGAGGTCGAGGGCGCAACCCTGCACACCGACGGTTCCATCTGGGATCTTTCCTGTGACGTGGCTCTTCCCTGCGCCACCCAGAATGAGCTCGATGGTGAGCACGCCAAGAAGCTGGCGGACAACGGCTGTAAGTTCGTTGCTGAGGGTGCCAACATGCCCTCCACCGCGGACGCCGTCGAGGTCTACCGCGAGCGCGGTGTCCACTTCGGTCCCGGTAAGGCGGCCAACGCTGGTGGTGTCGCCACCTCGGCACTGGAGATGCAGCAGAACGCCTGCCGTGACTCCTGGACCTTTGAGTACACCGACAAGCGTCTGCATGAGATCATGAGCAACATTTTCAAGATCTGTGATGACACCGCACGCGAGTACGGCCATGAGGGCGACTATGTCATCGGCGCCAACATCGCCGGCTTCAAGAAGGTTGCCGACGCGATGATCGCTCAGGGCGTCATCTAGTCTGAGCTGTGTCACCGTCACTCACGTGACTGAATCGACGACCCCGTTTCCCCCCGTCACCTTGCTGGTGCGGAGTCCGGAAACGGGGTCGTTGTTGTGTCACATCTGGCCCATGCTGCAGATTCAGTACTGTGTCCTCACCACGGAGCCGTCTTTGTTGGGTACCGTAAAGGGCATGTACCGCGTATTTGAATCCCTTGATGAGCTCAACGCAACCGTCGAGCAGGCCTACGGTGTTCCGATGTCCTCGAACTGCCTCGTTCCCCGGACGGACATGCTCCGGCTCCTCGATGATCTCCGGGAAGCTCTGCCCCAGGAGATGGACGATGCCCAGGATGTCCTGGATAAGCGGGATGAATTAATCCGCGGAGCGGAGGAGCAGGCTGAATATCTGGTCACTGAAGCCGAGAACGAGGCCTCCGCAATCGTGTCCACCGCACGTTCCGACGCCGATGCGATGGTGGCTGACGCGGAGAACCACGCGAATCTTCTTGTCGCGCGTGCTGAGGAGGAGGCCGAGCGCCTCGTCTCCGAGGCGCGCCGTGAAGCAGAATCCACGGTGAATCGCGCCACCGCCGAGGCCGAACGGCTCGTTGCCAAGGGCAATGAGACCTACCAGCGGAGTGTCGATGAGGGGCTCGCCGAGCAGCACCGCCTCGTCAGTGATTCCGAGGTTGTCCGACGCGCGGATGAGGAGGCGCATCGGATCGTCGATGCCGCACACGCCGATTCCAATCGGCTCCGCAGTGAGTGTGATGCTTTCGTTGATTCCAAGCTTGCGGAGTTTGAGGAGTCGTTGTCCTCGACGCTGCGCAGCGTCTCCAAGGATCGTGCGGCGCTCCGCCGTGGCGCAGGGGCCGCCGGTCGCGGTGATCGTATTGAACGCGCGGAACTAAGGGATCGCCCCGAGCGAGGAACCCGCTATTCCGCTCGCGGTTACGCGGACTAGGTTCGGCGGTTGATGTCGGCCCGGATTCCGCTGTCTGGGCGGTGACCGTGCCAGAGGGTAGGCTGTGGAGCGTCATGAACTCACCATTTGTATTTGATGTCTCAGCCCTGTTGCGCTCCTCGGCAACCCCTACCCAGTGCACCCAGACAGGCCCCAGTCCATTGAGGATCGGTCTCCCGCTGGTCGCGATCGAGGAAGGTGCTCCTGTCACGGTTGATGCCTTCCTCTCGCCTCTGGGGGATGCAGTGCTCGTGGATGCGACCGTCACCGCCACACTCTCCGGTGAATGTGCCCGTTGCCTGCGTCCCCTCGATGTTGAGCACCCCTTCCAGGTTCATGAGGTGTTCGCCGCCTCCGATGACTTCATCCACGGTGATGCCGCAGACGACGAGGCCGACGAGAACCCACCACGCATCGAGGGCACCGAACTGGACATTCAGCAGGTGTTGATTGATGCCGTTGGACTGGCCCTGCCGTTCTCCCCGACCTGCGCCTATTTCGGGTTAGGAGCATGTGATTCGGAGCAGACCCCGGCGCCGGACGGTGTTTCGGGAGAAGATGAGAAGAAGCTTCCTGATCCTCGGTGGGCCGGTCTGGAGAAGTTCCTGTGAGCGCCCGGAAACAACGTCCTACAGGTATGGTGGCGCTCACCAAGGCTTTCGATTCCATCGAACACGCTCCGCTGCTCGCCAGTTTCGGTGTCGAGCTGCCGACTGATCTGCTGCGTCTCGCGTTGACCCACCGCTCATTCGCCAATGAGAACGGGCACCTGCCGAACAATGAGCGCCTCGAGTTCCTGGGGGACTCGGTACTCGGCCTCTCGGTTGCCGCGCGGCTCTATCAGTTGCACCCCACACGCTCGGAGAGTGACATCTCGAAGATGCGTGCCTCCATCGTGAGCCGTTACGGTCTCGCTGAAGTTGCCCGGGACATCGGTCTCGGTCGATATATCCTCCTGGGTAAGGGGGAGACCAGTAGCGGCGGCAGTGACAAAGATTCCATCCTTGCGGACACCACCGAGGCTCTGCTCGGGGCGATCTACCTGGAGCACGGTTTCGAGGTGGCGCGTGCGGTGGTGCTCCGGCTCTTCTCACATCTCATCGAAACCGCTGCCGCGACAGGTATGCACAATGACTGGAAGACGTCACTCCAGGAGCGGCTCGCAGAGCGGAAACTGCCGATGCCCGAGTATTCCGTCACCTCTGAGGGGCCGGATCATGACCGGCAGTTCACTGCGACGGTGACTGTCGCGGGACGTGAATTGGGGACAGGTCGCGGGACGAGTAAGAAGACCGCGGAACAGGATGCCGCGGCGGTAGCTTACGACCGGCTGCGTGATGAACTTGACTTCGGTCCCGATTCCGCGGAGACGATCGCGCGGGACATTGCATCGGGCCGCAAGCGATCCTGATCCGGGACGATGCCTGAACTTCCCGAAGTCGAGACCGTCCGTTCCGGGCTCGCCGGCCAGATCACCGGTGCCCGGTTCGATCACGTCGAGGTGTTCCATCCGCGTGCCGCGCGGAACAACCAGGGTGGCCCCGAAGAGGTATCCGAGGTTCTCCGGGGCCGCACGGTCATGTCTGTGGAGCGTCGAGGAAAATTCCTCTGGATCGTGCTCTCCCCGGGAGGTTCCGCGCTTCTGGTGCACCTCGGTATGAGCGGACAGATGCTCATCAAAGATCCGGGAACCGGTCGATCTGATCCGGTCCGGAGACATCTGCGTGCTCAGGCGATTCTGGATGACGGCCGGGAGGTCTGGTTCGTCGATCAACGGACCTTCGGATACTGGTGTGTGGGGCCACTCGTCGACGGACGTGTGACTGTCGCCGGAACCGTGCCGAGAAAGGTGCCGCAGCGTGTGGCCCACATCGCGCCTGATCTGCTGGAACCGGATCTTGATCTCACGGCCGTTTCGGGCGTCCTCAAATCGAGGGATACTGAGGTCAAGCGGCTGCTGCTGACGCAGGAGATCGTCTCAGGGATCGGGAACATCTACGCCGACGAGATGCTGTGGCGGGCGCGGATACATCCCAGACAGCGCACCTCCCGCATGTCTCTGACGCGGATCACACACCTGTTGACGGCGGGGGCTGACGTGATGCGTGATGCACTCCGGCAGGGTGGGACGTCGTTTGATGCCCTGTACGTGAACGTGAACGGTGACTCAGGATATTTTGACCGTTCGCTCAATGTCTACGGTAGAACCGGGAGGGACTGTGTGCGCTGCGGTTTTCCCGTGACTCGTGAGCAGTTCATGAACCGGTCCAGTCATTTCTGCGGAAATTGTCAACGAAGATACTGACTTTTTGCCTAGTTTTAGGTTAACGTTTCTCCGCATGGAACAACTTCAGAACTTCATCGGCAAGTTCAACGACACATACTGGCAACTGGTCCTCGTTCTGCTCGTCGGCGCGGGGCTCTACTTCTGTTGGACCACCCTCGTGGTCCAACTGCGGTTCATCCCGGACATGTTCCGTTCGATCGTCGAGCGGGCCCCCGCTGAGAAGGGGCAGAAGAATATCTCGGCCTTCAAGGCGTTCACCGTCTCGGCGGCGTCCCGTGTCGGTACCGGCAACGTCGCCGGTGTCGCCATCGCCATCGCCGTGGGTGGTCCCGGAGCGGTGTTCTGGATGTGGATGCTCGCTGTCATCGGCGGTGCGACCTCATTCGTGGAGTCAACGCTCGCCCAGGTGTACAAGGTGCGGGACAAGGACTCGTTCCGTGGTGGCCCCGCCTACTACATCACCAAGGCGCTCGGTTGGCGCTGGTTGGCCGTCACCTTCGCGGTGCTGATCACCCTCACCTATGGCTTCGTATTCAACGCCGTGCAGTCGAACTCCATCGCCGCGTCGATGAGCACCTCCTTCGAGGCGTCCAACCCGACCGTCGTCAAGGTCATCGTCGGCGCCGTCCTCGCTCTGGTCACCGCAGCCGTGATCTTCGGTGGTATCCAGCGGATCGGTGCCGTCACCCAGATCATCGTTCCCATCATGGCGGTGGCCTACATCATCGTCGGATTCATCGTGGTCTTCATCCACATCGGCGAGGTTCCGGCGATGATCGGCAACATCTGGGCCGAGGCCTTCGGCTTCCGGTCGGTCTCCGGTGCCGCGATCGGCACCGTCATCATGAACGGCGTCCGCCGGGGCCTGTTCTCCAACGAAGCCGGTATGGGTTCCGTTCCTAACGCTGCGGCGACCGCAACGGTCTCGCACCCGGCGAAGCAGGGCCTCATCCAGACACTGGGTGTCTACTTCGACACCGTCGTCGTCTGCTCCGTCACCGCGTTCATCATCCTGCTGTCCAAGCCCGAGTACGGCGAGGGACACGGCGGCATGGAACTCACGCAGAACGCTCTCGCGGACAGCGTCGGCACGTGGGGAATCCACTTCCTCACCGTGATCATCATTTTCCTCGCGTTCTCTTCCGTGATCGGCAACTACTACTACGGCGAGGCCAACATCGAGTTCCTGACCGGGTCCAAGTCGGTCCTCAACGGTTTCCGTGGCCTCGTGGTTCTCTGCGTCTTCGCGGGCGCGCTCGGTTCCGTCCCGCTCGTCTGGGCACTGGCCGACACCTTCTCCGGCCTGATGGCCACAGCTAACCTCATCGCCATCATCCCGCTGGGTGGCGTGGCCGTTGCGCTGCTCAGGCACTTCTCGGAGCAGCGGGCGAAAGGCCTCAATCCCGTGTTCCACCGGGACGATCTGCCCAAGCTCCGTGGCTGGGAGAACATGGAGTGCTGGGACGGCACCGATGCCATCCTCCAGCGTGATGAGCGTTACGACGAGGTCTCGCGCCGTGTGAAGTAGGCGCAGCGATCTCCGTCAACGGGGCACCATCCGGTATGCCGGGTGGTGCCCCGTTCCGCGTGTCTATTCCTCGGTACAGTGAACGGCAGGACAGATCTTCACCACGCTGATGATCACGGAGGACTGGAAACGATGGGTGCAGGGGATACGACGAGGCTCACGGCATGGGTGCACGGACACGTCCAAGGGGTCGGGTTCCGTTGGTGGACCCGCTGCCAGGCGAAGGAACTCGGGCTCGCCGGTTCCGCGACCAACTATCCGGACGGGCGTGTGCTCGTCGTCGCGGAAGGGGATGAGCGGGCGTGCGTCGCGCTCCTCGATCGGCTCGCCGAGCAGCCCAGCACCACCCGACGCCCCGGGCGGGTCGACAAGGTGATCGACCAGTGGTCCGAGCCCCGGGGCGAATCGGGATTCACCGAACGATGAGGATACTGATGCGCCCGCTGATTCTCGCTTCGGTTGCGGTTGTCGCGATGCTCGCGGGATGCTCGCCGCAGGGTGCTGACACCGATCCAGCACGACCCGTATCATCGACCGCTTCAACTGCGGAGATCCCGGACGAAGGCGATGATGCGGGAACCGGTGTGGTGCCCCTCGCAGAGTATCCGGTGGACAGGGCACCCGACAGGATGCGCGATGAACACATCGCCCGCATCGAGGACCATGCGGTCATCGATCAGCGGACCATCCGGATCGCCGGGATGACGGGCACCGCGCGGTGTTTCGGAGTCCGACCCGTCGTGGACGAGACCGACAACGAGGTTCGGCTCGCGCTCGTCGCCGGAACCCTTCCGGGTACGGACGGCCCCTGTACCGAGGAGGCGCGCTTCGCCGCCGTCGATGTCCCGCTCTCCCGTGATCTGGGGGACCGGGAGATCGTGCTCCTCGACGAGCTGGAACCGGGGGAACTCACCCGAAACCGCTGACCGGGGCCGGTGCTACTATTTTCCGGTGCATCTGAAATCGCTGACGCTCAAGGGATTCAAGTCCTTCGCGTCTGCGACGACCCTGAAATTCGAACCGGGCATCTGCGCCGTCGTCGGCCCGAACGGGTCGGGTAAATCCAACGTCGTCGACGCGCTGGCGTGGGTTATGGGGGAGCAGGGCGCGAAAACCCTGCGCGGCGGGAAGATGGAGGACGTCATTTTCGCCGGGGCTGGCGACCGTAAACCGTTGGGCCGCGCCGAGGTCACCCTCACCATAGACAACGCCGACGGTGCCCTCGACATCGACTACTCCGAGGTCTCAGTCACCCGCCGGATGTTCCGCGACGGCGCGAGCGAGTACGAGATCAACGGGACGAAAGCCCGACTGATGGACATCCAGGAGCTGCTGTCCGACTCGGGCATCGGCCGGGAGATGCACGTTATCGTCGGGCAGGGGCGCCTCGCCCAGATCCTCGAAGCCAAACCGGAGGAGCGGCGCGCCTTCATCGAGGAAGCCGCCGGTGTGCTCAAGCACCGGAGACGTAAAGAGAAGGCGCACCGGAAACTCGTCGGCATGCAGGCGAACCTCGACCGGCTCACCGATCTCACCGGTGAGCTCAAACGTCAGTTGAAGCCGCTGGCCAGGCAGGCCGAGGCCGCGAAGCGCGCTGCGACGGTGCAGGCCGAACTCCGTGACGCCCGGCTCCGGCTCGCCGGTGACCGCCTGGTGCGGTTGCGCGCCGACGCCGAGGATGCCGAGGCAAAGGCGGAGCTGCTCGCCGCCCAGGTCCGCAGCGTCACCGAACAGCTTGAGGAAGCCACCGGCAGGCAGCTCGAGCTGGACGAGGAACTCGCCCGCATCACGCCCGAGGTCGAGGCCGCCCAGAACCTGTGGTTCACCCTGTCCGCGCTGGCCGAACGGGTGTCCGCGACGGTACGCATCGCCGCCGACCGCGCCGCGAACCAGGTTTCGGACATCAGCTACTCCGGCCCGGACCCCGATGATCTCGCCCGGCGCGCGGACCGCGCCGATGAGGAACTCGCTGGTCTCGAGGAGGCCGTCGAGATGGCCACCGAGCGCCTCGAATCCATCCGCGGGGAGGTCGAGGAACGCGAACAGACCGCCCGGGAACTCGAACGCGAGCACCTCGCGCAGATGCGGGCCATCGCGGATCGTCGTGAGGGCGTGGTCAGGCTCCTCGCCGCCGAGGAATCCCAGCGCAGCCAGATCGAGGCTGCCGATGCCGACATCGAGCGGCTCACCGAGCAACTCGAGGAGACCCTCGGGCGGGCCGATGCAGCCCGGGCCGAGGCCGAGGCGATCGCGTCCCGCATCAACGAGACGACCGGCGACCGCGAACCACTGGAACAGGCGCACACCCGAGCGTCCGCAGAGGCACAGGCCGCCGACGCGCGCCTCAACCAGTTACGGGACGCCGAACGCACCCTGGAACGTCGGGTGTCCTCGCTGACCTCCCGGATCGACACCCTCGAATCCACCGTGCCCACCGTCGACGCAGCCGAGCTACTCGGTGACGGCTTCGCACCCCTCGCCGCCCTCATCCACCCGGCTGCGGGAACGGAGAAAGCCGTCGCCGCGGCCCTCGGGACCGTTGCCGAAGCCGTCGCCGGAGACCTCGAAGAGAGCGTCCTCCGCCGCCTGTCCGACGCGAACATCCCCCGGACCACGCTCATCGACACGACCGGCACCGGAAGCGGGGATTGGCGCCTCGACACCGATCTGCCGCCCGGATGCTCCTGGCTCCTCGACCACCTGGAACTCGATCCCGGTGTCCGCGCAGCCGTCGTGAGGCTCCTCGTTGACGTCGTGCTCACCGATGATGAGGTGGCGGCACGGCAGGCGATCAGCGACGACCCCAGACTGAAGGCCGTCACCCGTGACGGAACACTCCGCGGACACGGCTGGCTGACCCTCGGCCAGGGAACCGGAACCGCCGTGGAGATCACCGCGCAGATCGATGCCGCCCGCGCGGAACTCGCCACCGCCGAGGCCGAACTCGCTGAACTCGCCGGGACACTCTCCGGCGCCGCAACAGCCGCGGAGGAGGCCCGCGTCGACGCGGCCGCCGCGAAAGCCGCCCTCCGCGAACACGACCGGGACCTCGAGACCCTCAACCGGGATGCGGCACGACTGGCCAAGAGCCACGACGCGGCTCGGGCCGAACACCAGCGCATGGCCTCGCGCGTCACCGCAGCAGAACTCCGCCGGAACGAACTCGCCGAACAGCTCGAGGAAACCCTCGACCGCCTGGCCCGCGTCGAGGACACCGACGAACCCGACGAACCCTCCACCGCAGCCCGCGACGAGGCGGCATCCGCCCTCGCCCAGATCAAGGCGATGGAGGTCGAGGCCCGTCTCGCGCTCCGCACCGCCGAGGAACGCACCGGGCAGGTGCGCGGGAAAGGCGATGCGCTGCGCCGTCAGGCGGAGCACGAACGGCAGGCGAAGGCCCGTCACGAGAAGGCGATGGCTGCCCGCCGGGCGGCGGCCGAACTCGCTGCCGCCGTGGAACGCGGTGCCCGTGAGGTCGCGGACCGCACCGCGGACGCCACCGCGCGGGCTGCAGCCCAGCGGGATGAGCTCAACTCGGCGCGGGCGGGTATCAGCACACGCCTCGCCCGGGCCAAGGACGAGGTCAACGCCGCCCGGATGCACCTCAACCGGCTCACCGACACCGCGCACGCCTCCGACATCGCCCGCAGCCAGGCGCAGGTGCGCATGGAACAGGCCGAGGAACAGATCACCGGGCAGCTCGGCCTCACCGTCGACGTGATCCTTGCCGACTACACCCCGGGGGAGGACTTCGACCGCGCCGCCGAACAGAAACGGCTCAAACAGGCGGAGAAGGATCTGGCGTCCCTCGGCAAGGTCAACCCGCTCGCCCTCGAGGAGTTCAAGGCCCTGGAGGAACGCTACGAGTACCTCTCCACGCAACTCTCCGATGTCGAACAGGCTCGCCGTGACCTGACCGGTGTGATCGAGGAGGTGGACGCCAAGATCCTCCAACTGTTCACCGACGCCTGGCGCGACGTTGAGGACGAGTTCCCCCGCGTCTTCGCAACTCTCTTCCCCGGCGGGGAGGGGCGGCTGGTGCTCACCGACCCCGACGACATGCTCACCACCGGCATCGAGGTGGAGGCCCGACCACCCGGGAAACGGGTCAAACGCCTCTCTCTGCTGTCCGGCGGGGAGAAGTCCCTCACTGCGCTGGCGATGCTCGTCGCGATCTTCCGCGCCCGGCCCAGTCCCTTCTACGTGATGGACGAGGTCGAGGCCGCCCTCGACGACGTGAACCTGCGCCGCCTGATCAACCTCTTCGAGGAACTGCGTGAATCCAGCCAGCTCATCGTGATCACCCACCAGAAGCCCACGATGGATGTCGCCAACGTGCTCTACGGGGTGACCATGCGCGGCGACGGAGTGACGCGGGTGATCAGCCAGCGCATGTCGCCCACCACGCGTGCACGGGACGGCGCCACCGAACCCGCCGACACCTCCACCTGAGCAACAAAACCAGCCGATCAGTGCAGTTGATCCGCGGTTTCGATGGTGCCCGCACGCGACATGGACGCGGGCGCTAGAATCAACTGGCCTGCTCGCCGCAGGCACACATCAACCGCCACACATTCCAAGGGGCACACACCACGTTATGAGCGGCAGCGCCAATCCGATCGCGGACCTGAACGATTCCCTCCTCGGCTGGGCCTCCCAGACCGAACTGAAACTTGCACAGGTCCTCGCTGACCGGGACCGGGTCACCGGAACAGGGCTGAAGTCCGATGACATCGAGTGCATCGAACGCTTCTACGGCACGTTCCTGTCGCGGCAGATGGCGGCGGGTGCGACACTCGACGCCCTGATGGATGTCACTCCGACAGTCGCCGTCGTCACGCTCGTTTCCCGGGCGGCACGGATGACCGACCAGACCAATTTCTTCGCCGAGTACCTCCACGGTCTCGGGCTCGCCCCGGCGAACGGACTCGACGAAGAGCTCTCGGGAATGACGATTGACCTTGTCCGCAGGGTCGGGCTGGTGGTTCCCGAGAAGCTGGATGACCCGGTGCTGCTGCTCTCCGCGCACGCCGGGATCACGGGTAATGAGGTTCCGGGGCTGCTGGAGCTTCTCGACGTCCTGCAGGACGCAGGGCATGAACTCACCGGTGCAGGCATCGTGGACATGCTCGCGGACGGCAGTTACGTGGAATCCTTGCCCGCCGAGGACGAGGAATCCGACGGGGAGCTTCTTCCGGTCACCGCCGGTGTCGCCGCAGCGGCACCCGAGATGCTCACCGATGTCATCACCCGGGTCATCGACCTGCGCGAACTGACCCGGACCGATCCCCTCGGATGGCGTGCGCTGGACACCGGGCGGGACAGCCGGAACAACGGATCACTCCCCGTCCTCCTGCGGGGAGCGCTCGCCGCAGAGCTTCGGGAACGCCCCGTCGGGACGGAGAACCGGGGGTCCGCCGTCGGCGTGGCCACCCGCGAACACACCCCCCGCATCATCTTCGACGCAGTACGCGGCAAGGTGTGTCTCCGGCTTCCGGAGCAGGCGCTGCCTGAAGGACAGGACGCCGAGGTCCAGTGGCGCGTATCGGTCGACGGCACGACCCGGATCTACCGGACCGGCCGAAGCTGGGGCGAAACCGGAGGATACTCCGAGCTGCTCGATCTCCACGTTGAACGTCAGCTCCGTGAACTCACCGTGGCGGACATCACCAACGAGACGACCTGGGTCGTGCCGGTCGTCGACTCCGAGGATCCCGTCCTCGTGTTCTCGGTGAAGGGACAGAACCTCACCGAACTCGCCTCCCTGCACCACCCCGAACTCATCGTCGTCACCCCCGATGACTCCCGACTCGTCGATGTCGTCACCGGCGACGACATCCCGGTCATCTCATCCGGGACCGTCGACGGCTGGGCCGGCTGGACCGCGCGCCGCGTGGACACCTCCCAGGCCGCGTCACTCCAGGTGCTACGGCCGGGCCAGACCCCCTCACCGATGCACAACGTGCGCTGCGTCGACCCCCGTCAGCGGGTCATGTTCCGCGACCCCGCCGCACCGGTGGCCGACCTCCGCAGCCTCGGCGGACTGCCCATCCACTCCGCGTCACTCCTCGCCGAGTTCCCGCCCACGGTTTCCGGGGCCGAGGAAACCTGGTGGCTGTCCATCTCCGCATACGCGGGAACCGGGCACGCCGGCGATGAGGTCGCACCCGCCGAACCGCTCATCATCCCCGCCGAAGGTGGCGTCTTCGACATCTTCGACCCCGAACTCTACGACGCACCCTGGGTCGGGGAATACCTCGTCCGACTACGCGGCCCCCGCAATGAATCCTTCCGCCATGAATACGCCATCGTGGAAGGCCTGAACGCCTCCACCGACATCCACGGAGCCTGCCGTTCCGTCCGCATCCCGGCCGCGGGAGGCCTCAGCGAAGCGAGCTGCACCGTCCGCGCAGGGGCCAAACCGTTCACCGCGCAGCCCCGCACCATCCACGTCGACCCGGAGGAAGCCGGCGGCGGCACCGTCATCACCACCGACGAAGGCGATGCGATGCCCCTGCGGTTCACCCCGCCCCGCCTGACTTTCGAGGTGCCCCTGACCACCCAGCCGCCGATGTGGCGCACCACCCGCCTCATCTGTGGTGCCCGCCAGTTCGACGCAGACGGTACCCTCCGAATCCGGGCCACCGGGGAACTCGGCGATCCGAAGGTCACCGTCCGCAACCACCACGGCGCACCACTGCGCACCGTGCGGCTCACCGCAGAGGACGGTCGCACCTACACCGCGCCCATGACGCAGCTCGCCGCGTCTACCGCCGTTCTACCCGGCGGGCGCATGGAGTTCGAGTGGACCGACCCCCGCAGCGACCGGCGGGTCTCCGTCAACCTCGCCCTCATCGATTCCACCCCGCACGCCACCGGCGTCACGGTGGAGGACGGTCACCTGGTGTTCGAGGGGCTCGCCCGCGACCGGAATCTCGCGGCCTGGGTGTGGCCGGCAGCCGCGCCGTGGGTGTTCGGCCGCACCATCCCCGTCACCGGCCAGCGCACCGAACTACCGGCTGACCTCGTGGACGCGGGCGATCTCACCGTCCAACTCCACTCCGCCGACCCGTTCTCCGTTCTCCGCGCGCCCATCGTCCCCGGATCCACCGCATTCACCGTGGCCCAGTCCGGGCACTACACGGGAAGCAGCGAACCACTGAACGAACTCTCCGCGTTCCTCTCCGGAGACTCCGACACAGCCCCCACCGACACCTCCGTCATGCCCGTACTCTGGGACTTCCTCGCCGGATTTACACCCGAGGTCACGGCGCCCACCGATCCGGAAAACGAAGCGGCAAACGCAGCCATCCAACTCCGCAGGGCGGTCAGCACCGCACTCGCGGCGAACCCGGCGGCCGCGCTCGCCGGACTCTCCGCATCCCTCGTTCCCAGCGAAGCGCAACCCGGAAAGGTCGTCGTCTCCGGGCTCGTCCACGGCCCCTTCGCAGCACCCGCCGCCGACGCAGACGATGGCACGGATGCCGACGCAGCCGACGCCGACGCAGACGATGGCACGGATGCCGACGCAGCCGACGCCGACGCAGACGATGCGCAGGACACGGACGTCGCCATCCACCGAACCGCGTGGATCGGAACCCTCGAACTCCTGGCGCAGCTCCCCGCCGTCCACACCGCAGTCGAAGAGGGCGAACCGCGTGCCCGACTCCGCGCCCTGCTCGACCGGCTGGCGGAGGTCGCCGGAAAGCGGCTCGTGGAGACCCTGTCCACGGGACGCGACGCCACCCTCGACACCGCGTGCATCGACCAGTCCACCGTCCAGATCGCCCAGATGGACGAGGCCCAGCAGGAATCACTGCTCAAGATGTTCTTCGCCCAGGCCGAGATCGTCCCCGGCCCCATCATGGACGACAGCGCCCGGCTCCTCGCCGTGTTCGAGACGTTCAACAAACGCCACGAACTCAACGCCTTGCTCGCCGACCGTGAGATGGTCACCTCCGCCGCGGCCCTGATGAAGGCGATGCGAGGTGCGAACCGGCGTCTGTACTCCTCGGCCCGGGTGCGCTTCGACAAACTGGAGGGCGTGGACACCGACTCCGGCGCGAACACCTGGGCACTCGCCCCCGTCGTGTCCCTCGTCTTCGCACTCGCCGCCCGCATGCACGCCCACGGGCTGATGGGTAAATCCAAACTACTCACCGCGGCGACCCCCGGATGGAGCCGCCTCGCCGACCTCACCCCGGACCTCGTCACCGGCGACCTCATCGCCGCCGAGGCGATGGTCCTCGCCGTCACGAACCCCGGGATCGGGGACTAGGGGAGGGAGGTCCATCTGCGTCGGTGGTGGCGGTCGATGGTTGACCGCCACCACTTCGTGCACGGTCAGGACGTGGAAGAATCCGCCGGTTTGCGCAGGATGCCCGCGACACCGGCCAGGAAGATCGTGAGCAAGATCCAGGAAAGCCCGGCGGTGAACGCAAGACTCAGGCGCAGCCAGATCGGGGTGTCATCAGCCAGCGAACATTTGGTTGTCGCCCCGGGGAAACTCGGGATCGCGTTCTTTCCCGCGTATTCGGTGATCCGCCATCCGTCCCGGCAGACGTCCCACACCTGATCCGCAGCCTCCAAGTGGTCGGCCTGCCACCGCGTCAGTAGCCACGTCAACCCGAACAGAAGCACGATCCATACCAGTGCGTACCAGGGACGTTCGCCGTATCCACTCGTCACATGCAGCATCCACCGCCCCGGCCGGGACTTGAGCGGCATATTGTTCGTCACCTGACTGTGCGAATACACCCGAAGATGACGCGAATGATGGGGGAGACCAACACGATCGAAATACCGCGCCAACTCCATGAACGGTTGGGGGGAGAACTCATTGTCCGGTGTTGTGGCGAGCCACTTCTTGGCGGTCTCCGGATTAGAGTGTAGAGATCCTTCTATTGAATTCACCTTCCAGCCGGTCGCCAGAATTTTTCCATGCCTGGGTTCAATCACGTCTGGGGTTCGAAGGTATGAAATCCTGGTATTCGCCAGGCTGATTTTCCGATCAACGGTCTTGTAGTTAAGGAATAGATGGGTGATGGTGGCGCTGTCGAGTGTGAGGGCGTGGCCTTCGGGGTTTGTCAGTGTTGCATCGGTGAGGTTGAGTTGTCCGTTGATGGTGGCGCCAAGGGCGCGGACTTCGCCTTTGGCTTCGAGATTTTTGGCGAGCAGATCGGTGATGGTGGCGCCGTTGAGTGTGAGGGCGTGGCCGTGTGGGTTGGTTAGTGTTGTGTCGGTGAGGTTGAGTTGTCCGTTGATGGTGGCGTCAGGGGCGCGGACTTCGCCTTTGGCTTCGAGATTTTTGGCGAGCAGATCGGTGATGGTGGCGCTGTCGAGTGTGAGGGCTGGGCCTTCGGGGTTTGTCAGTGTTGCGTCGGTGAGGTTGAGTTGTCCGTTGATGGTGGCGCTTGGGGCGCGGACTTCGCCTTCGGCTTCGAGCTTTCTGGCGAATAGGCCGCCGGTGATGGTGGCGCTGTCGAGTGTGAGGGCGTGGCCTTCGGGGTTTGTCAGTGTTGCGTCGGTGAGGTCGAGTTGTCCGTTGATGGTGGCGCCAAGGGCGCGGACTTCGCCTTCGGCTTCGAGCTTTTCGGCGAGCAGATCGGTGATGGTGGCGCTGTCGAGTGTGAGGGCTGGGCCTTCGGGGTTTGTCAGTGTTGCGTCGGTGAGGTCGAGTTGTCCGTTGATGGTGGCGCCAAGGGCGCAGACTTCGCCTTCGGCTTCGAGTTTCTCAGCGAACAGGTTGCCGGTGATGGTGGCGCTGTCGAGTGTGAGGGCTGGGCCTTCGGGGTTTGTCAGTGTTGCGTCGGTGAGGTCGAGTTGTCCGTTGATGGTGGCGCCAAGGGCGCGGACTTCGCCTTCGGCTTCGAGTTTCTCAGCGAACAGGTTGCCGGTGATGGTGGCGCTGTCGAGTGTGAGGGCTGGGCCTTCGGGGTTTGTCAGTGTTGCGTCGGTGAGGACGAGTTGTCCGTTGATGGTGGCGCCAAGGGCGCGGACTTCGCCTTCGGCTTCGAGCTTTCTGGCGAGCAGATCGGTGATGGTGGCGCCGTTGAGTGTGAGGGCGAGGCCTTCGGGGTTTGTCAGTGTTGTGTCGGTGAGGTTGAGTTGTCCGTTGATGGTGGCGCTTGGGGCGCGGACTTCGCCTTTGGCTTCGAGCTTTTCAGCGAACAGGCTGCCAGTGATGGTGGCGCCGTCGAGTGTGAGGGCGTGGCCGTGTGGGTTGGTTAGTGTTGTGTCGGTGAGGTTGAGTTGTCCGTTGATGGTGGCGTCAGGGGCGCGGACTTCGCCTTCGGCTTTGAGCTTTCTGGCGAATAGGCCGCCGGTGATGGTGGCGCCGTCGAGTGTGAGGGCGCGCCACAATGGGTTGCTTAATGTTGAGTGCTTGACAATAAAAAAGCAGTCAATTTCGGCCCGGTATGCAAGAAACCCGCCGGAGATATGAAGATTTGAAGCGCGTAGTCCTTTTGTTATCTTCGCGCCAGCCAAATTGAGTGCTGGTTCGATTGCGCTATTGATGTTGGTTTTCTCAATGATGAATGAACCATCGATGCAGGAAAGTTCCAGGCTGATTGATGGTGCTGTGCATTCGCTGAAATAAAGGGAATGGAAGTTCGCGTACTCCGCCTCCACGGGGAGTGGAAACGTGCAGTCCTCGAACCTGACGTCATGGTTTATCGTGTAGTTGTTCAGCTTCAGCCCGCCTGCGAAATAGGCGCCCTGGATCGTCAACCCATCGGGGTGGGGTGTGATGTCGGGATCGCGGAGCACCTCGAGCAGGGCTGTGGTGAAGTCGAGCCAGGCCCCAACATCGGGTTTCTCGCCGGGTGTACAGATCAGCGCTTTGCCCGTTCGCAGTGCGTCGTAAATGTCGCCCCTGCTGGGTACATGTGTACTCACCTTGCAGAGTATAGAGCTGTGAACGTGCTTTCGGGGAGATGTTTGAAGCATTCGGGAGGGGCCGTTCCCACCCATCCGCAGAATCAGATGATCGGCGACTGTGATCGGTCGACATCTCTCCGGCGAGGCGTCACGAGCGCACGTCTCCCGGATGTGAAACCATGTACGCATGGACAACCTGCAGAACGTGATGGATCAGTTCGCCACGAACCCGACCTACCAGATCATCGCCGGCGTCGTGCTGGTGCTGCTCATCCTCATACTTCTCATCGTCTGGGGCCTGAAACGCAAGAAAGCCAAGACGATCAGCTTCGGTGAGGAGGAGGCCGAGGAGCCGAAGGAGCTCACCCAGGCGGAGAAATCGGGTAACTACACCCCGCAGGGCGGCTTCAACTTCGCCCCTGCGGTGAAGGAGAAGAAGGCGGAGCCGCAGCCGGTGCAGCGCAGTAGCGCCGCGACGCCGGAGAAGCCTGCTACGTCGCAGGCTGAGGCCGCCGCGCCCCTTCCGGATCGGGATCGCGAACAGACTCCGGCCCCGTCGAACCCGGTAGCCGAGGAACAAGCACCGCAGGTCACGCCGATTCCCGCCCCATCCCCGGAAGCACAGCCGGTGTGTGAACCCGAGCCGGAGCCCGCACCTGAACCACAGCAGCACTCCGAACCGCAGCGCACCCCGGCACCGCCGACGGACGCGGCACCCGTCTCTGATCCCCAGGTCCCGGGACAGTCCTCTGAAGCGGGGGAGATCCCGGTCCACCGGTTGGCATCCGGTGAGTCAGTGACGCCAATTCCGGCCCCGGCTCAGAACGAGACGATCGAGCGAAAAGCCGACACCACCGACGAGCCGTCCGACGCTGAACCCGCAGCCCTGATCTTCAGGGATCTCGCAGATGACACCGAGGCGGTCGACGCCGACACCTTCGCCGACGAGGACGACAAAGCCGACACCGCGGAGGAACCGGAGAGCGTCGAGGAAGCCACCGACGACGATCCGCGCGTGATCGAGGCCGCCGCAGCGGCCGAGTCCGCGCAGGCCGCCGCCGAGGCTGCGGAGGCCGCGCTCGTCGAGACGCCCGCCCCCGTAGAACCCGCACAGCCGGAATCGGTGGATGCCGCCACGCAGCGCAACATCGACGAGATAGCCCCCGCGGAGGGCAGGCTCGGCAAGTTGCGGGGAAAGCTGGCCCGGTCGCAGAACGTCATCGGTCAGGGCGTGCTCGGCATCCTCTCTGCCGGTGACCTGGATGAGGACGCGTGGGAGGAGATCGAGGACACGCTGCTCATGGCGGACCTCGGCACGCCGACGACGATGCGGGTCGTCGACCAGCTCCGGGACAAGATCGCAGCGCGCGGTGTGTCCAGCGAGGCGGAGGCCCGTGCCATGCTGCGTGAGACCCTAATCAAGGCATGTAAGCCCGAACTGGACCGCTCGATCCGTGCGATGCCGGCAGACGGCAAGCCCGCCGTGGTTCTCGTCGTCGGCGTCAACGGCACGGGTAAGACCACCACGACCGGCAAGCTCGCCCGGGTGCTCGTGTCGATGGGGCACAACGTGCTGCTCGGCGCCGCCGATACCTTCCGTGCCGCCGCCGCCGACCAGCTCGAGACTTGGGGTCGCCGGGTTGGCGCGCAGACGGTGCGCGGTAAGGAAGGCGCGGACCCGGCGTCCGTCGCCTTCGACGCCGTCGCCCGTGGCGTCGATGAGGGCGTCGACGTGGTGCTCATCGACACGGCCGGTCGCCTGCACACCTCCACCGGTCTGATGGACCAGCTCGGCAAGGTCAAGCGCGTCGTGGAGAAGAAGACCCACGTCGACGAGGTCCTGCTCGTGCTGGACGCGACGGTCGGGCAGAACGGCCTGACCCAGGCCCGTATTTTCCGCGACGTCGTCGACATTACCGGTGTGGTTCTGACGAAGCTGGACGGTACCGCCAAGGGCGGCATCGTGTTCCAGGTCCAGGAGGAACTCGGTGTTCCGGTCAAGCTCGTCGGACTCGGTGAGGGCGCGGACCACCTGGCGCCGTTCGAGCCGGAGAGCTTCGTCGACGCCCTGCTCGGCTAGAAGCGCATGGGCAACTCGGGACAGAGTTGAATGATGGGGTAGAGAGACGCCCCGGGAAGCACCTGCTTCCCGGGGCGTCTTGCACTCAAACCGCGCTAGCACACGGTTGATGTGGGGGTTGATCAGCGGGCGGAGGAACCACCGGGGATCAACTTGGCGATCTGCGGCGGAAGAACCGTGGAGGTGAGGAAGTGGAACAAGCTGCCGAAGATGGTCACCATGACGCCGAGGAAGGAGAAGATTCCCGTGAACGTCGAACCGGTGGACGTGGAACCCGAGAAGATCGTTGACCCGTCCGATTTACCGGAGCTGGTCTCGCCACCGGACATCGGCGGGATGTGGATGAGGTTCTTCGGGGTGAGTTTGACGATGGAGTCCTTGTCGGCTGCGTTGCCGATGGCGGGCTTGTTCACGACATAGACGGTGCCCTTGCCGTCGGTCGCCAGATGGTTCGGATTAAAACCAACATCCAGGTTGGCGACGACCTCAAAGGTCTTGGCATTGATGACGGTCGCGCTCCGGCTGCCCCGGTTGATCACGTAGACGCGGTCAGTCACCGCGTCGTAGAGTGCGTCCAGAGAGCCTGCGCCGGTGCGGATGGTCTTCAACAGTGCGCCGGTGTTGATGTCGAAGACATCGACGGAGGACGGGATCTGGCTGGCGACGAACAGATGACCACGCCTGGTGTCGAGGCCCACGCCGCCACCACGATAGGCCTCGGCGTTCGGGAGGTTGACGATGTCGGCCTGGCCGGTTTCGACGCTGATCTTGGCGGCCTTGCCCGTCTTGAAGCTCACGGTGTAGATGGATTTGGTTGCGGCATCGAAGCGCAGTTCCATGTGACCGGAGAATCCGGGAGTCTGCAGCGGGCTGCGAACGTCCAGTGAGTCGCCGCCGAATACGACGATCTCTTCTTTACCGCTGGTGGGAATGGATACGTATGCGTAGCCGGTGCTCTCATCGACGGCGACGGCGCGCGGGTGGGGGGCGAGGCCTTTATCGAATGCCTTGAGTAGTTCACCTGTGACGGTGGAGTACACGGAGACCGAGTCATTGAGGGTGTTGGTGACCCACAGGCGATCACGCACATCATCGACTGCGACGCCGAACACACCTGCCGCGGGGGAGCTCATACCCTGCGCATCGACGGTGGCGAATTCCTTCTCGGGCTCCAGGGTTTCAGGATTGACCTTGAAGATGGAGGAGGTCTGGTCGCCGAAGTTGTTGCGGGTAACGAACACGGCATGCTGCTTTGCGGAGTAGGCCATCTGGTAGAGGCCGGGGCCGAGTTCGCGGGAGGAGACGTTGTACTGGTCGGAACCAAACAGTCCTAGTCCGGGGGCGATGGTCCCGGTCTTGGCCAGTGTGACGTCAGCGTCGGACCCGGCGACGCGGACGGTCACCGCGATCTTCTTGCCGATGAGTGAATCATCTGCGGGGATGCTCAGGTCGGGAACGGTGATCGTGCCGCTTTCCGGAACGGTGAAGGTAGTTCCTGCGGGAAGCCAGTTGGCGCCGTCGACTCCGATGGCGGTGATGGTGGAGCCGGGCTTCAGGGTGCGGACCGTGACTGCGAGGTCCGTGGCCCCCACGGAGAGGTTTTCCACATCAGGGGCGTCTGTACTGCCGAAGGAAACAGCCGGTTCGAGGTACGCGGAGGCTGCAGCTTTCGTTTCTCCAGCGGTGAGGGTCACCGTATGCTCGGTTCCACCGAAGAACGTGTCTGCGGGGCCCACAACGCGGCCCTTATATTCACCATTCTCATCTGCGGTGGCGGTTGAGACCACCGTGGAACCGCCCGCGTGGAATCCGGCCTCGGTGTCGTCGATCCCGGCGGTCAGCGTCGCACCGGGGGCGAATCCGGTCGCCTTGACCTCGAAGACACTGGCGACGATTCCGTTCCGGGCGGTGATAAAGGTACGGGAAACAGAAACGGCAGCCTCCGCTGTGGTTTCCAGGTTCGCCGGTGCCGGATTCTCTTCTGCGGCTGCACGTGACTCGTTGACGGCTTCACTGGTGGGAGTGGATTCCGCCTCCTGGGCCAGTGCATTCGGGGTTACGACCGCCATGCCTGCGGAGAGCAGTGCGGCGGTGGTGATCGCCGCGATGCTGCGGCGGCCGATGAGACGGTGGGTGGATAGGGACACAGATAACTCCAAGGCTCGAGGGGGTAAGGATAAATGACTGTCTAATTTAGGGAAGGCATCCCTATCTAAAGACGTTAGGGGAAATGTAGCGTTCTTCCCCCGGTCTGGCAATGCCTCGGAACTGGGGACAACCGTGGCTGCTCTCTCTTGTCCCTCCCGTGTTCGGTCTGGGTGTTTCTGACATGGTGAAACCTCCCTCCTCCGGTGGTGCTGGAGGAGGGAGGTGATGGGATGTGTACACCCGCCCGTCGGTGCTGGTTCGTGCTAGCGGTCGGGCGTGGCGATTACTTCTTCAGCCAGGGAATGAGGTTGGTGATCTCGGTGGGGAGGGTGGCTGAGGTGATGAGATGGAACAAGCTGCCGAGGACTGCGGCAAGGGCTCCCAGGATCGCGATGACGCCCACTGTCGATCCTGCGGTGGATCCGGCGACGGATCCGGCCATGGAGCCCGCTGGCGTGGAACTACCGGTGCTTCCGGGGATCGGGGTTTCGGTGATCGGTTCGATCTTGAAGATGGAGTCAGCAGTGCCGTAGTTGCCGCTGGTCGGCTTGTTCACCCCGTAGATGGTGCCCTTATCGTTGGTCGCGAGATCATTCGGATAGAAGCCGACGTCCAGATTTCCGGTGATCTCCAAGGTTTCTGCATTGAGGACAGTGACGGTGCCGCTGCCGCGGTTGACTACGAAGACACGGTCGCTGGCGGGATCGTAGATGGCGTCGAGAGGGTTTGCGCCGGTGACGATGGTAGAGATGACGGAACCGTCGGAAAGGTCGATGACATCGACGGTGGAGGGGTTCTGGTTGGCGACGAACAGGTGGTTGCGTTTGGTGTCTAAGGCGACTCCGCCGCCTCTGGGGGTGTCATCGCCGGGGAGATCGTAGACGGTGGTGGCGCCGTCAGAGATCGAGATGCGGGCGGCCTTGCCGTTCTTGAATCCGACCGTGTAGATAACCTGCGCCTCGGAGTCGAAGCGCAGTTCCATCGCTCCTGAGAATCCGGGGGTCGCGAGGGAATCCATCTGAGTGAGGGTGTTTCCATCGAATACCGCGATAGATTCCTCGGAGGAGGTTGGGGTGGAGACGTATGCACGTCCGGTGGCTTCGTCAACGGCGATGGCGCGCGGATGGGGTACGGATCCCGCGGGGAATTCCTTCAGTAGTTCACCGGAAGTGGCGGAGTATGCGCTGACGGAGTCGTTGAGGGTGTTGGTCACCCAGAGGATGTCGCGAGCGTCATCGATGGCGAGTCCGAAGACCTTGGCGGCATCCGTTCCCGTTGTGCCGTCGGCGGTGACTGGGGTGTAAGTGGCCTCGATGTCGAGGGTGTCGGCGTTGACCTTGTAGATCGAGGTGGGATTCTCTGATCCGAAGAACTGGGAGCGGGTGACGAACAGTGCGTTCTGTTTGGCGGAGTAGGCGACCTGATAGAGGCCGGGGCCCAGTTCCTTTGAGGTGACGGCGAATCCGTCGGTGTTTTTCAGTGGGGAAGCGGGGGAGATCGTCGCGGTGTCATCGAAGGTGGTCTCCGTCTCGGACCCGGAGACTCTGGCTGTGACGGACAATTCCTGCCCGATCAGCGCGGGGTCATTCGGGATGGAGAGCCCGGGGATCGTGAGGTTGCCGCTGTCATCGACGGTGTGTGTGACACCGTCGGCGAGCAGGTTGAGATCGCCGGCGCTGACGCGGGTGATGACGGAACCGGGCTTGAGGTTGAGAATGTGGATGGCGAGATCCGTGGTACCGATGGCGGTGTTCTCCACTTCGGGGGCTTCTGTGCTACCGAAGGTGATCTGTGGGTCGAGCTGTTCATCCGCGCTGACCGTGTTCGTGCCGTCAGAGAGAGTGACCGTGTGCTGGACGCCACCTGCGACAGCGGGCGCCATTCCGACGACGCGGCCGGTGTAGGTACCGTCCTCGTTGACTGTTGCGGTGGGTGCGATATTCAGGCCACCCGCGTGGAACCCGACGGGTTCACCGTCGATCAGCGCTGTCAGCGTGGCACCGGGGGTGAGGTTCGTCGCGGTGACCTCGAAGACGGCGGCGGTGATGTTTCCGGCGGGGTAGGTGTAGGAATACCTAATTGTTACCGCAGCCGTGGAAGCGTCGGTTTCTGCCGCGATGACCTGCGGCGCGGTGACTGTGGTGATGCCGGTGGAGAGGAGCGCGGCGGTTGCGAGCGCCGCGATGGCACGACGTCCGAGCGTGGTGTGGTTCAGTGTGTGGGCCAAGGGGGACTCCAGAGGTAGGAAATGAACGGACATGCTGCAGGCAAGTGATGTACAGAGCCTCACCTAACTTAAGTCAAGGTAATTCCACCACTGTGTTGTTGCAAGTGTGCGGCAACCTTTGTGGGAGGGGTTGGGCCTGTCGATGTCATGTTTCCTGTGTCGCACGGGGGCCGACCGGTCGGACGGGGGTAAAACCTGTCCAGTTATAGAAAGCTAAACCTGTCGAGCTATAGTTAGGGTTGTGCCGCGGATGTCCGCCGTCACAATCGACTACACGCAGGGGTCGGTACCGCCATGCCGACCCGCGTCTGACCAGGAGGCCCCCGTGACCCCAGACATGACAATGGCAGCATCAGGAAATGCCTCGTGGATCCTTATCTCCGCGTCTCTCGTCTTGCTCATGACCCCGGCCCTGTCACTGTTTTACGGTGGCATGTCAAGCCAGAAGTCCGTGCTCAACATGATGATGATGTCCTTCGGTTCGCTCGCGGTAGTCACCGTCATGTACGTCCTCATCGGGTGGTCGATGTCCTACGGAACCCAGTCGCTTGGTGGTTTCGTCGCGAATCCGTTCCAGTACTTCGGTCTGAAGGATTCGATCGTCACCCCTGATGGAAGCTACATTGAGGGCGCCAATGGATATGCGAACGTGCTTGATATCGGATTCCAGCTCACCTTCGCCGTAATCTCCTGTGCCCTCATCTCCGGTGCATTGGCTGATCGCGTGAAGTTCACCCCGTGGCTGATCTTCACCGCGTTGTGGGCAACCTTCGCCTACTTCCCACTCGCTCACATGGTGTGGGGTGGCGGCCTGCTCAGTCACCATGACGGCAGCCTGTCCGCCCGACTCTTCGGAACCGTTATTGACGACGGTGAGAAGATCGCCCGAATTGCCCCCATCGACTTCGCGGGGGGCACCGTCGTCCACATTTCGGCAGGTACCGCAGCGCTGGTACTTGCGATCATCGTCGGACACCGGCGCACCTTCCTGAAGAGTGTGCAGCGTCCTCACAACCTACCCATGGTGATGATGGGTGCAGGCCTTCTGTGGTTCGGCTGGTTCGGATTTAACGCGGGATCCGCTTTTGCCGCAGACGGTACAGCGGGTCTGGCCTGGCTCAACACCACGGCCGCTGCAGCGGCCGGTATCGGTGGCTGGTTGATTGTGGAGCGCATTCGGGATGGTCGGGCGACCTCCCTCGGAGCCGCTTCGGGTGTCGTTGCCGGGTTGGTTGCCATCACTCCGGCTGCTGGTGCTCTCACCCCGGTGACTTCACTGATCCTGGGGGTCGTGGGCGGCGGACTGGCCGCACTCGGGGTCGGGCTCAAGTACCGCTTCAAGTTCGATGACTCACTTGATGTCGTCGGTGTCCACCTCGTTGCAGGTCTCTGGGGGACGGTTGGTGTCGGTCTCCTCGCTACCGATGTCGGCTGGTTTACCGGAGGCGGATGGGCAGGATTCCAGTTGTTCATCATCCAGATCCTCGTTGCGCTCGCTGCGATGGTGCTCTCCGGGCTCGTCACGGTAGTCATCGCCGTCGCTATCAAGGCCACCATCGGTTGGCGTATCGACCCGGAGGATGAGCATAACGGCATCGACTTCGCCCTCCATGGCGAATCCGCGTATGAGCAGGCCGGTGGACACGTCCGCTGAGTCTGTCCGACCCGCCTGCCACGGGCGGTAGAGTGTCCGGGAGAACCAGCGCCCGGACCTCCAGCAACGCTTCCCACAGCGATTTCCCCAGGAGAATCAGATGAAACTCGTCACCGCCATTGTCAAACCCTTCACACTCAATGACATCAAGAACGCTCTCGAACAGATCGGCGTCCACGGAATGACCGTGACCGAGACGCAGGGCTTCGGCCAGCAGAAGGGGCATACTGAGGTCTACCGTGGAGCGGAATACGCCGTTGACTTCGTACCGAAGATCCGAATTGAGATCGTCACCACCGAGGACCGCACCGAGGATGCCGTCACGGCCATCGTTGAAGCTGCCCGGACCGGTAAAATCGGTGACGGAAAGGTCTGGGTCACTCCGGTCGATGAGATCATCCGCGTCCGTACGGGTGAACGCGGAACTGACGCGATCTAGGAAGCAGTGGTGCAGGACATGCCTGTGGAACGTCCGGTGCAACCCAGCGCGCCGGAGCTCCGGGAAAAGGCGTTCACCCGGGCGCTGGGAATCATCGGAAACATCGATGTTCCAGCCGGTTGTGCCCTGGCGGCCACCGGATCTTTGGCCCGTGGAGAGCTTACGCCACAGTCGGATATCGACCTGATGCTCCTGCACACCGGCTCTCCGCCACCTGAAGCTGCGGAGATTTGGTATCCGGTGTGGGATGCCCACATCCGGCTCGATCATTCGGTACGGACTCCGGATGACTGCGTGAGTATCGTTGCCGAGGACACCACCGCGGCGCTCGGGTTACTGGATTTGTGTCATCTCGCCGGGGATGAGGATCTCCTCGCCGACGCCCGCCACCGGGTTCTGAACCAGTGGCGGCGCACACTACCCAAACGTTTCAACCACATCACCGACACAGCTATCGAGAGGTGGCGCAGATCAGGGTCCGTCGTCGCGATGACCCACCCCGATCTCAAACATGGCCGAGGTGGACTTCGGGACGGGGAACTGATCAATGCACTTGCTCTGGGGAATCTGTGCGACGCGCCACCACTTGCGGAACAGCGTGGCCTGCTGCTTGACATCCGGACCCTGCTGCATGACGAGGCTCGCCGTCCCCGGGATGTTCTCGACCCTGAGTTCGCCCACGACATAGCCCTACGACTCGGCTATCCGGACCGCTACGAGCTCGCCCGTGCGATTGCCCGCGCAGCTCGGGCGACCGATGACGCCCTGACCTCGGCGTTGGCTACCGCACGTTCGATCCTCCCGACGCCGGGCGGTATCCGGCGTACCCCCCGGCGTCCTCTCGACGTCGACGTCGTTGACGGGGGCGGATACATCACACTGTCCCGTGATCCTGACATGGATGACCCGTGCCTCGTGCTGAGAGTTGCAGCAGCAGCCGCACGGACGGGGCTTCAGGTACCCGACGCGGTCTGGCAGCGATTGACCCGTGTTCCCGCACTTCCCGACCCGTGGCCGGCTCATGCGGCTGACGATTTCGTGGCGCTACTGGCATCCCCGGAGCACACCGAGACGATCATTGATGGGATGGACAGGCATGGCCTCTGGACACCCCTGGTGCCCGAATGGTCCCGGATCCGTGGACTCATGCCCCGCGAACGCAGTCACGTGCACACCATTGACCGCCATCTGATTGCCACCGTCCGTAGCTGCGCGGAAACCACGGTGACGGTGGCCCGCCCGGACCTGCTGCTCCTCGCCGCACTGCTCCATGACATCGGTAAAGGAACGCGGCGACCACATTCTCAGGTGGGGGCGGAGATCATCGCCCGGATGACGGCGCGCATGGGGCTCGGATTTCGGGATCGCTGCTGTGCCCAGAACCTTGTTGCACAGCACACAACGCTGATGGCGTTCGCGTTGCGCAGGGATCCGACGGATCCGGAGACGGTCCGCGCGCTTCTCGACGCCGTCGGCTACGACCTCCTGACCCTCGACCTGCTGCAGCAGCTCACCCGTGCGGATGCCCTCTCGACGGGTCCAGGGGTATGGACGCCCCGCGTGGCACAAGCTGTGAACTGTCTCGCTGAGGGAGCCAGGCGGGCGCTTACCGCTGTTGTAGCCACCCGCCCGTTCGTCACAGCTCCCACGCCCCTCGGACTGATGCCCCGGGAGAACGGAGAACTCCGGGTGCACTGGCGGGGCGGCTATCAGCGTGAAATCGTCCGTATCCTCGCCCTCATCGCGGCAAAGGGGTGGAACATTCAGGGATCACGGATGGTGAGTGATCCCGCTGACGGAAGTTGTCGGGCGGAGTTCGACGTTCGACCGCGTGCTGTGAAGCGCCCGGCGGACATTGATGAGGGGGCGTTTATCCAGGCCTACGCGTCAGGCGTGTTCTCTACGCTTCCGGAGGTCCGTCCAGCGGCCACAGCGACGGCCTGGACTGGCCGTACGCTGGAAGTCCGTACTGTCGACCGTCCTGGGGTCATCGGAGCGGTGATGAGCGTTTTGCCCGAGATCGACTGGATGGAGGCAGCTACGCCCGGAGCCACGATGGTCGCCCGGTTCCGGTTGCGGGGCGGAACTGCGGATCGTGCGCGTATCGAACGGGATGTCAATCGGGTACTCAACGCTGCTTAGCGTGGCGGGAGTGTCGGCCACCTGCAGATAGGGTGCTGTGCCTCGGTGGGATACCATGGTGGAATTACCAGTGTTGTCGAGCCGCCCAATAGGGGAGTGGAACGTGTTTGAGTCTCTGTCTGACCGGTTGACCGGAGCCCTGAAGGGCTTGCGGGGCAAGGGCAAACTGAGCGAAGCCGACATCGCCGCTACCGCGCGCGAGATCCGGCTGGCTCTGCTTGAGGCTGACGTCTCCCTGCCCGTCGTACGTGGTTTCGTCAAGCGCATCAAGGAGCGTGCAGCGGGTGCGGAGGTTTCCGAGGCACTTAATCCTGCGCAACAGGTCATCAAGATCGTCAACGAGGAACTCGTCGGTATCCTCGGCGGGGAGACCCGTCGTATCCGACTGGCGAAGACTCCGCCGACCGTTATCATGCTGGCGGGCCTTCAGGGCGCGGGTAAGACCACGCTCGCTGGTAAGTTAGCCCATCATTTGGGCAAGCAGGGACATACCCCGATGCTCGTCGCCTGTGACCTGCAGCGGCCGGGTGCCGTCCAACAGCTTCAGATCGTCGCCGAGCGGGCCGGGGTGCCGTGCTTCGCACCGGATCCCGGGACCGCCGTGGATTCCTCCGATCATGAGATGGGCACCTCCCACGGTGATCCCGTCGATGTTGCCCGCCGCGGTATCGAGGAAGCACGGGCGAAGCAGCACGACGTCGTGATCGTGGACACCGCCGGACGTCTGGGTATCGATGACACGTTGATGACCCAGGCACGGAACATCCGGGACGCCGTAGATCCGGATGAGGTTCTCTTCGTCATTGACTCAATGATCGGTCAGGATGCCGTCCAGACCGCGGAGGCGTTCCGTGACGGGGTGGACTTCACCGGTGTCGTGCTCACGAAGCTCGACGGTGATGCGCGTGGCGGTGCGGCGCTCTCCATCCGTGAGGTCACCGGCAAGCCCATCATGTTCGCCTCCACGGGTGAGAAGCTGGAGGACTTCGATGTCTTCCACCCCGAGCGCATGGCGAGCCGAATCCTCGGTATGGGTGACATGCTCACCCTCATCGAGCAGGCCGAGTCCATGCTCGACCACTCCAAGGCGGAGGCCACGGCCGCGAAGCTCGGGTCCGGGGAACTTACCCTGGAGGACTTCCTCGACCAAATGCTGATGATCCGTCGCATGGGGCCAATCGGCAATCTGCTGAAGATGCTGCCCGGCGGCAAGCAGATGAACGAGATGGCCGACATGGTCGATGAGAAGCAGCTCGACCGTATTCAGGCCATTATCCGGGGTATGACTCCGGCGGAGCGGGCCGATCCCAAGATTCTCAATGCCTCACGACGCAAGCGTATCGCCGCTGGTTCCGGTGTCACCGTTTCTGATGTGAATCAGTTGGTCGAGCGATTTTTCGAGGCCAAGAAGATGATGGGGCAGATGGCTGGCCAGTTCGGTATGCCTGGGATGAGTCGGAAGGCGACGAAGAAGAAGCCCAAGGGCCGGAGGAAGAAGAACGGCAAGCGCAAGCCCCCGAAGAAGGGACCCTCGCAGCCGCAGATGCCGGGCGGTATGCCCGGTGGCATGCCGGGAATGCCCGGGATGGGTGGCGCAGGCATGCCGAGTATGGAGGAGCTGCAGGCACTCCAGGAGCAGATGGGCGGCGGTGGGAAGCTACCCGGGCTCGGCGGGCTGGGTAAACTCCCTGGTATGCCGAAGATGCCCAAGGGGATGGAGAACATCGACCTGGACAACCTGGATTTCGGCCAGGGTGGGAAGAAATAGGGCGTCAACCCCATGAAGGTCAGAACAAGGTGGTCTGACCTTCCGGTGTGGGCGGAGAACCGAAACGGCGTCTCGCTGCCCGCTCAGTGACCCCCAGGTGGGTGGCGATCTGCGCCCAGGTTGCGCCCGAAGCAGATGCTCTGGTGACGGCGTTCCGGAGACGTTCTCTGGCTTCGGCTTCTTCTATGCTGGCTCGCTGAACCCGCAGCAGATCCCGAGCCACACGTTCACTTGTGTTCATGTGGCTCAACTCTGCCAGAGTGCTGTGCCACTTCGGGAAAGGCACGCACACGGGCAGCGGCGTTGGCACTAGCTTCCAGTAACTGGTATCATGTCAAAGGTTGTCGCAGCATCATATCTTGGTGTTCGCAGTTTGCTCCCCCTACCCGTGCATAATGGGCAGATTTGGGAATGAGCATGGCAACCGACAACTGACTTTCCTGCGTTACACCGTCCCCGACCCCGGTCGAACGGTGGTCACGCGCAGGTTAAATCCAAGGGCTGAACCGGCTCGCCGATCCGGCGGGTGTCCGTACTGCCCAGTGACCGTTCAACAAGAAGGAGCCCCACATGGCCGTCAAGATCAAGCTTCAGCGTCTCGGTAAGATCCGTACCCCGCACTACCGTATCGTCGTCGCCGACGCCCGCACCCGCCGCTCCGGCAAGGTTATCGAGAACATCGGTATCTATGAGCCGAAGGCCGATCCGTCCGTCATCAAGATCGATTCCGAGCGCGCACAGCACTGGCTGTCCGTCGGTGCACAGCCGACCGATCCGGTTCTCGCCCTGCTCAAGGTGACCGGAGACTGGCAGAAGTTCAAGGGCCTGCCGGGTGCCGAGGGTACCTTGCGTGTCGCTGAGGAGAAGCCCAGCAAGCTTGACCTGTTCAACAAGGCTCTGGCCGAGGCGAACGAAGGCCCGAGCGCTGAGGCCATTACCGAGAAGAAGCGCAAGTCCCGCGCTGAGAAGGAAGAGGCCGCCAAGAAGGCTGCCGCTGACGAGGTCAAGGCCGAGGACGAGGCTGAAGAGAAGGCCGCAGAATAAATCTGCCGTGGTTGTCCGCTTCACTCTCTCCGGGGCGGGTAGACACAAAGCCCGTGGTACACCCTATACGGTGCGCCACGGGCTTTTTCGTATTCAGCTCCGTTGAGTAATCCCCAGCATTTCTGATTGAACTGGATACCGGGATCGGGATGGTCTTCCGATATGAGGGGGAACGGCATCCGCGATTTTCCCATCGGTGAGGTGAGCACACTCTGCTTCTCTCAGGGCATCGGCGGTTCGATGTTTGCGCGAGAGACGCGTCCGGCTGTCTTCGGCGTCGTGCCGTCGAACGGATCATCCGGCTGTCAGGACAACAAGAGACATCCTCTCGGGACAGGTTGTTGGTTCCCGTCCACGAGAGGATGCCTCGGTGTGTCTACTCAGGCCCGGTTACGCACTGGTCCGTGAACCATCCGGGTCATGAGGGATGGCTGTCAGTCCTTTTTCCAGCCGATGTTCTCGACGGGGAGGACCGCGAAGCCGAGAGCACCAGTGTTGACCAGACCATCCTTGACAGCGTAGATGTCCGCACCGTTGCTGGTCGGAATCAGGCCATAACGTTTGAACGCATCGACTTCGAGTTCATTCGCGCGCTTGATCTGTTCCTTGGCGGTCGGTAGTTCCTGCAGTTCCTTGATCTTCTCATCCAGCTCGGGAGTACCGGTACCGGACAGATTCAGTTGAGAGTTCGACAGATAGGTCTGGCCGAAGTAGGCGACTCCGTAGGGATCTGAGGAGTTGAATCCCATCGGGAAGATCTCGAAATCCCGGTTGGTGTAGACATCGGAGAACTCCGAGGACGGCCGCTGCTTGATCTCGAGATCGATGCCGATGTCCTTCATCATCTTCTGCGTGGCTGTGGCCTGTGCCTTCGATGCCTCATTGTCGCCGATGAGGGTGTACGTCAGGTGCAGGCTCTCGCCGTCCTTCTCCCGGATTCCGGAGGATCCTTCGGTCCATCCCGCCTCTTCCAGAAGTGCCTTGGCGGCTTCGGGATCAAAGGTTGCCGCCTCGGAGAAGTTGTCCTGGTAATTCTCCTGGAACGGGTAGATGGTCAGAGAGCCGGGAGGGGTCTCCGAGTACGGGGTTCCGTTGAAGCGGATCTGCCCCAGCAGCTCGCGGTCGAGGCCGCGTGCGATGGCTTCACGGACCTTGATGTCACCAAGTGCGCCGGCTTCGGAGTTGAGGGTGATGAGTGCATTGGCGGTGCGGGTCGCCATGCGAAGATCGATGCCGTCCATGTTCTCGACGGTTGCATAGCTCTCGCGGCTGCTGGCGCCGACTACATCGATTTCACCGTTCTTGAAGGCGTTGATCGAGGCCTGGTTTTCCATCTGGCGGTAGATGCGGCGATCAAGTTTCCCCTTCGGCCCCCACCACTTGTCATTGCGCACGAAGACCGCCTCACCCTTGTTGAAGTCGATGTTCTCGACGGTGTAGGGACCTGCACCCCACTCCGGGTGAACTTCCTTCAGGTAGGAGTTGTAGTTCGCCGGGTCAGCGAGTGCGGGGTGGGCGATCTGGTTGAACAGACCCTCCCACCATGGGTACACACCGTCGAAGGTGATGACGGCCTGTTTCGGGGTGTCGCCCGCTTTCACGGAAGTGATGCGCTCGTAGCCGTCGGTTGCACTCGGGGTGTAGTCGTCGGACTCGCCGTTATTGATCTTCCAGGTCGTCTCAAAGGCGGACCAGTCGATGTCGGAGCCGTCGTTCCACTTCGCGTCATCGACGATGGTGAACGTGACGATGGTGTTGCCGTCGACGAGTTCGTCCGTGACCTCGGAAATGTAGCTCGGGTTCGCGGTGTAGTTGCCCTCGCCGTCGAACAGGGCGATCTGGGGGTTGTACCAGTTCCAGAGCGTCACGACGGGTGCGGAGGCGTCAGCGTGGAATCGGTTCTGCTGCTCGGGGATCTCGTAGATGGAGGTGACCAGTTCACCACCGTCCTTGATGTCGTCGCGTTCCGTTGGTGCGTAGTCTGAGGCAGCGACCTTGACGGCGTCAGTACTCGACGCGGAACCGGACTTGGAGGAACTCGACGAACCACTGTCTCCCGAGCAACCGGCGAGCATGAGGGCGCCGGCGGCGAGGGCGGCCGTCAGTTGGAGGACGAACTTGTTGGGTTTCACGGTATGCGAGGTCCTTCTCTGAGTGAGCGGGGTGGCATACAGGGACCGGCTGATCCCAGACGCCGAAATTTCCCGTAGCTTAACCCGTTTTTCATCACACGTTTGGATTTCGGGTGATGTCAGTCACCCGACGCCGTAATTCCCATCACGATATTGATTGAGTGGGCCCCTTTTACCTCGGTAAAAACGTCGGAGTTCAGCACTAAAAAATCTCTCAGATGCTACCTTTGGGGGTAATTTGAAGGGGTGATGGGGATTTGGGTCATCGGTGTCAACGGTTCCGGTAAATCCACGCTTCTCGGAATGCTGACCGATCCTTCGGTTCTGGGGTCCGGTGTCCGTCTCGGGCGCATCGACCAGGCACGCGAGGTATTCCATGGTTCCGAACCGCTCGTCGACGTGTTCGGTGCGGAGAAACCCGATCTCGCCACCGTGGAGCTACGGCCCCTGCTCGTGAGTTCGGTTTCACCGGGGACCACGTCCACCGCGTCTGCGACTCCCTCTCACCGGGGGAGCGGACCCGCGCCGCCCTCGCGCACTGCTGCAGGTGCGCGGAACCAACGTGACCGGCGACTGGCAGAAGTTCAAGGGCCTGCAGGGGCCCAGGGGCATCCTGCGCGTCGCCGAGCCGAAGCCCAGCAAGCTGGGCCTGTTCAACGCCGCGCTCGCCGAGGCCAACGAGGGCCCCTCCGCCGAGGCCATCACGGAGAAGACGCGCAAGTCCCGCGCCGAGAAGGAAGAGGCAGCAAAGAAGGACGCCGCGGACGAGGTCAAGGCTGAGGACGCTGCTGAAGAGGCTGCCGCTTCCGAGGAAGCCGCTGCTGAGTAGTCAGTATCAGTGATTCCGGTTATCCGGTGCACACAATAAACCCCAGGTACGCATGAGCGTCCTGGGGTTTATTGTTGCTTACGTCTTTTGCTTTAAGGTTCAAGCAGCGCCGCGTTGGACGACCCGTCAGGGGCCCAGCGTGGCGCTGCTATAACTCACCCGAGATTAGAAACGGGGGAGCTGGGGGAGCTGCGGAAGGTGGATAGCACCCAGCAACTGCTGTGCGGGGTAATGGAAGATCCACGCCAGGCCGCCCAAGAGAGCTGCGATAGCGGCAAAGATACCAAGGAGTCCGGCGCTGCTCGATGTCGAGCCGGGGGTGCTGCCGTTATCCTGAGTCTTCTTCGGGCTGATACGCAGCAGCGTGTCGCCGCCCTGGAGTTGGGCACGGCTGGGGGCAGTGGTGACAAAGAAGTGCCCTGCACCATCGGTGGAGACATCGTTAGCCAAAGGGCCTACGGCCTGGTTGGATTCGATGGCGAAGGTGTCGGGGTTGATGGTGGTGAATGTACCCGATGTTCGACTGACCACACCGATCGTGTCGATGGACGGGTCATATGCGACACCAAGGGTTTGCCCGCCGACCTCGACGCTATTGACAACGGCCCCGGTGTTCAGATCGATCGCGTACACAGCGGACGGGAACTGGCTGGCAACGTAGAGACGGTTGCGCTTCAGGTCAAGAGCTGAATAGCCGCGTCGTGATTCACCATCACCCGGCAGCGTAAAGAGGTCCATCTTTCCGGTTTCCGTGTTGATCCGTGCGGCGCTCGTCCCCTTCCAGTTGTTGGTGTAGAGGCTATGCGTCGCTGGATCCAAGACGAACTGCATCGTGCCGGCGTAACCCGGTGTCGGCAGGGAATCGAGCTTGGCGAAGGTCGTTGCATCGAAAACGGAGATGCTCTCCTGGTCGTGCTGGAGCGGCTCGGACACGTACACGCGGTTGGCGGCGGTGTCGATGGCGAAGCTACGCGGGTGATTGACCTCACCCGGAGCGCTGATGTGCTTGAGTGCACCCGTGGTGGCGTCGTAGATACTCACGGAGTCGCCGTGGCTGTTGCTCACCCAGATATTGTTGTGCACCTCATCGATAGCAATGCCGTGCGGCTGTGATTCGGTGGTGTTCTTCTTTCCGTTGCGGTCGATAGTATCGAAGCTCTTTTCCAACGCAAGCGTGTCGGGGTTAATGACGTAGATGGTGCCCGCATTGTCGCTATCGCGGGATGCGCGGGTGACAAACAGCTTGTTCATCGTCGGTGCGTAGGCGCTCTGATAGAGACCACGACCCAATACGGTGGACACGATCTCGTTGGCGCCGGGGTTGAGCACCGGCGACGGCGGTTGGATCTCCTCGTCAGTGTCGTACTCACGGGGCGTGGTTTCGCCGGGGGCGAGATAAGACACCTTGACGGTCTTATTGATCAGCGATGGATCGTTGGGGATGTGTACGTCGGGGATGGTGAGATTGCCCGCCGAATCGGTGACGTACGTGGCGTTGGGGGTAAGCCAGTTGGCACCATCGACACCGACTGCGGTGATCTTGCTGCCCGCGGCGAGGTTCTGCACCTTGACTTGCAAGTTCGTGGTGCCGATAGCGGTGTTTGCCAAGGTAGGGGCATCAGGGCTGCCCAGATTAAATAGCGGGTCGAGCATTGCGGTGGTCGTAGCCGTGTGCGTGCCGTCGGTGATTGCGATGGTGTGCTCGATACCACCGAAGATCTCGCCGGCCTTGCCGGTGATTTCCACAGAAGCGCTCTCCGCGGAGTCGATGGTCCTGGTCGGCTTCAGTTCGTCCCCTTCAAACCAAAAACTAACGGGCTTGCCGTCAACGGTTGCGGTGAGGGGCACTCCGGGGGTAAGTCCGGTGACCGTGACGAAGTAACCGGCATCAATGCGGCCGAAGCTCGTCACGTAGGTGTACGAACTCGTGACCGCTGCGGTCGGTGCCGTGGCGGTGTCGCTTGCTGCGTCGTTGTGCGTGGTTTGGGCGTAGGCGGTGGGTGCTACCGCAGGGACGATCGCGAAGATAAGGGCCGTAGATGCAAGCGCTGCGAGAGCGTGCCGACCGGCGCGGGTGGAACGAGAAGGCAAAGCCATGGAAGTCTCCATATGTGTTTATTGAATGGGGAACCATGAGCGCGTAAGGAAATAATAGATACACGACACGCTTAAGGTGAGGCTATCCTATGTTCACGTGGCTGGCGGGGGAAAGATTTTGTTCCGACAAAGTTATGGAATGTGTCGGACACCACAAAGCAGGTGTGCTATTTCTGCATTATTGGGCATTAAAAATACCGCGGGTACTATCGCGGCATGAGTACGATCACGGTCACCTCGTTGAGTGCCCACTATGGGGCGCGCACCTTATTTGATGGCCTAAATCTGGTGATAGATTCGGGGCATCGTTGGGGTTTGACTGGACCGAATGGCGCGGGAAAATCCACTGTTCTCTCGGCGTTAGCGGGGGTGCCCGGTGCCGCGGAAATACGCGGTACGATACGGCGCTCACCGCACGATATGACAGTGGGGTTCCTCCATCAGGAGATTCAACGCCGTGTGGAAAGCGTCAGTGAGTTCATCGCGCGTCGTACTGGGGTGGCCGCCGCACAACACGATATGGAACGGTATGCGGCCGCGATGGCGGCGGGGGACGACACCGTGGATGACGCTTATAGCGATGCGCTGAATACCTGGTTGGCGCTCGGCGGCGCGGACTTTGAAGAGCGCTATGCTCACGTTGCCGCGCGACTGGGGCTGACGGTGGATGAGGCACTGCCGATGAGTGCGTTGTCCGGTGGACAGGCCGCTCGTGTCAATCTTGCTGTCATTTTGCTGTCGAGTCATGACGTATTGCTTTTGGATGAACCAACTAATGATCTTGACCTTGAAGGACTGGAGATCCTTGAAGCGTTTGTTCTGTCCGATCATCGGCCCATGATGATCGTGAGCCATGATCGTGAGTTTCTGGCGTGCACGGTCACCGGGGTGGTGGAACTTGATTCTGCACAGCAACAGATCACTGTGTATGAAGGCGGATGGGAATCTTATTTGGTTGAGCGCGCTCGTGCGCGGGCACAGGCACGAGCCGACTATGAGGAATACGCCGCGAAGATCGCCGGGTTAAAGGAGCGCGTGCAGACCCAAAAGACGTGGTTGGATCGGGGGACAAAGAACGCTATTCGACGCGTCCCGGATAATGACAAACACATTCGGCACCGGGCTGGGCAACGCAGTGAAAAACAAGCGGCAAAGATCGCGCAGTCGCAGCGCGCTATGAAACGCGTGGAGGAGGTGGCTGAGCCGCGTAAGGAATGGATATTGCAGATGGATATTGCGGCGGCACCCCGTTCCGGCACAGTGGTATCCAGTGTGCGTGACGCGGTGGTATGTGCCGGTGACTTTCAGCTCGGTCCGGTGACGCTACAGATCAACTACGGGGACCGGGTGCTGATCAACGGGGCAAATGGTGCAGGAAAATCGATGCTGCTACGTCTCATGCTGGACCCGGACAATCTGGGGGCTGGCGTGCGTGTGGGGGAAGTCGATCAAGCACGCGCGGTGGTGAGCGGGGAGCGGACGCTTCTCGACGCGCTCAGCTCCGAACTGCCCGATCTTTCTCCCTCCGAGTTGCGTACCGTGGTGGCGAAGTTCGGTCTCCGCGACGATCACGTGACCCGACCATGTGCCGCACTGTCGCCGGGGGAGCGCACGCGTGCCGCGTTAGCGCTTTTGCAGGTACGAGGAACAAATGTATTGGTTCTTGACGAACCCACCAATCATTTGGATCTGCCTGCCATCGAACAATTGGAGGAAGCCACGGATCGGTTCAGCGGTACTGTGCTACTGGTGACACATGATCGACGGATGCGCGATGGTTTCCGGGCGACGCGAGTACTCACCGTCGCCGCCGGTCAGGTTACGGAGGATGGCTAGGTTAGGGGGTTTCTCCGGTGAGCATGTGAAGGAGAAGGATCGACTGTTCCTCCGCGGTATCGTCCGGACACTGCACTCGGTGCATCACATAGGGGTCAAGATGGAGGACTGTCCCCGGAGTCATGCGGACCGTGGTGTCCTCGCAGATGAAGTCCAGGGTTCCACGGAGACATTGCACGGTAATGGGATGTGCGGCCTTATGGTCATTGAGTCGCTGACCCGGGGCGAAGCTGAAGGTGATGATGTTCGCCCCGTTGCCCTCGAGAATCCGCTTCACGGCCGGGACTCTGCGGTCCGGATTGGCGTCCGCGGCCTCCCCGATGAGGTCCAGCACGGTCATCGTTCCGGTTGACTCGCGCTCGGGCTTACCGAAGGTGTCCGGCTGGTTGACCGGGATCTCCATGTTCCTGTCACTTCCTCTCGAGCACCATACCGATGGCGTTCAGGTTGTCGGCGTAGGTGGTGAACGTGCGGCGCATCGTCATCACCCGCTTACGGATCTCGGGCTGCCGGAGCACGTTGAAGATGATCTTCAGGGTCCGTGGCAGGCCCTCATCAGCGACCATACGCTTCGGTTCGAGCAGTGCCATCGGCGCGTGGTAGACGTCCACGACGCGGAAGCCGGCCTCCTCCGCCAGCTCGGTCCACTCCGCCGTCGTCAGGGGCCGGGCGTTGACCTTGATGGCGCGGGCGAGGTCCTTCTGGATGCGGTTCTTGATCACCGGATCCAGGTTGTCCGGGTGCAGCCCGAGCTCGTGGATACCGTAGCGTCCACCGGGGCGGAGGATCCGGTGCGCCTCCCGCATGATCTCCAGCTTGTGCTTGTCGGTCTGCATCGTCAGCATCGCTTCGCCGATGACGACATCGGCCGACTCGTCGTCGAGGTTTGTCTCCTTCGCGGAACCGAGCTGCATCCGGAAGTTGGGGTTATTCTGCGGGAGCTTGGCCCCGGTGATAGCGCAGGCCTCAGCGTCCGCGTCGACACCGATATAACTCGACGGCTTCCTGGCCAGCAGCTCAGCGGCCGTTACCCCGAGGCCCGGGGCAAACTCCACGACCGCGTGGCCCTCGACGGGCAGGTGGTTGATCACCCATTCCGTGGTTTCCCGTCCACCGGGGCGCAGAACCTTCTTCCCAACCCGGGCGAGTAACCAGTGCCCGGGGGCTTTGCCGGGTTCCCGGTCGCTGGCTGGGAGAGGATGCGAATTCTGCGGCTTCTGGGACATGGCGTTCTCCTGATGATCGAAAGGGGGCGTACACAACCAAGCCTAATCAAAGAACATTGGATTTCTTGTGGACACGGACGTCGATACGTTGTCGATTAGGATCGGTCCCATGGAGAATGTGGAGTTGTTGGTCGGCCGTGTGGTGAAGTCCCACGGAATCAGGGGTGAGGTCTCGGTGGAGGTGACCACCGATGAACCCGAGGCCCGCTTCGTTGTTGGTGAGGTGCTCACCGGGCGTCAGGGTGGGCGCGAGCACAACCTGACCATCGACTCGGTGCGCGGGCACCAGAACCGGTTGCTGATCAAGTTTGCGGAGATCGCCGACCGGAACGCCGCCGATTCCCTGCGCGGTACCCGGTTCTTCGGGGAACCTCGAGAATCGGAGCCCGGGGAGGAGGGCTTCTACGATCACGAGCTCGAGGGCCTGCGCATCGTGCAGGACGGTACTGAGATTGGAGAGGTCACCGGCGTTCTGCACGGGCCGGCCGGGGAGACACTCGAGGTCCGCCTGGACACCGGGAAGGATGTGCTCATCCCCTTCGTCCACGCCATCGTCCCCGATATCGACCTCGGGGCGGGTACCGCCACGATCACCCCGCCGGAAGGACTGCTGGACCTGTGAGCGGGCTGCGCATCGACGTCGCGACGATTTTCCCCGCGTACCTTGATCCACTGCGGCACGCCCTGCTTGGGAAGGCCATCGAGCGTGGCATTCTCTCCGTCGGTGTCCACGATCTGCGTGACTGGGCCACGGACGTGCACCGCTCGGTCGACGGCCCGCCCTACGGCGGTGGCCCCGGAATGGTGATGAAACCCACTGTGTGGGGTCCGGCACTCGACGACATTTCGGCCGGAACCGGCCCTGCCGCGGTCGCCGACAGACTCGACTCGGCACAGCCCCACGTCGATCGCCCCCGGCACGACGATCTGGCGGGTGCGGGCTTTGCCGGATACGACACCCGGCGCGACATCCGCGCTGAGGAGGACGGGAGCGCCCCGCTGCTCATCGTCCCAACCCCGGCCGGTGTGCCCTTCACGCAGGAGATGGCTCGCGCCTGGTCCCACGAGGACCACATCGTCTTCGCCTGCGGCAGGTACGAGGGCATAGACCAGCGCGTGGTCGACGATGCCGCCCACCGCTACCGGGTGCGCGAGGTCTCCATCGGTGACTACGTGCTCATCGGCGGTGAGGTCGCGGTCCTCGTCATCGCGGAGGCCATCGTCCGGCTGATCCCCGGGGTCCTCGGCAACGCAGCGAGCCACGTGGACGACAGCTTCTCCGACGGGCTGCTCGAGGGCCCGAGCTACACGAAACCCCGCGAGTGGCGCGGCTTCGAGGTCCCGGAGGTGCTGATCAGCGGCAACCACGCCCACATCGACGCCTGGCGGAGGGAACAGTCACTGCTCCGTACCGCTGCGCGACGTCCCGAACTCATCGAAAAACTACGACTGGAGAACGCTTTGAGCACCAACGACGAGAAGATCCTCGCGGACGCCACCCCACGCGCCGTGTCCACTGACCTGAACCTGCTGATCACTCCCGGTGAATGGCGGAAGATTTCGAAGAAGCTGGGTCGCGGACTGGAGCGCGCCGGGTATCTCGAAGCCACCGTGCACGCCGAGGAGATCTCGCTGTCCTGCGAGCCGGAGAACATGCTAGTCGCCCAGTTCATGCAGGCCGAGGGGCATGCACCGACCTCCGAGGTGCTGCACCGCGTGATCGTCAACGGGGTCTCGGCCCTCGATCTCCGGGCCGTCACGAAGGCCGTCATCGCCCAACTACCGGAAGGTAGCTACTGGTACGGGACTTCCAAGGAGGGACACACCGAGCCCGGCTCGGGTGCCGCCTGCGCCTGGAGGCCCTAGCTCTTCCCCTCATCCCGGAGAGCGTCGAGGTATCCCTGGACGAGCCCCGCCCCGGTGTCGGCGTCATCGACGGTGACGGCGAAATCGGTAGCGTTCCGGCGGGAGAGCACGATCGCCGGCCCACCGCGCAGGACGAGGGCGGTACCGCGTGCGCTCAGGCGCCAGCCCCAGCCGCCCCATTCACGAGGGTCGAGGTCGATCGCGCGGACCCCGGTGATCTTCTCGTGGGGGATCGTGGAACGGATGAGTCCCGGCCACAGGGACCAGGTTAGGCCACGGTTGTCGACGCGCACCCGGACCCGGGTGAACATCAGTCCGACGACGGCGAGAACGAGGCCTGAGCCGATCATCACCCGGTCCGCGCCACCGGTGTCGTCCGGGAACAGCAGGCCGATGGCGGTGAACACGGCGCCGATGCCCACCGTCACCGCGATCAGCCACGGGCGGGCTGTCGCGTGCCCGAACCACACGGCGCGCCGGGACGCGGAGACCGGCACCACCGCGGCAACCCGCTCCCCGTCGGATTCCTTCGGCACGGGCGTCGCCGCCCGGGCCAGCAGCGCCCCGACCGCCACAGACAGTGCCAGGAAAAGCAGGACCGAGACCGTGCGCAGTCGGACATCCTGAGGTGAGGGGGCCACGAGATTGACGTGGACGGTCCAGATCTCCAGTGCGCCCAGGAAGGTCGCGGCGAAGCCCGCGCAGCCCGCGAGGAACCGCTGGCGGGTTCCGGCCAGGGCGCCCATCAGCGCTGTGGTTCCGATGGCCATGCCGCCGACGACTAGGAGGAACGCGGTGGGGGAGTCGAAGCCGTCGGGGGTTCCATCGAGGGCGAAGTGCGTAGCGAGTTCGCCCCGGTGTCCCCGCACCATGACGGCGGCGACCCCGGTGAGGGCGACGGCGATGAGCAGCGGTATTCCGAGGGCCAGGGTACGGAAGCGTGTCGTTGGCTTCATGGATGGGCTCCGTTTCAGGGTCATCCGGTGACGCCGCGTGCGGCGAGGGACGCGGTGAGCTGGTCGAGGGAGATCCCCGATTCCCGGGCGAGGCGGGCGAGAGTGTCCAGGGTGTTCTCCACGGCGGTGGTCCGTTCGGGTGGCCGGAGCACCGTGGCGCCCTTTCCCCGGCGCAGCTCCACCAGTCCCTGGTCGCGGAGCTGGCGGTAGGCGCGCAGCACCGTGTTCCGGTTGAGATCGAGTGCCTCGGCGAGCTCCCCGGCCGACGGCAGCCTTGCACCCGCGGGTGTCTCCCCGTCGGTGATCGACCGGGTCAGTGCCGCGACGAGCTGGGTGTAGACGGGCACCGGTGACGAGGTGTCGAGGGTGATCAGCACGGGGACCTCCCGAATGGTAAAGAATTGATAGTGCTAATTAAACTAGCATTATGTGACGGGGTGTCAAGGGGCCCGGCGCCGGCCACTAGACTGAGGCGAATGATCATCTCCACCATCGCCCGTGAACTCGGAGTCCCGGAGGCCCACGTCCGGGCCACCGTCGTCCTCCTCGACGAAGGCAACACCGTCCCCTTCATCGCCCGCTACCGGAAGGAGGCCACCGGCGGCCTGGACGACACCCAGCTCCGGCAACTGGAGGAGCGGCTCGGCTACCTGCGCGAGCTTGAGGACCGCAAGGCCGCCATCCTCGCCGCCATCGAGGAGCAGGGGAAACTCACCGACGACCTCCGGGCGCTCATCACCGCCTGCGAATCCAAGGCCCGCCTCGAGGACCTCTACCTGCCGTTCAAGAAGCGCCGCAAGACCAAGGCCGACACCGCGCGGGAAGCCGGCCTCGGACCCCTCGTCGACACGCTCACCACCGAACAGGGCACCGACGTCGAGACAGCCGCCGCCGGCTACATCTGTGAGGGCTTCGAGGACACGAAGAAAGTGCTCGACGGGGCGCGCGCCATCCTCATCGACAGGTTCGCCACCGACGCCGACCTCGTCGGCGAGGTCCGCGAGGAGATGTACCGCCGCGGACGCATGTCCGCCACCGTCGTCGAGGGCAAGGAACAGGAGGGAGCGAAGTTCAAGGACTACTTCGAGTTCTCCGAACCCTTCACCCGGCTGCCCAGCCACCGGATCCTCGCCCTGCTGCGCGGGGAGAAGGAGGGCGTGCTGCACCTCGACCTCGACGCCGGCGACGACGAGTTCTACCAGGGACTCATCGCCGACCGCTTCGATCTCGACGTCACCGCCTCCACCTGGCTCGCCGATGCCGTCCGCTGGGGCTGGCGCACCAAGCTCTACGTCTCCTCCGGACTCGACGTCCGCATGCGCCTCAAGGAGCACGCCGAAGCTGGGGCCCTCGACGTCTTCGCCATCAACCTCCGCGACGTCCTGCTCGCCGCGCCCGCCGGCCAACGCGCCACCCTCGGCCTCGACCCAGGCTACCGCAACGGTGTGAAGACCGCTGTCGTGGACCCCACCGGAAAGGTCCTGGCCACCACCATTATCCACCCGCACCAGCCACAGAACCGGTGGGACAGCGCCGTGCGCGAACTTGCCGACCTGTGCGCCACCCACGGCGTCGAACTCATCGCCGTCGGCAACGGCACCGCCAGCCGGGAGACCGAGAAACTCTCCCACCAGGTCGCGGACCTCCTGTCCAGGGCCGGTGGGCGCAAACCCACCACCGTCGTCGTCAGCGAATCAGGCGCCTCCGTCTACTCCGCGAGCAGCCTCGCCGCCGCCGAGTTCCCCGACATGGACGTCTCCCTGCGTGGCGCGGTGTCGATCGCCCGCAGGCTCCAGGACCCGCTCGCCGAGCTCGTCAAGATCGACCCCAAATCCATCGGTGTCGGCCAGTACCAGCACGACGTCAACCAGACGCAGCTCGCCCGCACCCTCGACGGAGTCGTCGAGGACGCCGTCAACGCCGTCGGCGTGGACCTCAACACCGCCTCCGCGCCGCTGCTCACCCGCGTCGCCGGAATCAGCTCCACGCTGGCCGACAACATCGTCGGCTGGCGCGACGAGCACGGCCGCTTCCCCTCCCGCCGCGCCCTCAAGGACGTGCCCAGGCTTGGCCCCAAGGCCTTCCAGCAGTGCGCCGGCTTCCTCCGCATCACCGGTGGCGAGGACCCCCTCGACGCCTCCGCCGTCCACCCCGAGGCCTACCCCGTCGTCCGTCGCATCGCGAAAGCGACCGGACTCGGCGTCGCCGACCTCATCGGTAACTCCCGGGTCCTCGGCACCCTGAACCCGGCCGACTTCACCGACGAGAAGTTCGGCCTGCCCACCGTCACCGACATCATCGCCGAACTCGACAAACCGGGCCGCGACCCCCGGCCCGAGTTCACCACGGCGACATTCAAGGAGGGCGTGGAGAAGATCTCCGACCTGACCCCGGGCATGATCCTCGAGGGCACCGTCACCAACGTCGCGGCCTTCGGCGCATTCGTCGACGTCGGCGTCCACCAGGATGGACTCGTCCACGTCTCCGCCATGTCCACAAAGTTCGTCGAGGACCCGCACACCGTCGTCCGCTCCGGACAGGTCGTCAAGGTCAAGGTGATAGAGGCCGATGTCGACCGCAAACGCATCGGGCTCTCCCTGCGGCTCGACGACGAACCAGGTGCACCCGCCCCGAAACCACAGCGTGGCGGTGCGGGTAGCGGCAACCGAAGTGGTGGCAACCGTGGCGGCCGGAAGGGACGCGGCGGGGGAGACGGCACCCGCAGCAATGCCAACGGCAGGCCCGCCCCCGGTGGGTCACTCGCGGACGCGCTGAAAAAGGCCGGCTTCGGGAAGTGAGGTGGGTAGAGTTCTAGCTCTTCTCCCCAGTCACGTCTCCTTCCCATGCCGAGATTCCGCCGTCGAGTCCAACGGCGGAATCAATTCCAGCTTCCCGTAGACGCTCGATAGCCTCCTCGGAGCGACTATCGTCGCTGCGGCAGTAGACGGCGTAGTTCCGGCTTTTGTTCAGATGTCCGGCGAGTGCGTCGAAGTCATCTGCGGTGACATCGAGGAGAACGGCGCCCGGGATGTGGCTCTCCCGGTATTCATCTGCGGTACCCACATCAAGAACCATCGCACCATTGTTGATCGCCGCAGCGAACTCGGCAGGAGAGACATGGGACCCGTCGAACTCGGGGACCTCCGAGGGCGTCTTCGGGACCGAACTGGTGGAATCGTCACCCCCTTCGGCCTCGGTGATGGGGGTTGTGGAGGTTTCCGTACCTGTGGTTGCGGTGACAGTAGTTTCACTCCCCGAGATGGTTGCCCCGGAATCGTCGGTATCTCCGGCGCAGGATGCCAGGAGGATCATACTGAGGGACAGGAAACACGTGATCTTCTTCATGGATACAGATAATGCACGATCCCTCTGTCTGAAGGGTAGCGCCGCTCCGGGAATCGGTCCACGGAGGAGAGTGCACGATGCAAGTCCTCCAGAACGGGAGATGGCTTGTGTCCTGGTTTTCCCGGTGGCATACTTGAGCAGTTGTCATATCGGGCCAAGTCCGGGGGCGACGCACATGTACCGGGCACGAACCGGCCGAGCGCCCGACACCGGGAGACGCCGCCAGGGTCCTCTGTCCATGCACCAGAATCTAAGGAATCAACACATGAACATTCTCGACAAGGTCGATGCAGCACAGTTGCGCGACGACGTCCCGGCATTCCGCGCCGGCGACACGGTCAACGTGCACGTCAAGGTCATCGAGGGCGAAAAGTCCCGTATCCAGGTCTTCAAGGGCGTCGTCATCCGCCGCCAGAACGGTGGCATCCGCGAGACCTTCACCGTCCGCAAGGTCTCCTTCGGTATCGGTGTGGAGCGTACCTTCCCGGTCCACTCCCCGAACATCGACCACATCGAGGTACTGACCCGCGGTGACGTGCGTCGTGCCAAGCTGTACTACCTGCGCAACCTGCGCGGCAAGGCAGCCAAGATCAAGGAGAAGCGCTGATCCCACCCCAGCGGGTGTTTTCGCACCCGTTGACGGAACAGGCACTCCGGTGACCACCCTGCTCCCTCGCCACAGGCCGGGGAGCAGGGTGGTTTTCTTGTGCCGGGGTTGATCCCGTGCATGGTTCGCTGCGGCGGTGACAGGGATACGACTGCTGGTAACGTGAGCGGGCGTGAGTGAATCGACGAATCCAAGCCCCGCAGCAGACCGGGCCCCCAACGAGGCCCGGGGCACCGGATCGGTGCCTCTTGAACGAAACTCCAGCGAAGAATCCCGTGAGGACAAGAAGGGTTCCTACCCGTGGTACGTCGAAATCCCCGTCGTCGTGGTGCTCACACTGATCATGGTGGCCATCATGCAGCTTTTCGTCGGGCGGATCTACCTCATCCCCTCGCAATCCATGGAACCAACCCTGCACGGATGCGAGGGGTGTACCGGTGACCGGATCGCCGTCGACAAGCTGACCTACCGTTTCAGCGAACCGAAAGCCGGCGACGTCGTCGTGTTCAAGGGAACCGACTCCTGGAACGCCCAGTTCACCACGCACCGCTCCGCAAACCCCGCCATCCGTGGTCTGCAGAACCTCGGCTCCTACGTCGGGCTCGTCGCACCCGACGAGAACACACTGGTCAAACGGATCATCGCCACCGGTGGGCAAACCATCGAATGCCAGGCGGGCGACCCCGGTGTCATGGTCGACGGCAAAAAGGTCGACGACTCCTTCATCCAGCAACCCCCGACCTACCCCGTCGACGAACGCACCGGATCCGTCGAATGCGGCGGTACATATTTCGGCCCCATCACCGTCCCTGAAGGAAACATCTTCGTGATGGGCGACAACCGCACCAACTCCGCGGACTCCCGCTACCACCTGGGTGACCAGTTCCAGGGCACCATCCCCGAGGAGAACATCCGTGGCAAGGTACAGGCCATCATCCTGCCGATCAGCCGCATCGGCCTCGTCGACGATCCCGACATCCAGAACTGACCACCGTGATGGCGAACGTCGTGCGCCAAGTCCGGGTCCGGCGGATGCCCCATGCCCGGACCCTCGAACATGCCCTCGACAAACACGGCCTCGGCCCCGTCGCCGGAGTCGATGAAGCCGGGCGGGGCGCCTGCGCCGGACCGATCTCCATCGCGGCCTGCATGCTCCCGGACCGGCCCATCCCGGAGCTGGAACGCCTCACCGACTCGAAGAAGCTCAGCCCCGCGCTCCGCGCCCGCCTCGCACCCCTGATCAAGGACACCGCACTCGCGTGGTCGGTCGTGCTCATCGACGCCGACGACATCGACCGCTGGGGCATCCAGCACGCCAACATCTCCGGAATGCGCCGCGCGGTAGCCCAGCTCGGCACCCCGCCCGGATACGTCCTCACCGACGCCATGCGGGTCCCCGGCTTCGGCACACCCAGCCTGCCCATCATCGGCGGCGACGCCGCAGCCCGGTGCATCGCCGCAGCCAGCGTCCTGGCGAAACAGACCCGCGACGAGATCATGGTCGAACTCGACCGCACACACCCCGGATACGGCTTCGCCGCACACAAGGGATACGGAACTTCCGCGCACATGGACGCGGTGCGCCGCCACGGCGCAAGCCCCGTCCACCGCTACACTTACGCCAATGTGGCCACGGCACACCGACAGTGGTGTGCCGGGGCGGCAGCACCCGTCACATGCGGCCCCGAGGAGGTCTGGCACAAATGAGCGCCGAGGAACTGGAGAACTACGAGGCAGAGGTTGAACTGTCGCTGTACCGCGAGTACCGGGACATCGTCAGCCAGTTCTCTTACGTCGTCGAGACCGAGCGCCGTTTCTACCTCGCCAACGCCGTGGAACTCATCCCACGCAACGCCAACGGCGAGGTGTACTACGAGGTACGCATGTCCGACGCCTGGGTCTGGGACATGTACCGCTCCGCGCGTTTCGTGCGCTTCGTCCGGGTGATCACCTTCAAGGACGTCAACATCGAGGAACTCGACAAACCGGAGATGATCATCCCGGAGTGATTCGGGGGTACAGCGACTTCGGGGGGCCGTGCCCCGCGAGGTTTCGGCATCCAAATCACATCCCGACAGGTTCGTCGGTGACTTCGTACCGTGGTACCCGTCGGGTCGGCTCTTTTCAGGGAGCCGGAACGTCGTTTTGTTTCCCGACTCCGATAGCGGATATTCGTTGCACGGTCACGAATCTCTTTGCTTCGTCCCCACGCGTTGTATCCGGTCATCGTTCGGTTCTGATCTGGGAACCGGTGGCGGTTACCAGACCGCGTGATCGGGTTTCCGGTGATTAACTCGCCAAAGGGAACCGTCCGCGTGCAGCTCGTGGGACACCGTCTCTGGTAGCTAATCAGATGGACCGGTGCCGGTTAATTACTCACGTCCGGAGCTGAGCCATTGGCGTTAGGTGGAGGCCGTGATAGTGGAGGTGCCCGACCTTCTCAGTGAAGTTGGATCGAGTTGGACGTCAAGGCTGACCAGATTCTCGCGCATTCGCTCTGAAGTACTCTCGGTTTCCCGTGTCCGGTACCTGGGTAGGCGATGGGTAAACGCGGGTCACAGGGGCTAGCCGTGTCGAGTGTCACCTGCCCCTGCATCCGACGCTCACTACTGTGGACGACAGTCACCGCACACGCAATCAGGAGGTATACCAGTATGTACCTGGACGGGCAGTCACCGTTAGCACCTTCGTTGATTGATGGAATCATGGGTGCTTTGGCATTCACCATGATCGCCGCCCACCTCGTATCCTTATAATTCTCCTTCGCGATCGCCGGGATCTTATCCACACCATTTTCTTTGGACTCATCGTGCTTTACGTTCCGGTTGCGGGGCCCATAGGGTACCTGCTCTGGCGAGGCCGTGAATCGCAAAAACAGGTGATCACCACAGGAAATGCATACTGAACCTAAGCCGCATCGATATCAAAAAAGACCGATGCCAAGATAGAGCCGAAATGGTCTTTTATCTAGCCGCCACGTAGAGACCGGGCACGCCGCCCCTTCCAACCAACTCCACCGGGCTAGTCATTGCGGATGTACCCATCCCGGCATCGGGCCTTTCAGGTGGTTCCCGAACACCGGTGGACAACCACCGGTTCCGGCGTGTTGTGCACAGCGACTGGCCATGAGGAATGTCCGACGCACGTGTTTCGAGGACGGTGAGGTCATCCACCGACGTTGTATAAGACGGGGGAGGAAACCACATCATCGATCCTCCGGGAGTTACCCGAATGCCCATTCCCACACCTGCTGAACTAGGTCGTGCCGGTGAGGAAGCCGCCGCCCGGCACTACACGTCCAAGGGCGACCGCATCCTCGTCAGGAATATGTCCTGCCCTCACGGGGAGATTGACCTGATCGTCGAGGCTGCTGACGGAACCGTCGTCTTCGTCGAGGTGAAGACCCGCTCCACGCCTAGTTTCGGTGGGATCGAGGCGATCTCGCCCCGCAAGTCCTCCATGATCAGGAGGACTGTGGCTGTCTGGTTAGCGGAGTATCCCGGGCATTCGGTGCGTTTTGATGCGGTTCTGGTGGCCCCGCACGCGGGTCACTGGTCGGTCGAGTGCTGGGAGGACATCGACCGTGGCGCTCGGTAGGACCCGCACCGCAGCGGTCAGGGGTGTCACGGCCGCCGTCATTGATGTGGAGGTGAGGACCGGGCGTGGGCTGCCCGCGCTCGACCGGTGTCCGACTCGTGGTCACGAGGCAGGATCTGCCCATGGGTGTGGTTCAATGAGGTATGGACCAGTCAAGGGTCGCCCTCATCACCGGTGTCTCTCGGCGTGGTGGAATAGGCTTCGCCGTTGCTTCACGATTGGCGGCGCGTGGGTTCGATCTTGTTCTCGCCCATCACGCGCCGCACGATGCCGATCAACCGTGGGGTGCGGATGATGTTGACGCAGTGGTGTCAGCCATTCGCGATCGGCTGGAGCCCGGGCGGCGAGTTGAGGCGTTCGGTGGCGATCTTGCTGAACCCGATGCGCCAGCTCGTCTGGTCGGCGAGGCGCGGACCGCATTTGGTCATGTCGACGTCCTGGTCGCCAACCATGCTCGCTCCGGCGGCGATGGTCCCCTGCTTGAGCAAACGTCTGCGTCCCTGGATGAACATTGGGCCGTCAACGCCCGTTCCGTTCTTCTGCTCTGCAAGGAGTTCGCGGCCCAGCACGACGGTCGTCCGGGCGGTCGAATCGTCATGATGACATCAGGCCAGAACCTCGGGCCCATGCCCGGCGAGGTTGCCTACGGGGCCGCCAAAGCTGCCTTGGTTGGCATTCTCGCGACCGTGGCGCACGAGCTCGCTCCGCGCGGTATCACGGTCAATTGTGTCAATCCGGGACCGGTCGATACGGACTCCTATGTGACCGAAGAACTCCGCCAGATGCTGGCTGATCGCTTCCCGTTCGGTCGGTGGGGCGAGCCTGATGATCCGGCGCGCCTGATCGACTGGCTGGTGTCGGACGATGGCAGGTGGGTCACCGGTCAGGTGATCAACAGTGAGGGTGGTTTCATTCGGTGACGATTTCGCCTCGTCAGCGCGAGCCCTCGACGCGAGAGGTGTGTCATGGAACCCCGGCTGAACTGTCCCGGGTTCGGTTCCGAGTCTTGTGAATGAGAATCAAGGTGAGTCGGTTGATCGCCGGGTCTATCACGCGGTGCCGGGCGGGCCGTGCTTTCGCTTTGCGGTCGCCATGCGTACCAGTCCACTGGTGAGCATGCTGAGGCAGCCGACCGTCAGGACGCCGATTGCGTCGGGGGCGAAGCGGAACAGCCACGGCCACGGCGTCCCGGACGCCTGACGGATACCGAGCATAAGGGCCGTTGGTAGTACGGCGTGGTACAGCAGCGATTCCTCCAGTCGTCGGGGTCGCGTGCGCGAGTGCCAGCCGAAGACTCCGACCGTCAGGAATGCGGCATAGGCCAGATTCAGGATGCTCTGTCGTATTCGTGCCTTCCGCTTGTCCGGGAGCTCCTTGATGGGCAGGTTGAGCAGCACACGAATGATGTCCCCGACCAAGTCTTCGAGCAGTGGCGTACGCACCAGGAAGTCACCGAGGTTGGTTACCAGAACGAACGCGATGCCCAGATCAGGTACGAGGCCGAAGACGCTCGAGGATTGCGGGACTTTACCACTGTGCGTGTAGACGGCATGACCCGCGATGTCCTTCTTCACCCATCCGAAGCCGTACAAGCCGGAGTCACCGAAGGTGTCGCTGACTGCTGGGCTGCGTCGCACGGTGACACCGGAATTCAGCATCGTGTCGATCGCGCACTGTGAGAGTATCTGTCGACCGCAGAATGTGCCGCCCGACAGGATCATCGACAGGAACCGGCCTGCATCCTCAGATGAGGCAACGACGCCCCCGGACGGCCCCTGGATCCATGATTCTGGACCGAAGTCGGCCCGCATAGCCGGGCAGTTCTTTCCGAAGACGTTTGTCCGGCCGCGCGTGCCGATGACCTCAGGCGCGGACCCACTGTGTCGCATCCCCAGTGGCTCCAGTATCCGAGCGGACAGCAGGCGTCCGAACGGGACCCCTGAGGCCGTGCTGAGGACCTGCCCGAGCAGGTTGTAGTTCTGGTTGGCGTAGCTGAAGCTCTGTTCGCGTCGTCGGGTGAGGCGCCCGGGAGTGGCGTCTGTGCGCAGGCCACTGACGTGGCAGGCGAGGTCGCTGAGGGTGATGTCCTCCGGGAGATCCGCCTCTGTCAGGTATCGTGTCGCCGGGTCATCCAACCTGAGCAGTCCTTCGTCGACGTGCTGTAAGAGCAGTGCAGCAGTCATTGACTTGCTGGTCGATCCCAGCATCACCGGGGTCCTCACCGAGAGTTCACCGTGTTCAACGGTGAGCAGCGGCCCGTCGGACGTGACGACATGGAGGACGGCTCCGGGTAGGTCGGCTGCGACGAAATGTGCGCGTGCTACCCGTTCCAGTTCAGAGAGTGTGACGCTGCTCGTCATGCGTGATCCCACCGAATCGTGACCTCGACCGGGGTTCGTGCCCCGCCCGCCTGGCCGGTGCACGGTCTGTCGCGCACGTCAGGTCCGGTGCCTGCATTCATCGTCACAACGCCCAGTGTTCCCACACTGGTGAGTGGAATGCAACCGTGTGTCGGGAGATGGGCAAAACCGACACCAGAGTCGATGCCGTCGTCAGGAGGTAGGACGCCGACATGGCCACCGAAATGCGCCGCTCCTGGCGTGATGGACTGCAGACGAAGATCACCCCGAGCATGCGGAACACCATGTGGTGGGTGAAGAAGACTGTGGCGGTGCAGAGTGCGAGCCGGATTTCGGCTGTCTCGTCACGGGTGCTTTTGGGTCGAGGGACTGCCGGGCGCTCGAAAAGCGTGGGTCAGCCTCGGCGCCGATGACTGTCGGTGCTCCGGGTGGGCGTAGTCCCGGGCCGGGATTGTGGGGGATTCGTTCGACTCAATGGTGGAATCTCGGTTGCGGCATCCATGTGTTCGTTGCCGCTGCTTCGATGCGTGGTGACGTCGCTGCGGCTGCATCGCCCCGCGGTAGGGAATCGCAATTTCGGAGGATGGATGTTCGACAGCGTGCTTTCACTCCGTGACCGTACGGTCGGCTCTGCGGGAGGACTCGGGAACCGGCTCCACGCCGCGCTGTGGGCAGCTTTTCGTTCAGGTCCAGAAGCGCCGTGCTCCGGTGACGGGGGTCGGGACTGTGGGCGTCGTTCAACCTGATGAATCGGTAGTGATCATTTGCGGGGCCGGAAACAGGATGGACCGGTGGACAACTGTTGATTCTGCCGTGTTGTGCACAGAGTGTGCGGGGACCGGGCACCCGATTTTGCGTTTCGGGGGACGGTGGAGTCACCACCACCGGTGTCCCGGGGACTGGGGTGGGGAACCTTATCGCCCATTCTTAGGAGACATCTTCATGCCTACCCTCACATCGCCTGAAATCGGACGCGTCGGCGAGGATATCGCTGCACACCATTACCGGAGCACAGGTCACCGTATCCTCGCCAGAAATGTCTCGTATCCGGTGGGGGAGATCGATCTGATTGCGGAAACCCGTGACGGAACCGTCGTCTTTGTCGAGGTGAAGACCCGGTCCACCGCTGCGTTTGGTGGTATTGAGGCCGTCTCGTGCCGCAAGGTGTCCAGGATGAGACGGGCGGCGGCATTGTGGTTGTCGGATCACCCGGCACCTGCCGTGCGTTTTGACGCGGTTCTCATTCTGCCGCGTGGGGACAATTGGGGGATCGAGTGCTGGGAGGATTTCGACGGTGGCACTCGGTAGTACACGTACGGCGGCGGTCACGGGAATAGCCGCCAGCATCGTTGATGTCGAGGCCAGTGTGGGGCGTGGACTACCTGGCATTCATGTGCTCGGGTTGGGGGATACCGCCGTCAGTGAAGCACGGGACCGGATTCGTACCGCGTGTTTGAACTCGTCCCTGCCGTGGCCCAGGACGCGCATCGTGGTCAGTCTCTCCCCGGCGTCACTGCCTAAATCTGGTTCCGGTTTCGATCTGGCGATGGCCTTGGCTGTTCTCACCGCGGGGGATCAGTCTGAAGGTGTCGGTGTCCTGGATTCGACACTGATTCTCGGTGAAATCGGTCTTGATGGTGCGGTTCGCCCGGTCACCGGTGTACTGCCTGCACTGCTGGCGGCCCGTGATGCGGGACTTGGTCGAGCCGTCGTACCGAGGGCTAATGCGGCGGAAGCCGCCTTGGTTCCTTCTTTTCCGGTGTTCATTGTTGACACTCTCGATCAGGCGTTTCGGTGGGCTGTCGGTCGTGGAGAGCTTGCTTCGGTGTCTGAGGTGGCGTGTGGGGTGAAGCTGGAGGAAGCCGTCCCTGATTTCTCCGACGTACTCGGACAACCCGAGGCCCGTTTGGCTGCGGAGATCGCCGCCGCAGGAGGTCATCACATGCTGATGACCGGTCCTCCCGGGTCCGGTAAGTCCATGATCGCGGCCCGGCTTCCGGGTATTCTCCCGTCGTTGTCGGAAAGGCAACGTCTGGAAGTGACTGCGGTGCATTCGGTTGCGGGGAGGACCTTCACGGGGCCGGTGCTCCGGGCACCGTTCGTTGCACCCCACCACAGCATCACCCGTGCCGCTCTGTTGGGGGGAGGGGCGGGTTCGCCGCTTCCCGGGGCTGTGAGCCTGGCTCACCATGGCGTGTTGTTCCTCGATGAGGTGAGTGAGATTCCTGCGGGGACACTCGACAGCCTCCGCACACCCCTGGACACCGGAATGGTGCGGGTGCTCCGGTCGCGGAGGGATGTGACGTTCCCCGCCAGATTCCAGCTCGTACTCGCCGCCAATCCCTGTCGTTGCGCCGCGGAGAGTGCACGCCGGTGCCGGTGTCGCTCCGGGGAACGGGCACGTCACCTCTCCAATCTGTCCGGACCGTTGCGGGACCGAATCGACCTGCACGTAACGACACGGGCCCGTGGCGCTGTGGTGACACCGGGCAGTGAGGAATCGTCGGTGGTTATGGCTGAACGGGTGGCGGTGGCCCGGGAACGGGCGTCATACAGGTGGCGGCATGCGGGTGGGGAAGCGGTGCTCACCGCGGATATCTCCGGGGCTGTGCTCCGTCGGGATCATGCTGCGGAGGACGCGGCCATGGCGTTCCTTGCCAGTCATACGGCACGTGGACGAATCAGTCAGAGACGGGTCGACCGGACTCTCCGTCTCGCGTGGACATTGGCTGACCTGGAACAGCGGAATCGTCCGGATCTGGATCACATTGCCCGCGCGTTGGAATACTCCGTCTCCGGTGGAATGGAGCCCGCTGATGACTGACCGGATTGAATTCAGTTCACGGTGGTCGCGTCGCCGACATGCGTGGGCCTACCTCTCACGGGTTATCGAGGGGCCATCGGCTCCCCTGCAACATCTACTGTCGGAGGGACACGACGTGGAGGCGATCGCGGCTGGAATTCGTGCGCGGGAAAAGTGGATCGGTCCGCTCCTGGAACAGACGGCCAGCCGATACCTGGTCGACCGGGCTGCGGCTGATCTCATCACTGCGGATCGGGAGGGGGCCAGGCTGATCACCCCGGATGATGATGAGTGGCCGACGGAGCAGTTTGATCGGGCTTTCGCGTTCGCTGACTCAGCACGGGATCACGCAGGCAGGTCAGGTGGGAAGGATGCCGTCGCTCCGCATGCGCTGTGGGTGCGGGGAGATGCTCTGGCGCAATTGTCGGAGAGGGCGGTTGCCGTGGTCGGGACCCGCGCCATCACCCGCTACGGGTGGGAGGCGACCCGCATGCTCGTCGAAGGGCTGGCGGCATCCCAGTGGACTGTTGTATCTGGCGGAGCACTCGGTGTTGACACTGTTGCGCATGAGACCGCGGTGGAGAACGGGATCCCGACGGTGGTCGTTGCGGCGTGCGGAATGGGACGCTGCTATCCGGCACGCAACGCCGCCTTGTTCGACCGGGTATCGGGCGATGATGTTCGCGGGGCTGTCATCACAGAGTATCCACCGGGTGTCCATCCGGCGCGGCACCGCTTTCTCACGAGAAACAGGCTTGTCGCGGCATTGGCTCAGGGCACCGTTGTTGTGGAGGCTGCGTGGCGTTCAGGAGCGCTCAACACTCTCACCTGGGCGGCGAAATTGGGCTCTGTGGCGATGGCTGTACCTGGCCCGGTGACGAGTCGCGCTTCACTCGGCTGTCACGAGAGGATTCGGAATGGCGACGCCCAGATGGTGACGTCTGCTGACGAGATCAGGGAGCTGATCGAGCCTCTGGGAACTCTCGATGTGAAGGAACAGTACGAATTGGCTTTTCCCGCCAATGCGGCTCAGTTACTCAGTCACACGGAACTGAAGGTCTACGATGCTACATCTTTTGAGACCTGTGTCACAGAAGCGATCGCCGAAGCTGCCGGGATCACAGTGCCGTTGACCGTTCATATCCTTGTTGACCTGCAGCAGAAGGGATTGGTCCGAAGAGACCGTTCTGGCTGGCGGCGCGAGCTGGAAACGATCGGCTGAAGAAACTTCAACCAAAGGGTTGCACGATTGCAGAGCCAACCCTAAAGTTACAGAGGCAAGCCTAAGTTACTGCTTCAAGGTTCGGGCTGGTTCCTTGTCGCAACTGCCTCTGAAGCTTCTCACGCACCGGGCGGTGTCCGCACCTCCAAGTCCTGGATGAGGCTGATGAAGGCGCTAGGGTTATGCATATGGGTGAGTCAGATGCGAAGGCGGCACGGTCAGGGATGATCGTGCCGCCTTCCGCATGTCCGAGTAGGATCATCTCTGATTCTCGATTTCGTTTACTCCTGCTCCATCGCCGACTCCCGCTGCCGGAAGGTGGTGTATGTGACTGCTGACGAGAAGGTGCCTGTTTCCGCAGGGCCTCTGCCGGAGGCGCTGGAAGACTTCTGTGAACATCTTCTTCTGGTGGAGAACCGTTCGGCTGCGACGGTTCGTGCTTACCGTAGTGATCTGTCGCCCCTTTTTGAATCCATGGGTCAATGGGGTGAGTTCACTCAGTCGGCGCTGCGAGCGTGGCTGGCGGACGCCCACCGCGACGGGCTTTCACGTGCCACTCTCGCTCGGCGTACCGCGGCCGTTCGATCCTTCAGCGCCTGGGCGGTCCGGCAGGGTTATTTGCCAGCCGATGTCGCGGCCCGGCTCGCGAGTCCGAAAACGACCCGCCATCTTCCTCGGGTACTACGGATTGATGAGGCCGCGTGTGTGCTCGAATCGGTGGATGCAGACACAGAGCCCGAGCAGCTCCGGGACCGGGCGATGCTCGAATTCCTGTATGCCAGTGCGGTCCGGATCTCTGAGCTGTGCGGTCTCGATGTGTCTGACGTGGACCTGTCCACGCGCATGGCACGGGTGACGGGCAAAGGCGGGAAACAGCGGGTACTTCCTTTCGGGCCGACGGCGGCCGCTGCCGTCGGTGCCTGGTTGGACACCGGACGCGGACATCTCGCGTGTGCTACCGAAAACGCGTTGTTCGTCGGGGTTCGCGGTGGTCGCATCAACCCTCGTCAGGTTCGTCGTATCGTGCAGGCTGCGGCTGTGACTGCGGGCACGGATGGACTCACTCCGCACGGGATCCGGCACAGTGCCGCGACGCATCTGCTTGACGGTGGTGCGGATATCCGGGAGGTGCAGGAGTTACTTGGCCATTCCTCTCTGCAGACCACGCAGATCTACACGCATGTGTCGACCGCGCGTTTGGGGGAGGCGTTCAGACAGGCTCATCCACGGGCTTGAGTCGAATGAGTGGCCTCGGGAGAAGGCTCAGAGGATTTATATAAGAGGAATCTTCCTGTAGTGCGCCCCAACTGATCCCGGGCCAACCGCGTGGATCTGATCCCAGCCTGCCTATGATCTGTCCCTCCGTGACGGTGTCACCGGTGGACACTGTCGCGACGACAGGCTGGTAGGTCGTTCTGGTTCCGTCTGGGTGGTCGATGGAGACGGTTCCGATGCCTGCAACGGAACCCGAGAATCGGACCGTGCCGCCCCCCGCGGCGTGCACCGGAGCGCCGGGAGACAGCTCGAGATCAACGCCCCGGTGTCCCGGTAACCAATCTTGCTCCGGAGGGTCGAACGGACGGAGGACCGTGCCCGGGCTCTCTTTGCCGGTACTGGGTGACACCCACGCGTGTGCGGGTGTCGTGGTGTCGGGATGCGTCGACGGGATGATGAGCATGAGGAACCCGAGCACGGGAATGAGAGCGGTTCCGCGACAACTGCCGCGTCGGAGTCGGTGAATCATGGGTGTTTATAGTGCCCGGGGCATGGATCTCCAGGGACCGTAACATCCGGATGCTGTGAGTGCTGTGATGCCTGTGGCCGTTGATGCACAGGGGTCATCGGTTCCGGATGGTTATGGCAGATTCTTTTGGCTTCGCGGCGATTATGAGGCTAGAATTGCTGGTTAGCAGTGTGCCCGTTCCCGGGTGTGCTGACTACGCGCGGCCACATGCCGGACGCACCTGGTTGCCGGGTCTCTTTTTGAGGGGATTCTGGGCGATCTGGCCCGCTTCCGGAAACCTGAACAGACTTCCCGTGGTCCCGGATTTCACCGCTGTTGTTTGGTTGGTGTCGCCTGGGTGGGAAGTCGGGTGTTGGTCGCCAGGGTGCGGGATAAAAACCCGCACAATCAAGAACCGAAACTCCGAGCACAGAAAGGGAGCATCACCATGGCAGTTGTGACCATGCGCGAGCTTCTCGACGCCGGTGTCCACTTCGGACACCAGACCCGCCGTTGGAACCCGAAAATGAAGCGCTTCATTTTCACCGACCGTAACGGCATCTATATCATCGATCTGCAGCAGACGCTGACCTACATCGACCAGGCCTACGAATTCGTCAAGGAGACCGTCGCCCACGGTGGAACCATCCTCTTCGTCGGCACGAAGAAGCAGGCGCAGGAAGCTGTCGCCACCGAGGCTGACCGCGTCGGTATGCCGTACGTCAATCACCGTTGGTTGGGTGGCATGCTCACCAACTTCCAGACCGTCTCCAAGCGCCTGCACCGCATGAAGGAACTGCAGGCCATGGACGCGGCTGAGGACGGCTATGATGGCCGCACCAAGAAGGAAATCCTCATGTTGACCCGCGAGCGCACCAAACTCGAGCGCGTCCTGGGTGGTATCTCCGACATGACCCGCGTGCCCTCCGCACTGTGGATCGTCGACACCAACAAGGAGCACATCGCCGTCAGTGAGGCTCACAAGCTGAACATCCCGGTCGTCGCCGTGCTGGATACGAACTGCGACCCCGATGTCGTCAACTTCCCGATTCCCGGCAACGATGATGCGATCCGCTCCATCTCCGTTCTGAGCCGTATCATCTCCTCCGCTGTTGAGGCAGGCAAGAAGGCCCGCTCCGATCGCGAACTGGCCGCAGCCAAGGAAAACGCAGGCGAGAGCAAGGCTGAGGCCACTGACGAGACCGCCAAGGTCGAGGTCGCCGCAAAGGTCGAAGCCACCGAGGCCGTCGCTGAGTCCGCTCCGAAGGAAGAGGTCGCCGCAGAGCAGCCCGCCGAGGAAAAGACCACCGAAGCTACCGCTGCCGCGGAGTAGTCAACGCCTCCGTCTGATCTCACACCCCCTCGCCGCGACCCAGCCACCACACCACCAACCATCCACGGTCAGTGGATGGGGGCCGGGGAGGATCAAGGCGCGGGGGTTTCGTGTCGCAAGGGTACCCCCGGATCTGCGGGTACCCTGCAGGCCCGGATGAGATCGGACACACTCGGTATCCGGGAGGATTCCGGGCGTCGAGGATGTCTGGCAACCGGTTCCCACGGTTTTGCTGTCCGGCTAGGCTCGTCGACGACGTATCCCACGCACAGATTTCTGTTTTAATAACCCAACAAGGAGGATCGCCCCCTAATGGCGAACTACACTGCTGCAGACGTAAAGAAGCTCCGTGATATCACGGGTTCCGGCATGATGGCCTGTAAGAAGGCACTGGCCGAGCATGACGGCGACTTCGACAAGGCCATTGAGTTCCTGCGTATCAAGGGTGCGAAGGATGTCGGTAAGCGCGCTGAGCGCACCGCCGCTGAGGGCTTGATCGCCGTCTCCGGGAACACCATGGTCGAGATCAACTCCGAGACTGACTTCGTCGCCAAGAATGACGAGTTCAAGGCTTTTGCCGCGAAGATCGCCGAGGCGGCCGCCTCCGTGAAGGCGAATTCCCCGGAGGATCTGAAGAACGCACCGGTCGATGGTGCTACTGCCGAAGAAGCGATCCAGCAGCTCTCCGCCAAGATCGGCGAGAAGTTGGAACTGCGTCGCGCAGTCACCGTCGAGGGTGACAACGTCGCTGTTTACCTGCACCACCGTGCCGCCGACCTGCCCCCGTCAGTCGGTGTGCTCGTGGCCTACACGGGTGAAGGCGAGCAGGCTGCTGAAGCTGCCCGAGTGGCAGCGATGCAGGTCGCCGCGATGAAGGCAAGCTACCTCAACCGGGATGACGTCCCCGCCGAGATCGTGGAGAAGGAGCGTAACATCGCGGAGACCATCTCCCGTGAGGAGGGCAAGCCGGAGAAGGCCCTGCCCAAGATCGTCGAAGGGCGTCTCAACGGTTTCTTCAAGGATGTCTGCCTCAACGAGCAGGCTTCTGTGACGGACAACAAGAAGACCGTCAAAGCCATCATGGAAGAGGCCGGTGTCACCCTCAGCGGGTTCGTCCGTTACGAGGTCGGCCAGCACTAGGCCTAGCTCTTTTTCGGGATAGAAACACCGGAAGCGCCCTCTCCATGAACGGGGAGGGCGCTTCCGGTGTTCTGTCTGTGGCGGAACAACTTAGATGGTGGTTCCGCCATCGTGGTTACCTGAGGACAGTGATCAGAGCTTGGGCCTCAGATAGCCAATGAGATGGGATTTGGTGAATTGTGCTTCGTGCGCGGCTCCGGGGTTCTGGGTCCACACCTTGACATGCGAGCCACTGTCTGAGGTGACCATGGCCACGTGGCCTGCCTCTGGGGCCCACGGCCAGCCTCGGCCCCAGACAGCGACATCACCGCGGCGTGGCTTCGCATTCGCAGGCAGTTTCTCCCAGTGCGCCCCGGGGGGGCGGCCGCGTACAGATCCCTGGCGTAGTACGCGGGAATGAAACGATGTCCGAGGATGTTCTCGTTGTAGTGGTTGAAGAGGGCTACGCACTGGTTCGCGCAGTGATTGTCCTGCTTGCCCCGTGTCTGAGAGGTCAGACGGTCCATCGCTTTGCTTGTTTTGGTGGAAGTGTCTGTTTTGTGCTCCGGATGCATCCAGAAGACATGGCCGTTCTCTCCTTTGCCCCGGAGAACACCGTCGTTGCCGCGTTCCAGAATACGGGCCACTGTGTTTGCGGTGTTCGATGCAGACGGTGCTCTGCCACTGGCAGTAGAACACGAGGTTCCCGTCCTTCTGCATACGCATGTACGCATCGTTTCCGGCGACTTTTTAGGTTCCTGTCACCCAGATCCCTGGTGTGCCGGATCACGAAATTGCCGTCGCTCTACATCGCGGCGAAATATACGCCGTTCTCTGAAGTGAGTTGCTGTCCAGAAATGAGCCGAACGTTCGCGATGATTTTCGACGTGCGTTTCGGTTGGGGTTTGGGCGTCGGTTTCCGGGTTGCACCGCGTTCAGGTTACGGGGTCTGGTTAGCGGGTTCTTCGCCGGTTGTCCGTGCCGAAGATCATGGCGATTAGGCTTATGACAGTCCGACTCCGAGTGCGCCGAGAATCTGAACCAACTGCGGTGTCAACGGCGGTAGCGGCGGGAGAGATGGAAGGTCCGTGACAAACTCGGCGATGATGTCCCCTTTCCGGTCCCGGTGGGTATAAGGGCCTCATGCAATGTTCCTTTAGGTCGGGTACAGACCAACCTTGCCTTAGATAGTTCTGTTGGGAAAAAATAATGGGTTGCTGAAATTTTCCTATGGCTCGGGTCGCCCGCTTTTGTCTCGCTAGCCCTGAGCCGAGGACGTGTGAGATCCACGAGTGACAGTGCCATTTGGCTGTGCCATCGGGAGGTGATCCGGGACTCGGGTAAGATCGCCTGATGGTAGAGGAAGACACCGAAGATATGTAGAACCGCGATCAAACCACGAGATCCACAATGGAAGGACACTGCGGCATGGCCGATGAAGCGAGCACCAAACGCCAGGGATTCAAACGGGTGATGTTGAAGCTCGGGGGGGAGATGTTCGGCGGAGGCAAGGTCGGCATTGACCCGGATGTGGTGGAGAATGTCGCCCGTCAGATCGCTGCGGTGGTCAACAATGGAACCGAGGTTGCGGTTGTCATCGGTGGGGGAAACTTCTTCCGTGGCGCGCAGCTTCAGCAGCGTGGCATGGACCGTGCCCGCTCGGACTACATGGGCATGCTCGGCACCGTGATGAACTGCCTCGCGCTCCAGGATTTCCTCGTTCAGCTCGGTATTGACTGCCGTGTTCAGACCGCGATCAACATGGCCCAGGTCGCGGAGCCGTACCTTCCGCTGCGGGCAAAGCGTCATCTGGAGAAGGGACGTGTCGTCATCTTCGGTGCCGGGATGGGTATGCCTTACTTCTCGACGGATACGACGGCCGCGCAGCGTGCCCTGGAGATCGACTGTGAGGTGTTGCTTATGGCGAAGGGCGTCGATGGTGTCTACGATTCTGATCCCAGGACGAATCCCGATGCCCAGCTTTTCGATCAGATCACCCCCCGGGACTGCATCGAGAAGGGGTTGAAGGTCGCGGACGCTACCGCGTTCTCCCTGTGCATGGACAACAATATGCCGATTTTGGTGTTCAATCTGCTCACTGAGGGAAATATCGCACGCGCCGTCACCGGCGAGGGCATCGGAACCCTCGTGCAGTCCTGATAGATTAATCGGGAGAAATAGAAAACCAAACCAGTCCAGCCCCATTCCGCTGTCTGCCCTGGCCACGACAATGCTCCGCTGATACACGTGGTACCGGGGGAGGCGTCGGTCGGCCGAGTCCGAAGGAACAAGCGAAAAATCATGATCGATGACACTCTCCTCGAAGCTGAGGAACGAATGACCAATTCTGTCGAGCACGCCCGAGAGGATCTCACCACCATCCGGACAGGTCGAGCTAACCCAGGCATGTTTAACGGTATCGTCGCAGAGTATTACGGTGTACCGACCCCGATCACGCAGATGGCGACGATCTCGGTGCCGGAGCCACGGATGCTCATCATCCGCCCCTACGAGCAGAACGTGATGAACGTGATCGAAAATGCGATCCGCAACTCCGATCTCGGTGTTAATCCGACGAATGACGGTCAGGTACTGCGTGTCACTGTTCCTCAGCTCACCGAGGAACGCCGTCGGGACATGGTCAAGTTGGCCAAATCGAAGGGTGAGGACGCGAAGATCGCCATCCGCAATGTGCGTCGTAAGCATATGGAGATTCTGAAGAAGATCCAGAAGGACGGAGATGCGGGCGAGGATGAGGTGATCGCCGCAGAGAAGGAATTGGACAAGACGACCCAGAAGTATGTTGCGCAGGTCGATGAGCTTGTGGAGAAGAAGGAGAAGGAGTTGATGGAGGTCTAGATGGCCACCATCGAATCCGGTAGACAGTTTCCCGTGCGTGCCGAAGCCCCGAGGGCGTACTTCGAGGGCTTTTATCAGGTATTAGCCGGGAGACCTCCGCTGCGGATCTGTCATGTCTGAAAACCACACCACGCCCCAGAATCGCGATGATTCGACCGCCCACTACGCGGGGCTTCCCGATCCGTCGGTACTCGACGGTGCTGTGATTGCCGATACGGAGAGTACCGACTCCGACGACCCGGTACGCGGACTGTTCTCCGGTGGTCTGCGCGGAGGAAGCGCCGATGTTGCTGAATCATTGCGTGCCCTCGGCCTCGACCACCTCCCGAAACCCCGTAATTCCGCCGGGCGGGACCTGAAGAAAGCCATCGGAGTCGGTGTCGGACTCGGAACGATCGTTCTGCTGATGATCTTCGTCGTCCCGTTCGGCTGGTATCCGGCCGTTGCCGCTGCGGTTGGTGTCGCCACCTGGGAAGTGCATTCCCGGTTGAAGGAAAAGGGTTATGTCATCCCCAGGGTGATTCTCTTTGCCGGTGGACAGATGATGCTCTGGTTATCGTGGCCGTTCGGGACGAAAGGCCTGGTGGCTGGCTTCGTGGTGAGTGTACTTGCGCTCATGTTCGGGCGTCTTTTCCATCATGGACCGAATACCGCTCCCCAGAACTATCTCCGTGATACCTCACTCGGGATCTTTGTACTGACCTGGATACCGCTGTTCGCGTCGTTCGCGGCGATGCTTTCACTGATCAATCGGGAAGGCGTGCCGGGGCAGATGTTCATCGTCACCTTCATGGTGTGCGTGATTGCCTCGGACATCGGTGGTTTCGTCTTCGGAGTCATCTTCGGTGCTCATCCGATGGCGCCTGCCGTCAGTCCGAAGAAGTCATGGGAGGGGTTCGCTGGCTCCATGCTGCTCGGAACGGTGTCCGGTGTTCTCCTCGTGCACTTCCTTCTCGATGATATCTGGTGGCGGGGCCTGATCCTGGGGCCCGGCCTCGTCGTGTGTGCGACACTCGGTGATCTGGTGGAGAGCCAGTTCAAGCGGGAACTCGGTATCAAGGACATGTCAACTCTTCTCCCCGGACACGGTGGCCTGATGGACCGGCTGGACGGTTTACTACCGTCAGCGATGGTCACCTGGTTGGTTCTGAGTTTCCTTCAGACCTGATCCAGAGACGAAGAAGCAGGAGCATGAGAGGGTCCCGTTCCGGACAAGAGAGCCGGAACGGGACCCTCATCTGTCAGGGATACTGTTCAGCGGTACTTCTTCAGTTCCCGTCGGAGTTCGAGCATCCGCATGCCTCCCACGAGAGCCATGATCAATGCTCCGGTGATCACTGCGAGTAGAACCCCGACACCCGCGGGAACACTGAACTCCCAGGCGAAGAGAGTGAGATCGACGTGCTGCTGGTTCTGCATGATGAAGACGAGCAGCAGGATCAGCAGTAGTGCTCCGATGATCAAGGCGACCCAAGTGCTACCGGCGACCGTGCGGGCTTTCGTGTTTTGGGTTGCTGGAACATCGTTGGCCGGGTATCCGGTAACTGGGGTGGGAGCGTCAGATGTCAGTTCCGTGGAGTCGGCGTCGGAGGCCTCTGTGTTTCGGGTCATGACCCCATTCAACGGCTTTACGGTGGGATACACAACCCACCGGTTCCATGAATCGTTGTCTGTCGTGCAATGATGGGGGAACTATGACAAAGGAATTACCCCTGGTTTTCGCGGCCCCCAAAAGGGGTATGCCGCCCACCCATTTCGCTGATCTCGATGGAGAACGTCGCATCGCTGCCCTCTCCGACCTCGGGTTACCGCGATTCCGTGCCGACCAGCTCGCCCGCCACTACTATGGCCGGTTGGAAGCGGATCCGCGTACGATGACGGACCTCCCGGCAGCGCAACGTGACACGGTCCGGGATGCGTTGTTCCCCGATATGATGACCTGCATTCGGAGCATCAGTTGTGATGAAGGGCAGACCAGTAAAACGCTTTGGCGACTGCATGACGGCACACTTCTCGAATCCGTACTGATGCGCTACCCGGATCGAGCTACGTTGTGCATCTCGTCCCAGGCGGGATGCGGTATGGCGTGTCCGTTCTGTGCCACGGGGCAGGGAGGGCTGGACCGCAACCTCTCCACCGGTGAGATCGTGGATCAGGTACGGGCTGCAGCCGCCACCATGCGCGATGAGGGGCGCAGATTGTCTAACGTCGTTTTCATGGGTATGGGGGAGCCGTTGGCCAACTACAAGCGTGTGGTGCACGCGGTGAAACAAATTACGGAACCGAACCCGCGCGGTTTCGGTATCTCCCAGCGAAACGTCACGGTGTCCACGGTGGGACTCGCTCCCGCGATCCGCAGACTCGCGGATGAGGGACTGTCGGTCACCCTCGCCGTGTCCCTGCACACGCCAGATGATGAGCTGCGAGACTCTCTCGTTCCGGTGAACAACCGGTGGTCCGTCGATGAAGTCTTGGATGCTGCGCGTTATTACGCGGACCAGACGGGACGGCGGGTTTCCATCGAGTACGCGTTAATCCGGGACATCAACGATCAGGACTGGCGAGCGGACATGCTCGGAAAAAAGCTCCGCAACGCTCTGGGGGCCAGGGTCCATGTGAATCTGATTCCGTTGAATCCCACCCCGGGGTCGAAGTGGGACGCGTCCCCGAAGGATCGGCAGGCGGAGTTCGTGCGTCGGGTCGTGGCACAGGGGGTCGCCTGCACTGTCCGTGATACCCGGGGCCAGGAGATCGCCGCCGCGTGTGGTCAGTTGGCTGCGGAAGAACGCTGAGGGCTGTTCTGAACACGTAGCGTGGGAGATCGGTCGGCCTGTGGAGCGGGTTGCTCCGCTCCGAGACCCCGCCACCCGTTTTATTCGCTGTGTGATTTAGGGGCCGGTTACGTGGTGATCTGTGAGTAGGCCTCGTCGAGTTTGATACGGGTCCGGTTGCGCTCAATTGTGGGATCAGGAATGGGAATAGCCGACATGAGCGCCTGTGTGTAGGGGTGTTGGGGGTTGTCGAAGAGTTCATCGGTCGGGCCGTGCTCGACGAAGGTCCCCTTGTACATCACGGCGGCTCTGTCGGAGATGTGCCGGATGACGGACAGGTCATGTGCGACGAAAAGATAGGAGATTCCGAGTCGGGCTTTGAGCTCATCAAGAAGGTTGAGCATGCCAGCCTGGATGGAGACATCGAGAGCGGAGACGGGCTCATCCAGTACGATGAGACTGGGGTTTGCCGCGAGTGCCCGGGCGAGACTGATACGTTGCCGTTGGCCGCCGGAGAAGTGACCTGGGAATCGGTCGACGTGTTCCGGGTTGAGTCCGACGAGAGACATGAGTTCGGAGACCCGATCATCCTTGTCGCCATCCCAGCCGAGGGCGTCGAGGGGTTCCCTGAGAATCTCGGAGACGGTGAGTCGTGGATCGAGGGCACCCATCGGATCCTGGAAGACGATCTGGATGTCCTTGCGCAGGAGCCGTCGTTCACGGCGGGAGATCTTTGAGGTGTCTGTGCCGTTGAGGATGATGGTGGTTTCTTCGTTTGGGTTCAGTTCCATCAACTCGAGCAGTGTCGTGGTCTTACCGCAACCGGATTCTCCGACGACCGCGAAACATTCGCCGGCTTTGATGTCGAAGGTGAGTCCCTTGACGGCCTCAACCCAGCCGACCCGGCGCTTGAGCAGTGCGCCCTTCATCAGAGGATAGGTTTTGACGAGGTTCTTGACCTCGAGAACCGTTTTTCGTTCCTCCCTCGGGACGTCGCCCAGAATCTCCTCCGGGCGGGGTGGCACCGGGAAGATTGTTTCTCCGTCCAGGGTTCGTTCGGAGATGTGGGAACTGCGAATGCAGGCGGCGTGCTGGCCTGGACTTACTTCAGTGAGGACCGGTTCGCGGTCGAGGCAGGCTGGTATCGCGATGGGGCAGCGTGGTGCGAATGTGCAGGCATCGGGGAGGTTGACCACCACTGGCGGTGAGCCCTCGATAGTCGTCAGCGCGGTCTTCTCGGTGGCGACGAGGGACGGTATGGAACCGAGGAGGCCGACGGTGTAGGGCATCTTCGGGTTGTAGAAGAGTGTGTGGACGTCGGTTTTTTCCACCGGTCTTCCGGCGTACATCACGAGGACATCATCTGCGGTTCCTGCCACGACACCCATGTCGTGGGTGATCATGATTGTCGCGGCGTTGGTTTCCTTCTGCGCGAGTTTGATGAGGTCAAGGATCTGAGCCTGGATCGTCACGTCCAGGGCTGTGGTCGGCTCATCCGCGATGAGCACCTTGGGTTTGTTGGCGATTGCGATGGCGATGACCACACGCTGCCGCATGCCACCGGAGAACTCGTGGGGAAACGCTTTGGCCCGGGCAGCGGGATCAGGTATTCCGACGAGATCGAGGAGTTCCACGGCTTCCGCCCAGGCTTTCTTTCTCGGCAGGTCACGGTGTGCCTGGATGGCCTCGACGATCTGAGTTCCGATGTCGAAGACGGGGGTTAGTGCTGAGAGCGGATCCTGGAAGATCATGCCGATGTCGTTGCCCCGGATCTCGGACATCTTCGCATCGGACAGACCCAGGATCTCCCGATCATCGAGACGGACGGAACCACTGATCGCGGCGTATGTCGGAAGCAGTCCCATGACCGCCATGGAGGTGACGGACTTTCCCGACCCTGATTCGCCGACGATACCGAGTGTTTTTCCCGGGTACAGATCGAAATCGACGCCACGGACAGCCTCGACTGTTCCGGCCTCGGAGGGGAAGGAGACGCTGAGATCGCGGACGGTGAGTACGGGGGACTGACTCATGCGGTGCCTCCTGCGGCGGAGTTGGGGTCGAGGGCGTCACGTAGACCGTCGGCGATGAACGCCATGGAGACGGTGAGCATGGAGAGGACGGCTGCTGGGAAATAGAACTCCCACGGAGATGATTCGAGGGCGTTGGCGCCCGTGGACAGTAACGTGCCGAGTGACACATCGGGGATCTTCACACCGAGTCCGAGGAAGGAAAGGCCGGTTTCGCTCATGACGGTGGACACGACACCGAGGGTGAGGTTGATGATGAGGAGTGAGCCGATGTTCGGGATCATGTGGCGGATGATGATCCGGCCCGAGCTCACACCCATGTAGCGGGCGGCACGGACGTATTCACGTTCACGCAGTGACAGTGCCATGGACCAGATCACCCGGGCGAAGTACGTCCAGCCGAATGCGATCAGGACGATGGTGAGCAGTTTCCAGTCCCCACCGGATCCGGAGACCAAGAGCGCGATGACCAGGAAAGAGGGGATGACCAGGAGAAAGTGAATCAGCCCGAGGATGGCCTTTTCTGCATTGCCACCGAATAACGCCGCCGCAGTTCCGACGAACGCGGAGATGATCGTTGTGCCGATGGAGACCAGGAGAGCGATGGTCAGGGAGCGGCCGAGGCCGTGGACCGTCATCGCATAGAGATCGTTGCCCGATGAGTTTGTCCCGAACCAATGTTCGGAACTGGGGGGTGTCGACAGCGCGAGGAAATCTGGGTCGTCATAGGCCCAGTTCGTGGTGAAGGGGCCGATGACAGCCAGGAACACGAGTCCGACGAAGATGATCAGTCCGATCACGGCCATCTTGTTACGGGCGAACCGCCGGACGTAGAGCCTGGTCTTGCTCATCGGCTTAGTGCTGCCGGGCGTGGTTCCGGCAGGTACATCGGGATCCAGTCCCTTGAGTCGTGGATGGTGTTCCTCGCCGTCGGCCTGTGCCTCGGCGATTGTCGCCGATTGAGCGAAAGGTTGGGATGAGATGGTCATGTCAGCGGTGGGGCCGACGCTACCACCGAGGTTCTCGGTCTCGTCGTTTCCGTTGTTGCGATATTTCTTGTACATCAGCTCACCCTCACTCGGGGATCGAGGAAGACCACGAAGACATCGGACAGGATGGCGCCGATCGCGGTCATTGCGGCGCCGAACGCGGCGACGGCGACAACGCCGTGAACGTCATTTCTGGAGATCGTCTGGATGAAGTACTGGCCCATGCCTTGCCATCCGAAGATCGTCTCCGTCATGACGGCTCCCGTGAAAATCCCCGGGATGGAGAATGCGACGGTTGTTGCAACCGGAATGATTGATGTGCGCAGAGCGTGTCGACGGACTGCTTGCCCACGGGTGAGACCTTTCGCCCGTGCGGTGCGGACGTAGTCGGCGTTGATGTTGTCCAGGAGTAATGAGCGCTGGAGGAAGTGGTAGCCGGCGTAGGAGATGATCACCAGGGAGACCGTCGGGAGGACAAGGTGCTGCGCGAGATCTATGAGTGAAGGCCAGAAGCCTTCCACACCGATTGATGAGGAACCGGTGACGTAGAAGATGTTGTCACCCGCAATGTGGTTGATCTTGATCGCGGCCCAGACGACGATCAGGGAAGCGACGACGATATGGATGTTCATCGTGAAGATCGAGGTGAATTGCCAGAACCGGTCACCGGTCTTGTACTGGCGTGAGGCGGTGTACACGCCGATGGAGATTCCGATGATCACCGAGAGTGCGGTTGCCAGCAGCATCAGACGCGCGGACACCCACACGCGGTAGGCGATCTGCTCATTGACGGCGTCTCCGATGGGGGATGAACCCCAGTTCCAGTGGAGCAGGATGTCGGTGAGCCACGTCCACCATCGTTCCAGAATGGGTGTTTTGTCGTTGAGATTTAACGGGGTGAGGATCGCATCGACGCGCTCTTCCGGAACCGGGGGGCGGCGTTCCGCATAGTTGGATCGGGGGTTCAGGAACCCGGATGCCAGGAAGTAGGTGATGTTGACGGCGATGAAGATCATGCCGATCCAGCTCACGGTCTTCTTCAGCAGGTACTTGATCATGTGAGGAGTTCCTTGTTCGACGTCACCCGTTTCGGCGGCAGGGGTGTTGTTCCGATGAGAGGGTGAATCGGGTGGTGGACTGTCATGGTGTGTCTGACGCCACAATATAGGGTCGGTTACAGGGAAGTGAACATCACGTTGCAAGTGTTCGGCAGTGGGGGTGAAAAATCATCGTATCAATCCATCCAAAAAGGCCTCAACTGTCGTGAATATGCAGGTAAAAGGGTTTTATCTGATATATATCAAGCTGTAATGGTGGGGGTAGAAAACTGATGGTACTGCGGATTTGGTGCAAGCGTCACGCGACTTCGAAAGATATGGGGATACGAAAAAACCGCGATCCGGGCTACGGATCGCGGTTTTATCAGAGTCGTCGAGAGCGTCTAGGTGTCGATGGCGTGTCTACCGGAGGAGCGGCCGGGGATGGTAGCCGGATCGATGTTCAGGGACCGCAGTTGCGAATCGGTCAGCTCAGCGTAAGCGCCGGTGAGGTTGTGCTGATCGTGTGCCCAGTCGGGTTCGACATGTCCGATCGGTTTGTTGCGGGCGGTTACCGTGCGGACCTGGTTGAGTTTGGGCTGGAACAGGTTGATCAGAAGACCGATGACCAGCAACCCTGTGATGGTGAACAGCCAGATGGTTTCGACGTGGCCGGTGTGATTACCGAAGTGGTAGGCGAGGAGGAAAGCCACCGAGATCCAGCCGGAGATCTGGATGGCGTTACGGCTCAGACCGTGCCAGCCCCAGGCAGCCGAGGGCTCGTCGAGGGTCGACACTCCGTTGTGGATCTGGGGAACGTTGTGGTCGGAACCAGACACGTCAAACTCCTTATGGGATAAAGCACACGTACCGAAATCGCATTCTGTTGACGCCATCATCTCATATCGTGTCACTGACAGCGACCTGAACCCACTAGTCTGGCGGCGGGAAGTGACAAATACGGGGAAAAATCGGCTCAGAAACATGGTTTCTACGCGGTTTCGGAGAACTTTGCGTGAATGGCGACACGCAACATCGCCCCTTTCGGGTGTAGTAAAAGGTTGGGGGGCGATATCTGAGCCCCGGGCGTCCCTCCGAGCGTAATCAGCGTGATCAATGGAACAATGGGGCAGGTGAGCAAACGCGTTCTTATTCTGGGAAGTACGGGTTCCATCGGAACCCAGGCCATCGAGGTCATCAATGACAACCCCGGCGCTTTTGAGGTTGTTGGAATCGCCGCCGGAGGTTCCGATCCCGCGCAGATCATCGCGCAGGCACGGAACCTGCGTCTCGCCCCGGGCCGGGTGGCGGTGGCGGATATCACCGCCGCTGCCGAGGTTTCCCGTGAACTCGGAGGCCCGGTGATCAGTGGCGCGGACGCGGCACGGGAGCTGGTTGGTGATGTGGAGGCGGACACTGTTCTCAACGCACTCGTCGGGTCGATGGGGTTGGCGGCGACACTCGCGACACTGGAATCCGGTGCAGTCCTTGCCCTGGCCAACAAGGAATCTCTGGTCGCGGGAGGTGATCTCGTTCTTCGTGCCGCGAAACCTGGCCAGCTTGTTCCCGTTGATTCCGAGCATTCCGCCATGGCGCAGTGCCTGATGTCGGGGAGCGGGTACGAGGTGTCCAGGCTCGTTCTCACCGCGTCCGGAGGACCGTTCCGTGGATGGTCCCGTGAACGGATGATGAGTGTCACCCCGCGGCAGGCGGCGGCTCATCCGACGTGGTCCATGGGGCAGATGAATACCCTGAACTCCGCAACTCTGGTGAATAAGGGGCTCGAATTCATCGAGGCGTCGTTGCTTTTCGGCATTCCCGGTGACCGGATCGACGTCGTCGTTCACCCGCAGTCGATCGTGCACTCGATGGTGACCTTTGTCGATGGGGCGACTATCGCGCAGGCGTCCCCACCGTCGATGAAGCTCCCGATCTCCATGGCTCTGGACTGGCCCAGACGCGTGCCGCATGCGCAGGTAGCGCTGGATTTCTCTGGCGCGTTCTCCTGGAATTTTGAACCGGTTGACCATGCCGCTTTCCCCGCTGTCCGGCTTGCGGCGCAGGTTGCTGAAGCCGCAGGGACCTGGCCCGCTGTCTACAACGCCGCCAATGAGGAGGCTGTCGCCGCATTCCTCGCTGGCGATATTCGCTTCCCGGAGATCGTCGATACCGTGTCTGAGGTTCTTGACCGGGCATCAGAATTCGCCTGCCCCGCCGACACTGTGGCCGAGGTACTCGCCGTGGAGGCACACGCCCGGCGTCTGGCGGGGGCGCTCATCCTCGAAAAACGGTGAACCGGGCGAGGGTGTGCGAGACTTGAGCCCGCCGGACAGGCCATCCATCCCGGAAACCGGGATACATTGACAGACATGCAAGGGGAGTGACCTCACCGTGGGTTATCTGCTGGGCGTCATGCTTTTCGCCCTTGGTATCGCGTTGACCATCGCACTGCACGAGGCTGGCCACATGGGGGTCGCCCGGATGTTCGGTATGCGGGTCCGGCGCTACTTCATCGGCTTCGGGCCGACCATCGCTCAGTTCAAGCGGGGGCACACCACCTACGGTCTCAAGGCTGTGCCGCTTGGTGGTTTCTGCGACATCGCTGGGATGACGGCGAACGATTCGCTGACACCCGAGGAAGAACCGCTCGCGATGTGGCGGCGTCCCGCATGGCAGCGTATCGCCGTGCTCGCCGGTGGTGTGGTGATGAACCTCTTCGTCGGGCTCATCCTCATCTACACCGTCGCTATCAGTGCGGGTATCCCGGATCCGGATGTGGATCTCACCCCGACGGTTGACGGGACCGCCTGTGTCGCACCTACTCAGAATGCGGACGGAACTCTTGCGCCTTGTTTTGGTACCGGGCCTGCCGCGGAGGCGGGGATCGTCACGGGCGACCGGATCGTCGCCGTCGACGGTATTCGTATGCACAACTTCATCCAGTTACGGGAGACCCTCATGGCTCGTCCCGGTGAGACGGTGAAGCTCACTGTCGAGCGAGATGGGGGGACACGTGAGGTGGTGCTCACTGTAGCTGAGGTCACACGGATCAACGCCGCCGGTGAGAACGTTGCCGTCGGTGCCATCGGCGTTTCCCGTGCCCCGGTGACAAACGTTTTCCGCAGCTACGGTCCGGTCGAAGGAGTCGGTGCTTCACTCCGGTTCGCGGGGTTGATGTTCTCCGGAACCTTTGAGGGGTTGAAGTCATTCCCGTCGAAGATCCCCGGTGTTGCTGCGGCCGTGGTGGGGGGCGAACGTGCCCAGGATTCGCCCGTCAGTGTCGTGGGGGCGACCCGGCTTGGTGGTGAACTTGCGGAACGTAGCGAATGGGCAACATTCCTGATGATGCTCGCCAGTCTGAATTTCTTCCTTGCGCTGTTCAATGTCGTTCCCCTGCCGCCACTTGACGGTGGGCATATCGCTGTTGTCCTGTGGGAGAAGCTCCGAGATAGCATTCTTCGCCTTCGTGGGCTCCCTCCTGGGGGGCCGGCGGACTACCGTGGACTGATGCCGTTGACCTATGCCGTGGCGGCTGTCCTGCTGACGGTTGGGATGGTCGTCATCGCTGCCGACGTGGTCAATCCGATTCGGTTGCCCGGCTGACGGATCACCCGGTGAGATTTGCTTGGTCGGACACCTCCCCGGGCCGGTGCTACCATCGACCCCGACGACCCACCCTTATCTGACCCATGAGCACCGACCTGCAGACGGTGTGTGACAAGGAGTATTTTCACTGTGACTATCCCCATCGGACTCGGCATGCCAGAGGCACCGCCGCCGGTGCTCGCCCCGAGGCGCAAGACCAGGCAGTTTATGGTCGGTGGCGTTGGTGTCGGATCGGATCATCCGATTTCGGTGCAGTCGATGACGAACACGAAGACCCACGACATCAATGCCACCCTGCAACAGATCGCTCAGCTCACAGCCACGGGCTGCGACATTGTGCGCGTGGCGTGCCCGAAACCGATCGACGCTGAAGCACTGCCAATCATCGCGAAGAAGTCTCCGATTCCTGTGATCGCCGACATCCACTTCCAGCCCAAGTACATCTTCGCGGCGATTGATGCCGGCTGTGCGGCTGTCCGTGTGAACCCAGGTAACATCAAGGAATTCGATGGCCGGGTCAAGGAGGTTGCGCTCGCCGCAGGTTCCGCGGGGATTCCCATCCGTATCGGTGTCAATGCAGGTTCATTGGACAAGCGGATCATGGAGAAATACGGCAAAGCCACTCCGGAGGCTCTCGTCGAGTCGGCACTCTGGGAGGCCAGTCTTTTCGAGGAGCACGGTTTCGGGGATATCAAGATCTCGGTCAAGCACCACGACCCGGTCATCACGGTTGAGGCGTACCGGCAGCTTGCCGCCCAGTGTGACTATCCCCTGCATCTCGGTGTGACTGAGGCCGGCCCGATGTTCCAGGGCACGATCAAATCTGCGGTGGCTTTTTCCGCGCTGCTTTCGGAGGGGATCGGTGACACCATCCGGGTGTCGCTGTCCGCGCCGCCGGAGGAGGAGATCAAGGTCGGTGACATGATCCTCCAGTCGCTGAATCTGCGGCCCCGCAAGTTGGAGATCGTGTCCTGTCCCTCCTGTGGGCGTGCCCAAGTTGACGTGTACAAGCTCGCGGAGGAGGTTACCGCTGCTTTGGACGGCATGGAGTTCCCGCTACGGGTCGCGGTCATGGGATGTGTCGTCAACGGCCCCGGTGAAGCCCGTGATGCGGATATCGGCGTGGCCTCTGGAAATGGTAAGGGGCAGATCTTCGTCAAGGGTGAGGTCATCAAGACTGTACCTGAGTCGCAGATCGTGGAGACGCTGATTGAGGAGGCGATGAAAATTGCGGATGAGTTGGGCCTCGAAGAAGGTAGTGTCAGCGGATCCCCTGAAGTGAAGGTCACGAGCTGACCTTCACACGGGATCGATGCGTGTCGACGTTTTCCCGAGTATCGGCATGCTGGGGAGTGGCGCTGACAGTGGTCCCATCAGTCTCATCCGTCACAACTTGGCAAGTACGGACACGCCGCACCGTTTGGTTGCTATCGCAACCCGTTTCTGGTTGCTAACTTGAACGCCATGAAGAAGACATCGGCGCTGTTCACGGCGATCATGATGGGCGCCGTGGGATTGGTGGGTTGCACACCGAAGCCACCGCCTGTGGATGATGCCGTCAGAACGTTCTTCAGCGCGGTCTCTGACGGGGATTTCGAGGAGGCGGGTGAACTCACCGATTCGCCCACTGTTGCCGCTGAAATGCTCCGGGAGTCCTTTGAGGGCCTGCAGGCCGTACAATTGGGCGTACAGCTCAACGAGCTCGTCACCGGAGAAAACTCCGCCACCGTAAACTTCAACGTCGACTGGTCCTTGCCTCGCGATCGGGAATTGAGCTATCCGTCACGGATGTCCCTGAGTATGGTCGGGGGAAAATGGCTCGTCCGCTGGCGACCGAATCTCCTGCACCCCAGGCTCGGAGCGAACCAGCATCTCGAGCTCAGGGCGATCAATGCGGAGCGTGCGCGGGTGATAAGCAATGACGGGGTGGCGCTCCTGGTGCCGGGTACGAGCTACCGGGTACTCGTCAACACGGAGAATCTACGGGATCCTGATGAGACCGCACGGACCGTCGCCCGTGTACTTGATGAGGCCCACAACAGGGACCGCAGCGTGTCCGCCGTCAACGCGAACGAACTCGCTGCACACCTGCTCCAGGCCAAAGGTATGTACTCTGTGTCCCTGGTTAACTCCATCGAAGGACCGAAGGTTATGGAGGCACTCGACGGCGTTGAGGCCGTCACGGTGAACCGGGAGGCTGCGATGGTTCGGACCGACAAGAGTTTCGCGCCGGACATCATCTCGCGGGTCGAAAGAATCGTCAACGATGACCTCGACGGTGAGCGGGGTTGGCAGATCGCCGTGGTTAACTCCTACGGTGCACAGATTGACACTCTGGAGACCCATGCGCCGACACCGGCTCCGGCGGTACGCTTAAGCCTCGACACCAATGCCCAGCGCGCCGCTCAGGCGGCGGTTGACCTTCGTGCGGACATGAAGGCGATGATGGTGGTAATGCGTCCATCAACAGGTGAGATACTGGCCATCGCCCAGACTGCGGAGGCGGATCGTGAAGGTGCGGTGGCTCTCATGGGGCAGTACCCGCCGGGATCGACGTTCAAGATCATCACCGCATCCGCGGGGATGATGGATGAGGGGCTGACACCCGACAGCATCGTCCCGTGCCCCGGTGCGATGGAGATCGGACATCGTATCGTCACCAACTACAATGGTTTCTCCCTGGGATCTGTACCGCTGGAGCGGGCATTCGCTGCCTCCTGTAACACCAGCTTCGCGGACATTTCCGCCCGGCTGAAACCCGGGGAGCTTGAGCAGGTCGGTAAACAGTTCGGACTCGGCCTCGACTACACCATCGAGGGGCTCGGTACCGTGACCGGATCCATCCCGCATGGTGATGAACTGGTCGACCGTACCGAAGCTGGATTCGGCCAGGGCAAGGACCTCGCCAGCCCCTTCGGTATGGCACTAGTCGCGGCCACCGCGGCCACCGGACGCACCCCCCTTCCGGTGCTCATCAACGGACGGGAAACCACCGTCAGTGAACACGTCGATCCACCCACCCGAGTCGCCATTGAGGGACTTCAGCGCATGATGCGCCAGGTCGTCCTCACCGGTACTGCCCGCGGGATGCAGGCTGGGGGAGCAATCCACGGCAAAACCGGTGAAGCTGAGACCGCCGACGGTTCGCACGCGTGGTTCGCCGGATTCCGTGATGATGACATCGCCTTCGCCACCCTCGTGGTCCGTGGGGGTGGATCGGAGACATCGGTGGCCATCACAGACCACTTCTTCCGGTCCCTTGACGATCCATCGCTCCTGCCATCCAAGGATGCGCCCGGCCCGCAGGTTCGTAATCGCCCGCTTGCCGGGGCCGAGTCAGTGGTTCCGGAGCACGCTGCCCCGACTCAGTCTGACGGTGCTTCGGCGGCGATGCTTCCTCCGTACCTCTAGACCCCGCTCAAGAACGATGTCAGTACGCGGAATCGCAGGAAAGTTCGGTGCACCGGCAACCTGTCCGTCGTGGTGCCGGTGGGCAGCGCTACGATGGTGGGCATGTCTACTGCACGCGCACGCCTGATCCCCGGAAAACAAAGCCCCGTCCGCAAGGTGCCCAAGCACATCGAGCGCCCGGAGTACGTTTGGAAGGATACAGTCAGGGAAGCGTGCGGTGAGCCACTCGTACAGACTCCGGAGACCATCGAGGCCATGCGCGAGGCCAGTCGCATCGCCGCGAACGCTCTCGCCATCGCAGGGCAGGCTGTCGCGCCCGGTGTGACCACCGATGAACTTGACCGTATCGCGCACGAATACATGTGCGACCACGGTGCGTACCCGTCCACCCTCGGTTACCGGGGTTTCCCCAAATCATGTTGTACGTCGCTCAACGAGATCGTCTGTCACGGAATCCCGGACTCGACCGTGGTCCAGGACGGTGACATCGTGAACATCGACGTCACCGCCTACAAAAATGGTGTCCACGGTGACACCAACCGGACCTTCTTCGCCGGTGATGTCAGTGAGGAGCACCGCCTGTTGGTGGAGCGTACCTACATCGCGACGATGCGGGGTATCAGGGCGGCGAAGGCGGGCCGCGAGATCAACGTGATTGGCCGGGTCATCGAGTCCTACGCGAAGCGGTTCGGGTATTCCGTTGTCCGTGACTTCACCGGACATGGTGTTGGCCCGACGTTCCACAATGGTCTGGTTGTCGTGCACTACGACAACCCCGAGGATCACACCATCCTCGAGACGGGAATGACGTTGACTGTGGAGCCGATGATCAACATCGGTGACCTGCCCTATGACATCTGGGATGACGGGTGGACCGTGGCGAACCGGGACGGGAAGTTCACCGCCCAGTTCGAGCACACTCTCGTGATCACCGAGGATGGTCCGGAGATTCTGACCATCCCCGACGCCGAGATCGACTCCTACGGCCACGACATCTGATTCGGTGCGACCGTGTCCGCCATCCTCATTGCCGGAACCACCTCGGACGCCGGGAAATCCGTCATCGTCGCGGGGATCTGCCGTGCTCTGGCCCGACGCGGAGTGTCCGTCGCACCGTTCAAGGCACAGAACATGTCGAATAATTCGGCTGTCTGCCCCGACGGCGGGGAGATCGGCCGCGCCCAGGCGCTCCAGGCTGCGGCGTGCGGACTGGAACCGAGCGTGGACTTCAACCCGGTGCTCCTCAAACCGGGCAGCGACCACTCGAGCCAACTCGTGGTCCGAGGCCACGCCACAGGTTCGGTGAGCGCCCGGACCTACATCGAGCACCGCAGTCACCTCCGGCAGATCGCAGCCGAGTGTCTGAATGACCTGCGGGCGCGTTTTGACGTCGTAATCTGCGAGGGTGCAGGCTCGCCTGCGGAGATCAACCTGCGGGCCACCGATGTCGCCAACTTTGGTCTTGCAAAGGCCTGTGACCTGCCCGTCTACATCGTCGGGGACATCGATCGTGGCGGTGTCCTCGCGCATCTCTACGGAACTCACCAGATCGTGGACGCTGAGGATCGTGCACGGATCAGTGGATTCATCATCAACAAGTTCCGTGGGGACCAGACGATCCTGGACCCGGGACTCGAGGAATTGGAACGACTCACAGGTGTCCCCACCGTCGGCGTCCTGCCGTTCATCAAGGGGCTGTGGATCGACGCCGAGGATTCCCTGCAGTCACCGCTCGGCGCGAGCGTCGGCCCCTCCGTGCCCGGAGTGGGAACGCAGCGCCTCCGGGTCGCGGCCGTCCGACTGCCACGCATCTCCAACGCCACCGATGTTGAGGCGCTCGCCTGCGAACCCGGGGTGAGCGTCGTCTGGTCCGCTGACGCCGACCAGATCGTCGACGCCGACCTCGTCATTCTCCCCGGAACACGCGCCACCGTCGACGATCTCGCATGGTTGCGGCGAACCGGAATTGCCGAGGCCATCGTTGCACGCGTAGCGGAGAACCGGCCGGTGCTGGGAATCTGCGGTGGCTACCAGATGCTTTGCCGCAGTATCACCGACCCCGTGGAATCCGGGTCATCCGACCCTGTGCGGGGCCTCGGGGTGTTCGACACCGACATCGTCTTCCACCCGGACAAGACCCTCATCCGGCACGACGATGGAGCCTACGAGGTTCACCACGGCAGGGTCGTGCGTTCCACCGAACAGCCGTGGATCGGCAAGGAAGGCGCCAGACGAGGAGCCATCTTCGGCACCCACCGGCACGGCCACCTGGAACACGATGGACACCGCCGAGCCTTCCTCCGGGACATCGCCACGGCTGCCGGACGGACCCGGTTCGTTCTCGCCCCGGACACCTCCTTCGGCGGGGAACGGCTCCACCAACTGGATCTCATCGCGGACACCGTGGAACAAGCAATCGACCTGGACGATCTCATTCCACACCGTTGATCCGGTAGCCCTCGTCTCTCTGCGGAGAAGGGCCGACTCAACGGCGACAGTCGGGGGGGGGAAGTGTAGGGAGCGCAGCGAAGAAAAACTGCTATACAAGGTGTTACCCTATCCGCACCACACACCTGGAGAGCCCTCATGAGCACGCTTTATCGTCGTCTCACCATCACGATCGCTTCAGCCGCTCTACTGTTCGGAGCGGCACCCGCGGTCGCATCCGCCGATGCGTTGTCATCCGGGTCGTCGGCCAACCAATCGACCGAGTCCTCCCTGGAGTGGTTCATCGGGCAGATTCTCCAGGGGATCATCGGCACCACCGGCGGTTCCTCCGCTTGGCCGTTCCATGCGCACACCGTCGAGACCGAAGAAGCCGCGACCGGGATGCACTCCGAGCATCAGACCGATTTCTTCTACACCGTGATCGATAAGGACACCATCCGCATGACGATCCTCTCCGGTGACAGTCACTGCTACGGTGTCCGAGGCGTGGTCACCACTACGCCGGACACCGTCGGTATCGCGGCGGTCAAGGGGATCCGCGAGGGTGTCGCTGACGGTCCGTGCACGGCCGTCGCCAGCTATCCGAGGATCGACGTCACTGTTCCTGGCGGTATCAACGGGCGCGCTATCAGGAAGATCACACTCAACGCCGACCAGTTGAACTAATCGGTCATCGTCAGGTGCGGTGGTTGCGGTCGGTATGTCACACCCGCCACCACCGGAAGTGCCGCAGCGACGATGTATGCCCAGGCCAACACGATGCTCGGGGCGTGTGCGGGCCGCCAGATCACCGGTGTGGCAGTGCCGTGGGAGGCAATCTGTGTCTGGATCGTGGCTATCATCATTGTCTGTGCGCGGAGAACCGTTCTGCGGGATGATCCCAGACATGTGATGGATCTGTCGTCAAGAAGTGTGACCCCATTCTTTTTGCCCGCGCATATAAAAAGGAATGGTGCTACTTCGGGATTGGTCGGGAAGCGGTGCCCTAGCCGAGCCCCGGAGATAGGTGCAGTTCGTGCGCAGGAATCCGGAGGTGAAATCCTGTAGATCGCTTCATCATGTTTGAACGAGGTTTCCATGGCCATATCGGTAGCTATGCGGTCGTCCGGTCGACTATGAACGGGGATGGCGGTGGGTGAATGGCCGGGAACATGCTAAGGAGATGGATACGGTTCATTCACCAGTAGGCGTTCAGGCGTCACGTCGCCTCGTCATCACGGCAAAAGAAAACAGAAAAATCTGGGTATCGGGGCACGGAGCTTGGTGTTGGTGCAATAGGACGGTTCCGCCCACTCCACCGTGAGAGAGCGCATGGTGGAAGGGGATCGGGTACAGGCCAAGGTAGCCGTGTTCCCTGCATCGGGTTTTATCGAGGGCGATCTCTCAGCCGGGCTCAGCTTCCACTCGGCCGAAGATAGCCTGCCCTGTACCAGCCTGTCGGGGATCTTCCGGACGGTGAATCCAGGACCGTCATCATTCGGTCCGAAGGTCCTGTCAGAGCATCATCGGTGTGCACAGGAGCCGAAGAGACGAAAAGAACAGAGTGAGAGTGTTCACGTGTGCCTCACGTATGTCAACCTGCAGCGCCCGATCAGCACCTGTTCTCCCCAGTCGGGCGTCCGACCCGGGCACAGTACCGCTGGAAATCGGAGCACTCATTGCCGGTAGCCCGGACTCCGGTAGGTGATTCCCGCGATGACAGGTAACGCGGCAGCCAGAATGTACCCCCATGCCAGAACGATGCTCGGAGCGCGGGCGGGCCACCAGGTGATCGGAGTCGCTGCGACGGTGATGGCGTACATCATGATCGTGGCGAGAATTCCTGCGGCGATCGTGACCGCGTACCAGCGCCACCCCCAGCCGTCGTTGCGCCGTCGACAGGCATCGAAGAGTACGGGGAGGCATCCGAGCAACGCAAGGAACGCGGCGAGGATGACCAGCAACCGGGTCGCCGGGGTATCGGCTCCGAGGGCGGCCCATCCCACTGCCCCGGCACCGAGAATGCTGAATCCGGTCCGCGGAGCCCATTTCCGCGGCAGCTCTCCCAGGCCGCCAATCAGACAGCACATGATGGCCGGAGGTGTGATGTACACCGCTCCTAGGGTTGCCACCAACATCAGTTCGTCCAAGTTGATGATTCTGCTGGCGGCAGTGAGTACACCGAGAATAAGCAGGGCCATGCCGCCCAGGGCGGCCAATCCCCGAAAGACGGTGATACGTCCAGGGAGGTATAGCTGAATGATGGCGCTCGTCGCTCCGAAGGCGACCGTCAGTGCGGCCAGCGCAGAATATCCGACACTGCTCCTGGTGTAACCGACCCCGAGTGCCGCGAGGATGATCGCCACAGCAGCCGCTATGGATGCGGTGGCAGCGGATATCCCTGGGGTGCCATGGTGGGATGGGGGGTGTTCGGGAGACAAGGAAAGTCAGGCCTTCATCGGTGATCCGGGACAGGTTGCGGCACTCATCTTAACGATCCGGGCCCAGGAACGGTGACACGCTGTCCGGATCGTGGTGATGACCGGGGCGGGCCCTCCTGAGCTGACTGCTCCCCCGATACCGCTGCTTCTGTGCGCTCTCATCCGTTCCTGCGCGGGTAGCTGGTTCGGGTACCCCGTGGGAATGACTGTGGAACCCGTCTCCGCAGTCACATGATGGGTTGCAGATCCAGACGCACGTCATGTCAGATCGGCTCCGGGAGCGGTGATGGAGAGGCATCACCCCGGAGTCGTTTGAGTACGTTTTCTGCGGAGATCAGGCACATCGGCACACCGACGCCGGGGACCGTGGTGCCCCCGGCGTAGTACAGACCTTCCACGAGATGACTGGCGTTGGTGCCACGCAGAAACGCGGACTGGGAGAGGGTGTGAGCGGGACCGATACCGCCTCCGCGCCAGGAATTGTAGCGTGCTGAAAAATCCGCTGGTCCGAGAGTTCGGCGTACCACGATCCGTTCAGCCAGATCGTGCACCCCCGTCCACCGGGCAATCTGGTCGATCGCGTCATCGGCGATGGCCTCCACCAGAGATGAGGGATGCTCCGAGTAGGCGGATCCGTGCCCGATCCCCGGATCCGCAGGTACCGGAATCAGGATGAAAAGATTCTCGTGTCCCTCCGGGGCGACATCGGGGTCTGAATCAGATGGTTTGGAGATGTACAGCGACCGTGATGCGGGGAATTCTCGGTCGGTGCAGGAGCCGTCGAAGACGGCATCGAAGTCAGCGCCCCAGTCGCGAGAGAACAAGAGGGTGTGGTGGGCCAGTTCGGGGAGGGTGCCTCGCACACCCAGCATCACCAGGACGGTACCGGGGCCTGGGTTACGGGTACCCCACCATTTTTCAGGATAGCTTCGGAGGTGAGCAGGCAATAGTGCAGTTTCTGTGTGGTGAAGGTCAGCGCAACTGACCACAATGTCCGCGGGCATGTCTTCGACCGCACCGGCACTGGTACGAATCTGTACTCCGGTGACGCGCGCGACGGTGGGTCTCACACGGCCGAAGACCGCCGGTATCCGGCGCCGGAGGGGCCCCGGATGGTCTGACGTGGTGATCCGGAGCACCCTGTTCGCGGTCCGGATCTCTGCTCCGGCGTCGCGGGCGACCCGCTCGATGGCGTCAATGAGTGCGGCGAAACCGCCGACGGGATAACGAACTCCCTGATCCAGGTCCGTGTGGCTCATCAGATGATAGAGCGCCGGAGTCTGATCCGGGCGGGAGGAGAGGAAGACCGCGGGATAGGTGAGGATCTGACGGAGACGAACATCCTCGACATAGCGATGCGCGAAATCCTCCATGGAGGTGGTCAGCAATAGTGCCAGGGTCGACAGCCGACGCCCCACCGCACGGTTGATGAATCCGGCGGGGCCCGTGAATGTGGTGTAGAGGAACTTCTCCACCGCGATGCGGTAGGCATCCGCCGCTGAGTCGAGATACCGGTCAAGTTGCCGCCCGGCGCCGGGCTCGACGGATTCGAAGAGTGCCGTGACTCTGCCGCGACCCGCGGGAACATCGAGTGGCGCATGCCCCTCCGGGTAAACCCGGTAAGCAGGGTCGAGGGTGATCAACTTGAGTTCCGACTCTGTGCTTGTCCCCATGAGGCGAAAGAAGTGATCGAAAGCATCGGGCATGAGGTACCAACTGGGACCCGTGTCCCAGCGGAAGCCCGGAGCTTCGTCCACCGTGAGGGTTCCCGCTCGACCTCCCGTGTTACTGCCCTGCTCGATGACGGTCACACTCAGGTCTTCCCGGGCCAGAAGTGCGGCGGTCGCGAGTCCGGCGGCACCGGCACCGATGACGACGGCCGTACGGGGTGCGGTGGTTTCGGTCATGTTCTCGTTTTTCCTCGGTGTCGGATCGATGGTGCGGACGGTGGTCTCCCGGAGCACCCGGATACCCCGGGACGGGCCAGTGAGAAGGTGGGTGGGGTTCAGAAGGTACCGGTTAGGTGTCGATAGCAAGTCCACCGACACATCGTGGTGACGAGTGGAGTCCTCCAATGACTAATTGTGCACCGCGCGGTCGTCCGGATGGCGAGATACCCCGACACCAGATATGTCGGAGTCTCCCTCCACCTGGTGTCGGGCCGCGGGATGTGATTCGGGCAAGATCCACACCGGGCCGATGTCGCAGAGCCACAGACCCGTAATCGAGCGGGGGACAGGAAACACCAGCGGGACATACAGGTCGACATTGAGGGACACCTATCAGTGCACCCGCGTGACCCGTGCAGGTCTCCACAACAACATGAAGGGAGTCACGGAGCCTGCGAGCACCAGGAAGGTGGTGAGGAACCGGGTGTGTACATCCACGGAGTTCAACAGGGCGAGAGTCAGGGCGCCGATGGCGATGGACAGTGTCATACCCGTGATACCAGCCACCTGAAGCGCTGAACCGATGAAGCCGCTCTGTTCCGGTGTGCTGAGTTCAAACGGTTCGCTGGACAGACGCGGATAGATGAAACCGATGCCGAACGCAGACAAGCCCCAACCAGCCACAGCGAGTAGCCACGGCGCACCGACTCCCGCGGTCACTGCCACGATGAGCAGACCCGTAGCCATCGCGGCACCGGAAAACCGGGCGACAGCGGGCATTGACCAGTCGTCTGCGAAATGTGCCTGGATCTGTGAACCCATGAACCAAGTGACGCCACTGGCCGTCAGACCGAGACCCGTGAGCGTAGGTCCGAGGCCATAGGCCTGAGCGAGCAAGAGAGGGACGTAGATTTCGGCGCCGAGCACCATATCGGTGAGTATCCGTGAGGCGATCAACCGGGGAACACCGATGCGTCCCCGTAACGTTCCAGCGGGAACCAATGGCTGTATGGACACCGCGATCAATGGTGCCGCGATGATGAATGAGACCAGTCCGGTGCCGAGTGCGAGGTGGGGGGAGTAGTTCAGTATCCCGGTCGCAGCCGAGAGGAGCAGAGCCGCGCCCAGCATCCGGATACCGGTACGCGACAATGATCCCCGTCTGGCCGGGAGCGTGCGAATTGCGGGAAGCATCAGGATCGCCGCGATGATGAGTAGGAACAAAGTGAACAGGAAGACCGAATGCCAGCTCAATGATTCGGTGAGGATTCCGGCGAATGCCGGGCCGATGAGTGACGGGATCACCCAGGCACCGGCGAATGCCGCGAAGATCCTTGGCCGCAGAGCCGCAGGATACATTTGTGCGATTATCGCGTAAATCGCTACGATCACCGCGCCGATTCCGAAACCTTGGATGCCCCGGGATATCAGGAACACCGTCATATCAGGGGCGATGACCGCTAGTCCAAGTCCGGCCGTCAAAATTCCGGTACCGGTGAGCATCGACAGCCTGGCCCCTGCGATGTCGGTGGTGATTCCCGCCGCAACCATTGCCACGATGGACACCGCAAAAGGAATGGAGAACGCCAGCGAATAGGCATCGGTGTTCCCCAGTTCCTCGGTGATACGTGGCATGACCGCAGTGACGGCTGTGTTGTCGAAAGCGCAGGCGGTGATCGCCATGAGCAAACCGATGGTCGTGGCGAAATAGGTGGGTGAGAAGATGCCGTCGACTCGGGAGTCACCGGAATCTGACCGGGTTGCGCTACTGGGCATGACGGCCGATCCTACCGCTACTTCAGGTGCGTGAGGTACTCCGAGCACCCACCAACAGCATGGAACATGCTACCGCGTTCTATCGTGGGAACTCGCTGACCACCACACGTATCGCCATCTGTGATGGAGACGGTCGCGGTCCTCGGCCTGGTTCGTTCATTCGGGGGTAAGACAACGCCCACTCGGTCACCGGCTGATCGCGGGAGCCGGTGGGCGTTGGCCATGCACGTTGAGATGAGCCTAGAACTCCAGACCCAGCAGCGCGTTCTCGATGAGTTCCGGGAGCGCCGGGTGGATCCAGTACTGGTCGTGGGCGACCTCGCGGACATCGAGACCAAAGGCCATCACGGTGATGAGCTGCTGGATCAGTGTGGCGGCCTGTGGACCGATGATGTGGGCACCAAGCAGTTGGCCACTCGTCCGGTCGGCGATGAGTTTTGCGAATCCGGTGGTGTCCTCCATCGCCCAGCCGAAGGCGACGTCCCCGTAATTCTGTATTTTGACCGTGATGTCATGTCCAGCGTCGCGGGCCTCATCCTCGGTGAGCCCGACGCTGGCGATCTGTGGATGAGTGAAGATGGCCGCGGGAACGTTCTTGTGCGGCATCGGCTTCATGTCATCCGGGTTCAGCAGGTTGTGCTTCACTGCGCGCATCTCGGCGTTGGCGACGTGCTTGAGCTGGTAGGGCGAGCTTACGTCACCGAGTGCCCAGATGCCGTCGGCGGTGGTGCGACCGAACTCATCGACCTTCACGCGTTGCCCATCCATCTCGATGCCGGCGGCGTCGAGATTCAATTGATCCCCGTTCGGGGTACGACCGGTTGCGACGAGCAATACTTCGGAGGTCACCTGAGTTCCGTCGTCGAGTTGCAGTGTCACCCCGTTCTCGTCCTCGGTCGCACCTGTCGGGGTGACGCCGAGATGCAGGGTGAAACGGGTACCCGCGACCTCGGTGTAGCGGGCCGAGATGTCGGCATCGGTCTTACGCAGGAGCTGTTTCGACCTGTTGACTAGGGTGACATCCACGCCGAGAGAGGCGAAGACGTGCGCGAATTCGACGGCGATGAAACCACCGCCGAGGATCGTCATCGTTTTCGGTAGTTCCTCCAGGCGCATGATGTTCTCGTTGGTGTAGTACGTCACACCAGATTCAGTGATGGTGGGCAGAATAGTCGGGCGCGCACCCGCGGCGATGATGATGGTGTCGCCGGTGATGGTCACCACCTCGTCACCGGAACCCGTCTCAATGGTTTTCGGCTCGACGAAGCGGGCCGCCCGGTCGTAGACGTCGATGTTCGGGGTCTCATCACCGCGCCGGTATGCCTCGCCTCCGTCTGCGATGGGGTCGATGCGGCGTCCGAAGACGCGCTCGCGTATCGACGACCAGTCCACTCCATTGAGCTGTGCGTCCAGGCCGTAGGTGGCAGCGTTACGGATCTCCTCCGCGATGTCGGCGGTGTAGACGTACATCTTCGTTGGGATGCAGCCGACGTTCAGGCAGGTACCGCCGAAGCGTCCCTTCTCGATGATAGCTATTCTCTGGTCTTGGAATTCCGGACCCGGGATTGAGTTTCCTGATCCGGTTCCAATGATGATGAGATCGTAGTGTGTGCTGGTGGCGGGAGTCGTCATGGTGTGAGTCTGTTGTTCCTCATCGTATCGGGAGTGAATGTGTGCTCGGGCGTTTCAGTACAGTGGGTTTTGCTGGTGGATCGTCGTATTTAACCATTCGAACGTGTGAGTGAAAGTCCTTTCTCTCGAGTGGTGCAGTGAAAGCCAGACATCATGTCGGGCCCCGTCAATCGGCGACACGGTGACGTGTGCACCGAGTGACGGAGCCCACTGTTGAATCTGTTTCACGTTGAGCACCGCGTCCGAGGTGTCGGTCATGGCAGAGTACGGCTTGTTTAACCAGCTCCTCGTAGAACACAACACCAGAACCGGTACACCGCATTCCACACCCCCCGCATGGATGGTGTCCTGGGCACGGACGATGGCAGCCAACCAGCCGATGTTCTTTGCGTGGCCCGCTATGGGTTTGATTCTCGTGTCAAAGTTCCACTCGCCGTGGTAATCCACGTGAATTGACTCTCCGTAGCACGCCAGGCCGCCAGGAAGATCGAACCTCGGGAAGCGGTCGCCCAATGCTCTGATCAGGGGACGGGACCAGCGGTGTAGCGGCGCCGGGAACATCAGGTCGAGCCAGGGGCTGTTCAACACAGCGGCGGGAATTGAGGAGTGCCGGGCGGCGGACACCGGATCCCCGGTCGCTGCGGCGCGGCGTAAGTGATCCAACCAGAGTGGAGCGATGAGTCCACCGGTGGAGTGGGCCTGAATGATCACGCTGGAGTGGTGTTCCCGTACCGCATCGAGGACCGCATTGAGATCCTCGAAGTAACGACGCACATCTCGGACGTCGTGCCATGCCTGTCCGGGAAGATGTGAACGTCCGCACTTACGGAGGTCCACGCCGTAGATGGCGTAGCCCTCCGTGTGGAAACGTTCAGCGACATGCCGTTGAAAGAAGTAGTCGCTCATCCCGTGGATGAAGATCATTGCGGGCCTGGAATCAAAATCCGGGCATGCCTCGGGAAGATACCTGATCAGGGTTGCCACCACTGGACCGTCACCCTCCGGATCGGTACCCAGCCGCAATGTGCGGCGGGTGAATCCGGACCCCAGGATGTCGGGCGTGTATGTGTCGGAGAAAGGCAGGCCACTCATGTGGAACACCCTATCCCGAGGACCGGAGATAGTGAGCAGAACCGGGTCCGGATGTCGAACGTGAAGCTGAATGCGGCCCGCCATCGGAGGCTACATACCGATCTGATGTCTTCCTGAATGCAACAGGTCCTGTGTGGGAACTTAGATCACAGATTCTGCAAGGAATGCATCAGGGACTCCAGTGCTCCGGGACTGAAGCTGGGCAAGAAGGGGGTGCCGGAAGAAACGTCCCCGATACTGGCCAGGATCATCGGTAAATTCAGCGCGGTGATGATCGCGAGGACAGATCCCAGTATGGTCAGGAAGCCGGCTGTGACCATCACTTCTCCGGTACCGGAGGATGAACCGTTGGACGGAGTGGTTGTCGGGCAATTCATGACGCTTACCGGGACGATCAGCTCGCTGGGAGTGCCACCTGAAACCGTGACCTGGACCGTCTGCTGTGTTTCACCGGTTTTCGTGGTGTCTGCGGGTGTCACGACATTGATGACTGCATCTTCCGGTAGCCCGGTTACCCCGGACCGTGGATCGATCTTTTCACCTTCGCACACGGAGACAGGTTCGGTTGTTAGGTCCGGTGCCCATATGGCGAGTGGTCGTGCATCGGAGTGATCTGAGGTGGAGTCCAGAGGTACGCAGGACTGAAGCTCCTTGAGGGTGTAGAAGGGGGAGCCATCGGCAATGGGCTGGCACTTCGGGCCGAAGGGGGTCTCCTTCTCGTTGAACAACATCCGCACGACGGTGATACCAGCGCTGTTTCGGAAGGCGTCCCACTGGATGTTGGTGGCCATCGGCACGGTCACCGATGAGTTCCACGGATTATCCTTGTCGTAGAACTTGCCGGGGGGCGTCGGGTGGTTCGCCTGCGGGATCTGGAGGTAGCTCTCGACGGGACCGAGTGTTTCTCCGTGGGTGAAGTAGAAGTTGGCTGCAATATCTGACTGGCCGTTGGCCCGATCGTCGACGTCCTTGAGCAGTAAACGGACAAGAGGATCATAGATCCGGTAGGAATCCGAGGAACCCTCGCGTCCCGGCCCGAAGGTGTAGAAGTCGTGGGCGTCGTAGATGTGGCGCATCTCCCGGGCGGTCCGTGGGGTCATGTACTTTTCGGTTGCCCATCCATCCACTGGAGCTTCGGCTTCAGCGGCCAGTAGTCGGGCGTAGCCATTGACCGTGTAGAACTGGTGCGCCTGGGAAATGGCTTTCTCGTCGTCCAGCGTTGCGATGTAGCCGGGGGAGTAGAGATGACTAAGGATCTCCCGGGCAGCGGCGATGATCTGTGGATCCTTGTATGCGGCTGCACTGGCTTCTTTTTCGTCTGGCAGATTCTGTGAAGCTTTATAAGCTTCATAATCGGGATTGTCTGTATTCTTGTACTCGACCATGAGCTTAGACTGCGGGGTCTGGCTTCCGTCTTCCGCGAATACTCCGGTGTTAATGGGAACCGGTGCAGAAGCGTCGTATCCCATGGATTCTGCGAGTGCAGTGTCTTTGTCGTGGAGCCCGATCGCGAAGTTCACACCGGAAAGTTGTGAGCGTCCCTTCGGTGAGCTGTGGAACGTGAGTTTGTCGGTACTGCCGGGCGTGGCGATGCGATCGTAGAATTCCCTATTGCGCTCATGGTTGCGCTGCCCGATGCCCTGCCACTCGTGGGCACCAAGTTTGGTGAGTGTTCCGTATCCGCCGTCGTCCGGTGGGGTGATGTCATTGTTGGCTGGGAGGTCTTTGGTCATTTGCCGGATTTGCCGGATCTGGTCGAGCACCTGTTCTCCGAGGGGTGTCAGTGCTCCAGGAGTTTTCTGTGCTGTTTCCAGGTACTTGATCGTGCTCTTGTATCGGGATGAAGAACTCGCTCCCCGAGAACCATGGCGTCCGAGCACCATGGTGTACACCTGCTCGAACCCCTTGGGAGGGGTAGTCGTATCTTCTGGAGTGCCCATGGGGATGTACTGGTTCTTGAATCCGTACTGGGGCTCGAGGGGTTCGTCAGCGGCGGCGTAACCGAGCAGGGGGTTGATACTGACGGTAACTGCCGCTGTCAAGAGGACAGCGTGTGTTGTCTTCTTCAGACGTGATGGAAGCATGAAGGTGAGGATCCTTCTTCGTAATTGAGGTGATTGAGACAAAAGTTGAGTCGATTCGATGTGAAACCTATGTGTCTAAGCGGGTTTTTTGGAACATTTTTCACCTAAAATTCACTTAATTTTCAAGAATCGTTCACGCTAGGGGGTGTGATATCTCGCAGTGCTGTCGTGGTCGGGGGTAGGCACGAACGTGGGGGTGATGGGGGTGGATGTTTCTCTCCTTATTGTTTGGTGACTGGTCTCTAGTGAGGGGCATGCCGATGTGGTAATCCGAGGTTCTTGGGAGTGGTGGGTTCTAGTCAACTTCCATCGGGGGTGTTTCCGGGTGTGAATGTGGGCATGGGGGATGCCCTTATGCTGATAGCTCTGGGGCTTGAGGCGTAAGGTGTTACAGCGATAGGCCAGTCCAGGGATCCCTGATCGGGCCGTACCGGTGCTGGTGAAGGCCCTCTTGGCTGACAATTGCCGGTAGGGATATCCCAGCGGGTTCCGTCGGTTTGCTGTCACATTCTGCGTTTCGGTCGGACTTTGCGTTCCGGGGGCGCGCAGATACCGGTGGGGGCTGTCATGGTGAAATGGCGGATATGAAGAGAACCCGTTTCCCGGGACTGGGACGAATGCACAATTCAGAGAACTAGCGAAGGTTGAATACAGTGTCTGACTCCAAGGTTTCTGCAGTTCATGTGACGGATGAGGTCGATGTCTGCCTGATCGGTGCCGGTATCATGTCCGCCACGCTCGGCGCGATGCTCCGGCAGCTCGAACCAGAGTGGTCACAGCTTGTGTTCGAGCGGCTCGATGGCCCTGCGGAAGAGTCCTCATCTCCCTGGAACAACGCCGGAACCGGCCATTCGGCACTGTGTGAGTTGAACTACACCCCGGAGGTCCGGGGCAAGATAGAGATCACCAAGGCCGTAGCCGTCAATGAGAAGTTCCAGATTTCCCGCCAGTTTTGGGCACATCTCCTGGAGAACGACGAGCTCGACAATGCCAGGGGTTTCATCAACCAGGTACCCCACGTCTCTTTTGCGCAGGGGAACGACCAGGTTGAGTATCTTCGCAAACGCTATGAAACGCTGTCCGCGCATCCGCTCTTCCCGGAGATGCGCTACACCGACGACCCACAGAAATTCTCCGAATTCCTCCCCCTGATGGCGGAAGGGCGTGACTTCGACAGGGAGAAGGTCGCTATTTCCTGGACTGAGTCCGGAACTGACATCAACTATGGTGCACTCACCCGTCAGTTTCTTCGCAACGCCAAGGAAGCGGGTACGGAGATTCGTTATGGACACGAGGTTGCCGACATCATTCGGGACGGGGCCAAGTGGAAGATCAAGGTCAAGAATGTCCACACGGGTGACGTCAGTGTGGTGCGGGCGAACTTCGTGTTCGTCGGCGCCGGTGGAATGGCCCTCCCGTTGCTCCAAAAGTCCGGGATCCCGGAGATCCGCGGCTTTGGCGGATTCCCCGTCTCCGGGGAGTGGCTGCGCTGCACCAATGAGGACATCATTGCCCAACATCATGCCAAAGTTTACGGCAAGGCATCTGTGGGTGCTCCACCGATGAGCGTCCCGCACCTGGATACCCGGGTGATCGACGGCAAGACCGGTCTGCTCTTTGGCCCCTACGCGGGGTGGACCCCGAAATTCCTGAAGCACGGATCGTGGTTCGACCTTGCTAAGTCCCTCCGTCCGACCAATGTCCTTTCGATGGCCGCAGTCGGTATCCAGGAGTTGGGGCTGACGAAGTACCTCATTACCGAGGTGATGAAGAAGGAGGAAGCACGGCTCGACGCACTGCGTGAATACATGCCGAGTGCCCGCGCCGAGGACTGGGAACTGGTCACCGCAGGACAGCGGGTGCAGGTCATCAAGCCTGTCGCCGGCCCCCGCTTCGGTTCCCTGGAATTCGGTACCGCCCTCATCAACAATGCCGAAGGCTCGATCGCCGGTATCCTCGGCGCATCCCCGGGGGCATCCGTCGCTCCTGCCGCGATGCTTGAATTGCTCGAGCGTTGCTTCGGGGACCAGATGGTCGGCTGGGGTCCGAAGATCAAGGAGATGGTGCCCACCTATGGCATTAAACTTGCGACGGACGAGAAGATGTTCCGTGAAACCTGGGAGCGTACCCAGAAGATCCTCAAGCTGGAGGGCCAGGACTGACCGTGACGCAGGCTGCCCCCGATACAGGTTTTCCCTTCACTGCGGTCGTTGGCCAGGACCGTTTACGTCTGGCTCTGATCCTGAACGCGATCGCACCCAGAATCGGGGGGGTTGTCGTGCGTGGGGAGAAGGGCACCGCAAAAACGACGACTGTCCGTGCCTTCGCCGCACTACTCGGTGGGGCACCTCTGGTGAATCTTCCCATTGGTTCGACCGAAGACCGTGTCGTCGGTTCTCTTGACGTGGAGACCGTTCTCACCACCGGTCGTGCCGAGTATCGGCCTGGTCTGCTTGCTCAGGCGGATGGTGGTGTTCTCTACGTCGATGAGGTGAATCTCCTCGCGGATCATCTCGTTGACGCACTTCTCGATGCTGCGGCCACTGGTCGGGTCACCATCGAGCGTGACGGAATCTCACATAGTTCTCCCGCGAACTTCGTGCTCGTCGGAACGATGAATCCCGAGGAAGGGGAGTTACGGCCGCAGCTACTCGACCGTTTCGGTCTTGCTGTCGATGTCGCCGCTTCGCGAGATGTCGAGGTCCGAACGGAGATCATCCGCCGTCGACTGGCTTTCGAGGCAGATCCCGTTGGTTTCGCGGACGCATGGTCATCAGAGGATGGTGATCTCGCTGACCGTATCGTCCGTGCCCGTCGGATTCTTCCGGATGTTGAGCTGACGCAAACCAATCTCGTTCGGATCGCCCACATCTGTGCGAGTTTCGACGTTGACGGTATGCGTGCGGATCTGGTGATCGCTCGGACAGCCACCGCCTGTGCCGCATACCGCGGTGACACCAACGTCACAGATGAGGACATTCGTACGGCTGCGCACCTTGCACTTCCGCACCGTCGTCGTCGGGATCCGTTTGATGAACCGGGACTCGACGAGGAAAAACTTGATGACGTGATGGAACAGGCACGCGAAGAGTATCCCGGAACCGAGCAACCGGACGATACACCAGGTCCGGAAAGTGAATCGGCTTCGTCGAAGGCGCCGGATGCCTCAACACCGAATCTGTCGGCGGAACAAGAGGAACCGGCGGAACGACCCGACAACGACGGGAAAGCAGGTCGCGCCGAACAGGGCGCCCCCTTTCGTTCCCAGGATTCTCAGACGGATGAACAATGGCGCCGAGGGGAGCCCCGGTAGGCGTTCGAAGGCGTATTCTCCCCAGGGGCAGAACATACGTGCCGTCGTCGGTGGACGTGGAGTGAACATACCGGGTTCGGTGCTTGCGGCAGCGGAGCGTGGCGCGGCGGTCATCGATGGGCTCATTGATTTTCGTCCGGGGGACCTGCGGGGTTCCCTCCGGCGCGGTAAGGAGTCCAATCTGATTGTCTTTGTCGTTGATGCCTCCGGTTCAATGGCCGGAAGGGACCGGCTCTCCGCAGTGACGGGTGCCGTGGTGTCCATGCTCCGGGACGCTTATCAGCGGCGGGATCGAATCGCTGTGATCTCAGTCAGGGGAAGTGCACCGGAACTGCTGCTTCCGCCAACCGGCTCCACTGTCGCCGCTGTACGCAGACTTGACGGAGCTCCCACCGGAGGGCGCACACCGCTCGGTGAGGGGCTGATGATGGCACATGAACTCATTGAGAGGGAGTATCGCAGGGAACCCGGCCGTCGGGCACTGCTCGTCGTATTATCCGACGGGCGCGCCACCGGAGTGTCCGGAACAGGTGGTGTTCGTCGTGCCGCGGCCCGCATCAGGGATCGACGGCTGGCTGGGAGCATCGTCATCGACTGTGAGCGGTCCGGAAGGATTCGTCTCGGGTTGGCAACCGATCTGGCAAAGCGACTCGATGGCGTCTGTGTCCGACTGGATGAGGTGTCGGCGGATGCAGTGGCTGGAGTGATCGAGGCGGTATGAACGGGGTCCATCCCCGGTGGCGCTGATCTTTCGGACTAGGAGGTTGGGTGCGCCGAGTGTGTTCACCCGGCGCTGTCGGGGAGTCGGGACAGAATCAAATCGGTGAACACATCTACGCGGCCGCCGCACGAGTCCAGATCCTCCGGACCCAGGAGAATCTGATCGGTCTTCCCGTCCAGGTAGACGATGACCGGACTGGTGCCATCGGCTGCCCGTTCCGTGTCTGCGTCCATCTCATTGAGGTGCACGGTCTCCAACGGAACGGGTAGTTGTTTGATCGCTTTGGTCCAGTCCTTCCTCGGTCGTGTGGATTTTCCGTGGCTGATGTCGCATAGGCCGCAGTGAGTCGCTCCCCGGATCTTGTTCACGACATAGGTGAGCTCTCCGAGGAGTCCGCCATTGGCGTTGTAGACGCCGACGAGCCGGGCCGGAGTGGAATCTTGGCGATCTTGTGACAAGTGGGGAGTTCCTTATGCGTGGGAAAACGGGATGATACGCCTGGGTCAACGATCACCGGGGTCCAAATATTCCCCGAAGATGTCACTAATTAAGTAAAAATCTGAGTAAAATATAAATAAAAATAAAGAACTCTATCTTTTTTATATTTGGTTAGGGTAAGTTGAGGGAAGTTTAATTCGGCACCGACGACAGAGTGCTTTATGTGCGGTCTCGTCTTAGTACGGGGCATTGTCGCAATACCTCGATAAAAGCGTCGGCCTCCCCACTTCAGAAAGTATTACCATTATGAAACTGTCTCCCCGTCGCATTTCCCGTACCGGCCTCGCCGCTGTTGCGTGCCTTTCGATGTCTGTGTCTCTCATGGTTCCCGCCGTTGCACTCGCTGACGAGAACTCGACGATCGGTATCGATCACGTCGCCTCGACCACCCGGTATGCGGAAGATACCCCGGCACTCTCCTGGGGGATTCTGGAGCCGTTCCGTCGGGCTTCCGGTGGTTTCGATCGCGTGTTTGATGGTGCGACACTCCATTCGGGTGTCCCGTCCTTTGCGTTTCTTTCCCGTACAAACCAGGACGACGGCACCATCATCCTGAAGTATGCAGGCACGGCCAACGTCATGAATTTCTGCGGGGAGGACTACACGGGCGAGGATGAGCGTGGAAGCTGCAAGCTCGATTTCACCTTCAGTGAGCCGATCGTGACCTTCAACCCGACTGTCGGTACCGGACAGCTTTCGGTTGTCGTCCACACGTTGGACAAGAAGACCGGGGAGTGGGTGGGGCCGACCCGCGTATCTATGGCGGACCTGGATTTCTCTGAAGCGAGGTATAAATCCGATGAGCCCTCAACGGTCCGGGACGTTGCCGTCACCGTCACCGAGGAAGGTCGTACCGCTCTCAGTGGAAACCCGAGGGGTTCCGATACTCTGGATTCCCTCAATCTCTCCTTCAACGGTGCCGTCACATTCGGCACCGAATCGACTGCGAGCGAAGATTTGAACCTGGAGAAGGAGGTCACCACAGAATTCAAGCGTGAGGAGTCCAATCGCCTGTTCGCACTGCGGGACGGCTCGATTCTCCATGTCACGCGGGGTGGTTTCGGTGGAGATTCCCAGCTCGTCATTGCGGACAACAACCTCGAAAAGTTCGTCAGTTCCGATGATGTGACGATCAACCGTGGTAATCCCTCGGCCTTCAAATCGGCGACGGATACGCTCTTCTGGGCTGATGGAGACACCATCCGCTATGCCACGGTGACCGCTGAGGGTATCGGCGAGGTCATGGAGCTCGGCATCGTACCTAACTCGAACGTGACGGGGCTCGCATATTCGGAGTCGACCGACACCGTCGGGGTTCTGACCTCTGATCCGGAAACCCGGAGGGGAGTGTTTACCGAGTTCGGTCTCGCAGAATCGAGTCTGTCCATCACGGAACTGCCTCTCACCAGCGAGGTTCGTGGGACTGCTCCCGCTGAGGACGGAGGCGGATACGACAGCACCTACGGTTACAACGGTAACGCCGGTGAAGCCGTGGGGCTCCGTGCGCTTCCGGACGGCACGTTCCTCTACGTCCTCGATGACATCCTGGATGGCCCTGACGGTAGGACGGGATCCACCCCGATCCATATCCGTCCGGGACAGTCCCCCTCGGTCGTTGAGATTGCTGCGGCCAAGGAACAGTTCAAGTCGGTTCAGTACACCGGTGGGCGTCGTACGGTCAGCGTTGTTGGGGAGAACATCGTGTTCTATAACGGTGTGAACAGCGAATCCGAGTCCGTGGGTGTCTACACCTATGCGGACGGAACCTTCACAAAGAAGAGCACCACGGACAAGGTTGAGGTCTTCGATTTCATCGCCGGAGCCACGTTCAACGCAGACGGTAATCTCGTGATGGTCAGCGCCAGTGAAGGCGAAGACCTCGTGATACTTGATCCGATCACACTTGAGGTCATCAAATCCTCCCCTGTTGGTTCATCGCTGCGGTACACCAACAGCAAATCCCCCGACACTCTGAAGATCGTCGGCGATGACATCTTCGTCTCCGGTGTTGAGGGATACGGTTCCACAGACAAACTGACCTTCATCAAGGTTGGCGCAGTCGGAGAAGATGTCACGGTCGGTACGGCAGACGGCTCACTCAAAACGGTTGAACTGGGTTCCTCCGATGCGAATAAACCGTTGAAGGGTACGGAAACTCCGGATCCGAAGGACGGCGACAACGGGACAGATGAGTCGCAGGACGATCTGTCTTCAGATGCCAGTGCTCGGATTGATGAGCTTTCCACCAAAGCGGCATTCGGCTTCGGCGGGTTGGGGCTCGTCTCACTGCTGACAGTAGGCGGCATCTTCGCGATGATCACAGCCTTGTTCCACTTCATCAAGACCCAGATGCCGAGCGGTTTCCAGCTTCCCCCGATGTCGGGGCTGCACCGCTAACGTCGCCGGGTGCCTGCACCGAACCGCTACCGGGTGGTAGCGGTTGGCGGTGGCCCAGGAAGAACGTGTTCCCCCGCTCCCTCTCGAGAGAGCGGGGGAACAGTCATGTCCGCAAGAACTCGGTGTGCCGACCGTCCTGTACACCGGTGGCTTCATGTTCCGCGATAGGATGACCCAGGACCTTTCCCCGATGAACATGAGGATGACATGCCCAAGGGAAAACTTGATCCCGCCAGCATTCCCGATGATGGTTTGACTACCCGGCAACGACGCATGCTGCCCGTCACCGCTGTCCACACGGGCCCCGGCAAGGGTAAATCGACGGCGGCCTTCGGTATGGCTCTACGTGCCTGGAACCAGGGAATGAACATCGGGGTATTCCAGTTCGTGAAATCCGCGAAATGGAAGGTCGGTGAGGAAGCGGTGTTTCGCAGACTCGGGAATCTCCACGAACAGACCGGGATGGGCGGTCCGGTTGAGTGGCACAAGATGGGCGAAGGCTGGTCCTGGGCGCGGAAACCAGGGGCGGTGGAAGATTACGCCCGGGACGCCGCGGATGGATGGATGGAGATTCGTCGCCGGATTCTAGCGGAGGCCCACGATTTCTATGTCCTCGACGAATTCACCTACCCCATCAAATGGGGCTGGATTGACGTCGATGAGGTTGCGGAGACACTAAGAACCAGACCGGGGCGCCAGCATATCGTGATGACAGGTCGGGATGCGCACCCGAAACTCCTTGAGATATCCGATCTCGTGACCGAGATGACCAAGATCAAACACCCGATGGATCAGGGACGTAAAGGGCAGAAGGGAATCGAATGGTAGTACCGGGGCTGTGCATCGCGGCTCCGTCATCCGGGACAGGCAAGACCACCATCGCAACAGGACTCATCCGAGCTCTCGCCCGGCGCATGGAAGTCGCCCCGTTCAAGGTTGGTCCCGACTACATTGATCCCGGCTACCATGGTCTTGCTGCGGGGCGGGTCGGGCGAAACCTGGATTCCGTGATGTGCGGTGGCAGTCGCATAGGGCCGCTCTACGCCCACGGCTCGTCGGGGTGTGACATTTCCGTGGTGGAGGGGGTGATGGGATTGTTCGATGGTCGTATCGCACCCGGATCGGACCCCGTGTGCGCGCCGGGTTCAACCGCTGAGATCGCCCACACTCTGGGTCTCCCCGTCGTACTCGTCGTCGATGTCCGGGGAATGAGCCAGTCCATCGGGGCACTCGTTCGGGGGTTCGCGACCGCGGTCGACGGTGTGCGGCTTGCCGGCGTGATACTCAATCAGGTCGGTACTGAACGGCACGAAGCCATCTGTCGGAGAGCATGCGAGGCTGTCGGAGTTCCGGTGTTCGGTGCGCTACCGAGATTCGCGGACATTGAGGTTCCGTCCCGGCATCTGGGTCTGGTCACGGCTGTTGAACGAGGTGGTGTCGCCGTCGCAGCGGTGGAGCGGATGGCGGACCTGGTTGAGCGGCATCTCGATCTCGGCTCGCTCATCGCTGCCGCCGACTGTGGATGGAACGGAACATCCTGGGCACCCGAAAGTGAGGTCAGCAGGGTGGGGGATCCGACGATCGCTGTCGCCGGAGGCCCCGCATTCACGTTCGCCTACGCCGAACACACCGAACTTCTTGTTGCGGCAGGTGCCCGGGTCGTGCGTTTTGACCCGCTCGTCGATGATCTACCCGACTGCGACGGACTCATCATCCCCGGTGGTTTCCCCGAGGAACATGTGGAGAACCTCGCCGGTCGAAACGGACTCCGTATGCAGGTACGGGACCGGATCGCGGACGGGATGCCCGTCCACGGGGAATGCGCGGGGCTGCTGTGGCTCACCGCGAGCCTCGACGCGCACCCGATGCTCGGGGTGATCGGTACCCACGCGGTCATGGGCAGGCGGCTCACCCTCGGCTACCGGGAAGCAGTTGCGATATCTGATTCGTTGCTTCACCGGGAAGGGGAACGAGTGACCGGGCACGAGTTTCACCACACTGCGCTCACTGCCACAATCGTCCCCGGGTGGGCACCATCTTGGGGCTGGCGCGGTTGGGACGGTCGCAGCGTACGAGAAGGATTCACCAACGAGACGGTGCACGCGTCCTATCTGCACTGTCACCCGACTTCGGTACCTCAGTCGATTGAACGTTTCGTGTCCGCCTGTAACTAGCCCATCGACGGAAACCGACTGGAGCGGGTGAGGTTTCCGTGTCTCTGGACCGTAGCGGGAATCAGAGTTGGTGGGTGCAGCGGTCCTGTGGGGCAATGCCCTCGGTGGACTGAGAACAGACCTGACTCCAACCCAGGTAGGCATGAGTCGAACGACTACACTGGACACCTATGAGTTCACCCACCAGCCCTGGAACCGGACAGCCTGCTCCCGGCCGCGTCACCCTCGTGGGCGGCGGGCCGGGAGCCTATGACCTCATTACCGTCCGCGGCATGAATCGTCTCCGGGACGCCGATGTCATTGTCGCCGACCATCTCGGGCCGACCGGTGATCTTGACAAACTCTGTGACGTCACAGACAAAGAGGTCATCGACGCATCGAAACTCCCCTACGGGAAACAGATGGCACAGGAGAAGATCAACGAACTCCTAGTCGCCCATGCCCGCGCCGGGCGCACCGTCGTCCGGCTGAAGGGCGGTGACCCCTATGTCTTTGGCCGGGGATTCGAGGAACTCGTCGCCTGTCGCGAGGCAGATATCGAGTGCGAGGTCGTTCCAGGTGTCACCAGCGCGGTGTCGGTTCCCGCGGCAGTCGGCGTCCCCGTCACCCAGCGGGGTGTGGTCCACTCCTTCACCGTCGTATCCGGGCATCTTCCGCCCGGTCACCCGAAGTCACTCGTCGACTATGCAGCTCTCGCCCGTACCGGGGGAACCATCGTTGTGATCATGGGGGTGAAGAACTCCCCGTCCATCGCCACCGCACTCATCGCCTCCGGGTGCAGCCCAGAGACTCCCGTAGCTGTGATCCAGGAAGGGACTACGGATAGGGAACGCAGCTTTCGTGGTGTTCTCGGTGAACTCGGTGCACTCATCGCAGACAATGCGGTCTCCCCGCCCGCCGTCATCGTAATCGGAGAGGTGTCCGGCCTGTGACTGCACCTGGAACCGGGCCTCGCGCATCCGAGCTCACTCAGCCTGTGACGGTTTCCGCCCTCGGCTGGCCGCTGGCGGTGCTCTCCGCCCTGCAACTGATGGTCGTCCTCGATGGAACGGTGGTCAACCTCGCTCTCGCACGTATCCAGATCGAACTCGGGCTCACCGACAACCTCCGCTCCTGGGTCGTTACCTCCTACGCACTCGCCTACGGGGGACTGCTCCTGCTGGGCGGGAGACTGGGGGACACCTTCGGTAGGAAAAAGGTGTTCCTCACCGGCGTTGGATTGTTCACCCTGGCTTCCCTGGCCTGCGGACTATCGACGACACCGGTGATCCTTCTCGCGGCCCGGGTCATCCAGGGGATCGGAGCGGCGATTGCCTCACCCACCGCGATGGCCCTCATCGTCGTCACCTTCGCCCCCGGAAAAGCACGTAACCAGGCGTTCTCCGTGTTCGCCATGATGACCGGGATGGGCAGCGTCCTGGGGCTTGTCGCGGGTGGGGCACTCACCGAAGCGAGTTGGCGGTGGATCTTCCTCATCAATGTCCCCATCGGGATACTGATCCTCACCGTCGGCATCAAAGTACTCGCCCGGACCCCTGCGTTCGAACGGATCCGGCTCGACATTCGAGGAGCGATACTCGCCACCGGCGCGTCCACGCTCCTGGTGTTCGGCCTTGCAGAGGGGGGAACCGGCTACTCGGCTGTTGTTGTCGGTGCCCTGATCCTCGGTGCACTCACCCTCGTGGCGTTCTTCTTTTCTCAACGCCATGTCCCCAACCCGGTCCTGCCATTGCACATGTTCGCTAACCGTTCCCGGGCTGCAGTATTTATTTGTCTATTGCTCGTCGGTGCCCTCATGATGGCGATGACCGTGCAGGTCGCTCTCTTCGTCCAGGAGGTCGTCGGCTACGGCCCCCTCAAGGCCGGGCTGGCGTTCATCCCCTTCGCCTTCGCCCTCGGTGCGGGTAGTTGGGTGGCGGGCCTCGTCGTGGAACGGATTGCTCCTCGATTCATCATCGCCGTCGGTGGTCTGATCCTCGTCGCCGGTTTCATCTTCGGATCCACCCTCGGGGTGGAGACCACCTATCTCCCCGATCTCCTCGTCCCGATCCTCATCATCGGATTCGGCATCGGCGTGGTCCTCATCCCGCTCACGCTGTCCGTTGTCGCCGGTGTGAAACCCATCGATGTCGGTCCGCTGACCGCCACCTCGCTGGTTTCCCAGACTCTCGGCGGACCACTCGGACTCGCGGCCGTCACCGCATACGCCGAATACCGGGCACGCTCAGTTCTCGGTGCGGCCTTCGACACGATTGACCGCGCTGCACTCAATGACGCGGCACGTGCGGCGCTCGGAACCGGTTACACCTCATCACTGCTCATCTGCGCGGGCCTGGCGATCGCCGTCGTGATGATCTCCCTGGTCTTCGTTCGTTTCACCCCGGAACAGATACGTGAGGGTAGGGAAGCGGAGAAAGCCAGCACCCTGGGATAGCGCGGTGTATCGATCCCACGGTGGGTGCCCGGTACATCGTGGGGATTCGCCGGAGTGAAGCCTCTCCGGGGAGGAACTGTTGGACAGGCAGGTGACCGAGAGTGCTCCCTGGTGGGTATCCGGCGGACCCGTTTCGGACGGATCTACAGTCATCCCTGAGGCTGATTTTCTCCCGCCCGCTGGGTCCTACGATTGGTAGGTGGACCCGCACCCGATCCGAGAGATCTGTCCGATGCCGCCACCCTTCACCCGTTCCGGAGCCTCCGCCGCGCTTCTGGAGCGTGTCCGCGTCGCTGTCGGCGGACCCGGTAACGCGTTCTGCTACGTGTTCTGTGCGTCCGGGGTCATCTTCTTGGATGCCGGTGGACAGACTGACACACTCTCCTCGGTCCTCTATCTCTTCATTGCCTGCGTGTTACTCGTTGCGCCGGGGTACCCGGAGGCCACCGTCGGAACCACGGGCATCGCGTTGCTGGCGATCCTGTTGCGCGGTCTACCCGGCGGACCTGTGGTCGGCGCGGTGGCCGTGGCGTACTGTGCGTTCCTCACCGCCGCGCGCATAACATCGCGGATCCGCTTCGTGTACCTCGGCGCGATGCTGCTCGGTGCCACCGTGGCCCTGTTGATGCTGTGGAACATCTCTCTCTTCCCCGAAGGAGACAGGTGGCCCGTGGTGATGCTCATGGCGGCCCTCTTCTCGTCGTGGACCTGGGTGGCATTCTTCTGGATGCTCGGCGATGCCGCGCGTCGGCGTCACCGCGACCTTGAGGTACTTCGCCAACGGGCGGAACTCGCCGGGGTGGTGGAACGGACCCGGATCGCTCGCGAGATGCACGACATCGTGGCGCATTCATTGGCTGCGGTGATCTCGCTCGCTGACGGCGCCAGATTTGCGGCGCCTAAGGATCCGCGGGTGGCGGTCGACACGTTGGAACTGATTGCGGAGACCTCCCGGGAGTCGCTGGTTCAGATGCGAGGTTTGTTGAGCGTCCTGCGGGAGGACGAGGGGCGTTCAGAGACGGCGCCGCCCGGAGTCGCTGATATTCCCGGTTTGGTCGCCGATGCCCGGCGGAGTGGATTGGTGCTGCGGGCAGAGGGGCTGGAGAAGATCCCGACGGACTTGTCCCCGTTGTCGCAAATGACTCTGTACCGGTTGGTCCAGGAGATGCTGACGAACATGCTCCGGCACGGGACCGGCACCGGGGATCTCACGGTGGACAGCAGTGACAGGGAAGTCACGGTGACCGCCACGAATCCGACTGGTCCGAAGACGGGAACTTCGGACAGGGGATTCGGGCTCACCGGGATGCGGGAACGCCTCGGGGCGATCGGAGGCAAGCTAGGTGTTGTGGACTCGGGTGCACAGTTCGTGGTGAGAGCGGTGATGCCGAGATGATCCGAGTCGGACTCGTCGACGATCAGCCCCTGGTGCGCGCGGGTTTCGCCATGCTCATCGGTAGCCAGGATGACATGGACATCGCCTGGCAGGCCGGTGACGGTGATGAGATTCCCGACGGGGAATCGGGTGCCGACATCATTCTGATGGATGTCCAGATGGCCCGGATCGGTGGGATTCCGGCGACCAGACGGGTGCTCGCGAGTGACCGCACCGTCCGCGTCATCATGCTCACCACCTTCGACGATGAGCGTTTCGTCAGCGGTGCGATCGCTGCGGGAGCGTCCGGATTCTTGTTGAAGGACGCTCAACCGGAGGAGCTTCTCGACGCCGTGCGCACCGTTCACTCCGGGGCGGCGGTCCTCGCGCCGTCGGTAACCGCAGACCTGCTTGAACGACTGCGGGCACCGGGGCACACGGGTGCGGAGGCGGCAGAAGACCAGAATCCCCCTCCACTGTCCCTCGTTGATCCGCTCACGCCACGGGAAACCGAGATCCTGCGCCTGGTCGCGCTCGGCTACAACAATGATGAGATCGCTGCCCGTGAGTTCGTGTCCATGGCTACGGTGAAGACCCACATCCGGCACATTCTCGCGAAAACGGGTTCCCGGGACAGGGTTCACGCGGTTCTCTACGCCTACCGCACCGGTCTGGTGGGGCGCGCGGAGCTGCTCGCTCACCCCGGGGACTGATATCCGGGGAATCGGCAGAGGGGAGGACGCTGATAACCCCTCCGGCGCGGGATCGTGGAGACATGATCACAGTCAGTTCACTCACCAGAAGATACGGCGGTACCGTAGCCGTCGACGATCTCTCCTTCACCGTTCCAGACGGGCAGGTCACGGGTTTTCTCGGACCCAATGGTGCCGGAAAATCCACCACCATGCGCATGATCTGCGGACTCGAACGCCCGGACGAGGGCACCGCCCTCATCGACGGACACCGCTTCACCACGCTGCCTGCACCGGCCCGCGTCATCGGCGCGCTGCTCGACGCCTCCTGGTTCCATCCGGGGCGAAGCGGAGAGGCACATCTGCGCATGATGGCGAGAGCGGGCGGTATCGACGCCAATCGTGTCGATACCGTGCTCGACCGGGTGGGCCTGCACTCCGTCGCGCACAAGAGGGTCGGCGGATACAGTCTCGGCATGCGGCAGCGGCTCGGTCTCGCGTGTGCGCTGCTCGGCGACCCCGGCCACATCATCCTCGATGAACCCGTCAACGGGCTGGACCCGGAAGGGGTCATCTGGATGCGCCGGATGACCCGGCAGCTCGCGGAGGAGGGACGCGCTGTGCTGGTGTCCTCACACCTGCTCTCCGAAATGTCGGTGACCACGGACCGGCTCGTGATCATCGGACAGGGAAGACTCATCGCGGAGGGACCGCTCTCGGACTTCGTCGGGGATGCGGTGTACGAGATCAGGTGTACCGATGTGGACGCCGCCGTCCGGGTCCTCGCCGAGCACAACATCACCGCCGACCGTGCGCCCGACGGGTTGATCACCGTCAGCGCGGACACCACGACCGCTGAGCGCATCGCCCGGCTTTGCCAGGGGGCAGGAATCGTGATCACACACCTGGCTTCCCGGGAACAGTCCCTCGAAGACGTCTTCCTCACTGCAACAGCCGACACCACCACCTACAGGAGCTCCTCATCATGACCGCCGCAACCCCAGTTTTCCCGACCACCGGAACAGATCGGCGTCCCAGCTACGAAGGGCTGCTCGCCGCCGTTATCACGGAACTGATTTCGGTCCGCAGTCATCTGGTTTTCCTCGCCGCCGTAATACTCGTGATTCCGGCACTCACGGTAGCGGTACGGCTTGCCGGAGACGATGAGCCCGCGACACTCCGTGACCTCACAGTCGGCACCGATCTGTCCTTCCTCATCGCGGGCTTCGCCGCCGCCGCGATCGTCGGAGGAGCCTACCGGCACCACTCCATCGCCTGGATGTGGATGGTGGACAACAACAGGAGCAGAGGGACCGCCATTCGTATCGGTGTTCTCCTGAGCGGTGCTCTCATGGCCCTCGTCCTGGGACTGGCACTCGCCCACGGTGCCCTTCTCCTCATGGGGGAGCATCTCCCGGTCGATATTTCAGACGAGGATTTCCGGGAGTTCCGGTTCGAGTTCATCAAGTTCATCATCGCGGTTCTTTTCGCCGCGCTTCTGGCCGTGATAACCCGTTCGACGGTGCTCGCATCCCTGATCTTCGCTGCTGATGTCTTTGTCATCGAGTCCATGGTCTATGCCCTGAACGTCCAGACACTGAAGGACCTCGGTTGGGTACTCCCCTTCCTGTCCGGGCGGATAGCCAACGGAACCTCCATCCCGGGTATCACAGCCACGCCGCTCCAGGGTGGTATCGCGCTGGTCGGATGGGTGCTCGTGCTGGGGGGTCTCGCGTGGTGGTCCGACACCAGATACGCGATCCGTTGACCCGGCGTCGGAACCTGTGATTGAGACCGGCGGCTGGACCGATATAGAACCCCGGGAAATCGCCGAAAACCTGCACCCTCACCCGGTGAACACGAGATGGAGCCCGGTCACCGTGCGGAAATGCACAGGTGCCCGGGCTCCGGTACCGCCGGTACTGCGGGTTCAGACAGTGACGGCGGTGGCGTCGGGAGATGTCAGGCCTTGACCGGCCCCGACCAGGTGGCGCCATTCTCCCAATAGCTCTGGATGTCCTCCAGCTTGCGGCCCTTCGTTTCTGGAGCGTAACGGAAGACCGTGACGAAGGCGATCCCGGCGAACACCCCGAAGATGGCGAACACCCCGGCACCGCCGACCGCCTCCAGTAGCGGCGGGAAGAGCTGTGCGACGATGGCGTTGGCGATGAGATCCGCCGTCAATACGAGGGAAGCACCGAGCGCCCGGTACCGGGTGGGGAACAGTTCCCCGGCGTACACCCAGACGATCGCGCCGAAGCCACCTGTGAAGCCCATGGTGAAGAGCACGATGCCGATGAATCCGAGGATCAGGAACGCCGTGGATGACTCGGAACCCATGCGGTAGACGAGGATCAGCAGAATGTCGGCGAGAATCATCGTGGCTATGCCGCTCAGCAGTACCTTCCGGCGCCCGAAGGAATCGATCACCACCATGGACACCAGGACTGCGGCGAGGCCGAAGGTCTGCACCACAGCGGGGAGGAGCAACTGCTGAGCGGTGCCGTGGAAGCCCATCTGCTCGAAGATCCGGGGCGCGTAGTAGATGGTCGCATTAATACCTGTGATCTGGATGAAGAAGCCGAGCGCGATGGCGAAGATCGTCGCACGGGAGATGGGACCGCGGAACATCTCACCGAGACGCTTGAGGTCGTTTCCGCCACGGTTCTGGTTGACGGACTGCGAGATGGACCGGAATTCCTCTTCGGCTTCCCGTTCGGAGTTGATGGACAACAGGGTGGCGCGTGCTTCCGCGAGACGTCCCTTCATTACTAGCCACTGTGGAGTCTCGTTGATCTTGAGCAGCGCGATGAACACGATAGCGGCGGGGATTGCCGCAGCGCCGAGCATCCAGCGCCAACTCTCGAAGAAGGACAGTCCCCAGCCGACGAGGTAGCCGCCTATGATACCGAGGACGGTAGTCACCTGGTAAGAGGTGAGGAGGCCACCACGGATCCTGTTGGGGGAGGATTCCGCGATGAACACCGGAACGACGGTGATGGACAGACCGATGGTCACGCCGAGCAGCGCGCGGAGGAATACCAGGATGCCGGCGGTCGGGGCGAAGGCACTGGCGACCGAGAAGATAACGTACCCACCGGCGACGATGAGCATGGTCTTCTTCCGTCCGATGGCGTTGGCCATCGGACCACCGGCGACCGCGCCGAAGATCTGACCGACGACAACGGCGGTGGCCATCGTGGCTTGTCCGGTGGTGTCGAGACCGAAGTCTTTCTCCAGGTACAGCAGCGCGGCCGCGATGTTCGAGATGTCGTAGCCGTAGGTGATTCCTAGGGCCGCTGCGGTAAGTGCGATGGCACGCCCGACCGGGGGAGCGGACTTGAGATCACTGATGAAGGACATGACTGACCTTTCAGAATGTCATGTGCGGTTCATGCCCGCAGGAAGAAGTGGGGGTGAAAAAGGAAAGTATGGTGACGGCGACGGAAGAGTCGCCGGGCGTCGTATCCATGCGGAGCGCGGCGTCAACGAACTCATCCGTCCACCGTCGTCCGGTGGGGCTGTCTTATGGAGGGATGGAACAGACCGGGATGTTAGGGGGAAAGTTCGGCGTCAGTTCCGGTGTTCTGGATTTTCTGTGGCCGGATCCTGCAACCGGAGGCGTCGAAGGCCCTCAGTGCCGCACCGCGGACCTGCGCGTCGACACCGAGCCGAGCTACTTCTATATGGGTCGGCACGGGGACCACACCGAGGTATCTGGTCAGCGCTTTCCGGATCGGGGTGAGGAGTTTGTCTCCTCGTGCGACCATGCCACCGCTGATCACGACGGGGATGGGTCCGAGGGTCGCGACAACTGGTGCGAGGAATCGGCCGAGTGTCTCGCAGGCGGTGTCGGCTATCTCGGTGGCTTTTTCATCGCCCCGGTCCACCAGCTCGAAGACCTCACGGGAGCCGGCACCTTCCGGTACGAGTCCGAGACTCGCTCCCCGGCGTCCGATACCGGCTGCCGAGCAGACCTGTTCGAGAGGCATCAGCGCACCGTCGTAACCGGGAACGAGGATCTGTCCGATCTCACCCGCCCACTGCCAGGTGGTCATCGGTTGGTGTCCGTTGATGACGACGGCGGAGATCCCGGTACCGATTGCGAGGAAGAAGAAATCGGGGTAAGCGACACCCCACCGGGATTCGGCGAGTGCTCCGCTGCGGACGTCGTGTCCGAGTGCCACGGGACGGCGTAGGGAATCTTCGAGCATCGCGGCGATCGGTTCATTGCGCCATCCGAGGTTCGCTGAGAAGACCGATATACCGCGCACCTCGTCGATAATGCCGGGAATGTTGACGCCGATGGTGTCGACGGTGTTGATGCCCTTCGACCGCGCCCACCGGGTGAGCTCGGTGGTGACCTTCACGGTTGTGTCCGCGAGGGCGCGCGGGTCGGTGGGAGTGGGAATGGTGAGCTGATGATGCGTGTTCCCCGTCTGGTCGACAACGGCGGCTTTGATCGCGGTGCCTCCGACGTCTATTCCCAGTGCCCATGGTGTTGTGGTGACCTGGTGACGAGTATTCCCTGACATTGTGGCTTCCTGGGGTCGCGTTGGTTGTGTTTGGACCCGCTATGTCTCTGGCGATCCCGTCACATCCAGGGGCGCCTGCCGAGTACTTCCGTCCGACATATGGGCCTGATGTCAGAGTATTACCAACCGTTGTCCCGGAATAGGGGGATATGTGGAGAACGTCCCCATACCGGGGGGTGTAGGGGAGCCCCAACAGGACGTTCCTCAGATATGCAGTAATGATGGGTCTAACATTTTATTAGTGGAAGGCCACGTTCCGGATGGTGAGAATCATTACTGGTCACGGCGGACGAGAAAATGGCTCAGGTGTCCTGAGCTGCTCTGTCGTGCAGGCCGTCAGACGATGAGTGTCAGCGAGTCCGATCCGGTGATTTCGACAGACAATCCGGAATCCCGGGCAGCGGCTGCGAGTTCCGGCGCCCCGTCTGTCGGGCCGAAGTCGATCTCGGCGGTGGCGAGGACACGGGCAAGGATTCCCTTGTAGTGCTTGTTGAAATGGCTGACCACCTTTCGGGACCCGTCCTCCTGCACCGATTCCACCCGCACGGTGATGGCACCGGGTAGAGGACCGAGGGTGAGGTAGGCGCCGGAGCGCAGGTCCACGACCGGCCCCTTCGACGGCGCTGCTGCGCGCAGTGCTTCGGTGATCCTCTTTCCCCAGCGGGATTTCATCGTCGGTGACGTGGCCGCACCGGCATCCGGAATCTTTGAACCACCCGACAGCCGGTAGTGGGGGATATGGTCTGTGGCGCGGACCAGACCGAACAATGCCGAACCGATTGTGATCCGCGACAGTGCTTCGGCATCCAGGGAACCGGCGTCGAGAGCGTCGTAGAGTACGCCGGTGTACCTCCGGATCGCGGGCATCGTGGGTGACACCCAGAGTTCGCGGTTCGCGGTGATCTCACCGTCCAGCTTCGTGCTGATCTTCAGTGCCTCGCGCATCGCGACGTCATCGAGGGCAAGCAGTGCATCCGCGATTGACTTGCGAACGGGGTTGAGCTCAGGGAAGGACAGGGCGCCGAGGTCGAGTGGGGCACCGTCGCCACCGTTGGCTTTGGTTTCGGAAGGGGGCAGGACAATGAGCATGGTCACCACCCTAACCCGTGGGGGCGGGCGGGTATATTGGCGCTCATGATCACACGCATGTCCACCCTATTCCTGCGCACTCTGCGCGACGACCCGGCTGAGGCTGAGGTCCCCAGCCACAAGCTCCTGGTTCGCGCCGGGTACATTCGCCGTGCGGCACCCGGTGTGTACTCCTGGCTTCCGCTCGGCCTGCGCACGCTGCGGAAGATCGAGAGCATCGTCCGCGAGGAGATGGAGGCCATCGGTGGGCAGGAGATCTGCCTGCCCACGTTGCTTCCCCGGGAACCCTATGAACAGACCGGTCGATGGACGGAGTACGGCGACAACCTCTTCCGACTCAAGGACCGCAAGGGAAGTGACTACCTGCTTGGCCCGACGCATGAGGAGATGTTTACCGGGCTAGTCAAGGACATGTATTCCTCTTACAAGGATTTCCCGGCGATCCTCTTCCAGATCCAGACGAAGTACCGAGACGAGGAGCGCCCGCGTGCGGGTATCCTGCGGGGCCGTGAGTTCACGATGAAGGATTCGTATTCCTTCGACATGGACGATGATGGGCTGGCCGCCGCTTACATGAAGCACCGACAGGCGTACATCAACTCCTTCGATCGTATGGGCATTGATTACGTCATCTGTGCCGCCACGTCCGGTGCGATGGGTGGATCAGCTTCGGAGGAGTTCCTCGCCGTCTGCGAGAACGGGGAGGACACCTTCGTCCGTGCGACGGAGGGAGACTATGCGGCGAATGCGGAGGCGGTCATCACGCCGCGGGCCGAGGAGAAGCCCATCGAGGGGCAGCCTGCGGCGTTGGAGTACGACAGCCCCGAATGCGAGACGATCAACAAACTGGTGGAGTGGGCCAATCGTGCGGGAATCAGAATCGATGAGCGGGAGGTCACTGCCGCGGACACGTTGAAGTGCCTTGTGGTGAAGATCACCCGCCCTGGCGAGGAGCCGGAACTGACCGGCATTCTCGTCCCGGGTGACCGGGAGGTCGACATGAAGCGTCTGGAGGCTTCAGTGGAACCCTCCGCCGTCGAGCTCGTCTCTGACAAGGACTTCGCCACCACCCCGTTCCTCGTCAAGGGGTACATCGGTCCCCGAGGACTGGCCGCCAACGGCGTGCCGGTCCTCGCTGATCCCCGGGTGGTCCCCGGTACGTCCTGGATCACGGGTGCGGATGCTGAGGGACGCCACGTGGTCAACTGTGTTGCCGGTCGGGATTTCACCCCGGATGGCTACATCGAGGCCGCTGAGATCCGGGAAGGAGACCCGGCGCCGGACAACCAGGGCGCGTTGCGTCTCGCCCGGGGCATCGAGATCGGCCACATCTTCCAGCTCGGGCGCAAATACTCCGAAGCGCTGGAACTGCAGATCCTCGATGAGAACGGCAAGCGGTCCGTCCCCACCATGGGATCCTACGGAATCGGTGTCTCGCGATTGGTCGCGGTCATCGCCGAACAGCGTTATGACGAGAAGGGGCTGAACTGGCCTGTGTCGGTCGCGCCATTCCAGGTCCACGTTGTGGTGGCGAACAAGAACGTTGACGCGACCGAAGCCGCGGAGACGCTAGTGGGAGAACTGTCCGACTCGGGCCTCGAGGTGCTTTTCGACGATCGACCCAAGGTCAGTCCCGGCGTGAAGTTCAAGGATTCCGAACTGTTGGGTATGCCCTTCGTTGTTGTTCTGGGGCGTAGTTTCGCGGATGGAATCGTGGAACTCCGTATCCGTGAGTCCGGTGAGGTACGTGAGGTTCCGGTGTCCGATGTTCTTAACGAGGTACGGTCCCTTGTCTGACAACTAGGTGTGTTGAGTTTCGGGCAAAGAAAAATCGGCGGCAGGGAACACCCTTCGCCGATTTTCCTGTCTGACACGCCGCGTTTGGTGTTGAATTGGAGGTGCCGCACACGGCGGCTGTTCCACCGGTATCCAACCGATGGTCACGACCCCGAGGAGAAAGGACGGCCCCCGCTATGGAGGTCATCATCCAGCCTGATGCCGAGTCTGTCGCGCGAGTCGCGGCGGACGTCTTTACCGACTACGCCCGCCGTGATTCCGCCAACCTGGGGCTAGCAACCGGATCCACCCCTCTGGCGATGTACGAGGAGCTCATCCGAAGGCACCGGGATGTAGGCCTGAGCTTCGCTCACTGCCGTGCTTTCCTCCTCGATGAGTATGTCGGATTGCCCCGTACCCACGAGCAGAGCTACTACCGTTTCATCCGCGATAATTTTACTTCCCACATCGACATTCCGGATGCGGAGGTACACAGCCCTGATGGTCTCGCGGATGATCCCACAGCCGCAGGAGTAGCCTACGACTCGGCGATTGCGGAGGCCGGGGGAGTGGACGTTCAGTTGTTGGGTATCGGTACCGATGGACATATCGGGTTCAACGAGCCGGGTTCTTCACTGCGCTCACGGACAAGGCTGAAGACACTCCACCCGCAGACCATCTCGGATAATGCCCGGTTCTTCGACGATGACGAGGATCAGGTTCCCCACCATGTCCTCACCCAGGGGTTGGGTACGATCAGTGACGCAGGCCATCTTCTCCTCCTTGCGACCGGTGCGGGGAAAGCGGATGCCGTCGCGGCGACGGTCGAGGGGCCGGTTTCGGCACTGTGTCCGGCGTCGATCCTGCAGTTCCATCCACACGCCACCGTCATCGTCGATGAGGCAGCCGCGAGTGGGCTGATCAATGCTGACTACTACCGCTACGCCTTCGACAACAAGCCGGAATGGCAGCGGATCTGACCCCGGAAAATTGGTCAGGACTGGGCATGCGTCAGGTCGAACAATCCTTCGGCAGCCGGATTAGTGCCCGCTGCGGCCAATAACGGCAGTGACCGTAACACCGTGGTTGAACCAGCCAGTACACACCAGGTCCGCCACACCGGCTGTTCGGCGGACGCTGCTGCAGCCTGCCACATACGGGCCGAATCAACCTCGATACGCACAGCGGTCTTGAGCGCCGAATCCGCATCGGCCGGGGTCACAAGGTTTGTCCCGGGGCGGTAACCGGCGGCAGGGCTGGGTAGCTCATCGTCAGGTACATCGGCGACTAGTCGGCGCAACTGTGCCGCCGATGACCGATGTCTTTCGACGGCTTCACTGATGAGTGTGGCCGCCTCTGGGGTGGCCCATGCCTGTGCCACAGAAAGTCCGAAGATAGCCCCATATTCCCATTCCAACGCCATTCGGAGGGCATCCATATCGACGGACCCCGTACGAAATTGTGCGCCGACGAGATCCGGAGCACTGGACGGATCTGCGGATGAATCGGTGATGACGGCGAGCTCCGCGTGCATGCGGGCCACCGGAAGAACCGATTCCTTCGGGAGAGCCGCGAGTTCGGTGATGGTGAGTGCACGGGACTCCGAGAGGACGGAATCACCGTCACCGGGTCGACTGGAGATCCGATCCTGCTGTTCCGGCACGGTGCAGGAAGCAGGAACCCTCCCGTCTTCGAGGAAACCACAGAGTCTGCGTATCTCTGCGTCGAGGGCGGCAGCGTGCCGTGCCCGCACCGCCGCAGCCGAAGGATCTTTGTCGTTCAAATACGTGGCGTCGGCATGCGCGGATGCTGACAATCCCGTCAGGACAGGATCAGGTTCCGGAGTCGGAATGGCCTGGCAGGCGGTCAGTCCTCCGGTCAGTAACAGAGCGGATAGAGGCGCTGAGACGCGGAGGAGGAAGGGGTGGTGTTTCACGGCGGTTCAGTGTACTCCGGAGCATGGGGACGCACGGTAGGGTTGAGGCCATGGCATTCCCGACTGAACAAACCCTGATCGAGCTTGTTGCGCCGATAGCTGAGGGGAGGGCCCTGGACGTCGAGAAGCTCCGGATCAACCGAGCTGGTTCGAAGTCTTCCGTCGCTGTTTCTCTCGACGGCGACGAACGGCCCGATCTCGACCTGCTGGAGGAAATTTCCCGGGAGATCTCTGAGGTATTCGACACTGCGGAGGAACGAGGGGAGATTGAATTCGGGGGGCAGGGATACACCTTGGAGGTGGGGACGCCGGGGGTCGGTCATCCTCTCACACGTCCACGGCACTGGCGGCGGAATCGAGGCAGGCTCGTGGCACTGATCCGCGACGGTCGGAAGGAACTCGGCAGGATCGGTGCTCTGGATGATGAAGAAAGCTCTGTCATTTTTCTGCGTCGGTCTGAGCGAGGGGGCAAGGGCATCATTATCGACACCCTCCAACTCGCTGAGCTTGGAACAGGGGCCTCGGCAGTGGTAGAAATTGAGTTCTCACAACCGCCGGTCGCCGAAGCCGAACTGGTGGATCTCAGTTACGAAGACGCGCTGTCCAAGCGAGAGGAAGACAAGTGAATATTGATGTCGCAGCATTGAAGAGCATTGAGAAGGAACGCGGGATTAGCGTTAACGACATGCTCACGACGATCGGCAGGGCTCTTCTGCAGGCCTACCACACTCACACCGGGGGTAATTCCGACGGGACATCCCGTGCCCGCATCGATATCGACGCGGAGACGGGTTCCGTAGCGGTCATCGTGACCGAATTCGATGAGGAGGGGCAGGTCACCTCGGAATTCGATGACACTCCGTCGAACTTCGCCCGGGTGTCGGCGAGTGTTGTCCGCGACGCCATCATCCGCCGTATGAGAGACGCGGAGAACGAGCGTGCATTCGGCGAATATGCCGAGTTCGAAGGAAAGGTCATCAGCGGTATTGTGCAGGCTGATGCCCGTGCGAACGAGCGGGGCATTGTTGTCGTCCGGCTCGGTACTGAGATGGATGGTCAAGACGGTGTCCTTCTTCCGGCCGAACAGATTCCCGGGGAGAAACTGAAGCACGGGGATCGTGTGAAGTGCTATATCGTCGGTGTTGCAAAGGGCCAGCGGAATGTGCAGATCAGTCTGTCCCGCACCCACCCCGAGCTGGTTCGACGTCTGTTCGAACTTGAGGTTCCGGAGGTTGCCGACGGCTCGGTTGAGATCACTGGCATCGCCAGGGAAGCCGGTCATCGTTCAAAGGTTGCGGTCCAGGCGGCCGTCAAGGGCCTCAATGCGAAGGGGGCGTGTATTGGTCCGCGTGGTCAACGTGTCTCTAACGTGATGAAGGAACTTCACGGTGAAAAGCTCGACATCATCGACCATTCCGATGATCCTGCGACCTTTGTTGGAAATGCCCTCGCCCCATCGAAGGTTGTGCGAGTTGAGATCATAGATCCGGAGATGCAGGTGGCGCGGGTCACCGTTCCGGATTATCAACTCTCGCTCGCCATCGGAAAGGAAGGCCAGAATGCCCGTCTGGCTGCCAGACTCACGGGTTGGAAGATCGACATTCATTCGGATGCGGACCCCGTCGAACGCTGACCCTGGAATCCTGTGATTCAGGATCACGGAACTACTCCGGTGTAATTCAGTCCTAGGGATTTTTCCTTGAACGGCCCCTGACCTCTCGACGACGTGCAGGGGCGGGTTCCCTTTTGATGTGCTTTTCGCGTAGGCTTGTTAAAGGCCCGTGCCGATGACCATGTATGACCACTAAAATTTCCGCTCCTCATGGAGTTGGGGATGGTTGTGGAAATATCCGGATAATCCGGAGGTCATCACCGGAAGATCATCATTTGACGGACGCGCGAGTCGACATCAATCAGGTGTCGTGACAGGGATGCATCCCCATGGGGTGGGTCGTGTCCGGCACAATGATGTCGCCGGTTCCATCCCGGTGACAATGACTGTAATGAGGAGATGAATGCGGAATACCGGAACCAGTGTCCAGGCACCGACCGGGATCCGTATACGCACCTGTATCGCGACCCGTGAACGTAAGTCGGACTCGCATCTGTTGCGAGTAGTCGTCGACACCTCATGCTCTGGTCATCTCGTCCCAGATCCGGTGCGCCGGAAGCCGGGACGTGGTGCCTGGCTCACACCTAGTCTTGAGGCACTGGAGCTGGCAGAAAAAAGGCGCGCATTCAACCGTGCGCTGCGGGTGTCCACCCCCGTGGACACCGAGGCGGTACGAACCTGGATACAGGAGCATACCGCCGAACCACCTACCCAGGAAAGACACGAACACTGATGAGCACACGATGAAGCATCAGCGATGAACGTCACACGCTACATCTTCAGGCGCTCGGAGAATCCGTCAGCCTGCTGATCTGAAGAACGCGCAGTCCGCCGGCCTTCGATCCGCCTGGAGCTAAACCTACAAGGAGAGAAGTGCCCGGAAAGCTACGTGTACATGAGCTCGCTAAGAAGCTCGGTATTACAAGCAAGGAACTGCTTGCCACGCTCAAAGAGCAGGGCGAGTTCGTCAAAACAGCATCATCGACGGTGGAATCACCGGTCGTGAAGAAGATGCAGTCCTATTACGCCGACAAGGGTGTCGGCGTCGAGGGCGGTTCCGGTGAGAAGCCCGCCGCCGAGAAGAAGCCCTCCACCGGCATCAAACCGGGAGCCAGACCGGGGGCCGCTCCGAAGCCCGGTGCCGCGAAACCCGCAGCCCCGGTGCCTTCGGCGACGAAGCCCGCACCGGTAAAGCCGACCGCTGAGAAGCCGGATACGAAGCCCGTGCCCACTCCGGCTGAGGCTGTCGCGAAAACCCGGGACCAGGCACCGGAACAAAAGAAGCCCGCTGCTCCGACCCCGGCTGAAGCGGCTCCCAGCGCAAAGTCAAACCCCGCTTCCGTGGCTCAGAAGAACGAAGCGGAGAAACCGGCTTCCGAGGGTCGTGCTCCGATGCCTCGTCCGATGGCCAAGCCTGGCCCGAAGCCGGGTGCCCGTGCACCGCGGGTAGCCAACAATCCGTTCTCCACGGGTACTGAGCGAACCCAGCCTCGTCCCGGTGCGGCCGGCCCCCGTCCCGGTGGCGGACCCCGTCCCGGTGGTCCCCGTCCCGGTGGTGCACAGGGCAGTCGTCCCGGTGCGGCCGGCCCCCGTCCCGGTGGCGGACCCCGTCCCGGTGGTCCCCGTCCCGGTGGTGCACAGGGCGGTCGTCCCAGTGGTCGCCCCGGAACAGGTGCTTCTCCGGAACGTCAGGGTGGTGGACGTCGTCCTACTCCCGCGATGATGCCTGAACGCCCCAGTCCCGGTGCCATGCCGCAGAAGTCCGCTGGCGGCGGTCGTTCCGGTGGCCCCGGCGGTCGTTCCGGTGGCCCCGGCGGTCCCGGCGGTTTCAACCGCGGTGGCGGTGGACGTGGTGGACGTCGAGGAGGTACCGCAGGTGCTTTCGGGCGTCCGGGCGGTGCTCCACGCCGTGGACGCAAGTCGAAGCGGCAGAAGCGCAACGAGTACGAGGCGATGCAGGCACCGAACGTCGTCAGCGGTGTTCGCCTGCCTGACGGTCGTGGTGCCAGCCTGCGCCTCGCCCGGGGTGCCTCGCTTTCCGACTTCGCGGACAAGATCGACACTGATGCGTCGAGCCTGGTCCAGGTTCTGTTCAACCTTGGTGAAATGGTCACCGCGACCCAGTCCGTTTCGGACGAGATCCTGGTGCTCCTCGGTGAGGAAATGAACTTCAAGATTGAGGTTGTCTCCCCCGAAGACGAAGATCGCGAACTCCTCGAGTCCTTCGACCTGCAGTTCGGTGAGGACGAGGGCGGCGAGGGAGAACTCTCGAAGCGTCCTCCGGTGGTCACCGTCATGGGCCATGTCGATCACGGTAAGACCCGACTGCTCGACACTATCCGTAAGACGAATGTCGGCGGTGACGAGGCCGGTGGAATCACACAGGGTATCGGTGCCTACCAGGTGACGGTTACGCTCGATGAGCAGCCCCGTACTTTGACGCTCCTGGACACCCCCGGTCACGAGGCATTCACCGCCATGCGTGCCCGTGGTGCGAAGGCGACAGACATCGCGATCCTCGTTGTCGCCGCAGATGACGGTGTCATGCCCCAGACTGTTGAGGCGATCAACCACGCCAAGGCCGCTGATGTCCCCGTCGTCGTCGCAGTGAACAAGATCGACAAGGAAGGAGCCTCCCCGGAGAAGATCCGCGGTCAGCTTACCGAATACGGTCTCGTTCCCGAGGAGTACGGCGGCGATACCCAGTTCGTCGACATCTCGGCTAAGCAGGGCACGAACATCGAGGCACTCCTCGAAGCCGTGCTGCTGACCGCCGATGCCGAGCTCGAACTCGTCGCAAACCCCGACATGGACGCCCAGGGCGTCGCCATCGAAGCACACCTCGACCGTGGCCGTGGTCCAGTCGCTACCGTCATCGTTCATCGCGGTACTCTTCGCGTCGGTGACTCCATCGTCGCCGGTGGTGCTCACGGTCGTGTCCGTCGAATGGTTGACGAGTACGGTAATGACGTCGAGGAAGCCGGACCGTCGCGTCCGGTCCAGGTACAGGGACTCAACGCTGTCTGTGGTGCCGGTGATAACCTCCTTGTAGTAGAGGATGACCGAATCGCACGCCAGATCGCCGACAAGCGCGCTGCCCGCAAACGCAATGCGCTTGCCGCACGGAGTCGTAAGCGCGTCTCCCTCGAGGATCTGGATGCGGTGCTCAAGGAGACCTCGACACTCAACCTCATCCTCAAGGGCGATAACGCAGGCTCCGTCGAGGCGCTGGAGGAGGCCCTGCTCAAGATCGAGGTCGACGACGAGGTTCAGCTCAACATCATTGACCGCGGTGTCGGTGCGATCACGCAGACGAACGTCTCGCTGGCCGCGGCCTCTGATGCAGTGATCATCGGCTTCAACGTCCGCGCTGAAGGCAAGGCCACCGAAGAGGCCAACACCGAAGGCGTCGAAATCCGCTACTACTCGGTCATCTACCGGGTCATCGAGGAGATCGAGCAGGCCCTCAAGGGCATGCTGAAGCCCGTCTACGAGGAGCGAGAGATCGGCCGCGCCGAGATCCGAGCGCTCTTCAAGGCATCCGCAGTCGGCCTCATCGCAGGCTGCATGGTCGAATCTGGCAAGGTTCGCCGGAATGCGGCCGTCCGACTCATCCGCGACGGTAACGTCATTGTGGAGAAGGCCACGATCGTCTCTCTCCGCCGCGAGAAGGACGACGCCACCGAAGTGTCCGCAGGCTACGAGTGCGGTATGGTGCTGTCCTACCCGGACATCTCCGTCGGTGACATTGTCGAAGCCTACGAGCAGGTTGAGGTTCCCCGCGACTAGGTTAAACTCGGCAGAAAAACCGCCCTGCCCCGGATTCACGGGGGAGAGGCGGTTCTTCTGTGTCTTCTGACCCCGGTGATCGCGTACTGCGAGAGCGGAGGGGTAACTCAGCGGAGATTATGACACAGGTGAAGAAGGCTATCACTGTGGCTCAGTGATGGGGATCCCGGATTCTGGGTTCATCCTCCGGAGAATCATCGCGGGGCAGCGACGGGGCCGTGGAGACGCCGGGTAGGATCAGGGACCGTAACGGCCGTCGCGTCAACCGATCCGCGACGGTGGATGAGGAAATGCGGCGCATCCTGTACCGCTGAACTGTGAGGAGTCTCGACCATGGTTGACCACGCCCGCGCCGCCAGAATGGCCAAGCGCATCCAGATGATCGTCGCGACTGCGATCGAGAATGAGATCAACAACCCCCGTCTGGAACTGATCACCATCACGGACTGTAAGGTCACGGGAGATCTCCACGACGCAACCATTTACTACACCGTCCGGGGCGAGACCGTCGATGAGCAACCTGACGTTCCTGCCGCTGCGGAGGCACTCAAACGATATCGCGGGCAGCTCCGCAAGATCGTCGGTGACGACCTCGGAGTGCGTTTCACTCCCACATTGGCGTTCTCCCACGATACGGTGCCGCAGGCTGCGGATCACATGGAACAGCTTCTCGCCAAGGCCAGGGCGCGTGACGAGGAACTGGCAAAGCTCCGCGAGAACGCCAAGCCCGTGGGCGACGAGAATCCGTACCGCATCGAGGAGAACTGACACTGTGGCGGACTGGGATTTCACCGCCGCTGAGGAACTGATTGATCCTACCGCCGTCGGGAGGGCCGTCGTTGTCGGACACATCCGGCCTGACGCCGATGCGATCGGTAGCGTATGTGCGACCGTCGCTATGCTCCGGCGACGGGGCATCGACGCGACTGGTGTCATCGGACAGCAGGATCCCGTCGCGGTGAACCTCCGCACGATCCCGGGTTGCGGCGACATTCAACTGGTAGATCGCCTCCCGGACGCGGATCTCGTGGTCACTGTCGACTGCGGAGACCTCGGGCGTACCGGAAGCTGTGCGGCAGGCATCAGCGGACACGACCGTGTCCTTGTCATCGACCATCACTCGTCGAACACCGGATTCGGCACCGTCGATGTCATCGAACCCGACGCTGAATCAACCACAGCCATCCTGTACCGCTGGTTCACGGTCGCCGGTCATGACATTGACAGGGACATGGCCCACGCCCTCTACGCGGGACTGGTCACCGACACCGGTAGTTTCCGTTGGGGTGGCCCCGGAATGCACCTGATGGCGGCGAGACTGATGGAATGCGGCATTGACACGCGTGCCATCGCGGTGGATCTCATGGACGCGACGACACCGGATGATCTGAGGATCATCGGCAGAGTCCTCACCGGAGTGGAAACCCACCCTGACGGCCCTGGGATGACCGTTCTCACCGCAGATCATTCAACGATCACGGAGACGAATCCGGCGACTATCGAATCACTCACTGACTTCGTCCGTGCCACAGGGCAGGGAATCGGGGTCCTCCTCAAGGAAAACCACCCCGGAATCTGGTCTATCTCGCTACGTTCCACCAACTACAACGTCGCTGCGGTAGCTGGTGTCCTCGGTGGAGGCGGACATCTTCTCGCGGCAGGGGCCACTGTGCCGGGAAGCCGGGCCACGGTTCTCAACGCTGTCCGCCGCGCTGTCGACGAACATGCGGTTGCGCTGTGAACATCAGCGAACAATCGGATGCGACAGCACGGAAGTTGGAGAAGGTCAGCCTCCGGGAGATCCTCGCACTGGCACTTCCTGCACTGGGGGTTCTCGCCGCAACCCCGCTCTACCTGCTTCTGGACACGGCGGTTGTCGGGCGTCTCGGGCAGCACGAACTCGCCGCGCTCGGCGCCGCCACCACAATTCAGGCGACGGTCACCACGCAGTTGACCTTTCTCAGCTACGGAACAACAGCACGGTCAGCGCGGCTCTACGGTGCAGGGAAGGAACGCGATGCGGTCGGAGAAGGAATTCACGCGACATGGGTCGCGCTCACCGTCGGTTTCCTGATCGCTGTGGTGATTCTCACCGCCGCCCCCAGATTGACGCTGTGGTTGGCCGGTGACACTGTTGTCGCAGCGGAGGCTACCACCTGGTTGCGTGTCGCAGGCTTGGGTATCCCGCTGATTCTGGTGACGATGGCCGGAAACGGTTGGCTTCGGGGGATCCAGAACACTCGTCTGCCGTTGTGGTTCACTCTCGCCGGGGTGATCCCATCCGCTGCTCTGGTCCCCTACCTGGTCGGGCATTTCGGGATCGTCGGCTCCGCGTGGGCGAACCTCACGGGTGAATCGATCACTGCCATTCTCTTCCTGGTCTGCCTGGCGAGGATGCATGAGGGCGACTGGCGCCCCAACCTGAGGATTATGCGAAAACAGTTGGTTATGGGGCGGGATCTCATCGCCCGGTCACTGTCCTTCCAGATCGCGATGATCTCAGCGGCAGCGGTGTCTGCTCGATTCGGTGCCGCTTCCCTCGCTGCACACCAGGTGATGCTGCAACTCTGGAACTTCCTTTCACTCGTGCTCGATTCCCTTGCCATCGCTGCGCAGGCCATGACCGGGGCAGCACTCGGTGCAGGCACCGCGCAGCTCGCCCGAAGCGTCGGTACCCGCGTGACCGCGTACTCCTGTGGACTGGCTGTCGTCCTCGCCGTGGTGTTCGCGTTCGGGCATGTATTCATCCCGGGTCTGTTCACCTCCGATACGGAGACTCTCGCCGCCATGTCCGGCCCCTGGTGGTTGTTGATCGTGATGATCATCGCGGGGGGAGTGGTGTTCGCCCTCGACGGTGTTCTCCTGGGGGCCGGGGATGTCGCTTATCTGCGGAATGCGACGATCACATCTGTTCTCATCGGATTCGTCCCCGGGGTATGGCTCGCCCTGCTCACAGATTCCGGGTTGACTGGTGTCTGGTGTGGGCTGAGTGCCTTCATGTTCCTCCGCCTCGGCTTTGTGATCTGGCGCTTCCGTTCGATGCGCTGGGCCGGTGCGGGCAGTACCACCGATCTAGGAGAAAAGGACGGTGGTGTCGGCAGTGGTGCGGCATAATGAACCGCATGTCCATGTCCTCCAGCTCGAGCGGTGCCGCCGGTTCTCCGGGAGCGGTCACGCAGACCCTGTGGGCGGTCGCTGACCTGCACGGTGCGGTGAAGGACAATACTGAGATGATCGATTCGATCCAGCCGCGCGATCCATCGGACTGGCTGATCGTGGCAGGGGATGTGGCGGAACGCACCGAGCTGGTGTTGCAGATTCTCAACCGGCTCCGTAAACGTTTCGCCTGCGTGATCTGGGTGCCGGGTAATCATGAGCTGTTCTGCCGCTCGACGGACCGGCACCAGGGTCGGGCTAAGTATGATGAGCTCGTCGTCGGCTGTCGGAAGATCGACGTGCTCACTCCTGAAGATCCCTACCCGGTATTCGACGGGGTGACTGTCGTTCCCCTGTTCACCCTCTACGATTACTCGTTCAGGAAGACGGGGTACACGGTGGACCAGGCCGTCCAGGCCGCGCACGACCGGCAGGTGGTGATGACGGACCAGTTCGCCATCGCGCCGTTCGTCGACATCCGTGCCTGGTGCTGGGATCGGCTCGCGTACTCGATCAAACGTCTTAGTAAGGTCAGTGGACCGACCATTCTGGTCAACCACTGGCCGTTGGTCATCGAGCCGGTGAAAAAGATCGCGTTCCCGGAACTCTCGCTCTGGTGTGGGACGCGGCACACACGGTCCTGGGCGAGGCGTTACGGGGCTAGGGCAGTTGTCTACGGCCACTTGCACACTCCCGGAACGACGGTGGTTGACGGTATCCCGCACATCGAGGTGTCCCTCGGGTACCCGAGGGAATGGAACCGGCATCTCCGGGGGGAGTGGACCTGGCCATACCCGGTGATGGAGGTGCGGAATGCTTGACCGGGAACTGTTTCCGGACTCCGCCAGGTTCTGCTGGGTGAAGACCGAGATCGGGGCCAATGATCTTACGAACTACAACGGACTGCATCCACTGGAGAAAGCACTGGTGTCGCATGCCCTCGATGTGCGGAAAGCCGAGTTTGGGGATGCCCGTTGGTGTGCGCATCGGGCGTTGGAGCAGCTCGGTATTGATACGGGAATGCCCATTCTCCGTGGCGAGCGGGGTATGCCTCTGCTGCCACCGACGGTGTCCGGGTCGCTCACCCACACGGTGGGGTTCCGCGCCGCGGTGATTGCGCCGTCGTTGCTGGTGCGGTCGATGGGCCTCGATGCTGAACCCATCGCCGCACTGCCGGAGGGGGTGCTGGAATCGATCGCGCGGGACGGTGAACTTCCGCAGTTGAAGAAACTCACGGATGAGGGGGTGCAGAGTGCCGACCTGTTGCTTTTCTGTGCGAAGGAGGCAACCTACAAGGCGTGGTTCCCTCTGACCCGCCGGTGGCTCGGCTTCGATCAAGCCGAGATCGACCTTCGTCGCGACGGTACATTCGTGTCTTATCTGCTGGTTCGCCCCACACCCGTACCATTCATATCCGGGAGGTGGGCGATGCGGGACGGGTACGTCATCGCGACAACAGCGGTCACATAGAGATGGCGTTCACAGTGTCGACGGGCGGGCGACGAACACTGTTGCCAGACGTTTGCGCCCCTCCTTCACCAGGGCGATTGCACGTCCGTCAGGTGTCACCGCCGCGTGTACGCCCTTCACACCACGGGGTTCCAGCCACTTTCCCATCGCAAGTGCGGAGCCGTCCTCCTGTGTGACCTCTAGGACGGGGAAGGCCGCGATCAGTGCCTCGTCGAGGCTTAACGACAAGCGGGGGGTTTCCATGATCTCTGTCAGTGGGCGTGCCGCGGAAATGCTGAATGGGCCTACTGATGTCCTGCGGAGTGAGGTGAGGTGCCCACCGACGCCGAGTATCTCGCCGAGATCGCGGGCAAGGGAACGGATGTAGGTTCCGGAGGAGCACAGAACATCCACATCCAGATCCAGGTGGTCGGTCGTTCGACGCTGAGCGGAGACATCGAGACGGTGAACCGTTACCGGGCGGGCCGGAATATCGACGGATTCACCTGCACGGACACGCTCGTGTGCCCTCTTTCCGTTGATCTTGATTGCGCTCACCGAGCTCGGTTTCTGCATGATCTCGCCGCGTAACCCATCCAGTGCGGTGGTGATCGTGGCGTCATCAAGCGTGGACACAGCTCCATTCGGTGCCACGGTGAGCACCTCGCCCTCCGCATCATCGGTGGACGTCGAACTCCCTAACCGGATCGTCCCGGTGTAGGACTTCGTCTCGGCCACCAGGTGAGCCAAGAACCGGGTGCCCCGTTCGATGCCCACGACCAGAACCCCGGTGGCCATCGGATCCAGTGTTCCGGCATGCCCGACCTTCCTGGTCCCGAAAGCTCTGCGAAGACGCGCAATGACATCGTGCGAGGTCAACCCGGCGGGCTTATCGACGATGATGAGTCCGGATCTGGCGAGGGGATCAGTCATGCGGACAGTTTAGGCGATCGCGTAACCTGAACCGGTGGACATTTGGCATGGACTGCAGCAGATACCCGCTGACCTCGATGGCTCGGTGGTCACCATCGGTGTTTTCGACGGAGTACATCGTGGACACCGGAAACTGATCACCACTGCGATACATCGCTCCCACGAATACGGGGTGCCGACCGTCCTGATGACCTTCGACCCGCATCCGATGGCGGTTTTTGCTCCGGAGAAGCTCCCCCCGATGCTGGGTACCATGGAGTCTCGGGCGCATATCGCCAGCGAACTCGGCGTCGATCACATGCTTGTCGTGCCGTTTACCGCGGAAATGGCGAAGGAGAGTCCCGAGGAGTTTGTCCGGGGTGTACTTGTGGAGAGACTGAAAGCGACAGCCGTTGTCGTGGGAGAGAACTTCACTTTCGGGCACAGGGCCTCGGGGAACACAATCACCCTCCGTCAGCTCGGTGAGGTGTATGGAGTGCAGGTCGATGTACAGGAGCTGTTCACCGAGGACGGTGTCACGATATCGTCTTCGGTGATTCGTAGCCTGTTGCGCGACGGGAATGTGGCGCGCGCTAACTGGGCACTCGGGCGAGCGTTCCGACTCTCCGGTGAAGTGGTCCGGGGGGCCGGACGTGGGGGACGGGAACTCGGTTACCCGACGGCAAATCTCTACTTTCCCGATTCCGTCGCGGTCCCCGCTGATGGGGTCTACTGCGGCTGGTTCACCGTCATCAATGATTCAGGAAATGAACCGATCGACGGTGACATGGAACCCGGAGTCCGTTATGTGACGGCGATCTCGATAGGCACGAACCCGACCTTCGGTGACGAGCGTCGTAGCGTTGAGGCATTCGTCCTGGACCGCGATGCCGATCTTTACGGTCGGCACTGCCGGATCGAGTTCATTGAGAGGCTACGGGGCATGGAGAAGTTCAACGGTGTCGATGACCTACTGACCGCAATGGGCCGTGATGTCCTGCGCACACGCCAGATAATGGCAACTCGAGCCGAAAGCTAAGGGGATGGTGGGGCAACATGCTATAGTATCGTGAGGTTTGTGACTGCGGTCCACAGCAGTTGCTCCCCGTGGGTTCCCGACGCCTTTTCTTTCCCGCAGGCTCTGGTTAATGGCAAGAGGGAACACACGGAATTTTCATGTGGACTGAAATTATGTAAGAGGAGAATACTCCGTGGCACTTTCCACCGAGAAGAAGAAGTCCATCCTGGCCGAATTCGGTCTGCACGAGTCCGATACCGGTTCGCCGGAGGCCCAGATCGCGCTGCTCACCACGCGTATCCGTGAACTCACCGAGCACCTCAAGTTCCACAAGCACGATCATCACTCCCGCCGTGGTCTGCTCCTCATGGTCGGTCGTCGCCGCGGCCTGTTGAAGTACCTGAAGGAGAACAACGTCGACCGTTACCGCGACCTGATCTCCCGACTGGGCCTTCGCCGCTGAGGTTTTCGTAACAACGTTCAACCGCCGGTCCCGTTTTTCGGGTCGGCGGTTTTCCGTGTCATTGCCTCTTCGGCAGAAGCCGAGAGCACCGGAGGCGGTACAGGAAAGGAATATTCTGCGAGATACCCAGTTCTGTTTGGATATAGCGCAACCTGGTCGGCGTGTGTAACCGTATCGGCATCGTAAGGGAGTGGCGTGCGGTACACATCCCCGGGTGGCTGACAAAAAGTCGGCGGGAGATCGTGGGAATCTTCCCGCCGACTCAGGGGTGAGTGGCCGTGCAGCCGTGTACAACGGTGTTCTTTCCATGGGAACCGCGTTTCGCGGAGAATGTCAGATCTTCTCTAGTTGCAGGGCCTTCGTCTCCTTGGCGAACAGGTAGGTAATACCACCTAGTGCCAGTAGTGCCGCGAACAGGAAGAACGCGGGTGGTACCGCATCAAGGGTTACATCCTGCCGGATCGCAGAACCGCCGATGAGGAACCCCATGAGGGCCGGTCCGAAGATCTTCGCGGAAGCGCCGATACCGTAGCCGAGTCCCAGGCCGGTCGAACGCACATCGTTCGGGAACTGTTCGGCACCGAAGGCGTTGAGGATGCCGAACGCACCGTCGCCGAACATCATCGCGATGAGGATACCGATGAAGAAGACAGTTCCCGTGGAGGCCGTGGCGGATATTACGCAGCCTGCGGCACCGAGCATTCCGAAGCTGAACATGACCCACCTGCGGCCGATGATGTCGGACAGCCACGCGGAGCTGAGGCGCCCGATGATGTCCGCTAGCGAGACGAACGTGAACATCAGGCCGACCATCGAGGCCGTGTAGCCGAAACCGTCCTTGAGGAGGGTCTGGCCCCAGGACTGGATGGTGAAGGAACCCAGGATGAAGCAGAACGAACCGAGGGTGATCAGCGCCAGGGACTTCTTGTGGGATTCAAAGAGTTTGCTGAAGCTGGCGGAGCTTTCCTTCTTCAGTTCAGGGAGGTCACCGACTTCTCCGACAGGAACCATCAGGGCCCAGGCGTACGCCTCTTTGGCTTCCTCGGCCCGGTCGTGTGTCTGCAGGAAGCGGGGGGATTCGGGGACCCGTGCCAGCCAGAACAGGAGGAACACCGGAATGACGCCGAGTGCGATCAGGCCGCGCCAGCCGATGGGCTCGGCGAGCCATTGCTGTGCCTGGGCGCCCAACAGCAGGCCGACGGGAATGAACACGGACGCGAGACCTGCGAGAAGTCCACGGTGCTTGGCGGGGACGAATTCCTGGACGTAGGGGATCGAGGTGATGTTGAGACCACCGACGCCGATGCCGACGCCGATCCGAAGAATCGCGAGCATCCACCAGCCGCGATCCGGGGTGATGATGCAGAGTGCAGTGAAAACCACGAGGAGCACGATGCACCACCAGAATGCACCCTTACGGCCGACCTTGTCGGCCAGTCGGCCCCACAGAATGGCTCCAGCCACGGTTCCGAGTCCGGAGCATGCGAGGATGACTCCGGCTTCGAAGCCTGAGAGATTCCACGGTTTGACCAGGAGCGACACCACGAAGCCGATGAGGAAGATGTCGAAGAATTCGGCGATGTTGCCCATGATGACGAGGCCGACGATGGATTTCTGGTTGCGGGTGAGTTTCCCGGCGTCAATCTGACTGGCGGCAGTCATCACCGGCGCAGTAGGTGTGTTGGACATGGGGATATCCTTAATCTCTGGACAATCCGCTAGCGGATGATGTCTGCGGTGGTGGGGATGGACAGTTCTGCCGGATTGATTCTCGTCAGATCACCGTGGTGGGTGAGTGCGTACTTCGCGATCGCCTTGCCGTATTCGACACCTCTGCGCATGTCCCCGGACAGGAAGCCGTGCAGGCAACCGGCGACGAAGCTGTCCCCGGCTCCGGGACGATCCACGATGGGGACGGTCTCGACGGTTACGCTGTCCTCACCGTCCGGCCCCGCGTAGTACACCGGATTCGTCTGATCCGTCGACACCACATATGTCGCGCCGAAACGCTTACGCAGGGTCCTAGCGCACCCGGGGCCGTCGCCGGTGATACCGAAGACGATCTCGGCGTCGCGTCGGGAACAGAATAGCGCAGTGGATTTCTCCGCGATGGGGGTGAGCACCTCAGCCGCTTTCTCCGGGGACCAAAGCAGACCCCGGTAGTTCACGTCGAGAACCACGTCGATGCCCCTATCGGCGGCGGAGTTGACGAAGTGGGTGATGACTTCACCGGTGTTGTCGGTCAGTGAGGCGGTGATTCCGGTGACGAACACGAGTTTGGTGTCCAGCATGGAATCCCAGTTGACGTCATCGACCCGGATATCTCGAAACGGGGTGTGTTGGCGATCGTAGGTTACCCGGGACGGCATCGGTGATTTGCCGGGCTCCATGAAGTACAGTGCGGTCCGGCCCTCGGGCACACGAATCATGTTGGAGAGATCAACGCCGACGGAGCGGTATTCGGAGAGGCAACGCTCCGCGAGGTCCCCCTCGGGCAGGATTGAGCACCATGATGTGGCGCGTCCGAGTTGGGAGAGAACTCCGCACACGTTCGCTTCCGAGCATGCAGCGTTGAGCAGAACCTTTGTGGAGCTGACGAGTCGTCGCCCCTCGATCACTGTCAGTCGGATCTGGCCTTCGCCAATGGATGTGATGTCAAACATTTTCAGTCACCCCTTCGGATGCTTGGGCTGTCCCGTAACGATGGGTGTAGCGGTCAAAGTTGGCCGCGATTTCCTCTTCGGGAAGCGGGATTGGTGTACCCATGAGCCGTGCGGCCCACATGGTATGTGCAACGTCCTCAACCATCACGGCGGCCTGGAGCGCCTTCTGGATTCCTGGGCCGATGGTGAAGACGCCGTGCTGTTTCATGAGAATTGCCGGTGAGTGGCCGATGCTGCGGAGGATCTCTTCTCCGATCGCGTTGCCCCCTATTCGCGCGTAGCCGCCGCAGGGGATTGGTCCTCCGAACTCATCTGAGATTGCGGTGAGGCAGCAGGGGATCTCCTCTCCGAGTGCCGCCCAGGCGGTCGCGTAGGTGGAGTGGGTGTGTACCACTGATTTGACGTCTTCACGGCCCCGGTAGATCCCGAGGTGTGAGGAGGTGTCCGAGCTGGGCCCGTGGGTACCTTCGATGATGCGCCCGTCGAGGCTCACGATCACCATGTCATCCGGGGTCATCTCGGTGTACAGCCTGCCGGATGGTTTGATGACGATCCGGTCACCGGAGTCGGCGAGTGCCGAGAGGTTACCTCCCGTCCATGCGACGAGACCGTGCCGGGGAAGCGCCAGGTTGCCTTCGCAGACCTGCTCCCGTAGTTCCTTGAGCATCATTCGGTGTTGCCTCCTTCACTGTGTCGGGGTTGCACGATGCAAGCGGCGGAAATGAGTCTTTCTTCGATGAAGCGCCGGGCGTTTGTGCAGGTTTCCAGCGAATCCGGGGAATCGTCATTCCACATTTCGAGCATGATTCGCCCGTCCCAGTCCTGTCGCCTGAGTTCCGTGAATGCCGCGTCGAAGTCGGCGACACCGGTGCCGAATGCGATCCGACGTGGCTCACCGGGGAGGACATCCTTGACGTGCAGGGCGACCATGTGCCCGGAACCCGCCGCCAATTCTTCGGTCGCGTCCCCGCCGTGTTCCGCGATGTTGCCGACATCGGGGTAGATCTGTACCCACGGACTGTGACACTCATCGACCACCGCCATCGCGTCCTGCACCGAGGAGATGTCATTCCCGTCAACGTTCTCGATCGCGAGGATGATGCCCTTGTGCGCCGCATACGGCATCGCGTCCTTTAGCGTTTCGATGTAGCGCATCCGGCTGCCGGGATCATCCTCCTCGTAGTAGGCGTAGTACCCGGCGACCTGTACGACCGATACCCCCAGGTCATGAGCCAGGTCGATACCTTTCCGGTACACTTCGCGGGCCTGTTCCCGGATTTCGGGATCAGCGGATCCGGGCATGATTCTCCGGTGCAGGGAGAGGCAGATTCCTCCGATCTGCACCCCCGCATCTCGGGCGGCTCCACGGACCGCATCTCGCTGTTCCTGCGACCAGTCCAGCCGTGCAGCCCGCTCAGGGGTTTCGTCGACGGACAGGTCAACGAAGTGGAAACCTCCGGCCTTGACCTGCTCAAAGAACTCGGGCCAGGGGCCACTGATGAGAGCCTTCTCGTAGATTCCGAGACGGATGGTACTCATGGCCAGACCTGACTGATTGCGTTCTGTAGGTTGAGGGCAGAGGCCTTCGGGTCCGCTGCTTTCATGATTTCGCGTCCTGCGATCACGACCCCCACAGGTCGCCCGGTGAAGACATCGAGTTCGCTGGCCTTGATGCCACCCGTTACGGTGACGGTGAAACCCATCTCGGCGAGTTCGCTGATTCGTTGGATATCGGTGTCTCCCCACGACAGATCTCCGGCGGCCTCCCGGTCGCGGGATCGTTTCACGATGACGTGTTGAACCCCGAGGTCCCGCCAGGATCGTGCCCGATCAGCGGAATAGGTTTCGCCGAGCTCGACCTGAACCTGACCGCCGTATTCCCGGGCGACCTTGACAACCTGCTCGATGGTGGCGAGTGATGCGCCTGCTACGCAGGAGACCCAGTCGGCACCGGCTTCGAAGCACTGGCGGGCGATGAGGCTGCCCGCCTCGGCGATACGGACATCGGCGAGAATGGTCTTTTCGGGATAGAGAGCACGGATCTCGCGGACGGCCCGGAGGCCCTCTGCGATCACCAGAATCGTTCCGCACTCGATGATGTCGACGTGTCCGACCGCTTTGTTCAAAGGTCCGAGAGCGGAGACCATATCGAGGGAGTCCACCGCGACCTGAAGTTGTGGTCTCATGGCTATTCAGCTCCCCGCATGGTGAAGAACCGCTGACCATTGGTCACCAGCAACTTGTTGACGTACTCCGGGTCGAATCCCTCATCGAGCATGCGCGGTCCGTCGACGGCAGGATTGAAATCCACTCCGGTGACTGCACCGTAGGCCTTCTGGTAGCTCCGTTTCCCGGAATCCGTGCCCAGCAGAATTCGGTCCCCGTAGCCTTTGTCACCCAGTTCCTTCAGTTCCATCATTCGGTTTGACTCCGGCTGATACTTGATGCGGTACGTTCCGTCAATCTCCAACCACGCACCGGTGTCGAGAATCTGTCGGAGGTAGTAGACGTCGGCGTTTCGCTGGATATGACCGATCGCGATCTGGTCGGCGGGTACGCCCATCTCGATCAGTTGCTGCGCCTGTTCCAGCCCGCACGTGCCGTAGGTGGTGTGGGTGTTGATCGGTGCACCGGTCTCGAGGGAGGCTTTGGCGCAGGCCTCCATGCACTTGCGTTCGAAGGGCGTGATCTTTCCGTAGGCGGTGGCGACCTTGATGCAGCCCGCCTTGTACTCGGTGCGGTCGACAATCGGGCCGGAGTAATCGTGCCGGTCGATTCCCTCGGTGATGTCGGCGATGAGCAGATCTGCGATCTGATCCACGCTGTAGCGGCTCACCCAGTGGGACTGTGTTTCCAGGTACACGTGCTCTCGGTGGAAGCCGGTTGTGGCGATGATCTGGAGGCCCGGGACACGCCGGTTCACCTCGGCGAGTTTATCGAGGTCGCGGCCACAGTTGGCGGGGCACATGTCGACGACGGTCCCGCCGTCGGCCCAGTTCCTGGATGCCTCGACGAAATAGGTGGCTTCTTCGACGGCCTTGTCGACGTCCGCGAGCTGATGGTCGGCGTCGATGTACACCTCACCTGCGCCGACCCTGATCAGATGATCATGGGAATTGACCACACCGAGCGTCTCAGGGGCCACGTCGCCGAGAATGGTGCGTACAAACTGTGACATAGTTTACTCCTCAAAATTGACGTGATAACGGCGGTTGCCTGATTTGAAGATTTCCAGATGGATGGGGATTAAGGGAGTGTATTGGTGCACGTTTTTGCAGATGGTGGAGGTTTTGTGAATGTGATTTGGGAATAATCGCAGGTAAAATATGTACAATGGTGAAAAGTTATTCCGGATGAGCTGGAGATGTTGCAACTATGTGCACTGATGCGAAACCGAATGAACGCGAACATGTCGCGGAACTTCTCACAGTGGCCCGTCTCTACTACGAGCAGCATCTATCCCAAGGTGAGATAGCTGACCTGCAGTTCTGTTCCCGGTCTCGAATCTCCCGACTGCTCAAGGAGGCCCGGGACCGGCATATGGTGCGAACAACCGTGCACCATCCTCTGGAGCAGTCGTTTGAACTCGAACGCCAGTTGCGCCGCCATCTCGGCCTGGAAAGGGTGTTCGTCGCGTCTGCCCTCGGTAGGTTCACTCCTGCTCAGGCGGTTGGTCGACTCGCTGCCGACATCATTCAGAGTGCTGGGCACCGACAGGCGGTGATCGCTTTATCCAACGGGCGGTCGGTTGCGGCGGTGGTGGATTCGATGCCTCGACAGAACTGGCCCTTGTCCGTCGTCTGTCAGATGGTGGGATCTTTCGGGCGATCGGAGCATCATGCGGTGGATGCACCTGATCTCACCCGGAATCTCGCCAACCAACTCGGTGGTGGCTACCGGTTGCTTCCTGTACCGATCGTCATGCGTTCCACAACGGCTGCCCGGTGGGCGCGGCGTGAGGAAATGATGGTCACAACACTGGAGCTCGCTGCTCGCGCGGACATCGCGGTCATCGGGGTCGGGTCGGTCGGTCAGGGTAGCTCCAGCGAACTGCTGCAACCATTCATCACTCCGCAGATCAGCCGAGAGCTGAAGAAACACCGTGTTGTGGCGCATTTCTCTGGACACCACTTCGACGTGAAAGGTCGCCATGTGCACACTGTGCTCTGTGACCGCACCATTTCCCTCGAACCGGAGCGATTGAAGAAGATCGATCTTCCTCTGATGGTGGCCTGGGGTTGGGAAAAGGTCGCCGCCATCTCGGCAATCTCCCGAACTGACATCAACCCTGTCCTCGTCACCGATAGCGAGACTGCGACGTTGTTACTGGATTACCGCGCCTGAACATCCGACGTACTGGTGTTTCGGGGGTTCTCGGGGCTGGGAGTTTGTGGTGACGGGAACCTCGGTGTGGGACCGGGTGGAAGAAGACCCGTAATCGATATAGGGAAAACACGTCGCTGCCACCGATGTGCTGCTGAATTAGGTGTTGATATGCACTCCGCCGAGATCCACAGTTCAGTGGGTTCGACCGGGCCCGTGGGGGTGGGGATTACGTGATGCCGAAATATGCGGGGGTAATTGTCATGCCCTGCTGGTAGTCTGGGGCGGAGCCTTCCACGAAGAAGACATGAACGGCGGCACCGAAGATCGCCGAGCAGAAGGCCAAGAATAAGGAGAACTCGCTTGCGCGACGTTACAATCAACAATGACACCGAATTCGGAATTGTCGAGGCAACTGCCACAATCGATAACGGTGATTTTGGCACCCGCACCATTCGCCTCGAGACGGGCCAACTGGCCCGCCAGGCAGGTGGATCAGTAACCGCCTACCTCGATGAGGGAACGATGCTGCTGGCCACCACCACCGCTTCCAGTAATCCCCGCGAGGGATTCGACTTCTTCCCGCTAACGGTTGATGTCGAGGAGCGCATGTACGCCGCTGGACGAATCCCCGGTTCGTTCTTCCGCAGGGAGGGGCGCCCCTCCACGGAGGCCGTCCTCGCCTGCCGTCTGATCGACCGCCCGCTGCGCCCGACCTTCGTCAAGGGGCTGCGCAACGAGGTTCAGTGCGTGATCACGGTTCTGTCGATGGATCCGAAAGATATGTACGACGTCGTGGCGATTAACGCCGCATCCGCCGCCACCCAGCTCTCCGGTCTGCCTGTCTCCGGCCCCGTTGGTGGGGTCAGGATGGCTCTCGTTGTCGATGAGAAGCACCCGAAGGGGCAGTGGGTCGCGTTCCCCACTCATGAGCAGCATGCCAAGGCCCTGTTCGAGATCGTGGTAGCAGGTCGTATCGTCCCCGGTAAGAAGGGCGGCGGTGACGACGTCGCCATCATGATGGTTGAGGCCGGAGCCACCGAGAACGTCATCGCCCGCATCGCAGAGGGCGCCCCCGCCCCGACGGAATCCGTTGTCGCAGAGGGGCTTGAGGCAGCGAAACCGTTTATCGAGAAGCTCTGCGAAGCCCAGCGTCTGCTGGCCCGGGAAGCGGCGAAAGAAACCCAGCAGTTCCCGCTCTTCCCGCCCTATGCTGACGATGTTTATGCGGCAGTGGAGAAGAAGGCCAAGGCCAAGCTGGCCAAGCTGATGTCCATCGCGGGTAAACAGGACCGTGATGACGCGACCAACGAGCACATGGCCGAGGTCGAGTCCGCGCTCATCGAGAAATTCCCGGAGCGGGGCAAGGAGATCCGGAACGCATATAACGCGGTGATGAAGGATGTCGTCCGGCACCGCATCCTGACGGACCACTTCCGGATCGACGGCCGCGGAATCACCGATATCCGGGATCTGGGCGTTGAGGTCGATCTTATTCCCCGCGCGCATGGTTCCTCACTTTTCGAGCGTGGTGAAACGCAGATTCTCGGTGTGACCACCCTGGACATGTTGAAGATGGAGCAGCAGATCGATTCGTTGTCCCCGGTCGATCACAAGCGCTACATGCACCACTACAACTTCCCTCCGTATTCGGTCGGTGAGACAGGGCGTGTCGGGTCGCCCAAGCGGCGTGAAGTCGGCCATGGCGCGCTGGCGGAGCGTGCGGTGCTGCCGGTACTACCCACCCGCGAGGAGTTCCCCTACTCCATCCGTCAGGTGTCAGAGGCGCTCGGATCCAACGGATCCACCTCCATGGGGTCCGTCTGCGCGTCAACACTCTCTCTGTACAACGCCGGCGTGCCGTTGAAGGCACCTGTCGCGGGTATTGCGATGGGCCTCGTCTCCGACGAGGTTGACGGCGAGACCCGCTACGTGGCGCTCACCGACATCCTCGGGGCCGAGGACGCTTTCGGTGACATGGACTTCAAGGTGGCCGGGACGGAAGACTTCATCACCGCTCTCCAGCTCGACACGAAGCTTGATGGCATTCCATCGGAGGTTCTCGCCGGGGCACTATCCCAGGCGAGGGACGCCCGGCTGGCGATTCTGGAGACCATGTCCGAGGTCATCGACGGTCCCGATGAGATGAGTGCTCTGGCTCCGCGTATCGTCACCGTCACCGTTCCGCAGTCCAAGATCGGTGAGGTCATCGGCCCGAAGGGTAAGATGATCAACTCCATCACGGAGGACACCGGCGCCAACATTTCCATCGAGGATGACGGCACCATCTACGTGTCGGCGTTCTCCGGGGAGGCCGCAGACGCCGCGATCGAGAAGATCAACTCTATCGCCAACCCGCAGATGCCGAAGGTCGGGGAGCGGTTCCTCGGAACCGTCGTCAAGACCACCAATTTCGGTGCATTTGTCTCCCTGCTGCCGGGCCGCGACGGCCTGGTTCACATCTCCAAGCTGGGTGGCAAGAAGCGTATCGAGCGTGTCGAGGACGTCGTGAACGTCGGTGACAAGATTCAGGTGGAGATCCTGGACATTGACAACCGCGGAAAGATCTCCCTCGCCCCCGTTGACGAGGATGCTGCGGAGTAATCCACTGCACCGGCTCAGACGCCGTACGATAACCGCCGTCCCCGGTGAAGGGTTCCGCAGGAACCGAGCACCGGGGACGGCGGTTATCTATTCTCATCTCTGACATCCGATATCGCGGGAGACCTTTGTGGCGTGCCCGGAGTTTTATCGGTGAGCGGATACCCACCCCGGGCTGAGCGCCTGCCGTGAGGTGCCTAGACTGGTACAGGAACATTGCGGCGACGGTGTTTCCGGGTGCGCCGGGACACGTCACGGAGATCGATGGACACTGGAGGAATACCAATGACAGACAATGGGTACAGCAAGGTCGGCGTTATCGGCGCGGGGGGCCGAGTCGGACAGGCCGTGGTCGCGGCGATTCGGGATACAACGGATCTCGAACTCGTCGCCGAGATTGATCGTGGCGATGATCTGGAGCGCCTCGTTGAGTCCGGTACCCAGGTGATCGTCGACTTCACCGCGCCCTCGGCCGTCATGGAGAACATCAGGTTCTGTATTTCACGCGGTATCTCGTGTGTCGTCGGAACCACGGGGTTCACCCCTGAGCGTCTCGATCAGGTGAGTGCCTGGATCAGTGAGTCACAGCATGACGGTGTGGGTGTCCTCATTGCCCCGAACTTCGCGATTTCCGCTGTATTGACTATGCAGTTCGCTAAACAGGCCGCAAAGTTCTTCGAGTCCGCGGAGGTGGTTGAATTCCACCACCCTAACAAGTTGGATGCGCCGTCCGGAACCGCGATCCACACGGCGGAGGGGATTGCTGCAGCCCGCCGTGAGGCCGGCATGGTGGAGCAGCCCGATGCAACGGAGCAGTCACTGGATGGCGCGCGTGGTACGGATGTCGATGGCGTCAGGGTTCATGCCGTGCGCATGACGGGAATGGTTGCCCATGAGGAGGTCATCTTTGGCTCCCAGGGGCAGACGTTGACCATCCGCCAGGACTCCTACGACCGTACGAGTTTCGTTCCAGGTGTTCTCGTCGGCGTACGACGTATCCATGAGTTCCCCGGACTGACCGTCGGACTCGAAAACTACCTCGGTCTCTGAACCCGCCCCGATCCGCCCATCGAACCAACCGAGGAGAACTGATCCGTGGCCAGATCCGTCAACCTGAAGGTGCAGGTCATCGCCCACACCACCTTCACACCACCAACGGACATCGACTGGGAGAGCGACGCCTGCGATGGTGAGGCCTTGGCTGAGTTCGCCGGGCGTGCCTGTTACGAAACCTTCGACAAACCGAACCCGCGTACCGCAGCGAATGCGGCGTATCTCCGCCACATCATGGAGGTGGGACACACCGCACTGTTCGAGCACGCCAGTGCGACGCTGTATGTGCGGGGAATCTCCCGTTCCGCCACGCACGAGTTGGTCCGACATCGGCATTTCTCCTTCTCGCAGCTTTCTCAACGGTTCGTGCATTTCGAGGAAAGCGAGGTTGTCGTTCCATTTTTGATCGCGGAGGACGAGGAACTCACTAGATTGTTCATGCAGGGGATTGATGACGCTCGTTTTACGTTTAACGAACTACTTGCTGGCCTTGAGGAGAAGCTCGCGGATGAGCCTAACGCCCTGTTGCGGCGCAAACAGGCGCGGCAGGCGGCCCGTGCGGTGCTTCCCAACGCGACCGAGTCCCGAATCGTCGTCACCGGTAACTACCGGGCATGGCGGCACTTCATCGGTATGCGGGCCACTGAACACGCTGATGTCGAGATCCGGACCCTCGCTGTTGAATGCCTGCGCCTGCTCAGAGGCCTGGCACCGACGGTATTCGGGGATTTCGACATAACGAGATTGTCCGATGGATCCGAGATGGCGGTCAGTCCTTACGTGACAGACTTCTGACCTGCTACGTTCTTCTTCGGTCATCTGCGACACGCGCGACGGATACCCGCAATGTCCGCCATGGTGCACTGACCGGGTAACCTCGTGTGACATGAGCACAGGTATGACAGTCACCACCGGAACCGACTATTTCGGAACCGTCGCCGTCGCCATGGTCACCCCGTTCGACGGAAACGGTGACCTTGACACCGCAGCAGGCTGCGAACTCGCTGCACATCTTGTCGATGAAGGGTGTGACGCTCTGGTTCTTGCGGGGACCACCGGTGAGTCACCCACGACGACCGTTGCGGAGAAACTTGCCCTGCTGCGTGAAGTCAAGGCGGAGGTGGGCGACCGGGCGAAGATCATTGCCGGCGCAGGTAGCTATGACACCGCAGCCTCCGTCGCCCTCGCGCAAGCGTCCGCTGACGCTGGAGCCGACTCCTTGCTCGTGGTCACACCGTATTATTCGAAGCCAACCCAGGAAGGTATCTACCGCCATTTTATGGCGGTAGCCGATGCTACTGATTTGCCGGTGTGCCTGTACGATATTCCGCCCCGCTCGATAATACCGATTGAATCTGATACCATTCAACGTCTGGCTGAACACCGCACGATTGTGGCCGTCAAGGATGCCAAGGGTGACCTTGCCGCCGCCACACCTCTGATCGCCGAGACTGGCCTCGCCTGGTACTCGGGAGATGATCCGCTCAACCTCCCATGGCTGTCGCTGGGAGCCACCGGTTTTATCTCGGTGATCGGACATGTGGCCGCGCGACAATTGCGTGAGCTACACACGAGCTTTGCCAACGGTGACCTCGTTCGTGCGCGGGCAATCAACACACAACTTTCCCCGCTGTTTCGCGCCCAGGCACGTCTGGGTGGAGTCAGCTTCTCAAAGGGGGCCCTGCGACTGCAGGGTCTCGACGTCGGAGAACCCCGGCTGCCGCAGATCCCCGTGGATCATGCACAGCTTGAGGATCTCCGCACCGATCTAGAACAGGCTGGAGTCCTATAAATATGTCTGACACCCGTAACCGCTCCCGGAAGGTGATCCGCAAGGCGGGTCCGCCGGAAGCCCCCGAATTTATGGCCCCCGAGCAACCCAATCCCGTAGCCGACGGTGATGCCGGAACCGACAACCGGGGCACGAAGAAATCCGAGGAGAAGAACTCCTCGAATGATGAGCGGGGAAACCGTAGGGAGAGTCGCAACACCAGTAACGACCGGAATTCGGGTGGTAACAACCGTCGAGGTCGTGGTGGCAGCAACTCCGGTGGCGGTAACCGTGGCGGCAATGAGCGTTCACAGGGGAGTCGGGGTAGCGGAGCCAACCGTGGAGGAACCAACTCAGGTAGCGGCGAACGCGGCCGTAACGTCGTCAAGTCGATGCAGGGCGCCGATCTGACACGTCGTCTGCCGGAGCCACCGAAAGCACCGAAAAATGGGCTGCGTGTGATCGCGCTCGGCGGTATTTCGGAGATCGGTCGGAACATGACGGTCTTCGAGTACAACAACCGGATTCTCATCGTTGATTGCGGTGTGCTCTTCCCGTCGTCTGGAGAGCCGGGCGTAGACCTGATTCTCCCCGACTTCTCGTACCTTGAGGACAAACTCGACCGCATCGATGCTCTGGTGATTACGCATGGTCATGAGGACCACATCGGTGCCATCCCCTGGCTTCTGAAGATGTGCCCGGACTTGCCGATCGTCGGATCGAAGTTCACCCTCGCGCTCATCGCAGCGAAGTGTCGTGAACACCGACTACGCCCGAAACTGATCGAGGTCGACCAGGCATCGGAGAAGGATTACGGTCCTTTCAACGTCCGTTTCTTCGCCGTGAACCACTCCATCCCGGACTGCCTCGGTATCGTGTTGAAGACGAAGGCTGGGACTGTGCTGCTCACCGGCGACATCAAGCTCGACCAGACACCGACAGACGGTCGGCCGACGGATCTTCCGGCGATTTCCCGGTACGGCGATGAGGGCGTGGATCTGTTCCTCTGCGACTCAACGAACGCGACGACGCCTGGAATGTCCGGCTCTGAGGCCGACATCGCCCCCACTCTGAGGCGCCTCATCGGTGAGGCAAAGCAGCGGGTTATCCTCGCGTCCTTCGCCTCCAATGTCTATCGTGTCCAGGCTGCTGTCGACGCGGCCGTCGCCACCGGGCGGAAGGTCGCGTTCAATGGCCGTTCGATGATCCGCAACATGGAGATCGCCGAGAAACTCGGTTATCTTAAAGCCCCGAAGGGCACCTTCGTCAGCATGGATGACGCCGGTAGAATGGCTCCGCACAAGGTCATGCTCATCACAACCGGTACCCAGGGTGAACCGATGGCGGCACTGTCTCGTATGGCGCGGCGTGAACATCGTCAGGTGACTGTTCGCGACGGAGATCTGATCATCCTGTCATCCTCCCTGGTTCCTGGAAACGAAGAAGCGGTGTTCGGGGTCATCAACATGCTCGCGCAGATTGGTGCCACCGTGATCACCGGCAAGGATGCGAAGGTCCACACCTCGGGGCACGGCTATGCGGGTGAACTACTGTTCCTCTACAACGCCGTCCGCCCGAAGAACGCCATGCCCGTCCACGGCGAGTGGCGCCACCTCCGGGCGAATAAGGAATTGGCCGTGTCCACCGGTGTCGATCGCGATCGAGTCATGCTCGCGCAGAATGGCGTGGTTGTTGACCTGATCGACGGGAAGGCACAGGTTGTTGGCCAGATTCCGATCGGTAACCTTTATGTTGACGGTGTCACGATGGGTGACATCGACGATGAGGTGCTCGCTGACCGTACCGAGATGGGCGAAGGTGGTCTCATCTCGATCACCGTCGTCATCGACAACCGCACCGGTCGCCCGCTTGAGCGTCCCACGGTACAAGCCAAGGGTTTCTCCGAGGATGCTAAGGCGATGATGCCTGAGATCACGGAGCTGGTCGACAATACGATGCGTCAGCTTGCGGGTGAAGGGGAGAACGATCCCTACCGCATGGTCCGCCAGTTACGACGGAAGGTATCCCGTTTCGTGGAGCAGAAGTGGCGTCGTAAGCCGATGATCATCCCGACCGTTGTGCCGATGAACTCAGACAGTCACAACCCGGTCCCGGATGAAGCAGTTCTCCGGTCACGCGAGACCCGCTGAGTAGTTCATCTCATCGAGTGTTCTGGCCCCGGCCTGTCGGCGCCGCCCCTTGGGTGGCGCCGACTAGGCTGGGGCCATGACTTTTGCCGCCACCGAACGTGCCGAACTCGGCGCGCTCCTGCTCGAGCTCGGTCCCGAGGCACCCACGCTCTGTACTGGGTGGACGACACGGGACATGGCAGTTCACCTGCTGCTCCGGGAGACTCGCCCCGATGCTCTTCCGGGGTTGTTTGTCCCTGGATTCGGTGGACATCTGAGATCTGTCAGTGAGAAGATCGGTGCCCGCGACTACTCGGAGATCGTCCGCAAATGGGCTTCGGGGCCGCCCCGATTCAGCCCGCTGAGGCTCATCGACGCGCAGGTCAACACTGTGGAACACTTCATACACCATGAGGACGTCCGGCGAGCTCGACCGGGATGGAAACCTAGGTCGTTTTCGCTGGAGGATGAACAGCAGATGCTGGTCCTCCTCCGTAGGGGCGCTGCCCGGCTTCTGCGGAAATCAGTTGCCCCCGTGATACTTGATCCTGAAGGTGCGTCTCCCATCGTGGCTGCCGGGCATCGTGGTATCGCAGGTAGTGGCTCAGACGTTGTCCGTGTCGCGGGACCGGTTGGTGAGATTTTGGTCTTCTGCTTCGGACGACAAGCTGACGTCACGGTGAGGGGAGAGCGAGAGCGAATCTGCTTCACCCGCATCTGATTTTGTTCTGGCGCATCCCGAGGTGAAAGCGGTTTCGGTGGAGGATGAGACGTTGCTTCTGTGACTGAAGTGTCTGATGCGTCTATCCTGGCAGTCATGCCAGCTAAGAGTCGTCCCGGATCAGCACGCCGAGACAAGAATCGTCCCGGAAACTCGCGTAGTCAACGGAGTACTCAGGCGGTGCAGACCCGTTCAGCACAGCGTGCGTCCGCAACGACCGGGGAACGCACTGGAAGTGCCTTCGGCCCGATCAGTGGTGGTGTTCGCGGTTTCTTCGGGTCTGTGGCGCGAGGTCTCGGAAATACCGCCCGCTCTGTAGGTTCGCGGAGTTCTGACACCCCATTGACGGAAGAGCGTACGGAGGAAGCTCAGTTGCGTAAGGGAATACCGCGGCGCAAGTCCTCCGAGGGGGGCTCCGCAGAGACGACTCGGGCTGCTGAGGATACCCGCCGTGGTGGCTCCGGTGAAGCGGATGATCCTGAAGGTCATGACGTTGAGGAATCGCCTGTTGGTAGTCACGACGGTGCCGGCCTAGTGCTCATCGCGCTGGCGGTGATTCTCGGAGGAGCTGTGTGGTTCAACATCTCAGGTCCCGTGGGACGTGCTATTGACGGGGGAGTACGCTGGCTGATCGGCGCGGGAGCTCTCGTTCTTCCGATCGCACTCGTCACCATCGCGTTCTTCCTCATGATCGGCGGTGGGCGTGCCAGTGGAGGGACGTCCTCCGGGTCCCCGCGAATCACTGCGGGACTGGTACTTATCATCGTCTCGATGCTCGGACTCATCCACATCTTCGCCGGGTTACCGAGGGACATCCCTGGGCGACACAGTGCGGGTGGGATCATTGGCGTCCTCGTGGGAGATGTCGTCGCCAGGGGATTCACCCCCTACATAGCGGTTCCTCTGTTGTTACTCGTCATCGTCTACGGTGCACTGAAAGTAACGGACATAACGGTCCGTGAGCTCGTCATGCACCTGAGTCGAGGCCGGGAATACCGTGCTTCGGATAACGAAGTTGCCGCAGATAGCGAAAGCACACAACCGTCTTTCCTAGGGGGAATCGCATCCTTCTTCGGGTTCGGCCCTCACTCCAGGAGCACCGAGTCGGACGTTAACGACGAGGACGCTGATGACGTCGCCGACTTCTCCGGCTACGAGGAGACTTATCGCCCCACCCATCGCAGTTCGGTCAACCGTAGGCATACGAGCCCAATGGAGGCGTACCCGCTTACCGATGATGATGACGAGGATGACGGTGCCGAAGTGCACACACTGTTTTCCGGGGGAGCCGCAGAGAAAGCTCAGCGATCCCGGAGAAAACAGCCACCTTCGGTGTCGGATACCAGTGAACTTCCCGTTGTCCCGGATTTATCCCAGCCAGCTCGGAAATCCCGGGAAGCCACGATCTCCGGATCAGGCAGCAAGATACCTGTTGGTGACGTGGTGGATACGGCGGTTGGAACGGTTGCAGGTGCGGTGACCCAGGCTGCTACAGGTACCGGAAACGCGGGAGCGGCGGCCGCTGCCGTTACACGAGGGGTTGAAGATGCGGTAGCGGCGTCCAGGGAAGCGGTACGGCAGGCGATCGTCGCCAGATCCGGGGTCGATGCCGCAGCCGTTCCCGCTTCGGTCCCGGTCAGTGAGCGGCCGGGGACTCGCCCGGCCCAGGCTGACACCACCCAACAGAACACTGAGCCAACCAGATTCTCGGGAACCGACAGCTATGTTGTCCCGAGTGCCGACATGCTCATTCCCGGTCACCGGCCAAAGACCCGCTCCGAAGCCAATGATCGGATGATCGAGGCAATTACCGCGGTGTTCAACGAATTCAACGTCGATGCCTCCGTTGTCGGGTTTTCCCGGGGACCGACGGTTACCCGCTATGAGGTCGAGTTGGGCCCCGGTGTCAAGGTATCGAAGATCACGAACTTGCAGTCGAATCTCGCCTATGCCGCCGCAACGGACAATGTACGCCTGCTCACTCCGATCCCCGGCAAGTCACTCGTCGGTATTGAGGTCCCGAACAGCGACCGGGAGATGGTTCGTCTCGGAGATGTGCTTAATGCTCCCGCGACCGTGGGAAACCATGATCCGATGCTCATCGGCCTGGGAAAGGACATTGAAGGGGAGTTTGTCTCCCACTCCATGCAGAAGATGCCGCACCTTCTGGTTGCGGGTGCCACAGGTTCGGGTAAATCGGCATTCGTGAATTCGTTGCTGGTCTCCCTGCTCACCCGTGCCACGCCTGAGCAGGTGCGTCTGATCTTGGTCGATCCGAAGATGGTGGAGCTCACTCCCTATGAGGGAATTCCGCATCTGATCACGCCGATCATCACACAACCCAAAAAGGCTGCGGCGGCGTTGCAGTGGCTCGTGGAGGAGATGGAGCAACGTTACATGGACATGAAGTCTGCTCGCGTCCGCCACATCAAGGATTTCAACCGCAAGGTACTTTCAGGAGATATAACCGCCCCCCAGGGGTCTCAGCGGGAGTACCGTCCCTATCCCTACATTGTCTGTGTTGTCGATGAGCTCGCGGACCTGATGATGACTGCTCCGAAGGAAATCGAGGATTCCATCGTCCGGATCACCCAGAAGGCACGTGCTGCCGGCATCCATCTGGTTCTGGCCACCCAGCGTCCGTCAGTAGACGTGGTCACGGGTCTGATCAAGACGAATGTTCCCTCTCGCCTGGCTTTCGCTACCTCTTCACTCACGGACTCTCGCGTGATTCTCGACCAGGCCGGAGCCGAGAAACTCATTGGTATGGGTGATGCGCTCTTTATCCCGCAGGGTGCCGGAAAACCACAGCGTATCCAGGGTGCATTCGTGACCGATGAAGAGGTTCAGGCAGTTGTTGATGCCGCGAAGGCACAAGCTGAGCCTGATTACACGGAAGGAGTGACTGAGGATAAGGCCTCGGAGTCCAAGAGAAATATCGACGATGATATCGGAGACGATCTCGACGATCTGCTCCAAGCCGTCGAACTTGTTGTGACCAGCCAGTTCGGTTCCACATCAATGCTGCAGCGGAAGCTCCGCATCGGCTTCGCGAAGGCCGGTCGACTCATGGATCTGATGGAGACCAGAGGGGTTGTCGGTCCTTCTGAGGGGTCCAAGGCCCGCGAGGTGCTGGTCAAACCCGAGGAACTGGACACGATCATCTGGATGATCAAGGGAGGAGACCCCGAGGAGGCTCCGAAAGACGATGATTTCGGTGAAAGCCCGAATGAAGATGGCGGTGGCGGCTCTACCGTCGTCAACGCGAACCCCGCGGGTGGAATCTTCTGACCGGGTATAGCGCATCGTTGGCGCCGGTCGGTACGGTCGCTGTAGAGTGGTTCCGGTCATGGAGGGGAGTACCCCACCTATCGGCACCGGTCGTCAACACGGAAATCGGTCGTCGTACCGTACAACCGGTGCCCGGCACGATTTCCCGGCCGTGTCGGCTATCCAGCCGGGTAGCGGGGGAGACCTCCGGTTTTCACGTCATATTCTGAGACCGGAGGTCTTTTTCAAATGGAAGTAAACACCTTCACCTGGGTCATCACCGTTATTGTTCTACTCGGTTTCATCGCCTTCGATTTCCTGAGTCACGTGCGTAGCCCGCACGAGCCGACCATGAAGGAGGCTGCGGGGTGGATGGTCTTCTATGTCCTGCTCGCATGTCTGTTCGGTGTATTCCTATGGTTTACCTGGGGAGGCTCGGAGGGGAGCCACCAGCACGGTATTGAGTTCTTCGCCGGTTACATCACAGAATTGTCACTGAGCGTGGATAATCTCTTCATTTTCGCCCTGATAATAGGGTCCTTCAAGGTGCCACGGGCTTACCAGCAGAAGGTACTGCTCATTGGCATCGCACTGGCGTTGCTTTTCCGGGGCATCTTCATCGGACTCGGCGCTGCGGCGATCAATGCGGCGAGCTGGGTCTTCTATATTTTCGGGGCGTTTTTGCTCTATACGGCGATCAAACTCATTGTTGACGAGGTTCGAGGGGTCGAGGAGACCCAGGTTGATGACATGCTCGTAGTCCGGACGGTTCGAACGGCTGTCCCGGTGTCGAGTGCCTTCGACAGGGACAAACTGTTCACCCGCATTGATGGCCGGAAGATGGTCACTCCGTTGATGATCTGCCTCGTGTGTATCGGATTTATAGACCTCATGTTCGCGTTTGATTCGATTCCCGCTATCTTCGGGCTGACCAGGGAACCGTACATCGTGTTCACCGCGAACGCCTTCGCTTTGATGGGGTTACGCCAGATGTACTTCTTATTGGATGGACTGCTGGATCGGCTTGTCTATCTCCCTTACGGACTCGGGGCAATTCTCGGTTTTATCGGTGTTAAGCTCACACTCCACGCGATGCATGAGAACAGTCTCCCCTTCATCAACGGCGGGCACCCGATTCATGTCCCTGATGTTTCTACCGCGTTCTCCCTGGTGTTCATCGTGGTGACCCTATTCCTTACGACCGTAGCCTCGGTGATCAAGACGAAGCGGGACGCGGTGCAGGGTGCCGTTCCGCCAAAGTGGAACAAAGCGAAGGATATTCCGGAGGAACCCGGTACCCACGTCTCCTAGAAGTGTCCGGGGGTAGAAAAACAATGATGCCCTCCCGGTACTTGGTCGGTACCGGGAGGGCATCATTGTTTTCTATAGTGGCCCGGGGATATCTCACCCTCCGAAGACATTGAGAACCGGGTTCCAGGAATGGAAGAACCGCGCGGTGAGCGCGCCTTCGGTGTGGAAGGGATCCCGATCCATGAGTTCGCGTGCGTCATCAAGTGTCGAGGGTTCGGGTAGCCGGATCACAATCAAGGCACCGCCGTCACCATCGGTGTACGGACCCGAACCGATCAACTGCCCTTTTTCCTTGAGTTCTGCGAGAAACTCACGGTGACGTGGCCGAACTTCGGTGATGAGAGAAGAATCTGCCGGATAAGCGTACTCGACGACGAAGGTGTTCATGTCCACCGATTATAGCCCTGGACACCTCCTGACGGCGTGGTCCGACAATGTGAGTACTGTAGGGGAGTGTGAGTGGTGCCATGAAGAAAACCAGCGGAGCAGCGGAGTCGCCGTCTAACCTCAATTTGCCCAATGTTCTCACCTCTCTGCGGATCATCGCAATCCCGTTGTTCGTGTGGTTGGTGCTCCGGAGTGGTAGTGAGCATGCGGGCTGGATGTGGGCTTCCTTCGTGCTCTTCATCGCCTTGATGATCACGGACAAACTTGACGGTGACATCGCACGTGCCCGTGGTCTCGTAACTAACTTCGGTAAAATCGCCGACCCTATCGCCGATAAGGCATTGATGATCGCGGCGCTGATCAGTCTCAACCTGACGGGCGCGCTGTGGTGGTGGGTGACCGTTCTCATCGTGGTGAGAGAACTCGGTATCACCCTCTGGCGAATGGGGCAGCTCAGGGCGGGACGTGTCGTTCCGGCTTCCCGGGGCGGAAAACTCAAGACTGTACTTCAGTCGGTCGCTGTTGCACTGTATCTTCTTCCACTCCCCGGTTTCCTGCATCCTTTGGTTGTTCTCGTGATGCTGGTTGCTGTTCTGGTTACCGTGGCGACCGGGGTCCAGTACATTCTTACTTCCCGGCGTCGGTGATCCTGTGCAGAGCACTTTTCCGATCGACGAGGTTCTGCCTGAACGAGTTGTTGCCGTACTCCGGGGACGGGGAGACACCGTAGCGTTCTGCGAGTCTTTGACTGCGGGGCTGGCTACTGCCGTGCTGGCGGGTGTTCCAGGAGCATCAAAGGTTCTCCGCGGTGGTCTGGTTACCTATGCAACAGAATTGAAGATCACTCTCGCGGGCGTGGATCGGGATATCGTGGACACACACGGAGTTATTTCCCCGGAGTGTGCACAGGCGATGGCACTCGGAGTGAAGCGGGTTTGTGGAGCGGACTGGGGTGTCTCGCTCACGGGGGTCGCGGGACCCGATCCACAGGATGGGAAGCCAGTCGGGGAGGTGTGGATCGGTTTCTCGACACCATCGGGGGAAACCCACGCGTACAGGGCTAACTCGTTGCCGGATGGCGACGAGCTTCTCAGGGGGAACAGGAATGAGATTCGTCATGCCGCAGTTATGGTGGCACTGCGGCAGATGCTTCAGGAGTTCGCTAGAACCGAAACGGGCGCATAGCGTGGGGTCACGTCACGACGTAGTGGGTGAACTCCCGATTTTCTGAACGGAGTTTTCCGCTTTCAGGGAACAAACCCGACAGCTCATACGTTAGACCCAGTGATGGCTACTTACACTGCTCTTCTCGATCAGCCGGTCCGGGTACCGGCGCGTACTGATGAACCGAGAGAACCTCTCCTGCGTGAGGCACTCGGCTCCGCACTCCGTGCATTCCGTGCGGACCGGGGGATAACGCTCCGGGAACTCGCGGAGACATCTCGAGTGTCGCCGGGATACCTCTCCGAGCTGGAACGCGGCCGCAAAGAAGTCTCTTCGGAGCTCCTTGCCGCAGTCTGCCATGCACTCGGGACGAGTGTCTCAGATGTTCTGATCGAGGCGGCGGGCTCAATGGCGGTGCACACCGCTGAAGCTGATCTGGCTGCGGTGTAGTGTCGTAACCGTTAGATTGGTAATAGTTCCGGTCCTTTTCGGCTGGGGCGACGTCCGTACAATACCCGGGTAGGTTTTACGCCCGCACCGCATCACGCCCACCGCTTACGCCGCCGTGGGTTTTTGAGTTAATGAACGGAAGGCTCGATTCTTACTATGGCTAACCCCTTTGTCAAGGCTTGGAAGTACGTTATCGCGCTGTTCGACTCCAAAATTGAGGAACATGCTGACCCCAAGGTTCAGATTCAGCAGGCCATTGAGGATGCGCAGCGTCAGCACCAGGCTCTCTCGCAGCAGGCGGCGACGATCATCGGTAATCAGCGCCAGCTTGAAATGCAGCTCAATCGTCGTCTCGCAGACATCGAGAAACTTCAGGCGAACACCCGTCAAGCACTTGAGCTTGCTGACCGTGCAGCAGCCGATGGCGACATGGCGAAAGCTACTGAATACACCAATGCAGCAGAAGCTTTCTCTGCTCAACTGGTTACCGCGGAACAGTCGGTTGAAGATACCAAACAGCTTCACGATCAGGCTCTCCAGCAGGCAGCCCAGGCTAAGAAGGCAGTTGAACGTAACGCAATGATGCTGCAACAAAAGGTTGGAGAACGCACGAAGCTCCTTAGCCAGTTGGAGCAGGCGAAGATGCAGGAGAAGGTCTCCGAGTCACTGCGTTCGATGAACTCCATGACTGCGTCCGGCAGTACCCCTAATCTCGATCAGGTTAGAGAGAAGATTGAACGCCGCTACGCCAATGCCCTGGGCCAGGCTGAACTCGCCGAGAACTCCGTGGAGAACCGTATGGCTGAGGTTGAACAGGCTGGAGTGCAGCTTGCCGGGCACAGTCGTCTCGAGCAGATTCGTGCCCAGATGGCCGCTGAAAAGCTCGGCACGGGTAGCCCGGAGCGGCAGCTCGAGAACAGCGGAGGAGAGTCTTCCAGCCCGAATGTGACAACTTCCGCTGTTGAAGAAAAGATGCGGCAGCTACGCGAGGAAAACAGGGACAAGTAGTAGTTCCACCTCGGTTTCGGGAGAAAGGGGTGCGGCCGGTGACTACACCGCTGCCGCATCCCTTTTCATCCTGAACTCATTCTGAAAGTGGGGGCAACCGTTGTCTGCGGGTGAGGAGAAGCATCAGTCATCGACGCCGCGTGCGAGGAGTGCGTCCGAGATCTGTTGAGCTCGCCGAATAGACCTGATGATGACGGGCGTCCCGAAAGCGGTCACCGACACCGTGGCGCCCCGTGCTTTCCTGGCATCCAAAACTTCACGAACCGTTGCCAACTGTAATGGTATGAGCCTGATGGTGAGCGACATCGCCAAGCTTATCTTCCCGGCTGGGATTCCGAGCCTTTCGAGCGGGCGGAGGCTCTCTTGAAGTGCATCCATCATCGCAGAAACCCGGGTGGTCAGGGTGAGGAGTGTCGCGGCCATGATTGATGAGGTAATCAACAGAAAAACAAGGGCTGCCGAGTGGAAATCTTGTTGCCACCATTGGAAAGCGGCGAAGAACCCGAGCAAGGGCAGTGCAGGCCAGATCTGGCCCCACGCGACCCGCACCGGAATTCGTGCAGCAGCGACGAGTATCGATACTGCGATGACACAGATGACTGCACCGGAAACAGTCTTTATGAACAGGGTGGAACCGACAATGTAGCTGATCAGCGCTGCGAACTTCCATGATGGGCTGAACCGGTGGATGAAGGTGTTACCGGGAACGTAAACTCCCATCGGGATCGCTGTGAAACCTGGTCCGGCCATCAGTTCTCCTCCCGCAGCATCTGGTTTCGGTAGTCGTGTATTACCTGGTGGGGATCTCCATCTGCGACGATCCGGTGATCATCTATACAGAGCACCCTGTCGAAACCCGTGAGAAAATCCAGGTCATGCGTGACGACGATGAGCTGCTGATCAAGTGAGTCAAATTCGCGGCGGATGCGTAGCCGGTTACGGAGGTCCAGGAGGGTAGTCGGTTCATCCGCGATAATCACTGCAGGCTCGATTATCAGGACCGCAGCGAGCGCGAGGAGTTGTTTCTCGCCGCCCGAGAGGACGTGAGGGGAGGAATCCGCTAGTTCCGTGAGCCCGAACCGTGCCATCATCGCTGCCACTCGGGCGTCACGTTCTTCTCGGGACACCTTCATTCTGCGGAGGGAGAAAGCGATGTCTTCGCGTACTGTCGGCATGATGATCTGGTTCTCGGCATCGGAGAAAACGAACCCGACTCGGCGTCGGACGTCACGTCCGTGGGTTGCCGGATTGACCCCGTCGACAGTGACTTTTCCCGATGTCGGTTCACCCAGTCCATTGATCATCCGGATCAGCGTAGATTTACCGCCGCCATTAGCTCCGATGATCCCGATCCTTGACTCAGTGAGTTCCAGAGATAAAGGCTCCAGCACTGTTTTTCCTGCGAAGCTGGCAGAGACCTCTTCAAATACGATCCGGGGCATGTGTTAGGGCACCTTCCAGAAAAAGAACCCCGCAGCCCCGGGAATGGATGTATTGAGCTATCTATTTGGGTACTCTCATGCGCGGCCGAATCATGCAGAGTTTCGAAGGATATCAGTCCGGTGCGTGCAGGTTTCCCTACGTCGGGGCTGCGACGCAGGGAAACAGGGTTATCCGAAACCCCTATGCAGTTGCCGCGTGCCCGGTCTTCCGTGGACCGAACTTGCGTAGATCCGGTAGCGCTGTGTGAACCCCGACCGCGATCGCAACACCGAGAATAAGTTTGACCACGGCACCGGGAATGAAGGGGATCTGAACCTTGAGTGCAGAAACAAGGGTCATGTCGGCACGCCACATCAAGCCTAGAATGCCGAACAAGTACTGGACCAGCAGCGCTGCGAGGAAGGCCAGTGCGAAGTTGAGGGCCATCGCGCCTCGGTTACGAGGTGCGCGGGCACTGAGGAAGCCCGCGATCAACGGGGCGAGGAGATAGCCGAGCAGGTATCCCACGGTCGGGCCGCTGAGGGCAGTGAGGACACTCTTTCCCTGGGAGAGGACAGGTAGTCCGACGATACCCAGGAGGAAGACGATCACCAGGGCGAGAAAACCGCGCCGTGGGCCGAGGATCAGTCCGACGACGATACAGGCTGCATTCTGCAGAACGATGGGGACACCGGCGGAACCGACGGGAATAGAGATGTACCCGAGGACGATAATGAGGGCCGCGAACACCGCTGAATAAGCGAGATCGCGCACATTGAAGATTGTTTTGTCATTCATGGGTGCTGACACTACCCGGTGGTGCTGCAGTTGAACAGTGTTCATGCAGGGGAACAATACGACCGTCCCGATCGATGAAGCGTGAGGCGACTGTAGTATGTCGGATATGCGTCTGCACCAGTTCGACCGACTCATCGACTCGGAATTTGGGCATGCCCACGGACGTTGGCTTCTACGCACACATGTTCTCTCGCGACTCGGGAAAACTCCTGTTGAGCTGATCGATGCCGGTGTTGACCCTAGGGATGTCTGGTGGGAGATCTGCCGTGACTTCGAGATTCCAGAGAATCGTAGGTTGGGTCCCGATGAGTGATCAACCTGTCCCGTTCGCTTGGTGAAGGGGCAGGGAGCACATTGATGTCGAACACTTGTGCGTGTAAGATCGGGCACTGTTGCGCTCGTGGATTAATGTGTTGGCTGACGTCCCGGAGGGACGGTCCGACGATGCAGGTCCGCACCATCTCATCAGAGCTTCGGTTGCCGGGGTAGCAAACATCATGTCGCCCCCGTTCGAGGTGAATTCAGGGTCCGCTGGATCCGCCCCGACGGTTCTCCGGTCCGATAGGTGTCAGGGTTTTGGCCGGTCGGGTAGCGACGGTCTGCACACGGTCCGAAAATCCCGGGCATTCGAACTTTTCCCATAACACCGAGACAGAGCACGAGGTTCCCATCGCAATGGCAACGAAGAAGAAGACCAACGCGGCATCTACTGGCGATGAGCGCCGGAAGGCCCTTGACGTCGCCATGTCCAGAATCGAGAAAGACTTCGGTAAAGGGGCGGTGATGCGGCTAGGGGACGATAACCGTCCACCGGTGAAGGCCATCTCTTCCGGGAACACCGCCATCGATATCGCACTGGGGGTAGGTGGTTTCCCTCGGGGACGAATTATCGAGATCTACGGTCCCGAGTCTTCTGGTAAGACCACCGTTGCCCTGCACGCTGTGGCGCAGGCGCAGAAGGAGGGCGGGATCGCTGCTTTCATCGACGCGGAGCACGCACTCGATCCGGAATATGCGCGCAAGCTCGGGGTGGACACGGACAATCTTCTGGTTAGCCAGCCGGATACCGGGGAACAGGCGCTGGAGATCGCTGATATGCTCGTCAGATCCGGAGCTATCGACATCATTGTCATTGATTCTGTCGCGGCGTTGACTCCGAAAGCCGAGATTGAGGGAGAAATGGGGGACTCCCATGTTGGGTTGCAGGCTCGACTCATGAGTCAGGCTCTCCGGAAGATGACCGGTGCGCTGCACAATTCCGGAACAACGGCTATCTTCATCAATCAGTTGCGTGAGAAAATCGGTGTGATGTTTGGATCGCCTGAAACCACGACGGGTGGAAAGGCCTTGAAATTTTATGCTTCCGTTCGCTGTGATGTTCGCCGGATTCAGACCCTCAAGGACGGTCAGGATGCAATCGGAAACCGTACTCGGCTCAAAGTCGCCAAGAATAAGGTGGCACCGCCTTTCAAGCTCGCGGAATTTGACATCATCTACGGTGAGGGTATCTCCAGGGAGTCATCGATCATTGATCTTGGTGTTGAGAACGGCATCGTCAAGAAGTCGGGCTCTTGGTTTACCTACAACGGTGATCAACTCGGGCAGGGCAAGGAGAAGGTACGTCTTTACCTGAAAGATAACCCAGATATTTCGGATGAAATCGAGCACAAGATCTTCGCAAAATTGGGGGTGGCGGGTCATACGGATGATGATTCGTTGAGCGATGATCCGGTTGATGTCATCCCAAATGTGGATTTTGATGACTCCGACGCTGAATAGAAAGCGTGAGGATGATCTGTTTCCGGATAGCGAGCTTTCTTAGATTTGTGTCTCGGGATGGGAAATTGAGGAGGAACGGTAGTGGTGGTACGTACCGGTGAGACGATGAGAGGTAACCAACCGTACACACTCGACTGTCTCCGGGAGTTGGTGGCAGCAGTCGGCGCGGACTGTCCCGGGGCCATTGATTCCGAAGATGAGAAAGCTCGGGCACAGATTCGTCACCGTGCCCTCCTTCTGCTCGATCATCGTTCGAGATCTAGACATGAACTGACAGAGCGTCTCCAGCAACTCGATTTCTCTCCGGGGCTTGTATCGGATGTATTGGATGACCTCCAGCGGACGGGCCTCATTGATGACCGGAATTTTGCGACCGAATGGGTGCGGCAACGGCATCATCGTCGAGGAAAATCACGTGCGCTTCTCGAAAACGAACTCCGTGATAAAGGCGTAGATGCAGGGATAAGGGTCGAGGCGCTCGGTCAAATCGCGGAGGCTGACGAACAGGAGATGGCCATGAGACTCGCCCGTAAGAAAGCCCGTACTACGGTGCCGCGCATCCCGGAAGATCGCAGAGCCCGGGATAAGGCTCTCCGACGCATACTGGGCGTACTTGCCAGGCGGGGTTTTCCTCATGAGATGTCGATGGAAGTTGCCGATACAGCGCTTGATGAACGGATCTCGGAGCTCCGGTGAAAACACCCAGAAGCCTCTAGGAACGTTCTCTCATGGTGCCGCCGCCTCTGGCGGGGTCTTCCGCCGGGTTTGAGGCCAGGAAAAGTAGGATCACTCTCCCTGGGAACGAAGATCACGGTGCAGCGGGTCATGCCAGTCGACCACGGCCCGGTCCTTCGTTTCGACACCTTGATCGGGGTGTTCGGGTACTTTCGCGACGATGAGTTTTCGGGCACGCCCGGCACGGAGTTGACGCTCGATCCGCTCAGCCAGGAGCGTGAGCGCGTAGTTGATCGTGATCATGATCACTGCAACGAGGATGAGCGCGGGAAGATAGTTCCGATATGCGGAAGCTGACTGTAACCCGGAACGAACGATCTCAATGTATCCGATCTGGTAACCCAGCGCGGCGTCCTTGAGCGCGATGACCATCTGTGAGATCAGCGCAGGCAACATCGCTGCCACGGACTGCGGCAATAGGACCGACCAGGTTGTCTTCCGGTGAGACATCCCGAGGGCCCGGGCTGCTTCCATCTGCCCCCGTGGCAGTGACCTGATACCGGAACGAAGGATCTCGGCGATCACGGAGCCGTTGTACATGGTGAGCCCGAAGACGACAGAGGAAAATGCGAGCTGTGATGAAGGAACGACGTTGTATACCGCGAACATCTGGTAGGCGAAGATCATCAGGATGAGCACTGGAATTGCCCGGAAGAATTCCACGATGATACCGCAGAACAAGGAGAGCGGTCGACTCGGAGAAAGACGACCGAGTCCGAGAGCCGTTCCCAGGATGAGAGCGAGGATGATTGAGCAGAACGCTGATTTGAGAGTTCCCCACAGTCCCGGAATCAGGTAGGTACTCCAGGTCGTTGATTTCAGGAACGGCGTCCATTTCTCTGCCTCGAACTGCCCGTTGTCATGGAGAATCCGAAGGGCCCAGATGCTGATGATCAGTGCACTGATGATCGTGACGGTCGTCAGGATACGGTTTAACCATCGTCCCTTTGGCCCCGGTGCGTCATAGAGAACTGTTGCACGTACACTGCTGCTCATTTAGTGTCTCACCGCCAATTTCATCGAGTAGTGGCTGACCAGTAGCCCCATGGGAAGTGTGAGAACGATGAAGCCCAAGGCGAAGATCCCGAAGATCAGAAAGCCATGTGCGGCATGATTTTCGATGGTTGTTTTCATCAGCAGTGACGCCTCGGCGACCCCGATGACGGATGCGACCGTGGTGTTCTTGGTCAGGGCGATCAGTGTGTTTCCCAACGGGACGATTGCTGCGCGTAGTGCCTGCGGGAAGATCACCGATCCGAAGATCTGCGGGAAAGTCAGTCCCAGGGACCGGGCTGCCTCCGCCTGGCCGAAGTGCACGGTGTTGATCCCCGATCGAAGTGACTCGGCGACGAATGCCGAGGTATAGAGCACGAATCCGAGAACCGCTAGCCGGAAGTTGTTCGACTCGATGAAATGTGAGTTGTCAGGTGCAAGTGTGAGACCGAGATTTCCGTACAATCCGATTGAGCAGAAAAGAATGATTAGGGTCAACGGTGTGTTCCGTACGGTGTTGATGTACAGCACCGAGAGCCGACGCATGATTGACACCGGAGCCACCCGCAGTGCGGTGAGAAAGGTGCCGAGCAGAAAACTGCCGATGGCTGAGAAGACCGTTAGCTGGACAGTGACCCAAAAAGCAGGCCACAGGCTTGGTGCCAGGTCATTCCACATGGCGCTCATGAATGTGGAGGCTCCTTGTCGGTGTCGTGAAGGAACAGAGGCCGCTTGCCCCGGGTTACCTACTTGGCGGTCAGGAAGGAAAGATCGCCGGGAGTTCCCTCCTCGACGACGGAAGCGTCATCTCCGAGATTCTTCTTCAGTAGTTTCGTGAACTCGCCGGAAGAGTACATCTCTTTCAGGGCCGTGTTCACGGCTTCGGTTGAGGCTTCATCGCCCTTCTTCACGCCGATGCCGTAGTACTCATCGGTGAAAGGTTTGCCATCTGGCTTGACCATTTCGATGACGCGGAACTGATTGTCGTACTGGGCGGCGTAACCGTAGAGGATGGTTGCGTCTGTCGTGACGGCGTCAACCTTCCCTTGGCTCAACGCTTCGACGCAGGAAGCGTAGGTATCGTACTCCTGTAACTGGACACCTGTGAGCGCGTCCTTAACTTTCTGCGCCGGGGTGGAACCGGAAACAGAGCAGAGTTTCCCGCCCTTGTCCAGGTCTTCGAGGGATGAGATCTTGTCATCGTCTTTGCGTACCAGGAGTGCCTGGTGCGTGATGAGATAGGGGCCGGCGAAATTGACGGCTTCTGCTCGGGAGGCGTTGATCGAGTACGTGGCGGCGATCAGATCGACTTCACCATTCTTGATCATGGTTTCGCGCTGTGCAGATGGGGTTTCTCTCCAGGTGATTTTCGGGGTGTCCCAGTTGTTTTCCTCGGCGATGTGGTTCACGACGTATGTGGCGACGTCGACATCCAGGCCGGAGAAGGAACCGTCCGGGTTCCGGAGACCGAGGCCGGGCTGATCGAACTTGGTGCCGACGTTGACTTTGCCTGACTCAATGGAGCCAAGGAGTCCCGCGCTCGAGGAGTCACTACTGTCGCCGCAGGCAATGAGTGCGAGAGCAGTTGCGCCTGCTGCAGTGAGTGCGAGGGTCTTTCTGATGAATGAGTTCATGGCTGTCCTTCTATGTTGTGTCGGGGCGGATCGTGATCTGCCGGGGTAGTGGTGGAGTTTTTTGGGGGATCAGGATGATCAGTGACCGAGGATCTTTCCGAGGAAGTCTCGGGCCCGATCTGACTTGGGGCTGTCGAAGAAGGTAGCGGGATCTGTGTCCTCGATGATCGCACCGGCGTCCATGAACAGAACGCGATCGGCGGCTTTTCGTGCGAAACCCATTTCATGGGTCACGCAGACCATGGTCATTCCTCCCTCTGCGAGGTCGGTCATCACATCGAGAACCTCATTCACCATTTCAGGATCAAGGGCTGATGTGGGCTCATCAAAGAGCATGATCTTCGGGTTCATGGCGAGTGCCCGGGCGATGGCGACACGTTGCTGCTGTCCTCCGGAAAGCTGGGCCGGATACTTGTCAGCTTGTTCGGAGATGCCGACTCTCTCGAGTAGCCGCATCGCCTCGGCGTCTGCTTCGTCCCGTTTCATCCCCCGCACCTTCATCGGTGCCAGTGTCACGTTCCGTTTGATGGTCAGGTGAGGAAACAGATTGAATGACTGGAAACACATACCGACATCGGCCCGGAGTCGAGCGAGGTCTTTTCCTTCCTCGGGGAGGATCTCGCCGTCGATGTATATTTCACCGGAATCAATGGTCTCGAGGCGGTTGATGGTCCGGCACAGAGTCGATTTTCCCGACCCTGAGGGGCCGAGTACGACGACGACCTGGCCCTTCGGGACTTCGAGGTTGATGTTCTTCAGAGCATGAAAGTCGTCGAAGTACTTCTCCACGTTCCGCATACGGATCATGGTGTCAGTAGTGTTGTTCGCCATAGTCGAATCATAATGTAACTCATGACACATCTTGGGGTCTGGGGGTGCGTGACATTGTCCGACCTGTGTGTTTCTTTTCTGTTGCAGCTTGCGGGGGTGGTGGGTACGGGTAGTTGGCGACGTCTGCGGGGTCTTCACCAGCGGTATCGGGTCGTTGGTGGATGAGTGGCCGGGGAAGCTCGGCTGGTGGGGGTATTTGGGGCTACAATGGCGCACTGTGTTGAAGCAGAACCCGACATCCCAGCCCGCACGCACCTACGAAGTCCGTACTTTCGGTTGCCAGATGAACGTCCATGATTCCGAACGGCTTGCCGGTCTCCTTGAGGAGGCAGGGTATGAACGGGCGAACACCGGCGCTGAGCCGGACCTCGTCGTGTTCAATACATGTGCCGTCAGGGAAAATGCGGACCAGCGTCTCTACGGCAGCCTCGGTGCACTGCGGGCCGTGAAGCGCACCCGACCCGGAATGCAGATCGCGGTCGGAGGCTGTCTGGCCCAGAAGGACAAAGAAGTCGTGGTGCAGAAGGCGCCCTGGGTTGATGTCGTCTTCGGCACCCACAACATCGGTTCGCTTCCGGCTCTGTTGAACCGTGCTGCGCACAACCGGGAAGCGGCCGTCGAAATCGTTGACGCTCTCGAACAGTTCCCCTCGGTGCTCCCGGCAAAACGGGAGTCCGCCTACGCGGGATGGGTTAGTGTTTCGGTCGGCTGCAACAACACCTGTACTTTCTGTATTGTTCCTTCGCTCCGTGGCAAGGAAGCAGATCGCCGTCCGGGGGATATCCTGGCTGAAGTTCAGGCACTGGTGGATCAGGGAGTCCTGGAGGTGACACTTCTCGGCCAGAATGTCAACGCATACGGGGTTCATTTCGCCGATCCGGGGCTTGACCGGGATCGGTCGGCGTTCTCCAAACTGCTGCGGGCCTGCGGTGATATCGAAGGCCTGGAGAGGGTCCGGTTCACCTCCCCACATCCAGCGGAGTTCACCTCCGATGTGATCGACGCAATGGCGGAGACGCCGAATATCTGCCCGCAACTGCACATGCCTCTCCAATCGGGTTCCGATCGAATCCTCAAAGCCATGCGCCGGAGCTACCGGTCGAAGAAGTTCCTGGGGATACTGGAGGAGGTCCGCTCAAAGATCCCCCACGCGGCTATCACGACGGATATCATCGTCGGTTTTCCAGGGGAAACCGAGGAGGATTTCCAAGCTACCCTCGATGTCGTGGAGGCCAGCAGGTTCAGCTCGGCCTTCACCTTCCAGTACAGCCCACGTCCGGGGACGCCTGCAGCGGAATACGCGGATCAGATTCCGAAAGAAGTCGTCCAGGAGCGGTTCGAGCGTCTCATGGAACTTCAGGAACGTATCTGCGGAGAAGAGAACGCTGCACTCGTGGGGACGCAGGTTGAACTGTTGATTCAGGCAGACGGAGGCCGGAAGAACAGTCACACCAAACGGATCTCAGGGCGTGCACGGGACGGCAGACTTGTCCATCTCAACCCGGTCTCCGACCCGGAAAGCCCTGATGCGATCGACAGGGTGATTCGACCCGGTGACGTGGTCACGGCAAGGGTCACCGGATCTGCGCCGCACTATCTGATCGCTGATGCGGGGGTACTGACGCACCGGCGGACGATTGCCGGAGACATGTCTGAGGCGGGCAGAACCCCGACCACACGGCCGACCGGCGTCGGCCTCGGGCTCCCTGCATTCGGACGTCCCCCGGTGAAATCCACCCCCGTTGAAACCGGTTGCGGTTGCTGAGCCCCTCAGTAGGCTCCGCGGATGGCATAGTCGGACGTGTCCGTACCCCGATAAAAAATGTTTTGTGAAGGAGTATCCGACGTCGTGAGCGACAGAAACAGTTCCCCGGAGAGTTCCTCGAACGATCAAGGGGGGGAATCGACGGAAGACCGGCGTCGGCGGCTGCGTCAAGAGAAGCTGGCGCCCTACATGGACGATCTGCCTGGTGCAGAACGCCGTGCTGCACGGATTCTCGATCTCGGAACACAGCAGGTTCTGCTGGGGGTGGGGATGGTCGCTTTTCTCATGTCGCTCTTTCTTCCGCACTCCGGTCAAGTGCTTGGGTTGGATGTGTTGTTCTTCTCGGATACGGCAAAGAACTTCGTCACGACATGGCCGGAGCGGATCTACGTGTGGACGGGTGTTGTTGGTGTACTTCTGCTTACCGGCGCCACGATAATTACCCGTTCCGCGTTGATCGCTTACCTCGCCTGGTTCTTCTCTGGTACATGCATGTTTTATTCGCTGTTCGCTATCTGGATGCGCCAGTCGCGACCTCCGACGGAACCCGGAGTCGGTCCTTCGTATGGTCTGGTTCTCGGTGCAGTCAGCGTTACACTGGTGGCGTTGGCATTGACCCGGATCGTGCTCCGGCGCTCCAACTTCCAGATTGCTCTTGCTGAAGCCCGCCGGGAAACACCCCAGGAGAATACGGTGCATAAGGTCCAGCAGGAACTTCTCGCCGCCGCGGTTGAGCGCGACAGTCACGATGTCTACTCGGATGATCGGCGGTCCCGTGCTGCGAAACGACGCCGTGCTAATCGGGATCGCGCACGCCAGGAGGGTCGGAAACGACCGGAGGGATCCGTCGAAGGAACTGTCTGAAGTTCACCCGCCCTCGGTCAGATGCTTCTGCCAGTAGACGCTCCGTGCGAGTGTCTCCGCATTCCACTCTGCATTGAGTATCCGGATCGGGGCCACGGTTTCAACGGTTGATGTGTGGATCCGGTTTATCCCGGTATCTCGGGCAGTGCGGGCGAGCATGCTCTTCACGATCCTGGCGAATCCCCTTCTCCGATACGCGGGATCCACAACGGTGAGGATCTGCGCTGCGGCACCAGCAGTATCTTCCGGATGTCTGGACAAGGCCGATGCGGCCACGGGTATTCCCGACGTGTTTCGTACGACCGCCCAGAGAACCTCGCGTCCCGTGGCGCGTGTGTCGGCATCAGCACGGGCGAGACGTGCACTGTCCCAGTCCTGTGGCTGCGAGACCAGTTCTCCCGTCGGGACATCCGCGGAGAAGACCGTGAGTAAACGGCAGAGTCCGTTCATGAGCTGCGCGTCAGCACCGTCGGGCATCAACCCCCAGGCAGATTCCACGGTGTATCCGGGCGGAGGCTCCGGAACGGAGATCTGCGCGGGAATTGTCACCCGGCTCTGCTCTTCAACGAGGACAGGGGTGAACCCGTGGTTGCGGAACGAGAGATCGAGAGGGTCCGGGAACGATCCTGGAGGATACGTGAGTTGTCTCAACTGGATCACTGTGCGTCCGAGTGTCCGGGATATGTCTTCTACCTCCCGCACCAGCATGTCGACGATACCCCCACCGGTTTCGGTCAGCGATTCTCCCGGGAACGGAAGGAATGAGACGTCGAGGGTGATTTCGGCACTACATGTATCCCGATTCTCCCGGAGCGGAACGGAAACCGTGGCCCACCCGAGAGTCATTGGTGCGGAACCGTCACCGGTGACTGAGATCAGCGGGTATCCGAGTTGAGATAATGGAGCTGCACTGAGGATTTCGGAGGTATCGGGATCTTGGTCATCGACGATCATCAGACCCAGTACACGTATATCCGGCCCATCGGACAAGGCGTTGAGAACTGAAGCCACTGATACCGAGGCGTCTGTCGTTCCTGTGACTTGTTGACCGTGGAGACCGAGCATCATGGTCAAGTGCCGGACAGCATCGGAGGCATTGTCCGGGGGCGTACCAATACATGGCGTGGTGAAAAGGGCGGAGCGCATGGAAGGAGAGTCTAATCTTCCGTCCATGTGCCCCGGGAGAGAGTGGACTCTAGCGTTCCTCCACGGCTGCCTTCGCGGCCTCCGCCCATTCAGACCACTGTGCCGCCTGGGCACGAAGCTTCTCGGCTTTACCGGTGTTGCCCTGGGCCTCCGCAGCGTCGGCCTGAGCAGTGAAGTCCTCGACCTTCGCAGCGAATTGAGCTGCCCTGGCCTGTGCAGCAGGGTCGGTCCTCCGCCACTGGTTGTCCGCAGCATCCGAAACGCGTCGTTCAAGCCGGGCGATCTTTTCCTCGAACTCCTTCAACCGTGTCCTGGGGACGAAACCGATCTCCTCCCACTTCTCCTGGAGCTCGCGCAGTTTCCCACGTGCACCCTGGAGATCCTTCTCCGGATTGATTTGGGGATCATAAGTTGCGAGAAGCTCATCCTTCAGTCTGGCGTTCTCCGCGAATTCCCGGTCCCGTTCCTCGTTGAGTGCATTCCGGGCTTCGAAGAAGTGATCCTGGGCCCCCTTGAACCGTGCCCACAGTTTGTCGTCGACTTCACGGGGTGCGCGGCCTGCAGCCTTCCACTCACTCATCAGATCACGGAATGCGCGTGCAGTCTCGTTCCAGTCCGTCGAATCCTTGAGTATCTCCGCACGTTCCACGAGCGCTTCCTTCGCACGTCGGGCGGCTGCCCGACCACGATCAAGTTCGGCGAAGTGAGATCCTCGACGGCGATTGAACGCGTCCCGTGCACGGGAATAACGTTTCCACAGTGCATCATCTGTCTTGCGGTCGATGCCTCGGATCGACTTCCATTCGGTGAGGATTTCATGAAGCCGGTCTCCGGCAGGTTTCCAGTCAGTGGAGTTTTCACCGATCTCCTCGGCCTCCGTCGCCAGCGCTTCTTTGCGTGCTATCGCCTGCGCGCGTCGTTCCTCCTTGGCAGCCCTCGCCTTCTCGTCAGCGACCTCCGATTCGTCGATGATCTTGATGAGCCGCTGTTCGAGGGTATCGAGATCCCCGACGACAGCAGCAGTGGGGAGCGAATCCCGGAGCTGGATGGCGGTGCCACGGATATTCTGGGCTTCGTCCGGGTGAGCCTTCAGACGGGTCTCGAGTAGCTCAACCTCGGTCGCGAGATCATCAAACCGGATCCCGTAGTGTGCCAGTCCCTCCTCCGGGGTACCGGCCTGCCAGGAACCGACTAGGCGCTCACCTGTGCTGGTGGTGACATAGACGTTGCCGGTTTCATCCACCCGACCCCACTTGCGTGGATCCGTACGAGAGATGAGTGGTGTGACAGGTGCCTTCGGACGCGTGGCCGGTGTCGTTCCGGGCCGGGGTCCCGGTCGAGGGCCGGGCTTGGGAGTGGAGTTCGTGCTCATGGTCAACGTCCTTATGGGAATCATCGCCGCGCGACACGGCAGCCGTGAAAGGTAGGGGAATACTCAAGGGGGGTATCTCTCATCGAGAATACAGCTCGTATGACGAGAGCGTGAAGCATCAGGGGCACTTGCTTTGGGAAGTACGTGGTTTACTCTGATTCTGTGAGCACAGCAACCACCCCCATTCTGAGAGACCGGAGCTGCGTTCTCGTGATCGTTCCGGCTAGTCCCGCACTCGTGATAGCGGGCGGAGCAGATGCCGCCGGTGCGAATCTGAGGGGAGAGATTACGGGTATTCTGTCTCGGTACACTGAACCCCGTATCCATCTCGTCGGATCGCGAGATGACCGGTGGCGGACCCGGCACCGGGGATCTTTCGCCGCGTGGGGAGCCCCCGAGATCCGGGTTGGAGAAGGAAACCATCTTCCGGAACTGGTCCAGCGTTTCCTTCTAGGCCCAGATGCACAGGACCGCGTTGTCGATGTCCGAGGGGAGCTGGGCACTCCGTCGCCCGGGGTGCTCACGATCATCGCCATCGACGGCTCAGCCGGGTTGACTGCCCGAGCTCCTCTTGCGCTGGTGGATGGCGCCGAGGTGGCAGACACCTGGTGCCGGGCGGTACTACAGGGAAAGGTACCCGCTCCGGAAAATGCGGACAGACTCCGGACAAGGGGAATCATCGAACCTGGACTCTGGATGGAACTCGCTGAAATCCGGCCCCTTCGGGCAAAACTCTTCGCTGCGGACACGACACTGGGTGTCGGTCGCTACGTCGCTGAATGGGAGGTGCCCGCATGAAAGGTCCACGAAATACACCCGTAGCTGTGGTCGGCCCCACCGCATCCGGGAAGTCGGCGCTCGGTCTCGCACTCGCCCATGCCCTTGATGGTGAGGTGGTGAACGTGGATTCCATGCAGCTATACCGGGGCATGGACATCGGTACCGCCAAGTTACCGATGACGGAACGGGAAGGCGTCGTCCATCATCAGATCGACGTTCTCGACGTCACCGAGAATGCCAGTGTCGCGCGCTATCAACGTGAGGCGGTCGCGGATGTTCGGGACATCCTCTCGCGGGGGCGGACCCCGGTGCTCGTCGGTGGTTCGATGCTCTACGTCCAGGCGCTGGTTGATGACTGGTCGTTCCCACCGACCGACCCCACGATACGGGCGCGGTATCAGCGCCGTCTGGAAGAAATCGGTGTGGCTGCACTCCACGCTGAGCTCGCCGAGATTGATCCCGCTGCTGCGGAGGTGATCGAGAACAACGACCCCAGACGGACGGTACGTGCACTGGAAGTCGTGGAATTGACCGGGCGCCCCTTCTCCGCCTCTCAGCCCCCCATTGATGCTCCACCCCGCTGGGGAACCCGGATACTCGGGCTCGCTACCGACCCGGAATGGTTGAATCCACGCATCGAGCAGCGAACACACGAGATGTTTGACAGGGGGCTTGTCGATGAGGTCGAGTCTCTGCGGGAGCACGGTCTCGTAGCGGAGTCCACGGCCGGCCGAGCGATCGGATACGCCCAGGTCTTCGCCCACTGGCGCGGGGAACTGAACGCCGTGGAAATGGTCGAACGTACGATCACCGGAACTCGTCGCTACGTCCGACGCCAGCGGAGCTGGTTCCACCGGGATCCAAGGACCGTCTGGTTGGATGCAGCGGGGGACACCCTGGATCAGGCACTTCAATCACTAGACTCATGATCTATGACGAAACATCGACACAGATACTCCTTCGCCAAGGGCCACGGTACGGGTAATGACTTCATCATTCTGCCGGACCCAGACGTTAGGGTGGATCTCACACCCGAGCTGATTCGTGCCCTCTGTGACCGCCGTCGTGGGATCGGCGCTGACGGTGTCCTACGCGTCGCCCGCGCGGGGACTCTGACTGCCGCGGGTGTGCTGCAGTCACTGTCCGAGGGTATCCAGGACGATGACTGGTTCATGGACTATCGCAACGCCGATGGAACCGTAGCTGAGATGTGCGGTAACGGAGTAAGGGTGTTCGCCCACTGGCTCCGCTTCAACGGAGCCGTCGCAGAAGATACGTTTCGGGTCGGCACCCGCGCCGGGAGCAAAGCCGTCCGGATCGTTCGATACGACGGCACGGTGGCGGAAATTACCGTCGAGATGGGGGTACCGGAGGTTACTGGGGTGAGCACCTGCGATATTGCGGGACAACGGTTCGGTGGAATCGGCGTCGACATGGGCAATCCCCATCTGGCCTGTGTCCTTCCGGGCCTTGATCGGGAGACGCTGGCGGAACTCCCTGTGGCACAACCGGTATCCCTCGACGGAGATTTTTTCCCGGAAGGCGCGAATGTGGAGATCCTCACCGAACTCAGCGACGGAAAAATTTATATGCGGGTTCATGAACGAGGAGCGGGGGAAACCTTGTCCTGTGGCACCGGCACGGTGGCCGCCGCCGTCGCGGCTCTGGCGGATGCGGGTCAAGTCACCGGTGACGTGATCGTGGTGGTTCCCGGTGGCGAGATCAGGGTTGAGGTCCGCGAGGATGGTTCAACGCTGACCGGCCCTTCCCGGATTGTCGCCGAAGGTACCTTCGAACCGAATGCGCTCGGGTCTGCGCAGGATTACTGATCGGGACAGCTCCTACCAATTCCCGACGGGATCATCGCATGGTGGTTGAATCTCTCCCTATGGCGGGGCGAAAAATTAAGTTCAGGGTTTGCTCTGACCTGGAACTGCGACGAATGGTTCCAGCCCCGGAATCGGGTTGCCGCCGCGGATGACGTGAAACTCCAGCCACACCGTGAAGGCGAGCATGAAGAGTGAGATCACGACCGCTGCGATGGACATCAGAAGTCGTCGGCCTTGCTGTCCTTGAGGTATCTGACGTGCCCTGCGTACAGCGAGCAAACCGATGACAGTCGAGACACCGAACAAGATCCACTGGATCTGGGGTAATTCCTGCATGAGCGGAAAACCCACTCCGAGAATGCCGGTGATGCAGAGAGCGAAGATGGCGACGCCGTTGCCGTCGGGGATGTCAGCGAGTGCCGTGGGGATTGAACCGCGTGCGGGCTCGTTCCCGGAACTCGGGTGGAAATCTTCGGGATGCGTCATGGGAACATCCTAGAGGTGGTTTCACGAAGAACCGTAGTCTGTGCCCAGCCGGAGGGCCGCGCGTTTGGCGTGTACCCACGCCTTGCGTAGATCGAGTGCTCTCCGGTCGGTGACTCCGAGCAGGGTCTCGAGCTGAGGGACACTGAGGTCTGCAGTCAGGCGTTTGTCGAGCCTGGACACGAATCGGCGTGCGGTGGCGTACTCGAAATAGAACCGTTCGATGTCAGGTTCACTGCAGTCCGGGTCCGCCAGCGCGGGACGCTTGTGGGTTCGATCAGCGACGGAGTCCGCATCAGTTCCGTGGAGGAACCTCTCGAACTCATCGATGACATCAGTGATGTCCTCGGCCGACAACTTGATCGAGGTGGCCAGTGACTCAGCCTCTGCGCCATCCGGACGGTGGCGGAGCACGAAATAGGACATCGATATGATGAGAAAGCCGAGGATGATCCCCTCGAGTTTCATTACAACGGCAAGCAAGACACAGATTAGTCCGATCACGGCGAGCGCCCACACCGGAACAGGGATGGCTCTACCACTCCTTTCCGGGAGTGCGTTGTCGTCCATGGTCGCTCACATCCTCATTGCTCGGGGAATCCTACGGTGAAGGTCAAACCGTCTGGGTCGTGTGTACTGATTGATCAGACCTAGCCGCAGCCACCGGAACCACAACCACAGCCCCCGCCACCGGAACCACAACCAGAGGGCATCTTCACCGACGCGGTCAACATGACGGTGCCCGCGACGATGGAACCCGGGCCAGGAAGCTCCGGAGCTTCGGGTAGACATAGGTCCATCGGAAAAGGGGCTTCGATGTCGCAGTGAATGAACCGTTGCCCGGAGAGCGCGGTGGTTCGGTAATGAGCTGAGCGGATTTCTGCGATGAGGGTTGCCGCAGCATCCGGTGCGCGGGAACCGTCGCCGGAGAGAACGATCGCGGCACCGTGGCTGACCAGGATGCCAACCTCGCCTCCCTGCTCCGCCTTGAAATCCTCGACTGAACCGTAGACGGTGGTGTCGACCCCGAGTGCGGTGATCGCAAGCTGCTGCCACTGCTGTGCATTCTCGTCGACGAGTAGCGGCCCCTGTGCGAGATTTGCGGTCACTGATGCTACCCGCTCGCCGTCTCCGGTGACGACATCGCAGAAGGCGAGAACATCAGTGAGCATGTTCACGTGTCCGAGGGCATCCGTGGTGGACTGGAACCCCGCCCAGGTCGCGAACGGCTCGACAGCGAGAATGTTGATGCAGGCACCAGACGGGTCCGTGAACTGGATCAACTGTCCACCACGGACCTCTCCGGTCACCGACAATTGGCCAGAGGCTATCGCAGCCTCGACGGCATCCTGCCAGCGCTCGTACCCCAGTCCAATACTTGCGAGATCTTCACTCATGCCACTGATTCTAGGTGGTGGTGGTCTCAGAAGTCCGCTCGGGCACCTGTCTGGCTTCAGACGGGCATCGGAATGGCTCAGGGGCTGTGTCCAGCCTCGGGGATCAGGCTGGGGAGACCCCGTGCCCGGTAGCTTTATGCAACAATGGACGATAATGAATGAACGAAATAATGATGACCTGCTCGCTGCCGCATTCAAGGACCATCTCGGCGGCTATGCCCCCGACGACGGTGGAGTTGATCCCGCTGCTCGGCCCTCTGTGGAGACAGACCTAGAGTCCGTTCGTCATGGTGCATCGAGCGTTGATCCGGGTTCCGACGCCCAGCAGCCGACAACCGGTGAATTGGATCTTGAGGCGCGTACGAGTCTCAGGAATCTCACGCGTGGAGCGAATATCCACACCACCGAGCAATCGGACGGCTATGACGTCGAGTACCGGAAGCTCCGGCTGGAACGGGTCATCCTCGTCGGAGTCTGGACGGAGGGGACAACCTCCGAGATCGAGGCCACGATGGCGGAACTCAAAGCACTCGCCGAGACTGCTGGCTCAGAGGTAGTCGACACGGTCTATCAGAAACGCGACCGTCCTGACGCCGGAACATTCATCGGGTCAGGAAAAGTACGAGAGCTCAAGGAGATCGTAACCGCCACGGGTGCTGACACCGTGGTGTGCGATGGTGAACTCTCATCGGGTCAGCTCATAGCCCTCGAGAAAGCTCTCGACGTGAAAGTGATCGACCGCACAATGCTCATCCTCGATATCTTCGCTCAGCACGCGAAGTCGAAGGAGGGTAAGGCACAGGTTTCCCTGGCGCAGATGGAATATCTGATAACCAGGGTCCGAGGCTGGGGTTCGGCGCTTTCTCGGCAGGCGGGTGGCCGGGCAGGATCCAACGGAGGGGTCGGGCTGCGTGGTCCGGGTGAGACCAAGATCGAGACGGATCGGCGTAGGCTGCGCCAGGACATGGCCAAATTACGCCGGGAACTCTCTGGAATGAAGACATCCCGGGACGTGAAACGCGCGAAGCGGCGCAATTCCACGATCCCCCAGATAGCCATCGCCGGATACACCAATGCTGGTAAATCTTCGTTGATCAACGCGATGACCGGTGCAGGTGTTCTGGTCGAGGATGCTCTCTTCGCCACCCTTGATCCCACAACCCGACGGGCGGAACTCGCGGACGGGCGTGGTGTGGTGTTTACGGATACCGTTGGATTCGTTCGACATTTGCCCACCCAGTTGGTCGAAGCATTCCGCTCGACACTCGAGGAAGTCGTTGAGGCCGATCTCGTCCTGCACGTCGTCGATGGAGCTGATCCGTTCCCGCTCAAGCAGATCGAGGCCGTAAACAATGTCATAACCGAGATCATCCGTGAACTTGATGTTCCGGCGCCTCCGGAGCTGATCGTCGTAAACAAGATCGATGCTGCGGATCCCCTGGTGATTGCGGAACTTCGGCATGCTCTCGATGATGTTGTTTTTGTTTCCGCCCTGACCGGCGAAGGGATTCCTGAATTAGAGCAAAGGGTGGAGGCTTTCCTCAATTCACTTGATGCGCACGTCAAACTCAGTATTCCATTCAGCCGAGGGGACGTTGTCGCGCGCCTGCACGAACAGGGCACCGTTCTTTCGGAGACCTATGGGGAATCGGGAACTCTTGTGGATGTACGGTTGCCGCAGTCTGTGGCAGCCGAGCTGGCGGAGTTTACCGCTCCTGATGACACCACCACAGCGGTGATGTAGTTGCCGGAAGATCACGGGACAGTCGACCAGCGAACAGTATCCCGAGGTAGCGGGTAGAAACGTAGTTGGTTGCGGAGACCTCTCTGGCTTCAGCGTCAAGCGGTTCCCCGTTCCGGAAAGAAAGCCAAAACATCCCCAGAAATGAGCTGGATAATGCTTACGATTACCAGAGTCGTTGCCGCGGTCATAGCGATCAGTGTCATTATCGTGAGTGGCGTCATCACCTATAACGTCCTCAGTCGGGGCGACGGATCCCTTCAGCGTCGAGTGGACGGTGATTTCGCTCTGGATGAGGAGACGAACACCTATGCTGGTCAGAGTGAGGTCGACTATGCGCCCTTTGACACGATTCTCTCGGAGTTGAGCGACATTAGGCGCAATGAGATTGCCAGGGCTTTCGAAGGACGGGATCTCATGGGCCGGGCGCAGTCCCGCCGAAACCTTGGTATTACCAATACTGAGGCGCTCGCTTACTATGTCGCCCAGATAAAGAAGAGCAACAGTTACTATCGAGCGGTGCTTGATCTTGATCCCGGTGCGATTGAGGTAGCGGCCGATCTCGATGCCAAGGGCGTTGGTCCCAGTGCCGAGTCTCCGTTACGGGGTGCGATTGTTCTGGTCAAGGGAAATATTGCGGTTGAAGGACTTCCCAATGACTCCGGTTCACGGGCACTTCACTCTGCTGTGGCGGAACGTGATTCAGAGCTGGTCGGTGGACTGAAGAATGCGGGTGCCATTGTCGTGGGCCGCACAAACCTCAGTGAATTTGCTAATTTCCTCACCCCGGATGGGCCCAACGGATTCAGCGCCGTAGGTGGTCAGGCACTGGATGCCCGAGACCCGCTTAACCGGGACCCGTCCGGAAGTTCCACAGGGTCGGCAACAGCGATCGCACTCGATTATGCTGATCTGACATTCGGTACGGAGACCCAAGGCTCGGTGATTTCACCGGCGGTGGTTGCCGGGGTCTACGGAGCAAAAGCGGGGCATGGAGAATGTGATATCAGGGGAATCGTTCCCATCGATGACCGTGTCGACTCTCCCGGGGTCTTCGGTAGAAGTGTCTCCGATCTTTCTATCGGGTTTCGGGCGGCCTGTGGAATTGAACCGCAGCGGCGCTCTGAAGCCGAGATTAGGGTGATTGACATGGGCCTTGATCCTGTCCTCATCGAGGCCCTCGGGAGAAACCGCATCTCTGTCCTGGAACCGAGTCCTGAGCTGCAGCAGAGTATCGAGGAACTCAAAAATCTGCCATTCATCGACGCACTTGTCGCAGGCGTCGGCCCGTCGATGGAGACGTATTTCGCCGATAACCCGTCAGGACGGCTGACTGACCTGCAGGATCTCGTCGAATATTATCGCCAACATCCTGAGTCCGCCCCCTACGGACACAGCCTTCTGGATGAGGGGGTGAACCCGCCGATGAGTTTTCGGGAATCAGCGGAGGTTCTTGAGCGTGCACGTACGATCGTCGGAAAGATGCGGGACCAGGTTGCTGCGCAGGGCGCTGTGGCCCTCGTCGGCAGAGCTGTCGGATTAGCGGATGTCACGGCTGGTGGTGCTGCACGTGTGACGATTCCCCTTATTCCCGTTACACAGAACCTCGCTGTTGATGTCTTCGGAAAGTATGCGGTGACAGTCGATGCCGTCGACACGGACACCGCAGCAGTCATCGAAACTGCACGGAGGATCGAAAATGCCCGCCCCTTCGACAGATAGTGGCTGTCGATAGATCTACCCCACCCTGAAAGCTCACTTAACGTTGCCTGGGGGTGGGGCAGATTGCTTGCAAGGGTCGTCGCGGCGGATAATGGCACGTTGTGAGTCAAATAATCGGATGGACCGTCCATGGTGACGGCAGAAAAATCAGCCCCGGCGCAGTCGTCAACCCTGATGAGAGGCTGAGTTGGCCGCGCACCATCGGGATCGGCATGCAGCATGTGATCGCCATGTTTGGTGCCACACTTCTCGTTCCCGCCCTGACCGGTTTTCCAGTCAACACGACCCTTTTGTTCTCTGGATTGGGAACCATTCTTTTCCTTGTGATCACGCACAACCGACTCCCCAGCTATCTGGGGAGTTCATTCGCTTTCATCGCGCCCCTCATTGCCACACAAGGAGAGGGGATCGGTGTCCAACTCGGTAGTATCATCGTTGCGGGACTCGTGCTTGCTGGTGCGGGAGTCATCGTTAAGGTTGCGGGAAAACGAGTCCTCGATGCAGTTATGCCACCTGCGGTTACCGGTGCCATTGTCGCATTGATCGGGTTGAATCTTGCGCCGGTCGCAGCATCAGATTTTGCGACGCAACCCGGCGTCGCAGGCGTTACTCTCGTCGTAATCCTCCTTTGTTCGGTAGCTGGTCGTGGAATGGTGGCACGACTGGGAATTCTCATTGGTGTCATTGTCGGTTGGGTGTTCGCGGCGGTCACCGGGCAGCTCCGCGACGGAGCTGCGGAAGCGGTTCAGGCAGCTAATTGGATCGGTACCCCTACTTTCCATGCCCCTTCATTCCAGTTATCTGCGGTACTGGTTACGCTGCCCGTGGTGATCGTATTGATCGCGGAGAATGTCGGTCACGTCAAAGCAGTATCGGCGATGACCGGTCGGGATATGGATGATCTCGCGGGAGATGCGCTGATCGCAGATGGTCTGGCCACCACACTCGCGGGTGGCTTCGGGGGTTCTGGTACGACCACCTACGCCGAGAACATTGGAGTTATGGCAGCCACCAGGGTGTACTCCACGGCTGCCTACTGGGTGGCGGCCCTCACTGCGGTGGCACTTGCGTTCATCCCCAAGTTCGGTGCGTTGATCAACACGGTTCCCGGGGGCGTCATGGGTGGAGCCACCATTGTGCTCTATGGTCTTATCGGAATGCTGGGGGTTCGGATATGGCAGGATAACCGGGTCGATTTCAGTAATCCCGTCAATCTCATGGCTGCGGCAGTGGCGATGATCGCTGGTATCGGTAATCTCACCCTGAGTGTGTTCGGACTTGAGCTTCAGGGGATTGCCTGGGGTTCAGCCGGAATTATCATCGTATATCCGGTTCTGAAGCGGCTCTACCAGCGGATAGGCGAAGGACAATTCGTCTGACATCCTGATTTTGTTTTTCATCGAGCATGTGAAATGACCCCGTCACGGTGAGGTGCGGGGTCATTTCACGGTGCCTTCGGCACCGGGGTTGAATCAGATCAGGCGTCGAGGTCCTTCTCGATCAGAGCCGCGATCTTTTCCACGGCCTCCGCGTTCTCCGAGGTGACGGTGACACGGTCTCCGGAGTTCGCTCCCATGGCCATGATCATCATGGAGGATGCGGCTTCTGCCGGATCCTCGTCTTCTTCGCCTTCGAGGGAGAGGAAAATATCCTCGTCGAACTCAGCGGCCGCTTCGGCGACGATGGTTGCAGGGCGGGCGTGGAGTCCGACGGAGGATCCGACGGTAACGGTCTTGGAAGCCATGTGGCAGTCCTTTCTTACCGCGTGCACGGGGCACGGGCGAAGTGGGTCCTTAGCTGTGTGTGAACCCCTGCCGTTCACGGGGAGACGGAAAACAAATCTGACCCTGTATTCGGAGAGGTACCGGGTACAACAATACGCATTGGATAGCGATGATCGCCACAATCGGGTGCATCACGTTGTCCACGACACTATTGACATCATCCTCTTCGGTGAGGTCAGGCCGGTTTTCCGGATTGCTGGCGGGGTAATCGCATAGACCGGGCATTAGGGTGCTCCGGCAGCAGATCTGTGATCTTGAATCAGCGGTATACGCGTACGAGGCCCGGATCTGGGGTAATCATTCCTGGAATTGGGATCGAGGTACCGGGTAGTGACGCTGCTGCGGCTCCGAGTGCTACGGCTTCGGCGAGAGCCACAGGCGGAGTTGCGCCACGCGATTCCGCCATCAGGTACCCCGCAAGCGTGCAGTCGCCGGCCCCTACCGTGGAAACAGGTTTCACAGTAGGCGAGGGCGTCGTCCAGGCCCCCTCTGTGGTCACGAGTACTGCTCCGGCGGCTCCCAGCGTCACAAGAACTCTCTCCACTCCATATCCCAGAACCTGCAGCGCTCCGTCGACTGCCGGTGAAAAATCTCCGACGGTGGCCGAACGTTCTATCTTCGTTCCGTCGATACCGGTGATCTGTCCGAGTTCGTGTCCGTTGGGTTTGATGAGAGTTGGTGCTGGTGCTCCGTCACGAATTCGGTCCGCGAGTTCCAGTAGCGGACGATCTGAGGTGTCAACCGCGACAGGAACCTTAGGGAAGGTCTCTCGGACTAGTCCGAGAAGGTGCTGATACCAGCCATGTGGAGCTCCGGCCGGTAGCGAACCGCTGAGCACGACCCAGTCTGCGGCACCTGCGGCGATGATGAGCGCCTCTTCAACTGCCTTGACCGCCGAAGGAGATAATGGATTACCCGGGCCATTGAGTTTGGTCGTTGTACCATCGGGTTCCGTGATCGTTGTGTTCGTCCGAACGGAGAATCCACCGCGAATAATGCGATACGGGACTCGTGTGCGTGCCATGAGACGAACAAACGTACCCTCTGACGGTGCCGGAAACAGAGCCAGGGTGGGAACGCCCGCTGAGTGACAGGCATGGGAAACGTTGATTCCTTTTCCCCCCGGCGCCTGGGTCACCGATGCCAGTCGCTGTACTTCCCCGGGCTGCAGGGGTGCCGGAAGACTCAAACTCAGATCGATGCTGGGATTCGGGGTGAGGGTGAGAATCAACGGGGAGACCTTATGTTGGATCGGTAGACGCGCGAAGCGGCCGACAGTTAGGACGAAGCGTCATCATGCGGCAGCAGGTTGTTCAACGGATACTCACGGGATTCAGTCATGACCGTTGTGATAAACGGGGATGTACCGTGCGGACCGGGAATTTCGGAGCGTTCTGTTGAAGTTGGAATAACCGTAGCAGGGGGTCCGGGTAACTGTTTTAACGGGTTCGGGCTGTTCTATCCATGATGTCCTCACCGTGGACGAGGACGTCGCGGCTCCACTTCTGGTGATATCGGGGGTATGCGGGCAGGAATCCCGAAATTAGTACGGATACGGTGGTGTTTCCTTCGTTCCCGGTGTCGTATTCTGCCCGATTTGTCCCGTTCGCATTTGTGAAAATGTGGGAACTCACAGCGTTGTTGTGTGCCGGGTGGTATCTTCGAAAGCACTGACGTAAAAGTGAGGACAGGGGATAGAATATGGAAAATGTGACAGAAGACACGAAGGACTTTGTCCTGCACGGTACGGCGGTCGTACCGGGGATCCGGTTCGCCAAGGCTGTGTGGATCAAGCCGCGCCCGAAGCTTCCGCAGGCGGGCGCCCAGGTCAGCGAAGATCAGCGTGACGCCGAATATGAGCGTTTCGTTGCGGCAGCGGATGCAGTTGCGGACCGTCTCGCTGATCGCGGCGAACGCGCTGTTGGAGCTGCCAGCGAAGTCCTCAGCGCGACTGCCGGCTTGGTTCGCGACCGTGGATGGCGTAAGGCCGTGAAGAAGAACACGGCTGCCGGGCATCCGGCTGACTATGCCGTTGTCGCCGCGACGACCAAGTTCATTTCGATGTTCGAGGCGGCGGGGGGAATCATGGCGGAGCGCGTCACTGATCTGCGGGACATCAGGGACAGGACCATCGCACAAATCCGAGGTGAGGATGAGCCTGGTCTGCCCGAGGTTGACGGGGAGGTTGTGCTCTTTGCTGATGATCTGTCACCTGCTGATACCGCAGCGCTCGATACAACGATGTTCACAGCTCTCGTCACCGAACTCGGTGGTCCCACCAGCCATACCGCGATCATCGCCCGTCAGCTGAATGTCCCTTGTATCGTTGCTGTCGGAACGGATCTGAACAAGATCGGGGCGGGAGAAATGGTGCTAGTTGACGGCGTTGAGGGAACCATTGCGGTTGGGGTTGAACCTGATTCGGCGAAGCGCAAGGTTGCTGAGTCCAAGGCACTCGCAGAGAAGGTCGCGCTGTGGCGTGGCCCGGCGAAGACCAGTGACGGGCACCGGGTACAGCTCTTGGCTAACGTCCAGGACGGTAAGGCTGCCGCTACGGCCGCCAAGACCGAAGCCGAGGGTATTGGCCTCTTCCGTACCGAGATGTGTTTCCTTTCCGCAACCTCGGAGCCGTCAGTGGAGGAACAAGCTGCTGTCTACACTAAGGTTCTCGAGGCCTTCCCCGAGTCGAAGGTTGTCGTTCGTTCACTTGATGCTGGATCGGATAAGCCTGTCGCCTTCGCCACACTCGCTGATGAAATGAATCCGGCGCTAGGTGTTCGTGGTCTACGGATCGCTCGGGCAAACGAGGGGTTGCTGATCCGCCAGCTCGACGCTATCGCGTTGGCGGCGGACAAACTCGGACGAGGCGAAGGTTCCCCGACCTGGGTGATGGCTCCGATGGTTGCCACTGCGAAGGAAGCGAAATGGTTCGCGGGTCTGTGTGCCGAGCGTGGCCTTACCGCTGGCGCGATGATTGAGGTGCCCGCTGCAGCTCTGATGGCCGATAAGATCATGCCGCACCTGGATTTTGTGTCCATTGGTACGAACGATCTCACCCAGTACGCGATGGCCGCTGACCGGATGTCACCGCAACTTGCCTACCTCACTGACCCATGGCAACCCGCTGTACTCCGTCTGATCAAGATGACCTGTGATGAGGGGAAGAAGACAGGTACACCGGTTGGTGTCTGTGGTGAAGCTGCTGCGGACCCCATGCTCGCCTGCGTCCTGACGGGCCTCGGTGTCAACTCTTTGTCCGCTGCGTCGACTGCTCTTGCAGGTGTCGGTGCGCAACTCGCTGAGGTTGATTTGGCGACGTGTGTCCGTGCCGCTGAGGCTGCACTTGCTGCGGAGGGGGCAACTGCCGCGCGTGAGGCTGTACGAGACATCATTCCTGCACCAGAGGTGTAGGCGCGGATTCTTTTCACTGAGAAGGGTCATCCCACTACCTTTCCGGTAGTGGGATGACCCTTCTTGCGCTTTCCTGGGGAGACAGAATGAATGGCAACAGGTGGGGGGACTTAGATGTCCAGTGGAGTGCAGGTGACGTCTCTGGTTCGGACGATATCTGGTGTTGGGAGACCACAATCCGGGTCTGTACCAACTGCCACAGCGTAGGCTAATCCGACGGAGAGGCATTGATCAGGCTCTGCACCAGTGGTTTCCGCCATGAGATAGCCGGCGACTAACTTCTCGCGGAAGTGGGAGCACTGCCTGGCTACTGCTGTTGGCACGCTTGCGAGCCAACCTGAAGTGGAACTCACCGAAACCGCCCTGTCTGGAGGGAAACTGATCAGTACCTCGGAGACCCCGGAATCAAGCAAGGGTTTGACTGCGTCGATGACATGTGAAATCTCCCCGCTCTGGAGTAGCGAGGTGATATCGGTTGATGTTGGTCCGGGAAGTAGATTCGAGATGTCTTCAGGATTGAGTGAGAGTAGGGTGGGCGTTATCGCGGATAGTTGCCGGATGATTGCGCGAAGTGGATTTCCGGAGGTAGCGACAGAGGTCCGGACGCCGGGATGGTACAGGGAGAGCGCGCGGATAACGTCTACGTACCATCCGTTCGGCGCGACATCTGGAAGCGGACCAGCCAGCACAACCCAGTCCGCCTTTTCGGCACGGCTAACTGTGAGGTCTCGGAGGCCCGCGAGTTGAATTGCGTCTAAGGGCATTGCCGGATCGAGGAACTGCGTGCTTTGGCCACTGGAATCCCTCACTGTGAATCTCGTCTGGATAGGCCCCGCGACTGGAACAAAGTCATGCGGTAGCCCGAGTAAACTGATCATCCGAAGATAGTGGCTGATCTCGGGAGCGGGAAAAATAGCGTGGACGGGTGAACCGGCGAGGTACGCGGTATGTGCAATGGTCACCCCTGAGCCGCCGGGATAGGTGTCCACCCTCTGAAGGCTCAGCAGATCTCCACCCGTGATGGGGCTGTCGACGCTACCCGAGCGTTCGAGTACAGGGGTTGGGGTAACCGTCAAGATCATTCCGCGATCACGACCTCTATGTTCCGGTCGCGGAGGGCATCGACGAAGGAACGAGGGGCGGCTGAATCCGTGATCACGACATCGATGTCATCTGTGCTGGCGAAGCTGACCATGTAGTCGCAGCCCATTTTTGTAGCGTCGCAGAGAACGACAACCTTTCGGGCGTTGATGATCATTGACCGCTTGACCGCTGCTTCTTGACTATCCGCCGTGGACAGGCCGTGATCCAGGGTGAGGGCGTTTGTCCCGATGAATGCTACGTCTGCTCTCATGAGTGCGAGGGTCCGTAGCGCGGTGTCTCCGACCACCGCCTGAGTGATTGAGCGAACGGAACCGCCGAGTAACTGGACCTCGTCGAGCCCCGCCGAGGCCATTTTCAACGCAATGGGCAAGCAGTTTGTGACGATCGACCAGCGCGGTGCCATGGGATGCCCGGAAATGAGATCGGCGAGAGCTGCCAGCGTCGTACCTGCGTCGAGGAACATTCCCCCCTGGGGTTCAGGAAGGTAGTCGAGTGCGGCTCGGGCGATAGCGGATTTCGCCGAGGAAGCACTCTTCGCTCGAACATCGACGGCCAGTTCGGCCGTCTGAAAATTCTGACTTGCGACCGCACCGCCGTGCACCCTGTGAACGGTTCCCTCGTTATCGAGTACGGCAAGATCACGGCGAATGGTTTCTGCGGTCACGTCGAAGCGGTCCGCGAGTTCCGTGACATTGACACGACCTTCTACCGCGGTCAGCGAAGCGATCTGCCTACGGCGTTCTTCTGCGTACATGGATCCTCCTTGGTGCACGGCAGAAACCAGTCGCGATCGGGAGATAGTCCGGTTTCAGAAACATCAGATGAGTGAATATGCATCTGGTTGTTGGATTTCCCGGATACGACGCTGAGGGTGATGGTCTGCTGCCGGTGTTTCGGCCTGCTTGTTTACCTAACTGCCCCAGTGTCCCATAAAACCGAAACAACCGGACGGAAAGGGGCGCTATCGGGAGATCAAAACCACAAATCCACAGGCTTCGAAGGTGTCATCGTGACGAGAGGGCGACCTGAATGCTCAAGGTAGTTGCATTTCACGGCATATTTATGGGATTTAAGCGTCAATCCTGTGAACGCAGGCTACTGATCGGAGAAACAGACACTAACCCCCCGATCGTGTGTAGCGGTCGGGAGAGGGGGAGCATCGAATGCAGCGTCTTACAGTGCTCTCCGGGTCAGAGCTTGCGGATAACGGAGACCACTTTACCCATGATCTCCGCGTCGTCACCGTTGATCGGAGAAAAGGCGTCGTTTCGGGGGAGTAGCCAGACTCCGGAAGCGTCGCGGTGGAACTCCTTGACGGTTGCCTCCCCGTCAATCATTGCTGCGACGATCTCGCCTTGTTCCGCCACGGGTTGCCTGCGAATAATCACCCAGTCCCCATCAAGAATCGCCGCGTCACGCATGGACTCACCCACTACTTCAAGCATGAAGAGCTCGCCTCCACCCACGAATTCGGTGGGGAGCGGGTAGTACTCCTGGATATTCTGTTCCGCGAGGATCGGACTGCCTGCGGCGATAGCCCCCAGTGCCGGAATCATACTCGTTTGCGCCTGTTCGCCGTTGTCCGGATGCCCGATCTTCTTCCGCCGTTGCTTCGTCGGGCCAGGCATGTGACGCACGTCGACGGCGCGTGGTTTGTTGGGGTCGCGCCGGAGAAAGCCCTTCTTCTCCAGTTCTTTCAACTGATAGGCCACCGATGACGTGGACTGCAGCCCAGCCGCGTCACCGATCTCCCTGATGCTCGGTGGATATCCCCGGAGCACCACAGCATCCCGGATGACTTCGAGGATCCGGCGCTGACGGGGGGAGAGCTGGGACGGATCTGGTTTGTTGACTGTGGGCATCGGGACTCCTGGTCTGTTCTGTCGGGATGGATTTTCCGCACCGTGGTGGCTGGGCAGACCATCGGGTGTGGGATCTTTGGGCTTCGACCTCTGGAAGATCCCCGAGATCACCCGTGTTGCACCAGCCGGAAAGGCGGGTCATTTCCGGGGCTCTGGGAATGGTTGAACTGTTCGGTATCGCAGCGTGGATGCTGCACCCCACACTACATAATTTCGAACGATTGTAACACGGGTGTTCGAAAATCATCTTCAAGCTCTGGACAACGTTACGGCGAGATGTTATAAATCGAACATAGGGTCGACATAGAACATGTGGGCGACGTCGGTGTTCGATTGCTCCAATGTCGAAAATCAGTTGTTTTCAGTGCTGGAGGTTTAAAAATGAAGGTGAAGAATGACATGATTCATGCAGGTAAATATGCTTTTCCGTCGCACAGTACTTCTGCTGCTCCCGTCTCGGTCTGGAGTGGGGGTTGCCGTTCGTTGGGGTCCTCGTCTGGCTACAGTGTTCGAAAAAATCGATCTGATTTTAGAACATCCTGGCCAATGGGAGAGTTGGATGACGAGGGGGTGGAACCAGGCAGCGGCTGGGCCGTGGGGCGTGATGTTGAACGGGGTGCCGCTCTTCGCACTTACGCTGCTGGAGCACTCGTCGGTGGTGCGTTGTTTTTCGGTCTGCTCATCGCGGTGCCTGATGGCGGTGAGCCATCGGTCCAAGTGCCGCACTCGACGACAACCGTCATTTCGGGGCGTTGAGGTTCGATGGCGGATCGCCGGTCATCGGTGCGGGCATTAGACTGGAGAACACCGGTCTGGTCCGGAGCCCCGAGTTTGATGAGGATGACACTGTGCACTGCCCCTTCTGCCACCAGTCCACTTCCCGAGTGATCGACTCGCGCACAATCGATGGAGGATCTGCAGTGAGGCGCCGACGGGAATGTAGTAACTGTCATGGGCGCTTCACCACCGTCGAAAAGGCCGTTTTGATGGTTGTAAAACGGAATGGAGTGTCTGAGCCGTTTAGCCGGGAGAAAGTCATCACAGGTGTTCGCCGCGCATGTCAGGGACGGGACGTTTCGGATGACGCGTTAAAACGTCTCGCCCAACAGGTTGAGGAGACAGTTCGTCAGCACGGCAGCTCACAGGTTCCTGCGAACACCATTGGACTGGCTATCCTCAAACCGTTGCGGGAACTGGATGAGGTTGCTTATCTTCGGTTTGCATCGGTCTACAAGTCGTTCGAGTCTGCCGGAGATTTCGAATCAGAGATCAGGTTGATGCGCCGCCGATCACGAGAACATTGACATCGACCGGGGCGATGGGACGTTTCATCACCGTAGTGCATCAACCGCTTTCTGGATACGTCGGAAACTGATCGGGTGCGGAGTGCCCAGGCGCTGTGCGAACAAGCTCACCCGGAGTTCCTGGATCATCCACCGGACTTCTTTCGCCTCAGATGCTCTGGCTCGGCCTGGGGGGAGCTTCTTCAATTTCGCTTCGAGATAATCGACTGCCGACTCCACGGTATCCTGATTATCCGCATCCCGATCGGGGTCGTGTCCCATGGCGTCGAGTCGGATCGCCATTGCCTGAAGATAACGCGGTAGGTGCCGCAAATGACGGATGCCATGTATGGAAACCGCATTCTGAGGGAGCAGGAAGTCGAGCTGAGCACGCATGTCATCTATTGCGTCACCGGACCATTCGGACAATTCATCCTTGACCCGGTGATAATCAACTAGACCAGGTGCCAGACTTGTAACAATCTCACGGACCGTACGCGGTATCTCGGGTGCAATCCGGGCGACGAGATCTCGGAACGCTGAGGGGGTACGGACTGGGCCCCCCGCGGCAATCAGAGTGTCCCTGATTGCCGCGATTCGGGCGTCGTTGATGAGTCCGTCGGCGCCTCCATGAGGATAGTTCTCCACCGCGACTCTTTGTCTGAGGGGTAGTCCCTTGAGCATCTGTTTTGTCGGGACCCGGATCTCTCGCATTAGCAAAGTGAGGGTGGCGGTAAGCATGGAGGAATCCGCTGCTTGTCTCGTCGGCATCACACGCACCGCAACCCCGTCGGGGACCGCGACGAGTGCCGGGTATGCGGTCACCTCCTGGCCGTCGACTCTGGTCTGGATCTCCGATGCGACTTCTCCGATGCTGACTTCGTCCCAGCTCTTGGAGATAGCGCGCTGGATGTCCTCACTGACTCGGTTGACGGACGCGGTGATCTGTTCAGCGTTACGATGCTTGAGGGATTTGAGATCCCGATCTCTGTCGATGACGTCTCCGCGTTTGTCGACAGCAGCGTAACTGATACGAAGATGTTCTGGGAGTTTCTGGGGACGGAAATCGGTGTCATTGATACCGGTTCCTCCGAGTTGTCTGAGAGCATTCGCGAGTTGCGTGTAGATACTCCCTTTGTACGGCTCGAGAAGAGGTATCGCGCGTTCGGCGAAATCCGGGGCAGGTACAACCGTCCGGCGCAGTGCTTTCGGGAGCGTTCTGATGAGTTCGGTCACGAGCTCGCGTCGGACACCGGGAACAAGCCAATCGAAGCCGTCATCGGAGACGCCGGCGAGTAGCGGTACCGGAATACGGACGGTGACACCGTCATCCGAGGCGCCGGGTTCGAAATGGTAGGTGAGGGCGTAGTTGATATTCCCCTGCCTCCAGAAATCCGGGAATGCTTCTTCACTGACATCGTGAGCTTCTTCGTTGATGAGAGCATCGGGGTCGAAATCGAGGAAATCAGGGGTTTCCCGCTGCTTCTTCTTCCACCATGAGTCAAAGGTTCTCCCAGTGGTCACGGTGTCCGGGATACGTGCATCATAGAAGCCGAAGAGCGTGTCTTCGTCGACTACGATGTCGCGGCGCCTCGCTTTATCCTCGAGTTCCACTGCGTCGTCGAGCATCGCACGATTGTCGTGGAAGAACCGGTGGTGCGTCGTCCAATCGCCTTCGATGAGTGCATGCCGGATGAACATGTCTCTCGCTGCACCCGGATCAACCCGGTGATAGGTAACTGTACGGTCGGCGATGATCGTCACGCCGTAGAGAGTTGATTTCTGGTGCACCATCGCTGCGGTCCGCTTCGCTGACCAAAAGGGCTCGGAATACGAGTGCCTGAGCAGATGCGGTGCTGTGCGTTCCACCATCTCGGGTTCGATGCGGGCAGCGTCGCGGGCCCACAACCTTGAGGTCTCGACCAGTTCTGCTGCCATGACGAACTGAGGTGGTTTCTTTGCCAGAGCAGACCCTGGGAAGATCATGAATTTGGTACCTCGTGCCCCCTGGAACTCGCGGGAATCACCGATCCGCATCCCGATGTGGGAGAGGAGACCTGAAAGAAGTGCGGTGTGGATGGATTCGGTATCCGTCTTCGTGGCGACATCCGTGTTTGCGATCCACCCGAATTGTGTTGAGATAGTCCGGAGTTGGCGGACCAGATCAAACCATTCCCGGATGCGGACATAGTGGAGGAACTCGCTCTTCATCCGTTTACGGAAGGCGTTCCCCGTCAATTCGTTGCGGGTTTCATGGAGATAATCCCACAGTTTGAGATAACCGAGAAAATCTGATCCGGTATCCTTGAACCTTGCGTGTGCCTGATCAGCCTGAGCCTGGTGATCGAGTGGACGTTCCCGGACATCCTGGATGGTCATGGCTGCGACGATGACGAGGACGTTGTGGAGACATCCGAGCCGTTCTGCCTCGACGAGCATACGGGCCATTCTTGGATCGACGGGGATACGTGCGAGCTGCCGACCCACCGGAGTGAGTTGCGGAGCACCGTTGTCCTCGCCATCGGCGAGTGCGCCAAGTTCGTGTAGGAGAAGCAGACCATCACGAACAGCCCGATTGTCCGGTGGTTGGATAAACGGGAACTCAGTGATGTCTCCGAGTCTGAGTGCCGCCATTTGGAGGATGACGCTGGCTAGATTTGTCCGGAGAATCTCTGGGTCGGTGAATTCCGGGCGTGATGTGAAATCTTCCTCGGAGTACAACCGGATGGCGACGCCATCCGCGATGCGGCCGCAGCGCCCGGAACGTTGTTTCGCCGACGCTTGCGAGATGGGTTCGATCGGGAGACGTTGGACCTTGGTGCGGGCTGAATACCTGGAGATACGGGCGAGCCCGGTGTCCACCACGTAGTGGATTCCCGGTACCGTGAGGGAGGTCTCTGCGATGTTGGTGGCGAGGACGATACGCCGACCTCGATGGCTGGAGAACGCTCGGTGCTGCTCCGCGTTGGAAAGGCGCCCGAACAAAGGCGTTACCTCGACCCCCCGCCAGCGCCGTCCCTCGATAGTTTCCATCGCATCGCGGATGTCGCTTTCGCCAGCGAAGAAACAGAGAATGTCCCCTGGGCCGATGGCCATGAGTTCTTCGAGGGCTTCCACCAGACCGTCCAGGGGATCCTGATCGATGACTTTCCCCTCGACTTCGAACTCAAGGGGGCGGTAGCGGATCTCAACGGGGAACGTCCTTCCGGAGACCTCGATGATCGGGGCGGGATTGCCCTTGGCATCGCAGAAATGCTTGGCGAAGGCCTCTGGAGCGATGGTCGCCGAGGTCACTATAATCTTGAGATCCGGTCGTTTGGGAAGAAGCTGTTTGAGATATCCCATCAAGAAGTCGATGTTGAGGCTCCGCTCATGAGCCTCGTCGATGATGATGGTGTCGTAGGCGTTGAGGTACCGATCGCGTTGCATCTCCGCCAGGAGAATACCGTCGGTCATGAGTTTCACTGACGTGGATGCTGAGACTCTGTCATCGAAACGGATCGCATAGCCGATCGCCTCGCCTACTGTTTGACCGAGTTCGTCGGCGATGCGTTCGGCGACGGTTCGTGCGGCCAAGCGACGTGGTTGGGTGTGTCCGATAAGTCCGCGACGGCCGCGCCCGAGATCCAGACAGATTTTCGGGATCTGGGTAGTTTTTCCCGAACCCGTCTCGCCAGCGATGATCACCACCTGGTTGTCGCGGATCGCGGCGGCGATGTCATCGCGGCGTGCGGTGACGGGTAGTTGCTCGGGGTAGGTGATCTTCGGGATCACGGCCCGTCGGGTCGCTAGTCTGATGCGTGCCGTATCGATGTCTCGTGCGATGGCCAGGAGGGCTTTGACGGAACGGGCCTTATGAAGGCGTCGGCGGAACGTACGCTCGTCGGCTATCGTCACCTCATCGAGGCGCCTGAGGAGCTCCTTTTTTGATGGAGGGGTGGCGTGGGAGTTGGAATCAGTCGTTGTCATCACTAGCCGTTCATCTTAACCGGGGCATGCGGTGGGAGTGTGGTTGGTTACGAATGCGCGACTGTCGACGCTTTTGGAGTCCGTAATTCAGAGCGCAGAAGGGACCATAGAAGGGAAGGGAGATTCCGAGATGGTTTCCCGGTATGCCGAGCGGACTATATCTCCGAGCTGATGGAACTCGTCTCGTCTGGCGGAAGAGGAACGGTAAGCGAGACCGATTGTTCGGTGGGCGTCCACCCCTGGTCCGAAGCGGGCGACCGACAGGCCTGGGCGGTTGCATTCGAAGGGAACTGAGCTAACTGGGACAAGTGTGCTTCCGAGTCCCCCGGCGACGCACTGCATCACCGTCGACAGACTTGCTGCTCGTGTGGTAGCGGCGCCGGGGCCGGTGGGAGTGGGGGAGAGGTCACGATTCCGGCAGAGGTTGATGATCTGATCTCGGAGACAGTGACCGTCATCGAGAAGGAGCAGATCGAGTTTCTTTAACTCAGAGAGAGTTATGTCAGCTCGCCCCGCCATCGGGGATGAGGACGGGACGACGATCGCGAATTCCTCGTCGTAGAGAGGCGTCGCGGTGAGTCCGCTCGCAGTGACGGGGAGCGCGACAACGGCGCAGTCGATCTGTCCGTCCCGTAGCTGCTCGAGCAGGTGTCTCGTCTGGTCCTCGATGATGCACGGTTGGAGGTCAGGTAGTTCCGATGCGACGTGGTGGAGAAGATTCGGGAGAATGTAGGGGGCTACGGTGGGAATCATCCCGAGTGTCAGCGGCCCGGCGAGGCTTCCGCAGGCACCCCGCGCCATGGCGAGGAAGGTTTCGGCCGCGTCCAGGGTTTCTTTCGCAGAAGGCAGTAGCTTCTCGCCTGTCGGTGTGACGATGACCTTGCGTGTGGAACGCTCGATCAACTGCACTCCGAGTCCGGTCTCGAGCGCGACGAGTGCCTGGGATAAGCTCGGCTGCGAGATGGATAATTTCGCCGCCGCCGTGCCGAAGTGGCGGTTTTCGGCGATGGTGACGAATGTGCGTAACTGGGCCAACGTTGGGCGGTACTCTTTATTGCTCACACCTATCACTATATATCAGGATTTTTAGTTAAACCTTTTGACGTCCGTGTGCGACAGGGGCATACTCGAAGGTATCCGGTCGTGGTACCGAAGGATGGGGCCGTCGAGCGGACGAAAGGCGTGTCACATACCCGTCTATCTTCAAATGAACCATCACCAGGAGGCTTTACATGGCACTACTAACCATCGGCGACAAATTCCCGGAGTTTTCGCTCACTGCGCTCAAAGGTGGTGATCTTCACGATGTGAAGGCCAACCAGCCGGAAGACTATTTTGAGACCATCACCCATGAGTCTTTCGAGGGTAAGTGGAAGGTCGTCTTCTTCTATCCGAAGGACTTTACGTTTGTCTGCCCGACAGAGATCGCGGCTTTTGGCAAACTTGATGAGGAGTTCCAGGATCGGGACACTCAGATTCTGGGCGGTTCCGGTGACAATGAGTTTTCCCACTTCAACTGGCGTGCTACGCATCCCGAGCTGAAGACTGTTCCATTCCCTATGTTCGCCGACATTCGTCACGACCTCATGCGTGCCCTCGGGGTCGAGAATGCTGAGGGGGTGGCGGACCGCGCCACTTTCATCGTCGACCCGGACGGCATCATCCAGTTTGTCTCGGCAACTCCGGATGCTGTTGGTCGTAACGTCGATGAGATCCTCCGCGTGCTCGATGCTCTGCAGTCCGAAGAAGTCTGCGCCTGTAACTGGCAGAAGAATGATCCCACGAAGACCATCGACAAGATGGATGTCCTGAAGGAGGAACTGAAGTAAATGTCGATCGATAACCTGAAATCCGGTCTGCCCGAATACGCGAAAGATCTCAAACTCAATCTCAGTAGTCTGGCTCGTAGCACTGAGCTCAGTGAGCAGCAGCTCTGGGGTACGTTCCTAGCTTGCGCTGCGGCAACACGGAACGACACCGTCTTCTCCGAGATCTCCGAGGAAGCATCGAATCATCTTTCCGATGAGGCAGTGGGAGCGGCTCTCGGTGCCGCGTCGATTATGGCGATGAATAATGTGGCCTACCGTGCCAAGGAATTCCTTGGTGATGATTACACACAGGTGAAGATGGGGCTGCGTATGAACATCATCGCCAAGCCCGGGGTAGATAAGGTTGATTTCGAGCTGTGGTCGCTCGCTGTCTCGACGATCAATGGTTGCCCCGACTGCACCATGGCGCATGACAGGACCGTTCGCGGTGAGGGGCTGACTAAGGAACAGGTATTTGAGGCGGTCAAGATTGCCGCGACCGTTTCTGGTGTTGCCCAGGCTGTGCAGATTGAGGCGGCTCGCTAGGGAACCCGGTTCACGGTTTCCGCCGCCCAGTAGTTGAAGATCCCCGATTTCACCCGATTTTCCTGGTGGAGGCGGGGATTTTCCGTGTCTGGTGAGGGTGTTCTCTGGATGACGGTGCGATGCGATTATCGGGCGAACCCGTGCGGGGGTGTTTTGACGGGAACACTGGAGTATTTCTGTATTAAAACTACTACTCTGTCATTTATGTTGATCAATGTCGCTGCAGTTGATGACCACGAAGTCGCCTTAGTCGGAATCCGGACAGTTCTGATGGACTCGGGGGAGTGCAACCTGATAGGGGGGTTTCCGAATGTTGATGCCCTCCTGGAGTGCCTCGATCAACCGGAGGCGCCGTCTGTTGATATTGTCCTGCTGGATCTCCGGCTCGGAGACTCCTCTGACCCATACAAGAACGTGGTACGGCTTCGTGAACGCGGACTCAAGGTCCTCGTGTTTTCTGCTATGGAGAGTCCTTTCTATATGCGTCGGGCACTGTTGGCCGACGTCAACGGGATGGTGCAGAAGTCGGTTGACACGGTGGAGCTCGTTGAGGCCATCAGAACTGCCGCAGCCGGAGACACCTATGCCACCAGTGACTGGGCGTCGCTGATCGAATCCGATCCACTCGCAGAGGCAATTGACCTCACTGATCGACAGCGGGAAATCCTCGTTCTCTACGCCAGCGGTATGACAGCCGATTCCGTGGCCCGCGCGATCGGTCTCAAGCCCCCGACGGTCCAGGATCACCTGAACCGGATACGTCGGAAGTACGTGGATGCAGGGCGTCGTGCGGGCAGTAAGGTCGAACTTTTATACCGTGCTCAGCAGGACGGCTACATTCGTGGTCCCTTGGACCACTGACGTGAACCATGCGACCCTTATCTTCCGGCGGTACTAGGTGGACCCCTCGGAGTACCGCCCCGTCAGCGTCGCATTCGGAGGGTGATTCTCCCGAGCTGCCGGAAGAACTCTTCGTATCCGCTCCCGCACGCCGTGGGAGTTGGATTCCCGAGGAATTCCTCGCCAGTCTCGCCCGACACTGGGATGCAGAGGTGTCGGTACTGCGAATAACTGCTCTGGTGACCGGTGTTTCTCTGCTGTTGCATCTGTTGGCCTCATATACGTCGCGCAGCACGATGGGCAGTGGGGGTATCGGTGGTGATCCCGTCGTTGCAGCGGCGTACGTGATCCTGGTGGGCTGTGCCTTCCTCCAATTGGTGGCCTGTTTCTCTGCGCGGGCTTTCATCTATAGGCTCGCCATGGCGGTCGGTGGGGGTGCCTATCTGCTGATGCTGACGGTTGATGTAACCCTGTTTTTCTCTCAGGGTTATTCACGGCTTGAGCCGGTGCACCTGGGGGACTACTGCGGGATTCCGGCGATCATGGTGGCGGCTGCCCTCGGTCTGCCCTGGGGCCTCATGCTCGCACTCGTCATGACTGCGGTTGCAGCAATTGCCAACAACCAGGTCAGCACGCCGGTCCTCCAGGTCTTGTCAGTGGGACACGGTTGGATCGTGCCCCTGCCGTTCTTCGTCGCTTGCACCATGGGGATCAGCGCTGCTCGGCGACTGGATGCCCGGATCAGTCGTGCACACCGGGAGATCCTGTCTGAGCTCCGGTCGCGGGAACTACGCGTGACTGAAGCCCAATTTCTCGCCCACGTCCACGACACGGTTCTCACACTCCTGCGCGCGGTGGCATCCGGAGGCCTCCCCCCGGACAAGGACCTCATCTTGTCCCATCTCGCTCCAGCGGAGGTTCCGGCGACGGATAACGGAATATCCGTAGCCGATGCTGTCCGGATGGTGCGTGAGGTCGTGATGGAAGCTGCTCCAGGCAGTAAGATCATCGTGACTGAGAGTTCATACCCCTCAGGTGGGGGACTGCCCGGTCGGGCGGTCACGGCCATCTGTGGTGCGGTCGGTGAAGCAGCATTGAATTCGATCCGTCATGCGCAGACCGACGACCGGCGCTGCATAATTAGTTTTGACACAATAAAAGGTGAACTCAGCGGGTTCCGGGTCGAATTCATCGATGACGGTATCGGTTTCGATCCTGCTTCCGTTCCGGAGAACCGTGCAGGTGTCCGAGTATCCATTATTAGGCGTGTCGCGGACACCCCCGGGTGCACCGTTGACGTCCACTCCAGGCGTGGCTCGGGTACTCGGGTCACGCTCAGTTGGAGGCATGCTCAAGGCTGTGTCCCAGTGGACGCCGTCGACCAGAAAGAGACTGCTCTGCCTCCGCTGTATCGACTGACCGGCATGTACATCACCCACAGTCTGTGGTTTGCCTTGGTCGCGATCACGGTACTCACCGGTATTTCCCTCGTTGATGAGAGATGCACCCATGGCATCCCGTGGGCGATCGGGATCGCCGCACTGATCGCATCGGTATTCGCGGTGACCTCCGGAAGCACCGAGAAACTGGGGGAGCAGGCCACCGTGATTGTTGCTCTATCCGTCATAATAATGGTCGTAGCGGGGGCGTTCACGGGCACCACCTCCACTTACGCGTGGCCTGCCGGATGGTGGGTCTACGCAACACAGGTTTCGCTGCCGCTGTTGGCGATCAGATGCCGAGCCGTTGTTGCTGTGGCGACGACGTTCGTCTGCGCTGGTCTCGTCCGACTCCTGGCACTAGCCGGTACCGAGGTCCAGGGTGCAGACACGGGCATTCTCATATTCACGGCGACAACCGTCACCGGGGCGTTGGTTCCGTTGCTCGTCCGACGGGCTACTGCAGGATTCCCGGTCGTGGTCGAGGCGACGCGGATACGGAGTGCGGGACTCTCCCTTCATACCACCCGGTCGAGCTACCTCGGAGAGAGCTGCGGGTGGGTCCGGGATCTCGTCCGTATTGTCCTGGAAGACTCACGCCCGGAGGCCGACAGACGGAGAGATGCGAATCTTCTAGAACTACGGCTCCGGGATGCGATCAGATCGCCCTTGCTTGATCGTTCGCAGGTGAACCGGGCCGTCTGGGAGGCCAGATTGAGGGGGGTACGGGTTATGCTTCTCGATGAGAGATCTGGGGCATCTCCTGTCCAGGGGGTATCCGGAGATTCCCTGGATGCGGAACCCGCCGCGCTTGTCGGGGTTCGTTTGGCCGCTGCTGAGATCATCGATGCAGCAGTCGATGGACAGGTCACCGTCCGGCTACTGCCGGAGGGACGGAAGAACCTCGCGACGATCGTCTCGGAGATCCGCGGGGAGGTTGACTACGTTACGTTCGATCACGACGGCCAGTCCACCACGCGCCACATTCAGGCGGATGATTAATTATACTCCAGAGCAAGCTCTGCGAAGCGGACCTCGCCGGCGGCATCTGAGGCATCCAGGTCAATGGATGCGACAAAGGCGAAGGCGTTGTCTCCCTCGGGGTCCTTGAGTATCTGTCGGACCTTCCACAGTCGGCCCTCCTGGGCCAACCGGAAGAATTCGGGTCCCCGGGCTGCGGGGCCGGTGTCCATGTCCGCGTATTCCTCGAAGTACGCGTCCATACCAGCTCCGAAGTCCGGAGGGGCGTCGAGGTACTCCGTAAATTCCATGAGCTGATCCTCTTTCTCGAATGCGAAGAGCTCCACCAGCCGAAACATGGCGTTGCGTACCATGATCGTGAAAGCCCGACGGTTGGCGGTGAGCGCTGTCGGGTCTTCGACACCGTAGGCCAGCTCGCGCTCCAGGGTTTCCCGGGATACCGGGGAATCCGGATCGGCCATCTGTGCCCATTCATCGACGAGAGAGGAATCGACCTGTCGGATCATCTCACCTAACCAGACAATGATGTCCTCAAGTTCTTCCGTCGTGTGCTCGGGAGGTACTGACTGGCGCAGGGTTCGCCAAGCGTCGGTCAGGTACCTGAGCACCACCCCCTCGCTACGAGCGAGGCCGTAGGTGGCGATGAGATCTGAGAAGGTCATTCCGTGTTCGATCATGTCTCGCACGACCGATTTGGGTCGGAGCTCGAACTCCCGGACCCAGGGATGCCCCTCTGCGTAAGAACCGTAGCCCTTTTCCAACAGCTCATCGAGCGGTTTGGGCCAAGTGATGTCCTCGATGATGGACATCCGCTCGCTGTAATCGACGCCCTCGGACTTCAACGCCGCGATCTCCTCGCCACGTGCGGCCCGTTGTTGGGCGATGAGTAGTTGTCGGGGGTCATCGAGAATGGACTCAAACACGCTGATCACGTCAAGGACATGGGTGTCTGAGTCCGGATCCAGCAGGTCGAGTGCCGCCAACGCGAAAGGGGCGAGGGGCTGATTGAGAGCAAAATCCCGTTGCAGGTCATGAGTCAGATGCCATCGACGTCCCGTGGAGTCCGGTCCGCCGGGGATACGGTCGACAATGCCCGCAGAGACGAGACCCCGGAACAACTCGATGGCGGTGAGGATGTCTTTGTTCTGTTTTCTGCGGGTGTCATGGTTGTCGCGGAGGAGATGTCGCATGTGTGCGAAGCCGTCACCGGGGCGGGCGATCACGTTGAGGATCATCGAAGTTGATACCCTGAATTGGCTACTCAGGGATTCCGGCTCGGCGGTAGTGAGTCGTTCGTAGGTTTTCTCGGTCCAGCTAACTTCACCGGGACGAGCCGCCTTCTTTCGGAGTTTCTTGAGCTTTTTGGGATCTGTTCCGGCGCGCTGGCGGAGCCGGTAGTTCTCGACCTCGTGCTCCGGTGCCTGAACCACCACATGACCGACTGAGTCGTATCCGGCGCGCCCCGCGCGTCCGGCGATCTGATGGAATTCCCGTGACTTGATGATCCGCTGGCTTGTTCCGTCGAACTTCGACAGACCTGTCATGAGTACGGTGCGGATCGGTACGTTGATGCCGACCCCGAGGGTGTCGGTACCACAGATCACCTTGAGCAGTCCGGTCTGGGAGAGTTTTTCCACCAACCGACGGTACTTAGGCAACATTCCGGCGTGATGTACACCAATACCCCGGCGAAGGAGCTTTGACAGCGTCCTTCCGAAGGTTGTGGTGAACCGGAAGGCACCGATCTCTGTGACGATCCGCTCCTTGGTGTCCTTGTCGATGATAGACATCGAGGTGAGTGCCTGTGCTCTCTCGATGGCATCGCGCTGAGTGAAGTGCACCACGTACACTGGTGCCTTGTTTTCCTTGAGGAGCGTCTCGATGGTCTCATGGACTGGTGAATAAACGTAAGAAAAATCCAGCGGTACAGGGCGTTCACTGCCCGAGACAAGCTCGGTGTCCCGCCCCGTGCGTCGGCTGAGGTCCTCCTGCAGCCACGACGTGTCGCCGAGCGTCGCAGACATCAGGAGAAACTGTGCATTCGGCAGTTCAAGCAGTGGTACCTGCCAGGCCCATCCGCGGTCGGGTTCCGAGTAATAGTGGAACTCATCCATCACCACCTGATCAATGTCAGCCTGTGCTCCGTCACGGAGCGCGATATTCGCGACGATTTCAGCCGTCGCACAGATGATCGGTGCGCCGCCGTTCACGGTTGCGTCCCCCGTCATCATTCCGACGGACTCGGGACCGAAGATGTCGCACAGAGCGAAGAACTTCTCACTCACCAATGCCTTGATCGGCGCGGTGTAGAACGTTCTCTGTCCCCGGGCGAGAGCGATGAAGTGCGCGGCGGTGGCGACGAGGGACTTTCCCGATCCAGTCGGGGTGGCAAGGATGACGTTGTTCTCGGCGAGAACACCCAGCGCGGCTTCCTCCTGCGCCGGATATGGGGTGATGCCTTTCTCTCGGGTCCACCCGATGAAGGAATCCCAGATGCAGTCATCAACCAGGGACTCAGGAACATCGGACAGGTCGGGGAGAATCTGGGTCAGGGTCACATCCACCAGCGTAACGGTCTGCCCGTGTGTGGCGCCACGCGCGGCATCAGCGGGACCCGTCCTCCGGTTGTTCCGGGGGTCCGTCACTACCGGGATCCACAGGAGAATCCCCCGGATGTTCGCCGGATGCAGCGTCCGGGTCGTGGACAGACGCCAGATATCTCTCGAATTCCTCGGCTAGTGCATCAGCGTCTGCGGCTTCGGTCTCCCCCGGAAGTAGAACACCGGGATTATCTTCGCGGTATGTCTCCAGCTCCTCGTCGTAGCTCTGCTCCAGGGATTGGACCATACCTGCGATCTCTCCGGAATCATCAACCTGGTCCCGGAGCAGGGTGATCATCCTCGCGGAATCCTGCTCGAGGCTTCCCAGCGGCAGTGAAAGTGATCCCGCCGCTTCTACGGCACGCAGGAGTTTCAGTGTGGCCTCCGGATAATTTGAGGCCGCGATGTAGTGCGGGACATGAGCTGTGAAACCGGCCACTGATCGCCCCTTCGACCCGAGGACGTACTCGAGTTGGAGGGATGCTGAACCAGGTAGCGTCATCTTGCTGTTGACCCGGAAGTGGCGCCGCGTGATGTCCTCCGAATTTCCGTGTGCGGTCACCAGCAATGGCCGGGTGTGCGGCACCGCCATTGGCGCCGAATAGAGGCAGAGTGTCCTGCTGACGTTGAAACGTTCAGAGAGATCGATGACGGCATCGGTGAATGCATTCCAACGCATGTCCGGCTCCGGTCCTGCCAACAGCAGAAACGGATGCCCCGATGAATCCCGCATTGCATACAACCCGAGTCTGAGCTCGTCCATCCCGACTACCTCATGATTGGAGATCCGCACAGCCGGGCGACGTGAGCGATAGTCGATCAACTCGTCATTGTTGAACGCGGCCACGGGGCTGTTCTCCAGGGAACTCAGAAGATGATGTGCGGAGGAGTCCACAGCTTGGCCTGCGTCTGCGTAGCCCTGAAGAGCGACTACCAGGGTCGTGCCGTCATGGGGTTTCATCTCGGGTGCTGGATACTCCAGTTCATACATGCGACGACTGCTGTCCTGCATGTGCGTTCCTCCTTCGTGCATCGGTGTGCTCATTCTCCAGACCTGGTGAAGAATCGTGGATACTTCACCAGTGGAGGTCGCATCCCCGTCAACAAAGCCCGGGGGGTGAATATTCCACCCAAAATGATGGTGGTTGATTTCGCCTGCACCACCGCGAGCGACGTTCTCCATCCACTGACGGCCACGGATATCCGGGGATACCCGGAGACAGAGACTGACCCATAAGGATACACCGGATTACCTCCACTTCGTTCTGGGAATGGGCGGTTACCTGTGAACAGGTAACCGATGCCTCTGGTTTACTGACAGCGCCTCCGGGATCTGCCATCAGTGGACGAGAGGAAGAACAACGGTAGATCCATGACACAGACCCTGATGATTCCCGATGACCTGATCGCGAGCATTCCGGCGTTTCTCGGTTTCTACCCGACTGATTCCCTGGTCGTGACCGCGATATTCCCGAAGCCGGATCAGCCCGGAAAATCCCTGGTCGGTCCGATAACCCGGGCGGATCTCGCTGATGATGGTGCGGTAGAAGCCACCTTACTGTCACTCGCTGACATCGGTGTGACTGTCACCTTCGCCTTCTTCGTGGGAGAAGGACCCGGAGGTGAGCGTCCGGGCATTGAGAATGCACACATGCTGTGCAGGAGAGCTGTTGGTCATGGTATCCAGGTACTGGCTGTCTGGTGGGTACCTGAGATCATGTCGGGAGCACCGTTCCGGAAACTGGCGGATAACACTGCCCCGGAGTGGGGTGGGAACCCTACGCTTCGTGCAAACGGTGTACTACCTGACATCGCTACCGGTGCCGCTATGCGTGAACTCATCTCGGGGAGTGGAATGCTCCCAGAATTGAGTCGGGAGGATGCACTCAGCTTCTTCTCATCCGTGGTGTACGGAGATTTCGGGATCGGGGTCGAACGGATGACAATGGAAGCGGAGAAACGGAGCGCCCAGATCGCGGAAGAACTGAGCAGATCAGGCACAGATCAGGCACGTTCGCTATTGAGGGTTATGGTTGGCAGATGGCTGAGTGAACTGCGGGCTTCACCTGCTGGTGACGATGATGTCGGACGTGATGAGGAAGCGCTCTTTTCTGTAGCAGGATTACTCGTCCGCCCTGAGATACGGGATCTTGTTCTTGGAATCGCTTCGGAGGAGCATCATCCTCCGGCTCTCCAGAACGCGATGTTGGTGATTGCTCGGATGTTTCGGGGAACTATCCGGTGTAACGCGCTCTGTGTGTATGCGGTGACGTTGATTGCAGCGGGGAGGACGGCCCGCGTCTGGGCTGCGCTCAGGTGTGCGTATGACGAGGATTCCGGGCACCGACTGACCGGGCTTCTGATGGCTGCCTACAGGCGTGGACGATTCGACCTGATTTTGGAGAGCTGTCGGTGAAACGTGTCGGATTGTACCGGGAACCAGGCGTCCGACACGTGCCCCTCCCGCTCCGATCAGTTCAGTCGTTCCAATCGGACGGCATGCCCGAGCTCATGATCGATGGTGACGCTGCGATTCTCTCTGGTGAGAGTGACTTCACCATCGGAGTTGACTGCCTCGACCTCAGAACCGATATTCATACCTGACTCGGTCAGCTCCTTCAATTGGGCCACATTTACCTGAAGAATCTCGTTGTACTGCAGGATACGGCACGGGATGGCTTCCCCGAGAGGGAGGTCACTGGCACGCTCGCCGAACGACATACCCCCGGTGTCCTCCACCCCGAGTTCAACCAGTCCGGGTATGGGATTGCCGAAGGGGGAAGTGTGGAAGCTGTCGAGTACCTCGACGAGGCGACGCTCGACCTCGACACTCATCACATGTTCCCATCGGCAGGCTTCGGCATGCACCTTGAGGATGTCGAGACCGATCATATCGGTCAGCAGGCGTTCAGCGAGTCGGTGCTTGCGCATGACCGCGATGGCTGTGGAACGCCCCTCGTCTGTCATCTTCAGACTTCTGTCTGGTGCGACGTGTACCAACCCGTCACGCTCCATACGGGCAACCGTCTGGCTCACCGTTGGACCGGACTGCTCCAGTCGCTCCGCGATGCGAGCGCGTAACGGTACGACGCCTTCCTCCTCCAACTCGTAAATGGTACGGAGATACATTTCGGTGGTGTCGACCAGATCCTTCACGGAGATAACGCCTTTCCTCGGGTTGTTACGTGCCCGCTTAACAAATTAAGTTCGCCGCAACATCATCGAACTCTGTTTCCCGACGGTAGTGCTGGGGTGATACCCGTTCACTGCCGTCGCACTTTGACCAACGCATTAACGACCAACATTGTTCCCGCAGGGCAGGGGAACCATTCGGTGCGACTCCGTCCCCCTATTTCGGGGTAAGATGAGAATGTTGTGGGGGAGACCGGGAAGCGTTTCCAAGATGTGAACAGACAGTTCAAACGGTGTTCAATGGAAACTGGGGTGGGATCCGTTACTGATCAAGTGTACCGTTTTGTTCGGGATCGGGGAGTCGAGAATATCAGATGGTACAGGGCCTTAGCCGACACCAGAAGTGATCAGTTGGCGTAAGCGCGAAGTTTATCCGCCCGCTCGCCATCGCGAAGTTTACTCATGACCTCGCGCTCGATCTGCCGCACACGCTCCCTGGAGAGTCCAAAGCGCCGACCGATCTGGTCAAGCGTCCGTGGAACCCCGTCGTCGAGGCCGTAACGTAGCCGGATGACCTCCTGCTCCCGCACCTCGAGGGAGGCGAGAACCGTGCGGACATCCGAGTGCCGTAGTGACGCCACCACCGCTGCTTCGGCATCGGTGGCGTCCGAATCTTCGATGAAGTCACCCAAAGGTGCTTCCTCGTCAGCGCCGACGGGCATGTCCAGGCTCACCGGATCCCGGGACTGCCGGAGTAGCATCTCAATCTTGGACTCGTCGATGCCGCTTTCCTCCGCGAGCTCTTCGTTCGTCGCCTCTCGACCGAGACTCTGATAGAGCTCCCTTTTGATCCTGGAGAGTTTGTTCACCTGTTCTACGAGGTGGACCGGGAGTCGAATGGTGCGGGATTGATCAGCCATCCCCCGGGTGATGGCCTGTCGAATCCACCAGGTGGCGTAGGTGGAGAACTTGAAGCCCTTGGTGTAATCGAACTTCTCCATGGCGCGAATGAGCCCGAGGTTACCCTCCTGGATGAGATCTAGTAGGGGCATACCACGACCGGTGTAGCGTTTCGCCAAACTGACCACAAGCCGTAGATTGGCTTCAAGCAGGTGGGATCGTGCTTGCTTACCCTGCTTTGAAAGGACCTTGAGATCTCGTTTCATCGCACGGGTGAGCTTCGTGTTTGGATCAGAGAGCAGATGATCAGCGTACAACCCGATCTCGATGGTCTGGGCGAGGTGGACCTCATCCTCGGCGGTCAGGAGCGCCGTTTTTCCGATGCCGTTGAGATAGACGCGGACCAGATCGGCTGACGGATTGTCATTGGTCTGGCCACGGCGTGATCCGCGGTCTGGCTCCTCGACATCGATGTCCTGCGGGGACGTGGTCGTCATACTGGCCTCCTGCTTTCATCGGGTTCTCATTGGTTCAACGGGTGATGCAGCGGGAAAGTTCCCGGGCAGATACGTGGTTACGTCCGCGCTGGTGGAGTCCCCAGTATTAGGGGTCAGCAGTCAACCAGAACCGTGAAGGGTCCCTCGTTCACGGAGGAAACCCGCATCATCGCCCCGAATCTTCCCTCCGCAACCGGGATTCCGCGGGCACGAAGGCCTTCTGCGATGGCGTTGATGATCGGTTCCGCTTCGTCACTGGGAGCAGCGTCCGACCAGCTCGGACGTCGACCTTTGACGGTCTTTCCCTGCAGAGTGAACTGGCTCACGATGAGAACAGGTGCCCCAACGGATTCCACGGATTCTTCCCCGGGGAGGATCCGGAGCTCAGCTATCTTCCGGATCATCGTTTCTGTCCGTGAGGCATCGGCGCCGTCACCGCGGGCAACCCCAACGAGTGCCAGGACTCCGCACGTCTCCGGGCAGTTGATTTCACCGACAAGTTCTTCGTCGACGGTGACGCTGGCGTGGGAAACACGGGTCAGAACCGCTTTCACGGTGTCCTCCTTCAATCGTGGGATCAGGATGAGCGGGTGCCTGTGGTGATGGTGATGTCCGCGGGCAACACAATACCGTGACGAATGAGGTCGACCACTGCCCTCGTTGCCTCCCGCAGCACCTCCCCAGATTCGAGTCCGTGGGCGGCACAGTAGAGTTCGACGGTCTCACGGAGAGTGAGTCCCTGCGGATGAAGTCCTGCCAGGATCGCGTACAGGGGGCGATCAATTTCATGGGAGAAGCGGGGGCCGTCAGTTCGACTGATCCGGAGAATCGCTGGCGCGAACCCCTGGCCGGAGTCCTCGTCAGCCACTCGGACATCCTCCACTGCCACTCCCGTCCGTATCAGGAACTGTGTGTCCGCGACGTCATCGGAACTCTTCCCGCGCAGCCACGCGGTCCGGGAGAAGTACTCCATCACCTCCTCGCCGAGACCGGTGGTCTCGTAGGCACCGAAATCTTCGGCAGCGACCTCGGAAGGACAATCGTCGCCGATGTGTTGGAGGGCTATGAAGCCGAAGCCGATGCCGGTAACATCGTTCTCCGCGAAGTGATCCAGCCATTCCACGGTCCGGTGCCCGCCCTCCGTTCCACCGGGATCCACGGAACCGTCACGTAGCCAGGTTCCGACATACAGCTCAGGATCAGCGATATCCCGCTGCAAGATCCAGGCCGAGACCCCAGTGTCAGGGATCCAGCCCGCAACCCGATGCCTCCAGTCGGTGTCCGTCGTGTGGATCCATGATGCGAGAACATGTGCAGTTCCGCCGAGGTTCAGATGCTCCACGGCGTGCGAGACAACGAGTTCACTCGCTGAATCCAGGTCTAACCCCGAATCCCGATAGACATGACTACTGCTCGGGCTGATCACGAACGGCGGATTGGCGATAATCCGGTCGAATCGCTGCCCCTCGACCGGTTCATACCAGGATCCCCGACGAAGCTCCACCTCGGCTACTCCGTCCCCAGTCCGGGACTCTACACGGCTCGCTCTCCGACCTTCCCTGGTAACTGGAACCCCGGTTCCGGCTAGGGTGGCCTCAGCGAAGTCCAGTGCACGATCGTTGATGTCGGTTCCCATCACATGATCCGCACATCTGAGCTGTCCTAGAATCTGGACACCGCAACCGGTGCCAAGGTCCAAGACACTGCGGACGGGTGTTGTCGGTGTCGCCTGGAGCAGTGAGAGAGAAGCTGCCCCTAAACCGGGAACGTGATTCGGTTTCGGAGTCCCGGCAGAGAGAGAAGGATCCAGATCGGAGAACACCCACTGATCCTCGGCACCGATAAAACGGGGACGCACATCGACGGCGATCCGTACGGTCTCCGAATCACTGTCGGACTCCAGAACTCCCGCGGCGTCGAGAAGCCCGACGACCCGTGTGCCGAGCAGCGCTGAAAGCTCCCGCAATCCGGTGGGGGAGCGGAGCAGGAAAAACCGGATGAGTTCCGATCTCCCGGGATCCCCCGCACATTCAGAAGCTCGTTGGACTGCCGCGGTTTCCCCCCGGTACAACGCTGACAGTGCGGCGGGCCCCAGATGATCAGCGATACCGCTCTCGGTGAAACCATGCTCACCGAAGACTCTCACGAGATGGGGGACGACTGCGGACAGTGATTCGGGCACGTGGGAACTCCTCGGATAATGGCACGGATGATACCTCGGGACAGTTAATCATGCTCGATGATGGCGTTGCCGTCATTGGCTCCGTTATCCGGACCCTGATCCGGAGACTCTCCCAGTTCACGCTGTCTCTGCACGGCCAGCATCTGTTGCGCGTGATACTCGCGCGCCACACCGGGCTTGTACACCTGCCGAGTCCGTGGGTCCCGCGGTTCACCGGCTCCGTTACCGATGACCACAGCGATCCACGGTAACGGTACCGAGATGAGGAAAAGGATCGCGGAGAGCCAGGTGTTCTCCCACCAGATCCACGTCACTGCACTGGCCAGGAGAAACGGTATCCGTGACCCCTGTAGGATCGCGTACTTCCGGCGCCGTTCATTGAGGTTGTCCAGCGGCGTCTGCCTGGCACTCGTGATTAGTTCGACATTCTTTCGCGAAGAAAACAATCTGCGTAGACCACGCCGCCAACCGACAACCGGATCCGGTGTGACCACGGTCCCGTCGGCATTCCGTCCAGCTCGGTCACCTTCAGAGGGGATGGAAGCGTGATCACCGGAATCGAACTCGATCCCATCCTCGTTCCGCCGCTGCATCATGGGCCCCACGATAACCCTGTTGTGAACCCTGTTGTGCCCGAACTCCCGTGATTGGGGCATGATGGGTGCCGTGAACACCACGACGAAAACCATTGAACGCCCCGATGTGAGGGAAGATACGACAACGTCCGATGACACACCGAAGTTTTTCCACTATGTGAAAAAGAACAAGATCGTCGAGTCGGCTGTTTCTGGCCGCATGGTGGTGGCATTGTGCGGCGAGACTTTCCCCGTGACCAAGCAGGCGAAACCCGGATCGCCGGTATGCCCCGACTGCGAACGTGTCTACCGGTCCCTGCGCAAGAAGTGAGCAGCGGCAGATTACGCGCCTGGCAGCGCGCGGCACTGGACAAGTACATGGCCGCACAACCGAAGGATTTCCTCGCTGTCGCCACCCCCGGTGCCGGGAAGACGACCTTCGCGCTCCGGCTCGCCACCGAACTCGTCGGAAACCGGACTGTGGACAGGGTCATCGTCGTCGTACCGACCGAGCACCTCAAGGTGCAGTGGTCGCAGGCGGCTGCCAGAGTAGGGCTCTCCCTTGACCCGCACTTCACCAACACCGCCGGTGTGGTTAACCCTGAATACCACGGTATCGTGGTCACCTACGCCCAAGTGGCGATGCACCCGTACAAGCACCGAGCCGTCGCGACCGCCCACCGGTCACTGGTGATCCTCGATGAAATCCACCACGGTGGTGACGCGAAGAGCTGGGGTGATGGTATCCGCGAGGCTTACGACGACGCGGAACGGCGTCTCGCACTCACCGGTACACCGTTCCGCTCCGATGACGCAGCGATCCCGTTTGTCCGGTACACCGATGACGGGGAGGGCTACCTCAAATCACGCGCCGACCACACCTATGGCTATTCGGACGCGCTCGCCGACGGCGTCGTGCGTCCTGTCGTGTTCCTCGCCTACTCCGGGGAGGCTCGCTGGCGGACCTCTGCGGGGGAGGAGTTCGCAGCCCGGCTCGGCGAGCCCCTGAACGCTGAGCAGACCGCCCGCGCCTGGAAGACCGCCCTCGATCCGCGAGGTGATTGGATTCCCGCGGTGTTGCGTGGCGCCCACACTAGGCTGATGCAGTTGCGTGAGCGGATGCCGGATGCCGGTGGCCTGGTCATCGCGACGGACAAGACCACTGCACGTGCCTACGCGAAGATCCTCGGGACAATGTCCTCCACACCCGTGACGGTCGTGCTTTCCGACGAGATCGGGGCGTCTCAACGCATCGAAGAGTTCTCCAACTCGACGGATGAGTGGATGGTTGCCGTCCGAATGGTTTCTGAGGGCGTCGACGTTCCCCGTCTTGCGGTCGGTGTCTACGCTACCTCCGCCTCGACCCCACTGTTTTTTGCCCAGGCCATCGGACGGTTCGTACGTTCCCGCATGCCGGGGGAGACCGCCTCTGTGTTCCTCCCCTCGGTTCCTGTTCTTCTGGACCTCGCTGCCCGGTTAGAGACCCAGCGTGACCACGTCCTCGGTAAACCGGATCGGGTGAAGGAAGGGTGGGACGACGAGCTGCTCGCTGAGGCGAACAAGGAGAAGAACGAACCGGACGACACGAAATCATATGAATCCATCGGCGCCGAGGCAGAACTCGATTCTCTGATCTACGACGGCTCAACCTATGGCACCGGTACTCTCGCAGGTTCCGCCGAGGAAGCCGATTACCTGGGGTTGCCGGGACTTCTCGATGCTGAACAAATGAGGCAGCTCCTCAAGCAACGGCAGGCGGAGCAGATTGAAGCACGTGCGGAAACACAGCGGAGGGAGCAGACAGCTCCAAACACGACCGAACACCCGCGCCGGGAACCGGATACAGCCTCGAATGAAATACCTCAGCTCCGAAAGGAGTTGAACACCCTTGTCTCGATCACCTCGGGACGGACCGGACGTCCGCACGGAGCGATCCACAACGAGGTACGGCAGAACTGCGGCGGTCCACCGACGGCCCTGTGCACAGCCGAGCAACTCCGGGACCGGATTGCCTACCTCCGTAACTGGTAGTCCTCTCATCGGAGCATTGTGTATCTGGTCACGTTGTCGTCCTAGCGTGAGGTATGCCGACACCAGTAGAGATCATCAATAAGTATCAATAAGGAGGATTGTGAGTAGCAAAGTGGGAAACGGGAAAACGGCGAGTACCGGGCATCATTCGAAACACAGGACTGGTGCGTCCACCGTTCCCACCCGAGCACGGATGGTCAGTCCAGACATTGCTCGCGGGCTCATGCTTCTCGGGATCGCTATCGCCAACATCACAGGAGTGTGGCTCAGTCCGGCGGGGGAATCCCCCGGGGTGTCCGCTGCGGCCGGGGGAATCACCGATGGGCATCTCGCTGACCGGCTCGCGGTTCTTTTCGGGGCATTGTTCATCCATGTTCGAGGTATCGCCATGTTCTCCACGCTCCTCGGCTATGGAGTCGGTCTCCTGGCACTGAGTCTGTGGCGTAGGAAATACCCACTCAAAGCTGCGCGTGGGGTTCTCGTACGCCGGTATGGGCTGCTCGCACTTTTCGGTGTCGTACACATGATTTTTCTCTTCTACGGCGACATCATGACCTTTTACGGCCTGACCGGAGTGATTCTTGCCTTGCTGATCCCACTCCGTGATCGAACTTTGCTGATCATCGCGGGTGTACTCCAGGTACTCGCTCTGTTGGTCATGATTCCGATGATCTTGTTCAACTCAACGTTGATGATGCACGGAACAGGCGACCTCGATACGCACACCTACGGTGGGCTCGTGCTGCTCGGTGGACTTGTGCTCGTCGGATCACTGTTCACCTTCCCCGTTGAGTTCATAATTGTTGCTCCCGTGATCATTCTTGGTTTCGTCGCTGCACGCAAAGGCATACTGACCGACCCGGAGACGCATCTCCGCGCGTTATGGACAGCGGTTGGTGTTGCTGTCACGGTGATCATGCTCGTTGGTCTTCCCTGGGGTCTCTCGATGGCGGGATGGGCACCAGAATCCTGGGCGCCACGGTTGGAGGCAGTGAACGCGGTCGTCGGGATGCTCACAGGCCCGGGCCTTGTCGCCGCGATCGTTTTGGTGAGCCGCCCTCTGCAGCATAAGGTCGATGCGGCACGTGTTGCAGGTGGTGAACACCGTTTCAATGTTTGCATCCGTGCGCTACTCGCCCTGGGACGACGTTCGATGACTGGATATGTACTCCAGTCCTTGCTCTGTGTGGTGTTCCTGGCACCCCTGGGATTTCAGCTCGCAGTCCGGGGGAGCGCACTCACCGGCACCCTCGCGGGCTGCGCAGTCTGGTTCTTCACCGTTCTGATTGCCGTGCTCCTGGATATTCGAGGTCTACCCGGGCCTCTGGAATGGGCGCATCGACGCCTCGCATACGGCAAGGACGGCCTTTCGGATACCTGGGAACCCGCAATAATGGGTGACACCGAGATGGGGAAAACCGATATATCACCGGAGGGGACCTCGTAGTACCCACTCAAAGCCCTGATTGCTGAGCGAGCGAAAAAAGAAGACCGTATCGGTGACGATCATGTGATCACCGATACGGTCTTCTCCGCATTCCCGTGGGGGAGCCCGAATCAGTCGAGGTAGTCGCGGAGCACCTGCGAACGAGACGGATGCCGGAGCTTCGACATCGTCTTGGACTCGATCTGGCGGATACGCTCGCGCGTAACTCCGTAAACTTGGCCGATCTCGTCGAGCGTGCGCGGCATGCCGTCGGTCAGCCCGAACCGCAGTTTGACGACACCGGCTTCGCGTTCGGACAGTGTCTGCAGGACATCCTGGAGCTGATCTTGGAGGAGGGTGAAGCTCACCGCGTCAACTGCCACGACCGCCTCGGAATCCTCAATGAAGTCACCAAGCTGGCTGTCGCCCTCGTCGCCGATCGTCTGATCGAGGGAGATGGGCTCACGGGCGTACTGCTGGATCTCGAGGACCTTGTCCTCCGAGATATCCATCTCCTTGGCGAGCTCCTCCGGTGTGGGTTCGCGGCCCAGATCCTGGAGTAGCTCGCGTTGGATACGGCCGAGCTTGTTGATGACCTCGACCATGTGGACCGGGATGCGGATGGTTCGGGCCTGGTCTGCCATCGCGCGGGTGATGGCCTGTCGGATCCACCAGGTGGCGTACGTGGAGAACTTGTAGCCCTTGGTGTAATCGAACTTTTCCACCGCACGAATTAGACCCAGATTGCCCTCCTGGATGAGGTCGAGGAAGGCCATTCCCCGTCCGGTGTAACGCTTCGCCAGGCTGACGACGAGGCGGAGGTTGGCCTCCAGCAGATGGTTCTTAGCTTTACGCCCGTCTCGTGCGATTGCACGGAGGTCACGCTTGACAGCGGGGGTAAGCTTCGCGTCCTTGTCGCCGGCCGCAAATGCCTCCTGCATCTGCTCGATCCGGTAGGTGGCGTACAGCCCCGCCTCGATTCTTTTTGCGAGCGAAACCTCCTGTTCGGCGTTCAGTAGGGCGACCTTGCCGATCTGCTTGAGGTAGGCACGCACGGAATCCGCGGACGCGGTCAGCTCAGCATCCTTACGGGCCTGTCTGAGTGCAGCGGACTCATCCTCATCCCAGACGGAGGATCCATCATCCTCATCCTCCGATTCGGTGACTTCATCCGTTTCGGTATCTTCGTTGTCCTCATCGGCGGGTAGGTCAGCCGCGGCGAAGTCATCATCGTCCGTTGGCACTTCGACAATGAAGACATCCTCGGTATCGTCCTGCGGTATGTCTCCCGGCGCCTCGACCTTCTTGGTTGTCTTGGTGGTGGTCTTCTTCCTTGTGGTTTTCTTCGCTGCTGTCTTCCGCGCAGGAGCTTTACGGGTGCTCTTTTTCGTGGCTTTCGCTGAGGCTTTCTTCGGCGCGGAAATTTCCGCCTCTTCATCCGCCGTTGCAGGGGCCGATGCTGACTCAGTGGAACGGTTCGTCGGTGCCGCAGCTTTGCGGGGTGACGCCTTTCGTGCGGTCTTCTTCACCGTCTTCTTCGCGGGTGTGGCGGCTTCATCCGTTTGTTTCTCGTCCTGAGTTCCGGTCGTGGTGGTGACGGAACTCGTCGTGGTGCGGGCCGTCCGAGGGGCCGCTTTGCGGGCCGTAGCCTTGCGGGCCGTCTTCTTGGCCGTTTTCTTGGCTGTCTTGCGTGCTGCGGTCGTGCCCCCGGGGGTGTCCGAGGAGGAGAGTTCAGTGTCCTCCGGTCGGGCCAGGTCTGAAGAATCGGTGGCTGCCACGTGCGCCCTTTCGCCTTGAGATCATGTTCTGTGTCCGGTGTCGGATGATCGTGCCGACATAGTGGCCCCGACGAGGAAAATCGTAGCGGAGACCTATTTCGGTCACGGAGAGCCTTCCATGGGGCCTTCCACACCGGTCACATGGGTGAATCAGATACGTTCACTGTGACGCCGTCCGATGGGCCGGGCTGTGGTTCCATCGGTACTGGACCGGTCTCCTGCCGGTCACCCGGAGGGAGAAGACAGTCACGGGACGGTCACAGTGAGCCGTAATTAATTCACGGTCAACTCGCCAGTATAGAGCAACACCGAAGGGTTTGTTTGCGGCGGTACACCCGTGTTACCGGTTCCCGACGTTTGGGGGCTCTCCCACCACGGTTCAACGGGGACCTGGAGGGGAATCCGACGTCGCCAACCGGCTACGGTGTCAGTCCCCTGTCCACTGCCATCGCTGCACCCACGATTCCGGCACGATTTCGGAGTTCGGCGGGGACCACGCGGGTGGAACACTCGAGTTTGGGGATCCATTTGTGGGCCTTCCGTGAGATGCCTCCCCCGATGATGAAAAGTGACGGCCAGAAGAGTCGCTCGAATTCCCGTAGAACCGGCGAAACCCGCTCCCGAGCCCATTCCCCGTAACGGAGATCTTCCCGTTCCTTGACCGCCGACGAAGCGAGGTGCTCTGCCTCTGTACCCTCGAGGAACAGGTGGCCGAGTTCGGTGTTCGGGAAGAGATTCCCGTCCATGAGGAAGGCACTCCCGATGCCCGTACCAAAGGTAAGCAGAATCACTGATCCGGTCCGTGCCTCCGGGTGTCCGAACGCGACTTCGGCCAACCCGGCAGCGTCGGCGTCGTTCAGAACACTCACCATCCGCTGGCCGAGAGTTCGGTGAAAGACGTCCTTCACATCTGTGTCGATCCAGGACGGGTCAATGTTCGCTGCGGTCAACGCCCGTTGGCTCCTGATTACGGAGGGAAGGGTGACCCCCACAGGACCGTCCCAGTTCGAGAGCTGGACGACTTCGGCCACTGTCGCGGCCACAGCCGCGGGCGTCGCCGGTCGGGGAGTCGGGATCTTGATTCGCTCGTCGATGAACTCTCCGGTGTCCAGGTTCACTCGTGCCCCCTTGATGCCTGAACCGCCGACGTCAATTCCAAAACCGATATTCGTCATGCAGCCATTGTACAAACGCCCCCATCCAGGTCCCGGTTCGTGGTTACGGTACATGCGACCGGCACAATGGGGGGCATGGAAACCCCGAAGAACATCGTTCGTGGCAGAGAAACCCCAGCCAGTTTTTCAGACACCGGACCGGAGTCTCTCCGGGACATCGCTGTCGTATGGGCGCGTAGGGCGCAAGAACTCATCGGGGCTGAGGTTCGTCGGCTGGGTGATCCCAAGTTGAACGTGAAGATGAAGTCATCCCCGGTCGACCCCGTGACCGTCGTGGACACTGCGGTGGAACGGCTACTCACCTCACTCATCGAGAAGGAACGCCCGGGGGATGGAATCGTCGGTGAGGAAGGCGCGGACAGGGCATCTTCCACCGGTGTCCGTTGGGTCATCGATCCGATCGATGGAACGGTAAACTTCCTCTACGGAATCCCGATGTTCGCGGTATCGATTGCCGCGGTGGTGGAAGACGAATCGGTTGCTGGAGTGGTGCTTAACGTCGCCACCGGTGAACTGTTCTCCGGTGCCCGAGGGGCGGGGGCGCATCTCACCGGACCTGATGGTGTGACTCGAGAACTGCAGTGCAGTACCGTTGCTGCCACTGGTCAGGCGCTCGTCGCCACGGGTTTCTCCTATGATTCAGCGTTCCGGCAGCGCCAGGCGGAGCTGCTCAGATGCATCCTGCCAGAGGTGCGGGACATCCGTCGGATGGGTAGTGCGGCACTGGATCTCTGTCAGGTTGCAGCCGGGCGGGTTGACGCCTACTACGAGCATGCGCTCAATGGTTGGGATTACGCTGCGGGAATGATCATCGCGGAGGAAGCTGGTGTGCGGGTAGTGGCGCCGCCGATTGATTCCAGGTCTACTGATCGCGAACTCATATGGGCGGCGGGGGTTGCGCTCGCAGATGAGTTCCGTAGTTTGCTGGAGCGAGGTGCCCGGGTATCCCGATTGCAGTAGTGAACCGGCCTGTTCCGCATCTCAATCAGCGTCGTCTCGAGACAGAGCTGTCACCTGCAGAAACCCTCTTGGCGATAGCTGAATATGACAAGGACCGTTTTAAGGCTTAATATGCGCGTCGACGTGAAATACGCTGGCGGGCCAGATCCCGCTGACTAAACTGCCCCGCCCGATCCCATTGTGAGAAAAAGGAGCCGACATCATGGCTACCGATTACGACGCCCCGAGGCTGCGCCCGGATGAAGATCTGGAGACGGATTCGCTTGAGGGGTTGAAATCCTCAGAGAGTGCACAGACCGTACTTGACGATGACGGAGAGATTGTCGAGCCCTTTGAGCTGCCGGCTATGGATCTCTCGGGGGAAGAACTCAACATCCAGGTTGTTCCCCGGCGTGCGGATGAGTTCACCTGCAGTAGCTGTTTCCTGGTGCAGCGCCAGAAGCGACTGTCCCACGTGGAAGATAATGGTGACGAGATCTGTCTCGACTGCGCCTAACCGGGAGGACTGTTTCATATCGGAGAATGGGGCCTGGAAGCAGCCAGCGCTTTTCAGGTCCCATTTGTACGAACCTTGATCCTGGTGGATCGGATCATTGCGCTCCTGAAATCTGGTCGGGGAGAAAAGCTTTGATCAGCGCCTCGGGATCTTTTGAACCGATCAACCAGTAGGGGGTCGGATCCTCCGGATCGTTGAGAACGAACATCGCCATCTCGGGAACCCACCCGTGCGAGATAACGAAGGCTGCGGGATCGAGTTGTCGGCCCATCGCATTACGTTTCGCGGAGGCGGGGACCGCCAATGTCCTGGAGACGGCATCATCGGGAAGGCGCGCATCTCCGGCGCGTAGCCAGCGTGTTCCTTCAGGGTCTTCCTCTACGGAGATGACGGTTCCGGACAGTGACAGGAGAACCCACACCGCTGTTCCTGTAAGCAAGAATCCCGGAGCGTACAACCAGATCTCCGACCGGTTGTGTGCTAACTGCCCGGTGAGCAGTGCAGCTATGAGCGCACCAAAAATCCACCACGACCATGGCACCCACTGCCGTTCGTGGTAGATGATCCTGGTGGTGTTCGATCCGGATTCACTCACAGGTGATTATTCTACTGCACCCCGGGCCGTGTACCGGATCGGCGTGGAGACTGTGGAGGATGCTGTCCTGTTGCGTAGTGTGAACAGTGTGACTGACGCGACTGAATCCTCAAAGAGTACTCCGGTGATCCGTTTCCTCAAGCTTGATACTGCCGCGGCATCTCCCCGCAGAGCGCACAGGGGTGATGCGGGAGTTGACCTTGCGGCTCTGACACGGTGCGTGATTGAACCTGGTGAGCGGGTTCTGGTCGGTACCGGCATAGCAATCGCGCTTCCCCTTGGCTATGTGGGTCTCATACACCCACGGAGTGGTCTCGCATTGCGCAGTGGTCTCTCCATCGTCAACACACCGGGGACCATTGATGCGGACTATCGGGGAGAGATCAAGGTGTGTCTGATTAATCTCGATCCCCGTGAACCTGTTGTCATCGAGCCCGGAGACCGTATTGCGCAGCTTCTCATCCAGCGGGTCGAACTCTGTGACTTCGAGGAAACCGATGCCTTGGATGAGACCGTTCGTGGTGCATCGGGGTACGGTTCCACCGGTGTGAATTAGAGCGGACGCAGGTCCAGATCAACGTCCGGTGAGTTGGACGGCGGCATAATGGACTACATGCTCCCGCTGTGGGGCATTCGGGTCTGAACCTGCCCGGAAAACTGGCCATTAATCGGCCTTAATAAGAATGACAGACTATTACGACCCGCAACCTATTCAGCGTGCTACCGGTACCTGATGGCGGATGACACGGAAAAGGACACTGAAACAGCAGATGGCGCTATTCGGATTTGGCAGAAAGAAGGAACAGGATGCATCCCTCGGAGAGGGGTCGCGTGACGAGTCGCAGACGGTCGTTGAGTCAGCGGATACCGTGGTCGGGGGACATCCGGATGTCCCGTCGGATGTTGATGCTCCGGACCCCGCGCATGACGCGGTCAACGGGGAGGTTGGCCCATTCGATGGTGGAGCCGTGGATATTAGGGACTTCGACTTCTCAGATTTTGCGGACGGGGCACTCAACCTAGGTTCTCTCGTCGTACCACTCCCACGCGGATCCGAGGTTCAGGTGGAAATGGGGGATAACGGCCCCCGCATGCTGCACATCATCACGGTTCATGGGCGTATTACCCCAGTGGCGTTCGCTGCACCCCGTTCCGCTGGTCAGTGGCGTGAGTCGACCCGGGAGATAGCGGAGGGAATGCGAAATGACGGCCTCGAGGTACGCATCGAGCAGGGGCCGTGGGGTCGCGAGGTCGTTGGTGCGGCAGGTGAGGCGGTCATCAGGATCATCGGGGTTGATGGTCCCCGGTGGATGCTCCGGATGACACTCGCGGCACCTGCAGGATCCGCGGACGAGTTGGCGCAGCTCGGCCGTGAAGTCACAGCACGTACGTTCGTCCATCGCGGCGACGGTCCGCTCCCTGCCGGGCAGTCGTTACCGGTAGCCCTACCTGAAGCCCTCGCGAAACAGGTCACACAGGCGATGCAGGAACGCCTGAAAAAGGCTCAGGAGACCGGAAAGATGGACACCCGGGATCTCCGTGCACGTCCTGCGACCCCGGAGGACACTGTTGCAGCGTCAAAACAGGGGATACAGGAATCGGAGGCACAGGAACAGTCCGATAGAGGAACCAGTGACCCCATGAACCCGAATTCGGTGACTGGTGATTCTCTCTCTCCCGAAGCATCAGCGATGCACCAGATCCGGAAGACGGACGGCTAGTGGGCCCCGTGGACTCCGGATATCGCCGCATGGTTGATAGCGATGAGGTGCCCGCCCCGACGCTGCTCGAACAGATGGGCGGGCTCGGTGGCCTCGTGTCCTCGACTCTTCCCATCCTGGTGCTCATTCCGATCAACAACAGATTCGGGTTGATGTGGGCACTGCTCGCATCACTGTCCGTGGCCTTGGTGGTTTTTTCCTGGCGCTTGGCACGGAAGGAGAATCTGCAGCCCGCGATCTCGGGGCTGGTCGGGGTCGCCATAGGCGCGGCGTTCGCCCTTTTTACCGGGGACGCCAAGGCGTATTTTCTCTACGGGATCTGGATGTCGCTGCTTTTCGCGGTGGTTTTCCTCGGTTCCGTAGTCGTGCGTTGGCCCATGGTCGGTGTCACGTGGCGTGGCCTCAATGGTCACGACATGTCGTGGCGGAACGTTCCGGGGGCCCGTCGGGCGTACACCTGGGCGACAGTAGCCTGGGCAGCGGTATTCCTCGCGAGATTCATCGTGCAGCGTCATCTCTACGATGCGGATGCCACGAATGCTCTCGCTGTTGCCCGGATCGCAATGGGTTGGCCACTCACCGGTGTGGCCGCATTGCTCACGGTGTGGGCCGTTCGGCGCGCTTCTGCGGCGATTGAAGCGGCTTATCCTGCGGAGGAAAGCACCGGGAGAGGCTTGCCGCAGGATGACTCGGAAGTGAATCACCTGACCGACCCCCGCATCTGACACTTTTACTTTTCAATTTTCCGCTCTACCCATTTGAATCGATTGGATCCGCCTTGAGTGAAACCACAACCACCGACAGTTCCGACACCGACGAGCAGAATGCCGTCGGTGTCGGGGACCGCGTCACCGTGACCGTCGATCGTCCCGCACACGGGGGAGAAGGCATTGCGCAACTTCCCGACGGACGTGTGGTTTTCGTCCGAGGTGGCCTTCCAGGAGATGTCGTCCGGGCCGAGATCACCAAGGTGAAGAAACGTTTCACTACGGCGCGGATCATCGACGTCGTGCAGTCATCGCCGTATCGTGTGGCTCAGCGCTGTCCAGCGGCAGCGAGAGGCGCAGGCTGTTGTGACTACGGACATGTCGACCCGGGCGTCGAAGACCAGCTCAAGAAAGAGGTGCTGCTTGATCAGCTCCGGAGAATCGGACGTCTTGAGACAGCGGAGATCCCGGAAATTGAAACCATCCCCCTCGAGCCCGCATCAGGTTGGCGTACCCGGTTCCGGCTCGGTGTTGACGCCACAGGACATGCAGGAACCCGTATCGCGGGCAGTCACGATTTGCTCTCCATTCCGTGTATGCAGGCTCTCCCGGGCATGCTGGACGGAATCGTCGGTGCAGGTTCCGCCCGTTTCACCCCAGGTGCTGAACTCATCGTCGCCGTGGACTCCGCCGGTGACCGGCATGTGGTTGAATCCAGTCGCCCTGCCAGGGGACGTAGAATCGAATTGGTTCGACGGACGCTGGAAGGCAGTGGTGTTTGTACCGAGAAAGTCGGCGGACACACCTACCACCTCCCAGCGACAGCGTTCTGGCAGGCACACATAAAGGCGCCGGAGGTATTCACCTCAGTGGTCCGAGCATGGCTTTCCACGGCACTGGAAGAGGCCGGAGAAGTAACGGAAACAACTCCAGACACGCTCGTCGGTTGGGATCTCTACGGCGGAGCGGGTCTTTTTGCGCCCGCTCTGCTGGATGCGCTGAAATCCTCCCACGGAGCGATTCGGGCGTCGGTCTTCTCCGTGGAGCAGTCGGGTATGGCCGCCGAATGTGGACGGGATGCACTGACGGAGCTGCCCGTTACCTTCAGGACGGGACAGGTTGCGGCGGAGGTACCGCAGTTACCGGCACCTCACGTGGTGGTCCTTGATCCACCGCGTACTGGAGCAGGTGTAGAAACCGTGATGGCTGTTGCGCGGGCGCACCCGGCGGCGGTCGTTCACATCGGGTGCGATCCAGCCACGTTCGCGCGGGATATCGCCTCTTGGAATATCGGCGGTTACACATTGGCTCGGCTTGCGGTAGCCGGAGCGTTTCCGGGAACCCACCATCTCGAGGCGTTCGGTCTGCTTTTACCGAGCCGTGACAACGAAGCTCGCTAGGAAGAGACCATCTTCGGGAAGAGTCTTGCACGCTCCCTGGGTTCTCGTGTCTGCTGGCAGCCAGAATCCGCCACGGGGTAAGATCGACGGAACAACCGTACCCGGTTGTCCCGTGGCGTCTCGACAGCAACGGTTCGTACAATGTCCTCCCGGGCAGCCGCTGTTTCAGCCCCTGGCGGCACTATCGTCATCACGGATTACCGTGATCCGGTGGAGAACGAACCGTGGACGAGTGCGCCGACCACCAGGTCGTCCCCAGCCGGACGGCGTGTCCGATCAGGGTCTCGGCCACCCACCGACAGGACCCGACGAAAGAAAAGGTGTCTGACTCACGCCAATGGAGATCCTCAACCGTATCCACACACCCGCTGACCTCCGGGCCCTCGGCGATCTCGAGCTGAAGGGACTCACGGAGGAGATCCGCGACTTCCTTGTGGAGAAGGTCTCCGCAACCGGGGGACATCTTGGTCCCAACCTCGGTGTCATCGAGCTGACGATCGCGCTGCACCGAGTTTTCGACTCACCACATGATCCACTCATATTCGACACCAGCCACCAGTCCTACGTTCACAAGATTCTCACAGGACGTGCCGACCGGTTCGATTCGCTCCGCCAGAAGGCCGGTCTCTCGGGGTACACCAGCCGTAGTGAAAGTGAGCATGATTGGACGGAATCGTCCCACGCGTCGGCGTCGCTGAGCTACGCCGATGGATTGGCGAAGGCCTTCGAGATTACCGGTCAGACCGACCGCACGGTTGTCGCCGTGGTCGGAGACGGCGCGCTTACGGGTGGTATGTGTTGGGAGGCACTGAACAACATCGCGGCAGGGCGCGATCGGCGGGTTGTGATCGTTGTCAATGACAACGGCCGAAGTTACTCCCCAACCATCGGTGGTCTCGCGGAGAATCTCGCGTCTCTGCGTATGCAGCCTTTCTACGACCGTTTTATGGAGCAGGGGAAGTCCACCCTGAACTCGATGGGGTGGATTGGGCGACGTACCTTCGAAGCCCTTAGGGCGGTGAAAGAAGGTGTCAGGCATTCGATGATTCCCAGTGAGATGTTCCCTGAACTGGGAATGAAGTACATCGGCCCGGTTGATGGGCACAACCTGGAGAGTCTCGAGAACGCTTTCCGATATGCGCGGGAACATCAGGGACCGATCATCGTGCACTGTGTCACCGAAAAGGGGCGTGGGTATGCACCAGCGGAGAATAACGTTGCTGATTTGATGCACTCGACAGGTATCATTGATCCTCTCACCGGAGAAGCGGTTGGTGTTTCGGCTCCTGGTTGGACCGGTCTGTTCTCGGCTGAACTTGTTGAGCTTGGTTCTGAGCGTGATGACATCGTCGCAATCACCGCTGCAATGGCGGGTCCCACGGGACTCGCGCAATTCGGGGCTGCATATCCGGACAGGTTCTTTGACGTCGGTATCGCTGAGCAACACGCACTCACCTCTGCCGCAGGACTCGCTCTCGGAGGCCTGCACCCGGTAGTCGCGGTGTACTCGACGTTCCTCAATCGTGCTTTTGATCAACTTCTCATGGATGTGGCACTACTCAGGTTGCCGGTTACTCTGGTTCTGGACCGTGCGGGAGTCACCGGCTCTGATGGCGCGAGTCATAACGGTGTCTGGGATTTGGTTGTTACGGGTATCATCCCGGGAATCCGGGTGGCTGCTCCCCGCGACGGCCTGCGTTTGACTGAGCTACTGCGTGAAGCCACGGAGATTGATGACGGACCGAGTGTTGTACGTTTTCCGAAAGGCTCGTTGCCCGATGAGCTTCCGCCCGTATTCAGCCTCGGCGACGGAGTGGATGTTCTCGTCTACTCGGACTGCAGCCATCAGGAAGAGGAGGCTGGCGAGGAAACGGACACGGTGCCGTCGGTTCTTCTCGTTTCCGTCGGGTGCATGGCGCATACTGCTGTGGCAGTGGCGGATAAACTGAGGGAACGGGGTGTCGATATGACCGTGATTGACCCCAAGTGGGTTATCCCGGTTGCCCCCTCCATTCCGGGGCTGGCTGCCGACCACGATCTCGTGGTAACTCTCGAAGACGGGGTCGTCCATGGTGGTATCGGGTCCCTTATTGCAGAGGCGCTCAACGCCTGTGAGATCGATACCCCACTACGGCAGATGGCCGTACCGGAGCGATTTTTGGATCATGCGTCGCGGGCCGAGATATTCGAGGAACTAGGCCTGGATGTTGACGGGGTCACCGAGCAAATCGATATCTGGCTCAGGACCATCGGATCTGATGATTCCCTGCTGGATCCGGACGACAACTAGCTGGGGAGATTGTTTCTCGTCTCCTGGGAACATAGGAGAGGTGTCAAAGAAGCTCCTGGGCGAGTACCGGGACGCTGAGTTCCATCTGCCATGGGCGGGCCTGCATCCTCTCCAGATGGTCGATCAGCTCGCCGACCGATCGAATCCGCCTGGTTTCCACAGCGTGCCACACCACAGAGCGAAGTGTGGCGGGAGCGAGGATATTTTCTACCGGAACCTCAACCTGCCCGGAAATTTCCGTGAGAGACTCCCTCGCACGGGTGAGAGACGCTTTGACCTTGGGATAGGAAGCGAAAGCAGATCTACCGGGGACATGCTGCGCATTGTGGGCGGGAAGCGTCGGCCATGATGACTGAGGGCTGTTGCGTGCGTTATTGATGACTGACATCCATCGTGATCGAGTACGTTCGTCCCTCCTCGGGAAACCACTGATGGTGGTGAGCTCGCGGGGTGAATCGGGTAATCGTCGCGCAATTTCTATCATCGTCCTCGTTTTTAGGATTCTATGTACTGCGCAGTCCCGCTGGCGTGCTATTCGGTCCCGTTCCAGCCATAGTGCACGTGCTACGGCGCGCTGCTCCGGCCGGTTCAGGCCATTGATGCCTTTGGCTTGTGCCCACGTTGTAGACCCTGAATCTGTATCGCGCCTGTGTGTTCGCAGGATATGGTGAAATTCCTGTACTGCCCAGTCGAGTTTTCCCTTGTTGTCGAGGATCTCGGTCATGGCCTCTGCGAGTTCGTTGAGCAGCTCGACGTCCAACGCAGCATAGTCCAGCCAGTCGGCGGGAAGCGGGCGTGTCGACCAGTCCTCCTGTCCATGCCCTTTGGATAGTGTGTAACCGAGGACGTCCTCGACCATGGCGGCCAGGTTGACCCGTTCCATCCCGGCGATCCGGCCTGCTAGTTCGGTATCGAAGAGATCGGCTGGGTACAAACCCAGCTTGCTGAGACATGGGAGATCACTGGGAGCGGCATGGATGATCCAGACCGCGGAATTCAGGACCGGGGCTAATGCTGCACGCAGCTCCCTACGCATGCCTTCAGGGTCCAGGAGGATGGTCCCGGTGTCGCGGCGACGGAGCTGGATCAGGAATGCTCGCTCGTCGTATCGGTAGCCCGATGCACGTTCAGTATCTACGGCGATAGGACCTCGGCCTGCGGCAAGCAGCTCAGCCGCGCCATTGAATCCCGGGGCGTGGTCGATGAGCCCTGGTGTTCCTTCGGTCGGTGATGTGAGGGGTACTGCCATAAGGGCCAAGTGTAATGCGGTCCCTGCTGTTCATGGCTGCCACAGGCTGATGCTGGCCTAATGTTTTCGGTGTTTTCTAGTTTATTTAGGCTGGGTTTAGGAATATGGACAACTGGGGGTGAAGGTTTCAGATTGCGGATTTGGTTATGGTTTTCATAGGGGAGCCTGCGCTATCCTGGCACGGTCGTTCGCAAATGGGAGGATGCTCGACCGATAGATAGTCATAGATAGTGCTAGATAGTGCAGTACGTGTGCTGTCGGCTGGGGCGTCTCATTTGTTGTGCGGCTGGAAAGCGGGTGCCGTCCCACGGTGAGTGCCTCCGGGGAAACCAGTTCAGTCATATGGCTTGGTGCGGGCGGTCCCGACACCTCAAGATCTGAAGGATAAGGAAGAATATGACTATCAGGACCCGTGTCACTGCTGTTGCCGTCGCCGCAGCTCTCACACTTGCCGGCTGCTCATCTGCGGCCGATGACACTGATCGGGAGGCCACTGCCGGATCCAGTGGGGTGAGTTCGACGGCTGCGGCATCGGGAGATGACAAAGCTACGGCCAATTACCCGGTGACTGTGAAGCACCGACAAGGTGAGACTGAGATCGCCGCCGAGCCAAAGAAGATCGTTGTCATGAACTATTCCGGCGTCGACTACCTGGACACTCTCGGTTACGGTGACCGCATCGTCGGGGTTGCCTCCGGTGGCGCGAACCCGGAAATTCTTGACGGTTACGAGGACAAGCAGAACGTCGGTTCCTTCCGCGAACCGGACTATGAGGCGATCGCATCTCTCGAACCTGACCTAATCGTCATCGGTGGCCGGACCGCGAAGACCTATGACCAGATGTCCGAGATCGCACCGACGATCGACATCACTGTTGAATATGATGATTACCTCAAGTCGAACGCGGAATCCGCCGAGATGATCGGTACCGTTTTTGGTGTCGGTAAAGAAGCAGAGAAGAAGGCCGACGAATTAGAGAAGAAGGCCGACGAGTACAAGAAGGAGATCTCCGCTGGTGGGCCCACCGCACTCGTCATTATGACCAGTGGCGGTGAACTGTCGACCTACTCCGAAAAATCTCGTTTCGGTACGATCTTCGATCTCGGTTACACTCCTGCGGCAAAGGTTGAAGAGGCTGGACCCCACGGCGATCCCATCAGCTTCGAGTTCGTGGCGGACGCTGACCCCGACTACCTGTTTGTCGTCGATCGGGATGCAGCGATCGGACGCGATGGTAGTACCGCAGAAGCAACCCTCGACAATGAGCTGATCAATAACACGAAGGCCGCGAAGAACGGCAACATCGTCTACCTTGACTCCTCGGACTGGTACCTCGTCATCGGCGGGCTGAACACCATGTCGAAGATGATCGATGCCGCCGGATCTGCGTACAAGGGCTGACCTGTCGGGATGAAATTCAACTCAACGACGCTGCTGCTTCCAGCGATCCTGGTGCTGGCGGCATTGTCTGCTCTCAGTCTGTTCGTCGGCGTTGCCGACTCAGATTGGCGCATCATGGTTGTCTCGCGGATACCGCGTACCGTCGCCATAGTGCTCTCGGGTGCGACGATCGCGGTGGCGGGGCTTCTCGTGCAGTTACTGGCCAGGAACCGCTTCGTGGAACCATCGACTGTCGGTACCACTGAGTCAGCGGCACTCGGGTTACTCCTCGTCACCCTCTTCTTTCCGGCGGCACCGATCGGATGGAAGATGACGGCAGCATCGTTGACCGCTCTAGCCGGAACCGCGCTGTTCCTCGGCGCGATTCGGCGGATCCCCAACCCCGGACTATTCACCGTTCCACTGGTTGGTATCATGCTCGGTAGCGTCATCGGAGCAGTCGCGACGTTCATTGCCTATAATTACGGCCTCCTCCAATCCCTCGGCTCCTGGCAGTTGGGTAGCTACGCAGGGGTTTTACGTGGCCGTTATGAGCTGCTGTGGATCATCGGTGTGCTCGTGATCGTCAGTTACGCGGCAGCGGACCGTTTCACACTTCTGGGACTTGGGCGTTCCTACGCCGTGAACGCGGGCGTCAATGCTCGTGCCGTGGAGACGTTCGGCCTCGCAGTCGTATCGGTGGTCTCTGCTGTGACAGTAACCGTTGTGGGGGCTATCCCGTTTCTTGGTCTCGTTGTCCCGAACCTCGTGAGTGCGGTGATGGGGGACAACACCAGGCGGTCTCTGCCCTGGGTAGCGTTAATCGGAGCGATGATGTGCATGGTCTGCGACCTTGTCGGACGCACGATCCGGTTCCCTTATGAAATGCCCGTCGGCACGGTGATGGGAGTCATCGGCGCTGCTGTTTTCCTGGTGATCCTATTCCGGAGGAATTCCCGTGTCCGTAGCTGACAATTCATCGATGACGAACACTCGGTCCGTCATCGATGAACAACGAGAACGGCGTCGTAAGGCTGATCGTTCCCGAATTCTCCTTGTCGTGGGCCTCATGTCTCTGGCCACCGCAGGTGTGGTTTTCTCCCTCACCTGGGATCTCCCGTCTGCATGGAAATTCGTACTCAAACTCCGGTTGTCGGCGGTCGCTGGCCTCGTCATCGTGGGGGTGGCGATCGGAGCCTCCACCGTTGTCTTCCAGACGATTACGGCCAACAAGATCCTCACTCCGGCGCTCATGGGCTTCGACAGTCTCTACCTCCTTATCCAGACGATCATCGTGTACTGGTTGGGGGTGATGTTCTTCTCGACAACTCCGTCGGTCGTGATGTTCTTCGTTAACACGGCCATCATGGTCGGTTTTTCACTATTTCTCTTCTCGGTTGTCTTCGTGGGCGGGCGGACCTCCATCGACTTGTTGCTGCTCATCGGAATCGTGGTGGGCGTTTTGTTCCGTTCCCTGTCCGCGCTGCTGCAGCGGATGCTCGACCCTGGTGAATACCAGGTGTTGCAGGACGTCTTCTTCGCGACATTCTCCGTGGTGGACAAGCATCTGCTGCCGTGGGCTGCCGTTGTCACCGTCGTGTGCGTCGGTATTTTCCTGGGTCGGCGCAGGCAGCTCGACGTACTGCTCCTCGGGAGGGAGACTGCAGTATCCCTCGGGGTCAATCACCGACGTGAAGTGATCATCGCACTCGTCCTCTGCTCCATCCTGGTGAGCGTCTCTACTTCTCTCGTCGGCCCAGTGACCTTCTTCGGCCTGCTCGTGGCCAACCTTGCGTACCTGCTTGTCCGCAGTGACAGGCACGGATGGACCATCCCGGTCGCTTCTGCCCTCGGTGTGGTGTTCCTCGTGGTGGGCCAGTGGGTCCTCGGCAAGCTGTTTTCCTTTGAAACCTCCCTCTCGGTGATAATCGAGTTTGCTGGCGGAATTCTGTTCCTCTACCTTCTGCTGTCAAAGAAAGGCCTGGGCCGTTGATTCGAATCGCCGGTGTGACCAAGAAATACGACTCCAACACGGTTGTTAACGATGTCAGCGTGGACATCCCAACGGGAGGCGTGACCAGTGTGATTGGGCCCAATGGGGCCGGTAAATCGACTTTGCTCGGAATTATCAGCAGATTGATTCGGGCGGACGGCGGAACCGTGAGTGTCGACGGGCATGATGTCAGGTCAACTCCCTCCCGAAAGCTCGCGCAGATCCTGTCCGTCCTTCGCCAGGAGAATCGGGTCGCTGTTCGACTTACCGTCCGTGACCTCGTCGCTTTCGGTCGGTTTCCCCATAGCGCCGGACGAATGACGCAGCGAGATGAGGAAGCCATACAACGTGCGTTGGAGTATCTGGAACTGGAGGAGTTCTCCGAACGTAACCTCGATGAACTATCCGGTGGGCAGCGCCAACGGGCATTTGTCGCGATGGTGCTGGCCCAGGAAACCGACTATATATTGCTCGATGAGCCATTGAACAACCTCGATATCAAGCACTCTTTGGCGATGATGAAACTGCTGCGGCGGACAGCGGAGGAATTGGGCCGCACAGTTGTCGTCGTGATTCACGACATTAACTTCGCTGCAGCCTATTCCGACTGGATCATCGCAATGAAGAATGGATCCCTCGTGCATAGTTGTACCCCAGAAGAACTCATGACTACCGAAAACCTGGCATCACTCTATGACGTTGACCTCACTGTCACCGAGGTGTGCGGGAGACCCGTCGCGATGTACTTTTGACTGCTCCAGATTCATAAGTGGGGCCTGGAGCTCCGCTGACTCAGTGGAATGACACCCTCGGGGGGAAGACCGGCGACATGACACAGTAACTCACTGAATGCGGCGACGTGCTCGGTCAAGTCGTTGCCGACCGCTGTCCATGACGCACGCATCTCCACTTGGAATGCGCGGGGTGGACCGCCGATTTCACCGAAGCGGACGGATGCAGTGGAGGTGACGGTCCCGCCGAGGTTCGTATGAGAGGCATCACAGTGGGCGAGTGATTCTTTCAACCAGTCCCATGCGACATCGGGCAGTAATGGGTCGCCGGCCACGGAGTCGTCCATGTCAGCCTGAATGTAGGCGACCAGACGCATCTTGCCGTCCCAGCTTTCTTCAGCTCCGGGATCGTGAAGGAGGATCAATCTGCCGAATGCGTCCCCTTCGCTCTCTGCGGTGATGTCTCCATTCGTGGAGCGTTCGATCTCGAGTCCGATCGCATGACTGTACGGGGCTAGCCGTTGCGGCGGCCGGATGGTTCCCAGGGACACCTCCGGACGTAGACGGGCCCGGTGCATGGATTCGACAGCGTCGTTGAACATCTGCGGAGCGCCGGTGTCGGCCGATGTCCCGGCGGGGGCGGGATGCTGGGGAGCTTCGGAGTCGGTCACGGGTTTCAACCTAACGCCGCAAAACCTTATGGTTGGGGAGGCGCGCCGAAGGGGCGGTCACGCCCTCCGGTGGGTATCCAACTTATGATGGATGGCAGTGCTCGCCGGTGAATACATGATGCCGACGACGTTTCACCGGTGGTTCCGTTTCGGGGCCACCCCACCACGAAAGGAGCTCGAATACCGTGGCTCAGCGCAAGGATTTCGAGAGACTCAACTCGATGCAGCAGTACTCCCAGTTCGCCACCTTCCGGATCATTCCGGGGGCGCTCGGGGATGATCGCTCTCAAGCGATTGTCGACACCAGGGAGTTCTTCCAGAAACTCGAGGACAGCGCTGTCACGGTCCGGGGAATCTACGACATCTCCGGACTGCGTGCTGAGGCCGACGTCATGATCTGGTGGCATGCGGAAGAAATCGAGGATATCCAGCGGGCTTACAACGATTTTCGTCGTACGACGACGCTTGGCCGGTGTACCGAGGCTTTCTGGACGGGAACCGCGCTGCATCGCCCGGCAGAGTTCAACAAGTCCCATCTCCCGAGTTTCATCATGGGGGAGGACCCAGGCCGGTGGATCTCCGTCTATCCGTTCGTCCGTTCCTATGACTGGTATCTGTTGGATGATGCGGAGCGCCGGAAAATCCTTGTCGAACACGGTATGGCGGCGCGGGACTTCCCCGATGTGCGTGCCAACACAGTACCTGCATTCTCCCTGGGGGACTATGAGTGGATCCTCGCGTTCGAGGCACCAGAGATGCACCGCATCGTGGATCTGATGTACCGCATGCGCTACACGGAAGCACGTCGGCATGTCCGGGAGGAGATTCCGTTCTTCTCCGGTAGACGTGTCGATGATGTCGAGGAGATCATCGCGGTTCTTCCCTGACCCGTGTCGATGTCCGCCCAATCCCGTCCCGGGAAAGGCGGGCATCTGTGGTTCTCAGGATTCGTCGAGAGGTTTCTCCTCGAGGCTGAGACAGATTGAGTTGATGCAGTAGCGCTGATCCGTCGGTGTGTCGTATCCCTCACCTGTGAACACATGTCCCAGGTGGGAATCGCATGCTGCGCAGAGTACTTCGACGCGGGGTCGCCCGGGTAGTGAGTTATCCGCACGCTCGATCACCCGATCCGCGGCGAGGGGTGAAAAAAACGCGGGCCAGCCACAGTGAGCGGAGAACTTCTCGGTTGACCGGAATAGTTCGGTACCGCATGCACGGCAGGAATAGACGCCCTCAGTGACCGTGTCCGTATATTTCCCTGTGTGGGGAGCTTCGGTTCCTCCCTGCCGCAAAACCCTGTATTCCTCGGCAGAGAGCCGTTTGCGCCACTGGTCATCGGGGATGAGGGTGAAGTCGGTCATCGTTCCTGCGCTTCGCTTTCTTCTCGGGGGTGGTGGGCTGAATCAGTTGTGGTGGGGGATGGGACCGTGGTTCCTGGTGGTTCAGATGCCACTGCAGCTCGCCCGTTCCTTTCCTGCCACCACCAGATGACAGATGCCACGGATATAGTCAACACAATGAGTGCCCAACCGATGGTCGGTTTGAGATAGTGGATCGCGCGGCCAGCATCGATCCACTCATCGGAGAACCATACATCTGCGGACAAGAAACAGTACACAGCAATCCATGCGACGGGAGAGTGCATTGGGGAGCGTCGGAGTAGAACGGTGAACAGCAGCGGAAACAACAGCATCGAGTAGTACATCTGTCCGAGAGAGGACAGCAGGAACACGCCTGCTAGAAGCAAACCCGAGGTCGTCGTAAGCCAGAGCAGAGGATCGGAGTAGCGCCAGCGAAGAAGAACGAACGTCCCCACCGTGACGCAGCCCGCGAAGAACAGGAACCAGAACTTCTCCTGCCACCATGGCATGCCGTAGTAGGTGGCGATACCCGGGAGTGAACTGTTTGCGTAGTCCCTGACCTCTCCGAGATAGGGCATCGTACGGGTGATGTAATCGGTCGCGCCGGGGACAATTGGCCAGGCGATCGCGTTGATGATCGCAGGGAGAAGTACGCCGATGGCGACGGTACGCCAGTTCAGCTTCACCAGGGGGAGAAATAGCAGGGGTGCGAAGATCGGTTTGATGAGGATCGCCATCCCGATCAGAATGCCAGCGGCCCACCTGTGTTCGTGCAGCAGGCAGTAGAGGTAGGCGGCTAGTGCGAGAAGGAGTATCCCGTTGATGTTAGAGAAGACAAGGGTGTTCCGGACAGCTTCGGTGAGAAACGTGAAGAACACCGCTCCGGGGAAAACCACTGAAGACAAAGCATACCCGAACATTCTCGTCAGTACTGCGAGTCCCGCCACGATCGCACCAGCGTTGATGCAGATGAACCACATCCGGGCGGAATCGAAATCTGTGAGCATCCCCAGCGGGGACAGCACCAACGTGGCTCCCGGAGAATACAGATAATGTGGATCGACATAGTGGTAGACCTCGTTGTAGATCGGCACCCCCTCATGGAAACGGCGAAGCGCGTAGTAGACCGTGGAGAAATCATCGGTCACGGATCCGTTGACGGAGAGGATCAGAATGCGGTGGATGATCAGCATCACCGACAATGGCCAGAAGACCACTCGACCGATACCGTCGAAACCGGTGGTCCGTGGGGTCGGGGAGGTTGCGGGTGCGCGCTCACCCGGGGAGATCCAGAGTGTTGTCAAACGGGATTGGGCTAGGTCAGTCACTGCACCACCATACCGCGGAAACAGCCCTGCTCAGGGAGTGGGACCAGGGTGTCTCGTGTGGTAACGAAGAAAGACGCATCCGTCTTTCGTCGCCTGCATGTCCGCTAGCTCAAGTTGGTGCTGCTCTGGTTCCCCTCCTAGATCCTCGGGGGGCGACGAAATGAGCGGAGGGGCGGCGGGCAGCGTGAGACTCGGGTCGATGGTGACGTGATGGATATCTGTCAGTCCCGCACGAACGAGTTGCCCGAGCAAGCATGCTCCGCCCTCGCAGAGAATCCTCCGATGGCCGAGTCGACGTAGTGTCTCCATGATTTTTCGCGCATCACCATCCCCAATCGAGAAGATCTGGGCTCCCGTCCCCCTAATCATTTCCCGCGAATCGGTGAGTGCAGGATCGGTGTAGGACGATTCCGGGGTGAGTATGAGCGGCGGGATACAGGTGTCGGCGAACAGTCTGGAATCAGGGGACAGAGCTAAGGATCGGCTCACGACGGCGAGAGGGGGAACCTCACCGCGTCCCTCCTTCGCGCGTCGTAAACGGGTATCAGTATCCACCACGACACCCCCGTAGTTCTCTGAACGGACGGTCTCGGCACCTACGAGAACAACGTCGCTCCAACGGCGTAGTGCCAGAAGCAGCTCGGTGTCCGTGGCATTTCCGATGGCACGGGAACTGCCGCCGATCGCTGTGGCGCCGGTGAGTGTCATGGCGGATAACGCGCGTACCTGATCTTGGTGAGGATCGGCGATTGGTCCGATCAGGGGTTCGGGTTCCAGAAAATCGGAAAGGGGGATCATGTCCTTGAGGATACGGAGCTCCTACTATATAGGAAGAGGGGCATCCCGGGTTTAACCGAGATGCCCCTCTTTGGAGCGGATGACGAGATTCGAACTCGCGACCCTCACCTTGGCAAGGTGATGCGCTACCAACTGCGCTACATCCGCACACACATTTTTAGGAGTTGTGTGACTCCGGTGCGCGATACTGGGATCGAACCAGTGACCTCTTCCGTGTCAGGGAAGCGCTCTCCCGCTGAGCTAAACGCGCAGGAAAGAAAAACTGCTAGCAGTATTTCCAGAGCGGATGACGAGATTCGAACTCGCGACCCTCACCTTGGCAAGGTGATGCGCTACCAACTGCGCTACATCCGCACACACATTTTTAGGAGTTGTGTGACTCCGGTGCGCGATACTGGGATCGAACCAGTGACCTCTTCCGTGTCAGGGAAGCGCTCTCCCGCTGAGCTAAACGCGCAAGACTTTGAAGCTGGAGGTGGAAACGGGAATCGAACCCGTGTGCACGGTTTTGCAGACCGTTGCCTCACCACTCGGCCATTCCACCGTGGTTGTTCAGGTACGAAAACCATACCAGAGCGGATGACGAGATTCGAACTCGCGACCCTCACCTTGGCAAGGTGATGCGCTACCAACTGCGCTACATCCGCATCGCAACATACTCCGGATCAGGAATCCGGTGTGGTGCGTTTTCAAACTCTAGCCCTATCCGGTTCCGTGCACAAATCCCCAGTTAAGCTGTGTTGGGGGATGGGGATCGAGCCGTTGTTCGGACGGGTGTGTGGAGTCCAGCGCTCCTTGATGTGGGTTTTGGTCCGCCCTTCCGGGATGTTCTGGTGGTCAAGACTTGCTCCCGGAGCCGGGATCATTTTCTATGGCCTTATGGCCGTCCGTGCCCATTTAGGCTGGTAATTGTCCGTTCAAGCAGGCGATTAGGTCTATGGTTTAGGGTCGTGTTAACTTCTGTGTGGAAGACGGTTACTTCTTTTTCTCAGTATCGTCACCATTATGTTTTGAGGTCCCATGGCTCAGTGGAAGAGCGTTCCGTTCACACCGGAAAGGTCGCTGGTTCGATCCCAGCTGGGACCACAAATGAACCGCCCATGCGCACTACCTGCCTCGGGCGGTTTTTCATTTGCCGGGTCTGCCGTGTGGCATGGTCCGAGGAGAAGGGCAGAGCGCTGCTTTCGATGACGGGTTAGATTTGTGGCCGGAGGGTCATTCATGAGGTTTCCGTTGTTCCTGATTCGGGCGAATCCGAAGCTGGCGGGAACTTCCGGGGAACGGCAGCCGACTAGTCTAAGAGGCTGCCGTGAAAATCGGGGCCGATCACGTTCCGGCATGTGGGTTCCAGTGGTGCTGGATGGTGATTTACCCCGGAAAATCCAACAGAATCCCAGGGAGTTGAATGTGAGACAGCAGTCCGAACACCAGTGCCGTCGTGGCATGGGGCGCGCCATTTCAGCGCTTTGTGCATCCGTGATCATCCTTGGTGCACAGTCTGGCCTCGGACCTGCATGGTCGGAAACCCGGGCGGTTGCACATGACGTCGTAATCAACTCAACCCCTGCTGATGGGGCAACGGTGGAAGTGTTTCCGCGTGAGATAATTCTGGAGTTCTCCGGTATTCCCCGGGACAGTTTCAATACCGTTGCAGTGAGCGATACTGAGACCTCGACTGTCCTTTTCAGTGATGAGCCGGCCCTCGAAGACCAGATTGTTCGGGTGGCGGTTCCCGATGACATCACTCCGGGGCCCGGCGAATATACCGTGGGATTCCAGATCACCTCATCCGATGGGCACGCTACTCGTGGCAGAACCACGTTCACCGTTTCGGATGAAGGCGTCCCGTCGGAGGATCTGCTGGCGTCGGAGTCTAATCTGGGGGATTCCGCACGGCCCGGTTCCGCGGAATCCTCAACCCCGTATCTTCCCGGTATCGCGATCGGTGCCGGGCTCCTGCTCCTCGTGATCGTCGGTGCAGGACTGATCCTCAAGAAGAGAAAGTGAGTCCACCATGAACACCCGTACCCTAACCCGTGCAACCGTCGCTACCCTCGCCTCTGCGAGTCTTATCCTTGCCGGCTGCTCCGATTCCACGAAGGAGTCCGTGGATGATGCGACTTCAGCCGTTACTTCTGCCGCTGCTGAAGTTGGTGAAGACGTCAAGGAAAAAGTAGCTGATGCTGTGACGGAAGTGGCGTTGCACCTCGAAGACGGTTACGTTAAAGCCATCCCGGAGAACTCCGGGATGACCGCTGTTTTTGGGGTTCTGGAAAACCGAACCGACCGGGACATCACCCTGGTCGGATTCACCACTTCGCTCGATGACGCGGATTACGAGATCCATGAGGTCGTTGATGGCACGATGCGGGAAAAGGACGGCGGAATCAAGATCAAGGCGGGCGGGAAGCACATCCTGGAACCTGGCGCCGACCATCTGATGATCCTCAACCATGATAGGGCCATTGAAGCGGGATCCACCATCAATGTCATTCTCGAGTTGTCGGATGGCACGAAGGTGACGTTGAAGGATGTGCCGGTTCGCGCGATCGCAGCAGGTGAAGAAGATTATGCATCGCACGGAGACCACGGTATGAAACATGGTGATGATAGTTAGGCAAGGAACTGACGGGGGGCCGGCGGTATTTCCGGGGGGGGGGGCACCTCACGTGTCACTGAATTTCTACACCTCAGCCTTATCATCCTGAAAGTCCGGTGAGATACCCGATGTCACCAGATCACCCATCCTGCCCTGTACCGCGTTCACTGACCCGTCGCGGTTTTCTCGCGGGTTTGTCCGCAGGTGCTGCCGGGGTGGGGTTAGCCGCCTGCTCTCCGGAAACTCGCTCGGATCTGGGGCCCGAGGTTATTCCTCCAGGTGATCGTGAGGTCGGGGATGCTCGTCCTGGAAATGAGACCGTGATGTTTGACGGTGAGCACCAGGCGGGTATAGCCACGCCGTTCCAGGCGCACCTCAACCTGGTGGCGTTCACCTTCGTTGAGGGCGCTGACCGGGGTTCGGCCAGACGACTGATGCGACTCTGGACGGAAGACGCTCGTCGGCTCTGCCGGGGGCAGACACCACTCGGTGACCTCGAACCCGAAATGGCGGATACACCAGCGAACCTGACGGTAACCTGTGGTTTCGGGGCCAGGTTCTTCGACGTCATTGGACGTCCCGAAGCGAAACCCGGTTGGCTCGGAGCATTGCCAGCCTTTTCGCGTGACCAACTCGAGGAAAAATGGGGTGAGGCTGACGTTGTTCTCCAGATCTGTTCCAACGACCCGGTGACGTTATCGCACGCTACTCGTCACCTGATCAGAGCCGGTGTCGACTATGTCACCGTGAGGTGGTTCCAACAGGGTTTTCTCAACTCTGACGGAAGACGTCCGGACAATGTGACCCCCCGTAATCTGTTCGGGCAGAAGGATGGCACGGTGAATCCCCGTACCGAAGAAGAGTTCGACGATATCGTTTGGATCGATGAAGGGCCCGAATGGTTGTACGGAGGTACCGCTCTCGTCGTCCGCCGTATAGCCATGAACCTCGATGAGTGGGAGATTCTGGACAGGACTTCCCGTGAGGTGGTGATGGGCCGGACACTCGAAAGTGGGGCACCGTTAACCGGAAGTGACGAATTTGATGCCCCGGACTTCGGAGCCAGGGACTCTTACGGGTTGCCGGTCATTGATCCGGCAAGTCACGTCGCGCGTTCGACCAATCCGGTGGACGAGCCGTATCAGAAGATCAGGAGGCGGGCCTTCAACTACGATCTTCCCCCGGAACCCGGGAGCGGACAAAGTTCGAATGCGGGTCTTGTCTTCATCTGCTTCCAGAAGAACCCGCTCGATCAGTTTGTGCCCATTCAACAGCGTCTCGATGAGAAGGATCGGTTGAACCAGTGGATCGTTCACGTCGGGTCCGCCGTATTCGCTTGTCCGCCCGGGGTCCAGGAGGGCAAGCCAGGTGACGGACGAACCCAGGGGGGCCGAGATCTCTACTGGGGAGCCGCGCTCCTCGAAGAATGAGACGGCGGGTTAAGATGATGGCTGACAGTTTGGCCGTTCCGCCTCGTTCGCTCCGCCACGCAGAAGTGTACGGAGTTCAGGTGGTCCGGCATTGGCCCACCTGACGCCCTGGCGACGGGCCCGCCCGGCACTGGTGAATTCCGGTGCCTGACGTTACTGTTCCACCACCGTGAACGGGATCCGGCCAGGTATGCCGGTTCCGCCGATCGCAAGAAGGAGCGCGACCAGCATCGTGTGCAACACAGACAAATCAAACGCCGGATCTCATCCGTCTATCCGAGTTTCCGCAGGTACCGCAGTAGGTGTAGCAATGCGTGAACTGGACCTTCCCAATAAGGGGGCGGATGCCGTCGTCTGCGTCGCTGATGCGGACGGCACGCTCTTTGATCTCTCTCATGTCCCGGACACCGATACGGTGTTTTCACCCGTCGCAGCGAATACCGAGGCTGGGAGGTCGGTTATCCGGCACTCCTGCGCCCATGTTCTCGCGCAGGCCGTGCAGGCTGAGTTTCCCGGTACAAAGCTGGGGATCGGCCCCGCGATCACGGGAGGTTTCTACTACGACTTCGATGCAGCAGAACCTTTCACCCCCGACGATCTCCGAACCCTGGAGAAGCGGATGAAGAAGATCATCAAGTCGGGTCAGAAGTTCGAACGTAGGGTTTTCCCGACACTTGACTCCGCCCGAGAGGCTCTGGCTGAGGAGCCTTATAAGCTGGAGCTGATCCAGGACAAGGGATCTGTCGACCCTGATTCCGATGAGGCGACAGAGGTGGGATCCGGCGAGCTGACAGGCTACTACAACGTGAATCCCCGGACCGGTGAACCTGAGTGGTATGATCTTTGCCGTGGTCCACACGTGCCTACGACACGGTATATCCCAGCCTTCGCATTGACCCGTAGTTCCGCGGCCTACTGGCGGGGAGATCAACGCAATGCCGGTCTCCAGCGTATCTATGGTACCGCTTGGGAGAGCCGGGAGGCACTTGAGGCGTACCAGACCATGCTCGCGGAGGCGGAGAAGCGGGATCACCGAAGGCTCGGCACCGAACTCGATCTCTTCAGTTTCCCGGACGACATCGGGTCCGGATTCCCTGTCTTCCATCCGAACGGTGGCATTGTCCGACTCGAGATGGAGGAGCATTCACGGCGTCAGCACATCAACGCTGGATATAGTTTCGTGAATACACCACACCTGACCAAGGGGGAGTTGTTCGCCAAATCCGGGCACCTCGATTTTTACGCCGACGGGATGTTCCCACCCATGCAGTTGGACGGAGAAACTGACGCGGATGGAAACGTCACCAAACAACCGCAGGACTACTACGCGAAACCTATGAACTGCCCGATGCACAACCTCATCTTCGCGTCGCGTGGGCGAAGTTACCGTGAGCTGCCGTTGCGTCTGTTCGAATTCGGGACTGTCTACCGATACGAGAAATCCGGGGTCATTCACGGACTCACCCGTGCCCGTGGGTTCACCCAAGATGACGCACACATCTACTGCACCGATGACCAGCTCGAAGCAGAACTCACAACGGTTCTCGAGTTCGTGATCTCGCTGTTGCGAGACTATGGTCTGGATGACTTCTACCTCGAACTCTCAACGAGGGATGCAGAGAAGAGTGTCGGATCCGACGAGATCTGGGCGCGCTCCACGGAAATCCTCGAACGGGTGGCTCACAACTCCGGGTTGGATCTGGTCCCGGATCCCGGTGGAGCGGCATTCTACGGGCCGAAGATCTCGGTCCAGGCTAAGGATGCCATCGGTCGTACCTGGCAGATGTCCACTGTACAGCTCGATTTCAATCTTCCGGAGCGATTCAATCTCGAATACACGGCCTCTGACGGAACCAAGAAACGACCGATCATGATCCACCGAGCGCTGTTCGGTTCCATCGAGCGCTTCTTTGGTGTGCTGTTGGAGCACTATGCGGGTGCCTTCCCTGTGTGGCTGGCACCGCACCAGGTCGTCGGTATCCCGGTGGCGGATGACTTCGCACCGCACCTTGACTCAGTATGCGAAAGGCTTCGGCGTGCTGGTATCCGCGCAGAGGTTGACGAATCGGATGATCGGATGCAGAAGAAGATCCGTAACCACACGACCGGCAAGGTGCCGTTCATGCTCCTAGCGGGTGCCCGCGATGTCGAGGCAGACGCCGTCAGCTTCAGATTCCTGGATGGCAGCCAGGTGAACGGAGTGCCAGTAGAGGAGGCGGTTAATTTGATCGTTTCCTGGGCCCGGGATCGGATCAATGATCAGCCGAATGAGGATCGTCTTGCGGCCCGCCGCTGAGGGAGAGAAGGCGGCGGCTGACGGAATCGTCGTCGACAGTGGCCTGGGGAACCCCGACCATCTGCAACGTCTCTGGGCTCCGTACCGCATGGCCTACATCGCGGATCCCGGTGCAGGTGGGCGCGCTGCTGATGGAAGAGTCTCTGATCCTTTTCTCCGGATTCCTGAACTCGACGACGAGGAAGGCCTGATCATTGCCCGTGGTTCATTCGTGTACTGCGTGTTGAATCTCTACCCGTATAATTCCGGGCACATGATGGTCGTTCCCTACCGTAAGGTGGCGAATCTCGAGGACCTCACCCCAGAAGAATCGAAGGAGTTGATGGTGTTCGCGCAGACCGCGGTCAAAACCGTGAAGGCGGTTTCCGGTCCGGATGCCATCAACGTCGGTCTGAATCTCGGCAGGGCATCCGGAGGATCGGTGGCTGATCACCTGCACATGCACATTGTTCCGAGGTGGGCCGGTGACTCAAATTTCATGACGGTCATTGACGGAACGAAGGTTCTGCCGCAGCTTCTGCGTGACACGAGAAGACTTCTCGCGGATGCCTGGGTGACCCCTTTGGGAGGCGGGGATGCTTAGCGCACGCGGTCGACGTCCGGCCGCTGTCGTCGTCGAACCTGTCGCCCGGGTGATGCTCAGGTTAGGTCTCACCCCAAACACGATCACCGTTGTCTCGGCGACCCTGGCTATTGCCCTGTCCGTGATTCTGATTCCCACGGGTCATCTGTTCGCCGCTGCTGTGCTTACGGGTCTGTTCTCTGCGTTTGACATGATCGACGGGACGATGGCCCGAATGCGGGGTGGAGGAACGAAGTTCGGTGCTACATTGGACGCCACCTGTGACCGGATCACCGACGGTGCATTCTTCGGTGCCGTAACCTGGTGGCTCATCTACACGCACCAGGCTGCTGGCTCGGTGGTTGCTGCGTCGTTGGTCGTTTTGGTCGGTTCCCAGGTTATCTCCTACGTGAAGGCGAGAGGAGAAGCATCCGGTCTGCGCATCGTCGGGGGACTCATCGAACGCCCTGAACGTCTGATCATCGGACTGCTGGGTATCGGATTGACCGGGCTCGGTGTTCCCTGGGCGATTGAGATCTCGATCTGGGTGCTCGCCGTTGGTACGGTCCTCACAGTCGTGCAGCGGCTCCGCTTCGCTTCACGTTCGTCAAATGCTTCAGATCGAACAGCCCCGCCCACAGGAGCGCGAACCTACTAGGTCGAGGAGACAGACACATGGACGGCAACCACGCTGATCGATGTTGGCCCGGGGACTTTCGCCGCCCGAGGTGTGATCTCATTGAAGCGGTGCTCTCCGGTGATCCTGCCGCGGTGGGGTACCTGCTCGGGTGGCGGGTCGTCCGTTGGCTTCCGGCTCCGATTGCGCGAGCGCTCTTCACCTTCGGAGCGGATCTCGCGTCGGGAGGGGGGCGTGGTATGGAACAGCTCCGTGCGAACCTGACCAGAGTTGTAGGTGCGGAGAACGTGACCCGTGACCTCGTTCGAGCTTCGGTTCGTTCCTATGCACGTTACTGGCTTGAGGCGTTTCGGTTGCCGGTCCTGGCGAAGCGCCGGGATCTCTTGGCGGAACTCGCCCCCAATGTGGTTGGACTCCGTACGTTGGATGCGGCGGTGGCCTCGCCACGGGGCCTGATTTTGGTATTGCCACACTCCGGAAACTGGGACATGGCGGGGCTCCTGATGGTGCAACGGTACGGCAGCTTCACCACAGTAGCGGAGCGGTTGAAACCCGAGGTGCTGTATGACGCCTTCGTGCGGTTCCGTACGACACTCGGATTCGAGGTGTTGCCGTTGACCGGTGGGCCCCCACCTTTCCCCATTCTCCGAGATCGACTCCAATCTGGTGGGATCGTCTGCTTGATGGGGGAGCGAGACCTAAAACACACGGGGGTGACAGTCAACTTCTTCGGTGAGTCGGCCCGGATGCCGAGCGGTGCCGTTCGGCTTGCCCGGGATACCGGTGCCGCTCTGCATGTCGCACACAGTTACTTCACCTCCGATGGGTGGGGGTTCAGTGTCTCCGATGAAATCATCGTCGGCGAGGATATCGATGCGGCCGTGCAGAAGATGGCGGACATCTTTGCGGCTAACATTGCCGCCTACCCCGCTGACTGGCACATGCTCCAGCCGCAGTGGAACGCCGATCTTGATGCTGATCGCCTTGCACGCGGACTTCAGCGTAAGGCCGGGCAGTCGCAATGAGGATAGGAGTCGTTTGTCCGTATTCATTTGATGAACCTGGTGGAGTCCAGGCTCACATTATCGATGTTGCACATCGTTTTATCGATTCCGGGCACCATGTCGAGGTGATCGGGCCTTGTTCCGCAGACACTGAGGTACCTGATTTCGTCATCCGTGGGGGCCGAAGCTTCCCGTTCCGCTACAACGGGTCCGTCGCTAGGCTGTCATTCGGCCCCTGGGTGAACCGCAGGTTGCGGCAGTTTATCCGGAACGGGCATTTCGATGTCCTGCACATCCATGAACCCAACTCCCCGAGTTTCTCAATGTCGGCGCTTCGTCTCGCGGAGGGGCCGATAGTTGCCACCTATCATGCTTCATCGTCAGGATCACGTCTTCTTCGTCTCGCTATGCCCCTGCTCCGGCCGATGCTGGAGAAGATCCGCGGCGGAATCGCGGTGTCTGAGATGGCTCGTCGCTGGCAGGTCGAGCAACTCGGTGGAGACCCGATCCTCATTCCCAATGGGGTCAACACCGCCTTCTTCGAATCTGCGCGTATCGATCATGAACGTGCGGTGGCGGCAGGGAACAGGCCCCGGCGGGAAAATCGACGCCCCGAGATCGTCTTTCTCGGCAGACTCGATGAACCGCGGAAAGGCCTCGACATTCTCCTGCGGGCATTGGCGAAACTAGAACGCGAGGTCCACTGCACGGTGATCGGAGGCGGAACACCCCGGTCCATGGACTCCGTGAGTTTCGTGGGACGCGTCAGCGATGAGGAGAAGGCCGCGATTCTCGGGGCCGCCGACATCTACGTGGCTCCGAATACCGGGGGAGAGTCCTTCGGGATTGTCCTCGTCGAGGCAATGGCTGCCGGAGCTGCCGTGGTGGCCAGCGACCTTGAGGCGTTTGCTGCTGTTTGTGATGTCGAATCCGAGCAACCGTCGGGACTTCTGTTCGCTGTTGGCTCCGATGGTGATCTCGCAGAGAAACTCAGATGTCTCCTGGATGATGAGGATCGGCGACTAGCTCTGATCGCGGCTGGTCACCGGAGAGCGAAAAAGTACGACTGCCAGGCGGTCGCGGACAAGGTTCTCGAAGTCTACCGTACCGTCGATGATGGATCAGGGGTGCGTCTGTGCTGATCATATGGGTAACTCTGGCGGTCATCGTGACCGCATTCGCGTGCTGGTGTTATTTCACGGCGCAACGGCTCAACCGGCTGCACATAGGGACGGATGCGGCACTGTCGAGTCTACAAGCGGCCCTCGATAGGCGTGCGGATCTCGTGGGGGTTCTCACCCCGGGGGCAGAGGCTGATGCGCGGCAGGCGATCGACGTTCCACTTCTTCCCGGGAGTTTCACGGAACGGGCGCAACTGGAGCACCGCATCAGTGCCCACATGAGGAACATGGAGGGAGATCCCCCGGAACTTCTGGAGCGCGCGGTGTTTCGGGTGGACACGTCCTACCGCTTCTACAACGACTATGTGACCCGCACGAGGGCGCTGCGCACCCGGCCGCTCGTGCGGCTCATGAGGCTTGGTGGGACGGCACCTCTCCCAGAGTATTTCGCGCTTTCTCTCAATGACAGCGAGAGCTGAGCCCAGGGCCATCCCGGGCGGTGGTGAAAGTAAGTCGACCTGTTGTGTACCTCGAAGGGTCTTCCGTTCTACTATGAGCGGGTACTTTCCAGGACCCACCCCGCATACAGGAGACGGAAAACGCAGTGAGCAACAACGAACCAACCCGAGGCACAGCACGAGTCAAACGCGGTCTCGCAGAAATGCTCAAAGGCGGCGTGATCATGGACGTCGTTACACCGGAGCAAGCCAAGATCGCCGAGGATGCCGGTGCCACCGCAGTCATGGCCCTCGAACGGGTTCCCGCGGATATTCGCGCCCAGGGGGGCGTGTCCCGCATGTCAGATCCCGACATGATTGAGGGCATCGTCGAGGCCGTTTCCATTCCGGTGATGGCTAAGGCACGTATCGGTCATTTCGTGGAAGCACAGGTTCTCCAATCGCTCGGGGTGGATTTCATCGACGAGTCCGAGGTGCTCACACCCGCCGATTACGCGAATCACATCGACAAGTTCGGGTTCACCGTGCCGTTCGTGTGTGGTGCGACGAATCTCGGTGAGGCGCTCCGGCGTATCAACGAGGGAGCAGCGATGATCCGGTCCAAGGGGGAAGCGGGTACTGGCGACGTATCCAACGCGGTCACCCACATGCGTACCATTCGTGCGGAGATCAAGCGCCTGTCCTCCATGGCTGAAGATGAGCTCTACGTCGCCGCCAAGGAACTTCAGGCACCCTACGAGCTTGTTCGCGAGGTCGCGGAGACTGGTGCCCTCCCCGTCGTCCTCTTCACCGCCGGTGGAATCGCCACCCCCGCTGATGCCGCGATGATGATGCAGCTCGGAGCAGATGGTGTGTTCGTGGGCTCCGGAATCTTCAAGTCCGGTAATCCCGCCGAGCGTGCCCGCGCTATCGTCCAAGCAACCCAGAACTACGAGGATCCGGCGACCATCGCAAGGGTGTCCCGTGGTCTCGGTGAGGCCATGGTCGGGATCAATGTGGATGAAATTCCGCAGCCTCACCGACTTGCCGAACGTGGGTGGTGAAGGATCCTGAGATGGGTGTGACCGCCCGTCCGTGGGACTACACTGGGATCAAAGCACCGTTCATTTTCAGCAGGAGGTTTCGTTCATGGCTAACCGCAGCCGTATCTACGCCGCGTCAGCGCCCGAGGGTGGTGACCGCATCCTGCTGGGGCAGCATGCTGACGGCGTTCCGCTGGTTTTCAAGATCCTGTTGAGTTCCGAACCTGCACTGGTCACGGAGACTGATTCCGTGGTGTTCGCCGGAGAGTTTGCAGGGGGTGTTCAACGCTTGGAGAGGTTCCTCGAGGATCTTGGCCCGGGTTCCGGTGCTGGATTGGACCGCGGGGAACTGCGGCGTAGCGCGGAAACCGCCAGAATGGTGTTGCACAGCAAGCGGCTCCGAAACTGCCGTTATGTCATCCTCGACTGTGCTGACGGAGCCTGCGGCTTTTCCGTGGATGAACTGTTGACGGAGCTCCGCAACATCAACGACACCATCGACTCCGATCCGATCCTTGTGGGGGACCGTGCATCAAGTCTGTCCGAGCTTCTGCATAATCAGTCGCTCGTTGCACCGCAGGATGCTGAAGCCGGAAGTCGGCGGGTGTCGGAGATTGGTCTTTCCAGTATTGGCGCGGCCGTGTAGTTTCAAGCGTTTTTCGGGCCTTTTGGAACTGAATTTCACCGTTCCGGGGCCCGATCCGCGTTTTATTCAGGCCCCACGTCGCCCTGGGAAACGGGTGTGCCGGGTTAGTCGGTGTCAAGGAGCAAAAGCAGGATCATGGCCAGAATAAACCGGGTCCTTGATCTGGAGCAGATCGAGAGGGACCTGTTCCGGGGAACCGTGATCGAGTCCGCACTGCTCCGTACCTTTGGTGGTCAGGTCGCTGCACAGGCACTCGTGGCGGCGACCCGGACGGTGGATGACGGGTTCGCGGTGCACTCGCTCCACGGTTATTTCGTATCCGCGGGGAGATCTGACCGCCCCACGATTTTTCTCGTTGATCGTATCCGGGATGGGAGAAGCTTCTGCTCCCGCCAGGTCAGGGCAATTCAGAGTGGGCAGCCGATCTTCATTATGTCGGCTTCCTTCCATTGCTCAGGTGACCACGGGATTGAGCACTCCGACCAGATGAGGAAAGTTCCTGATCCGGAGGAAATAGTGACGGACGTGTCTAATATGCGGGAATCGATGCGTGCGCTGTTGGCGGAGTGGAGTGATTTCGACATCAGAGTCGTTGATCCAGCCCACTACCAGCACAATCCCTATACTGCGAGTCAGCAGGTGGTATGGCTTAGATCGCGGACGCGGTTACCTGACGACGATGTCGCGCACGTCTGCACCCTGGCCTACATGTCTGATATGACCTTGCTCCAGTCAGCGCTGGTGCCGCACCCCGGGGCGGAGGTTCAGGAGGCGTCGCTTGATCATGCGATGTGGTTCCTCCGCCCGTTTCGTGCCGATGAGTGGCTCCTCTACGACCAGGTATCCCCGTCAGCGTCGGGGGGCCGGGCTCTGACTCATGGACGTATCTTCGACCGAGCCGGCAACCTGGTGGCGGTTGTCACTCAGGAGGGATTAGCGCGTACCTTGAGACCGGGAACACGGTCCATCCCCATGTCCACACTGGCCACCAATGAAAGGACATCACCACAGTGATGATCGGGATTCTGGCGCTGCAGGGCGGCGTCAGAGAACATGAGAAGACTCTCGACTGCATAGGTGTCGCGCACCGGCAGATCCGGCGTACGGAACACCTGGAGGGGATCGACGGGCTCATCATTCCGGGTGGAGAATCTACCACGATGTCCAAACTCCTTGATCTCGGAGGGCTTCTGGAGCCGTTACGGAAGCTCCTCGTTGACGGACTTCCCGTCTACGGAACCTGCGCGGGAATGATTCTGTTGGCAAGAGAGGTCCTTGATACCCGCGCAGACGCACATAGCTTCGGCGTACTCGATGTGACGGTACGCCGGAATGCATTCGGCAGGCAGGTCGACTCTTTCGAGACAGACCTTGCATTCGCCGGGATTGAGGGCGCCGTCCACGCCGTCTTCATCCGTGCCCCCTGGGTGGAACGGGTGGGACCCGGTGTCGACGTACTTGCGACCGTCCCGGACGGTCCTGCCGCGGGTGCGGTTGTCGCCGTCCGGTCCGGCACTGTCCTCGCTACGTCATTCCATCCGGAATGCACCGGGGACACGAGGGTACACCAGATGTTCCGGGACATGGTCACGGCCAGCATGTGAAGGAATCGCTATGTGGACCCGGCTCGGGGTGCTGCCATGGTCCGCGTATAATCGGAACGAATCAAACGACGTATTTCAGTGGTGCCGCCGTGTCGTCAGTGACATTGGTGGGAGGGGGCACAGTCCCTCTCGTCATCCGTGATCCGACTCATCGGATGACGGACACAGAGCACCGCACCGAGGAAAGGGTATACGATGTCCGGCCACTCCAAATGGGCGACCACCAAGCACAAGAAGGCCGCCAACGATGCGAAACGCGGTAAGGAATTCGCCAAACTCATCAAGAATATCGAGGTGGCGGCACGTACCGGTGGCGGTGACCCTTCCGCCAACCCGACCTTGGATGACATGATCAAGAAGGCTAAGAAGGCCTCGGTTCCGAACGACAATATTGAGCGTGCCCGCAAACGTGGTTCCGGTGAGGAAGCTGGTGGCGCGGACTGGCAGACGATCATGTACGAAGGCTACGGGCCGAATGGTGTCGCGGTGTTGATCGAGTGTCTCACCGACAACCGGAACCGGGCAGCCACCGAGGTTCGGACGCGGATGACCAAGAACGGTGGGTCAATGGCGGATTCCGGTGCGGTCAGTTACCTGTTCAGCAGGAAAGGAATCGTAACCGTGGCTGCCGAGGGGCGCACGGAGGATGATCTCCTCATGGCTGTTCTCGAGGCTGGAATTGATGCGGAGGACGTCACTAAGGTGGGTGACCTCTTCGAGGTTGTTTCCTCTCCCGGAGACATTCCCGCAGTGAAGGATGCACTCATTGCGGCGGATATCCCGGTTGATGACTCTGACAGTGACTTCCGTGCATCGGTTGAGGTGCCGCTCGAAACTGCCGACGCCCGCCGCATATTCAAACTCATCGACGCCCTCGAGGAGTCTGATGACGTTCAGAACGTCTATACCAATATGGATCTTTCGCCCGAGGTTCTGGCGGAACTCGAAGAGGATTAAACCCACCGTCTGGGACAATCGCAGGATCCGCACCCGATTCGCAAGTCTGTGCTAATCTGGGCTGTGGTCCGGCGGCTTCCCTCATTCAACCTTGCTCTTCATGGAATGGTCCGCTGGTCATCCGATATCCCCGCCGGATGACTGGGGTGATTCTGCCCGGTACCTACATTGGTAGTGGGGCGCATCGACGGAGGGACCGGTGTCACGGGTGAATCTCGAGGGAATACGAGTGATGGGGATTGATCCGGGACTGACCAGGTGCGGGCTCTCTGTTGTTCAGGCGGGTAGAGGACGTGCGGTTTTCCCGGTATCGGTCGGTGTCGTGCGGACACCGGCTACGGAAGATCTCGCACACCGACTTCTTCGTTTGTCCGTCGCTGTCCGGGAATGGATGGCGGAATATCAACCTGATGTGGTTGCAGTGGAGAGGGTCTTCGAGCGGGGCAACGTCTCTACCGTGATGCATACCGCTCATGCCGTGGGGGTTCTCGTTCTCGCAGCCGCTGAACGAAACATTCCCGTCCACATGTACACCCCCAGCGAGGTGAAGAAGGCCATTTCCGGAAATGGTCGTGCGGACAAGAAACAGATGACCGCGATGATTACCCGAATTCTCGGGCTCTCGGAACCGCCAAAACCGGCTGATGCGGCTGATGCCCTCGCGTTGGCTGTGTGCCACTGCTGGCGGGCACCCATGATTTTCCGGCAGCAACAGGGGCGTGTCGTCGGTAATCATCAAGGAGCAGTCACCGGAGGGACACCTTCCCCGGACAGAGGCAAGAGGAGTTTTTCAGCATGATCGCTTCACTCCACGGAGAAGTCATCGACGTCGGACTCAATACCGCGGTCATCGAGTGTGCCGGAGTGGGGTATCTGTTCACCGCGACCCCGCAGACCCTCGCGACACTGCATAGGGGAGAGCACACCCGGGTACTCACTACGCTGGTTGTCCGTGAAGATGCGATGAACTTGTATGGATTCACCGATCCCGAGAGTCGGGAAATGTTCACGCTCCTGCAGACTGTGTCTGGCCTCGGACCGCGTCTGGCCCTCGCTGCACAATCGGTCTTCGACCCCGGAGAGCTGGCGGTCGCGATCGGTGGAGGTGATGTGCGTGGTTTGCAACGTATCCCTGGTGTCGGTAAGCGCATGGCTGAACGGATGATCGTTGATCTGAAGGACAAAGTCGGAACATACACTGCCGGAGGTGCGCTCGAGAAGACGGAGGTCGTCCCCGGAATGATCATTCCGCAACAGGTGGTCGAAGCGTTGATCGGACTCGGGTTCCCCGAGCGCACCGCAGCGACAGCGGTGAATGCGGTTTCCGAAGAGAACCCAGGACTCGACACCGCCGGTGCGCTCCGAGCGGCGCTCGCTCGCCTTGGACGGGCCTGATGCCGCAAGCTGAAGGATTGGAAGTACTCCCGATCTTCGTGGGATTAGGGTGAGGACATGTCCGACATCGAGAAAACCGAGTTTCAGTTACCGGACACCAGAGATGGAGTCAGCGGCCGAGGCCGCCCAGTGGATGCGTCAGTAGCCCCGGATCGGCAACCGGCTGACGGAGACATTGAGACCACCCTGCGTCCTCGTTCCCTGGACGAATTCATCGGACAACCGAAGGTACGCAATCAGTTGGACCTCGTTCTCACTGGAGCGAGGAAACGAGGGGTTGCACCTGATCACGTCCTACTGTCAGGTCCCCCGGGTCTCGGAAAGACGACAATGGCGATGATCATCGCGCAGGAACTCGGCAGTTCCCTCCGGATGACCTCCGGTCCCGCTCTGGAGCGGGCCGGTGATCTCGCGGCCATGCTGTCCAATCTCATGGAAGGGGATGTCCTGTTCATCGATGAGATTCACCGGATGGCGCGGCCTGCGGAGGAAATGCTCTACATGGCGATGGAGGATTTTCGGATCGACGTTATCGTGGGTAAAGGACCCGGAGCCACGTCTATCCCCCTCGAACTGGCACCATTCACTCTGGTTGCCGCGACAACCCGTTCCGGGATGCTGACGGGGCCGTTACGGGACAGGTTCGGCTTTACCGCACAAATGGAGTTCTATGACACCACAGATCTGACGCGGGTGGTGACGCGTGCGGCCCGAATCCTCGGAGTAACCATCGACGCAGATGCCGCCGGCGAGATAGCATCACGCTCCCGGGGTACGCCAAGGATCGCGAACAGGTTGCTGCGACGCGTCCGCGATTTCGCGGAGGTGTACGGTGACGGACACATAGACATCGGTGCCGCACGTGCAGCTCTCGTGGTTTTCGACGTCGATGCAATGGGACTGGACCGGATTGACAGAGCAGTTCTTGATGCACTGATCAGAGGTCACGGTGGTGGCCCGGTTGGGGTGAATACCCTTGCCGTAGCTGTTGGTGAAGAACCCGCGACCGTGGAAGAGGTCTGTGAACCCTACCTAGTCCGGGCCGGGATGATTGCACGCACCGGACGAGGGAGGGTGGCGACGGTAGCTGCGTGGCGTCACTTGGGGCTCCAACCTCCTGATGGCACACCCGGCATTGAACCGGGGGCGCTTCAGGGCTGATCGGTAAAGGCTACGCTCGTATAGAGCAGACCGCAGACCCGACTGTGCGATTCGAGGTCATGTCTCTGGCATAGTGGTGGACATGGATCTCACCAATATCTTGATATTCGGAGCAATTGCCGCCATCTTCATCATCCCGACCACGATTCAGGCACGCCGTCAGCGTCGTCGCATGGAGGAGATTCAGTCCCTGCAGAACTCCCTGCACGCTGGGGACCGGGTCGTCACAACGTCAGGCGTTCACGGGGTAGTCCGTGGAATGTCTGAGGAACTGGTGGATCTCGAGATCGCAGTGGGGGTGACGATGACCTGGGAACGCAGCGCGATCATCCGGAAGGTGGATACATCGTCGGTGTCCACCGCTGCCGACGGCATGAATTCCAATGAACGATTCTGGGAGGACACGGATGTCCGCGCCGATTCAAATGATCGAAACGAGGATGATGAGATTGTCCGCTCGGAGGCCATCGAGCATCCTGATGATGGGACCAGAGGCGAACGGAATTAAACCCGGATATACGGTACGGCACTACCCGGATAATCTGTTATCCTCGCCTAATTCTCGGTTTGCTGGCGAGAGGGGAGACCACAACCGGTCGGATGCCCCGGATGCCGTACTATAACCGTGACGACCGGACGGCGTGACCCACAGTGTGGTCTCAGGCTCCGTTCCGGACAAATGCTATGACGACCACAAGCACAGATGAACGCTGGCCCCTGGACTGTCCAAGGGCAGAGTTTCATCCGTCCGAAACCCCTATCAGCGCTGGCCTAGTTTCCCTTCCGGAAATCGCGGGCCAACGGAATACGCTGAGACACAAGGAGACACTCCATTGGCTTCGCAATCTGGGCGCAGACGCGTCGGGCAGAAGAACTGGCCGGTGATCGCGCTCGCCCTTTACCTGGTGATCCTGATCTTCGTTTACTCACTGGTCCTGCTGACCGGTGACCACTCGGCGAAGCCCCGACTGGGCATCGACCTTCAAGGTGGAACTCGGGTGACTCTGGTTCCCCAGGGTGAGGAACCGACGAAGGATCAACTGGATCAGGCCCGTAACATTCTCCAGAACCGTGTCAACGGTATGGGTGTCTCCGGTGCGGAGGTGGTGACCGACGGTAATACGCTCGTGATTACGGTTCCGGGTGAGGATACATCCCAGGCACGGGCTCTCGGACAGACCTCCCAATTGTTGTTCCGCCCCGTCGCGGAGCCGGGACAGCCAGATCCGGAGCGGTTACTTGAACAACAGACCGAAATGGCGGAGAGATGGGTATCCCTCGGAGTGATAACTCCCGAGGAAGCCCAGGACGCTGTCAATCAACTGACCGAGCAACTCAACCTCGACGCAGAACAGCAAGCCAAAGCAATATCTGACATTCAAGCACAGGCTGAGGGGAAAGATGAGGGGGCTTCCGCCCCTGAATCGGAGAATTCCGGTGCTACCGTCGAGGTGGAGAAGATTGATGCGCCGAAGATCAGTGCAACGGCTCCTAAAGAACCCGCGAACTCCATCGAGGCGGCGGAACGCCGCGCTGAGGTCACCGCGATGCTGCGTGAAGATCGGCAGTCCGAGGACCCGACGACCCAGCTCGCTGCGGCATCGTTGTTGATCTGTAACGAAGAACTCGATCCGATCGCAGGCACCGATGATCCAGCGAAGCCTCTCGTCGCCTGCGACGTGGAATCCGGAGCGAAGTACATCCTCGGTCCGTCACCGCTTCTCGTCGGGGAAACCGATCCAGTTCACGGGATGCGTTTGAGCGGAAATGAAATCGACACCAATCGTCCGATCAATGGTGGTCTGAATCCTCAGACCGGGCAAATGGAGATTAATTTCTCCTTCAAATCCGGCCCCGGTGAGCAGGGCGGTGCATCGTGGGCTTCCCTGACCCAGGAATACCTGAAGCGTCAGGTGGCCATCACCCTCGACTCCGAGGTGATCTCGGCGCCTGTCATCCAGTCTCCGACACCGGTCGGATCCGGTACCTCGATCACCGGGTCCTTCACTCAGCAGGAAGCGATGGACCTCGCCAGTAACCTCCGTTACGGGGCGCTGCCCCTGTCCTTCGCGGGGGAGAACGGCGAGCGAGGTGGTACAGCCACGACCATCCCGGCTACCCTCGGATTTGCGTCCCTCAAAGCCGGTCTGATCGCAGGGATCATCGGCCTGATCCTGGTGAGTATGTTCTGCCTTGCGTACTACCGGATCTTCGGTTTCCTCGCGGTGTTCACACTCTTCGCATCAGGTTCGCTGATTTATGGATCGCTTGTGCTCCTGGGACGCTGGATCGGGTACTCCCTGGATCTCGCCGGGGTCGCTGGTCTGATCATCGGAATCGGTACCACCGCTGACTCTTTCGTCGTGTTCTACGAGAGAATCAAGGATGAGGTCCGGGAGGGAAGGACATTCCGTTCTGCGGTGCCGAGGGCATGGGAGCGAGCCAAGCACACTATTCTCTCCGGCAACTTCGTCTCCTTGATCGCCGCTGTCGTGCTTTACCTTCTTGCAGTCGGAGACGTCAAGGGCTTCGCCTTCACACTCGGCCTCACGACCGTTTTCGATCTGCTGGTGATCTTCCTGATCACATCCCCGCTGGTCATTCTTGCTTCACGTAAGCGGTTCTTCGCTAGCCCGCGGGTCAACGGACTTGCTGGGGTCATGAGGGTTGCGGGAGAACGACGTACCCGTGGTGAATGGCTCGCAGGAGACCACGCCGACAACGCGCTTGACGGAGAAACCGATGCGCAGACCATCGCTCGACTCAGTGAAGCGGGCGCCACGCCATCGGGTTCAACCCCGGTAGCCTCAGTAAACTCCGGTGTCGAGTCCGGCGAGAACGAGGAGAAATAATCATGAGTTCTTCCATCTTCAGACGTCTCTACACAGGTGAGGGCGGAATCGACTTTGTCGGGCGCCGTCGGGTCTGGTATGCCATCACGGGCATCGTTCTCGTTGTCTGCTTCCTCGGGATAGTCATCCGCGGGTTCACGCTCGGGATTGACTTCGAGGGTGGAACCAAAATGAACATGCCGGCGGAAGGTATCTCCACTGAGGCGGCGGCCGAGGTGTTCACTGAGGCCACCGGTGTTATTCCACAGAAGGTTCAGGTCGTCGGTGCCGGAGACTCACGGATCCTTGAGATCAATTCCGAGCGCCTCGATGAGCAGCAGATCCAGAATGCCCGCGAGGAACTATTCGGGAGCTTCCAGCCGGTGGATGCTTCCGGTGAACCGAACCCCGATGTCGTTGGTGACTCGACGGTGTCCGAATCGTGGGGATCGACGATCACGAATCGGATGCTGCTCTCACTTGGGGTGTTCCTCGTCTTGATCTTCGGTTACATCACCGTACGTTTCGAGCGCGACATGGCGATCGCCGCCATGGCGGGCCTATTCGTCGACGGCGTTGTTGTTGCGGGTATCTACGCGATTATCGGATTCGAGGTTACCCCGGCCACGGTCATCGGTCTGCTCACAGTTCTTGCGTTCTCGCTCTACGACACCGTTGTCGTATTCGATAAGGTAAAGGAAAACACGGCGGGATTCCTCAATACGAAACGGAGAACGTATGCTGAGCAGGCGAACCTCGCTGTCAACCAGACGGTGATGCGGTCCATCGCTACGACGGTCATATCCGCGCTTCCCATTGCAGCGCTTATGGTCGTGGCGGTGTGGCTCATGGGAGTTGGCACCCTGAAGGATCTCGCGCTCGTCCAATTCATCGGCGTGATTGAAGGAACATTCTCATCGGTGTTCCTCGCCACACCTATCCTGGTCACCCTCAAGAACCGCCAGCGTAAGATTCGTGAGCACAATGAACGTGTTCTCGCGGAACGCGAAGGACGCCAGGATGTCCGGGTCGGAGTTTCCGACTCCGGGTTAGGAGCTTCAAACAACAGCGAACGTGGGCCCCGCAGGACGGTATCCACGCCGGTTCCCGCCGTGAACCCGGGCCACGGACCTCACGGTGCTAGCTGGCGGCCCGGCCAGTAGATAAGCTCGGGCACACTGTGTGACAAGATCAGCCGTAGGATACGTTGATGTCCTACGGCTGATCTCACTGAGGTGGCCTGCCCTTCCTCCGGTGATGAGAACTATGCGCGGGTTGCTTATACTGTGATGAGTTCCGCGTGGAGCATTCTCGGTCTTTCTACCCGGAGTCCAATGAAAAAAGGGGGTGGACCGTAGGAAGTATCCGAGGCGATATGATTCCCCGAAGACCAACAAGGACTGTTCGCATGGCCGACCTGCTGCCCCGAAAATCGGTGAAGAGCAAGTACTCGCTGTCACGAGTGTTCGCTGTGATTTCCGGGGCCTTGGTCTTTCTCGGTGCCTGTGGGACGCCTGGTGATGTCTCCGGTGAAGGGACTCTTCCTCCGGAACCGACACGGTTGACACTCGCCACGTCCTCTCCCTTGGCAACCACGAATGCGGCAAGCCTACTCGGTGCGTCGACAAGCGCTGATACCCTCGCTGGAAGGCTTTATCCACCGGCGTTTGTTCACGGTCCCTCCGGACAACAGATCCCGAATCGGGACCTCATCACCGCGCAGAAACTTCCGGGAGCGGAGCCCCGGGTGATCTACACCATTAATCCCGAGGCATCCTATTCCGACGGCGCGCCGGTGACCTGTACAGATTTTCTGCTCTCCTATAAAGCCGGTGTGCTTCCCGGTCTTTTCGACGCATTTTTGCCGCTCAACCACCAGGTGAAGAACTTGGACTGCACTGCCGGAGCGAAAGAGTTCACCCTCGTGTTCAATGAAGGCACCGGTGCACGGTGGAGGCACATGTTCGGCCCGGGGACGGTGCTGCCGTCGCACGCCATCGCCGCCAAGGTAGGGATCTCTGAAGGAGAGCTGGTCACGGCACTGGTCACGGAGAACGTCGAGGCACTCCGTCCGGTAGCTGATGTCTGGAACACCGGGTTCAACCTCAGTTCCTTTGACCCAGAACTTCAGGTTTCTTCGGGGCCGTTCACCATTGACAGAGTGGATGGGGACGGGACTGTCATCCTCCGGCGTAACGATCATTTCAACGGAGATCCCGCTGAGTCGGAGTCGGTGATGGTCTGGCCTAGGGGTACAGACATTGCCGAGCGCAGAGAAGAAGCCTCGGCGGTTCTCGCTGACTTCAGCGGTGGAACATCGGTTGATTGGGTGAACCGGGATGATCCGGGAAACACCGCTGATGTCGAGTACATGACCGGCGACCGGATCGAACAACTGGTTTTGGGGGATGGGAGCCTGTTCTCTGTACCGGAGAATCGTGCGGCGTTTGCCGCGTGCATTGATCAAACGGCTGTTGCAGCGGCATCGTCGAGAATCGCGGATCATCCGGTCCCGCCGATGGGGGTGAGGCTTTCCCCCGCGAACAGCCCCGCTACGGATCATGATCGTCCGATTTCCGACGCCCATCTCGGTGTCGATATCGCTCGCGCCCAGGTTCTTGCCGGAAGTACCGTGCGGATTGGTTACCTCGGCCCGGATGCACGGTTGGCGGCGATGGTGGAGGCGATCAGAGTTTCCTGTGAACCAGCCGGAATCACCGTGATCGACGCAAGTACCGAGGGCGGGACCCTCGCTGATCTCGATGTCTCCTCGTTTGACGAATGGTGGAATCCCAAGGTCACCGAGGGAGAACTCGATGCGTTGCTGGTGGCACTGGGGCCGGCTGCCGAGTATGGTTCCGTGAACGTCACTAGTGACGATCTCGAGGGTTTCCGGGCTGCCGAAGAACGGCTCTGGCAGGAGGTTCCGACCATCCCGTTGGCTGCAGAACCCCGCATATTTGTGGTGGACCGCAACGTAGGTAACGTTGTGGTGAATACCGGTAATTCCGGGATCGGGTGGAACATGGACCGGTGGCAGGAGAGTGAGGGACAATGACGTACGACAATGCGCGCGAGGCACTCGCAGCGAAGATCCGTTACGTCCAGGATTTTCCGGAGGAAGGAATCCTGTTCGAGGATCTGACTCCGGTTCTGGCGGACGCGGAGGCATTTCAACTGGTGGTCGATGAACTCGCGGACACGGCCGAGCGCTATGGCGCCCAACTGATCGGAGGCTTGGATGCGCGCGGTTTTCTCCTCGGCTCCGCTGTCGCTTACCGTCTGGGGCTCGGTATTCTCGCGATCCGCAAGAAGGGGAAGCTTCCCCCTCCGGTACACACCGAGGAATACCAACTGGAATATGGAACGGCAGCGCTTGAGGTACCGGCAGACACTGGGACGGATCTCGAGGGCGTCCGGGTCGTGCTCGTGGATGATGTACTAGCGACCGGAGGCACTCTCGTTGCAGCAAGGAAACTCCTGGAAAGCTGCGGTGCTGTGGTGTCTGGGCACGCAGTGGTTCTGGAGGTTCCGAGGCTGGGCGGACGGGAACGCCTCGGGGATAGCCCGCTGACCGTGATCAATGAACCTACCGATGGTGATTGCTGATGTCTCAGAACCGGCATGGCAGTAAACAGCAGGTCAACATGCGGAGCATGTCAGCACGACTGGCACGAAGTCTTACCGGGACCAGGACGAAGGTTGACCCGGTCCTCGATCCTCTGGTGAGCATTCACCGCAAGATACATCCGAAAGCGAACATTGAGGTTCTGCAGCACGCTTACCGTACTGCCGAACGTCTTCATGATGGCGTATACCGGAAATCCGGTGACCCGTACATCACTCACCCGCTTGCGGTAGCGACCATTGCCGCTGAAATCGGGATGGACACCACCACCCTGATCGCCGCGCTGCTCCATGACACTGTGGAGGACACGGACTACAGTCTCGAGGATCTCTCCGCCGAATTTGGGGAAGAAGTCGCTCGATTGGTTGATGGTGTCACCAAGCTCGATAAGGTGGCCCTAGGAGCTGCGGCAGAAGCCGAGACGATCCGGAAGATGATCGTTGCAATGAGCCAAGATCCTCGGGTTCTGGTCATCAAGGTAGCGGATCGACTGCACAACATGCGGACGATGCGATTCCTTCCACCAGAGAAACAGGCCAAGAAAGCTCGGCAAACCCTAGAAGTGATCGCCCCGCTGGCGCACCGACTCGGGATGGCGACGATCAAATGGGAGCTGGAGGATCTCTCTTTCGCGATTCTCTATCCCAAGAAGTACGACGAGATTGTACGTCTGGTGGCAGATCGTGCACCGTCCCGGGACAGGTACTTGGCCGAGATCATCTCCGATGTCCAATTCACCATGCAGGAAAACTCCATCACCGCCAGCGTGATGGGGCGTCCGAAACATTATTGGTCGATTTACCAGAAGATGATTGTACGCGGACGTGACTTCGACGAGATTTTCGATCTGGTCGGAATACGCATTCTCGTGGACAACCTCAATGACTGTTATGCAGCCATCGGTGCCGTCCACTCTCTCTATTCAGCGCTGCCGGGACGCTTCAAGGACTACATCTCGGCACCACGGTTCGGGGTATACCAGTCACTTCACACCACTGTCATGGGTCCGGGTGGGAAAGCCCTTGAAGTGCAGGTTCGAACTCATGAGATGCACTACAACGCAGAGTTCGGGATCGCAGCCCACTGGAGGTACAAGGAGACGAAGGGGTCCCACGCCGGTGAGCAGTCCGAAGTAGACCAGATGGCGTGGATGCGTCAGCTTCTCGACTGGCAGAAGGAAGCTGCGGACCCCAATGAATTCTTGGATTCGCTGCGATACGATCTTCAGGCCACTCAGATCTTCGTGTTCACTCCGAAGGGGGATGTGATCAACCTGCCGGTCGAAGCGACTCCGGTTGATTTTGCCTACGCGGTTCACACCGAAGTCGGGCACCGGTGTATCGGTGCCAAAGTCAACGGCAAGCTCGTCGCGCTTGAATCCACTCTGAAGTCAGGGGACCGTGTCGAGGTGTTCACCTCGAAGGATCCTGGTGCTGGCCCTAGCGCCGACTGGCAGAAGTTCGTCGTCTCTCCTAGAGCGAAAGCCAAGATACGGCAGTGGTTCGCCAAAGAACGTCGTGAGGAATCCCTGGAACTCGGCCGTGACGCGCTCGCTGCCGAAGTTCAGCGCGGGGGACTTCCGATGCACCGGCTTTTCACTGCGCAGTCCATGAAGACGGTCGCGACTGAATTGCACTACCCGGACGTCGATGCGTTGTACACAGCAATCGGAGCGGGTTCGGTGTCCGCGAAGCATGTGGCTTCACGCCTGATGGCCAACTTTGGCTCTGCGGACGAAGCCGAGGACGCGCTCGCGGCCAGAACACCATTCAGCGAGCTGGTCAGTTCTCGAAGCCAGGCTCCGGGAGACGGCACTGGCATCCTCGTCGAAGGAAGCCCCGACGTTATGGCGAAATTGTCTAAATGCTGTGGTCCGGTACCGGGTGACAGTATTTTCGGTTTCGTCACTCGGGGCGGAGGTGTCAGCGTACACCGCAGCGACTGTACGAACTCCGCGAAACTCCATCAGGAGCCCGAACGTCTCATAGCGGTATCATGGGCGTCCGAGGAATCCGGGAGTGTCTTTGCGGCGACACTCCAATTGGAGGCGCTCGATCGTCATGGACTTCTGTTCGAGCTGACTCGGGTCATCAATGAACAGCGTGTTACTGTCACCGCGATGAACTCGTATTCTGCGGAGGATCACGTCGCGGTTTGTCGATTCACCTTCGAGGTCTCCGATACCAAACAACTCGGCTCCCTCATGACCCAGCTTCGTAATACTGAAGGAGTATTCGACGTCTACCGGGTGTCCACCGGCTAACGTGGATCTCGTCGCAGGTCTGTATGCGAACGGAAACACCGTACACATCCTATCGGAAAAAGAGTTGTGTACGGTGTTCCGACGACTGTTTCTTCTCCAGGTGACTCTAGTGGGGAAGGTACTTCTGGATGAGCTTCGTCAGCGAGGCTGCCGCGGATAAGAGGCTGATGATGCCGACAACAGCCTTGATGATCTGCATGATCTTCGTGATGACCATTGCGGCCCTGGGACCCTCGACCGTGTCACCATCGAGATTCTTGTACTCGGTCTTCTCACTGGAGCCGATTCCCGAGGACAGTGCATTATCCGAGGAGCCCTCCACGGCGGTGGCGATCGGATCGGTCTTCTCAGCATCGGATTTGCCGGTAGTTGTGCCACCGGTACCTTCCTCGGTTCCAGCGGAATCCTTGTCGGACTTCTCGTCTTTGTTTGAACCAGTGCGGACTGACCCCTCGGTACTGCCGGATACCTCAGAAGATGAGCTGCCAGGCATGGTGTCCTCGGCCCATGCTGGGACAGAGAGGACGGAAGCAGTCAGGACGGTGGTGGTGACTGCGGAGATGAGTGTGGAATGTGAAATGAGTTTCATGGTACAGGTCCTCAATAGGGGGTAGGTCAACGGTTGACAGTAGCCCACGCATGATGTCGGTCATCCGGGGGGCATTGAGATTCTTCGATTATCAGACAACTTGCCTCGGGGATCACATCATCGTGGGGATGTGTGATGGCGGAAAAAGATAAAGCGGCCAGCCCCGTGAATACGACGGGGAGACCGCTTCATCATGTGCTTGTGCCGGGTAACTAGTTCCGGCTACTACGCTTTCGGGGCCAGTTTCTGGATGGCGTTGCTGATGGAGTAGATCGCGGTGAACAGCGAGGCGATCGTGGTCAGCATCTTGACGAATGCACCGATCTGCTTTGCGTAGTACTCGATCTTGGTGGTCTGCTTCGTCTTCCCGTTGTCATCGGTGTAGGTCACCTTGTCGCTGGAAGAACCGAGCGAGCCACTGCCCTCCTTATCGGCGTCGTCGCTCTTTTCGGAGCTGCCGTCGGTCAGCGTTGAGACGGAGCTTTCCTGCGCGTTGGTGTCATCATCATCAGCGAACGCCGGTGCGGTGATGACAGAGGCGGACAGGGCGATCGTGGTTGCTGCGGCGATCAGGGACTTGCGGGAGAAAACCTTCATGAGGATCCTTCTGTTGATGTATGGGGCGGGTGTCTGGCGCTAATGATAACCCAAATATCCGATTTATGTCGCCCCCACGCGTAAGCTAGGTGAAAGGACGGGACCAAACCGGTGTGAACGACAAGCACCACCACGTAATTATAACGTGATGGTGCTTTACTCCGGTGACCGTATCTCGCGGACGAGATCGTTCGGAAATCGGAGGATTAACCGGCGATCTTGGTGACCTTCTGGATTGCGGTGCTGATCGCGAAAATTGCGGTGAAGAGGGACGCAACGGTGGTGAGCATCTTGACCCAACCGCTGATCTTAGAGACGTAGTAGTCGACGGACGAGCACTTCTTCTCCGTGCCGTTCTTCAGGCAGGTCTTCTCATCTGAGGAAGAACCTTCGGAGGAATTATCGATGGAAGAACCCTCAGGGGAGTTCTTCTTCGGCTCCTTGTCGGTCTCCTTGTCGGTGTCCGCGGTGTTGGCGGAGACGCTGCTGTTCTCTTGGCTGCTGTTCTGGTTATCTGCGGCCATCGCCGGTGCGGCGAGACCGGTGGTGGAAAGTGCAACAACGGCGGCGATGGAGACGAGGGACTTACGGGAAAGCAGCTTCATGGAGATTCCTTTTATCGGTGTTGTAAAGCGTTGGTACTTGTAGACAGACTATCCGGTTACGTTGAATCCGCAACAAACCTGCGGTTGGTCGGGGTTGACTGGGGCGGTTTTGACCGCAGATATAAGGGAATATCAAGTTGTGAGGGTTGACTTAGGATGAATAATTCTGGCGTGTGGGGGTGGAAACCGCCCCCGGATGCGTGAAAAAAAGTTTGAGAGAGAGCGCTGGAGGCGTTGTGGGGAATCACAGTACTGTGATTCCCCACAACGCCTCCAGCGCTAAACTTGCGTTCGGTCAGCCGAGTTTCGCGGTCTCGATCCGGACCTCTTCGGAGGGAGCGCCGTTTGCTCCGTCGCCGTTGACACCGGCCTCAGCGATTTTGTCGAGGGTCGCGAGGCCTTCATCTGTGATTGTTCCGAAGTATGTGTACTTCGCGGGAAGCGGAGAGTCATCGTAGTTTAGGAAGAACTGGGATCCGTTGGTTCCCGGGCCCGAGTTCGCCATTGCCACTGACCCGCGTGGATAGACAACCTGGGTATCCGCATTATCGGTGTCATCCGTGGGGTATTCGTTCGGATAGATGAAGCCCGGACCACCTGTACCGGTACCTGTGGGATCGCCGCACTGCAGAATGAAAATTCCCTGGTTCGTCAGACGATGGCAGATGGTGTCATCGTAGTATTTATTGTATGCAAGGTGTTCGATTGCGTTGACCGTGCAAGGGGAGGCCGCGCGGTCAAGCTCCATTGGGATGGGGCCTCTGTTGGTGTTGAGGGTGAGTTGGACAGTCCCCGTGGCGGGTACGTCGGTCGTGTGGGTGGGGGTGTCGACTTCTCTGGCCGCTGGCTGATCTTCGGAGCTGTAAGTGCACGACACCTTGTCTGCCAGGGGGGTGGTGCGCTTCCCATCGAGTACGCGGATGTCTGAGTCTGTCTCTTGAGCCTGGGGAGTTTCTTTGTTGGCTTCGAGAGTAGCTTCATCGGAACCTGTGCGGGTGCTTGCGAACCAGATCCCTCCAACGATGAGGGCGATGACCGCAAGGGACGCGAAAGCGACCGTTAGCGGTTTCGTCTTTTCGGAACGGTCCCGGCTCTTCAGCTCGGCTCCCAGCTTTTTCATCGCTTCGGTTCTTCGGGTTCTGTTACTGGTCAACTTTTGTCCCCTGGTCGAATCTTGTTGGCCGACCGAGATACGTTTTGGTACTCAGTGGCCATGAACATTTCCCGCTCATCCTAGCCGGTGTCCATCACCGGGCAGCAGCCGCAGGGGGATGGACCCGGTGGCGCTGTTCAGCGGTTACGATGGGGACATGGAGATTCTCGGTTTCGCGGCCGGCCCGTATCAGACCAACACATGGTTGCTCGTCGATGGCGGCCGGTGTGTTGTCGTTGATCCGGGTATGCATGCGGCTCGGCGGGTTCTTGAGATTTTCGACGAGCGTGGGCTGACTCTGGAATCAGTGGTTCTGACGCACGGTCACATTGATCACACCCGGGACTCCGGAACCTTGGCGAATCGATTCGAGGTTCCGGTTTACATTCATCCCGCTGATCGGCTTATGCTCGATAATCCGGGGGCAGGAGTCTCGGCGGCATCAGTGCAGCTTTTCACCGCTGACCGGATGACCCGGCCAGCCATCGTTCGGGACCTGGAACACGGCACTCAGCTCAGTCTCGCAGGAACTCCGTTTTCTGTTCGGCACGCACCCGGGCATTCCCCTGGAAGTACACTCCTCGTCGGTGCAGGGGTCTGTCTCTCCGGGGACGTTCTTTTCCGGGGCACCATCGGACGTACTGATCTTCCGGCCTCTGACCCTGAGGCGATGGAACGGACGTTGCGAAATGAGGTTCTTGCCCTTGATGATCGTCTTCAGGTGCTGCCCGGGCACGGTCCGGCGACAACGATGCGTGCGGAACGCCGCACCAACATCTTTCTTCTAGGGCTGACCCAGGGCTGATCTTGACGATTGCGGTTGCCGGGTATCGGCTGATGGAAATGATCGGGCAGCATCGTTTTCGGTGTGGGGCATCCTCTATACTTTGCACCCGTGAGCAACTCCCCGAAATTCAAGCCGTTTTCCGCCCCCAAAGGTGTCCCGGACTATGTGCCGCCGGTGTCTTCTGAGTTTCTGGCTGTGCGTGAGGCATTCACCAGGCAGACTCATCTGGCGGGCTACGAGCACATTGAGCTCCCCATATTCGAGGAAACGGGCTTATTCGCGAGGGGAGTCGGGGAGTCCACGGATGTAGTGAGTAAAGAAATGTACAGCTTCGAGGATCGGGGCGGGCGCTCAGTGACTCTCCGGCCGGAGGGAACCGCTGGTGTGATGCGGTCGGTGATCGAGCACAATCTTGATCGTGGCCAACTTCCCGTGAAACTCTCCTACACTGGACCGTTCTTTCGCTACGAGCGTCCCCAGGCCGGACGGTATCGGCAGTTGCAACAGGTAGGAGTGGAAGCGATCGGGGTTGAGGATCCGGCTCTCGATGCGGAGACCGTGGCCTTGGCGGATCGGTGCTTCCGGGGTATCGGTCTGACAGGATTTCGGTTGGAGATCACGAGTCTCGGAGACCGCGAGTGCAGACCGGGTTACCGGCGTCTACTTCAGGAATTTCTTTTACGTCTTCCCCTGGATGAGGCGACGCGCCAGAGGGCTGAACTCAATCCGTTGAGAGTTCTGGATGACAAGAGAGTTGAGGTCCGTGACATGACCGCCGATGCTCCGCTCATGCCCGATCATCTCTGTACCGGATGTCGTGATCATTTCGAGACGGTCACGGGTCTTCTTGATGACATGGGTGTTGCCTACGTACTTGCGCCACGCCTGGTTCGAGGTCTCGACTATTACACCCGGACCTGCTTCGAGTTCGTGCATGACGGACTCGGTGCGCAATCCGGTATCGGTGGTGGCGGCAGATATGACGGCCTGATGGCGCAGCTAGGAGGTCAGGAACTCTCCGGCATCGGGTTCGGCCTCGGGGTGGATCGTGCGCTGCTCGCTCTTAAAGCAGAGAATGTCAGGGTCTCCGACGGTGCCCGGGTAGCGGTTTACGGTGTGGCTCTAGGTGAGGTCGCCCGTCGCCGGATGGCATTCGAAATCAATCGACTGCGGGGCGCAGGCATCAGCGCGGACATGTCCTTCGGCGAACGAGGTCTCAAGGGGGCAATGAAGGGAGCTGACCGCGCTGGGGCGCGGTTCGCCCTCGTCCTCGGGGACCGTGAACTAGAGTCCGGAATTGTCGCTGTGAAGGATCTCTCGGCCCACGAGCAGGTTGATGTCCAACTCTCTGAACTGGTGTCGTTTCTCCAATTGCAACTGAAGGCATGAGGTCACGGTCATCTTGCGCTGAGACCGACGTGGCGTGGATGATCAGAAGGAGACGGCGTCGAGTAGCGTCGGAATATCGGATGCCACCACGATCGCCAATGGGCGTTGGTCGCCATGTCCATTTTCTGTCACGATGACTGCCTCTGGCGTGTGTCCTGTGTCATCCCTTGATCCGAGACACTCGAGGACCTCCGGGACAGTTGCTGTTCGTGCCATGAGTTCCGCTCGATCTGTGCTCTCGGCAAATCTGAGAATGTCGGAGACGTTTGCGGCATCGATCCGGCCGTTGACTCCGAGATCATGGGCTATCCACCGTGCGACAGACCGTGATGTAAGCAAGCGATGGTAGTTTCCTTCCCGGTACACCGGGAACTGCGCGAATCCGGTGTCACGGATTGCTGCAAGAACATCGTTCACCGGGCTCTCCGGTGTGAAACCGATGATCCGATCCTGTTTCAGCACAGCGACAGCCGTTGGGGCAGCCAGGAGAACATCACGCAGTTTCCTAATTTCCTCGATGGTGTCGGGACGTGGATCAGCGATCGGGCGGCCACCGCGATACTCTCCATGGCTTATCGCATTCCGGAGATCGGCGAAAGATCGGAGTGCATCGGTTTGGGTACGGGTCAAACGATTCCGATTCGCGAGTTGGCGTACCATCCACGTGAAGGAATCCGATCGACGGGCGCCCAGTGTCTCGCGGAGGAAACCCTCGATCTCGTTGAAGGTCGTGAGAAACGCTGTGGCGGGCGATTCTCCGGGGGATCGTGTGGACTGCTTCTCGGACATGGCGGCTGATGATTCGGACACATCCACCACTGTAGCTTCGGGAGTTCTGCACGGTTGTGCACGAAAAGGATGGTATGACTTGTACAATCGGCCGCGTCAATGGTGCCGTTCCGCCGGTACTTTGCCCTGAAACCCGTGAGGAGTATTCACCAATGACCCGTAATCAGACCATACGTATCGCTGCAGCGGTAATTGCCTCAACTCTTCTGACAACGAGTTGTGGCACTTCAGATGACAAGAACGGGGAAGCCCCCACGGGAACTCCCTCGGCCATGATGTCCGTGCCACCGCTGACGGAGACCACTAACCCCGAGAGTCCCTCGTCGGTGCATGAGGAAAACACGCGTTCCAGCGTCACGGGGGCTGGGGTATCTGGTGAAGCGGACGAGGGGGAGTCCGCCCCGTCAGTCACGAATAATCCGCTTGTTCCGGATGCCGAATCGAAGCGCTGGGGCGGAGATGATTACGATCGGGATCTGGCGGCGAAGATGCCGGAGGATCCGCTTTACCCTGGTGATCAGGTACAGATCCTGGGACAGAATGGTGTGATCTGTGCGGCCGGTGGATTCTATGGAGTCCACTATATCGCGGCCCCGGTTTCTGAGGGATGTGGCGTTGCGGAGGAATCGATGTCCGCTGCTTTCAGAGGGGAGGATGCGACACGTAACGTACATTTCACGCAGCCCAGGTTGGTGAAGCTGGGTGACGGACGGGATGCCCGGTGTGTGGAGAAGGGTAATATTCTGTTCGAGTGCCGCGACTTCCAGGGGGTTCCGGTCTCCTGGTTCTGGTGACCGTTGCCCTCAGTATCTGAGGGGGCGGAGGGCCCCGTGTCTTAAGCCTGAAAGATAGATTTCCACGAGATTCGCAGTGATGTTCGGCTCTAGTGCGAGGACACCGGGTACTGGGGGGCGGGAGACCGTGAGGAGCCCGATCATGAAGGTGTCGTACTGAATTGATGCTTCGATGAGACCGTGTTTTTTGGCGGAATCGAGGATCATATTGCCCAGTTTCGCGGTGTCCTGCCTCAGATCCATCACATCTGGCGGTAGCTGCGTTAAATCGTCGGGGGCGAAAGATGACACAAGGGAACCGAGGCCCATTCCCACGAGCGAATCCACGTAGAGGAGCCACTGTCCCTCGGGGTCTGTATCCAGATTGTCTAGTACGGATCTCTGGAGCTCAATGGCACGTGTGTAGAGTCTCGCTCCGCATGCGTGCAGCAGTGAGTCGCGGTCGGGGAAATTCCGGTACAGCGTGGCGATACCGACACCGGCACGGTCCGCGATGACTTCCAGCGGAACCGTGTCCGGTTGGCTGCGGAAGAGCTCGCAGGCGGTGTCTATTATTCTGTTCCGGCGTTCGAGGGCATCGGTGCGCAACGGATGACTCCAGGTGTAGGGGGGGATGGGGTACCACGCTCTAGGTGGATGGTGAACTCAAGTGATAGTCGGAACTTCCAGTGCTGTCTAGTTGATCTCGAGGATACTGTTCTCTGGAGCACCGACCGGAAGACAGGATAACCGCATGGATCGAACTCGGATCCGGATTCTACTGCGTGATGCCGATGAAATCAGGTAGCTGGCTGGACAGGCGGTTCTTCTCCCCGATGTCATCCAGGCGGAGCCATCAGAGGCGGATCTTGGGGAGAATGGTTCATCTCGAGAGTGTGGGCGGGAGTATGATCTTCTTCCCCCGTTACGATCACCTGGCCACCGGATCTCTATATACGTGTGGAGATGAGGCACTTTGCTCAGATTGTGCACGAGTTGGCGTCCGTGGTCATGCGTATCGACGTCCTGCGTGATGATCCCGCTTCCACTGCGGGAACCGGCGGGTCGCTAGGCAGGTTCTGGGTTTTGCCCGAACTGATACCGTTGCTGAAACGACTACACAAATCTTTTGTCCCTGCTCCCGGATCCGCAGACCCGGTGGACGGGCGGGAGGGGGGGCGTGATGACCTGACGAAGGTGAGGTGCACCAGGGAACTGTACGGTTGGGACGGAGTGGCTTATACCCCGAACACATTGGCCCGCCCAGCACCTCTATTGAGCCTTTTCGAGATGCCGTGCTGAGGAGCATTGGCCCATCCACCGTAGGGATCGGATTTGATCGCCTTGACGAGGTGACGGTCGCAGCAGCCGGAATGGCTGTTGAGCGGATATTGGGCCACTAGGATTCTGAGGCACGTCTTAGGGAAGAGGTCGAGGAAGCTCTCTGGAAACTCACCCGTAAGTGCAGCCGGAGCTCACTTCACAGTTACCTCTGGATGTCCTCCGGCAACTTACTACGGATCGTCTCCGGTTCACAGGTTTGGAGAACTCCGGAATCACCATTGTCGCGGGTGTCCTGGCTGCCCCCGTTGATCGACTGACCGCGAGGTCAACGGAATCGGTGAACGGACGGCTCAGCGGATGAAGGTCGCCGCCAGAACCCATGTCGGGGAAAGATGAGAAACACCGGACACTGGGAATAGGGGAGGATCCTGTTCCCGAAGCCCTGGTTTGACACGCACACGATCTTGCTATTGTCAAGTTTCCGAACTTGACAAAGGCGGATGCTTGCGTCGCTATCGAGTACTTGATTTTCCGCGCGTTACCGCCCGGGCCCGTTCCTGATGAATATGATGTGGCGACCCAAGGTGACGGCACCGGTGAACCCTCGCTGGACATCCTTCGGACTGGTCTTGAGTGGGCCGCCGCGGCCTCTCTGCCGTTTCCTCATTCAATCATCGATTCTGGCGATGAAGCGTGGGAGGACTACCTTTCACCGACGACAGGTATTATCAGGCATTTCTCGTCGGCCTCCTCCGGATCGAGGCCGGAACGAGAGAGACGGATCCGCTTCTGGCCGACGACCTCGTTGGATGGATCCGGAAAATCCGGATCAACCGGATTTCCTCCGTCAACTACACCTTCGTGGGCGACAGTCCCATGGTGCCAGATTCGCGGTGGTACAACGTCGGATCATTCTGGGAGACGACAGTGGGCTGGGAAAACGGTCCAGGCTATTGCTGTCCTCGTGTATCTCGCCGCGGAGAGACATCAACCCCGAGCGGAACCTTGGACGTAGCGTTGTCGTCTCCGCGGCTTCGGTTATCGTGAACTGGTTGAGCGAACTCTGATCATTCTGCGCTCTGGAGGTGTTCGTTGCACACGGTCCGGACAAGCTCTCCGCCACTGGGTTGTGGCGGGACAGAGGAGGGTTCTCATCTGCACCTACGACGGTGTCGGGGCGCTCGATCTCGGGAACCCGGATGTACTGGTCATCGATGAGGCGCGCATGATAAAAATCCCAGGGCGAAGAGAACGATTGTGTGATCTGCACTCGCCGCATCTGCAGAGACCGTGATGCTACTGGGGGAACTCCACTCTAGAACAAGGTCGAGGAATTCATAAACCTTGTCCGGATCGTCAGACCGGATCTGGCCGCACCAGGAATGGCAGACATGGAGGCGGATGATCTCCGGATCTCGTCGCCGATGCGTATCTTCAACGCAACGCCGATCGGGTGCTGGATCAGCTTCCGAACCGGGTTGATGAGCCTGAGCCGGGTGGAAGTCATAGGTGCGGATGAGACCTTTTGCCGTTGAAGTGTCGTAGAAGGATCGCGGGTGGGGATTAGCCGTGCGGCGTGGCTTACTCCTGGAGTCAGACCCGCGGAGTTGAGCTGGTTCGAAGAAGTCGTGGCTGATGCCTATGATTCGGGAGAACTGGTTCTGGTGTTCAGCTTTTTTCTGGACGTGTTTGAGTTGATCGCAGATGAATCCGGTGATTCAGTCATCGGCGGCCCGGTGTCACCGCGATACTGACCGGCCATATGTCGATGCGTTAGGAATCGCGCCCGTCGAAAGTCTCCTCTTCGCACAGATTCAGGCGGGTGGGCAGGGACTCAATATTCAGGCTGCCTCCGTGGTTGTCCTCGCTGAACCCCAGGTGAAACCGACATAAGGAGGATCAGGCGATAGCCCGTGCCTACAGGATGGGGCAGCCCGTAGCGCGTTCACGTGCATCGACTGATAGGAGCTGAAACAGTCGATGAGTGGCTGTCGGAGGATACTGGCAGGAAATCGTCAATCTTCGATTCCTTCGCCGGGACAGTCGACCCTGCGCGGATGTCTGACGCGATCGACGTCTCCGAACCAGAGCTCGCGCGTGGATTTATCGCCGATGAACGGTGTGCCGACTCGGGTTGGCTGAAGGCAACGACATAGTGTTCGTGGAGGTTCCTCTGAGTTGTGACACCGCGGACTTATGGGAACATACGGAAAAATCTCGTGGCACCACAAGTTTCACCGAGCTAGGATTTCCTGGACACGCCGAGTTCCGTCAGGAGCGAACGCACCCGCCTCTCGATGTCGTCACGGATGAGTCGCATACGTTCAATGCCGTCGATTCCGCGGAGAGAGGGCTCATCGGTGATCCAGATCTCAGGGGTCACGACCATTCCGGATACCGGATCAAGCACAGCTTCGGCCCCCAACACGATGACCCGGTCGGCTCTGCGGAGGAGATTGGTGTCGATCTCCGAGGACACCGCATCGTCCATTGACGCGCCGATTTCAGCGACTGCGACGATTGAAAGCTGGTTCACGGATCCCTTCGGGGCGGTTCCCGTGGAATGAACTTCAACGTCGGTACCGGCGTATTTCCGTGTGATGGCTTCAGCCATCTGGGATTTTCCTGCGTTCCTCGTGCAGATGAACACAACAACCGGGCATGCTGGTGGCATCGTGGATCTACCCCGTTCTTCTTCAGCGGGACTGGAATTATTGGGTCGTGGATGCGGTTGAGGGCAGTGTCGGGTCCTCAGGGAAAAAATGCGGACCCCACCACATGATGAGGTACACCAGTGCCAGGAGAACCGGTACCTCGATGAGTGGACCGATGGTACCTGCGAGGGCCTGTCCCGACATCGCACCGAATGTTCCGATGGCGACCGCGATCGCCAACTCGAAGTTGTTGCCTGCGGCGGTGAATGCAATCGTCGTAGAGGTGGCGTAGCCGAAACCACAGGCGCGGGAAAGGCTGATCGCGAGAGCGAACATGATGAGGAAATAGAGTGTGAGGGGAATGGCGATGCGGATGACTGCCCAGGGATCGGCGGTGAGCTGTTTACCCTGCAGACTGAACAGGACAACGATTGTGTAGAGGAGGCCCCCCAATGCCAGTGGAGAGATCACGGGCAGGAATCGGGCCTCATACCATTCCCTAGACCGTGCCTGCTCACCGATTACCCGGGAGAGAAAACCCGCGAGCAACGGTACTCCAAGGAACACGAGCACCGAGATGAGAATTGCCGTGAAGGAGAAGCCCGCGGTCGTGGTCTCCAAGCCGAGCCATGACGGAAGAATCTGGAGGTAGAACCAGCCCAGAGCGGAGAACATGATCACCTGGAACACCGAATTAATGGCAACGAGGACAGCCGCGGCCTCCCGGTCTCCGCAGGCGAGATCATTCCAGATGAGCACCATCGCGATGCACCGCGCCAACCCAATGATGACCAGACCTGTCCGGTATTCGGGAAAGTCGGGAAGCAGCGTCCATGCGAGGACGAACATCAGCGCCGGGCCGAGAAGCCAGTTGAGGGCGACAGTGAGAGTCATAAGCCGCCGGTCGGCGGCGATTTCCGCCGTCTTGTCGTAGCGGACTTTTGCGAGTGGCGGATACATCATGACCAGCAACCCAATTCCTATGGGCACCGATATCCCGCCGATCGACCATGAATCAAGGAGCCTGCCGAAGGCCGGAATGAACCGTCCGAGGAGAATGCCGAGGGCCATGGCCGCGACTATCCACGCCGGAAGCCATCTGTCGAGGAAACCCAACCGTGCGGAAACGGGTATGCGTGAGGTGGTGCTCATTGCGTGATGCAACCTGTCTGTCGGGTGAGCTGGCCGTTGAACACTCTAGGTAGGGCAACCTCTACGGTCAATAGTCCGGAGTGGTGCATGCTGTGCCGTCACATCCTGTAGCCGCCACGGTCGAGGGTATCGCAGGAGCTCATCGATCCGGAGCGGTATCCGGCGAGGAATGCCTGTTCACGTTGTTCGGAGGATCCGTGGGTGAAAGCGTCGGGACGCACCTCACCCTGGGTGCGGCGCTGGATGTTGTCGTCACCCACTGCACGGGCTGTGGCGACGGCATCCCGGACCTGAGCATCTGTGATGGGTTGGAGCAGCGCGTCTGCGCCATCATCGGCGTAATGTGCCCAGACCCCTGCATAACAGTCAGCCTGAAGCTCGATCTTCACGGCGTTGGAATCCGCACCGGGATTCTTGTAGTCACTGAGTCCCAGAGTTCCCTCGAGGTTCTGTAGATGATGTCCGAACTCGTGAGCGACGATGTACTCCTGAGCAAGGGGAGCATTCTCTCCACCGAGATCGACGACTTGTTCGAAGAAGCTGACATCGAAATAAGCCGTTTGATCGATGGGACAGTAGAACGGTCCGGTGGCTGCGGATGCGACCCCGCACCCGGATCTGGTTGAGTTCTCGAAGATAACCAGATCAGGTGGGGAGTAATCGATACCGGCCTGAACCGGGAGTTCCTTCTCCCAGACGAGATCCAGGGATTGTGCTGTGGCCGATACCCGGCAGTCCGCGTGACGGTTGGCGTCCGCCCCTGTCCTGCAGTGATCGAGTGTTCCGGTCTTTCCGCCGCTACCGGGAGAGACCTGCGTCTGCTGCTGATTCAGAACCTCACTCAACTCTCCGGGGTCGCCTCCGAGGAGCACGAATGCGATGGCCACCAGAACGGTGCCGATACCGCCGCCTGCAGCGAGTCTCATCCCGCCACCGGACCGTCGGGCGCGGGAGGCGTTCAGGTCGACATCATCACGAAAGGTCATGCGATGATCATGCCACAGAAGTCCAGGAATCCAACGCGGCTGAACTCGCTGAATTGATCTACCGGTACCGCTGACCGGGTGCCGGTAGCAGGGCTTTTCAGCCCGGAAGGACCGGGCTGAGGTATCGGAGGGTAGACTCGCAGGTCGATCAAGTTTCATCTTTGACTAGTGGAAGGACACCAGACACGTGTTGCGCACTCATCTTGCGGGCGACCTGCGGAAGGAATCAGCGGGACAGACGGTGACGCTGACCGGATGGGTTGCGCGCCGCCGTGATCATGGGGGCGTGATATTCATCGACCTGCGGGATCGTTCCGGTGTCGCTCAGGTGGTCTTCCGGGACTCCGACGTCGCGGAAAAAGCCCACCATCTGCGCAGTGAGTTCTGTATCAGGGTTACTGGTGTTGTGGAGGCTCGTCCGGAGGGGTCAGAGAACCCCAATCTGGCGTCAGGCGACATCGAGGTCAACGTGACCGGATTGGATATCCTCAACGAATCTGCACCGCTCCCGTTCCAGATTGAGGATTCCGCCACATCCGGTGAGGTCGGCGAGGAAGCTCGACTCCGTTACCGCTACCTGGATCTCCGCCGTCCGAGTCAAGCGAAGGCCATGCGGTTGCGTGCCAAGGCGAACCAGGCCGCACGGCGGGTTCTCGATGCCAATGCATTCACCGAGGTTGAGACGCCCACCCTGACGAGGGCAACTCCGGAAGGGGCCCGTGATTTTCTGGTTCCGGCTCGCCTGAAGCCCGGGACCTTCTATGCCCTGCCACAGTCTCCGCAGTTGTTCAAACAGCTCCTGATGGTTGCGGGACTCGAGCGTTACTACCAGATAGCCCGGTGTTACCGGGACGAGGATTTCCGTGCGGACCGGCAGCCCGAATTCACGCAGCTCGATGTAGAAATGAGCTTTGTCGACGAGAATGATGTGATCGAGCTCGCAGAGCAAGTCCTGGTGGAGCTGTGGAAGTTGATCGGTTATGAGATCAGCACCCCGATTCCGCGTATGACGTACGCGGACGCTATGCGTCGTTATGGTTCAGACAAACCTGACCTTCGCTTCGCTATCGAGATCACCGAATGTACAGATTTCTTCTCCGAGACCACCTTCCGGGTGTTCAAGAACGAGTACGTCGGTGCGGTCGTGATGGCTGGCGGAGCCAGCCAGCCGCGCCGCCAGCTTGATGCGTGGCAGGACTGGGCCCGTCAGCGTGGAGCCAAAGGGTTGGCGTACATCCTCGTCGGTCAAGACGGAGAACTTGCGGGACCAGTGGCCAAGAACATCACGGACCAGGAACGCGCGGGTATTGCAGACTACGTCGGAGCGAAACCGGGGGATTGCATCTTCTTCGCCGCCGGCGACACAAAATCTTCCCGGGCACTTCTCGGTGCGGCACGCGGTGAGATCGCCCGGAAGCTTGGCCTCATCAAAGAAGGTGACTGGGCCTTTACCTGGGTCGTTGACGCACCCATGTTTGAGCCTTCTGCGGATGCCACCGCTTCCGGTGACGTTGCGCTGGGGCATTCGAAGTGGACTGCCGTCCACCACGCGTTCACCTCTCCGAAGCCCGAGTTTCTCGACACCTTTGACGAAGATCCCGGTTCCGCGCTCTCTTACGCCTACGACATCGTGTGCAACGGCAACGAGATCGGTGGTGGATCGATCCGTATCCACCGGCGAGATGTTCAGGAGAGGGTGTTCAAGGTCATGGGCATCACTGATGAAGAGGCCCAGGAGAAGTTCGGATTCCTTCTCGACGCCTTTGCCTTTGGGGCACCGCCGCACGGTGGTATCGCTTTCGGATGGGACCGGATTATGAGCCTTCTCGGTGGGTTCGAGTCAATCCGTGATGTCATCGCGTTTCCGAAGTCTGGCGGCGGAGTCGATCCACTGACGGATGCTCCGGCTCCGATCACCCCGGAACAGCGTAGGGAATCGGGGATTGACGCGAAACCGAAGAAGCCAGTACAGGCTGAGCGGAACTGACGTGAAGGATTACGGCACTCGGATAACTTCGGGTGCCGTAATCACCCAGTGCCGGGCATCTGTGTAATCCACGGTTGCCGATATTGGGGGAGGTTTGCTACCCCCGATATGCCTTTGGAAAACATCCGGGCTTCGATGTCCTCCGCTTTCTTTTCCCTGTCGACACCACATTTATTCCACTTCCTGGCGAATTACTGTGGAAGGCACATCGTGCCAGTCTCCGTGGGGGGAATGACGCATTTTCTTCACTAGGGATACAGTGGGGGGAGTGTCGAGGGCTGAGTGATGATCACTTACGTGACCGTCCCGAGTGCCCTTTTCACGTCGGATTCCCGGCATACGACCCATGAAGGAGTGTTCCATGCTCGCGACCGAAGAGATCGTCGAGGTGGCCCAGGAACTGCTGTCCGAGCGTTTCGGCGGCACCCAGAAACTCGGGGATGTCACATCCCTCGGTGGGTCCGGTACCGCTGTGGTGCTACGGGCCCGCGTCGCGGTATCTCCGTTTCTGCAGCAGCGGTCAGTCGTCCTGAAATACACCCCACCCACTGGAGACCGCATTGATGATGCAGCACTGATCCGGGAGGTCGTGTCCTATCAGTTCACCACGTCGTTGCCCGCCGATGTCCGGCCTGGCCCGGTCCTTCTTGCCTATGACATTGACAGGAGGATCCTTGTCATCACGGACTCCGGAGACGGTGAAACCTATGCGGATCTGCTATCCACCACAGAAGGCGACGAACGTCTTTCACTTGTGCGCAATCTCGGGCGGGCACTGGGGCGTATGCACGCCGGTACCGCCGACCGTGAGGCAGGGTTCGATATCCTGCTCAAGCGGATGCTCCGGGCATATCCGGACACCGGAGAACTGCAGTACGCACGCGACCAGGGTTTGCCGGGATCGATTGACCGTGGTCTGGAATTGCTGTCCGCGGCAGGTATTGAGATACCGGCGGTGGTCCGGCATTTCGCGGCGGATGCGAAGCGACGGTTGGTCAGTGGTCGGCACCGAGCGTTCACTCCTTTCGACCTTTCTCCGGACAACATCATTCTCGCTGACCGCACGCAGTTCCTCGATTACGAATGGGCGGGATTCCGGGACGCGACCTTTGACATCGCGTGCGTTATCGCAGGCTTCCCACAGTTCCTTTTCACACGCCCCATAACCGATGAGGAGACTGACGCTTTCATCGCATCTTGGGTCGAAGAGGTACGGGAGATCTGGCCTAACGTCGCCAACGAGGTCAGACTGCAGGCCCGCATCGTGACCGCGATGATCGGCTGGGCGATATCCAGCGTCTGTTACCTCTACTACGGATCCATGAACCAGGTGATCAGCGAGCTGGGAGAACGGGCTGAGGCACGCTCGGCATCCATACCAGGGCCTGAGATCGAAGCTGTCGTCACCGCTGAGATATCCGACCTTGACGACGACTACGATGTTCTCGCGGGGGTTCTCGATGACTTCGCGGAGGGGGATGGTTTAGCCAGAGAGGATCTCCACGAGACCTTTACTGCCCTCGCGCATTACGCAGAGCGTGGATCCGACCCCCGATTCGGAGAGGTTCACTGTTTCGCCGCGTCGGTGGTCGAACGTCTTGATGAACTGAACGGTAGGTAAGGGTGGCAGGTACTGCACGCCGCCGTGAAAAGCGGCGGCGCGTTCAAAGAAGCGGGGCATTCGCGAAATTCAAGAGAGGAAGATCCAGTCCTGATGGCACAGGCCACCCTGTTTCCCGGTGAGGATGAAGGTGCCGGGAGTCCGGATAGTGGAACCGAGTACTTCCATCCTGGGGGGCATGCACCTCTGGCTGCGAGAATGCGTCCGCGTAAGCTTGACGAAGTGGTGGGGCAGAAGCACATACTGGGGCCCGGTAAGCCGCTCCGTCGGCTGGTCGAGGGGTCCGGTGCGGCCTCGGTTATTCTCTATGGTCCTCCGGGTACCGGGAAGACGACGATTGCTTCCCTGGTCAGTGCGGAGACCAAACGACATTTCGTCGGACTCTCCGCACTGAATGCGGGTGTGAAGGAAGTTCGTTCCGTCATTGACCGTGCCCGTCGTGATCTGGTCAATGGTCGTCGTACCGTGTTGTTCATCGATGAAGTCCACCGGTTCTCCAAAACACAGCAGGACGCACTCCTCGGTGCCGTCGAGAACCGGATCGTTCTCCTCGTCGCCGCGACGACGGAGAACCCGTCGTTCTCTGTGGTTGCGCCATTGCTCTCCAGATCTCTCATTCTTCAACTGCATCCACTCAGTGACGATGACGTGCGAGTTGTCCTGGAGCGAGCCCTCATCGATGAGCGTGGAATCGGTGGCCGGATCACGGCCTCGGCTGATGCCATCAGTCAGCTTGTGGCTTTAGCAGGTGGAGATGCCCGGCGTGCGTTGACCTACACCGAGGCTGCGGCTGAAGCGGTTCCGGATGGTGGCGAGCTCACCGTGGACACGGTGCGGGAGAACGTGGACCGTGCGATCGTCCGGTACGACCGTGACGGTGACCAGCACTATGACGTCACCAGTGCGTTCATTAAATCGGTGCGGGGATCGGATGTTGATGCGGCGCTACACTACCTCGCGCGGATGATTGAAGCGGGGGAAGACCCACGGTTCATCGCCAGACGTCTGGTGATCCTTGCCTCCGAGGACATCGGGATGGCTGATCCCGGTTCCCTGACGATTGCTGTGTCCGCTGCACAGACTGTAGCGCTCGTAGGGCTACCTGAAGGGCGTCTGGCACTCGCACAGGCGACGATCCATCTTGCCACTGCGCCGAAATCGAATGCGGTGATCACCGCGATCGATGCCGCCCTGAACGATGTTCGTGAAGGCCGCTCCGGACACGTTCCGCCGCATCTCAGGGATGGGCACTACGCCGGGGCGAAGAAACTCGGGAACGCTGTCGGCTACCGTTACCCGCATGATGATCCGCGGGGTGTCCTTTGCCAGCGTTATCTACCCGAGTCCCTCGTCGATGTGGTGTACTACAGGCCAACCAGCCATGGAGCGGAAAAGCGGCTCTCAGACGTCACCGGGAGATTGCGCAGGGTCATCCGCGGCACAGAACGGAATTGAACTGGGGGTGTGTTCGGTCTCGAAGCTTCGCCGCAGAGTCCTGCTCAGACTTCGGCAGGAGCGGGGTGGAGCAGGAGACGGTCACTGAAGCGGGTAAGGTTGTCCGAGACCAACCCCTAACCCGACAGCGAGGATTCTAGAACCGTGCAGACCCACGAGATCCGGGAGCGCTTCATCGCGCATTTCGTCAATGCTGGACATGTCGAGGTGCCCAGTGCCCCGCTGATCCTGGATGACCCCAACCTCCTGTTCGTCAATGCCGGAATGGTGCCGTTCAAGCCCTACTTCCTAGGGCAGCAGAATCCGCCTTTCCCCTCCGGTACCGCGACCTCCATCCAGAAGTGTGTCCGTACGCTGGACATCGAGGAAGTCGGTATCACCACCCGGCACAACACCTTCTTCCAGATGGCGGGCAATTTCTCCTTCGGCCAGTACTTTAAGGAAGGCGCGATCTCCCACGCGTGGAATCTGCTTACCGGTTCGGTCGAGGACGGCGGCTTCGGGATGGATCCCGAACGCCTGTGGGTCACCGTCTACCTTGACGACGACGAGGCGGCGGACATCTGGGAGAAGAAGGTCGGTCTGCCGAAGGAGCGTATCCAGCGGCTCGGCATGGCGGACAACTACTGGTCCATGGGAATACCCGGCCCCTGTGGCCCCTGCTCGGAGATCTACTACGACCGCGGGCCGGAGTACGGCGCTGACGGCGGCCCGGAAGCCGACGACAACCGCTACATGGAGATCTGGAACCTCGTCTTCATGCAGAATGAGCGCGGCGAGGGCATCGGCAAGGACAACTTCGAGATCCTCGGCCCGCTGCCTAAGAAGAACATCGACACTGGCCTCGGCATCGAACGCGTCGCCTGCCTGCTGCAGGGCGTCGAGAATGTCTACGAGACCGACCTCCTGCGGCCCGTGATCGACGTCGCCGAGCAGCTCACCGGCGCGACCTACGGTAAGAAGCACCCCGATGACATCCGGTTTCGGGTCATCGCCGATCACTCCCGGACCGCGATGATGCTGATCCTCGACGGCGTCACCCCGGGCAATGAGGGACGCGGCTACATCCTGCGCCGGCTGCTGCGCCGGATCATCCGGTCCGCGCGGCTGCTCGGTGCCACGGGTGAGACGATGGAACGCTTCATCGCCACCATCATGGACACGATGACCCCGTCGTACCCCGAGATCGCGGAGTCCCGGGGCCGGATCCTCGACACCGCAGTGACCGAGGAGAAGTCATTCCTCCGTACCCTGGAGTCGGGAACGCGGTTGTTTGAACAGACCGCTGAGGGGGTTCGTGCCTCGGGAGCGAAGACCCTCGGAGGGGAACAGGCCTTCGCACTCCATGACACCTACGGTTTCCCGATCGACCTCACCATGGAGATGGCTGCCGAGGCGGGACTTGATGTGGATCGTGCCGGATTCGAGAAGCTCATGGCTGAACAGCGTGACCGGGCCAAGGCAGACAGTCGAGCGAAGAAGCACGGTCACGCAGATCTTTCCGTGTACCGGGAGTTCGTGGACGAACATCCCACTGTGTTCGTCGGATACGACAATCTCGAAGCGGAGAGCAAGGTTCTTGGACTGCTGCGGGACGGGAAAACCGTTACGCATGCTGAACAGGGAGACGATGTCGAGGTGATCCTTGATGTCACCCCGATGTACGCGGAAGCCGGTGGACAGTTGGGGGACCGAGGGGAAATAGTCCTGGGAGACACCCGACTACGGGTCAACGACGTACAGAAGATCGGCAAGAAACTCTGGATCCACAAAGCCACCGTAGAGGGCGGTGAGATCTGTGTCGGCGAGCGGGCGCTCGCCTCAGTTGACCACGCTTGGCGGCACGCGGCCAGGCAGGCACACTCCGGAACCCACCTCATCCATGCGGCGCTGCGGCAGGTCGTCGGTCCGAACGCGGTGCAGGCGGGATCGATGAACAAGCCGGGTTACCTCCGTTTTGACTTCAATTCCGCCCGGCCACTTACGCCTGAACAGCTCACCGAGATCGAAAACATCACCAACCAGGCCGTTGATAGCGACTGGGCAGTCAATACTTTCGAGACGACCTTGGACGAGGCGAAAGCAATGGGAGCGCTTGCCCTGTTCGGTGAGAACTACGGAAACGTAGTCCGCGTCGTCGAGATTGGTGGTCCTTTCTCGATGGAGCTCTGCGGTGGAACTCACGTAACGCATTCTTCGCAGATTGGTCCTGTTTCGGTGCTCGGTGAGGCGTCGGTCGGATCCGGTGTACGACGTATTGAGGCGTACTCCGGATTGGATTCATTCCGCTACCTGGCCAGGGAACGTGTTCTCGTGGAGGGGATCGCCAGCTCCCTCAAGTCTCCCAGTGAGGAACTACCCCAGCGGATCGCCCACCTGACTGAGAAACTTAAGGCAGCGGAAAAAGAGATCGCTGCATTGCACCGAAAGCAGCTCGCGGCGGCCACTGGTGAATATCTGCGTCAGGTCCGTGAGATCGGGGACTTCAAGTTACTCACGGTACGGTTGCCCGAGGGAACCCCGGGCGGTGATCTGCGGACCGTCGCCACCGATTTGAGGAACCGGATCGGAACGGCTCCGGCGGTCATCGTGCTCGCCACTTCAGATCAACGGGGGAAGGTTCCGTTCCTCATCGCCGCGACGGACGCGGCGGTGGAGCGTGGTGTCCGTTCCGGCGATCTCATCAAGGTGTTCGGAGGTCCAGTCGCCGGACGTGGCGGTGGCAAACCGGATATGGCTCAGGGTTCAGGCTCGGAAGCAAGCGGGATCGATGCAGGATTCACCGCCGTGGAGACCGAACTCCGGGGTAGGTGAACGGGGTCCGTGTGCGGTGTGTCGGGACCAGCGGTGGGCGTCACTGTTTCGGACACGCCGCATCAATCGGTGCATGGTGTGACGTGAACCTATAGATTTGTGTGGTACCTTTCCCTGCTGTCGTCATGCGCCGTCTGTTACGGTCGTGGCGTGGTGGGGGATGCACGGTATCCCCACCGACAACGCCGGAGTTTCTCTCTGTGCCGCCTGCGTCAGTGACCGACATGAAGGATGAATCCGAGAGTATGTCCATACAGCCAGACAAACCCGGACGTAACGATCCCGGCCGGGGGCGCCGTCTAGGAATTGACGTCGGGACGGTTCGGATCGGTGTTGCCGTCTCCGACTCGAATAGTGTTTTGGCCACTCCCGTGGAGACGATTCCCCGGGTTACCGGACTTCGTGACCGGGACGGATCCGATATTGACAGAATCCTCGAACTCATCCGTGAATACGGAGTTGTCGAGGTGATCGTGGGTTTGCCCCGGGATCTCCGTGGAAACGGATCGGCGTCCGTGACCCATGCCAGGGAACTCGCTTTTCGGATTAATCGCCGGTTGACCGGATGGGATGATCAAGGTAGAGCCATTCCCGTTCGTATGGCTGACGAACGCCTCACTTCGGTTCTGGCAACCCGTGCACTGCACATGTCGGGACGAAATACAAAGAATGGGCGCAGCGTAATCGATCAGGCTGCAGCCGTAGAAATTCTCCAGTCCTGGCTCGATGCCCGGATAAATGCACTGGCAGCCACCTATGACGAGGACGGTTCATAAATGACGAGAGCACGTTCCCGACGTACCGTGAATGGTCGTCGGATGGAGACCAAATATGTGCGCCGCAGGCAGTACGGCATGGCGATCATCATCGCCAGTGTCCTCGTCATCATCGGGACGGTGGTTTACATAGTGAGCTCCCGGAGTGGTTCGAATGTACCGGAGGACTTCACCGGCACCGGCAATGAGATCGTCCAACTCGTCCAGATCGAAGAGGGATCGTCCGTGTCCGCACTCGGTCCGGAGCTCGTGAAGAGAGGGATCGTCAAATCGAACGGTGCGTTCCAAGCTGCGGCCGGGGCGAACCCGGATGCGGCCCGGGTCCAGCCGGGGTTCTACCGGCTCCAGGGGGAGATGAGCGCGAAGTCCGCGGTCGCGGCTCTCGTGGATCCCGCGAACAAGGTGGAGATGCTGGAGATCCCGGGTGGTGCGACACTGATGGATGTTCGTGTCATCGGAGGTGCCACGCGTCCCGGAATCTACACCAAAATATCTGCAGTGACCTGTACAGAGGGATCCCCGAACTGTGTCACCACGAAGGAACTCGAGCGTGTTGCGGCAACCAGTGATCCCGCTGAGCTTGGAGTTCCCGGGTGGGCACTCGATCAGGTTCGGGCCCGGGCAGGTGACCCGAAGCGTCTGGAGGGGTTGATCACACCGGGTAGTTATGTGATCAATCCGGCTAAAGACGCGGTGGGAATCCTGACGGAACTCGTGAGTGCTGGAGCTGAAGGGTACAACTCCACTGGGATCGTGGAGCGGGCGGCCGCGATGGATCTCTCCCCCTATGAACTGCTCACCGCGGCGTCACTGGTGGAAAGGGAGGCACCTGCCGGTGATTTCGACAAAGTTGCCCGCGTCATCCTCAACCGACTTGCAGCGCCGATGCGGCTGGAGTTCGATTCCACCGTGAACTACGACCTGAGTGAGGTTGAGGTTGCCACGACCGATGAAGATCGCGCCCGCAAAACTCCGTGGAATACCTATGCGATGGATGGTCTCCCACAGACTCCGATTGCCGCGCCTTCGATTCAGGCCATCGAGGCGATGGAGAACCCCGCGGAAGGTAACTGGCTCTTCTTCGTCACTGTCGACACCGACGGGAGAACCGTATTTAACGATACCTTCGAGGAGCACCTGCGAGACATACAGCAGTCGGTCGACAATGGTGTCCTGGACTCCAACCGATAGGCCGGTGAGGGGCGGCACCCACAGGTTCTGTTCAGGATGGATGCGCGTCGGTGTGTAACAGGTTTCTTCTGAGTTTTTCTGAAAGGCGTTCTCATGAGCATCGTCATCCGGCACAAGGTCGCAGTGCTCGGTCAACCGGTGGAACACAGTCTTTCCCCAGTGATCCACACAGCCGGCTACCGGGCCGCGGAACTGCATGACTGGGCCTACAGTCGAATCGACTGCAGTGCCGAGGACCTCCCGGGGCTGGTGGCAACAGCCGGGCACGAGTACGTCGGATTCTCCGTAACGATGCCCGGTAAATTCGCCGCACTGTCGTTCGCGGACGAGGCGACCTCACGCGCCACCGCGATTGGCTCGGCGAATACACTGGTTCGAACCCGTAATGGCTGGAGAGCGGACAACACGGACTGTGAAGGAGTGCTCGCAGCCCTGGACGCGCTCGGGATCATCCGGGTGGAGGGTAGCTCCCGGGCAGTCCTCGTTGGTGCGGGAGGCACTGCACGCCCGGCCCTGTGGGCTCTCGGTCAGGCGGGATTTCGGGAAGTGACGCTGATCAACAGGTCTGATCGAAGTGCTGAATTTACGAACCTCGCGTCGAACCTCGGAATCAATCTCCAGTGGTGTAGCTTCGATACCGAAGCGGTGCGGAAGGCGGCACGAGGAGCCACGGTTGTCATCTCCACTGTTCCGGCGAATGCCGCAGAAGGACTCGCAGGTAGCCTGGCTCAGGCTCCGATCGTCGATGTGATCTATGATCCCTGGCCGACTCCACTCGCCGTGGCTGCGCTGAACTCCGGTGTTCCGGTTGTCGGCGGTGACATCATGCTCCTCGGGCAAGCACTCAGCCAGTTCGAGCAGTTCACTGCGGTGCGTGCCCCTCGGGAAGCGATGCGGGAGGCGCTGGAACAAGCTTTGGCCGCGAAAGGAATGGGGGTATGACGGGCGTCGGGGCCAGCCCCGGTCATGGTCGGAAGACGATCCCTGTTTCCGGCATGTCCTCGTCGCGGTCCTGGTACCGGTCGGTTATTTCCCCGTGCTGTTCCTGTCCGGACTTGACCACGATTCCCGCCATTCGCTGAACTGAGCTATCTCACGACCGCGAGCGTCATCTTGTTGGCGAATGCGGTCAGCTACGCCCGTCGCCTGGATAGCGCAGATGAGAACCGGCCGCCGTGTTGGATCATGGCTGCTTTCGTCTGTTATCACGTCGCGGTATTGACACTGACGATATTCGACATCATCATGCGAGTTAGTGTGGCATTCTGATCATCTCGGGTGTCTCATCCACAATTTGACCTGATTGGGACAGGAATCGGTCATCGTGAGGCTAGATTTCGGTGGATGATCATGTTTTGTTCGGTACTTATTCTCTGTGGCTGGGCTTTTTGCCTCGGACAGAGTGACGTCCACCACCGGCGACTTCCTGACGGATTGACTCTGCCTCCCGCTGTGGCGGCTGTTCTGATCACCGGATGGATCGCACCCAATGAACTTCTGCCGGGTGTCAGTTGGTTCCTGGTCTACCTCTTTCTGGGTACCGCCACCGGCGGGGGAATCGGAGGCGGGGACATTAAACTGGCGCTTCCGCTCGGTGTGCTAACCACGGTGACCGCAGGTTTCGCTGGTATGTGTGTCGCCGTTGCACTCGCTGGTGGCCTCACCACCGGAATCCTTTTCATCACCCGAAAAGGCTCACTTCCACATGGCCCGGCGATGCTCGTCGCCACGTCGCTGGTGCTTCTCTTCGTCGGAGCGGGGGCCGTTATTCCTTGATATGAGATGCTTCAGGGACCCTGCTGTCCCATTGAAGTACCGGCATGGAACAATGAGCACATGCTTCGATGGACTACAGCAGGCGAATCTCATGGCCAGGCTCTCATAGCGATGGTTGAGCACATGCCATCGGGTGTTCCGCTGACGACCGATCAAATCTCCACCCAACTCGCGCGTCGGAGACTCGGTTACGGACGTGGTGCCCGGATGAAGTTTGAGGCCGACGAGGTGACTATGCTCACCGGGGTTCGGCACGGACGGACCATCGGTGGTCCGGTCGCCATCATGATTGGGAACACAGAATGGCCGAAATGGACGACGATCATGTCCGCAGATCCGGTGAACCTTGATGATGACGGAGTCGTTCAGGCAATGAATTCCGGACGGGGAGCCCGACTGACCCGCCCCCGCCCCGGGCACGCGGATTTCGCCGGGATGCTCAAGTATGATTTTGATGAGGCTCGCCCTGTCCTGGAACGGGCATCCGCGCGGGAGACCGCGGCACGAGTGGCGGCTGCGACACTCGCCCGTAGCTTCCTCCGTGAGGCCCTCGGCGTGGAGGTTCTCTCGCACGTTATCTCCATCGGTGCATCGACGGTGGTCGAGGATGCACCGGTCCCCGAGTTCAGTGATATCGATGCTATCGATGAATCCCCGGTAAGGGCGTTCAACGCCGTGGCTGAGGAGTCGATGATCGCGGAAATCGAGGCCGCCAAGAAATCCGGTGACACACTTGGAGGAGTCGTCGAGGTTGTCGTGCACGGGCTACCGATCGGTCTCGGGAGCCATATTTCAGGTGAAGACCGTTTGGATGCCCAGCTTGCCGCTGCAGTCATGGGTATCCAGGCCATCAAAGGAGTGGAGATCGGCGATGGTTTCGCCGAAGCACGTCGGCGCGGTACCGCCGCGCACGATGAGATGATCAGGACCCCCGATGGTGTCACCCGTACCACGAACCGGGCCGGTGGGCTCGAAGGTGGAATGACCAACGGACAGCCGTTGGTGGTCAGGGCTGCGATGAAACCGATCTCGACTGTTCCCCGAGCATTGAAGACAATCGACATGACGAGTGGTGAAGCAGCGAGCGCAATTCACCAACGTAGCGATGTCTGCGCCGTTCCAGCGGCAGGGGTCGTCGCGGAGGCCATGGTCGCCCTGGTTCTGGCGCGGGCGGTTCTCTCGAAGTTCGGAGGGGACAGCCTGAACGAGACATCCCGTAACATTGACAGCTATCTTCGTCGTGTCGCCGAGCGTCTGGAGTTCGATAACTGATGTCCAATCCCCGTGTTATTCTCGTCGGACCTCCTGGTGCCGGGAAATCCACCATCGGTCGTCGGCTGGCCAGTGCGCTGAACACCACGGTGGTTGATACCGACGAGATGATCGAAGAGGCGCAGGGTAAGCCGTGCGGAGATGTGTACGCCGCACTCGGTGAGGCTGCCTTTCGGGAACTGGAGGCACGAATCGTTGAATCCGCGCTCACACACAACGGAGTGGTCAGTCTCGGTGGCGGAGCCGTCGTACACCGTTCCACGCGGGAACTGTTGAGTCGGCACGAGGTCATCTGGCTCGATGTTTCGCCTGAAGAAGGTGTACGTCGTACGGAAGGCAGTAACCGTCCGGTCCTAGACGGTGCGGACGCCGTTGCCCGTTACACCGAACTGCTCGAGAACCGACGGGAATTCTACCGCGAGGTGGCGAGTTTCCGCGCAAGGACTGATGAACGGACGCCTCAACAGGTGGTCGCGGACGTTCTTGGCTATCTGGACTCCGAGGCATAGTCCGCCCTGGCTGCCGTCCGGAACCGTGTTACAGGACTATCCACCGAACGCGAAAGGCTTCACCGTGAGTACACCCGGTAATTTTGAATCAACGATCGCCGTCAACGGTCCTGCACCGTACACCGTCAGGATCGGACACCGCCTGGATGCGTCGATCGCCAGCTTTGTTTCGGCGTTACCCGGGGTGCGCAAGGTCGCGGTTCTCCATCAAGATGCATTGCGGGGAATCGCAGATGGCTTGGAGCGGGAGTTGGTACTCACGGGGCTGGAGGTCATCCGGCACGTGATCCCCGATGCGGAAGCCGGAAAAACACTTGATAGCGCCGGTGACTGTTGGGATGCTCTCGGCCGCGGCGGAATCGGACGTCGGGACGTGGTGATCGGGCTTGGTGGGGGAGCTGCAACAGATCTCGCCGGTTTCATCGCCGCCACATGGATGCGTGGAATCGCCGTCATTCAGGTTCCGACCACACTACTCGCGATGGTCGATGCCGCTGTAGGGGGAAAGACCGGGATCAATACCTCAACAGGTAAGAATCTGGTGGGTTGCTTCCATGAGCCTGCGGCCGTCTTCATTGATTTGGAACGCCTGTCCACCCTTCCGGAAGATGAGATAGTCGCGGGGAGCGCCGAGATCATCAAGACCGGGTTCATCGCGGATCCGGCGATCCTCGCTCTCTACGAAGCCGACCCGGGCGCGTGTCTGCTCCCGGAAGGGTATTTGCCTGAGCTGATTGCCCGATCCGTTGCGGTCAAGGCACGTGTCGTGTCCGAGGATCTGCAGGAGTCCGGACTCCGGGAGATCCTCAATTACGGCCATACTTTTGGACATGCCGTTGAACTCCGGGAGAACTTCGTCTGGCGCCACGGACGTGCTGTGGCGGTGGGCATGATGTTTGTCGCCGAGCTTTCTGCGCGGGAGGGACACATGGATGATGCCCTCGTCGAGAAGCACCGTCGGATTCTCAATTCCGTCGGACTACCGACCACGTACACCGCTGGCTGTTTTGATGAACTTTACGCGGGGATGACTCGTGACAAGAAGAACCGCGACGGGAAGATCCGTTTTGTGGCCTTGACAGGGGTTGGGCGAACAACGCGGATCGAGGGGCCGTCGATTGACTCCCTCCGTGCCGCCTACGACGCGATCATCGAATAGTATCGATGCCATGCGCACCATTGACGTGTACAACGGTCCAAACCTTGACCGACTCGGAAAACGCCAGCCGGAGATCTACGGTTCGACTACGCTCGCGGACGTCGAACAGGAACTCACGGCACTCGCGGAGAGTCTGGGCGTTTCTGTGCGCTGCCGTCAGTCGAACTGGGAGGGCCAGCTCATCGACTGGATCCATGAATCTGCAGAAGCTGGCCGCGCGGTCATAATCAACCCTGGAGGATTGACTCATACCTCTGTGGCGCTCCGCGATGCTCTCGCTGAAATTGCAGATGGGGCAGGTTTCATCGAGGTTCATATCTCAAACGTGCATGCCCGGGAGTCGTTCCGGCACCATTCCTATCTCTCACCGATTGCGCGCGGTGTCATTGCCGGTCTAGGAACTGACGGATATGGTTTTGCTCTGCGCAAATTAGCTGCCGTCGACTGACGGGGTGCTCCTTGGACCCGGTAGCTATACCGTCGTCCACCCCGGTGAACTGTGCTTTACAGGAAGTAGAGACTGCGGGAATGCCCCATCACCACCCCTCCTTACGGGATTTCCGGTACCGCCGCAAACACTGGATTGTGTCGACGGGTTACCCTGAACAAAAAGAAATTCATGGTGGCGGGTTGCGCTCGGGTAATTACCCCGACGGCCCTCCGACCGATTCCGATTCCTCCTCGAAAGTACGGTGAGCTTGTGACTTTTTTCGCTGATACTCGTTTCTCCAACCGTCGACGCGCACTCGCGGCCACACTGGCCGGACAGCGGATAGATTCGATTCTGGTGACGCACCTCACGCACGTGCGTTATCTTTCAGGTTTTTCCGGTTCGAACGGAGCACTGCTGCTCTCCAAGGATCTATCTGCCAGAATTGCCACCGATGGTCGCTACATCACACAGATCGCCGAGGAAGTGCCGGACATTGACTGCCTCGTGTCGCGTGATGTCGCAGCGGAGCTGCTCCGCGAGATCGAAGGACCGCGTCGTGTCGGTTTTGAGGCTGCACATGTTACGGTCGCACAGTTTGACAAACTGGTAGAAGCGTGTGGCGAAGATGTGAAGCTCGTCCCCGTCACCGGACTCATCGAGGATCTCCGTCTGATCAAGGACCAGCTTGAGCTGGAACGGCTCACCGCTGTCGCGGACCTGGCGTCCACAGCACTGCAGCAGGTGCTCGACTCCGGTGAACTCGCCGTGGGGCGTACCGAACGCCAGGTGGCGGCGGATCTGGAATATCGGATGCGGATGCTTGGAGCGGAGCGGGTCAGCTTCGATACCATCGTCGCCTCTGGTCCAAACTCAGCGAAACCCCACCATGGCGCGGGGGATCGGGTGATTGAATCCGGAGATCTGGTGACCATAGATTTTGGTGCGCATGACAGGGGGTTCAACTCGGACTGTACCCGAACCTTCATCATGGATCACACCACGGACTTCACCGAAGGGATCTACCGTCTGGTCCAGCGTGCGCAGGCGGCTGGTGTGGAAGCTGCGACACCGGGTACTCCTCTCCGAGAGGTTGATGCAGCCTGCCGCAGCATCATCGAAGCCGCAGGGTACGGAGACTACTTCGTGCACTCGACTGGACACGGTATCGGGCTGGATGTTCACGAACCGCCATCTGCCGCTGTGACCGGTGCCGGGGAACTTCGTGAAGGGATGACGTTGACGATTGAGCCGGGCATCTACATCCCCGGTCAGGGTGGTGTCCGGATTGAGGACACACTCATCATCACAGCCGGTGCGCCGCAGGTGATCACCCAACTACCGAAGGACCTGCAGGTGATCCATGCGGAGGCGTAATGTAAGCTGATACGCCGTACCAGCGGGAGTCCGGATTATCCGGCCCGATCCCCGCATCGTGATATCCGAGGGAGAGCAACGCGTGGCAACCACCGCCGACTTCAAGAACGGTCTTGTGCTCAAGATCGACAACAAGCTGCAGCAGATCATTGAGTTCCAGCACGTCAAGCCGGGCAAAGGTCCAGCTTTCGTGCGGACGAAGCTCAAGGACGTCGTCTCGGGCAAGGTTGTGGATAAGACCTTCAACGCCGGGGTCAAGGTCGAGACTGCGACGGTTGACCGACGTGACATGACCTACCTCTACCATGACGGTACGTCCTACGTCCTGATGGATGCGAAGACTTTCGAGCAGTTGGAGGTCGGAGAACATCTCATGGGTGACGGCGCGAAGTTCCTCCTTGAGAACATGACGGTCCAGGTTTCTTTCCATGAGGGCGAGCCGCTTTTCGTGGAGCTGCCGATCTCCGTGGAACTGAAGGTTGAGCACACTGATCCGGGGCTTCAGGGAGACCGTTCGACCGGAGGCACGAAGCCGGCAACTCTCGAGAGCGGTGCGGAGATCCAGGTCCCGCTGTTCATTGAGACCGGTAACGTGCTCAAGGTGGACACCCGGAACGGTTCCTACCTCTCACGAGTGAACAACTAGGCGTCGGGACCACTTCGGCAGTGACTGACACAGGAAAACACCCCAATTCCAGACGGCGGACATCCCATAAGAGCCGCGGCGCCCGTTTCCGGGCACGGCGGCGTGCCGTCGATATTCTTTTCGAGGCGGAGGCGCGCGACGTGGATCCGATCGCGATCGTCGAGGATCGCGTGGAACTGTCGCGGCTTCCGCATCCTGACGTGGCGCCGATCGCCGATTACACCAGGCGTATCGTGGAAGGAACCGCGTACGAGCTGGATCGTGTTGATGCGACGATCGCCAGGTATCTCGTGGAAGATTGGACCTTTGGACGTCTACCTGCCGTCGAGCGTGCGATTCTGAGGGTCGCAGTTTGGGAGATGCTCTGCAATCCCGAGGTACCGCCGATCACCGCTATCGATGAAGCTGTGCGTCTCACGGGTGATTACTCCTCTGAGACTGCGCAGGCCTACGTCAATGCGGTACTCGATTCGATCGCGGGGAATCTTGACTCACTTCGGGTGAATGAACCGGAACCTGAGGCTCCGGATTTCCTCGATCCCGATCCTGAACTCGACCATCTGGTTGGGCATGTTTACTCTGCAGTGGAAGAGACCGTTGAATCTACGGATGGCCGTGCCGATAGCGGTGATGAGTAGATTCACTGACGCGTGTTGAATCACCGTAGGGCCCCTGAACCCCAGATTAAGTGGGTTCGGGGGTCGTTTGTGTTTATCCGGAATCGTGGGCGGTAATGAGGGGTAGCCGAGTGAGCAGGATCGGGGTTATGGATGCTATCCAGATGACGAGACTTTGCATTCCATGAGAAGGCACTGACGGATCAGGGGAGTGGGCAGACCGAGGGGGCCCGGAGGCGGTCGGAAACGTGATGGAGTCCAGTCTGCATCCACCGGATTTTTCGGTCGAGTGTCTCGGAGAGAACTTCGGGGTCGAGTCGTCCCGGGCAGAAAACCAGTGCCGTTGCTTTGAGCACGACTTCCCCCTGTGAGGTGACGAAATCCATGACAGGTCCGGCCGCTGAGACCGTGAACTCGTTGCAGATGTGCAGTGTCATGGTCAGAAGATCGACGTCATCGCCCGGAAGGCCGGTCCGCCACCTGGCTTCTATCTTGTACCACGGGGAGTGATCGGCGGATTTCATCGTATATATGACCGGTCCACGGCGCGCGCTACCGTGTGTGATGCCGACGGCGATGTCATCGAGACCGGACAGCACCGCATGCAGTTCAGAGGGCGATATACCCGGAGCGGAGGCACCCGCCTCATCGTTCTGTGGAATGGCGTCGAATGCGGTCACTGCTGCTTCTTCTCCGTCGGGTAGGGAGCGTGCAGCGTATTCCATGAGCCTGCGCGTGCCATGGAGTGCGTGAAGCGTGAATGCGGACAGGATTCCCTCATCGATCCGGTCCGCGCACATTAGAGCGGCGGATGAGACGAGGACGATGTGTCCCGGTGCAATGTCGGTGTTGTAGCCTGCGGACGGTAGATCCCATCCTCGTGTATACCAGGCCTGGATCAGGTCGATGACAGGTGCGGAATTCTCCATCGAGGTCAGCTTCTTCCACATACCGGAGGCGATCAGGCTGTTTTTGTCGGACACCGTGAAGGTGAGGACCCATGCCTTGGTCTCCACGGTGATCATGCCGTCACCGTTTGTCGGGCTATGTCCGTCGGCGATAAGGGTTTTGGAAACGGTCGTGAGAATCGGATGCACGGTTATCTGGGGCCTTCGGGAAGATACTGTTCGGGGAGGGAGAATGGGTGCGTGGTCAGGCCTGTCGTGTGTTCCAGCCTTCAGTTGCACCACGGAGAGTGGCGGTGATCTCGGACAGTACTTGCTGTCCACCGAGGATTCCGTCCACCCCGGACCGGATCGCGGCGGTGAGCTGTGGTTCGGTCATTCCGGCTGCGAGGAGGGTTTCACTCTCGGTCCGGAGGATGAGCTCGTCGGTTCGGTCCACGACCACCGCTTTCACGTCGTAGCTGTACACGTTGAATTGGTTGGCTGCGAGAAACAGTGTCGGGTCGCCTGCGGAAGGGGCAGTACCGGTGGGTACATCAGCACGGATGAGGAGTACCCCTCCACCGATGATCGCGAAAGTGGCCTGGATACCGTTGAGATTCGCTCCCGCGATCGTCGTTTCATCAGACATGGTTAGTTCGACTCCGAAGTTGCGCATGACGGTGCGTACGTCATCGAAATCCACGTGCCCGACTTCTGCGGATGTTCCAGCCAATGGGTTGACGCCGGTTGAGTTCTCACTGCTCATGGTTGTGCTCCTGCCAGGTGACGAGGTCGGGGAATTGGGTGCCCAGCCAGTTGAAACAGTTGACCGTAAGTTCCAGGGTCGACATGGTGAATGCACCGATCTGGTTCCGGGTCGCGCCGTGACCGGCCAACAGGCGTCTGTGCGCATAAATGGAGAGTGCTCCGTCGGGAGTTTCGGAGAAGTGCAGTATCGGAGTGATCTGGGTCAGGTTCCACTCGTTGACCGCCGCGAGCAGTTCCGGGGCACGTTCCCGGGGTGGTGTAGCGCGCCACATGGCGTCCGCGAGGATCTTGTCGTCCCGGATGAAGAACCCGAATGCTGCGTTGGGGAAACCGGTACGGAGGACATCAGGAGATGCCTCCTCCCGGAGCCATTTGAGGCCTTCACCGTCCAGAATTTCAGCGACACGATCGAGGTCAACCGGTGTCGGGATGTTGTCTTTGTCGGTCACTGCCGTGCAGAGCTCCTCGGGTAGCTGTGAAGTGTGTTCCAGGGCGCTCAGGTGCGCCATGTGTGCTTTCCGAGATCCTACCGGGAGTCGGTACGGGGATCCCGCTGCATGCCTCGTCGGCAGTCACACCGAGGGGCTTGATCCTGTGGAACCGAGAAGCTCCTCTGCTCCGAGTTCATGGGCGAGTGCCCTGTTGATCGTCGGGTATCGGAACGTGTGGTCGAGTGCGTTCAGGATCGTGGGTGCGACCCTTTGGTTCGCCAGAGCGATCTGCTCGGCTCCTTCACTGCCCAATAGCAGTTTCGGTCCGAGGGCGGGGATCTGGAGGAATGCCGGACGATTCAGTTCGCTGGCCAGCGCTGCGGTCATCTCCACGTTGCGGACGGGGTTGCGGGCGGTGGCGTTGACGGGACCGGAGAGCGCGCGGTCAACGATCGCTCGGAAGTAGATATCGGTCAGGTCGTCGAGGGCTATCCAGCTAAACCAGATGGACCCGTCCCCGAATTTGCCGCCGAGACCGGCGGAAAAGAGCACCTTGAGTAGGGGGAGAACCCCACCGGTACCGGCCAGTGCGATACCCGTACGGACATTCACTACCCGTTTTCCGGCGTCGATGGCCGGTTGGCAGGCGCGCTCCCAGTCACGGCATACATCCGCGAGGAATCCGTCGCCGCTCTCGGATGCCTCGGTCAGGATCTCGTTTCCCCGGTCATGTCCGTAGAAACCGATCGCGGAGGAGCAGACCATGGTGCTGCAGGTGGGGGATGTGGCGACGAGTTTCGCCAGATAGTTGGTTGGGCCAGTCCGGGATTCCCGGATGGCCCTCTTGTGCCCCTCCGTGAATCGACCGAGAAGAGGTTCGCCTGCGAGGTGGACAAGGACATCCACTCCGTCGAGGAGGTGTGGGTCGGGGTCACTGGGATTCCAGTGCCTGCCGACTCCGGCATCGGCACCGCGATGCAGCCTGACGACGGTATGCCCGGCAGTGCCGAGTTGGGCGCAGAGCGCTTTACCGACGGTGCCCCCTGAACCGGTTACGGCGATGGTGAGGGGACGGGGGTCTCCGTTCGGGGCCCGGTTCTCGGGTGAGATGAAGGCGTTCATCCGGTCGAGAAACTTGAGGTCCTCGAAGAGCTGGTGCTGCCGGTAAGCGAATAGCCCCGTGAGAGCGGACCCGGGTACGCGGGTCGACACGGCATCAGTGATCACGGTTCCACCGGGGGCATCGGTGAAGGTATGGATGTGTCTCCAGTTTGCAAGGGAACGAAGGGGCGCGGAGACGCAGACATCCGTGAAACGATGTCCGCGTCGGTATCCGGACAAGTCATGCCGCGCAACCCATTTGAGACCGGCTGGGAGGCTGAAGATCGTGGTTCCGTCTGATAGCCGTGCTGCCTGCTTCAGCGGGGTCATGGGGACGAAAGGGGGAGAGAGTCTCATGACGGCACCGGCGCGTGTGTGCCAGTCCCAGACCCGCTCCCTGTCGAAGGGTACGAAGTGGCTCGTGGTCAGGCTCATGCTGGCGCTCCCGTCATCAGTTTCACCGCCGGACGGGTGGGGTCTGCGGAGGTGCGTTTCTCCATGGTTCCGGTGGTGCTAGGGTAGTGATCGTAGTTCAAGCATAGGCATCCTTTAAGGAACCGCACCGTGAGGCGGGAAAGGAGGTCACGATGAGCGGACACGATCAACCGGTTACGACGGAGCTGCTGTCAGCGGACGATGTCGGTCGGACGGTCGCGCGCATCGCGCACCAGATCATTGAGAAGACGGCCCTCGACTCTGTGGAGTCCGGCAGGGTCATTCTATTGGGCATCCCATCGGGGGGTGTGCCCCTCGCACGGCGTCTGAAACGCAAGATAGTGGAATTCTCCGGGGTCGAGGTCTCCTGCGGTTCACTCGATATCACCCTTTACCGGGATGATCTGCGTTCTCGTGGTCACCGGGCACTGCAACCCACCGATGTACCTGCCGGTGGAATTGACGGGGCGACGGTTGTTCTCGTCGATGATGTCCTTTACTCCGGGCGCACGATTCGCGCTGCACTCGATGCGCTGCGTGATCTGGGTCGTCCGGAGGTCATTCAGTTGGCGGTTCTCGTGGACCGGGGTCACCGTCAGTTGCCCATTCGGGCTGATTATGTCGGGAAGAATCTCCCGACTTCCCGTTCCGAGGACGTCGACGTCCTTCTCGAAGACATCGATGGCCGTGACGCCGTCGTGCTGACCCGCCCCGACGGGGTGTGAGGGATTCCATGAAACATCTGCTCAGTATCAAGGACCTCGACCGCGACCAGATCATCGGTCTGATGGATGAGGCCGACAGGTTCCGGGAGGCGCTTGAGGGACGTGAAGTGAAGAAGCTCCCCACGCTCCGCGGTCGGACTATCTTCACGGTCTTCTACGAGAACTCGACCCGCACCCGTTCGTCGTTCGAGACCGCCGGCAAATGGATGAGTGCGGATGTCATCAACATCTCCGCATCATCGTCCTCGGTGAAGAAGGGTGAGTCGCTGAAGGACACGGGTTTGACCCTGAAGGCTATCGGTGCAGACGCACTGATCATCCGCCATCCGTCGTCGGGCGCCCCCCAGCAGCTCGCCCAGTGGGTTGCGCCCGGTGGCGACGGCCCGAGCGTCATCAACGCCGGCGACGGTGCGCACCAGCATCCGACCCAGGCACTCCTTGACGCCGTCACCATCCGGCAGCGGCTCGGTTCTGTTGAGGGCAGGAAAGTGGTGTTGGTGGGGGACTGTCTCCACTCCCGTGTCGTCCGCTCCAATGTCGACCTGTTGTCGACCCTGGGGGCCGAGGTTGTGCTCGTTGCGCCGCCGACGCTCCTGCCTACAGGTGTGGAGAACTGGCCGGTCCGGACCGCGTGGTCGATGGACGATGAGATCGTTGACGCAGATGTCGTGATGATGCTCCGCGTCCAGCAGGAGCGCATGCTCGGTGGCTTCTTCCCGTCGCACCGCGAGTACGCGAACCGGTACGGCCTGTCGAAGGATCGGCTCGCCCGGCTGAAGAAGGGGTGCATCGTGATGCACCCCGGCCCGATGCTGCGCGGTATGGAGATCAACTACAGCGTCGCTGACGCACCGCAGACGGCGGTTCTGCAGCAGGTGTCCAATGGTGTCCATCTCCGGATGGCTGTGCTGTTCACCCTGCTCGCCGGCTGACTATCGACTCACCCACAACCCTCAAAGACTTCTCCAGGACGCGTGATTTCCATGACTGCAACCAAGACCTCTGACTGGCCCGCCACCGGTGCCCTCGCACCCGTGGAACCGGGTACTCTCCTCATCTCCGACGTCCGCCTCTACGGCGAGGGCGCGCCGGTCAACGTACTCGTGACAGATGGTGTCATCACCTCATTAGACGCTCCCGCAGACACCTCCGCCGACCGGCGTATAGACGGCGCCGGGGGTGTTCTCCTGCCCGGACTCGTCGACATGCACGTGCATCTGCGGGAACCAGGCCGCGAGGACACCGAGACGATCGTCACCGGCTCCGCTGCCGCGGCGAAGGGCGGTTTCACCGCCGTGTTCACCATGGCCAACACGAACCCGGTCATGGACCAGCCGATCATCGCCGAATCCGTCTGGTTCAAGGGCCAGGACATCGGCCTCTGTGATGTCCATCCGGTCGGCTCCATCACCAAAGGACTGTCGGGCAAGGAGATCACCGAGTTCGGCTTGATGGCCGATTCCGCGGCGAAGGTTCGGATGTTCTCCGACGATGGCATGTGTGTCTCCGACCCGCTGATCATGCGCCGGGCTCTCGAGTACGCCCGCGGCACCGATGTGCTGCTGGCCCAGCACTGCGAGGATCCGCGGTTGACCGCCGGTGCCGTGGCACACGAGGGAGAGGTCGCCGCAGAGCTGGGCCTTCGGGGCTGGCCCCGCGCCGCCGAAGAGTCCATCGTGATCCGGGATGCGCTGCTCGCCCGCGACTACGGCGGGCGCGTGCACATCTGCCACGCGTCGACCGCGGGCACGGTTGAGCTACTCACCTGGGCTCGTGAGCACGGTATCCCGCTGACCTCCGAGGTCACGCCGCATCATCTTCTGCTGACTGATGAGTGCCTCACCTCCTACGACGGGCGGTACCGGGTGAACCCGCCGCTGCGCGAGGACAGTGACACCCACGTCCTTCGACAGGCGCTCCTCGACGGAATCATCGACTGTGTGTCGACCGACCACGCCCCCCACGGGTCCGAGGAGAAATGCTGCGAGTTCGAGAACGCCCGCCCCGGCATGCTCGGCCTCGAGACCTCGCTGGCCATTATCGCCCAGCTCTTTGTCGAGACCGGTCTCGCGGACTGGCGCTGGGTGGCGAAGGTGATGAGCGAACGTCCCGCCGAGATCACCCGACTTCCCGGTCACGGTCGTCCGATCGCAGTAGGGGAACCCGCCAACCTGTGCGTCGTCGACCCGGATTGTCGGTGGACTGCCAGGGGTACCGAGATGGCGTCGAAGGCGGAGAACACCCCCTATGAGGGGCGTGAGTTTTCCACCCAGGTTCGGGCCACGGTTCTCCGGGGCCGGGTCACCTGCGAAGACGGCACATCTGCCGCACCCCGGAACTGAACGGGTCCGCCCCACGACAAGATTGCATATAATACAACACAATGAATAAAACCGATTCTCATCCCAGACCCCCGAAAGGCGGCCCCGTGAGCGACCCCGTCGACACCAAGCGGTCCGATATCCCTGCAGTTCTCGTTCTCGCTGATGGCCGCATCTACCGGGGCTTCGGCTTCGGGGCCACTGGCACCACTCTCGGCGAGGCTGTCTTCAGCACCGGGATGACCGGTTACCAGGAGACGATGACCGATCCGTCCTACCACCGGCAGATCGTTGTCGCAGCAGCGCCACAGATCGGTAACACCGGATGGAACGACGAGGACGGCGAATCCCGCGGTGACCGGATCTGGGTTGCAGGCCTCGTTGTCCGTGACCTCGCACACCGTGTTTCCAACTGGCGTGCGGAGCGGACTCTCGCCGAGGAGATGACGGAACAGGGGATCATCGGTATCCGGGGCGTCGACACGCGGGCACTCGTGCGCCATCTCCGCAACCACGGCTCCATGGCAGCGGGGGTGTTCAGCGGTATTGATGCACAGTGTGACACAGAGGAGCTCGTCCGTATCGTCAACGCCCAGCCTTCCATGGTTGGTGCGGACCTCGCCGGTGAGGTTAGTTGCACCGAGCCCTACACCGTTGAACCGGATGGTGAACACCGCTTCACCGTCGTTGCCTTCGACATGGGTATCAAGACGAACACCCCCCGTAACTTCTCCTCCCGTGGAATCCGTACCGTAATCGTTCCGGCCGGCACGGATTTCGAGACCATCGCGTCCTACTCTCCGGATGGAGTCTTCGTCTCAAACGGTCCAGGCGACCCTGCGACCGCCGACGCCATGGTCGCGGCGGTCCGCGATGTCCTGGCCGCGAAGATCCCGTTCTTCGGGATCTGCTTCGGCAACCAGATCCTCGGTCGCGCCCTCGGAATGGAGACCTACAAACTCAAGTTCGGCCACCGCGGCATCAACGTCCCGGTACTCGACCACGCCACCGGAACCGTCGAGATCACTGCCCAGAATCACGGCTTCGCGCTCAAGGGGGAGGCGGGCGTCGAATTCGACACCGACTTCGGCCCCGCGAGGGTTACCCACACCTGCCTCAACGACGATGTCGTCGAGGGAGTAGCACTCGTCAACGGACTGGCGTATTCCGTGCAGTACCACCCGGAGGCTGCTGCCGGCCCCCACGACGCCAATCCCTTGTTCGACCGTTTCGTCGAGCTCATGTCCGCCCACAGCACCTCGACGGAAGGTTAAGAACCATGCCCAAACGTAGTGACATCAACCACGTCCTAGTCATCGGCTCCGGGCCGATCGTTATCGGACAGGCCTGCGAGTTCGACTACTCCGGCACCCAGGCATGCCGGGTCCTGAAGGAGGAGGGCCTGCGGGTCACCCTCATCAACTCCAACCCGGCGACGATCATGACCGATCCCGAGTTTGCCGACCACACCTACGTCGAGCCGATCCGGCCCGAGTACATCGAGAAGATCTTCGAGGCGGAACGCGCTGCCGGTCACCCCGTCGACGCCGTCCTCGCCACCCTCGGCGGACAGACCGCACTGAACGCCGCCATCGCCCTCGACCGCCGCGGCAGCCTCGAAAAGTACGACGTCGAACTGATCGGTGCGGACATCGACGCGATCGAACGCGGCGAGGACCGGCAGAAGTTCAAGGACATCGTCGAGCGTATCGGCGGCGAATCCGCCCGCTCGCGGGTCTGCCACAACATGGACGAGGTCCGGGAGACCGTCGCCGAACTCGGCCTGCCCGTCGTCGTCCGGCCGTCCTTCACCATGGGCGGCCTCGGCAGTGGTCTCGCCTACACTGACGAGGATCTCGAGCGGATCGCCGGTGGGGGACTGGCCGCCAGCCCGGAGGCGAACGTCCTCATCGAGGAGTCCATCCTCGGATGGAAGGAATTCGAGCTCGAACTCATGCGTGATGCCAACGACAACTGCGTCGTCGTCTGCTCCATCGAGAACGTCGACGCCCTCGGCGTCCACACCGGAGACTCCGTCACCGTCGCGCCCTCCATGACGCTCACCGACCGTGAGTTTCAGATCATGCGTGACCAGGGTTTCGCGATTCTCCGCGAGGTTGGCGTCGATACCGGTGGCTGCAACATCCAGTTCGCCATCAACCCGGACAACGGCCGTTTGATCACCATCGAGATGAACCCCCGCGTCTCTCGCTCCTCGGCGCTGGCCTCGAAGGCGACCGGTTTCCCGATCGCGAAGATCGCCGCGAAGCTCGCCATCGGCTACACCCTCGACGAGATCACCAATGACATCACCGGCGTCACCCCGGCGGCCTTCGAACCGACCCTCGACTACGTTGTGGTCAAGGCACCCCGCTTCGCCTTCGAGAAGTTCCCCGGTGCCGACGACACCCTCACCACGACCATGAAGTCCGTCGGTGAGGCGATGTCCCTGGGCCGCAACTACATCGCAGCCCTCGGCAAGGTCATGCGTTCGTTGGAGACCAAGCAGACCGGGTTCTGGACGAAACCTGATGAGTTTTTCGCCGGTGATCGTGCCACCGACATTGACGCGGTGCTCGCCGACCTCCAGCGTCCGACCGAAGGACGCATCTATGATGCGGAGCTCGCTCTCCGACTCGGCGCCACGGTTGATCAGGTGCACGAGGCCAGCGGCATTGACCCCTGGTTCCTCGGTGAGCTGCAGGCACTCGTTGACTTCCGTGCCACCCTCGAGAACGCACCGGTGCTCACCGAGGAACTGTTGCGCACCGCGAAATGGTACGGGCTGTCCGATCTGCAGATCGCGGCACTGCGCCCGGAACTCGCGGGTGAGGACGGAGTCCGTCGGCTGCGCTGGTCCCTCGGCGTCCGGCCCGTCTTCAAGACGGTCGACACCTGCGCCGCGGAGTTCGAGGCGAAGACCCCGTACCACTACTCGGCCTACGAGCTCGACCCGGCCGCAGAATCCGAGGTCGCCCCCCAGACCGAACGGGAGAAGGTTATCATCCTCGGGTCCGGCCCGAACCGGATCGGCCAGGGCATCGAGTTCGATTACTCCTGCGTGCACGCCGCGCTCGAACTGTCCCGCGTCGGATACGAGACCGTCATGATCAACTGCAACCCGGAGACCGTCTCCACCGATTACGACACCGCCGACCGTCTCTACTTCGAGCCGCTGACCTTCGAGGACGTCATGGAGGTCTATCACGCCGAGACGCAGTCCGGCACCGTCGCGGGCGTCATCGTCCAGCTCGGCGGCCAGACCCCGCTGGGGTTGGCGGAGAAACTGCGCGATGCCGGAGTTCCCGTCGTTGGCACCAGCCCCGAGGCTATCGACCTTGCCGAGGACCGCGGCGAGTTCGGAGAGGTCCTGCGCAAGGCGAAGCTCCCGGCCCCGGCCTTTGGCACCGCAACCTCCTTCCGGGAAGCTCGAGCCGTGGCCGAGGAGATCGGCTACCCGGTTCTCGTTCGCCCGAGCTATGTACTCGGCGGACGCGGAATGGAGATCGTCTACGACGAGCAGTCGCTGTCCGACTACATCGATCGCGCCACCGAGATCACCACCGACCACCCCGTACTCGTCGACCGTTTCCTGGACAACGCCATCGAGATCGACGTCGATGCCCTCTGCGACGGCGATGAGGTCTATCTCGCCGGTGTGATGGAGCACATCGAGGAGGCGGGCATCCACTCCGGTGACTCCGCGTGCGCGCTGCCCCCGATGACCCTCGGCCCGGAGGACATCGCCAAGGTCCGCGAGTCCACGGTCAAGCTGGCACACGGGATCGGTGTCCGCGGCCTGATGAACGTCCAGTACGCCCTGAAGGACGACATCCTCTACGTCATCGAGGCCAACCCCCGCGCCTCCCGCACCGTGCCGTTCGTGTCCAAGGCGACCGGTGTTCCGCTCGCCAAGGCGGCGGCCCGGATCTCCCTCGGCGCGACGCTCGCCGAACTCAGGGAGGAGGGCATGATCCCGACCAGCCACGACGGCGGTTCACTGCCGCTCGATGCGCCGATCGCGGTCAAGGAGGCGGTCCTGCCGTTCAACCGCTTCCGCCGCGCGGACGGATCGCTGCTCGACAGCCTGCTGTCTCCGGAGATGAAGTCCACCGGTGAGGTCATGGGCCTGGCGGACAACTTCGGTGCCGCCTACGCCAAGGCCGAGGATGGTGCCTACGGTGGTCTGCCGACCGAGGGCACGGTCTTCGTCTCCGTCGCCAACCGGGACAAGCGGACCCTGATCTTCCCGATCCAGCGCCTGGCCACCCTCGGGTTCAGAATTCTGGCCACTTCCGGTACGGCACAGATGCTGCGCCGCAACGGAATCGAGTGCGAGGTTGTGTACAAGCACTCCGATGTCAAGCAGGGGGACGACAAGATCTCCGTTGTCGACCAGATCCTTGGCGGCGACATTGATCTCATCCTCAACACACCCGCCGGTTCCGCCGGTGCGCGGCATGACGGATACGACATCCGTTCGTCCGCGGTTTCGGTCGGAGTGCCGCTGGTGACCACCGTCCAGGGCGTCACTGCGGCTGTCCAGGGCATCGAGGCCATGCGCTCTGGCGAGCTCACCGTGCGTGCGCTCCAGCAGCTCGATCACGCCGTCGACATGGTCCGGGAGAAGGAATGAGCGGCACCGTGACCCCCTCCTTCGGGGACCGGCTCGCCGCGGCGGGTGCCGACCGGGGCCGACTGTGCGTCGGCATCGACCCGCACCCGGGTTTGCTCCGTGACTGGGGGCTGTCGGCTGACCCGTCCGGCCTAGGTGACTTCGCTCGGATCTGCGTGGACGCCTTCGCGGACACCGCTGCACTGGTCAAGCCCCAAGTGGCCTTCTTCGAGCGTTACGGCAGTGCGGGCTACGCGGTGCTGGAGGAGACGATTCTCACGCTCCGCGAGGCCGGATGTCTCGTGCTCGCGGATGCGAAACGGGGAGACATCGGATCCACGATGTCGGCATACGCCGACGCCTGGCTCCACGACGACTCGCCACTCGCCGTCGACGCGGTGACAGTCTCCCCGTACCTCGGGTTCGGTTCGCTGGACCCCGCTGTGTCCCTGGCCGTGGAGAACGGTAAGGGGGTGTTCGTGCTCGCTGCCACCTCCAATCCGGAAGGACGGGAGGTGCAACATGCCGAACAGGCTGACGGCACGTCGGTCGCACAGTATGTCGTCGACTCCTGCGCGGTTCGGAATGAACCGTTTGTGACTGCCGGTGGATACGGCCCCTGCGGTGTCGTGGTGGGGGCGACCGTGACCGGTCCGCCCTCGCTCGAGCAACTCGGTGGTCCAGTCCTGCTTCCTGGTGTCGGTGCGCAGGGAGCCGGACCGGGCGATGTGGCCTTACTCACCCAAAGCGTTGAGCCGTTGGCGTTCGCCAGTGTTTCGCGCGGCATTCTCCGCGCGGGGCCGAACGTTGATGACCTGCGGAAAGCCTGTATGCAGCAGGCTCTCAGCTTCGGTCGTTGATGGTCTCTGAATGTCCATCGAAAATACTGGTCAAGGGCTTTTCCGATGGCAGGGAGAGCCTGCTTTCGGCCTCGACCTTGGACTTTGGGGCACTAGTGTTAGACTGTTCCAAGTTCGCTGGCTGACACTGTTGAGATTTTTGGTGTCGTGACCGGCGAGAACTGGTAGAACCGAAACCCGAGACTACCCATAGACACTGTCCGAGAACATGAAAAACGGAGGAACCCCGTGGCCCTTCCCAAGTTGACCGATGAGCAGCGCAAGGATGCCCTTGCAAAGGCTGCAGAGGCCCGTAAGGCGCGCGCCGAGCTGAAGGAGAAGCTGAAGCGAGGTGGCACTAACCTGAAGGAGGTGCTGGCTCAGGCGCAGAGTGATGAGATCATCGGTAAGACGAAGGTCTCCGCGCTGCTCGAGGCCATGCCTAAGGTAGGCAAGGTCAAGGCCAAGGAGATCATGGAGGAGCTGGAGATCGCTCAGACTCGCCGTCTCCGTGGCCTCGGTGACCGGCAGCGCCGTGCGCTTCTGGAACGTTTCGGCTTCTCTGAAGAGGACTAGTCAACGATATGTCGGGTGAACGGATTCCAGGAAACCTGGTTGTACTCGCAGGGCCTTCCGCTGTCGGTAAATCGACGGTGGTCAATCGGCTCCGAGATGAAGTCCCCGACCTGTTCTTCTCCGTTTCCATGACGACACGTGCGCCACGGCCCGGAGAAGTCCACGGCCGTGACTACCTCTACGTGACACCTGAAGAGTTTCAACGCACCATAGATTCTGGTGGGATGCTTGAATGGGCCGACATCCACGGCGGTCTGCAACGCTCGGGTACCCCTGCAGGGCCCGTCCGGGAGGCGCTTGAACGCCATCGTCCCGTACTTGTGGAGGTCGATCTGGTCGGTGCGCGTAATATCGCTCGAATCATGCCTGAATCCCAGACAGTTTTCCTCGCGCCGCCATCTTGGGAGACCCTGGTGGAACGCCTGACCGGTCGTGGTACGGAGCCTGCCGACGTCATCGAACGTCGCCTGCAGACAGCGAAGGATGAGCTTGCGGCGGCCGATGAATTTGATCATGTGATCGTCAATGATGACGTGGATCGCGCGGTCGCCCAGATACGTGTACTCCTTACCGGTGACTGACCGGTCCGGGGTCGTAGTTGGTCCCAGACGAACCAGAACCATTTTTCTTCCTCGACTTTTGAAGGTGCTAAACCGTGAGCAATGACATCTCCGCCACTGAGGCTGTATTCGATCCGCCAGTCGGAATCACCGATCCTCCGATCGACGAGCTGCTGGACAAGGTGTCCTCGAAGTATGCCCTGGTAATCTTCGCCGCCAAGCGAGCTCGGCAGATCAACAGCTACCTCCATCAGCGTGATGAAGGCGTTTTTGAATTCGTCGGTCCGTTGATTGATGATCATCACGCCAAGCCACTGACCGTTGCACTTCGCGAGATCAACCGCGGAATGCTCGACCACGAAGAAGGCTGATTGATCCTTCCAGGGCCTTCCGAATAAGACTCGATGCGATGTTGTTCCGCACACCCTTTCTTCTTCCACGGACACCCGGAGGTTTCACACCATCCGGAGTGCTCCGCTGGAGGGAGGAGGGGTCTCGTGTTTTCCGGTATCGACAGCGCACATCTTGATTGAACAGTAAAGATTGAAGGACATCGTGGCCAGTACAGTACCTTCTGCACATCCGGATCCCGCGTCCGTATCCCGGAATATCGTGCTCGGTGTGACCGGTGGCATCGCCGCATATAAGGCTTGCCATGTAGTTCGTGGCTTCACTGAGCGGGGTCACTCCGTCCGGGTGGTGCCCACCGAATCTGCGTTGAACTTCGTTGGTGCAGCCACATTCGAGGCGCTGTCCGGGAATCCTGTGGCGGTGAGTGTCTTTGACCGGGTGGAAGAGGTCCAACATGTTCGGGTGGGACAGAACGCTGATCTGGTGGTGATAGCACCTGCGACCGCTGACCTGATGGCAAAACTGGCGATCGGTCGGGCTGATGATCTGCTGACCGCGACCTGTCTCGTTGCGACCTGTCCGGTGGTCCTCGCCCCGGCGATGCACACCGAGATGTGGAATCACCCTGCAACCAGGGCTAACGTCGAGATTCTCCGGTCGCGGGGGGTGACAGTTCTGGAGCCGGCGCATGGTCGGCTTACCGGGCCCGACACCGGACCAGGCAGGCTTCCCGAACCACAGCAGATCATCGACCTAGCCCTGTTGCGGCTGGCTGAGAACGAGCTGCCCCGGGACCTGAATGGGCGCCGTATCCTGATCACCGCAGGGGGGACGAGAGAGAATATTGATCCTGTGCGTTACCTCGGTAACCGGAGCTCTGGGAGGCAGGGATTTGCGCTGGCTGAAGTCGCGGTGCAGCGAGGAGCGAAGGTGACTCTTGTCGCGGGGTCCGTGGATGAACTACCTGTGCCGTGTGGTGCAGAACTTGTTCGTGTTTCGTCCGCCCGGGAGCTTGACGAGGAGGTGCGCACACGTGCCGACGTACACGACGTGATCATTATGGCGGCAGCGGTCGCTGACTATCGGCCGACAGATGTTGCTCCGGTGAAGCTGAAAAAAACCGGGGCTACAGCGCTAACGAATTTGGAGCTGACGGAGAATCCTGACATTCTCGCGGGACTCGTGGCAGACCGTCTGGCGGGGAAGCTGCGGGAGGATACGGTGATTGTCGGTTTCGCTGCTGAGACTGGTGATGACGCGGCTACTGCTTTGGACCACGCCGTCCAGAAGATCAGGCGGAAAGGGTGCGATCTGCTCATGTGCAACGATGTCGGCTCCGGGAAGGTATTCGGGCGAAGCCGGAATCGTGGGTGGCTGATCACACCGGACGGTGTTGCGACGGATGTGCCGGACGGCACGAAATTTGAGGTCGCGTCCCGGATTCTCGATTTCGTGTCGCGAATCACCAGCGGCCGATGATCGTTTGCCAGTGGCCGAAGTCTCTCTCTGTGACCTGCGACTGAGGGGGCCATTGCAGTTTTAGACAGCTTGGTCTATATTTAGGTTGGTTTCGTCACCGGGCGGCCGCACTCCGGTGCGCTCCGCGACTTACCAGTACAGTCGCCTCCGTATCACTGAACGAGCCCGCCAACCAGGAAATCAACGAGTTTAGAAGGAAGTACCGTGGCTGTAGGCACCAGCGCCGTCCGTTTATTTACCAGCGAATCGGTCACCGAAGGGCATCCCGACAAGATCTGTGACGCGATCTCTGACACGATCCTCGATGCGATGCTCAGGGTTGATCCACGTTCGCGGGTCGCCGTCGAGACGGTTGTGACCACGGGGCTTGTGCATGTTGTCGGTGAGGTCCGGTGTTCCGGATACGTCGAGATCCCGGCGCTCGTTCGAGACAAACTCCGGGAGATCGGTTTCACCTCTTCAGAAGTCGGTTTCGACGGCACCACGTGTGGAGTCACGGTCGCCATCGGAGAGCAGTCGCAGGAGATCGGTGCCGGGGTCGACACCTCCCACGAGGTCCGTAACGGAGACACCGGGGATGATGACAATCAGAGTGGTGCGGGTGATCAGGGACTCATGTTCGGATACGCGACAAACGAGACCCCGGAATACATGCCGCTACCGGCCGCGACCGCACACCGGCTCGCCCGGAGGCTCACGCAGGTTCGAAAAGAGGGAATTGTCCCGAATCTCCGCCCTGACGGCAAGACGCAGGTCACCTTCGCCTACGACGGTGATGACCGTCCCGTCCGGCTCGATACCGTCGTCATATCGACGCAGCATGACCGTGACGTGAGTCAAGAATGGTTGGCTGAACAACTGCGTTCCCATGTGATCGAGTACGTTGTCCGTGAGGCGGGCCTGGAAGATTATGTTGACGCTGATCTCACCGTTCTCATTAATCCCTCCGGATCCTTCGTCGTCGGGGGGCCGATGGGGGATGCTGGTTTGACGGGCAGGAAGATCATCGTGGACACCTATGGTGGAATGGCTCGTCACGGTGGGGGTGCGTTCTCGGGTAAAGACCCGAGCAAGGTTGACCGTTCAGGTGCCTACGCCATGCGTTGGGTCGCGAAGAACATTGTCGCGGCAGAACTCGCGGACCGTGCCGAGGTCCAGGTCGCCTACGCCATCGGGAGGGCGAAACCGGTCGGGCTTTACGTCGAGACCTTCGGTACCGCACACGGGGGCCTGTCGGACGCTGATATTCAGGCAGCGGTGGCTGAGGTCTTCGATCTTCGGCCGACCGCCATCATCCGGGAGCTCGATCTTCTCCGTCCGATCTATGCGGATACCGCGGTGTACGGCCATTTCGGGCGGACTGATCTGGATCTCCCCTGGGAACAGCTCAACAGGGTTGACGCGCTGCGATCGGCTGCCGGAATCTGACCCGACCCCGAGCATGCAGCGCCCAGATACCGATATACAATCAGCGGCATGTCTCCACCCCGTTCCCCGGCGCAGAGAGCGCCGGTGGCGCGGGTTCTTCCGCTCCTGGGTCTCGCGCATCTGGATCGCACCTTTGATTATTTGGTCGATACGACACAAGATGAAGACTGTCGCCCCGGAGTGAAGGTCAGGGTTAGGTTCTCCGGGCGGTTAATCGATGCGGTTGTCCTCGACAGAACCTCCGTCAGTTCGCACAGCGGTGAACTCGTTTGGCTCGAACGGGTCATCTCACCGGAGATCGTCTACCCCGAGGAAACCCGGGAACTGGTGGACGCTCTCTGTGATCGCTACGGCGGGGTCCGGAGTGACCTGATCCGCTCCGCAGTTCCTGTTCGTCACGCAACCGCGGAGAACGCGGACACCTCGACCCCATGGGAACAACTCGGGACCGTCAGTGAACCTGATCTGGCTCCCTGGATCAGTTATCTCCACGGTCCTGGTTTCGTTGACGCTGTCCTTGCCGGACGTTCTGCACGCGCCGCGTGGCAGATCGCCCCCGGAGACGATTGGGCTCGGGCATTGGCAGCTCTTACCGTCGCCACCGTCCGTACCGGGGGAGGGGCATTGGTCGTCCTCCCAGATCAACGCGACGTCAATACGCTCGAAACCGCTCTCCGTGAACTGGTTTCCGCCCGCCAGGTGACTGTGCTCAATGCGGCATTGGGACCGCAGGCGAGATACCGTCGGTTTCTGTCGATACTTCACGGGCAGGGACGCTTGGTCATAGGCACCCGCAGTGCGGCGTATGCACCGGTTGCCGATCTCCGGCTCGCTGTACTTCTGCATGACGGGGACGAGAACCTGATCGATCCGCGTGCCCCCTATGCGCATGCGCGTGAAGTGCTTACGACCCGAAGTGCGCAGACAGGGTGTGCACTCATCCTCGGCGGCCACTCGAGGACCGCCGAGGTGCAGCTCATGGTTGAGCAGGGATGGATGCACAGTCTCGTCGCTCCCAGAGAGGTCATTCGCCAGCGGATGCCCAGGATCCGGGCTACCGCAGACAGTGACATCGAGTTGGAACGGGATCCGCGGGCCCGTTCCGCACGAATCCCCGGTGTTGCCTTCGAGGCGGTGCGCCGTGCGCTCGAACGGGATAAACCCGTGCTCATCCAGACACCGCGGAAAGGCTATGTCCCCACACTCGCCTGTGGCCGGTGCCGAGCTCCCGCGAGATGCCGCTCCTGTAACGGACCCGTTGGACTTCCCGCTAACGATGCGGATGTCCCGGGCGTACCGACATGCCGGTGGTGTGGAAGACCAGCAGCCAATCATCGGTGCGGAAACTGCGGGTCGGTCCGGCTCCGGGCCGTGGTTCTGGGCTCGGAGCGCACCGCAGAGGAATTCGGTAGAGCCTTCCCGAAGTTCCCGGTCTCAACCTCCGGTGGTTCCCGAGTGCTCGATGAAGTGCCGATGGGTGCCCGGATCGTTGTATCCACACCCGGTGCTGAACCGCCGGTGCGGGATGGCTCTTACGGCGCCTGTCTCATTCTCGACGCCTGGGCACTCCTCGGGCGCGCAGATCTCCGCGCCACCGAAGACACACTGGGGAAATGGGCCTCTGCAGCGACCCTTGTCGCACCGGCTGAATCCGGTGGGGAGGTCATCATCGTCGCTGATCCGGCTCTCCAACCTGTTCAGTCGCTCATTCGTTGGGATCTGGTGGGCGCCGCAGCTACTGAACTGGCTCAGCGTAGAGAGGTTGATCTTCCTCCCGCAGTACACCTTGCTGCAGTCGATGGTCCACAGGCCACTCTCGATGAATTCCTGGAGCTCGTCCAGCTTCCCCGGGGTGCAGACATCCTCGGCCCCGTTGCTCTGCCACCCGGAAAACCACTGCCGGGGGAGTACGACGAGTCCCGTTTCGGCCCGCCGCAGCGCATTCTCATCAGGGTTCCTCTCGGTGCAGGCCCGAGGACCGCTCTCGGCAGGGCATTGAGAGGAGGGAGGACTGCGCGTGTGGTGCGGAAGGACGAGCTCCCCCTCCGGGTCCAGGTTGATCCGATCCACCTAGGGTGACCCGATTTTCGGGGACGCCGGAGACGGAGTGCAACCGATCATGAACCTGGCCGTAGGATGGGGTGTTGACCGTTTATCCCTATAGTAAGGATGCTCCCCGCCCATGCGCCTGGTTTTTGCCGGTACTCCGGAACCCGCTGTCGTCGCCTTAGAGAAACTCCTCGCCTCCAACCATGACGTTGTCGCGGTTATCACGAGACCGGATGCCAGGCGGGGGAGAGGCCGGACGCTGCACCCGTCACCGGTCGCGGAACTCGCCACCGCCAACGGCATTGAGGTTTTGAGACCAACGACGCTGAAACCGGGTACCGCCGACGGACAGCTACTGCGCTCCCGATTAATGGAGCTCGCACCCGACTGCATTCCTGTGGTCGCCTACGGGAACCTCATCACCCCTGATCTGCTGGAAGTGGCTCCGCACGGGTGGGTAAACTTACACTTTTCTCTGTTGCCGGCGTGGCGTGGTGCGGCTCCCGTTCAAGCTGCCATCGCAGCCGGAGATATCGAAACGGGTGCGGTGACCTTCCGCATCGAAAAGGGACTGGACACCGGCCCGGTGTTCGACCGGATTCTGGAACCGATCGGCTCGGATGACACCGCGGATGACCTTCTCACCAGGCTCGCGCACAGGGGTGCAAAACTTCTGGTGGATACGATGGATGGACTCGGCGACGGAACACTCATCCCTGAGCCCCAGTCCGGTGACGCCACCTATGCATCAAAGATCTCGAAGGAAGATGCCCGGATTGACTGGAACTCGGATGCATCGGTCATTGGTCGACGAATCCGGGCGTACACTCCAGTGCCCGGTGCCTGGACGACCCTGAACGGTCAGCGCATGAAGATTGGGCCGGTCACTGTTATCGATCAGGACATTACTGGGACTCTGGCCCCCGGAGAAATCCGGTTGACTGCGGCCGGAGTCACCGTCGGGACCGGAGACGGATGTGTGGTGCTTCAACAGATACAAGCCCCCGGAAAGAAAATGATGGATGCGATGGACTGGGCGCGTGGCGCTCATCCGGAAGAAGGAACGGTACTCGTATGAGCTTGGACAAATCCGGTGGTTTCCGTGCACGGAGTGGCGGAAGCCGACCGCAATCTGATCCCTCGGCAACCTCGAGGACGGGCGGAGCGTCCCGCTCTGCCAGCCATCCGAAGAAACAATCCGGGACTTCCACCCGACGCCGGGACGGACTGCCTCAACGAACGGAGGCATCGAAGAAGGGCAGGCCCCAGACACCTGCATCCGTGCGGCCTCTCACCCCGGGCGTTGATATGCCTCGTGCTGCAGCGCTGCATGTCCTTCGTGCGGTACGTGCCGATGACGCCTATGCGAACCTCGTGTTGCCAGGGCTCCTCCGAACGCACGGGATCACTGATCGTGATGCTGCGTTCGCGACTGAACTCACCTACGGTACGCTTCGCCAGCTCGGAGTCCTGGATGAGATCATTGACGCCGCATCAAGTCGGCCTGTGGAGATGATCGATGGGGAGTTACTGGATGTTCTGAGGCTTTCCACTTACCAGCTTCTCAATATGCGCGTCGGGGCTCATGCCGCAGTGGATAGTGGGGTTCGGTTGGCGGAGGGAATCGGGCAGGAACGGGCCAAAGGATTCGTTAACGCGGTCCTCCGCACGATTTCGAGGAAGTCTCCGGAGACCTGGATGATGGAACTTGCACCCCGGGAGGAGATACCTGCGGTCGCGTTTGAACACGCACATCCGGTGTGGATCGCGGAGAGTTTCGCCAGGGTCATTGGTACAGGTGAGCTGGCGAGTGCACTCGCAGCGGATTCTGCGCGACCGAGGGTCCATCTTGCGGCACGTCCGGGAGAGATCACGGCAGAGGAACTCGCGCTGGTCACCGGCGGTGAGCCCGGACCCTATTCGCCCTACGCGGTTCACCTTGATTCGGGTGATCCCGGGGATCTGGAACCACTGCGGGAACGCTTGGCCACGGTCCAGGATGAGGGAAGCCAGGTCATCGCTCGTGCGGTGGTTGAAGCTCCGCTCGACGGCCCGGACGCCGGTCGTTGGCTTGATCTGTGTGCTGGTCCGGGTGGGAAAGCTGCACTCATTGGGGCGCTGGCACGTGTTGATGGAGCCCGGGTCGATGCAGTCGAGGTCTCTGAGCATCGTGCCAGGCTTGTCCGGACGGCGACCAGTGGACTTCCTGTGGATGTTCATACCGCTGACGGTCGTTCACCGGGTCTGATCCCCGGGTACGACAGGGTACTCGTTGATGCCCCGTGTTCTGGGCTGGGTGCGCTGCGTCGACGCCCGGAGGCGCGGTGGCGGAAGTCTGAGTCGGACATCGCGGGTCTGGCGGAGCTGCAATTCGAGTTGTTGTCAAGCGCAGTTTCACTCACACGTCCGGGTGGTGTGGTTGTGTACTCGACCTGTTCGCCGGATCTCAGGGAAACCAGAGGCGTCGTCGATCGGGCGCTCGTTGAATGCGATGTCGTGGAGCTGGATGCCCGTGAACTCGCCTGTGGGATGTCCGGTACCGGGGAAAACCTGAGTGTGCAGATGTGGCCGCATCGGCATGGAACCGACGCGATGTTCTTCGCGGTGTTCCGGGTTGGCGGGAGCTGATCCGTTACTGTGCGTAGCAGGGGGCAGAGCGATAGGATGGCGACATGTCACAGCCGATCATCGCACCGTCAATCCTGTCCGCCGACTTCACCAGACTTGGCGAGGAGATAGCCAGGGTATCGGATGCGGACTGGATCCACGTGGACATCATGGACGGCCATTTTGTCCCCAATCTATCGTTCGGGGCGATGATCACCGCTGCTGCTCATCGGGTCACAGACATCCCTCTCGATGTCCACCTGATGATCGAGAATCCGGAGAAATGGGTCGATGACCATATCGAGGCCGGAGCACACACCGTCATCTTCCACATTGAGGCCACCGACGATCCGGTCACCCTCGCTCGGCACATCCGGGAGAAGGGGGCTCGAGCCGCCTTCTCCCTACGGCCGGGTACCCCGATCGAGGAGCACCTACCGATCCTCGATGAATTCGACCAGGTTCTCGTCATGAGCGTCGAGCCAGGCTTCGGCGGGCAGGCATTCATGCCGGATCAGCTGGAGAAAGTTCGCACCCTGCGTCGAATCATCGATGAACGTGAGCTAGAGTGCACCATCGAGATCGACGGTGGTATCTCCCGTGACACTATCGCCGCGGCCGCCGCTGCGGGATGCGATGCATTCGTTGCGGGGTCAGCCGTCTACGGTGCCGGGGATCCGAATGCCGAGATAGGCCATCTGCGCAGACTCGCGGCGGAAGCCTGATCAAGCTATCTGAAGCGTACCCGAAGGTCCGGAGTTCTTTACCGGATGACGGGGAGGGAGGGCTAGACTGTTCCACGAAACATGGCCGTAACAATGAACAGAGATTGAGTGGACGTGAACCCAGAGGGCAAGACCAACGGAGTCGAGGACAGCGGCGTCGACATCCAGCGTATACTCGCCGCGGATACCCCTACGACCACCGACCGTCCCTGGGAGCTTGTTGTTACTTCCCGTCGTCTCAGGTTCCTCGCGATGGTGGCTGTGATCGTGGTGATGGCTGTTCATATTTTCATGGCTTTTGCCGTCGCGGTTGGGGATACCGGCGCAGCGGTGACGACCGTCGATCAGTGGTCCTTTGTCGGCGTTGGTTTAGTTATAGCTTTTTTCTGCATCGGTATCGCTCGTCCGCGGGTCCGTGCCAACTCTGATGGCGTCGAGGTCAGGAATTTCATCGGCACCCGCTTTTACCCCTGGTCGGTGATTTACGGTCTTTCCTTTCCCAGAGGGGCGCGTTGGGCGCGACTCGAGCTCCCGGAGTTCGAGTTCGTACCAATGTGGGCATTCCAGTCCGCCGATGGGGAATCCGTTGTCGAAGCCGTATCCCACTTCCGCGACCTCGAGGACGCGTACATGCCGGAGGACTAGGGTAAACCTGATGCGCGCACCATGTGTGATGAGTCGGTGACCTGTGGCTGACCCGGCTACCTATCGCCCGGCGCCAGGGAGCGTTCCCACGGACCCGGGAGTCTACAAGTTCCGTGATGCCTCGGACCGTGTTGTCTACGTCGGTAAGGCCAAGAATCTCCGTTCGCGACTGTCCAGTTACTTCCAGGATGTGACTCAACTGCATCCCCGGACCCGGCAGATGGTTTTCACCGCATCGTCAGTTGAATGGACGGTAGTGTCCAGTGAGGTTGAGGCCCTTCAGCTCGAATACACCTGGATCAAACGTTTTGATCCTCGTTTCAACGTCAAATACCGCGATGACAAGACCTATCCGATGCTCGCGGTCACTGTCGGAGAAGAAGTCCCGAGGGCCTTCGTCTACCGTGGTCCCCATCGGAGAGGAGTGCGGTATTTCGGTCCTTACAGCCACGCCTGGGCAATTCGGGAGACCCTTGATCTGCTGATCCGTGTCTTCCCTGTCCGAACCTGTTCCAAGGGGGTGCTGAACCGGCATCGTCAACTCGGTCGCCCTTGTCTGCTCGGATACATCGACAAGTGCTCTGCCCCGTGCGTCGGCAGAGTGAGTCCGGAAGAACACCGGGAGATCGTCGATGGTTTCTGTTCCTTCATGGCGGGACAGACTGACCGGGTGACTCGCCGCCTCGAACGCCAGATGCGGGTTGCCGCGGAAGCTCTCGACTTCGAGCGTGCTGCACGTCTGCGGGATGATCTCGGAGCGATCACCAAGGCGATGGAGAAACAGGCGGTGGTCCTGGGGGATGGGACCGACGCTGACGTCATCTGCTGCGCGACTGACGAACTGGAGGCCGCCGTCCAGATCTTCCATGTCCGAGGTGGACGTATCCGTGGACAACGCGGTTGGGTCGTGGAAAAAAGCGGTGACACTGAGTTGGATATCGCCGAGGATGGGCATGATCCGGCGGTACCACGGATCATTCAGAACTTTCTCACCCAATTCTATGGGGATGCCGCTGAGCGCGCGGTGGATGAGCGCTACCGCCACGATGCGGATATTCGTCGCCGTGGTGTCGACAAGTTGTCCCACAGTAGTGAAGAGACAACCTCGGATCATCTGACTCCTGTCCCCCGGGAGGTTCTCGTCCAGGTACTTCCGGAGGACCCGGCGGAAACCGCTGACTGGCTAAGTACCCTCAGAGGGGCACGAGTCGATCTCCGCGTACCTCAACGAGGAGACAAGCGTGCGCTTGCAGACACCGTCGAACGCAACGCCAGGGAGGCGTTGAAACAGCACAAGCTCAAACGGGTCGGTGACCTCACGGCACGATCTGCAGCGCTCAGGGACATTCAGGATGCGCTCCTGATGGAAGATGCTCCCCTCCGGATCGAGTGCACGGACATCTCCCACATAGCGGGTACTGATGTCGTGGCGTCACTGGTCGTTTTCGAGGACGGACTTGCTCGAAAGTCCGACTACCGGCGCTACCGGATCCGGGATGCTGCGGGCGATGGACACAGTGATGATGTCGCATCCATCGCGGAGGTGACCCGGCGTCGTTTCCTGCGCCATCATGGTGGCTGCACCGCAGTACCCGAAGCGGAGGAATTTGACGGCACTCGCTTCGATGACGAGAAGATCGAGGAGCAGTCCACGGATGGGAGAAGGTTCGCCTATCCACCGAATCTATTTATCGTTGATGGTGGTTTACCGCAGGTTAATGCAGCTCAGGCTGTGTTTGATGAGCTCGGTATCACTGACATAACACTCGTCGGGCTGGCTAAACGGCTGGAGGAGATCTGGGTACCGGGAGACAGCGAACCGGTTATTCTCCCGAGAAACAGTCAGGCCCTCTACCTGCTCCAGCAGATTCGTGATGAGGCGCACCGTTTCGCCATCACTTACCACCGACAACAGCGGAGCAAGCGGATGCGGGTCAGTGAACTCGACGGAATCAGGGGGCTCGGGGCCGCGCGCCGTACCGAACTCGTGCGCCATTTCGGTAGCGTCAAAAAACTGAAGGCCGCGAGCGTTGAGGAAATCACCGCAGTCAAGGGGTTCGGCCCCACCCTCGCGAACACAGTGTATCGGAGTTTGCATCCGGAGTAGGTTCCTTGTGTGAGTCCCTGGGATAGGATGTGGACATGACAGTCGATTCGCGTGAAGGTTCCTCTGAGCGTTGTCGTGATCACTCGATTGAGAGAGATCCCGTTCTCGTCACCGGAATGTCGGGTGCAGGCCTCAGCTCCGCGGCCCGGGTTCTGGAGGACTTGGGCTGGTACGTGTCGCAGAATCTGCCGGCTGGCCTGATGGTGGAACTCGTCGAACTGTGCCGACGGGATGACTCGCCGGTGGACAAACTCGCGATGGTCACCGATGTCCGGTCGCGGAGTTTCCATGGAGGACTGCAGCAGGTGCTCGGTGAGCTACGCCAGAAGGGGATCAATCCGACGATTCTCTTCATGGATGCGCGAGATGACATGCTCATCCGCCGGTTCGATACCGTGCGTCGTACTCATCCGTTGCAGGGGACAGACACGCTAAGTATCGGTATCGAGAGGGAACGGGAAGCGCTTGCCGGGATCAAGGAGCGCGCGGATGTGGTCATCAACACCTCCGATCTTTCGGTGCACGATCTCCGCCGTGCCATAGAGAGCTCTTTCGCCACGATCGACAATATGCGCCAGCACGTCACAGTACAGTCCTTCGGGTTCAAGAATGGCGCTCCGGCGGACGCAGACCTCGTCGTGGACGTCCGTTTCCTCCCCAACCCCTACTGGGAACCTGAACTCCGTCCGTTCCGTGGTGTCGACAAGCCGGTCAGTGATTATGTCTTGGCGCAGCCGTCCGCCAAGGAATTCATCGACAACTTCGTATCTATGTTCACCACTATGGTCGAGGGATATCGCCGCGAAGGTAAGAGTTTCATCACCGTTGCGGTCGGATGTACCGGGGGACACCATCGGTCGGTCGCGGTGGCCGTTGAGATCGCTCGTCGGCTCGATGGAATAGAGGGCCTGGACATTTCGGTCAATCACCGTGACATCTGTCGTGGCTGAGAGGCGAATGATGAGTGACAGCGCCTGCACGACGTCCCCGGAACTCCGCCGCCTGACTTGTCTTGGTGGAGGTCATGGTCTGTTCCAGACACTGAGGGCGGGACGTCACCTCAATGTTGACGAGATCACTGCAGTCGTGACTGTGGCCGATGACGGTGGTTCATCAGGGCGAATCCGGCAGGAACTCGGGCAGATACCGCCCGGAGATCTGCGAATGGCGCTGGCCGCACTCTCCCGTGACGATGATGAGGGGCGTATGTGGGAGGAAACTCTCCAACACCGTTTTGGTGGTTACGGGGCGCTTGCGGGACATGCAGTGGGAAATCTTCTCATTGCGGGATTGACAGATGTACTCGGAAGCGAGGTAAAGGCGTTGGACGCCGTCGCCACGTTGACCCGTTCGCATGGTCGGGTTCTCCCCATGTGTGAACAGCCGTTGGAGATTGAAGCGGAGGTGGCGGGACTCGGTGATGAGCCGATGGCGGTTCGCCCGGTCCGGGGGCAGGTCGCGGTCGCTTCGACGACCGGCAACGTTCGTCGGGTAAAGCTATTTCCGGAGCGTCCCCGGGCGGGTGTGGATGCGGTTGCCGCGATCAGGTCCGCCGACATGGTCACCCTCGGGCCCGGATCATGGTTTAGCTCGGTCATCCCACACATCCTCGTCCCAGACATTGTACGGGCGTTGATCGAGACGGATGCGTGTCGTGTGGTCGTCCTCAATCTAACGGCTGAGCCGGGCGAAACCGCTGGATTCTCCACGGAACGTCACATCCACATGTTGACTCAGCACGCACCGGATCTGCGTGTTGATCAGATCATCATCGATTCGACGATGATCTCCAGTGAAGTGGAGCGCCGCTATCTGGCGCGCGCGGCCGCCACAATCGGCGCAGATGTCGTCTTCGAACCGGTTCGTGCCGGTGATGGTGACGGTGGCTGGGTCAACCGCCATGATCCTGTCAAACTCGCGGAAGCATTTCGCCGAGTTTATGCGCGCCACATGATTGGGGGAAGTCGACGGTAGGATCGACGGGTCGCCCCGAAGTTCCGTCCACCGGACGGGAAACCGATGGGGAATCCAGTGAATGAGGGGAGCCAGATACCGTGGCGTTGACGACGCGGGTTAAGGAAGAACTGGGACGTGTCGCGATCAAACGCGACGCGCAGCGGACTGCAGAACTCGCTTCTCTGCTCCGCTTCACCGCAGGTATCCAGGTGCTCGGGGACCAGATAGTGGTCGAGGCGGAGGTGGAGTCGATGGAGATCGCACGACGTATCCGGGACTCCATCAGGTATCTCTATGATCGCGAGGCTATCATCCATGCTGTTGGTGTGGAAGGCGCCCGACGAACCAGACGGTACACCGTGACGGTGTCTGACGGTGCCGGGGAGATTGCCAGGAGAGTGGGACTGGTCTCGCCGTCGGGACACTTTGTCAGGGGGCTGCCGCCCCGGGTCGTGTCCGGCACTGTGTCTGATGCGGAAGCAGCCTGGCGTGGTGCGTTCCTCGCGAACGGTTCACTCACTGAACCCGGAAGGAGTTCGGCGCTCGAGGTCACGTGCCCCTGCCCCGAGGCTGCCCTCGCGCTCGTCGGATGCGCACGGCGTCTGGGTATCACCGCGAAGACGAAGGAAACCCGCGGAACCGAGCGCGTGATCATCCGTGATGGTGCGGCGATCGGTGCGCTCTTAACAAGAATGGGTGCTCAGCGTACGCGTCTGGAATGGGATGAACAGCGCATAAAACGGGAGGTTCGGACCACAGTCAATCGCCTCGCGAACTTTGACGACGCGAACCTGCGTCGATCGGCTCGTGCGGCGGTGGCCGCGGCAGCCAGGGTGGAACGAGCCCTGGAGATCCTCGGGGAGGACGTTCCCGATCATTTGGCGGAAGCCGGACAACTGCGGGTGCAGCACCGCCAGGCGTCCCTGGAGGAGCTGGGGCGGCTCGCCGATCCACAGATGACGAAAGATGCGGTGGCAGGGCGGATCCGGCGCCTGCTCTCGATGGCGGATCGGCGGGCGGTGGAACTCGGGGTTCCCAAGACCACGGACGTTGTCACGGACGGATTGTTCTCGGACGGATCCTGAGCTGTGATCTGGAGCTGACGTGAGTCGGCTCCGTTGGCGCTGGTGTGCCGGACGGCAGCGTTTTACCACGGTGTGACGAACTGCACATTTCTAGCTACCATGTGTTTGATCTGCCCGGCTGGGACGAAAAGATCCCGCTATTCGGGGGTGATAGGCATCTCGGAATCCTGGTTGATGCAGGCAGGGGGTTTTCGGTACCAAAATTCACCGTCCGTGCGGTGTGGGATTTCAAAAGTCGGCCGAGAGTGTTCTGTCCGTTCGGATGCCCGTATATGTCTATTTCTGGTTCGACTGTGCCCGGTTTCACTGCGCGCTTCGGCGGACGCCGGTAGAGTGAGAGCCATCAGGGATGAACGCTTGAACTGCCCGGTTTGGGGTCATCCCGATGGATCAAAAGTTCCAACAGGACATAAGGAGATCACAGTGACGGTTCGTGTAGGCATCAACGGCTTCGGTCGCATCGGACGCAACTACTTCCGCGCAATTCTCGAGCGCGGCGCCGACATCGAGGTTGTTGCAGTCAACGACCTGACCGACAATAAGACCCTGGCGCACCTGCTCAAGTTCGACTCCATCCTCGGTCGTCTCGGCCAGGACGTCGACTACGACGATGAGTCGATCATTGTCGGTGGTAAGCGCATCCTCGTCACCGCAGAGCGGGACCCGAAGAACCTCGGCTGGGGCGAGAACAATGTCGACATCGTCATCGAGTCGACCGGTTTCTTCACTGACGCCAACGCAGCGAAGGCCCACATCGAAGCGGGAGCGAAGAAGGTCATCATCTCCGCTCCCGCAAAGAATGAGGACGCTACCTTCGTTGTCGGTGTCAACCACACCGATTACGATCCCGAGAAGCACGAGATCATCTCGAACGCTTCCTGCACCACCAACTGCCTGGCTCCGATGGCAAAGGTGCTGGATGATGCCTTCGGTATTGAGCGTGGCCTGATGACCACGATCCACGCCTATACCGGTGACCAGCGTCTGCAGGATGCGCCGCACAGTGACCTCCGCCGTGCACGTGCCGCAGCCGTCAACATCGTTCCCACCTCAACGGGCGCAGCCAAGGCTGTCGCCCTGGTCCTCCCGCAGCTCAAGGGTAAGCTCGATGGTTTCGCGATGCGTGTCCCGGTCCCGACCGGTTCCTGCACGGACCTCACTTTCACAGCTTCGAAGGAAGTTTCTGTGGATGAGGTTAACGCCGCCATCAAGAAGGCTGCTGAAGGTGAAATGAAGGGCATCCTCGCCTACTCCGAGGAGCCCTTGGTCTCCACCGACATCGTCACCGACCCGCATGCCTCTATCTTTGACTCCGGCATGACCCGCGTCATCGGTGACCAGGTCAAGGTCGTCTCCTGGTACGACAATGAGTGGGGTTATTCCAACCAGCTCGTTACCCTGACCGAATACGTCGGCGAGCGCCTCTAGTCCGGAGCGGAAACTTCCGCTGTCCGGGCTGACGCCCTGAATACGCTAGCGGCCCGGGATGTGCACCTTCTTTCAGTGGTGCCCCCGGGCCGTTCGCGCACGCGGCATCCGGTACCGGCACCGTTCCCTGACCGCACCACAACAAACACTCAGACTCAACCTGAACCTCAAGGAGAATCAATGACCGTCAAGAACCTCAATGATCTGCTCAACGAAGGCGTGGAAGGCCGTTACGTTCTCGTCCGTTCGGACTTCAATGTTCCACTGGACGAGAACCGTGTGATCACTGACTCCGGTCGCATCACCGCGTCACTGCCGACGCTCAAGAAGCTTGTGGACGCGGGTGCCAAGGTCATTGTTATGGCCCACCTCGGTCGTCCGAAAGGTGAAGTCAACGAGAAGTACTCCCTCGCGCCGGTCGCTGAAGCTCTCTCTGAGGAACTCGGTCAGTACGTGGCACTCGCCGGTGACGTTGTTGGTGAAGACGCCCATGAGCGTGCCAACGGATTGACTGAGGGCGATGTTCTCCTGCTCGAGAACGTTCGTTTCGACCCCCGTGAAACGAGCAAGGATGCCGGGGAACGTGGTGCATTCGCTGACCAGCTCGTCGCCTTAACGGGTGAGAACGGTGCTTTCGTATCAGATGGATTCGGTGTTGTTCACCGTGCGCAGGCTTCCGTTTATGACGTAGCACAGCGGCTCCCGCACTATGCAGGACAGCTTGTCGAGAAAGAAATCAAGGTTCTCGGTGAGGTTGCGGCTAATCCGGCGAAGCCCTATGTTGTCGTTCTCGGCGGATCCAAGGTCTCCGACAAGCTCGGCGTCATTGAAGCCCTCGCCCCTAAGACGGATGCCCTGATCATTGGTGGCGGGATGTGCTACACCTTCCTCGCAGCCAAGGGGCACAACGTACAGCAGTCCCTCCTCCAGGAGGAGATGATCGATACCTGTCGTGATCTGTTGGACCGATTCGGGGATTCTATCGTGCTGCCCATCGATATCGTTGCCGCAGAGAAATTCGACAAGGACGCCGAGAAGCAGATCGTCGATGTCGCTGAGATTCCGGAGGGATGGATGGGACTGGACATGGGGCCGAAATCGGTTGAACTGTTCGCTGCGAGGCTCGCGGACGCCAAGACGATTTTCTGGAATGGTCCGATGGGGGTCTTTGAGTTCCCGGCCTTCGCCGAAGGCACGAAGGGAGTCGCACAGGCGATGATTTCCGCGACCGAGAACGGTGCATTCTCAGTCGTCGGAGGCGGCGACTCTGCAGCTTCCGTCCGGACCCTCGGCCTCGATGAGAACGGTTTCAGCCACATCTCCACCGGAGGTGGGGCATCACTCGAGTTCCTCGAAGGCAAGACCCTGCCGGGCGTCAACGTCCTGGAGAGCTGACTCAACATTCACGCCGTCCGAGCTGGCGGCGAGAACGTCACCCGATAAACCACCACTAAGAAAGGTCCGAAGATGGCACGTACCCCCCTCATCGCCGGCAACTGGAAGATGAATCTCAACCACCTGGAGGCCATCGGCGTCGTCCAAAAACTCGCTTTCGCGCTCCCCAAGGACTACTACGACAAAGTCGATGTAGCGCTGACGGTTCCGTTCACGGACATCCGTTCCGTGCAGACCCTCGTAGACGGTGACAAACTCCGGATCACCTATGGTGCACAGGATGTGTCCCGGCACGAATCCGGTGCATACACCGGAGAGGTCTCCGCGGAGATGCTCGCCAAACTTGGTTGTTCCTGGGTCGTTGTCGGCCATTCGGAACGGCGTGAGTACCACGGAGAATCCGATGAGCTCGTCGCAGCCAAGGCCGCGACCGCGCTGAAACACGGGATCAGTCCCATTGTGTGTGTTGGCGAGCCACTGGAGGTCCGTGAAGCCGGGAAGCACGTTGACTACGTTGTCGCACAGACCCGTGCGTCCCTCGACGGCCTAGACTCTGAGCAGCTCGCGAAGACTGTTGTCGCCTACGAACCCGTCTGGGCGATCGGGACCGGCAAGGTAGCCAGTGCTGATGACGCCCAGGAAGTGTGTGCCGCTATTCGTGCCACCATCCGTGAACTCGCTGACGATGAAGTCGCTGACGGAATGAGGATCCTCTACGGTGGATCAGTGAAGGCGGACTCCGTCGCTGAGATCGTTGGGAAGCCTGACGTTGATGGTGGTCTCGTTGGTGGGGCTTCACTCAACGGTGAAGATTTCGCCAAGCTTGTCGCCAACGCCGCAAGCCCGGCGGCCTGACATCATCGATAGTTCGGGCGAACCCGAGCTATCACCCCGCGTGCCCGGCGTCATCCACGCGACCGACACCGTGATCACCGGTTTCGGTTCCGTCGAGATGGCGCCGGGCTTCGTGCTGTCCATATCACCCAGCAGAACCCGTTACCGTACCGGCGCCCGGCTTCATCCACCGGCTCCACCGGCAGACTGATAAGGAAAAATACCGTGCAAGAACAACTTCGCGAGGACATCCGGCATCTCGGGCGCATTCTCGGGAACGTCATCCGTGAGCAAGAGGGTGACGCCATCTTTGACCTTGTAGAAGGCGCCCGGCGTGCGTCATTCGCCGTGGTGAAGGGGGAGCGGACCCTCGACGATCTCGTCGCGATGTTCCGGGACCGCGACACCGACACGATGATCAAGGTCGTTCGTGCTTTCTCGCATTTTGCACTTCTTGTCAACCTCGTCGAAGACCTCAACGACGAGAACACCCGGCAAGCTGTACTCGATGGTGGTGCGCCCGCACCCGATTCGACGCTGGAAGCCACCTGGGTCAAGCTAAAGGAAGCGAACATCAGCGCAGAGGCGGTCGCTGAAGCGATTGCCACAGCCGAGGTTGCTCCGGTTCTTACGGCGCATCCCACGGAAACGCGGCGGCGAACCGTGTTCGATGTCCAGAAGCACATTACTGCGTTGATGCAGGAGCGGCACGACATCGCATCTCGCCCCCGGAATGTCCGCACCGAGGCGCGCAAGGTCGAGATCGATCGTGCGATCCAACGACGGATCACGATTCTCTGGCAAACTGCGTTGATCAGGGTCGTCCGCCCTCGGATCGAGGATGAGATCGAGGTCGGACTCAGGTACTACAAACTGAGTCTGCTCCGCCAGATCCCCGACATCAACCACGATGTTCATCATGAACTGCGGCAGAGATACGGAAACGCCATCCCGGCGACAGCCGTGGTCAAGCCAGGTTCCTGGATCGGCGGTGATCACGACGGAAACCCGTACGTCACCGCGAAAACCCTCCGTTATGCAACGACCCGTGCCGCACAGACGGTTCTGAAGTTCTACGCGACGCAACTCCACAAGCTCGAGCACGAACTGTCGCTCTCGGACCGTCTGTCTGAAGTCAGTCAAGACCTCATTGCGCTGGCTGATCGTGGACACAATGACATACCCAGCAGGGTCGATGAGCCCTACCGACGGGCGGTACACGGTATTCGCGGACGCATTGCCGCGACACAGGCGAAGCTCATCGGTGCCGACTCGATCGAAGGTACCTGGTACCAGGTGCATGCACCCTACGAGAATCCGGAGGAGTTCGCGGCGGAGCTGGATGTCATTGACTCAGCCCTCCGAGATTCCTACGACGGACTCATCGCGGACGACCGCCTCGCACGGATACGCTCGGCTGTCGAGAGCTTCGGATTCCATCTTTATTCGCTGGATCTTCGGCAGAATTCCGAGTCCTTTGAGAACGTACTCACTGAGGTGTTCTCTCGTGCCGGTGTCACCGGGGATTACGGTTCCCTCGATGAGAACTCCAAGCGGGAGCTCCTCATTTCCGAACTTTGTTGCCCAAGGCCTCTTATTCCACCCCATCCGCAGAACTTCAGTGAAGAGACACAACGGGAGCTCGACATCATTGCTGCGGCCGCTGATGCCGTCGCGAAATTCGGGGAGCGGATGGTTCCGCACTGCATTATATCGATGGCCCAGTCGGTCACGGATATCCTCGAACCGATGGTCCTTCTCAAGGAATTCGGACTCATCCGGATCGAGGATGGTCTGCTTCGGGGAACCGTTGATATTATCCCGTTGTTCGAGACCATCGAGGACCTCCAGGCAGGTGCCTCGATCCTCCAGGATATCTGGGGTGTGTCCTTGTACAGGTCCTATGTGAATCAGCGTGGCGGGATACAGGAGGTCATGCTCGGATACTCCGACTCGAACAAAGATGGCGGCTATTTTGCTGCCAACTGGGCGCTCTATGATGCAGAACTCGACATAGTCGAGGCCTGCCGTCGTAACCAGATTCGACTCCGGTTCTTCCACGGCAGGGGTGGAACAGTGGGCCGCGGTGGTGGCCCCAGCTACGATGCCATTCTCGCGCAACCTGATGGTGCCGTCTCCGGGTCTGTCCGAATCACCGAGCAGGGAGAGATTATCTCCGCGAAGTACGGCCATCCGATCACGGCCAGGAGAAATCTTGAAGCGTTGGTGTCCGCGACACTCGAAGCTTCGCTCCTCCCGGTCGATCATCTCGCGGACCCAGGTCGTGCACATGAGATCATGCGGGAGATTGCTGCACTTTCCCGACGGAAGTACTCGCAGCTCGTCCACGAGGATCCCGGCTTCATCGAGTATTTCACCACTTCGACACCGCTTCAGGAGATCGGGGCACTGAATATCGGATCCAGACCTTCAGCCAGGAAGCAGACATCGTCAATAGATGATCTCCGGGCGATCCCGTGGGTGCTGGCATGGTCACAGTCCCGTGTGATGTTGCCCGGCTGGTTCGGTGTGGGGACCGCGCTCCGGGAGTGGATCGGTGAGGATCCGCAACGACTAGCGGAGATACGGCAACTTTACCGTGACTGGCCGTTCTTCACCTCGGTGATGTCGAATATGGCGCAGGTAATAGCCAAAGCCGAAATGCCGCTCATGAAGCTCTATTCCACACTGGTGAAGGACCGGAAGGTAGCTGAGCGGATCTCCGGGACAATAGCTGCGGAATACGATCTGACAATCGACATGTTTCTGACGGTGACTGGCGCAGACCGTCTGTTAGCAGACAATCCGACACTCGAACGCTCGGTTCGGAGCAGGTACCCGTATCTTCTGCCGCTCAATGTCATCCAACTTGAGCTGCTCCGACGTTACCGCGCGGGCGAAAGTGATGCAGGTGTACCAGAAGGTATCCAGTTGACCATGAATGGACTCGCCACTGCTCTTCGTAACTCGGGATAACCGTGAACTACGCTACTGTCCGGAACCCGGATACCTAGCTGCGTTCCGGATTAGCGGTGCGACCACCATCTTGTCGGTTGCACCGTGTAAGGTGGTAGCGGAAAGCCGTTGATACGGCGATGCCCCCGGCCGAGAGCCTTCGAAGAAATCCAGCCGGGACCTACACGTTTCTCCACAATCTAAGGATCCACGTTTCCATGGTGCTTACGCTTCAGATCGTTCTCTTTCTTTCCTGTTTAGGCATGACCATGTTCGTGTTGCTGCACAAAGGTAAGGGCGGCGGTCTTTCGAGCCTCTTCGGTGGAGGAGTTCAGTCGAATCTCTCCGGCTCCACAGTCGTGGAGAAGAACCTCGATCGGGTGACCATCATCTGTGCGGTGATCTGGATTGTCTGTATCGTCGGGCTCAACCTCATTCACGCCTACGTGAGCTGACGTATTATCCGGAAAGCAAGCAAAAGAGAACCACAGGAACGCTCTCCCGTCTAGAGAGCGTTCCTGCGGTTCTCTTTCGCTTGCACCCGGGCACTGGCCGATGAGCATCTTCACCGCACACGACGCCGCCCGGGCGTCGCTCACCGTGGTCGCAGATCAGCAGGCTGCTGAATCATCGAGGAAGAGAATCGTTTCGGTGCGCCCCCGGACCCCGGCAGCAGGCCAATCCTCGGCTGCAGCACCGGACCTGACAGCTTTAGCGGCCTCCTTCTTCTCTTCTCCTGCTACGAGCAGCCATACCCGCTCCGCACGGTTGACGGCGGGGAGTGTTAGTGTGACCCGTTCTGCAGGAGGCTTCGGGGAATTGATGACCGGGGCGACCAGGCGTTCGGTTTCCTCTACCGCAGGACTGTGCGGGAAAATAGAGTTGATGTGGCCTTCTCCACCCATGCCGAGGAGATGGAGATCAAAGCCACGGGGGGCGAATACCGACAGATCGCGTTCGAGGTTCTCGGCGGCGACTGACAGGTCGATCTCCCCGAGTCCGTACCCGTGAATATTACCGTCTGGGATGTCCACGTGGTCGAGGAGCGCGGCACGTGCCTGGCCTTCATTTGATTCAGGATCCGTTACATCGACATTGCGTTCATCGCCGAAGAAGACGTGGATGCGTGACCAGTCGATGTGTAGCACCGGAAAGTCCTGACTCATTGTTCTAGCGGTCGCGTCGAACTCAGCAAGCCGGTTGAGCAGACCAATTCCGGCGCCACCACCGGTGAGGACGATGCGGGCGATTCCGTCACCGTGCAGACCTCCGGTCGCTTGGGCTGAGGCAATGACTTGAGTCATGCGTGTTGCGGTGGTGTCGATGAGGGCAGTGAGGTCAGCGACGCGGATGATTTCGACCATGCGGATTCCTAACGTGGGTGGTTTCGATCAGTCGGTGAAAGCGTCAACGTAATGGACGCGGTTCAGTCCGCGTAATGCTCGGGCGTATGCGAGATCAGGGTCGAGGTGGCGGAGTTCCTCGGCCAGGCAGTCTGCCTGGCTACGGCGGCCGAGGGCTACGAGACCGTAAGGTTCACCGTCGACCGTGACTTCTAGTGTTTCAGCATCGCGAACTTCCACGGTGATGGTGGACCGACTTCGGAAGAGGACAACACGGGTGATGGCAATGCATTCACGACCATCGGCGTCCACGGGAATGGCATCCTGTCCCGTCGAATGGCGAACAATGTTGATACCGAATCTGTCAGCGAGCCAGCCTGCGGCGAGATCGACGCTGGGGGAGTCGGCCGGCCCGTGGATTTCAGCATCAAGGATCCCCTCGTGGGGTGGCTGGTCGAGAGTGGATGCGACGATACCCCGCCACTGGGTGATCCGGGACCACGCCATGTCTGAGTCACCGGGACTGTAGTGGTTTCGGCGTCGATAGATGGAGTCCTCGGGTGGGTCGTAGAGCGCATCAGTGATTCGACGCGCGGCGATGTCGCCGATCGGGTCGGCGGAGGGATTGACGGGTGCCGTTCCCGGCCACCACGCGACGATGGGGGTATCGGGTAGCAGGAGCGGAGTTACGACTGCCTCAACATGGTTGGCGACTTCTCCATTGAGACGCATGAGGATGATCTCGGATGCACCGGCGTCACCACCAATTCTGATCTCGGCGTCGACCGTGGATTTTTCGGCCGAGGGATCCCCGATCACCATGACGAGAACCCGCGAGGGATGTTCACGGGATGCATCGTTCGTGGCCTTTATGAGACATTCGATGTCATCGTCGGCGTCGGCGACAACGATGAGGGTGAGTACCCGTCCTGTGGTGACCTGCGCGCCCGATTCGCGGATTGACACCAGTTCGGCGGCGATCTCCCGGGTGTCGGTGTCGGGCAGTTTGAAGATCATGGGAGCCTTTCGACTTGCAACGGCATGATTGGATGAACGAGGGGGATCAGGGCCGACGCCAGGTTCGATCCTCGCGGGCGAGCATTTTTTCCGCGGACAAAGGACCCCAGGTACCCGCCTCATAGTCTTCCGGATGGCCGTGTTGTTTCCAGAAGTTGAGGATCGGGTCGAGTATCCGCCAGGAAAGTTCCACCTCCTCGTTGGTGGGGAACAGACTCGACTCGTCCAACAGAGCATCGAGAATGAGACGCTCATAGGCTTCGGGAGATTCTTCCGTGAATGCCTCCGAATAGGAGAAGTCCATGTTGACGTCCCTGACCTCCATCGTGGATCCGGGTACCTTAGACCCGAAACGCATGAGTACTCCCTCATCAGGTTGGACACGAATGACGACGGCATTTTGACCGAGGGCTGATGTCATGACGTCACCGAAAGGAAGATGAGGGGCGGGTTTGAAGATCAGGGCGATTTCCGTCACTCGCCGTCCGAGGCGCTTACCGGTGCGGAGGTAGAAGGGTACACCGGCCCAACGTCGTGAATTGATCTCCAAAGTGCAGGCCGCGTAGGTCTCGGTGTCGGAGTCCTGCGAAAAGCCCTCTTCCTCTCGGAGTCCGGGAACTCTGGTCGAACCCTGCCAACCTGCGGTGTACTGACCCCGGGCAGTGGTTTTAGCCAGTGGTTGAACCGGTGCAGTAGCGCGGAGAACCTTGATTTTCTCAGCCTGGAGTTCCGACGGAGTGAAATCCACCGGCTCCTCCATCGCGGTCAGGGCGAGAAGTTGGAGGAGGTGGTTCTGGATGACGTCTCGGGCGGCACCGATTCCGTCATAGTAGCCTGCACGGCCTCCAAGTCCGATATCTTCGGCCATGGTGATCTGGACGTGGTCGATGTAGTGACTGTTCCAGAGGGGATCGAAGAGTTGGTTGGCGAACCGCAGAGCCATGATGTTCTGGACAGTTTCTTTACCCAGGTAATGATCGATACGGAATACGGAGTCCTCCGGGAACACTGCATTAACCACGCGGTTGAGTTCATGCGCGGACTCCTGGTCGTGGCCGAAGGGTTTCTCGATGATAACCCGGCGCCAGGAATTATCCGGGGCCTTCGCCATACCCGATCTCTTCAACTGGTTGCAGACATCCGAGAAATAATCTGGTGGGACAGACAGATAGAAGCCCCAGTTACCAGCGGTCCCCCGAGTCCGGTCAAGTGTCTCGAGTTTTGCTCCGAGTTTGTCGAAGGCCTCGTCGTCACGGAAACTACCCTGAACGAATTCCATTCCCTCGGCAAGCCGTTCCCATACACTCGATCGGACCTCGGTACGGGCGCTTGCGATGACGGCGTCATGGACGTAGGCCTCGAAGTCCTGCTTCGACCAGTCGCGCCGACCGTAACCGACGAGAGCGAATCCTGCGGGGAGGAGGCCGCGATTGGCCAGGTCGTAGATGGCCGGGAGCAGCTTCTTACGGGCCAGGTCACCGGTGACCCCGAAAATGACCATGCCGCATGGTCCGGCGATCCGGGGCAGGCGCTTGTCCTGGCGGTCTCGCAGAGGGTTGAACCAGGGCGCGTTATCGGGGACGCCGGTCAGAGTATTACTCACGGTTATGTCTGCCTGCTTCGTCTTTGGATGGGATCCGCCGTGGACGTCGTTGGCTCGACGGCGGGAGGTAGGGCGGAAGGTACTGTCTACTACGCGCTTCAGAGGCGCTGCCTCATGGATTCGAGAAGTTCATTCCAACTCTGCTCGAATTTCTCGACACCCTCACGTTCGAGCACGGCAAAAACATCGGCGAGGTCGATTCCGACTGCTTCAACAGCCGAAAGGAGTTCCCGGGAGTCATTGGCACGGTCCGTGAGGGTGTCGCCGTGCAGGCCGCCCTGCTCCAGAACTGCGTCGATCGTCGGCTCTGGCATGGTGTTCACGGTCTGCGGTCCTGCGATCTCCGTCACATATAGAGTATCCGGGTAAGCGGGGTTTTTGACGCCTGTCGACGCCCAGAGTGGACGCTGTACGGTCGCGCCCTGCGGCAGATCAGTATCGGCGAAGGAGGTCCGGAACAGATCGTAGGCGAGGCGTGTGTTGGCGATTCCCGCCTTACCGCGGAGGGAAAGAGCTTCGTCAGTACCGATCTCTTCCAGTCTGCGGTCGACTTCGACGTCAAGGCGGGAGACGAAGAGGGAAGCGACCGACTGGATTTTGGAGACGTCGTGGCCGTTTTCTGCAGCAGCCCGGATTCCAGCGATATATGCCTCGATGACCTCGCGATATCGCTCGCAAGAGAAGATTAAAGTGACGTTGACACTGATACCTTCGGAGAGAGCCTGCGTGATCGCGGGGAGGGAACCGGGGGTCGCTGGAATCTTGATTAGGAGATTCGGCCGTTCTACGCGTTCCCACAGTTCACGAGCCTGGATGATCGTGGCTTCTGCGTCATCGGAGAGTCGAGGATCCACCTCAATGGAGACTCGACCGTCTACCCCTCCGGTTCGTTCGAAGGTCTCCCGGAACACGTCGCAGGCACGACGGACATCGTCAACCGCCATCGCGTAGACCGCGGTGTCGGCGTCGACGCCTTCTGACTTCAAGGCTGCGATCTGTTCGTCGTAGGCGGTACCCCGGGTCATTGCGGTAGCGAAGATGGCGGGGTTGGTGGTCACTCCGACGATGGATTTAGATGCGACGATCTCCTCGAGGTTGCCGCTGTCGAGGCGGTCTCGGGAGAGGTCATCGAGCCAGGTTGCGGTACCGATCTCGGCGAGTTCATCGATGTGGGTCATGGTGGCGGCTCCTAGTAAGGACAGGGGGAATCGTCTGTTCCCTCGGCTTCGAGAGACGAGGGTAGTCGTGTTTCCGTGGTGATGCAGCGTTCGACTGCATCTGTGACACCGATCCGGGCCACCCCGATCACCGTTGGCGGTGTCAGGGATGGCCCGGCCGGAATGATTGTCCCGGATGTTAGATGGCGGCGGAGAGGGATTCGTGTGCGGCAGCGACAACCGCTTCGGTTGTGATACCGAACTCTGCGAAAAGCTTCTCGTAAGGCGCGGAGGCACCGAAGTGCTCCAACGACACCGGACGCCCAGCGGTGCCGAGCCAGCGGTACCACGGCATCGCGACACCGGCTTCGACGGACACCCTTGCAGTCACAGTCGACGGGAGTACGGACTCGATGTAATCGGAGTCTTGCTCCGCGAACCAGTCCATGCAAGGAACGGAGACGACACGGGCCGAGATTCCCTCGTTCTCGAGGACCCTGGCAGCGTCGACCGCGAGCTGTACCTCAGAGCCGGATCCCATGAGAATGACATCGGGGAGCGCCTTCGATCCTTCAACCAGAATGTAGGCACCACGGGCGACACCTTCATCAGCCTTCTCCGCCGTACCTTCGAGGACGGGAACGTTCTGGCGGGTGAGTGCCAGTCCCTTAGGGCCTTCACGGTAGAGCAGGGAGTGTTTCCAGGCTGCAGAGGTCTCATTGGCATCGGCGGGCCGCAGCATGGAGAAGTTCGGGATCGCACGGAGACTCGCGAGCTGTTCGATCGGCTGATGGGTCGGGCCATCCTCGCCGAGGCCGATGGAGTCGTGAGTCCATACGTAGTAGGCATCAGTGCCCATGAGGGCGGCAAGACGGACAGCGGGGCGCATGTAGTCGGAGAAGATCAGGAAAGTTCCACCATAGGGGCGGGTACCACCGTGAAGAGCGATCCCGTTCATTATGGACCCCATCGCGTGTTCGCGGATACCGAAATGGAGATTCCTTCCGTAAGGCTCCGCAGTCCAGGTGTCGGTGGTGATGTGCTCCGGTCCGAAGGACGGTGCTCCCTTGATCACAGTGTTGTTGGATCCGGCTAGATCCGCGGAACCGCCCCACAGCTCGGGAAGTGATGCTCCGAGAACCTGGAGTACCGCTTCAGAGGCTTTCCGGGTTGCAACACCCTTGGCATCCGGTTCCCAGGTGGGCAGATCATCAGCCCACCCCTCGGGAAGTTCACGAGCGGCGAGCCGTTCGAAGAGTTTCTTGCGTTCGGGGTTCGCTGTCGCCCACGCCTCGAACTTTTCATTCCATGTTCGGGTCTTCTCCGCACCGCGTTCGGTGAGGGAACGGGTGTGTGCGAGAACTTCCTCATCGATGTGGAAGGACACCTCCGGGTCAAAGCCGAGGACCTTCTTGGTTGCAGCGACCTCGTCATCACCCAGGGCTGCTCCGTGCACGGCCCCGGTGTTCATCATGGTCGGGGCCGGATATCCGATGATCGTACGGACACGGATGAAGGAGGGACGACTGGTGTCTGCCTTGGCTTTCTCGATGGCAGCCTCCAGAGCCACCACGTCCTCACCGGACTCGACCTCGAGGGTCTGCCAGCCGTAGGCGGCGTACCTGGCGACGGTGTCCTCCGTGAAGGCGATCTGGGTGTCATCCTCAATCGAGATCCGGTTGTCGTCCCAGAACACGATGAGGTTACCGAGGGCCTGGGTTCCCGCGAGGGAACTCGCTTCGCTGGTAACGCCCTCCTCAATGTCCCCGTCCGAGGCGATGCAGAAAATGTGGTGGTCGAAGGGGGACTCTCCGGCGGCTGCTTCCGGGTCGAAGAGGCCACGTTCACGACGGGCCGCCATCGCCATACCGACCGCAGAGGCGAGCCCCTGGCCGAGAGGACCGGTGGTGATCTCTACACCGGCTGTGTGTCGGTACTCGGGATGCCCGGGGGTCTTGGCTCCCCAGGTTCGAAGTGCCTCAAGGTCCGCCATCTCGAGGCCGAAACCCCCGAGGAAGAGCTGGACGTACTGGGTCAGGGAGGAATGACCGCAGGAGAGAACGAAACGGTCGCGGCCCGCCCAGTTCGGAAGATCAGGGTTGACGTTCATGGCCCGCTGGTAGAGGGTGTATGCCAGCGGTGCGAGACTCATTGCGGTTCCGGGATGTCCGGAACCGCAATTCTGCACCGCATCAGCAGCCAGAATCCGTGCCGTATCGACGGCGCGGGTGTCTAGGTCGCTCCAATCCGCAGGGTAATTGTGGCGAATGGATTCCTTCAGTTCATCAGACAGGGTCACGGTCCGGGTCCTCGTTTCATTCGGGTCGCCAGAAGGACTGGCTGGGATCATTAACCACGGAGTCGCCCGCGGTAATCAACAGAACCAGCTTAACGGCTCAGCCGTACTTGTGCTCCAGTGCCCCGCGGGGTCCGGTGGGTCAACGGAAAATTCCCGGAGAATTTGTCGTAGTCGACCGGGGGTGTCCCCAGCCCGTGGGGGTGCACTGTTCCGACTGGGAAGCGGGGTCGAAGGGAGATAAGATCAAACGGGTGTGTACCCTCTATTTATTGTCGAGGGTACGCAGCCACGTCCGTGGTGGGTTCATCCTTTCCGTGTGTGCCGCCCCTGGTGCTGCCGCGGGAAGATCCGGTGTCAACCAGGTGTCGTTCCCCGATGAGACACCGCGAAGCCCGTGACCCGCTGACGCTTCGACCCGACATCTGCTGGAGGAATGGTCCTTGGAGACGATAAAGGCGTACCTCGCGCTGACGAAACCAAGAGTCATCGAGTTGCTCCTGGTCGCGACAATCCCTGCGATGCTCCAGGCGGATCGTGGTGAGAACCACGTGGGGTTGATTCTGCTGACCGTCATTGGTGGCTGGATGGGAGCCGCTGCGGCGAACACCTTCAACATGGTCGCAGACAGTGACATCGACAAGGTTATGAAGCGGACTGAGCGTCGTCCACTGGCGAAGATGGTTGTGACCAATCGAAATGCGACAGTGTTCGCATGGACGCTCACCGTGGTCAGTTTCTTCTGGCTGTGGCTGCTCTGCCGTTCACTTCTCGCAGCGCTCTTCGTGATGGCGACGATTGCGTTCTACATCTTTATCTATACGAAATGGTTGAAGCGTCGGACACCGCAGAACGTCGTGTGGGGTGGTGCGGCCGGGTGCATGCCGGTTGTTGTCGGATGGGCCGTGATTACCGATAATCTACCTGCGGGAATTCCACCACAGTGGTGGCAGGCGGTCGTGCTCTTCCTAATCATCTTCTTCTGGACTCCTCCTCACACTTGGGCGCTCGCGATGCGCTACAAGGAAGATTATCGGGCTGCCGGCGTGCCCATGATGCCGGTTGTGCGCACTGAGGTTGAGGTGACCCGCCAGATCGTCCTATACACCTGGGCCACAGTCATCACGACCCTGCTCCTCGTTCCGGCGGCTGGGTTCATCTACGCCGCTGTAGCGGTGGTCGCAGGGGTCTGGTTCATTGTGATGGCACACCTCCTGCACCGAGGTGTCGTTCGCGGTGTGGAGGTCAAGCCACTGAAACTCTTCATTCTCTCGAACAACTACCTCGCGGCAGTGTTCGTGGCACTGTCAATCGACGCATTCTTCGGTCTCGAGACCGTGGGAGAGATGATTGGTATCTCCACGACATTCTTCTGATATCTGGTGCCCCGGAAGAAGGGGCAGGATCAGGAAACCTCCAGGACGATCGATCCGGTGCTCGCCCGGGACTCCAGCTCACGGTGTGCTGAAGCGGCCTCGTCCAGTGAATGGACGGAGCCGATCCGTACCTCCATGCGTCCCTCGACTATCGCCTGAGTGACCGCCTGCGCACGCATCACGAATTCTCCTTCACGAGCGGTCCATGCACCGATCGACGGCCTAGTGAGGAAGATCGATCCGTGTGTGTTCAACAGTTGGGGATCGATAGGGGCCACCGGGCCTGATGCAGCACCGAAAAGACACACCGTGCCGCGGGGACGCACCGCCCGTAGTGACTGGTCGAATGTTGTCCTCCCCACTCCGTCGTAGACGATATCTACGCCCGTTCCTCCGTTGACCTGTCGCACCTGTTCCGCGAGATTGTCGGAGTAGCGGAACACCTCGGTCGCGCCGGCACGTCGCGCGAGTTCTTCCTTCTCGGCGGTTGACACCACCGAGTAGACCCTCGCTCCGCGTTCCACCGCCATCTGAGTGACGAGCAGGCCAACACCGCCCGCTCCCGCGGTGAGCAGGCAGGTGTCACCGTCCCGGAGTGAATAGACCCCGTCGGTGAGATAATGTGCGGTGATCCCCTGCAGCAGCATTGATGCTGCAGTGTGTAGATCGATACCTCGGGGTACCGCGACGAGACGATCCCGGGGCACAACGGCATACTCGGCATAGGAACCGAAACCGTCGCACCACGCGACGAGGGTGCCCTCAACGATCTGGCCCCGAGGATCCTGCACCACTCTCCCGGTGCCCTCAAGACCGGGGATGAAGGGAAGCTCGGCGTTGTAGAGACCCTCGCGGTAGTAGGTGTCTATGTAGTTGACTCCGGCGACGTCGACAGCCACCAGAACCTGATTCTCATTTGGAACGGGGCGGGGGACCTCGGCTGATTCCAAAACCTCGGGCCCGCCGTGACTGGATATCCGGATAGCTCGCATAGGACAATCTTAACGCGTGATACAGCCCCTGGGATGGCAGATCCGGGTCATCGCGGATTAAGGGGACGGTTTCAGCTCCGCTGGGAGATTCGACTACGACGTACCGTGTCTCCCCGTGGAGAACCGGTGAGACCTGTCTTACCACCGACCCGGTCGCGGCCGTACGCGAACAGTACCCCCGTGAACGCGACCACGGTACCGGACAATCCGACGTGTACCGGTACCGTCCATCGCGGAACGCCGAAGTTGAACTGAATGATGCCGATCGCAGCCTGCAGGATGATGAAGCCGATGAGGATCCAGCCGATCCGGCGCGCCCGGAGCGCTGCCCCGACGGTGACCAGAGCAATGACGAGGCCGACGGTCAATCCGAGATAGAGATACATGAAATGGGCGTGGATGTTGGCGATACGGACGAGATCTATGTTCAGTCGACCCTCCATACCTACTCCGGGGTCACCTGAGTGCACACCAGCACCCGTGACCATGGTGCCTGTACCGAGGACGATGGCGAGACTGGTCGCAGAGAGGATCGCGAGGTGCCGCAGCGGACGTGGGTATGTTTCGGTGGGTGACCCGTTGTCGGGTTCCGCGATACGTACCCAGAGGACCGCCGCCAACCAGATGAGCAGCATCGAGGGCAGGAAGTGCATGGCCACCGACCACCACCGGAGTTCGAGGTGGACGGAGATGCCGCCGAGAATCGCCTGGACGATGACACCAATCCCCTGGATGAAGGCAAGGACGAGGACCTCGCGTCTCCTGGCTGACCGGAGTACCGCGATGAATACCAGGAGTGCCGCAGTGGCGACCACGAATGTGAGCAAACGATTGCCCCATTCGATGGCTTGGTGAATCCAGGGAGCTGCTCCCGCGACGGGGACGAGAGAACCGGGTTGGCAGTTTGGCCAGGTGACGCAACCGAGACCGGAGCCGGTGACCCGGACGATGGAACCGGTGACGGTGATGCCGGCCTGGCAGACGAGAAGAACCATCGCCAACCTGCGCTGGACACGAACCTCGGGTCCAGCGAGGAGTGATCGGAACCACCGGATCGGATGGGTGAACAGGAAAATACTTGGGCTGGTACTCACGATCCGATCCTATCCTGCGTCCCGGGAATGAACCGTATGCTGGAGCGGGTCAGGCGGTGAACTTGAACACTCTGACTGTCGCAGCTCCGGCGATGAGTGCCCAGGCGACGAGGATGAGCAACTCCGGCGTGGGGAACACTCCTGTGACTGCGTTGTTCAAGCCCTGAGTCAGCGCGACAGAGGGGATCACAACCGTCCATTCCGCCCAGTCCCCAATGCTGCCCGAGCGAATCTGGACGTACGAGGCGATCCCGATCAGAAGGAACCAGACAAGGTTAGCCAGAGCCAGGACAATCTCGGAACTGAGTGTTCCGCCCATGAACAGACCCAACGCGGTGAATGCCGCGACACCAATCATCAGCGTGAGTGCTGCCAACGGCAGATTCATGGGATCTGGACGCCAACCCAGGACCAGCGCGGTTGTGCATAGCAGGATCGTCTGTACCGCTGAAACAGCAAGTACCCCGAGGACCTTCCCTGCGATGATTACCCATCGTGGCACCCCGGATGCTCCGATCCGTTTCAGTGCTCCATACCTCCGGTCGAAAGCCACGGCTATGGCCTGACCCGTGAAACCTGCGGAGACTGCAGAAATCGCCAGTGTCAAGGGCAGAATGACGGCGACGGGCTCCTCAGCGTCGAGAAGTGGCATCAATGAGAGTGCGATCAGTGAACCGAGAGGGATCACCAGGCTGAGCAGTTGCTGCTCGCTGTGTCGTAGGAACAGACGAGTCTCGATCCGTGCCTGAGCGAGGAGCATGGCGAGGGGACCGGCCTGGTGTGGATCGGGGGAGAAGGTACCCGGCGTGAAGCGTGCTTCCCCGGTGGTTCGTACCTCGGGTTGTTCTCGGGTCACGGTCAACTCCTCATTTCGCGGCCAGTGATGTCCAGGAAGACATCCTCCAAGCTCCGGTGGTCGATACCCAGTCCACGGATGAGTACATCCTGCTCGGCGGCGGCTGAAGCGATGGCCGCAACGAGAGCGGGGGTGGGTCTAGCCTGAATCCTGTAGGAGAGTGGCCGCGTCGCGGTCAGTCCGGCCCCCTCGTGGTATCCCATGGAAGCCAGTGATACGCCGAATGCGGCGGGATCGAGTCTGGCAGACGTATCGATACGGATCTGTGCAGCCCCTCCGCCCGTCAATGCCGTCAGCTCCGTGGGGCTTCCCTCCGCGACCTTCACTCCACGGTCAAGAATCACGACATGATCTGCCAGTGCTTCAGCCTCGTCCATGAGATGTGTGGTTAGGACCACGGTGACCCCGTCCCGCCGCAGGGAGTTCACCAGTTCCCAGACCGCTAAGCGGGACTGGGTGTCCATTCCGGCGGTGGGTTCGTCCAGGAAAACCAGCTCCGGGCGTCCGACCAGGGCGCAGGCGAGGGACAGGCGCTGCTGCTGGCCTCCTGAGAGCCGTCGGTATGACGTCCGTACGTGGCGCGTGAGACCAACGAGTTCGAGCAACCAGGTGGGATCGAGTGGATGAGCGCTGTAGGAAGCCGTGAGTTCGAGCATCTCTCCGACCCGGATTCCGGGATAGGCACCACCTCCCTGGAGCATCACACCGATTCTGCGCCGTACCGCATCCGCATTCGCAACGGGGTCGAGTCCGAGGACCTGAACCGACCCGGAGGTCGGTTCAGTGAATCCCTCACACATCTCGATCGTGGTGGTCTTCCCCGCGCCGTTGGGACCGAGCAGAGCGAAGACCGTTCCACGTTCAACACGGAGATCCAGATGATCGACGGCTCGGACGTCGCCGAAGTTCCGCGTCAGTGCGCGGGTCTCCAACGCTGCATCCACGGGAGTTTCACCGGTCCGCCGACGAACGGGTTCTGTGTCAGTCACGTCGGCCAGTCTATGACACGAGGGTGACGCCGTCGTACAGCCCACCACAGCAACGTCACCACCGTGACAGAACAGATGACCGTCGACAGGTAGATCCCCGCGACGGTTCCCGGTGGGAGAGGTAATCCACGCGGCAGGACGAAGAAGGAAACAACAGCGGAGTATGCGGTCGCTGATGCCCGGAACAGGGGTCGATTCGCCCATGCGGCCAGGGGCAGGATGGCCCAGAGCATGTACCAGGGTTGGACGACGGGAAACAGGAGAACCAGGACGAAGGTGGAGATGCCCAGCCCGCCGACCGGGTGGATCGTCCCGCGGTATACCGCGATCAGCATCCGGATCATGAACAATCCGGCGACAGCCACACCAACGGCGCGGGTCACAGCGAGAATGGCCGTCGTCTGGTCACCGAGGCCGGAGATCATTCCGATACCACCGGCGATGACCCCGAGCGCGGTCGTCGCGGACATCCAGGAGCGCACGGCAACAGCGCCACCCTGCCCGGTCACCCAGCCGAGACCTATGCCGGTGGCCGCAGTCAGCAACGCAATGGAAGCGAGCATGATGATGGTCTGGATGATACCCGCGGTGGTCACGGACACCACAGGATTCCTGCCGCGTGTGCGTAGTGCACGGGCGAGCGCCATTCCCGTGAATCCGAGGGCGATGAATCCGGTCATCTTGACCATGCCTCCTCCGGAAATCAGGATCCCGGAAAATATGATCATCGCCCATCCGGGTATCCGGTCCCGGAGCATGGGAAGGGATAGTCGTTCGATGCCCCGTAAACCGAATTCCATCCCGAGTAGCAGAAGCCCAAGCAGCACCGCTTCGTTGTGAATGCCGCCAACGAGATGCAGGAGTGTGAGTGGATTCAGTACGCCGAGCCAGAGTGCAGCCTGAACCCCGACCCCACATCTCGTCGCAAGTCTGGTCAGCGCCCATCCTGCAGCCGCGATCCCGAGGACGGCGAGCACGCGGTGAAGATATACTCCGACGAATACCGATTCGCCGGACATGGCGTAGATGGCTGCGGAGATGCCGCTCGCGACGGGACCGTAGGGGGACGGTGAATGGGACCAGATCAATGGAACGGATCGGGCGAGGGGATTGTCGGGCCCGAGCAGGTCAACCGGCCCAGCACTGTATGGGTCAAGGCCGCGAGCGGTAATCGCGCCTTGCGCGAGATACGAGTAGATGTCCTGGGTGAACATCGGGGCGCTTAGCGCTATGGGCAGGGTCCATGCCACGCAGGTTCGCTGTAGCTGCCCGGTACTGACGCGGATGGTGTGTCTCCGGCTCTGCAGGAGGTTCGCTCCGACGAACGGTGCCATGAGCACCCAAGCAATGACGATGAGAGCAACCCCCGTGAGTGCGACGGTCGATGAGGTCTGGAGCATACGCTGCATGAGCGACCCGCCGGGGAAGGAACGGTAGATGTTGTCCGTCACGGGGAGTGCTCCCGCTCCGAGAGCCCCGAAGCTCAGCATCAGGGCACCGACGGTTCCGACCCAGCGGAGAAGAGCGAAGCGCAACGGAAGTAAAGCGGACCCTTCGATCGGAGTGTCCGGAGTGCCCGGGGTCCGATCAGGACGGTGAAGTGACGCTGACCGGGACCCTGCTGATCCCAACCTGGGAAGTTCCCCGATGAGGGCGCGGAGGATCGCTGTTCGTCGGTGGGGAACATCTGGCACACGGGCATTCTAACCGTGTTCTGCCCGAATGAGGTGTATGAGTGGCGCTCGCCGGTGGCGTTATTTTCCATCCGGGGGTGCTTGTCGTTCTCTTTCCACACCCCCGTATGGATTCGTTGGAGGCCGGGTGGCCCGAGGATGGTTCGGTGGGGCAGGGATTCCCAAAGGGCACTGGAAAGGTGATGCCCGCGAAGTGGTGCTGTCGTGAAATATGCGGGGTCGGCCGTATCCTTACCGGTTGGACAATGGGAATGAATTACGGAACACTTGTGTTGTCTAATGACAGACGGCGGGCGTGACCCACCGTTGAACGACGTATCCCGATTGTCCGGAATCCGTTGGTTCCGTGATTGTGGGAACTACGGGCTGATTCCGGGGGCGGTTCAGGAAAACCGTATCCGAGAGAGCAGGAGGTGACATCGATGACGACAGTGCGACAAGATCAGTTGGGGTCACCCTGGGAATCTTCAGCGGTGACCTCCCGGTATCAGGACGGCGATACCCGCCGTGCGATCCTTCGGACGCTACTCGAGCACGCTCCGGTGAGTGCCTCCGCCATCGGCGCGCACCTCGGTTTCTCTGCCGCCGGAGTACGTCGCCATCTGGACATTCTGGTCGGAGAAGATCTGGTTGAGGTCACTCGACCTGTGGGGCGTGGTCGCGGTCGCGGCCGTCCCGCCAAGGCCTTTCGTCTCACTGACCGCGGTCGGGCCACGTTTGGCCACGACTATGATTCGCTTGCCGCATCGGCTCTGCAGGCTCTGCGGGAGACCGGCGGTGAGGAGGCCGTTCGAGCGTTCGCTCGTCGGCGTATCTCCACAATCGTCGCCGGGATACCTCCCGCGGACGATGATGAGTCCGTCCCCGCGACAGCCCGCGCGGTGGCGGATGCTTTTTCCGCCCACGGCTACGCCGCCACGGTGCACCACGCCGGTGGAGGTGTGCAGATCTGCCAGCACCATTGTCCGATTTCGCAGGTCGCCTCCGAGTTCCCGGAACTCTGTGAGGCGGAACATGAGGCGATCTCCAAATTGCTGGGAAATCATGTTCAACCACTGGCGTCCATCGTAGAAGGACACGGAATCTGCACCACCAATATTCCGGCCGGGCAGCTCACTTTGACCCCCATATCTCATACTCCTGATGAAAGGAGAGGCTAAATGACCCAGGCCCAAGAAAAGCCGGTTGTCGACGCCCCCCGCACCGATGAGGAAATCATCGAATCCATCGGCGCCTACAACTATGGTTGGCACGATACAGATGTCGCCGGCGCATCCGCGAGGCGCGGACTCAGCGCTGAGGTGGTCGCAGACATCTCCGGAAAAAAGAGCGAACCAGAATGGATGCTCAAGAATCGGCTAAAGGCGCTCAACATCTTTGAGCGTAAGCCGATGCCCACCTGGGGTGCAGACCTCTCCGGAATCGATTTCGACAATATCAAGTACTTCGTACGTTCGACGGAGAAGCAGGCGACAACGTGGGATGAACTTCCCGCGGACATCAAGGAGACCTACGACAAGCTCGGTATTCCGGAGGCGGAGAAGCAGCGTCTCGTCGCTGGTGTCGCCGCACAGTACGAATCCGAGGTCGTCTACCACCAGATTCGTGAGGATCTGGAAGAGCAGGGGGTGATCTTCCTCGACACCGATACTGCACTGCGCGAGCACGAAGATCTGTTCCGTGAGTACTTCGGGACCGTCATCCCGGCAGGCGACAATAAGTTCGCAGCATTGAATACCGCCGTCTGGTCCGGTGGTTCGTTCGTCTACGTCCCGAAGGGGGTTCACGTTGACATCCCACTGCAGGCCTACTTCCGTATCAACACTGAGAACATGGGCCAGTTCGAGCGGACTCTGATCATCGTTGATGAGGATGCGTACGTCCACTACGTCGAGGGCTGCACTGCGCCGATCTACAAGTCGGACTCCCTGCACTCCGCCGTCGTCGAGATCATCGTCAAGAAGGGGGGCCGGTGCCGGTACACGACAATCCAGAACTGGTCGAACAACGTCTACAACCTTGTCACCAAACGCACCAAGTGTGAAGAAGGTGCCACGATGGAGTGGGTTGACGGCAACATCGGATCGAAGGTGACGATGAAGTACCCGGCGGTCTGGATGACTGGACCGCACGCCAAGGGTGAGGTGTTGTCCGTCGCCTTCGCAGGCGAGGGACAGTTCCAGGATACCGGCGCGAAGATGGTCCACATGGCGCCGCACACGTCGTCGAATATCGTCAGTAAGTCCGTCGCCAGATCGGGTGGCCGTGCCGCATACCGGGGTCTCGTGCAGATCAATACCAACGCGCATCACTCGACCTCCAACGTGGAGTGCGATGCTCTGCTCGTCGACAATATCTCTCGTTCGGACACGTACCCCTACAACGACATCCGTAACGATCATGTTTCTCTCGGACACGAGGCGACGGTGTCGCAGGTCTCCGAGGATCAGCTCTTCTACCTCATGAGCCGCGGCGTCGCACAGGATGAAGCCATGGCCATGATCGTTCGTGGTTTCGTCGAGCCCATCGCCAAGGAACTTCCGATGGAGTACGCGCTCGAACTCAACCGCTTGATTGAATTGCAGATGGAAGGATCGGTGGGTTAAACCCGATGACCGAAACAAAAGTGGAACGTGTCAAGAATGCGACTTACCACGACACCAAGGGTGACCTGTTCACCTCCTTCAACGTTGATGATTTCGACGTCCCGCGGGGACGTGACGAAGTCTGGCGATTCACGCCTCTTCGTCGACTGCGGGGTCTGCACGATGGTAAGTTCGCCACGGCTACCACAGCGGATGTCTCCGTCGCTGTTCCAGATGACGCTGATGGCGTGTGCGTCGAGACCGTGGCGCGGGATGACGAACGTATCGGCACCGCCGGCGCCCCGGTCGATAGGGTCGGAGCGCAGGCATGGACGTCGATGGAGGAAGCGACACTCGTCACCTTCGCGAAGAATTCGACAAACCGAGAACCCGTCACCGTCACAGTCACGGGTAAGGGAGAGGGCGCCACTTCCTTCACCGCGGTCAGTATCGTCGTCGAAGATGGCGCCGAAGCGGTGGTCAACATCCATTACACGGGTGACGGGACGCACGCCGACAACCACGAGTACGTCATCGGGGATAATGCTCGACTGACGGTTGTTGTCCACGTCGACTGGGAAGATACCGCCGTTCATCTGGGCAACCAGCGCGCCACGATGGGCCGCGACGCAGTACTCCGCCACAATGTCGCCTGCTTCGGTGGGGGCGTCGTTCGGTTGATCCCGAGCGTCAAGTTCACCGCACCGGGTGGTGACGCCGAACTGCTCGGTGTCTATTTCGCCGATGATGGACAGTTCTTCGAGCAGAGGCTTCTGGTCGATCATGCCGAACCCAACTGCCGTTCCAACGTCCTCTACAAGGGTGCTCTCCAGGCTGACCCGAACTCCGATCGTCCCGAGGCGCGCACGGCCTGGGTCGGTGACGTCCTCATTCGGGCAAATGCCCAGGGCACCGACACCTACGAGACGAACCGAAATCTGGTTCTTACTGAGGGAGCTCGTGCGGACGCGGTGCCCAACCTCGAGATCGAGACCGGAGAAATCGCTGGTGCAGGCCACGCTGCGACAGTCGGACGGTTTGATGACGATCAACTCTTCTACCTTCTCTCCCGTGGTATCGACCCGAACCAGGCGCGCCGTCTGATCGTTCGTGGCTTCTTCTCCGAGGTCATCGGCCGGATCCCGGTCAAGGCCGTTCGTGACCAGCTCGAAGCGCAGATCGCCGAGGAGCTCGAGGGCACGCACCTCTAAGAACGTAAAACGTCCACCGTGTGTACCGGCCACACGGATTCTCTGCAGTAGTACACCTCATAGCCTAAGAAAGAACCCATAATGAGCACTCTTGAAATCAAGAACCTCTCGGCACAGGTTGCCGCCACCGACGAACACAGTGAACCCAAGCAGATCCTTAAGGGTGTCAACCTGACGATCAAGTCTGGCGAGACTCACGCGATCATGGGGCCCAACGGTTCCGGTAAATCGACGCTCTCCTACACGATCGCCGGCCATCCAAAGTACGAGGTCACCGGCGGTGAAGTACTTCTCGACGGTGAAAATCTCCTAGACATGGAGGTCGACGAGCGTGCCCGCGCGGGACTGTTCCTCGCCATGCAGTACCCGGTGGAAGTTCCGGGTGTTTCGATGGCGAACTTCCTGCGTACCGCGGCTACCGCGGTCCGCGGTGAAGCGCCGAAACTGCGTGACTGGATCAAGGAAGTCCGTGAGGCACAGGACGAGCTCTCCATCGACCGTACGTTCTCTGAGCGCAGCGTCAACGAGGGGTTCTCAGGTGGTGAGAAAAAGCGCCACGAGATTCTTCAGCTCGGTCTGCTCCGCCCGAAGTTCGCCATCCTCGACGAGACTGATTCCGGTCTGGACGTCGATGCTCTGCGTGTCGTGAGCGAAGGCATCAACAACTACCGTGACCGCAACGACGGTGGGCTGCTCCTGATCACCCACTACAAGCGGATCCTCAACTATGTGAAGCCCGATCACGTGCATGTCTTTGCGAACGGACGTATCGTCACCTCCGGTGGACCGGAACTGGCTGACGAGCTTGAGGCCAACGGTTACGATCGCTTCATCTGATGACAGTGACATCCGCGATGTTCCGTCGTCCTGACGGGTCACTCAATGTCGACGCCGTACGCGCCGAGTTCCCGATCCTGGCCGAGACGGGACGGGACGGCTCCGTGGTTGCCTACCTGGATTCCGGTGCGACCTCGCAGCGCCCGGAGCGGGTATGGCGGGCGGAGGAGAAGTTCGTTCTCCAGACCAACGCGCCCGTCCATCGGGGTGCGTATCTGCTCGCGGAGAAGGCGACCGACGCTTACGAATCAGCCCGAGACCGAATCGCCCGGTTCGTTGGGGCGGAGGATCCCGAGATCGTCTTCACCAAGAACGCCACCGAGGGGCTCAACCTTGTGGCCCACGTTCTCGGTGATGACCGTTCCGGTGACCGTTGTGTCAGGGCAGGTGACACTGTCGTGGTCACTGAGCTGGAGCACCATGCGAACCTGGTCCCGTGGCAGGAACTCTGTCGAAGGACCGGTGCGACGCTCAAGTGGTACGGAATCACTGCCGATGGTCGAATCGACCTTGATTCGCTCGAACTCGACGATACGGTCAAGGTAGTCGCCTTCACTCATCAGTCGAATGTGACGGGGGCAGTGTCGGATGTCGACGAGGTCGTCCGTCGTGCGCACATCGCAGGGGCACTCACGGTTCTTGACGCCTGCCAGTCGGTGCCACACCAGACGGTGGACCTCCACGAACTCAACGTGGACTTTGCGGTGTTCTCCGGTCACAAAATGTGCGGCCCCAGTGGTGTTGGAGTGTTGTATGGACGAGCGTCGCTTCTCGCGGAGCTACCGCCGTTCCTAACCGGTGGTTCGATGATCGAGAAGGTCACCATGGAGGCCTCGACTTACACGGACCCCCCACAGCGCTTCGAAGCCGGTACCCAGATGAACAGTCAGGTCGTCGGTCTGGGTGCGGCCATTGACTTTCTCTCGGAGATCGGAATGGATGCGATACAGGAACATGAGAGGGAACTGACGTCACACGCCCTCGGTTCGCTCTCGTCGATCCCCGGTGTTCGGATCATTGGCCCGACGAACATCAATATGCGGGGTAGCGCGGTTAGCTTTACCGTAGACGGCATCCATCCACATGATCTCGGTCAGGTGCTCGATGATGGTTCCGTCGCGGTTCGGGTCGGCCACCATTGTGCGTGGCCTGTTCACCGGGCCTGCGGAGTGCAGGCCACGGCCCGCGCTTCCTTCTACCTGTACAACACGCTTGACGAAGTGGATCGCCTTGCGGTCGGTGTTCGTCGGGCTCAAGAGTTCTTTGGGGTGAATTGATGCGACTTGAACAGATGTACCAGGAGGTTATCCTGGATCATTACCGGCACCCGCAGCACAAAGGTCTCCGGGAACCGTTCGACGCAGAGGTCCATCACGTGAACACCTCCTGCGGTGACGAACTGACACTCCGTGTCCGCCTCTCCGCTGACGGTCATACCGTCGAAGACGTCTCCTATGAGGCAGTCGGTTGTTCCATCAGCCAAGCCTCCACATCGGTGATGGCGGAAGAAATCGTTGGAACGAGTGTGGCGGAGGCGATGGAGACCGTTAACGCCTTCGAGAAGATGGTCACCTCCCGGGGTGCCGAGGAGGGTGACGCTGACCTGATCGGAGATGGCATCGCATTCGCAGGTGTCGCGAAGTATCCGGCACGGGTGAAGTGTGCGTTACTCGGATGGAAAGCATTCCAAGCCGCGACTGCTCAATCCCTGAAGGAGAAGTAATGAGCGATCAGACAGAGAACATGGACACCTCCGACGCCGAAGGGGTGGATTTTCCGCCGGATCGTTCGGATGAGAAGGTCGAGAGGGTGCGCCCCGAGCAGTCGGAAGCGGACCTAGCGAAAGCGAGTGATGTCGAAGAATACATGCGAGACGTCATCGATCCCGAGTTGGGGATCAACGTCGTCGATCTTGGTCTCGTCTACGATATCTGGATCGAGAACGGAGATGAAGCTGTTGTACAGATGACTCTTACCTCCCCTGCCTGCCCGTTGACTGACATACTCGAGGAGCAGGCGGAGACTGCGGTCGTTGGCTCAGGGACCGCTAGTAAACTCAACTTGGAGTGGGTTTGGCGGCCACCGTGGGGACCACACATGATCACCGAGGATGGACGCGAGCAACTGCGCGCACTGGGTTTCTCCGTCTGACAGGAATCCTTGTTCTGCGGTCTGCCATTTTACGAGCATCGCCCCGATCCGGGGCATGCTCGTTTTTATGTTGAAGGGGCATCAGGTTTTTGCAGTTCGACGAGATGGACCCACCGGTCCATCAGGGATGGTGCTCGTAGATTTCTGAGAGCCTCATGAAACTCCGGGGGTCGGTGGTGATATTTTCACCACGCTCGTCACTGCGCACATGTTTCTGCATTAACTGTTCTGTATCTGTGCCGGGTGGGATTTGATTCTTCTTTTCTGGGTTTCTGGTTCATTTTCGGGACTGGCACCAGCGTGTTGATTTACACTGTAATTTAGTGTGATTCCGCACATAAGAATGTCAGAATGTGAAAACGGTCACCTCGTATGGGGCCGTTCCCTGTCCATCCATGACACCAAGGAAGTGAAGATGATAGTTCTGAAACGTCGAAAGGCAATGGTGGGGGCGATCAGTACCCTCACCCTGATCGGAGGGATGCTTGCGTCATCTGGTACACCCGGGGCGTATGCGGGGGAACGGCTGTCAGGCTCCGCGGGTTTTGATGCGAATGATGAGCTGACGGGTCAAGCCTTCTTCACTGATGAAGTGATCGCAACCGGGGGTGAAGAAGGATACGACTGCTATCGGATTCCTTCGCTGGGGGTGGCTCCAGATGGAACGGTCCTCGCTTCCTGGGATGGTCGGCCGGGTAGCTGCGCGGATGCACCCCAGGCAAACTCCATTGTTCTCCGGAAATCCTCGGATAGCGGTGAAAGTTGGACGCCTCAGGAGGTGATTGCCCAAGGTGACTCAGGGGCACCACGATACGGGTTCTCGGATCCGTCGATCGTCGTGGACTACCAGACCGGAGACATATTCAACTTCCATGTGAAGAGCTTCGATAGGGGTATCCGGGATTCTCAACTTGGAACCGATCCGGATGACCGTGACGTGCTCCATGCGGCTTTCGCCCGGAGCAGCGACAACGGTGCAACCTGGGATCCAGATCATGTGATCACACGTGCTGTGACCCGTGAGAACCCCTGGAGGGGGCGTTTCGCCACCTCGGGGAACGGTATCCAGCTTCAGTATGGCCGTTACGCGGGCAGGCTCGTCCAACCGGCGATGGTGGTCACCAGTTCGGGAGAATTCAGGGCTGTCACGTGGCTTTCCGATGACCACGGTGAAACCTGGTTTGCGGGCAGGGCATGGGGAACCGGAATGGACGAAAACAAGATCGTCGAGCTCTCAGACGGAACCCTGATGAACAACTCCCGGCGGTCTGGTGCCGGTGAGTCAGCCCGGAAGATCAGCTACAGCCATGATGGAGGAGTCACCTGGACCGAACCGTACTACGATCCTGCACTCCCAGATCCGAGAAACAATGCTTCGTTGATCAGGGTTTTCCCCAATGCACCTGAAGGATCCGCGAAGGCGAAGGTACTGCTTTTCAGTAACACCGCCTCCTCGAGCGGACGGGAGAACGGAACTGTGCGTATGAGCTGTGATGACGGACAGACCTGGCCTGTGTCCCGTCTCTTCCGGTCGGATAATCTTCAGTACACCTCAATGTCCACGCTTCCGGACGGAAACATCGGGTTGCTCTTCGAGGAGCACAACCGCGGAATCAACAACAACATCCACTTCGCCAAGTTCAATCTCGAATGGCTTGGTGCCGCCTGCATGGACCTCCAGAGCTCTTCCCGACCCGAGGTTCGTCCAGGTGAGACGGTGACGGTGACCGGGGCTCTGACGAACAACTTCGGTGGCGACATCGTCGACCGGGGAATTCAACTGGATCTCCCGGAGGGATGGACCGCTGTGGCGGATGCGGTTACGGTCGCTGACGGCGCTACCGTGCCGGTCGCATTCGAGATCACGGCCCCGGCTGATGCACCGAGCGGTACAGTTCAGGGACTCATGCGAATTGACGACGGCGGAACGGTCCGACAGGCTTCTTTCAAGGTCGATGTCATCGATGGGTACATTCCGGAGCCAGGGGATGTGAGCATCGTCGCGTCAGTGACCAATCCGGGCGACTTCGGGGAAGGCGACCGCATTCACTACAACTTCAGGGTCTCGAATCCCAACAGCACCCCGGTGGGAATCCTCCCGGACGGGGAATTGGAACTCTTTGACCCGGACACGTCCCCCCGGAAGAACTGCCGATGGAACACATTCAACGGAAATACCGAGGCGAGTTGCTCTTTCCCATTTCATACGGTCACCGCTGAGGACATTGAACGGGGTTACTATGAGCCGACTGTCACATGGCGGATCGGTAGGCCCGGGCACGGGGGAGAGGCATACAAGACGATCACCATGACCCTTCCCAGAGTCACTTTCGGGGAAAACGGAGATGATGCCACAGATCCGGTAGTCATTCACGCCGATCTGAATCTTGAACCGATCGCTCCGGTCCAGTCCAGGGGAGTACAACACGACCTCGAAGCACTGGTCACCGTGAACATGCGGGAGGATGGCACCCCGATACCGGATGATGCCCGCGTTATCCTCTATGTCGACAACAACAGAGTAGGGGATGCCGAAGTCATGGACGACGGTACCGCAGCGATTCCCTTCACCGTAGCGAATATAGCCAGCGGGCTCGATGCCGAGACTCACACGTTGCGGGCACGCCTGATCGCTACACCTCCTCAAGGCTTCCTGGTACGCGGAAGTGACGCCATCGGTGAAGTGACCGTCCTTCCGGAGGATCGACCGGTCACGGAACGGACGTTGACCCTCGGGCAACATCCCGACATCAACTCTGACGGCAAGCCCCGCTCAATTCCTCTGGCTGCGCGTGTCTCAGGCCCCGATGGGGCGGTTCGGGGCGCCACCGTGACATTTAGTATCGACGGTGAACCCGTCGCCGAGGCGATATCTAATACAGAGGGGCTCGCCGTTGTTCGTTACACCGTTGAATCAATCCCAGCAGGAGGTCAGGTACGTACCGTTACGGTGGTGGCGAGCGTACCCGAGTCGTCGGATGATGCCACCGACTATGCTGCAGCAACCGATGAGACAACCTTCAATGTTCTACCTGTTTCGCAACCCGAATCGCCGGAGGTGACAACAAGCAGCGGGGCATCCACGATCATCGGTGCGCCCGGCGACGATGTGCTCTCTTCAGGAGGCATCGTCGGTATCGGGGCTGTTTTCGCTGCCGTTGCAGGCATTATGGGCCTGCTCGGTTTCCTGCCATGGTTCCATCACTTCACGGATCTCGGTTGGTGGGTACGCCCGCCGCACATCTGATCTGACCCAAGGGACCCCGGGCATGCACTCGCACGGCAACGCAGCCGCGCACAGGTGGAGGCTGCCCGGGGTATCTCCGTTGATCTGGGCCGAGACAGGAGTGCTGAGCAATCCGGCGGCTGGGTGATACGCCCCGATGGTAATAATGAGGAACAGATTCTCTGGTGTTACTTCCATAGCGACGGGAAAGCAACTACGCTGCGTCTCACGACACGATGCCGAATCGAACCCCCAGGAGCATACGATGAGAAGCCGAACAAAGCGTATCCTGTCCGTAGTCGTTGCCAACGTTGTTTTCCTAGGTATGGTCGGATCTGTAGGAGGCGCCGCCGCGAGGCCCACCCCACCGAATGATCCCTGTGTAATCACGCCCGGTCTCTTCAAACCGGCACCGGGGAACTGCGATTTTCCAAACCCCGTGGATCCGCTCCTCGTTGCACGAGAGCTCTCGCTTACGGTGGGGCCTGCCAGCGGGGTACTCCGGAAGATGAGTGTCACCGCGAAAGCAGAGACCTTCCCGGCGAATTTCGGGACAGTCGGCGAAACCGTCACCTTCATCATCGACGGCGTCGGGTACACCGCGGTGATGGATTCCGACTTCGAGGCGACGGTGACTTTTTCCCCGAGATCCGGAGGTGGAACGATTGTCGCGACGTTACCGACTGCAGTCGACTCCGAGAACCTCATCTACATTGATTCGGCACGAGCGGAGACGCGCTACGAAAATCCGACGGGATCCATCACCGACTACCTGACCGGAGTCGGGAGAGCCATCGAAGCTCTCATTCTCTGGTTCCGTGGACTATTCTCCACCAGCAGCTAAGAGAACCGCGCCCGTCCTGTTCCGCCAACCCCCGACAGGGAACAGAGGATCCTGAACCTCAACCGGGTGTCGGAATGAATGAAGATCCTCATCATCCCTCGCAGGGTGCCCACGGGATCCCCCGGGCTGAGAAAACGTCGCTGTGATGAGGTGTCGAGTCGGAAAACGAGCTCCATGAAATCAGGGAACTCATATTTGTCGAGATCCTTGAGAACTCTCTGTCCCATCCTCATCAGATACCGGTCAGTGCGGTATCTGAAGGTGTGCCACGGTAGTTTCTGTGGCGTACCCCCTGACATTGCGGCAGCAGCCAGCGCATCGAGGGTCGGCTCAACGAGAGAGAGTGATGTGGCGACGGAGAAACCGGATATGGGGGTTATGAAGCCCGCGCGTGCTCCGAAGGGCACAGGACCGTCAATGACGGGCCGACGACTGTTCCGGTCCATCGGGATGAGCACCGCCTCGGATCTCACGATCCGGTGGGCTGTGAAATCACCTATCCGCTGGCGCAGTGCCGTCTCCAACTCCGACCAGGGGAGACGCGAGTTCCGCACGAGAACCGTCTCCTGATGGAGAACACCACCCGAAACCGGGATCTGGTAATGGAACGTCGCCTCGGTGGTATCCGGTACCTGCCTGAGATCCATCCATACCGGGGGTGCATCATCGTCGATAACTACCCCGAAAGCTTGCTGAAAAGCGGATGCACGGCCCGGATCCACGCCCCGGGCATCGATGACAACCCTGGCTTGCATCGTGTGTCCGTCGGCACAGACGTGATGGCGTGCCACCGTGGTTGCCCGAGAAATCAGAACCGGAAAGGTGAGGAACCGGTTACGGAGCTTCTGATTGTCAAGGATGAGATATTCCCTACCCGGGGTGTAGACACGCGCGCCGATGATGACGGGAATGGATCTCGCTGCCGCCGGTGGATCTGGTAACCAGTCAGGTAGTTCATCGCTGAAGATCCCGTAGGTGTTCGGCCATTCCTCCCGGGGATCCACACCGAGAACGTTCCAGCCACGTCGGTGCGCGCGATGCGCAAGCGCCGCCCCCGCGGGGCCGAGACCGACAACGATCATATCGAACTGGGACTGCCCCGGGGTGTTTCCACCGTGTCGGGCAGGAGTCGCCATCTCGCTCACCGTTCCTCCCTGCGTTGTAGTCAGACCGGTGCCGCTGATTCCGGTACCAGTGGTATCGAAGGCGGTGGAAAGAATATTTCGGCTGGCCACTGATACACTGTCCGGCTGTGATTGTAACCAGTGATCTTGAAGTTCGTGTCGGTGCCCGAACGCTGCTCACCGCCCCCGGCCAGCACCTGCGGGTCCAACCCGGTGATCGTATCGGTTTGGTCGGCCGTAACGGTGCTGGGAAGACCACGACGATGAGAATCCTGGCTGGCGAGGCGGAAGCCTATGCGGGAACCGTTACTCGTTCCGGGACTCTCGGCTACCTGCCGCAAGACTCCCGTGAAGGTGACATCGAGGTGACCGCACGGGACCGGGTGCTCTCTGCACGTGGCCTGGACCGGCTCCAGTCGGCGATGGAGCGACAGCAGGAGATCATGGAAACGACGACGGATGATAACCGGCGTGATTCTGCTATCCGCAAGTATTCACGTCTCGAGGAGGAATACCACACTCTTGGTGGCTACGAGGCGGCCAGCGAGGCGGCACGGATATGTGATGCACTCGGTCTTCCCGCCCGTATCCTCGATCAGAAACTCAAGACGCTGTCCGGTGGTCAACGGAGAAGGGTGGAACTTGCGCAGATCCTCTTCGCGGCTTCCGCTGGATCCGGAAAATCCACCACGACGTTACTTCTCGACGAACCGACCAACCATTTGGACGCTGACTCCATCACATGGCTCCGAGAGTTCCTCACGCGCCATGAGGGGGGTCTCATCATGATCTCCCATGACGTCGACCTACTCGATGCGGTCTGCAATAAAGTTTGGTTCCTTGATGCGGTACGGGGCGAAGCGGATGTCTACAACATGGGATGGAAGAAGTACCTTGCCGCCCGAGCGACAGACGAGGCACGTCGCCGACGTGAACGTTCCAACGCGGAGAAGAAAGCGTCCGCACTGAAGCAGCAGGCGGCGAAACTCGGTGCGAAGGCAACGAAGGCTGCCGCGGCGAAACAGATGCTCGCCCGAGCCGAGAGAATGATCTCGGAGACCGATGAAATCCGTCGTTCCGACAAAGTTGCGCACATTTCCTTCCCGGAACCTGCCCCGTGCGGCAAAACCCCCATGAACGCCACCGGACTCACTAAAATGTACGGATCCCTCGAGGTGTTCGCCGGTGTAGATCTGGCGATTGACAAAGGGTCGAGGGTGGTTGTCCTCGGGTTCAATGGTGCAGGTAAAACCACCCTGCTCAAGCTCCTGGCCGGTGTCGAACGTACCGACGGTGAGGGCGGTATCGTTTCCGGGCACGGCCTTAAGATCGGCTACTTCGCCCAGGAACACGACACCATTGATCCGGAGGTATCCGTTTGGGAGAATACCGTCCGGGCATGTCCTGACGCCGCTGCCCAGGATCTACGGGGGTTACTCGGTGCCTTCATGTTCTCGGGGGACCAGTTGGAGCAGCCCGCAGGAACTTTGTCAGGCGGTGAGAAGACCCGACTGGCCCTTGCTGCCTTGGTCAGCTCGCGCGCCAATGTTCTGCTACTGGACGAACCAACCAACAACCTTGACCCTGTCTCCCGTGAACAGGTCCTCAATGCGCTGGGTACGTACACCGGAGCTGTGGTTCTGGTGACTCACGACCCCGGAGCGGTGAAGGCACTCGATCCCGAGCGTGTCATTGTCCTACCGGACGGGACAGAGGATCTCTGGAGTGACGAGTACATGGAGATCGTCGAACTGGCTTAGGAACACCCAAATTCCCGGGAGAGGAATCCAACCGGTGAAGCCGTACTCCTAGGCGTGTCTTAACTGAACGGTGATTCGCCAGACGGTGGCCGTATGGGACGAGCAAAATCGAGGTTTCACCATTTCACCGATGAGCAATGGGAACGGATCGAGTCCCTTTTTTGCCTTCCAACGCTGGGCGGCAGGGACATCCGTTTCAGGACAATCGCACGCTCGTCGAAGGGATCATCTACCGCTACCGGGCGGGCATTGCGTGGCGGTGATCCGCCTCGGGAGGAGTTCGTCCCGTGGCAGACGGTGTGCAAGCGCCATGTACGCTACGCCGAGAGCATCTGGGACCGGGTCCTGCACACGATTCTCGCTGACGCGGATACTGCCCGGGTTGATCAACTGGAACGTCTCGGTCGATGTCACCATCTGCCGCGCCCATCACCATGGCACGAACACAACGCGCCCCGAGCAGGACACAGAGGGCTCAATCGAATCACAAGAACCAGCCAGTCGTAGAGTGTGAACCTACAGGTCACCGTATCGGCCGCCCGCGTGGTGGACTAACGAGCACGATGCACAGTGCCATCGACGGGCGGGGTCGGCCTTGCACCGGTCCGGACGTGGTGATCGCCGACAAGGGGTACTCATCCGGCACGATCCGCCGCCAGTTCCGCAAGCGGAACATCGCTGCCGTCACCCTCTGTGCAATCCTGACCTGGGTACAACATTTAGGAGACACGCCCTAGCTGTACGGGATGCGCACCTGTGCGTGGAGCACAGTGGTGTGGGTACTACCCGGAATTAGCTTCCGTTATTCTCGGGGCATGGAATGCAGCGACAGGTCATGCGGTCGATTATGCCGATGGGCAGAGGAACTGACCTATCCGGACGAGCTTATCCTGACGACGTTGTGCAACACCGGCGAGCGTCCAGGTGGCGGGTTTCTGCAGGACAATTGGCGAGTCATTGACAAAAGCATCATTCTGGGGATGGGGCCAGGGGATTATCACGCCGTCTCCGAGCGCCTCATGACGTGGCGGGCACACGAATCCGCTGGTGTCGGCGTCGGATCCTGGCGCCCGGCCACCACCGACGATGTTGTCCGGGTTCGGTTCGCCGGAACAGATTCGCCGTGCCTGATCTTGTGCGCTGAGGTAGATGAGCTACAGACACGACTGGTGTACGGGACACTACCCGGCCACGTGGAGTGCGGAGAAGAGGCGTTCGCCATCACACTGGGACCGGATGGAACCGTGAGAGGGAGAATCACCGCATTCTCACGCCACGCATGGCTACCGGCGCGGCTGGCAGCTCCATTGGCGCGTTCAGTGCAGAATCTGATCACAGACCGCTACCTGGAAGGCATGCGCCCGTAAGTCCCGACGGTTCAGCGGGCGTAACGGTGAGCGAAGTTCCGGAGTAACCGGTTGTCCGTCGAAAGATCGTGACCGGAACAGGATTCGATGATCGAGTCGAATTCATCGGGATCGTAATATCCGGCATCGCGGTAAACCTCGAGCCGGTCACGGAAGCTCTCCAGTTCCAGCTCCGGATGGAATTGGGTCACGTAGATGTGGCGTTTGATTCGGTACATCTGGATCGGACAGTCTTCCCCCCGCACAAGCAGGGTTGCGCCGGGTGGAAGCTCCCGCGTGGCTTCTTTATGGCCGACGATGGTGGGAAACCTGTGGGGGAGCCCGTCAAGGATCGGATCCCCCCTACCCTCGTCGGTGACATCGACGAGAATGCACCGGGGTTTCTCACCGTAATGCCGGTCGATGATACCACCGGCTACGCTTCCGACTGCACCGACGCCGAAGCAGGCTCCAAAGAGCGGGAAATCCCGTTCAATGCACTCCCTGATCACCGTATTCAGACAGGTCTCGACCCTGACTTGATGATCTGTTTTATCGGGTTCAGTGGCGTTGTATGGTCCGCCACCGACGATGATTCCGGAGTAGTCATCGAGAATGACCCTGCCGAGAGGTTCCCGATTCACACGTTTTTGGATAAGAAAATCGGGTTTCAGCTCCATCATTGAGAGAAAAGAGCTGAACTCTGATTCCGCGGCATCATCCTCAGGCCGGGTACTCAGCAGAAGGAAAGGTTTGGTGATCTCGGTGACGGACATACCGTGTGATACTACTGGCTTTTCACCAAAATATGGGAACAATCACACGAAAAGCTGAGGAAAAATGATCAGACCGGTCTGCTCTGAGAATCAACTTTTCCCGGGTGTGGTGTCCTGACGCTGGCTTCGACGAGGTCGAGAACACGGTGTAGACACTCGGTGGGCTCGCCGCTGGCAAGCCGGGTGATGAAACCATCCATCACCGTCTCGAGATAGGTGTGGAGAACCTCGACCGCTACGTCGGTCCGCATACGTCCGGCGTCCACCCCGGCTTGGAGTCGGGATCGGATAGCTTCGTCGAGCACCGCCTGGTGCTCGACCCAGCGGGCCGAAAACACCGGATCAGTACGCAGCAGTCGGGTTATCTCTAACCGGGTCGAGAGCCAGTCATAGCGATCAGGGTGGGAAAGCATGTCCCGCATCACCTCAACCAGACCTTCCTCAGTTACCACATCCGCCATACGTGCCGCATCCTCTCGGGCGAGAGCGAGGAAAAGGTTCTCCTTGTCGGCGAAATGGTGGAAGATCGCACCCCGGGATTTTCCGGTGGCCTGTTCAAGACGTCTGACGGTCGCGCCGTCGTAACCGAACTCGGCAAAGCACCGGCGGGCCCCTTCGAGGATCTCCCGACGCCGTTGCGAGAGGTCCGAGGAACTGACCTTGGGCACGACAGTTCTCCTTATTAGTGGCGTTGTGATCCGTCCAGTACAACTGGGTTGCGGTACCACGAATGAATTGTACTGGTGTCAACGATGACGAGGGGGCTGCGTAATGGGGAGCGGCCGACCGTTCCTCATTACGCAGCCCCGTCGGTTGAGCCCGTGAGAGTCCGGATACCAGGGTCAATCCCGGCTCCCGTAGACTCGGGAGGACTTGATCAAGCGGCACCCCGTGCCATGTTGCGCAGAACGTACTGCAGGATTCCTCCGTTACGGAAGTACGCGGCCTCACCGGGGGTGTCCACGCGGACCTTGGCGTCAAAGACGATGTCCTCTCCACCATCCTGCTTGTGTGCGGTTACCTTCACGGTCTGCGGGATTGTGTCGTTGTTGAATTCCTCAATGCCTTCGATATCGAAGACCTCGGTGCCATCCAACCCGAGGGACTCGTGGGTCTCGCCCTCGGGGAACTGCAGCGGAATGACACCCATACCGATCAGGTTCGAGCGGTGAATGCGTTCGAAGCTCTCGGTGATGACGGCTCGGACACCGAGAAGGTTCGTGCCCTTCGCCGCCCAGTCACGGGACGAACCCGTACCGTATTCCTTGCCACCGAGGACAACCAGCGGAATGCCCTCTGCCTTGTAGTTCTGGCACGCGTCGAAAATGAATGCCTGAGGGCCACCTTCCTGGGTGAAATCGCGGGTGTAGCCACCGGCCTGATCGACGAGTTGATTTTGAAGGCGAATGTTGGCGAATGTACCGCGCATCATCACCTCGTGATTACCACGCCGGGAACCGAGCGAGTTGTAGTCGTTGCGTTCGACACCGTTCTCATCCAGGTACTGAGCGGCGGGGGTACCAGGCTTGATCGACGAAGCCGGGGAGATGTGGTCGGTGGTGACCGAGTCGCCGAGCTTGCACAGAACGCGGGCGCCCTTGATATCTGCCACAGGCTCCGGTTCCATGGTCATACCGTCGAAGTACGGGGCCTTGCGGATGTAGGTCGAGGACTCGTCCCAGTCGAAGGTCTTTCCTTCGGGGGTGGGGAGGTTCTGCCACTGCTCGTCACCCTTGAAGACGTCAGCGTAATCAGCCTCGTAAAGTTCGCGGGAGATGCATTCCTCGATCGTGGCTTCGATCTCCTCGGTGGAGGGCCAGATGTCGGTCAGGAAGACATCGTTGCCGTTTTCATCCTGTCCAAGCGGTTGCGTCGCAAAGTCGAAGTCCATGGTGCCTGCGATGGCGTAGGCGATCACCATGATCGGGGATGCGAGATAGTTCATTTTCACGTCGGGGGAGATACGCCCCTCGAAGTTACGGTTACCCGATAGCACTGCGGTGGCGGTCAGATCATACTTGTTGATCGCCGCAGAGATTTCCTCCGGGAGTGGGCCGGAGTTACCAATACAGGTGGTACAACCGAAACCTGCGAGGTAGAAGCCCATGGCTTCCAGGTCCTTCCACAGGTCAGCGCGCTTGTAGTAGCCGTCAACGACCTGTGAACCGGGTGCACAGATAGTCTTGACCCATGGTTTTGCCTTGAGTCCCTTCGCAGCGGCTTTGCGTGCAATCAGACCCGCCCCGATCATGACGGAGGGATTGGAGGTGTTGGTGCAGGAGGTGATCGACGCGATCGCCACCATCCCGTGGTCAAGCGTGTACTCGCCCCCGTTGGGAGAGGTCACCGTGACCGGTCGTGATGCTCGTCCCTCCGCACCCTTCGCAGCAGACTCACCGCGGCCTTCGCGAGAGGAGTTGTAGAGATCCGCGACGTCGGCATCATCAAAGTCAAGTTCGCCTTCAGCATCCATGCGGACGGCGGGTCGGCTCTCATCCTCGACGAACTTGTCACTGCAGTAGTTCGGCAGATCTTTGCGGAACTGCTGCTTGGCCTCGGAGAGAAGAATACGGTCCTGCGGGCGCTTTGGACCTGCGATTGATGGCACAACCGTCGACAGATCAAGTTCGAGGTACTCGGAGTACTCGGCCTCGAGTGAGTCCTCATCCAGCCACATGCCCTGAGCCTTGGCATATGCTTCGACAAGCTCAATCTGCTCTTCGGAGCGGCCGGTCAGCTTGAGGTATTTGGTGGTTTGTTCATCGATGGGGAACATCGCACAGGTGGATCCGAACTCTGGCGACATGTTGCCGATGGTTGCGCGGTTCGCGAGTGGGACCTCCTTGACTCCGGACCCGTAGAACTCGACGAACTTTTGGACGACACCGTGCTTGCGAAGCATCTCGGTGATTGTCAGAACGACGTCCGTAGCGGTAACACCGGCGGGAATCGCTCCCGTGAGTTTAAATCCGACGACGCGGGGAATGAGCATTGAGACGGGTTGGCCGAGCATCGCTGCCTCTGCCTCGATACCACCAACGCCCCAGCCGAGAATACCGAGACCGTTTTCCATCGTGGTGTGGGAGTCAGTACCAATGCAGGTGTCTGGGTAAGCGACACCGTCGTTGTCGAAAACAACACGGGCGAGGTTCTCGATGTTGACCTGGTGGACGATGCCGGTTCCCGGAGGCACCACCCGGAAGTTGGAGAACGCCTTGGAACCCCAGCGGAGGAACTGATAGCGCTCCTCATTACGCTCGTACTCAATCTTGACGTTCTTCTCAAGGGAATCGGAGTGACCGAACGCCTCGATGATGACCGAGTGATCGATGACCATCTCTGCGGGGTTCAATGGATTGACGCCATCCGGATCTCCCCCGAGAGCCTTGATCGCCTCACGCATCGTCGCAAGGTCAACGACACAAGGAACGCCGGTGAAGTCCTGCATCAACACCCGGGCTGGGGTGAACTGGATCTCGATACTGGGTTCTGCGGAGGCGTCCCAGTTCGCGATTGCCTTGATGTGGTCTCGAGTGATGTTGGCGCCGTCCTCTGTGCGAAGAAGGTTCTCGCCGAGAACTTTCAGGGAGTAAGGCAGCTTCTCCATGCCGGGCACAGCATCGAGAGCGTAGTACTCGTAGGACTTGTCGCCGACTTTGAGGGTGCTCTTGGCGTTGAATGAGTTCTGGCTCTCAGTCACGGTAGGCTCCGTTCCTAAACTAATCGGGTGAGTTAACGCATCGGCTGGGTGATTCTCCGGCTGGCACCGACGCAGGTCAAACATCGGTTCATCGCGCCGATAGGCTGGAATGAACGTCGTCTGCGGTAAAGTATAACAGTACGGGCGTTCTGTTCGGGAATTCTGGCACGTGGTGGGTTTCCCCACCCCCGTAATCTATCATTGAAGCCGCATAATGGGTGGTCGCAAACCGTGAGTGTGCGGATTGCTCACCCCCGGAACATGGATAGTCCTCGCGCGCACGGTGTCAAAAGGTTATTTGGCAAACGGCTTAGCGGAATGTCGGTGGACACGGTGTGTCCTCTGCCTATTTTGGAGACAGCGTGCCATAGTCGGGAGGGCGGGGGCGTCGGCACCGTCGATCCCGGACGCGGAAACACTGAGAGGAAATCATCGTCACATGATCCCCACCGAGATTGATCTGACGGACATCGTCGAGGATCTTGCCGATGATGATGTTGCTATCGGATCACTGGGGGCCGAGCATCCAGGACTTGAGAGTGCCCTTTCTAATGTCATCGATGATGCACGCCAGAGCGGGTTTGGTGAGCTCCGTTTTGTTTTTCTCGATTCAGCTCCCGCGATGTCCGCGGACCAGCGGGATATCGCACAGGATCTTCTCATGGACACTGGGGCGGATACCGTCATAGTTCGCTCACCGGCGGGTGGTGCTGTTGTCAGTGACAACCATTCACGAGCAGCGATTGAGTCCGCCCAGGTGGACCTCTTCCAGAATCCAGACCTGGTGGAGGGTACGAGAACTTTCGTCAATGATCTCGATGGTGCGATAGTTCCGTGGCAGGCCATCAATCTCGGAGTTCTGGCCGTCGTCCTTTGTGCGATCATGGTGACGGTGCTCGCACTACTGTCTAGGCGTTAGTGACGGATTGGAAATGACATGGTATGTCAAGTGTTGAAGCTTGACGTACCATGTTTGATAATTGGCACCCCTGAAAACTTCCCGTTGGCAAAATACTATGGAGGGGTGTGGATGTAGGAGGACACGTGCAGAAATTATCCAATGTGGTGAAAATCACACCTATTTTTCGGGGGTGAAAGTGCACAGGTCAGCAACCTTGCCAGTCACGGCGTCAGTCTTTACCGCTGTGACTAGTGGGATCACTGTTTACCCAAGTTCTTTGGAGTGAATTAACGTTCAGTTGTCAGCCCATGTGTTCCGTGAGTTCTACCTTCAGTTATCGATACGTCGATTCCGAACCGTCCAGTCGGCACCGGATCAACGTAGATGAAGATTGTTGGTGGTTCGTGAGGCACGTGGGGAAGCATGCCTGGCGGGTCCCATCCCTAGAGTCTCGTCAGGGACTCATGGGCTGTGCCGAATGTCCACCATCCGGAAATCGTCGGACTTCCTGTTCCGGCTGTTCCGGCCCACGATGCACGAAGCAGTCGCCGCTATCGACGGAGTCGCGCCAGCGCCTCCTGAACCTGGCACCTCCCTGCCCCGGGTTAGTCCGGTTCACGGGCTGGCATCAGGTAACGATGAAGCGGGGATAGGAGTTACTCAGTGGCAATGTTCACGCCTCGCCGTACAGCGGCACCCGGTGCAGCAGAGGGGGGCTCGACCCCTCGAGTACACCGGACGATCGGTGTTCTGTTGACCGCTTCGCTCACTTTCTCCCTGGCTCCGGCCTCGGCAGTGCCGCGAAATCCGGATGACTCGGAGATCGCAGCAGCCGAACAGGCGGTTGGGATGAGTTCCAACGAGGTAGCTTCACTTGCCGCTGGGCTATCCTCGGCGCAGGAACAGATCGTCAGTCTGGAGAACGATATGGGGCGTCTCCGCGAGGCGGTGAACAAGGCGCTCGTGGATCTTCACGACGCACAGGCTGGCGCGGAACAGGCACGGCAGAACGCTCGCGGCGCCCTAGCTGATCTGGATGAGACTCAGGACCGGTTGAATGCTGAGCAATCCAAACTTGATGAGATCTCCCGGTCTGCTTACCGTCGTGGAAGTACATCACTGGCAGTTAGTGGTCTTGCCGGAGCTAAGAATGCCGATGATGCTCTAGCGCGTCAGACCTTCATTCGTACCACTGCCGCGAAGAAAGAGGCTCTTCTCGACGAGCTCGATCGTCTGCGGACCGAGAACGCAAATGAAGAATCACGGTTGCGGGCCGCGAGGAGAGTTGCGGAACACCGTGAATCGGAGGCTGAGGCCGCCGAGGCTGCCGCCCGTGCCGACATTGAGACGAATGCCGGATTGATCGAGGAAGCCACGGCCCAACGTGATCGGCTCGCTGCGGAAAGAGATGCTGCGGAGGAACGTCTCGCTGCGGCACGTGCAGCAGCCGGGAATCTAAACAATCAGCGGAGGGAATACGAGGAGTATTCGCGGGCGGAGGCTGAGCGGAAGGCGGCGGAAGTTGCGGCCGAGTTGGCGGCCAAACAGAAAGCGGCCGCAGAAGTTGATTCGGCAGACAGTCGTCAGGAGGCTGCTGCGGCTGCCAGCGCTGCTGCTGCAGCAGCGCTGGAGGCGCCGGACCGGAGCGAAGCCCGCGAGAAAGCGCAGGAAGCGGTTGATCAGGCAGTTCGCGCCCAAGAGGTCGCGGAAAAAGCCGCCTCTGACGTGGGAAGCAGTGGTGAGGACGCACAGCGGGTGGAGGATCTTCGTCGTGCAGCGAGTGCTGCGGCGTCTCTGGCGGCAGCGGCGTTGGTCGCGGTGAATTCTCCGGACCATGCAACGTTGACAAATCCTTATCCGAGTGAGGAATCTGACGCTGACACCCTCATCGCTGCAGTTCGCGATACCGTCGCGGTACTTGGTGAGAATTTCGGTGGCGGCTATTCTGCGGCTCCAGAACCTACCGCTGCGAGAGAGAGTGCACTGGTAGGGAACGGTACCCGTGATGATGATTCTTCCGTTCCGGCGATTACGACAGTCACGCCGGTGACCACGACGGCCACACCGACGACCACTCGAAACGGTACAGCGGATGATCCCGTCAGTGGCACCATCGACACTTTGGTCGATTACGTGACCCTGACCGACCTGAATGAAATCACGGAGACCGCCACCGAGGTCATCTCCGGATCACGCTCCGAAAAGATTGAGGGGGTCATCGCACGGGCCACGGCCATGATCGGTACGCCGTATGCCTGGGGGGGTGGCAATGCAGCAGGTCCGACCCGAGGTATCCGGGACGGGGGAGTTGCCGACTCGTATGGTGATTACAACAAGATCGGATTCGATTGCTCTGGGTTGACTCTCTACGCTTTCGCAGGAGCGGGAATTGCGCTCCCGCACTACACCGGTTACCAGTACCAGCGCGGAACCAAAGTGTCGACAACGAACATTCAGCGTGGTGATCTGCTCTTTTGGGGGCCCAACGCTGAATACCATGTGGCCATTTATCTGGGTGACGGAATGATGATCGAGGCTCCGCAATCCGGTGGACACGTTCAGATCAGTCCTGTCCGGTGGTCCGGTATGAGTCCGTACGCGGTCCGACTGATCTGATCAGTAGTACTTCACGTCCTCACCGCCGGTACTGCAGGTGACCCGCTGAGTCGGTGGAGTGATGGTGTGTTGGGTATTCTGGAAATTATGTCTCACCCTCGCACCACTGATTATGACGCACTGCTGTTTCTCTCCTTCGGAGGACCAGAAGGTCACGATGACGTCCGCCCGTTCCTCGAGAATGTGACTCGAGGCAGGGGAATTCCCCCGGAGCGCCTGGATGAGGTGGAGGTGCACTACCACCACTTTGGTGGAGTGAGTCCGCTCAACCAACTGAATCGCGAGATCATAGGCAATGTCCGTGCTGAACTCGCCCGCCGTGGTATTGATCTTCCTGTCTATTTCGGCAACCGGAACTGGCATCCGATGGCTCCGGACACGGCCGCCGAGATGGCGCGGGACGGCGTCCGCAACGCACTCGTGTTCGCCACATCAGCGTGGGCTGGATATTCGGGCTGCAGACAATACGACGAAGATATCGCAGGCATGCGGGAACGTCTGGCTGCGGAGGGGCTACCGGAGATCCGGTTCACCAAACTGCGTCAGTTCTATGATCACCCGCTGTTCATTCGCGCGATGGCACACGCGGTGAGAGACGCCTATTCACGGTTGTCAGAGGACGTTCGCGCTTCCGCTCGGCTCATGTTCACCGCGCATTCGATTCCGACAGCAGCCGACAATGCAGCAGGTGTTGCGGCTGACGGTCCACTCTATTCAAGGCAGGTGCACGAAGCTGCGGCGCTGGTCGCCCGCGAGGTTGGAGTGGAGGATTATGACGTCGTGTGGCAGTCGCGGTCGGGTTCGCCGCACACGCCGTGGCTGGAGCCGGACATTGTTGATCACGTAACCGACCTGCATGAGGGAGCAGGGCTTCCGGCTGCTGTGGTCTGCCCCATCGGGTTCATTTCCGACCACATTGAAGTTGTGTGGGACCTGGATTCTGAGCTTGCAGAAGAGGCTGAGGAGTTCGGTATTCCCATCGAGAGAACTGGCACAGCGGGGCCGACCACTGAGTTCGCGCAGATGGTGGTTGCCTTGGTTCTCGAAATGATTGAGAAAAGGGATCCTCTGCGTCTCGGTAGTGCGCCCTTGCGGGGGTGCACCGTAAACGGTGCTTTCTGCGCCGAGGGCTGTTGTACTCCCGCTAGGCGGCCCGCGGCGGCTCAGCGCTCGGGATAGTTTTACCGCGGCGGCTCTCAATCCCCGGGTGTTCAACAATTGTTGAACACCCGGGGATTTTCACGTAGTGTGAGCACTGTCCACATATTCAACAGTCGTTGAACACTGAAGGGGGCCGCCATGCCACCCGTCATCACCGCCACTGGCCTTACGGTCAGCCGTGGTCCGAATCACCACCGGAGAACGATCATCGGACCTCTGTCCTTCACGGTTCCTCCTGGCTGCATCACCGGGTTGGTCGGCCCTTCCGGAGCGGGTAAGACCACACTGATCCGTGCTATCACCGGCCTGCAGCCTCATCAGGGCGAACTCACCGTCCTGGGACGCCGGGCGGGGCATCGTGCGAACCGGGGAAGAATCGGATACGACCCGCAGGAGGCCGCGGTGTATCCCGGACTCAGTGCCCGCGAGCACTGTCGCTACTACGGGACGCTCGGGCATGATTCCGTCCCTTCGCGTGAGGTCATCGATGAGCACCTGGAGGTGCTCGGGCTTGCAGAGGTGGCCGAAATAAGCGCGCATAGGCTCTCCGGAGGACAGCGCAAACGCGTCTCACTGGCCTGTGCACTCATCTCCCGGGCGAAACTCCTCGTTATCGATGAGCCCACCATCGGGCTCGATCCCTTGACCCGGGAATATCTCTGGAATCACTTCCGGAGCCTCGCAGCCGACGGTGTCACCTTCCTGTTGAGTTCACATGTTCTCGAGGAGGCCAACAGGTGCGACCGTGTGCTGATGCTCAGGCAGGGTGAACTGATCGCGGACGAAACACCGAGCGATCTGCGGCACCGGACCGGACGTCCTGATCTTGAGTCAGCATTCCTCACATTGCTACGGGAAGGCTTCGGCTCAAGCGGAGAGGGACGGAAGAGGTGAGTGCGATGAAACGAACTCTGTCTACTTCTGTACGGCTTTCCCTGGAGCTCATCCGTGACCGGAGACTCGCAACCCAGATGCTGATACTCCCGACGCTGCTCCTCACACTTCTGTACTTCGTTTACCTGGATCATCCGGGGTTCACGGTTGTCGCCCAGATGTTGCTCGGCCTCATGCCCATGGTGATGATGTTCATCGTCGCTGCTGTCGCCGTCCAGCGGGAGCGCACTGCTGGGAGTCTGGAACGCCTCTGGACGACCTGTCTCACCCATACCGAACTGTTGGTCGGCTATGCACTGACCTTCGGTAGTTTTGCCGTCGTGCAGGCGGCGGTCATGCTCGGGGTCGCTCATCAGGCTCTCGGTGTGGATCCACCTTCTGGAATCTTGGGCACGGGCGTTGTGACCCTCTTGTCCGGTGTTACCGGGTCCGTGTTGGGCCTGGTCGCGGGCAGTTTCGCCCGGAACGAATTCCAGGCTGTTCAGATGCTTCCCCTGGTTATCGGCCCGCAGCTCTTTCTCGCCGGAATTTTCGTTCCGACGTCGGCGATGCCCCTAGCACTCCAGTGGATCTCAGATATTCTGCCATTGACCTACGCCGTGAAGGCACAACAACACCTCGCTGTGGAAAACAGCGTCTACTCAGGCTTCGTAACGGACATGCTGATTCTCTCGGGGTTTTCAATGTGCGGAATGGCTGTGGCCGCGCTATTCATGCAGCGACGGACCTGACGCTGGGGAGGACACAGTCCGGAAGCTAGAATCCCGTAGATGGAGAAGAGCAGCGCCCGTAACCGAATACTCGCATCAGCGAGCGCACTATTCGCTGCCCGCGGATATCGTGGCACGACGCTGCGTGCCGTGGCGACGGGAGCCGGGTGTGACGTCGCCCTTGTTCCCCACTACTTCGGAAACAAGGAGGGACTGTTCCGAGCGGTGATCCAGTTCCCGGCGGACCCAGGAGACATTCACGCCGTGCTTGCTTCAGTGCCTTTCGACGATCTCGGTCCAGTACTGGTCAAGGAAATCATCGCTCTGTGGGAATCGCCCGTCGCCGACCAATTGCTCGCGATGGCACGTGGTGCTCTCGAGGATCCCGCCCCCTTCTCCGAGTACCTCACGTCCGTTCTGTGGGAGCCGGTTCGCGCAAGACTGAAGGAGAATGGCGTCGACCGTGCTGAAGCCGAGCGACGGATCGCCTTTTCCCAGTCGCAGTTGGCGGGGATCATCGTGACACGCTACCTATTTCGTCTTCCTGCCGCCCGGGAATTGTCCACTGCTGATCTCGTCAAGTCACTCGGTCCTGTTGTACAGGGTTTCCTCGACGGCAACTGAACCCGCACAGTCAGGAGCCGCGCCCGTACTCACCGACCGCATAGGCGACACCGGCCATCCGGGCCCTTCGGAGGTGTCCGAGAAGTTCCGTGAGTTCCGCGTCATGACTGTGGTCTCCTGCTTCGGTCACCACGCTCTCGATGATTGCGGCGACACGATCCGCACGGGCGAGAAGCTTACCGGCCCGTGGAGTGACCGAATCCGGGAGTCCGGGACCTGCATAGAAATCGCTGAGTCGCCCCACCGTCAGACGGGGATCTATCAATGAGCTCCGCGTGAAACCTCGGGCCGTGATCCTGTCGGCTACACGTTCCGTCGCATTCGCGAGGAGTCGGTCAGCATCACCGGGACCCAGATGATCCGGTTCCGGTACCCGGCCGTGTTCGGTGAACCATCGCCACGAAACGACCTGATGGGGATCGCCGAACCCCTCATCCGGTACGAGGATGTGGCTGGTATCCGGATCGACATCCCGGATGATCAGTGCGCTGGATCCCATCCGTCGTGCAGTCTCTGCGGAAGGTGAACCCGCGATCAGCCCGGGAACCTGTCCCGGGCCGCCGAAAACGAGTCGGAGAACTGGTTCTCCGGGTTGGAGATGCGCCACTAGAGGAGTACTGATTCTGCGGAGGCGCCGGAGTATGTCGATGAAGTCGCCTTCAGAGGTCTGCGGTGTGCCCCGGGTATCAGACGTGCACAGCACATGACGCAATCCATAACTGGTGAAGGTTTCGGTGAGTTCGTCGTAGCTGACTTTGCCGTAGATCCATCCAGCGAGCCAGATCGCGGCGTTCTGGAGGGGCGAGTACACCAAGGGACGGAAATCCATGGTTGTCAGAGTTTAGCCGATAGGGTGAAATCTCATGAGCTTTCATGACCCTTATTCCGGAGACATCCTCTCCGGACACGCCCGTCGCCGTAATCCGGAATACCCCACGATCCCTGCGGAACCTGGTCTGGTCGTGGAGGTGATCGCGGACGGGTTCGTGGGTGCGGTCACCCGATTCGAGCGCACATACGACGGCGATTTCATCGGACTAGAGGATAGGAACGGGAGAGAACGTCTGTTCAAGTTGAGAAACGGTGCGTTTCTTGTGGAAGGAAAAAGGGTGACACTCACCCGATACGTCCCGGACAACGGACCCCTACGCTCGAACTCGGGTTCCCGGAAAGTCGGGAACGTCACCGCCAAGATCGCAGCACCCTCGCGAATCTGGGTTGAAGGCATCCATGATGCGGCAATCATCGAGAAAGTGTGGGGCCATGACCTACGCGTCGAGGGGGTAGTGGTCGAGTACCTAGAAGGCCTCGACAATCTCCCGGAGCGTCTGGATGAGTTCCAGCCCGGCCCCGGGCGACGAGTCGGGGTACTCGCTGACCACCTCGTCGAGGGGTCCAAGGAAACTAGGCTCACCCAATCTCTGGGGCCGGATGTCCTGGTCACCGGGCATCCCTTCATTGATATCTGGGAAGCAGTGAAACCGGAGAAACTCGGCTTGCGGTCCTGGCCAGAGATTCCCCGAGGGGAAGACTGGAAGACCGGTATTTGTTCGCGTCTGAAGTGGGGGACACCACGTGAAGGGTGGAACAGGGTGTACGGAGCTGTGGAAAGCTACCGGGATCTTGATTCGGCCTTGATCGGTGCTGTCGAGAGGCTTGTGGATTTCGTGACCATTCCGGGCGTCGATAAGCGGGATCTGGTCTAATTCCGGTTCCGGGGCAAGAGAATATGTTCGGGTAGGGTGAAAACGTGGGTGCACTTGTTTGGTTGATAGCTGCGATTCTGCTGGCCGCTCTTGAACTGCTGGCCGGAGACTTCACCCTGTTGTTACTGGGTGGAGCTGCGCTCGCGACAGCCGGAATAGGCGTCTTCGATGTTCCCCTCTGGATGGAGATCGTGACGTTCGCCCTGTCATCGTTCGGTCTCCTCGTATTCGTCCGACCGATCCTCCGGCGCCGAACCCGCTCCGTAGGCGTGCTCGACACCTCGCCGCAGGCTCTGATCGGTACCACCGCCACGGTTCTTGAAGAAGTGGACGGTCACAGTGGTCAGATCCGGCTCGGAGGAGAGATCTGGTCCGCGAGAAGTCTCGACCCCACGCACAGATTCACCCCGGGCGAACGGGTGAATGTCGTCACGATCGACGGCGCAGTCGCCGTCGTCTGGAAGGAGATCTGACCATGGACGAAGTCGCTCTGGTCCAAATTGTCCTGATGGCGTTGATCGTCATCCTCATCGGACTGGTGGTGTCGAAGTCCCTGAAGCTCGTCCCCGAAGGTGAGGCCGCCGTCATCGAGAGGCTGGGCTCCTACACCCGAACCGCACAGGGGCTGACGTTCCTGATCCCGTTCATCGACCGGGTCCGTGCGAAGGTCGACACCCGCGAGCGGGTCGTCAGCTTCCCTCCGCAGGCCGTCATCACCAAGGATAATCTGACGGTGGACATCGATGTTGTGGTGACCTTCAAGATCAATGAACCGCATCTCGCTATCTACGGTGTGGACAATTACATCTACGGTGTCGAGCAGATCTCTGTCGCCACCCTCCGTGATGTCGTTGGCGGCATGGATCTGGAGGAGACGTTGACGTCTCGCGAGGTCATCAACCGCAGGCTGCGCAGCGAGCTTGACGGTGCTACAACGAAGTGGGGGCTGCGTATCGCGCGGGTTGAGCTCAAGGCGATCGATCCACCGCCCTCCATCAAACAGCCGATGGAGAAGCAGATGACCGCTGAGCGGGAGAAGCGTGCGATGATCCTCACCGCTGAGGGGCAGCGGGAGGCCTACATCAAGACTGCGGAGGGGCAGAAACAGGCACGTATTCTCGCAGCGGAGGGTGAGAAGCATGCCGCGATTCTCGCGGCTGAAGCGGAACGGCAGGCGGAGATGCTCCGTGCCGAGGGGGATCGTGCAGCAAGTTTTCTCCGTGCTCAGGGTGAGGCACGTTCAATCCAGAAAATTAACGCCGCCATCAAGGCCTCACAATTGACTCCGGAGGTTCTTGCCTACCAGTACCTCGATAAACTACCGAAGCTCGCAGAGGGCGACGCCAACAAGGTCTGGATGATCCCCAACCAATTCGGTGACTCCCTGGAGCAATTCGCCCGCGCGATGGCGAACAAGGACGAGGACGGTATCTTCCGTTTCGAACCCGCCGATGTCGACGAGCGAACCAGGGAAATCGCGGAGGATGGCGACACCGAGGGGTGGTTCTCCACAGAATCCGATCCGGAGATCGCAGCAGCCGTGGCTGCGGCGAATGCTGTAGCTAATAAGCCAGTGGATCCGGCTCCTCATCAGATGTCCGGGAAGCCTACGGTGTCCCCCGAGATTCCTGCTCGCTCTGTCGCCGGGGAGCAGCCTTCTCCGGGATCTCCAGATATTCATTTATCGGGAGCTCCGCGACCCGATGAGAAGCTCACCGATTAACTCCCTGAGAAAGCTCTCCATCTGTTGTCACGGTGGAGGGCTTTTCGGTTTCTGGGATCCACCGGGGTTTTCATCTCTCTTCAACGGCTCCCTGATCGACTTTCCTCAGAAGATCGACGGCCAGTTTCCATCCAGCGGTCTCTGCGGACCATCCTGCCGCCGCAAGCCGCTGGGACATCGCCTGTTTCGAAATGCCGAGCTTGGCTGCAGCCTCATTCTGATTCATGCCCCCGCGCATCAGTTGGGTTGCTTCTCTACCTTCCGTGGTGCGCTTCGCGAGAACGTGGGCCAGAAGGATGAACACGGTGGAGAGGTCATTCATGTCTGAACCTGTCCAGGATCTCACCTTGACGATACCGCTTCGACAGTGTCTCCCGATCGCGGTGGTGGCAAGTTCCCTAACCTCGGCAACTGGCCATCCCGCCCCAGGGCATATCCCGATTCCAATCGCCCAATCTCCGGCGGAGAGTAGTGCCATCGTGGTGTCAGTGACAGCCTCGGCGGAATCGATCACCGCACAAATGTCCTCGACGCCGAGCATCTCGAACTCCCCGACTCCATCGAGGGTCGACAGCGCTTCGGCTGAGCGCCGAACAAGGTCAGCGCGTCGGATCTCCCGGCCTCGGTAGCGGGCATGGACTGCGAACATGATTTCTCCCGGGGCTAGGTATGTTAAGCGAGGTCAGTGACGCTCCATGTTACCCGCAGTCTACCCCGTGGGCTTGACTGTCGGTACGGTTCGCCGGGCATCCGCCGCCATGTCGGAACATGATCCGAGGTCTCATCTGTGCCCCTGCCCGATATCGCTGCTAAGCCCCGGAGATGTTAGACCTTCTCCGCACCCGGGCGATGGAAGCCGCGATTCGACAACCAGGCCCGTGATTCCCGCCAGTGCGAGGATGATGGTGACGGGTATTACCATTGGATCCGTGTTCCCGGTCAACGCATCACCGAGCACCACCGTCATCGAGGTTCCGGGCGCTGAGCCCACGAGAGTGGCGAGCGCGAACGAACGGAGTGGTATCTGTGTGAATGCCGCAGTGTAGTTGAGAACGGAAAATGGAACCACGGCGATCATCCGGAGTGATGTCACCGCGAGCCATCCCCGCGCCTTCAGTCGGGCATTGATTCCAACGGCTGTGGGATGAGTGATCCGCGGTCGTATCCAGTCACCGAGGAGGGTTCGCACAAGCGTCAGGGAGAGAGCCGCAGAAAAGGTCGTGGCGGAAAGGGCGATGAGTATGCCGAGGGCTGGGCCGAAGAGTATCCCACTGGCGAGAGTCAGGAGTGTTCGGGGGATCGGAAACTGGGTGATAAGGATGTATCCGGCGAGGAAAAGAATGGGAAACCAGTTTCCGGCACCATCTGACCAGGTTCGCATCTGGGTGATTCCCGGAACATCAATGAAGAGAATCACGATGACAGTAGTTGCGGCGAACCCGAGAACGGCGAAACGCTTCAACGCGGGTAATGCGAGAAATCCCTCGTGGAGTTGTGCGGCGGGCATCGCGATGGCGCCGACGAACTTAGCTGTTGCTCTCCGGAGTCTGACCACCTGTACCAGCTTACGGCCCCCTGCACAGTGGTTCGGTAACCATCCTACTGGCAGTATGGTGCGCCACAAATCCGAGAATCATAGATGACAACAGTGTTCAAACCTGGCGGCGTAATCCCTCCGGAAGGAGGTGATTTCGGTCCTAAATATGGTACTGGAATGACGCTTAACCGGATAGACTCGGAAACTGCCGTGAAGACAGACACATTGACCGGACGGACAGGACTCGATCACAGTGACCATCACGCAGAATGAACACGAGCATCGGCGGAATGATCTTCACCGGATCCCGGAGCTCCCCGCTGATTTCAATGATCGCCGGGACGCCTGGTACCAATCTGTGGCTGCGGTCTTTGCGCGGGTACAGCGGAAGGACGTCTCCGAGATACCTCCGGACGCATGGCGGTCACTGATAAGGACAACGTACGACGGCATCGGTATCCGTCCCCTTTACACCCGCGCTGACGAGTTCGCTGAACTCGCTGCACCCGGGGTATTTCCCTTCACCCGTGGAAATGAGATCAAGGATGCCCAACGCGCAGGGTGGGGGGTGTCGGAGACCTTCGGGAACGAGGGGTTCGGCGATGTTCCCACCATCAACAAGCAGATTCTCCATGCCCTGTATAACGGAACCACGGACATCATCCTGGATCTCACTGATGATCCGGCACCCGAGGACCTCTCCGAACTGTTGAATGGCGTGCTCCTGGAGCTCGTACCGATCCGGCTGCACGCCGGAGTACGTACCTCGGCGGCGGCTCGTGAGTTATACCCGCTCATTGACGCATCGGATAACCCGGAGCAGGTGTCGGTGGAACTTTCCTGTACGCCACTCACCGCGATGATCGGTTCGGGAGACTCGATCAGTCTCGACGAGGCGACCGAGCTGGCGGTCGAGGCCGCAGCACATCCCGGAGATGTTCGTGCGATTCTCGTCGACGGGGCCGCCTTCAGTAACCAAGGGGCGACTGATGCTCAAGAGGTGGGGTTCGCACTCGCCGCCGGTGTCGAGTACCTGCGTGTGCTGGTCGATGCCGGTCTGGATACTGACGCAGCACTCCGCCAGGTGTCCTTCCGGTTCGCTGCGACTGATGAGCAGTTCGCCCAGATCGCCAAGTTTCGTGCCGCCCGGGAGCTGTGGGCACGGGTTGCCGAAGTTATCGGACACGCGGAGGCCGGGGCCGCACCTCAGCACGCTGTGACTGCTCCGGCCATGTTCAGTCAACGTGATCCGTGGGTCAATATGTTGCGCAGCACCGTCGCTGCGTTCGCCGCCGGAGTTGGTGGAGCGACGGATGTGGAGGTTCTTCCGTTCGATTCAGCGGTGCCCGGTGGGCTCCCGGGTACGTCGAGATCCTTCGCACACAGAATCGCCCGGAACACGAACCTTCTGCTGCTCGAGGAATCTCATCTCGGATTCGTCGTTGACCCGGGAGGAGGATCCTATTTCATCGAGGACTTGACCCGGGAGCTGGCTGATGCTGCGTGGGACATCTTCACGTGTGTCGAGGGGAAAGGGGGGTTCCGCAGATACCGTGCATCCGGTGATCTCCAGTCCTCGTTGGATGCGTCGTACCAGATGCTCAGGGATGACGTGGCCCATCGACGCAGGAAGATTACCGGTATCAACGAGTTCCCGAACCTCGCCGAGAAACCGCTGCCGGTGGAGCTCCGTACTGAACCGGTCGGTGTCCGGCGGTGGGCCGCTGGCTTCGAAGCCCTGAGAAACCGTTCAGACGCATTCCTGGAGGAACACGGCACCAGGCCCCGGGCGGTACTCATCCCGATCGGACCCCTGGCCAAGCACAACCTGCGGACGGGCTTTGCCACGAACCTCCTCGCCTCCGGTGGGATCGAGGTTGTCAATCCCGGACAGCTCGTACCGGGTACCGACGAGTTCACTGAGGCTGTACGAGGTGCTCGTATCGCAGTGCTCTGTGGGGCAGACCCCGAATATACCGCCACAGGTACCGAAGCGATCCGTGCCGCCCGCGCAGCGGGTATAGGCAGACTCCTGGTCGCGGGATCCCCGAAGTCTTTCGTGGATGCTGAGGACACCCCCGACGACTATCTCAACCTGACCATTGATGCTGCGGCCACATTGGCTGGCCTGCTCGAGATGCTGGGAGCATGACACTTACCATGAGTACCATCCCGAATTTCCATGACATCCCGCGTACCACCGGTGAGGTCGTCTCTCCTGTTGATGTTCCCGGTACGGAGGCTGGTCAGATCTGGGCGACACCGGAGGGTATCGGTGTTAAGCGGGTTTACACCCGTTCGGATCGGGATACCGCCGTCCTGGGTGACGGGGGGCATTCACCGTACCCGTTAGATTCCTTTCCCGGCGCTCCTCCGTACATGCGTGGCCCGTATCCGACCATGTACACCAACCAGCCATGGACGATCCGCCAGTATGCGGGGTTCTCCACTGCGGCGGAATCGAACGCGTTCTACCGGAGGAACCTCGCGGCGGGGCAGAAGGGACTGTCCGTCGCCTTCGACCTGGCTACCCACCGTGGTTACGACTCGGATAACGAGCGTGTCCTCGGTGACGTCGGTATGGCGGGTGTGGCGATTGATTCCATTCTCGACATGCGTCAACTGTTCGAGGGTATCGATCTTGGGGCGGTGTCTGTATCGATGACGATGAACGGTGCCGTTCTGCCGATCCTCGCCCTCTACATCGTGGCTGCAGAGGAACAGGGCGTCGGACCGGAACAGCTCGCGGGGACCATCCAGAACGATATCCTCAAGGAGTTCATGGTCCGCAACACCTACATCTACCCGCCGAAACCCTCAATGCGCATCATCTCGAACATCTTCGAGTACACATCGCTGAAAATGCCGCGGTTCAACTCGATTTCGATCTCGGGCTACCATATCCAGGAGGCCGGAGCGACGGCCGATCTCGAGCTCGCGTACACCCTCGCAGATGGCGTCGAGTACATCCGTGCGGGTAAGGAGGTTGGTCTCGACGTCGATAAATTTGCACCACGACTGTCGTTCTTCTGGGGCATCTCCATGTACACGTTCATGGAGATCGCAAAGCTGCGGGCCGGGCGTCTCCTCTGGAGCGAGCTGGTCGGCGATTTTGAACCTAAGAACAAGAAGAGCCAGAGCCTACGTACCCACTCGCAGACCTCGGGATGGTCATTGACCGCGCAGGATGTCTTCAACAATGTCCCGCGCACCTGTATCGAGGCGATGGCTGCGACGCAGGGACACACCCAATCACTGCATACCAACGCGCTGGACGAGGCACTGGCTCTACCGACAGATTTCTCCGCACGCATCGCCCGGAACACTCAACTCCTGTTGCAACAGGAATCTGGAACGGTATGCCCCGTCGATCCATGGGCGGGTTCCTATTACATCGAGTGGTTGACCAATGAGCTGGCGAATCGTGCCCGAGCACATATTGAAGAGGTCGAGGCAGCAGGTGGGATGGCCCAAGCTACGGCTGAAGGCATCCCGAAACTACGTATCGAGGAATCAGCGGCCCGAACACAGGCACGCATCGATTCCGGTCGCCAAGCACTCATCGGCGTCAACAAGTACATCGCCGAGGAAGACGAGGAGATCGAGGTACTCAAGGTCGATAACACCAAGGTCCGTCAGGAACAACTCGAGAAACTCGATCGTCTTCGTGCACAACGTGACAATGACGCGGTTCAGATCGCACTGGACAAGCTCACTGAAGCCTGCCGGATGGAGTCGAAGGATGCCGGCGATCTGGAGCACAATCTACTGAAACTCGCAGTCGACTGTGCCCGCGTTCAAGCCACAGTAGGGGAGATCTCCTACGCGATGGAGAAGGTCTTCGGGCGCCACGAAGCTGAGATCCGAACATTGTCCGGGGTTTACAGGGACGAGGTTGGCAAGGAGGGAACCGTGAGCAACGTCCAGCGCGCCATCGCGATGGCCGATGCTTTCGAGGCCGAGGAGGGTCGTCGACCGCGCATCTTCATCGCGAAGATGGGCCAGGACGGACATGATCGTGGCCAGAAGGTCGTGGCCTCCGCCTACGCGGATCTCGGAATGGACGTCGATGTCGGGCCTTTGTTCCAGACGCCCGCGGAGTCAGCCCGGGCAGCCGTTGACGCCGATGTGCACGTTGTCGGAGTGTCCTCCCTCGCAGCCGGTCATCTCACCCTGGTGCCCGCGTTGAAGGACGAACTCGCCAAACTCGGTCGCGAGGACATCATGATCGTCGTTGGTGGTGTCATCCCCCCAGGGGACTTCCAGGAACTCTACGACTGCGGCGCTGCTGCGATCTATCCACCCGGCACGGTCATCGCGGATTCCGCGATCGACATGATCACGAAGTTATCGGCAAACCTCGGTTTCGACCTGCATCTACCCGATGACCTGCAGGCCACGGCTGAGAGGGCCGAGGGGCCCTGCTGTGGTACACCGGTCGAATCAGAGAAAGGCCTTTAGCCAGAATGAGCATCGACGACGGTTTCCTTGAACACCATCTCGGTTCGCTCACTACGACGGCGGGGACAGATCTCGGTTCTGCGACGGCCATCGCCCCGGAAGTGGTCCGTCGTGCCCGACGTCGTATAGATGTCGATGAGCTGTTCGAGGCAGTCAGGAACCGGGACCGGACCCGCGTATCCCGGGCGATCACGCTGCTGGAATCGAGTGCTCCTGCCCACCGGGTACTTGCTCAGGAACTCCTCGTGCGGTTGCTGCCGTTCTCCGGGGATGCGCTCAGAGTCGGGATAACCGGGGTTCCGGGGGTGGGGAAGTCGACGTTCATCGAGGCGCTCGGCATGAAGTTGATTACGGAAGGACACCGGGTTGCGGTTCTCGCAATCGATCCTTCCTCGACCAGGACACGTGGGTCCATCCTCGGAGACAAGACCCGGATGTCGAAGCTGTCGACGCAGGACGATGCGTTCATCAGGCCCTCCCCATCTGCCGGCACTCTCGGCGGTGTGGCCAAGGCCACGCGAGAAGCAATGGTCGTGTTCGAGGCTGCCGGTTTCGACGTCATTCTCGTCGAAACAGTGGGAGTGGGGCAATCGGAGGTTGCCGTATCGAATATGGTCGATTGCTTCACATTCCTTGCATTGGCGGGTGCAGGAGATCAGCTTCAGGGCATCAAGAAAGGTGTGCTGGAGATGGCCGATCTGGTGGCCATCAACAAGGCCGACGGCTCTAATATCAAAGCCGCGAAACGTGCGGCACGGGAACTGTCCGCGGCGCTCAGGATGGTGCGCAGTGAGGATTCTGTCTGGCATCCACCGACGCTGACGATGTCGGCGGTGGAGGGAGACGGTGTCGACAGGTTCTGGCAGATCGTACGGGATCACCATGCCGCGATGCTGGAGTGCGGTCGGTTCGAGGAGAACAGGCGGGAACAGCAGGTGGGGTGGATGTGGTCGATGGTCCATGAAACCCTCCTCCAGCGACTCAACACGAATGCGCGGGTGGGGGAGATCCGAGAGCGGGTCGAGGACCGTCTGTGGCATGGACGGATCACTCCCACGCTCGCTGCTGAGAAGATACTTGAGGCCCTCGATTCAGAATGAGGTAGATGCCGGAACATTGTCGTTTCGTGCGTTGAGCGTTCCTGTCCCGTACACCCGAAGCTCTGATCAACCAGCTCAAATGCATCACCCCCGCAACCTGAGTACAGTGGTTTTCGAGGGCGGCAAACTCTATGGATAAAAGGAGACTTATATGTCTGATCTTCGTACCGACCACGGCCCCAATCCGTATGTCCTTAACATCGAGAAAGCCACGGAGGAGAACGAGAATTTCCGGGATACACTATGGACCGGCAAGTTCCTCCAGATGACGGTAATGAACATTCCCGCAGGTGGCGAAATCGGTGCTGAGGTCCACGATGACCATGATCAGTTCCTCCGTGTCGAAGCCGGAGCGGGACACGTCATGATCGGTGATGACCCGGCTAACCTCGACATCGACAGAATTGTCGAAGATGACTGGGCGATCTTCGTTCCTGCAGGCAAGTGGCACAATGTCGTCAACGAAGGAACCGAGCCTCTCAAGGTCTACTCGATCTATGCTGCTCCAGACCACGTTCACGGCACGATCCATGCCACGAAGGAAGATGCCGACAACGATCCGAACGAGCAGCACGACCACTGATCCTCGGATGAGCATGACTCGGAGACGGTACCCGACTTCCGGGTACCGTCTCCGTTGTTCGCGGGTTATAACGAGATCCTGCGTCGGTCTTTTCCCGTCGAATCCCACCATTCACCCCTGGGGGTGGTGAATGGTGGGATTGTAGGTATGGAAGTTGACACTTTATGCCGCTTCGGACCTAGGCTTGGGGGTATCACCCGGGGTTTATCAAGGACGTATCCTTCCCGGGGGAGGGGTGTCCGACGATAGGCGCCCGGAGATCGATCCGAGAGGAACATACCGCATGGAGCGCAACTGGAAAGGCCTCGTATTCATCGTCACCAGCCTGGATGGATTCATCACCCGTCCAGACGGGGACGTGAGCTGGCTCCTCGACCAGGATCACGGGGTTGAACATCCCGTGAAACACGATCCGGGTAACGCGGGTGACTTCGCCCGCGTCTTCCGGGAGAGTCACGCTGTTGTGATCAGTCGCCCGGCATTCAACAAGTTGAATGAACTCCCGGAATGGCCGTACCCGGGAAAGGACGTCATCGTGATGACGACCCAGGACTCCTTCTCGGATGATCGGGTGACCGTAGCCCGAGACCTCGACGACGTCATCGCGTTGATCGATGAACGGGGCTATACCGGAGTATTCATCGACAGTGCCGGAAAGATCCGACAGTTCCTCGAGCGGGGGCTCGTCGACGAGCTGACCGTGACGACGGTACCGCTCATCCTCGGAGACGGCGTCCCATTGTTTGGCGGTATGCGCTGCGATGTTCCACTACGGCTACTTGACGCGGGTACTACGCGGGAGGGATACATGCACGCCCGGTATGAGGTACTTCCACCGGTACCGCACTCCGAGGACCATGACGCGACGCGCCCGTACACCCCGAACGTGAAGCGACCTCATATCGACTGACGAGGTCTTTCATGACACCGGACCTCTCGGACAACATCACCAGGAACTGGGGACGTAGTTCTTGAGGAAACATCCGTAGAGGTCCACACCATTCTCACCCTGCACGATCGGATCATAGACTCGGGCCGCACCGTCGACGAGATCGAGCGGCGCATGGAATCCCTCATCTGCGAGGCGGACCTTCGTGGTGTGGGGCCGCTCATCGGTGATCCACCCGGTATCCACCGCTGTCATCAGTATCCCGTTTTCGGCGAGTTCACCCGCAGCCGTGCGCGTCAGCATGTTCAGTGCAGCTTTAGCCATGTTCGTGTGTGGGTGCCCGGGCCCCTTGTAACCTCGACCGAATACGCCCTCCATTGCCGAGACATTGACGATGTACTTGCGGCGAGCTGGAGCAGCTTCCAACGCGGGCCGCAGACGGTCCACGAGGATGAACGGCGCGGTCGCGTTGCAGAGCTGTACCTCGAGCATCTCGAGAGGATCCACCTGACCTATTCGTGCAACCCAGGAGTTGTGGGCGACCTCATCGGGGACGAGCCCACCCGCATCGATGGCGGTACCGTCTCCTATCCGGTCGAGTGCAGCCGATCCGCCGGTCATCGCGAGTGCTGCGAGCCTGGAAGCATGGGCCTGCGCGGCCGCAGCGGATGCATCCACCGGAGTGTTTCCGGATGCCCCGAGTGCAGCGATGGCGGCATCTCCATCGGTACCTGCACCGGTGAGAGCCGCGGGATGAAGTGCTGAGGTTGAGCCAAGAGAGAGCGTGTCGACGTTTCGCTCGACTCCTTCCAAAGGAGCGGACTCGGCGTCGACGAGCCCGGAATAGGCCCCGGGGGACCGGCGGACGGTCTGCGCCGCATTGTTGATGAGAATATCAAGCGACCCTGCAGATGCCACGGAGTCTGCGAGGCTGATCACCTGGGCGGGATCCCGGAGATCCACACCAACAACGTGAAGTCGGTGCAACCAGTCGGGCGAATCAGCTACCGCGGTGAAGCGACGTACCGCGTCTTTCGGGAAGCGGGTCGTGATGGTGAGATCCGCACCGTCTCGGAGCAATTTCAGGGCGATGTACATCCCGATCTTCGCGCGTCCGCCGGTTAGCAGGGCACGACGCCCGTTCAGGTCGACCCGCGCTTCTCTCCGTCTGCGGTTGTCCGCCGCACAATCCGGACATAACTGGTGATGGAAGGAATCGACGAGAGTGTAGGGCTGCTTGCAGACATAGCAGTTCTGGGCGCGCTGCAAGCGTCCCGCAAATCCGTGTGGGGTAGCCACCGCACCAGGTTCGAGTTGGACGGGGGAGCCCTCCGCAGGGGTGATAAGAAGGCCGGAAGTCTCATCATCGATCCTCCGGGGGTTTGCTGTGGCCGTCGCATGAAGGACAGCTTCGTCAGCCTTTTTCTGACGTTCCCGGGCTGCGATCTTCCGGGAGCGCTTCACCTGTTTAAACAACGCCGCGACCGAGCGTTGCACCGCGACCGAATCGGGGTGCGCGGGATCTAGTTCACCGACCTGCTCAATCACCTTGAGACAGACGGCGAGATCATCGGGATCGATGGACATGGGGGATTCCTTCGGATGGGGATGATAGGGATGGCAAACGAAGAACCGGGGGCTGCAGCATCCTCTGATGCTGCAGCCCCCGGTTACTATCTGTGTCCGGAGGGGGACTTGAACCCCCACGTCCGTTAATAGGACACTAGCACCTCAAGCTAGCGCGTCTGCCATTCCGCCACCCGGACCCGGGTGAATATCTCTTTTTGTTTCCAGCCTTTCCGGCTGGGCACTCGCATACTGTAGCCCGAAATGCATCATCGGATCAAATCCCCAGTACAAAGCATGTTTTAAGGTCTATCAGCGGATCTCGGGCATCATCGAGGAACCATTCACCGCCTGGCTAACGGTGTATCGTCTTCACATGCTCTCGACTCCACCGAACACGACCCGGCAGCGGACCTGGTCCTGGTTCGTCCCCGATCAACCTCCCGTGGAACAGCCCTTCCACGCCCGCACTTCCCGGATGTCGCCCACGCGTATGACTCTGGCGGCACTACTCAATCATCCTCGTGTCGTGGCACTCGTCATCGCAACGACCCTGGTTGCCGAAGCCTGCGGAATTGCACAGTCCCGGATCGCCGGGTGGTCGACAACCGCGGTCATCGATACCGGACACACGGCTGCCCTGATCGGGACGGTCGTTCTCCTTTTGTTCCTCCAGGGGGTGGGTTTTTGGGCTGAATCGGCGAAGATCGGCCTGAACGACATGTCGGTGGCCCGGACCGTCCATGGTCTACGGCTGGAATTGACGCGGAATCTCATGGTGCTGGAGGCCCGATCCCTTACTCCCGGAACCGTCCTGAACACCGTCGACGAAGACACGTCCGCTCTCGCAGGTGTTAAGCAGTCCTACGATTTCACGCTGTCACTCTTCTTTTATCTGTTGGGGTCAGCATTCGTCATCGGGGCCGTGGACTGGCGCCTCGCACTCGGTGTAATTGGTGGGGGAGTCTGCACCGCACTCGTGGCCGCAGGAACCGCCGGTCCGTTGACCCGGGTGGCTGAGCGTCGGCGTGCGGCAGAGTCACAGTCAATCTCTCTCGCCACGGATTTCGCACAGGGCTCCAGGATCATCAAAGGACTCGGCGCTGTGGAGACCAGCCGCATGCGTTTCGACACGATGTCTGACCGTGCACTGTCCGTGATGCTCAGGGAGGTGCGCATCGGTGCACTGCTTACCGTCGTCCGACAAGCGGTTCCGGCGATCTTCAGCTTCGGTCTCGTAGTCGCGGCCGCAATTCTTGCGTTTGATAGTCACATCACACCGGGTGAGTTCCTGACGGTCGTACTGTTGGCTCCACCGGCACTCACCGTCACCGGATTCTCCCTCGGATTCTTCATCGACGTCTGGTCCAGGGCACAGGCTTCTGCGGGTAGAATCGGTGTGTTCGCCGCAGCGTTGGAGTCGCCGGACGCTGGGGCCGGTGAAATGTCCGAGGTACACCCTAAACCGGGCCTGACAGTATGGGCACCCGACACCCCGGAGGGACGTCGGGCGGCAGTGGAAAAGAGCACCATCCTGATGGCAGTTCCTGGGGTGCTCTCCCCACCACACGCGGTGAACGTCTTCGAGGGGACCCTGCGAGAAAACGTTGATCCCACCGGTGAATTGGATACGGAGACAATTCGAACTGCACTCGATGCAGCATGCTGCGGTGATATCGTGGCCCGACTCGGTGGGTACAGGCCGGATCGTTCTCTTCCGGATACCCCCATCGGCGAAGCTGGCCTGAATCTCTCTGGCGGACAGCGGCAACGCGTCGCGCTCGCCAGGGCATTAGCCGCCGACCCGGAGGTCCTGTTGCTCGACGAGCCCACCACAGGGCTCGACACAGTGACCCTCGACAACGTCGCCCGCAAGGTCAAGGCTCTTCGTGTTCGCCGCTCCACGGTGATCATCACCACGAGCCGTGCATGGTGTTCCGTCGCGGACCGGGTGCTCACGGATGCGGAGCTTCTCCGATGACCGGCACGACTCCGGTGGAGCAGCAGCATGATGCTCTCGCGCCAGCGTCCATCGGGCGGATCCGGCGCTGTCTCGGCCAACTCCCGAACCGACCGGGTCGAGCATGGTGGTTTCTCACGGCCCTCATCTTCACCCTCAATCTGAGCGCGATGACCGGATCGTCAATCCTTCTCGGCAGGTCCGTGGACATCATCTCCGGGCTCTCCGTGGCACCCTTCGGTTCCGGGAAGACTGGGTTCACCGCTCTCCTCTTCGTCGTGGGCATGCTCATGCTCATCGAGCTGGTCACTCGTCCGGCGGCCGCCTATCTCATGTTCTCCCGGACCCGGAGGCTCACCGTGGATCTTCGCAGGAGATGCCTCGCAGCGACTCTGGAGGCTCCGATCCCGGACATACTCGAACTCGGCACCGGGAATGTGATAACCCGCTTGACCAAGGACATCGACACCGCTTACCGGGTTGTCCAGACGATGGGAACCCGCTTTGTCGTCACCGTTCTCATGTTTCCCTTCACCTTCGTGGCGCTCGCATTGATCTCGTCCTGGTATCTGCTGCTCCTTCTGATCCTTCCGGTCATCTTCTGGGTGCCCGTGAAACGGACGCTCGTAGAGTTGCCCGCCGCCACAAACGCACTCTCATCAGCCCAAGCGCGCCGCAACAACATGCTCCTGGATACGATTCGCGGTATGCCGACGATTAGGGCATTCGGGATTCGGGGGTGGGCGACCGAACGGCTCCGGAGAAACTCGTGGGCGACGGTTCAGCGTGAAGCCGACCGGATCCCACTGTTCCTCCGACTTATCGGAACCGGATATCTCGCGTATGGTGTCCTGCTCGCAGGCTCGATCATGGTGTCCACGCTACTTGTCTCACAGGGGGTGCTGACCACGGGGGAAGCCTCTGCAGCGGTGGTTCTGGTGGTTCGGCTGGAGATGCATGTGTTCAACGTACTGATTTTCAGCGGAGAGGTGCAGAACGCCCTCACGGCGCTGGGCCGGGCGGTCTCTCTCGCACTGCTCGCCGACAACACTGTCGCCTCGTCGACCCCAGCGGACTGTCCTGGATGCCCCGAGGTCCGGATCGAAAATCTCGAGTTCAGGTATCCAGGAGGCTCGCCAATCATCGAGAACCTCTCGTTGACACTTGAACCGGGTACGACAACGGCCCTTGTCGGAGCGTCCGGAGCCGGCAAATCCACTCTCGCAGGTCTCATCGCAGGACTGCAGAGACCGTCCTCCGGGCGGATACTCATCGATGGAACCGACACCACCACCGTGCCCGACACATGGACCGCCCGCCAGGTGTCTCTGATCAGCCAGGAGGTACACCTCTTCTCCGGGGCGCTGCGTGACGATCTCCATATGGCCGCACCTGAAGCTGATGACGAGACTCTCATCGCGGCGTTGTCTCTGGTCGGCCTAGCCCCGGAGAGCGCGGGATGGCAGCGATGGTTGCCTGATGGGTTGGACACTCCCGTAGGAGCAGGAAACACTGATCTTGCACCGGAGATTGAACAGCAGATCTCCCTCGCCCGGATGGTTTTGATTGATCCTCCCGTTTTGATCATGGACGAAGCCACGAGTGAGGCCGGTTCGGACAGTGCGCGTAGCCTTGAGCGGGCAGCGCGGACCGTCTCATCAGGACGTACATCTCTCGTGGTTGCGCATCGTCTCGACCAAGCGGTCGCCGCTGACAGGATCATCCTGATGGATCAGGGAAGGATCATCGAGGACGGTTCTCACGATGATCTTCTCGCCGCGTGTGGCCGGTATTCGGACCTATACGACAGGTGGTGCGGGTAGATTCGCCGGTACGTGTGCTGGGTCACGAAGCAACATTTCAGACCGACTTCTGTTAAAAAAGGTGCATGACTTCTTATTCAGATGACAACCGATTCCCCGCAGCCGACCCGTACGCCCCGCTGAAGGATTTGCCTTCCTTCGGACTCCGCTCCGATGATTTCGAGAACGGCGGAACGTTCTCCGAGAGGCATCTCGGTGGCAACGATGTCTCTCCGCACCTCGCGTGGTCCGATCTACCGGAAGGCACCAAGTCCATCGCGGTCACCTGCTTCGATCCTGATGCGCCGACCGGCTCAGGATTCTGGCACTGGGCGGTGTTCAACATTCCCGCTGACGTCACCGAACTCCCTTCCGGTGCAGGAGCAGAGAAGCTCGACGGTATCGACGACGCGATTAGTCTGGTGGGGGACAGTGGTATCCGTGGTTACTTCGGACCACAGCCCCCCGAGGGACATGGTCCGCACCGTTACCTTTTCGCGGTCCACGCCGTTGATGTTGAGAAGCTCGAGATTCCGGAGGATGCCACTCCGGCAATCCTCGGTTTCAACCTCTACTTCCACAGCCTTGGCCGGGCTATTCTGTGGGGCTGGCACGAGAACAAGTGATCCAATCTCAATCTGGTTCACACCACTGACGGATGGAACCACCGTCATAGTTGGTCTCGGCATCAACGAGCATCGCCCCTGTGCAGTCCGGCCGCCCATTCACGGGGGCCGGACTGCACAGGGGCCTTCTCACCTTCAGATCATTCGGCCCGCCATTGTGGTAGCCCATACTTTGTCTTCACCGAGTGTCGAGCCAGATGCGTCCGAGAATATGTCTACGGTTCCCTCCAGGATGGCATCTGACGTATGCCGCTCAATAAGACGTGTTTATCGCGCTGAAACCAGGTGACCGAGATAGGGATACCCCCGTCCACCTGCGAAAATATGGTGATACGGGGGTCTGGACACTAGAGTCGGGAGGCGTTATGACGAAACAGACTTCCGGCGACAATCCTGAACCGCAGCCGGTGAAAGCGGTTCCCACTGCAATGCGTGTGGGTGGTGCGTTCATCGCACTCGCCATCGTCCTCGTCTTGTGGACGTTCCTTGAGGTGGTGACGAACGGGTGGTTGGCGCCTTTCTACGTGACGACGCGTTTCTTGCTCATTTGCACCGCTGCCGTGATCATTGGTAGTTCAGCGACGGCGGGCCGGACACAATACGTCACACTGGGGAGGGTGGTGGCCCTCGGTGTCGCTCTCATGTTCCTCGTCCTGAGCCGCGTACTACCCAACCACATCTTCATGGTGATGGGCCAGTACTGGTTGCCTTCCTACGCGATCGTCTCGTTACTCGCGGGCCTCATCATCAAACGACAGATGATGCCTGCTTGAGACCTCAGATATCCAGCCAGGGGAGCCCACTTCCCACAGCCTCGGAGATTCCGGAAAGACCGTGGCCCCGAATCTGGTTTGCTATTCCCTTGTGGATATCGCGGATCCAACCCGGTCCACCATAGATGAAACCGGTGTACCCCTGGAGCAACGTCGCCCCGGCGGTGATCCGTTCCCATGCCTGTTCCGGTGTTTCAATTCCACCGACGCTGATAAGGACGAGATCTGTTCCCACTCTCTCATGAAGGCGCCGCAGGATTTCGAGGGAACGATCTGCAACCGGAGGACCGGAGATTCCACCTGCCCCCATCGCCTCAACCTTCGCGGACTCGGTGTGCAGTTCCACACGCGAGATTGTAGTGTTCGTCGCCACGATACCCGCGAGACCGAGTTCCACCGCGAGATCCGCAACAGCATCAACGTCATGGTCACTAAGATCAGGGGCGATCTTCACGAGGACTGGCGCCTCCGCGACGTTCAGCACCGCAGTGAGTATCGGACGCAACGACTCAACCGCCTGCAGGTCCCGCAAACCCGGGGTGTTCGGCGAGGAGACGTTTACCACGAGAAAATCTGCCAGCCTGCCCAGCATCTTCGCAGAGGTCCGGTAATCTTCCACCGCTTCCTCCGGTGGAACCACCTTGGTCTTTCCGATGTTGATGCCGATGACGTCGTCGGATTTGCGTCGGTGGAGGTTCCGGGCGACAGCCGCGGCCCCATGGTTGTTGAAGCCCATCCTGTTGAGAATCGCCCTGTCTTCAGGAAGTCGGAACAACCTCGGATGGGGGTTGCCAGGCTGTGGGGAAGCCGTTACCGTACCAAGCTCCGCGTACCCGAAACCGAGTGCTCCCCACGCATCGGAGCAGGACGCGTTCTTGTCGAAGCCTGCGGCGAGTCCGAGGGGTTGGGGTATCTCAACCCCGAACACCTCTTGGCGGAGCAGGGGATCGGAGACCCTGATAAATCGGCTAAGTTGACGATTCGTCCAGCTCATACCGTGGAGGACCTGGAGCCCGCTCATGATGCTGTTGTGAATGCGCTCGGGGGGGAGGGTGAACATCGCTCGTAAGGCGAGGTTGTACAGAGGTCTGGAAGGCAGATCGGACATGGTGGATCCTCAAGCTCGGGAAGTCAGAAGGGGAGAAGCCGGGCTACCGTGAAAAGCACGGTACCGGCCCCGGGAAACATACTACGGTGCGCCATGGGTGTCACCGCTCTGATGCCGGAGTAGCTACGGAGAAGCCGTGCCGCCGACAGTAGCGATCAGGGTATCGGCACCCACCACCTGGATACCGTCACCGCTAGCGGAGACGGCGACAAGTTCTCCGCTATCCGTGATACTCAAACCTCGGACGCCAGCGACGGAACGAACGGTACCGGTGGCAACGGGGACCCCCCCTGCGACTGAATACGCGGTAATGACGTTGTCTGCGGTATCCGACACCCAGACAACATGGTTATCGGGGTCCCAGGTCAAAGCCCAAGGGCTGGTACCTGCCGGAGCCATCTGGTGCAGCATGATGACGGGGCTGGTGGTGTAGACGAGAAGCTGGCCGCCACGGGTGTCCGATGCGAAGAGCACACCCGTGCCAGGTTCACCGACTGCCATGCGGCCGACACCGAGCCCCGCGCGCAGTGCGGCACCGGGTTTCGCATTCGTCCAGTCGACACCACTGATGACGATGTTGCCCCTGTCTATGAGGACTGCACGATCAGCCTGCCCATCGACAGGTACCGAGACGAGTTGGTCGACGGAATCTTTGATGCGGATGTCAGCCGTGATGTCCGCAGCACCGGAACCATCGGGTTTGAGTACCAGAACATCCCCTGCGTCGGCGAAACCCGCGAGGATACGTCCGTCACCGGTCAGTGCTGCTGTGGTGACCGGAGCGGAGACCTTAACTGTCCCGGACTGATCCGGGGAATCCACGTCGATCACATGTATGACCCCACCACCGGAACCGTCCGGACAAGCCAGAACAAAACGCGATTCACGAGCGGACAGCGGTCCGCATTCAGCGGCGACATCGACTGCGGTGAAGCCCCCGTTCTGTAGTTGGCGCAAAGTCCCGACCCCAAGATGTGACTCGGACCGAACCGCGAGAACGTCACCGTCCGCAACCGCAAGATCGATCAGATTCTCACCCGCGAGCACACCCGCCGGCCTGAACACCTCACCCTCGGGGTTCTCCGCGGGGGGCGAATCAACGACTGTCGCACCGGAAAGTTCCGGCAGCGATGAGCCGTCAGTCGGTGAGGGAGCGTTGCAGGCGGAGAGCGTGACGGCAGCAACGGCGAATACGGCTGTCAGGGGGAAACGACGTCGGTTACTCACACCGGGGACGTTACCAGAGGTCCAGGATGCTCCACCGATCCCGGGGGAACCAGGGAAAGACCAGTTCAGAACACGACTTTCACAGAACCGGAGGCTACAGGGAGACCTCGTCCAACGCAGCCCGGATCGCCTTGGGTAATCCGGCGTCGAGTCCCTCAAGAACCTCATCCAACTGCGTCACCGTCCGGGCCCCGATTACCGCTGATGTCACCGGGCTCTGGTCGCGGAGCCACGCGATTGCGGCGGCCACCGGAGGGATGTCCAATCCCTCGGCGGCGGTACACAACGCCTCAACGACTGGTGTGCTCCGTGGTACGAGGAGCCCCTGGACCTCCGCACCGTGGCGTGGCGACGCACCGCGGGAGTCAACAGGGATACGCTGCCGGTATTTCCCGGTCAGAACCCCCTGCGCGAGTGGAGCAGCAGCGAAGAAACCAACCCCGAGATGTTCGGTAGCCGGAAGCAGTTCCTCCTCGACCCGTCTGTCAAGGAGACTGTAACCGGCCTGCGCCACAACGATCGTCGTGTGTCGGCTCTTGGCCTGGGTCACCGCTAGTTGCCAACCTGTATAGCCCCGCACCCCGGCATACCGGGCTCTCCCGGAGGTAACAGCCCAATCGAGGGCGTCGGCCACCTCTTCCGGAGGTGTCCTCGGATCCCAGAATCCGACGTTCCAGATATCCACGTGGTCGGTTCCGAGAACATGGAGGGTTCTGTCAAGCTGCGCGATGAGAGCACGCCGTGAACAGTCCACTCGCCGGCCGAGAGGGAGCGTGGGATCGACTCCCGCTGAGGAGGACAGTACGAGACGGCCCCGGTCAACGACATCACGACGTAGTAGGTAGCCGAGAAGTTTCTCTGCTGCACCGTCTGCATACGCAGGGGAGGTATCGATCAGAGTTCCTCCAGCAGAAACGAACGCTCGCAGGATCGCGCCGGCGTCTTCTTCCGGGGTCACCTCACCCCAGGTGGACACACCCAGCCCCAGTTCGGAAACCCGTAATCCACTCATACCCACCAAGTTCTCTCTCACGGGCACCACCCTAGCGGCCCCACGGAGTACGGTGTGATGCGTGAGTCTGATGAGTCTTCTCGCCGGCATTCTGCCCGGCCGTACCCAAGTGTCCCTGACCGCTGCGAACCCGTCCATCAACGACGCCGCCGACCTTATGCAGCCACTGCACACTGCCGCGGGGGGGACACCTGAACACATGAGTTGGGCTCAGACCGTGGTTCTCTCCATTGTCCAAGGACTCACCGAGTTCCTGCCGGTGAGCTCCTCGGGACACCTGCGCATCGTCAGTTCACTGTTCTTTGGACAGGATGCTGGTGCCTCGTTCACCGCAGTCGTTCAGCTTGGTACCGAAGCCGCTGTCCTGGTCTATTTCGCCAGGGACATATGGCGGATCGCCACCGGATGGTTCCGTGGGCTGGCAGATAGGTCTAGGCGGGGGCTTGATTACCGTATGGGATGGATGGTCATCGTTGGAACGCTTCCCGTCGGGGTTCTCGGATACCTGGGTAAGGATCTGATCCGGGACAATCTGCGCAACCTCTGGATCACCGCGGCCATGCTCGTGCTGTTCAGCTTCGTTTTCATCGCCGCTGAGCGATGGGGATCCAAGAAGCGGTCCTTCGAGAACCTCACTATGCGGGACGCGGTTGTCATGGGCTTCGCACAATGTCTTGCGTTGATTCCGGGGGTGTCGCGGTCAGGCGGCACGATTTCCGCAGGCCTCTTCCTCGGGCTCGACCGCGAAGTCGCCGCTCGATTCTCGTTTCTACTCGCCATACCCGCTGTACTCGCTTCGGGTCTCTTCTCTCTCCCGGATGCCTTCGCCCCGGAAGCTGGGCAGGCGGCCTCCGCCGCTCAGCTCATCGTCGGAACCGGCATCGCTTTCGCCGTGGGCTACGCATCCATCGCCTGGCTACTGAAGTTCGTGTCCAACCACTCGTTCTCGTGGTTCGCCGCCTACCGCATCCCGGTAGGCGTCGCAGTGATGGGCCTGCTCGCGGCAGGTGTTCTACAGCCGTGACCCCGGATAGCATGTCGGTCTCAGGGTCAGTCCCCGGAACTTTGGAGGCCTCACGCTAGAGTTATCTCCATGCATTCCTGGCCTGCACCCGTGGTCCCCGTTGTCGAGGGTCCCGCAGTAGCACTGAAATTGTACGATACAGCGGACCGCAGAATCCGGCCCGTCAGTGTCACGGGGAATTCCGTCGGCATGTACGTCTGCGGTATCACCCCCTATGATTCGACCCACCTCGGCCACGCGGCGACCTATCTAACCTTCGATCTGATCAACCGTCAGTTACGGGACAACGGGCACTCCGTCCGTTACGTACAGAATGTGACCGACGTGGATGATCCCCTGTTCGAGCGCGCCACTCGTGATAACGTCGATTGGCGGGAGCTCGGGCGAGATCAGACCGATCTGTTCCGTTCCGACATGACGTCTCTCCGGGTGATTCCGCCGACCGATTTCATCGCGGTAACCGACATCGTCAATGAAGTGGTTGACATCATCTCGACCCTGTTGGACAACGGTAGCGCATACGTTGTGGAGGACGAGTTTCCCGACATCTACGCAGCCCTCAAAGCAACCCCCCACTTCGGTTACGAGTCGAATTATGACCGTTCGACGATGACGAAGTACTTCACCGAGCGTGGAGGTGACCCGAATCGTATCGGAAAACGGGATCCACTGGATGCACTTATCTGGCGGGCTGCACGGCCCGGCGAACCCAGATGGGACGCGCCCTTCGGAGCGGGCCGCCCCGGCTGGCACATCGAGTGCGCCGCAATCGCGCTGAATCGCCTCGGTTCCCGGTTCACAATCCAGGGGGGAGGCACAGATCTCATATTCCCTCACCACGAATACAGTGCCGCGCACGTTGAAGCTGCGACCGGGTCCGAACGAATGGCCGGGCACTATGTACACAGTGCGATGATCGGTCTCGAAGGAACCAAGATGAGTAAATCTCTGGGAAACCTTGTGTTCGTGCACAAACTCACAGCTTCCGGTCATGATCCTGGTGCCATCCGGTTGGGAGTCTTCGCGGGTCACTACCGGAGTGACCGAGACTGGTCAGACCGGATTCTCGCGGTCGCTGAGGCACGTCTCGCACTGTGGCGTTCCGCCGCAGTCAAGGCGACCGACGTCGATGCCGCACGGAGCCTAATCCGGGAGGTCCGGGAAGCTCTCGCCGATGATCTCGACACGCCTCGGGCGCTGGTGGCTGTGGACAGATGGGCGGAGGATGTGTGCGCGGGGCAGGAAAATCTTGCGCTGGCCGACGAAGCCGGGATGCTGGTCTCCGGAGCACTCGACGCCTTGATGGGGGTTGCGCTCATCGGCGACGCCCACTGAAGAATAGGCCACAGGTGTTCCGAATGATGGGGTACTTCAATTCGGCTGGCCTCTCTGATACTCATGGAGGCATGACCTCCATGAGTATCAGCCAGCAGTTCGCTCCGGACGTTGATGAGTTCATCGACGATCTTGAGACTTTCGCTTCGGGATCCTATCTCGGGAAGGACGAGAAGGAGTTCTGGGATCAACCCTTCGACCCCTCTGTGCTCCCGACTCTCCGCACAATCCTCATGGGTTTTCTGACAGAACTCGATCTGCTCCCGGCATCCCCCGGTGCAGAGAACATCATTGATGCCGTGACCCGGTTCATCACCGCAGTGGAGACCTTCAACGTCCGGCACGCAGATGCTGTCATTGAGCCGGAAGAGTTCGATGAACTCAACAGTCTGATCTTTCGAGCCATCACAGCAACCGGTTTCATCCCGCCCGAGGTCGAAGACCCCGAAGACGGCTTCGTACTTCCCAGGTTCGAATAGGCGTGGTGCGGAAAACATGGCTGCCCCCCAATTTGATCAGCTACCTGCGGCCGTCATCTGGGACATGGATGGTACGGTGACCGACACTGAACCACTGTGGGCCGTCGCCACCTACGAGATGAGCGAGAAAATGGGACGTCGGCTCACCACAGAGAAGCATGCGACAACGGTGGGGGGATCATTCGACAACACCTTCCGTGTCTGTGCGGAGCACGCCGGTGTCACCCCGGATCAGGCCGCGAAAGAACGTTACCGGCGGATTCTGTTCGACCGTTTCGCGGAGCTGTTCACCGAACGCCCCACCCTCAATCCGGGGGTTCACGAACTGCTCCGGGATCTTAAGCATCGGGGCATCGCGATGTATATCGCGACCAACACTCCCAGGGAGCTTGCTGATCCGGTGATCGCAGCGGTCGGCCGGGATCTCTTCGTTGACACGGTGTGCGGTGATGAGGTTCCCAAAGGGAAGCCCTCCCCAGACATCTACCTGGAGGTCGCACGGCGAGCGGGCCTCTCACCATGGGATTGTCTGGTCTTCGAGGACTCTGCGACCGGAATGCGTGCGGCACATGATGCCGGGTGCCAGGTCATCGGTGTCCCCGGGGATATGACCCTGGAACGACCAACGGGAGTACCCACCCTCGGGGAGTTGACCGGCCGACCTGAACTTGTCGGCGCGGACTTCCGTGGACTCGACGTCGATGCGATCGGGGTTCTGTTTCGTCGCCTAACCCGTACTCCTGCACCGGTGGTGGGAAAGGATGTGCAAGAATGATTCGCGTGAAAGACTTCGACGCCCTCTACGCTGAACTACTCTCCCGCGCGACCGAACGCCCCGAAGGTTCGGGTACGGTGGTCGCTCTCGATGCGGGTATCCATTCCCAGGGGAAGAAGGTCGTCGAGGAGGCTGCGGAAGTCTGGATGGCCGCAGAGTTCCAGTCGGACGAGGAGCTGGCCGAGGAGATTTCGCAACTCCTCTACTGGACCCAAGTGATCATGGTCGCCAGAGGCCTCAAACCCGAGGACGTGTACAAGCATCTCTGACGGCGCCACATCATCCGTCCGTCCACCATCTCTCTGAAAGATCCCCGGGAAAACATGCTCAAAGTCGCAGTACCTAATAAGGGCTCGCTGTCCGAGGCAGCAGTCGAGATTCTCTCCGAGGCAGGATATGTCGGCCGCGGCGATAGCAAGGCGCTGACGGTCACTGACAAAGCCAACAAGGTCGAGTTCTTTTTCCTCCGACCCAAGGACATCGCGATCTACGTGGCGAGTGGCCAACTGGATCTCGGTATCACTGGGCGTGACCTTGCGGCTGATTCTCTCGCGAACGTCCAGGAGGTTCTTTCCCTGGGGTTCGGGAGTTCAACCTTCAGGTATGCTGCACCTGCCGGGGAGGGCTGGACCGTCGATGATCTCGATGGAAAACGTATCGCCACGTCCTACCCGAACCTGGTTCGCTCTGATTTGGCGTCCCGAGGTCAGACAGCGGAGGTCATCCGACTTGACGGTGCTGTCGAGATCTCGATCCGACTCGGTGTCGCGGATGTGATCGCGGACGTTGTTTCCACCGGCCGGACGCTTCGGAAACAGGGACTCGAGCCTTTTGGCGAGACTCTGGTTACTTCGGAAGCCGTCATCGTCGGTCGGGCAGGCGAGAAGGTCACCCCGGAGCAGCGGGTTCTTCTGCGTCGTATCGAGGGTATTCTCCATGCCCAGAACTACCTGATGCTCGATTACAATGTCCCGCGGTCGCTACTCGACGCAGCAACCGCACTGACCCCGGGTATCTCCGGGCCAACGGTATCTCCACTAGCGTTGGAGGACTGGGTCGCGGTTCGCGCGATGATCCCGCGCAGCACTGCTAATGACGTGATGGACGAGCTCGATGAGTTAGGCGCAGAGGCGATTCTTGCCTCGGAGATCCGAATCGCTCGGCTCTGACCTCCACACGCGACCCCCGTAGCCGAATGTCGGCGTCACGGGGGTCTTTTCTCGCTACCGGAGTCACCAGAATCGGAAATTAGGCAGGTGCTCCACGCCCGTATACCATGCTCCACCCGGGGCGAATCATCCCCGCCATCGATCGTGCACACTCGTACCAGGCGCATGATGCGCCTTGGATCAAGGCCAGGAAGAAGGCATTTAACTGCAGGAACATCCGGTATGGTGGTGCACAATCAGCCACGAACTCCGCCGATCACGATAGCAACCTCCAGATCCACCCCCGTGTACTCGGTCCTCGTTATGCTGGGGGGAACGAGTGGCCTTCGCGATACCCGAGTACCAAATGCTCAGGACACTCCAGGAAGAAGAGACCCACAGAGAGGTGGCACACGACATGGCCAAATCATCCAAGCGGAAGCCCACGACGGCGAAGGCAAAACGGGAAACCGGAACGAACAAAAGCCCCGACGAGCCATCTGCAACGCACGACGCCGTCATCGAATCGGACGAAGTGAAGGACTCCACTACTGCCACGCAGACAGCCGATGCCCCGGCGACAGGTGCCAGGCATGGAGAAAGCCGTACCCGAACTGAGGTGGATCTGCTTGGGGAACTGGACGTTCCGGATGAGGCCTACTACGGTATTCACACGCTCCGTGCAATGGAGAACTTCCGGATCTCCCGGATCACGGTCAACGAAATCCCGGAGTTCATCCGTGGCATGGTCCAGGTGAAGAAGGCCAGTGCCCTGGCCAATCGCAGGCTGCACACTCTTCCCGCCGAGAAGTGCGAGGCGATTATCTGGGCGTGTGACCAGATTCTGGTCGAGGGACGGTGCATGGACCAGTTCCCGCTCGATGTCTTCCAGGGCGGTGCCGGAACCAGCCTGAACATGAACACCAATGAGGTAATCGCGAACCTGGCGCTGGAGTATCTGGGAAAGCCGAAGGGTGCCTACGACATCATCAACCCGAATGATGACGTCAACATGAGCCAATCCACCAATGACGCCTACCCGACAGGATTCCGGCTCGGTGTTCACTACGCTCTCAATGACCTGATCGATTCCTTCGATGCTCTCGAAAGTTCCTTCGCCGCGAAGGGACACGAGTTCGTGGACATCCTGAAGATGGGTCGCACACAGCTCCAGGATGCGGTTCCCATGACACTCGGTGAGGAGTTTGCCGCCTTCGCCCACAATCTGTCTGAGGAGCGCGTCATCCTCCGCGATGCCTCGGAGCGTCTCCTGGAGGTCAATCTTGGGGCGACAGCCATCGGCACCGGAGTGAATACTCCAGCCGGCTACCGACACCAGGTCACGGCTTCCCTCAGTGAAGTCACGGGGCTGGAGGTCAAGTCAGCGAAGGACCTCATTGAGGCGACGAGCGACTGCGGTGCCTACGTTCTCGCTCATGGCGCGGTGAAGCGAGCCGCGATGAAGCTGTCGAAGATCTGCAACGATCTACGCCTGTTGTCCTCCGGTCCACGGGCCGGCCTGAACGAGATCAACCTCCCGGCCCGCCAGGCCGGTTCATCGATCATGCCTGCCAAGGTCAACCCGGTTATTCCCGAGGTCTGCAACCAGGTGTGCTTCAAGGTGTTCGGCAATGACATCACCGTTACCATGGCCGCCGAGGCTGGCCAGCTCCAGCTCAACGTCATGGAGCCGGTGATCGGGGAGTCCCTGTTCCAATCGATCCGCATCCTCCGGAACGCCGTCGAGACGCTCCGCACCAAGTGTGTCGACGGAATCACCGCGAACGAGGACGTCTGTCGGGCGTACGTCGACAACTCGATCGGAATCGTGACCTACCTGAACCCGTTCATCGGTCACCATAACGGTGACCTCATAGGTAAAGAAGCAGCAGAGACCGGCAAGACCGTTCGCGAGCTCGTCCTTGAGAAGGGACTGATGGACGCCGAGACCCTGGATCAAGTACTGAGCAAGGAGAATCTCATGCATCCGGTCTTCCGCGGGCAGCTTCACCTCGACCGTTAGGATTCTGACCCATTCTTCGATAAGGGCCCCGCCGTTCCAGCGGGGCCCTTCCAGGTCCATGAGCAGGTCGGGGCTTCAGTTTGATCCCCACTCCGATGGTACGTCTTCTTGAATAGCCAGTTATCCAACACAGGCACAACCGCGACAATCCACCAGGAGTACAGGCCGCGATTCTCAGCCATCAGATCATCGTCCGTCATTTCCGCTATCGTATTGGAGGCACGACCGGGTCCAATCGGCATCAGTCTCACCGGTGATCGAGGTATGCTCCTGCTCGGATTCGCGGGGACAGACGTGGTCTTCGCCGCCATGCAACGGGCCGCGGGAACGGACTGGCTGGTCGACCTGGCGGAGAAACTGCTCTGCAGGAATCCCCGGTACATCACCTACCTCGCCCCGGTAGTCACCTACACGATGATTATCCTCGCCGGCACCGGGTATCTCCAGTTACTCGCGGTCGTGCTCTCTGTCGACCTTCCTCGCAGTCTTTCCGACCGCGTTCGTGGCGAACCATCTCGGCCTCGACCTGGACAAGAACCCAATCTACCGCGAACGCCTCGAGAAGGGACTGGTCAGCTCACCAAAGAAACACGCAGAGAAGTAAGTGACCGCGGCGACCAAACTCGCGGTGTGGATTTTCGTTGCCGTCAGTGCACTGTTCGTCCTACCGACCTACCGATCCTGCTCGCCGCGGTAGAGATGGACCACACCGGCTCCACGAGAATCGGAAGGTATATCGTCAATCACCCGTTCCTCATACCGGGTGCCCTCTGCATCGCATTGTCCCCGGCGTTGGTGTTCCTGTTCGGTTCGGTCGTTCTCTGATCTCGGGTCCGCCTTTTGGGGGAAGTCCGGATTTCCCCGGTTCGGTGGGTGTTCCTTAGCGTCGGGGTATGACCAGTACATCGACAGACAACGAATTCCGGATACGAGGCCTCGAGGTGCGCTACGGCACAGATCGGGTCGTCCGGGACATGAGCCTGAGTGCCAAACCGGGACGTGTCACGTGTGTCCTCGGGCCCAACGGCGCAGGTAAGACGACGACGTTGCGCGCAGGCCTCGGTCTCGTCGGCCGGTACGCGGGCGAGTGCCACCGGCCGAAACACGAACATTCTGCTTGACGACGGCGGGCTCATCCCCGGTCTCACCGTCCGTCAGCATGTCACCGCACGGGCACTGTCCGTCGGCGTCTCGACCGGGTGTGTGGATGACCTCATCGACACCGTCGGTATGACCGATGCGGCGGCAATGAAGATCGGGAAGTGCTCAATGGGGATGAAGCGTCGTACGGCGCTGGCTGCGGCCAGTCCCGCGTCGGGTCAGCTCTAGCGCGGTGCCTTCGATGTCTTCGCCGCGACCAGCTCTGACGTACTCACCCTGCCGCAGCTCACCGTCATCATCCGCTGACCCCGAGAGAGATCGACTGCGTGCGTGAACTGTTCCGGGGACAGAGCAACAACGGCATCACGGACACCCTGTTTCTTGAGCCGTCCACGCTGAAGACGCACCTCTCCAACGCCATGTCCAAGACCGGGGAACGGGGTCGGGTCCAGCTCGTGATCTGGGCGTTCCGGTCCGGCCTGGTCGATATCTGATCAGGAGTCCGCGGTGATCTGACCGTCGGCGGTGCTCCCGGGCCACCCCGGATATTCGGGCGGAGTACCGCCGAAGGCAGGGCACAACGCTTGATGAGAACACCAGCCACAGAGCTTGGAGGTCTTCGGCCGGAAGTTCCCGCTCCGCCCATCCGCCTCGATCTTCGCCCACAGATCCCCCAGATCACGTTCAAAGTACTCCAATTCCTCCACCGAGGGGGTGAGGAACATCGAGTCGGTGACCTTGAGGTACATCAGTCTGAGCTGCGCGGGAAGCACCTTGTGCAGCCGCCAGTAGACCAGGGCGTAGAACCGCATCTGGAACGTGGCCTGCTGACTGAACCGGGGGATGGGCTTCTTGCCGGTCTTGTAATCGACGACCCTGATGCGGCCGTCCGGGGCCTCGTCGACGCGGTCGATGAACCCGCGGACCGGCACCCCGTTGGGGAGCACGGACTCCACATACATCTCGCATGCCTTGGCCGTGAAGCCCTGGGGGTTCTCCATTTCGAAGTAGCCGCGCAGCAGGGCACGGCACTCGACGAGGAAGTCGTAGCGGGCGTCCTCGGGGACAAGCTCGTCGAGCTCATCGTCGGCGGCGCACATCGCCGCCCAGGTGGGTTTGAGGCGTTTGACCGCCGCCGGGTAGGTGCGCTGCTCCGGCGCCCACGTGTGCATCTGCTCGAGTACATCGTGAACGAGTGTTCCCTTGACCTGAGCGACGGTCTTCGGTTCGGGAATACGGTCAATGGCCCGCAGCCGGTAGAGCAGCGGGCACTGCTGGTAGTCGCTCGCCCGGGAGGGGGACAGCGCGAGGGGCCGGGGCCGGGTGGACGGGCTGGTCGTTACCGGTGAGGTCATGGGACATCACGTTACCGCGCACCCCCGACGCAGCCGTCCCAGGGTGCGCAGTCTGTTGTGGACCCTTGACGGAGGGGCCCGTCCTATCCACAACCGGTCTCCCTAAAGCTCAGCCTCCCGAGCTGCGGTGACCAGCCCCTCGACGGTGGCGCGCAGGGAATCGGGGACAGACTGCTCGGTGAGATCGAGGAACCCCCGGACGATGAGGTCGCGGGCGGTGTCCTCGTCGAGTCCGAGCGCCATGAGGTAATCGAGCCGGTCACCGTCGATCATGCCGACGGACGCCTCGTGGCTCAACTGCGCCTCGTCGACACGCGCCTTCAACGCGGGGACCGAGTCAATGTATCCGGTGTCCCTTAGCATGAGACCATCACACTCCAGGAATCCGGAGCACCCGCGTCCGACGCCGACGAGCGTGGTGTCGTTGGAGATCTCCCCACCGTCGGAAACCATGCGGGACACCTGTTCGGCACGTGACCCCGCTCCGAGGAGACGAATCTCGGTCCTCATCTCGCGGTGGGTGTCGGCCGGGGCGAACACCACCGAGTGGCTGGTGTCGGTTGCCCCGTCGTCAAGTTCGACGGTGGAGTGCGCGACGTGGTTGCGGAGCCCGGAGACCGCGACGGAAACGGAACTGTTCACGGCGTCGCGGGCGATGCGAGTTCCGGACCAGGAGTGGACGTCCATTTGGGAGCCCCACCGTTCGACATCGAGGGAGCGGAGTCGGGCGCCTTCACCGATGAATGTCTCCGAAACAGAGACGTGGCGACCGTGGGTCATTTTCGGGGTGACACCGGAACCACTGATGTGGTCGACCCGGGCACCGGCTCCGATGACGGTCAGATCGTGGACGAATTGTCTTTCCTGGGGCACGGTCATGAACGAGAAGTTCTGCAGTGGCCCGTCGAGGATCGCGCCGTCGTGGACCCAGGTGAACGTGCCCAGCGGCCGATCCTGGGATTCGAAGGCACGCCGCAGGACGTCATCGGAGAGTGGGTCGATGAGCGAGAACATGAGCTGCTGCACCCAGGGGTAGGTGACGACAGCATCCGAGAGCGGCATAATTTCGACCTGCCCGTCGTGGGTGACGATGCGTTCGAAGTGATGGTCGACCATCAACGAGGTGCCCGCGCAGGACTCCTCGTCGCGCCAACCGAGATCGGTGAGCAGCCCGGGCGTCACGCTGGCGCTGCCGAGACCGGGTACCGGGGTGACTGCGGGAACGGTGGATGTCATTGGGAATCAGTCCTTGGTTTCGTCGGTGGGTGGAAAATACCCGGGATCAGGCTGCCCAGCCGTCGGTACGGACACGGGCAAGCATGTCGCGGGCGTCGCCACTGTCGGTGAGGCGTCCGCCGGACATGAGGTGTGCGATGGGGGAATCGAGGTGGTCGAGGATGAACCCGGTGTGTGTGACGACCAGCGAGCTCCGGGCCGTTCCATCGGGGCACGGGGTCTGCAGAAGGTCCGCGAGTGCGCGCCCCACCACAGAGACGTGTTCCATGTCGACACCTGACTCCGGTTCGTCCAGCAGGCACATGGTCGGCTGCTGGAGCCGGAGTTTGAGCATCTCGAAACGGCGCATCTCACCGCCAGAGAATCCGCAGTGGACGTCCCGGTCCAGGAAGTCGGAGAGATTGAGTTCCTCGGCGAGCCGGGGCAACCGGTCACCGGCGTGGATCGCCTGAGCGAGTTTGCTCACCGTGATTCCGTGGAGTTTGGGTGGATGCTGCACCGCGAGACCGAGTCCCGCTCGGGCGCGTTCATCAACGGAAAGCTCCGTGATGTCCTGTCCGTTCAGGAGTATCCGCCCACGGGTGACCTGGAATGGTCCGGTGCCCATGATCGCGTTCAGCAGTGATGATTTCCCGGAGCCGTTCGCTCCGATGAGAACATGGTTCTCTCCGTGGTTGACGGTCAGTGTGATGTCGCGGCAGACGATCGTGTCATCGACGGAGACGGTGACGTCGTCCAGTGCGAGCAGCGGGGTGGTGGTGTCCATGGTCGATCCTTCTCCCTGGCGTGGTCGGTCCTCCCCGCGGGGCCTCCGACCTGCGGGAGGTGGTATTCCACCCCAATTCTACGGATAAATCTGAACACCATTCATAATCTCCAAAGGGTGACCTCCGTCATGACATCTGAGCTGGGGTGATCGTCCGTTCCACCGTTCGAGGGAACCCGATCCGGGGGTGGTCACACCGCAGGGACGTACCAGGGGAGCGTGCACAATGGGGGAATGGGTAACCGACTTTCCGGCAGTGACAGCACCTACCTCCGGCAGCACGCCGACGACCCCGTCGACTGGTGGACGTTCGGCCCGGAGGCCTTCGCCGAAGCCTCCCATCGCGATGTCCCGGTACTGGTCTCCATCGGGTACGCGGCGTGCCACTGGTGCCATGTAATGGCCCGGGAGTCCTTCTCGAATCCGGACATCGCGGCACTACTCAACGAGCATGTGGTCTGCGTGAAGGTGGACCGGGAGCAGCACCCCGACGTTGACGCGCTCTACATGCAGGCCACCATCGCGTTGTCCGGCCATGGCGGATGGCCGATGACCGTCTTCACCGATCCCGAGGGACGACCGTTCTACGCCGACACCTATGTCCCTCCGGAGGACCGGCCGGGGCGCCCCGGCCTGCCCCGTCTGATCCGCGCCGTGGACGAAACCTGGCGCAACCGCCGTAGTGAGATCGCCGACATGGGGGAGAAGGTTCGCGAGATGATGGCTCTGCACTCCGCCCCCGTCCGCCCGGTCCCGACCGTCGACAAGGTCTTCGACCGGGTGACGTCCGCACTCCAGGACTCCGAGGACCCGGTGCACGGTGGTTTCGGCGGTGCCCCGAAGTTCCCGCCGTCCGCCACACTCCTGGGGCTCACCAGGCGGGCGGAACGGACTGGAGACAACCGTGTGCACGCGCTCGTCGGAAGGACCATTGAATCCATGGTCCGCGGCGGGATCTTCGACCAGATCGGAGGGGGTTTCGCCCGATACACAGTGGATGCGGCGTGGCGGACCCCGCACTTCGAGAAGATGCTCGACGACAACGCGCTCCTGCTCCGGGCGCTCGTGGCGCATGCCCACGCAACGGGTGATCCCCTGGCAACTCGGGCCGCAGATGACACCGCACGGTTCCTGCTCACCTCACTGCGTCGTCGGGACGGACTGTTCGCCACCTCCCTGGACGCCGACACCGACGGAGTCGAGGGCGCAACCTACCGCTACACCCGGAACAGGGTCTCTGCCGCACTAGGGGACTCCGACGACGCCAACTGGATCGCCACCTTATTCGGTATCAGCAATACTGATGATGCCGAAGGCGGCTCCGTCCCCACCTTGTCGCGTGATCCAGACGACATGCCCCGCTTCCTCCGCATCCGCGAACAGCTCGCCGCCGCCCGGGCGAGAGACCCGCAACCCGGGCGGGATGACACCGCAACCACAACAGGTACCGCGATGGCCGCGGTCGCCCTCAGTGAGGCGGCGGAACTTCTGCCGGGAGCTGGGAACGACACATTCCGTGACGCGGCCGTGCACGCTATCCTCGGGTTGGACAGGCTGCACCGGACTACCGACGGTGGTTTTCTCCGGGTCAGTGGCGGAGAATCCGCATCACTCGCAGACCTCGCGTGGCTGGCCCTGGCGTCGACCCGAACAGCCTCCGCAGCCACCTGCACCGGGGATGAGGCACTCACGGAAGACTGCCTCCGGATTCTCCGGGACGCCCTCAATCAGATCGAACGTCGCCACGCGGACCCGGACAACCCAGGCACCTATTTCGACAGCGGCAGTCCCATCCCGGTGCTCGGACTGCGCGCGCGGGATCCTTTCGACACCTCTGCCCCCGCCGGAGTCGCGGTGGCGGGGGAAGCCTTCTTCACCGGGTCGATGGTCATCGGTGCCACCGGGGACGCGGACACCGCCGAGCGGTGGGCGAGCCGTGGACGGGAGATCCTCGCGGTCCATGGGGAGGTCGCCGGCGCGCGCCCCCTCCAGGCCGGCGGGTGGCTTAGTCTCGGTGAACTCGCGGCATCCGGCCCAACCCGCGCGGTGGTCACGTCACCGACAGCAGAGGCGCTCTCCCGGCTCCGCCGACAACTCGATTCCGCAGCGATCATCCTCGGTACAGGCCCGTCAGGTATCCGGGTCGACGGCCCGCACCCGGGTCGTGGCACGCATGTGCAGATCTGTCGGGCCGGGGTGTGTGGCCGAACCGTTGCCCTGTGATGGTTGGATGGAAACATGATCAGCTTCAGCGACTTTATCCACGCCTCCCCGAGTTCCTATCACGCAGCGGACCAGGTGCGCCGCGAGCTTCTCGCCGCGGGATTCACGGAACAGGATGAGACGGATACCTGGGACGCGACACCGGGCGGCCATCTCCTGGTCCGGGGTGGTGCTGTGTTGGCCTGGTACATCCCCCGGGAAGCGGGCCCCGACTCAGGTTTCCGGATCGTCGGCGCCCACACCGATTCACCCGGACTGAAGCTCAAGTCCCTTCCGGACGCCGGAACCGCGGGCTGGCGGCAGGCCGCCTGCGAGGTCTACGGCGGCCCAATCCTGTCGACGCTGTTCGACCGCGAACTCCGGCTCGCCGGTCGGGTCATCACCGTGGACGGGACACAGCACCTCGTGGACACGGGCCCGCTACTCCGTGTCCCGAATCTCGCGATCCATCTCGATCCGAAGGTGAACCAGGGCTTCGAGTACGACCGGCAGCGCCACCTCTATCCGGTCCTCGGCACAGGTGACCCCCGGGAGACCGTGCTCGAGACGGTCGCCCGTCTAGTGGGAATCGACGACGACATCATCGCCCACGACCTCATCACCTGCGACACGCAGGCCCCGGAGTTCTTCGGTGCTGAGCTGGACCTTCTGGCGGCGCCCCGCCTGGATAATCTTTCCAGCGTCTGGCCCGCGACCACCGCATTGAACACAGCCGTGCGGGACGGGGGCGCGGACGCCCAGAGAGACATCCTCGTCCTCGCGGCCTTCGACTACGAGGAGGTCGGTTCCGGTGCCGTCACCGGCGCAGCCGGGCCGATCCTGCAGAATGTCCTCGACCGTACTGCTGAGGCCCTAGGTGCCCGGGGGATCGACGGCCAGGCCCGGATGTACGCCCGCTCATCGTGCATCTCTGCCGATGCCGCGCACTCGGTCCACCCGAACTTCGCCGAACGGCACGATCCCGTCAACCGTCCACTTGCCGGATTTGGCCCAGCGCTGAAGGTCAACGCGAAGCAGCGGTATGCCACCGACGCCGAATCCGCGGCCCTGTGGCACCGGCTGTGTTCCACCGCCGGTGCCCCCAACCAGGTGTTCGTTTCCGGTAACCACGTACCCTGTGGAACGACCATCGGTCCGATCACTGCGACTCGCCTCGGCATCACCACGCTTGATGTTGGCGTTCCCATCCTCTCCATGCACTCCGCACGCGAGATGGCCTCCGCCCGCGACGTCGACACGCTGGCTCAGATCCTCGGCACCTACTACGCCGGCGTTTAACCCGAACCGCCCACGACGAGATACGAACGAGAGACACTCATGGCTTATTCCGGCCCCTTCCAGGCGGGCGACCGCGTCCAGCTCACCGATGCGAAACGCCGTCACTTCACGATCGTGCTCAAGGAAGGGCAGAGCTTCTTCACCCACAAGGGGGGCATCGCACACGATGACATCATCGGCCAGCACGAAGGTACCGTGGTGGAATCCTCCCAGGGCGGTCTATACCTCTGTTTCCGTCATCTGATGGTGGACCACGTTCTGTCCATGCCTCGCGGCGCAGCAGTCATCTACCCGAAGGATTCCGCCCAGATCCTCATCGAGGGCGACATCTTCCCGGGCGCGCGCGTACTCGAAGCCGGTGCAGGTTCCGGAGCTCTCTCCATGACACTGCTCCGTGCCATCGGTGAGTCCGGTGAACTGATCTCCTATGAGATCCGGCAGGATCACCTCGACTACGCGGAGTCGAACGTCGATGAATTCTTCGGGGGGAGACCCTCCAACTGGTCTCCTCGTCTGGGCGACCTTAAAGAGGTCACGGTGGACGACATCGGAGGTCCCGTCGACCGCATCATCCTCGACATGCTGGAGCCTTGGAAATGTCTCGACGCGGTGCGAGGACTTCTTCTTCCGGGAGGAGTATTCATGACATACGTGGCCACCGTCCCGCAGTTGATGAAGGTCATGGAGGGTATCCGCGAACTGGGGTGCTTCACTGAACCCCGCGCCTGGGAATCCCTCGTCCGGGAGTGGAAGGTCGAGGGACTGGCCACCCGCCCCGAGCACAGGATGAACGCCCACACCGCATTCCTGGTCTGGGCGCGGCGCCTGGCGGACGGTACGGTCGCACCCCGGCCGCAGCGACGCGCCCGGAAATAACGGGCGCTTCCACGCCATAAGCCAGGACAAGTCAGCCTCACCTCACACTTCACCGACCCCGGTGGTCTACATTGGAGTTCCATGAGCACCTCCGTCAACACCCCCGAACCGGACGACAACGCTTCGACCGACGCCGCCCAGTCGATACCCGCGCCGAGGTCCGCCGCTGACACGTACCGGGAGGTCTCGGAAGAACTGCGCCGAGTCCGTCGTGACAATCGCGAATTGGCAACCCGCAACACCAAACTCGTGGAGCTGCTCACTGCCTCACGCCGAAAACTCGCAGTCCTCAACGAACAGTTGGAACAACTCTCAGCACCGCCGTCCACCTACGGGACGTATCTTGAGCCAACCCAGGGGTTCGAGGAGACCTGTGCTGAGGTGTTCACATCGAACAGAAGGATGCGCCTCGCGGTGAGTCCACTCGTTGACCCCACCTCGCTCGTTCCCGGAGCACGGGTTCGACTCGGCGAAGGCGCACAAGTCGTGGAGGTCTGCGGCTTCGACGACTCCGGGGAGATGGCTAGTGTGACGGAAGTTCTTGCGGATGGCCGGGCTCTCGTCATCGATACCACCGGGGAGGAACGCCTCGTCCGCCTCGCGGGACCACTGCTCGCGGGTGAAAAGCCACCGCGACCGGGAGATACGCTTCTGGTGGACAATCGCGCAGGGTATGCCTTCGAGGTCATTCCCAAGACCGAGGTCGCGAAACTAGCGCTAGAGGAGGTTCCCGACGTCACTTGGGCGGACATCGGCGGTCTCGACGATCAGATCACCCGAATCCGGGATGCCGTCGAACTACCCTTCACCCATCCGGATCTCTACCACGCTTACAACCTGAGGGCCCCGAAAGGCGTCCTCCTTTATGGTCCTCCAGGCTGTGGGAAGACACTCATCGCCAAGGCGGTCGCGAACTCACTCGCCGAGCGCATCGGTGATGGCTCACGTTCCTACTTCATCAATGTCAAAGGTCCCGAACTACTGAATAAATTTGTCGGGGAATCGGAACGCCAGATAAGACTCATCTTCGAACGTGCCCGAGAACTCGCTGGCGAAGGACGCCCAGTCATCGTGTTCTTTGATGAGATGGAGTCAATCTTCCGGACACGGGGATCCGGGGTATCCTCCGACATGGAGACCACCGTTGTCCCTCAGCTACTCGCCGAACTCGACGGCGTGGAGAGTCTGTCCAACGTCATCGTAATCGGCGCGACGAACCGCGAGGAACTCATCGACCCCGCGATCCTCCGCCCGGGCCGTCTGGACGTGAAGATCCGGGTCCAACGACCCGACCGGGCGGGAGCCCGGGAGATCTTTCAGCGGCTGCTCCACGAGAATATACCGGTCGCAGGTGATCCAGAGAAACTCATCGAGCATGCTGCGGAACATCTGTTCCGACCCCGACCTTTCGTCGAATTGACCTATCTCGACGGGAGCATCCAGGTTCTGCATTACCACGACTTCGTCTCCGGTGCGATGATTACGAACATCGTGGACCGAGCCAAAAAAGAAGCGATCAAGGACCACCTCGCCGGCCGGACGAATGGTATTACGAGTGCTCATCTTGCAGCGGCGATCGACGCGGAGAACGAGGAAAACGAGGACCTTCCAAACACCTCGAACCCGGATGCCTGGTCCCGGATCACCGGACGCCCCGGAAGCCGGGTCGCGGGTGTCCGGGTACTCGGTGCCCCATCTGATCCCGAACCTCCCGTACGTTAGGAAACGCCACCATGACCCGTTTCATCGGTTCCGAGACAGAGTACGGTATCTCCACCCCGGATGATCCCACAGCTAGCCCGATCGTCACCTCCACCCACACCGTACTCGCCTACGCCGTCGCAACCGGTGCGTCTCTCCGCCGTACCCGCTGGAACTTCGGTGAGGAAACCCCTCTCCGTGATGCCCGCGGCTTCGACCTCCGGCGCTTCCGTACAGCCCCTGTCATCGATCCCAATACCGTCGGCGTCGCCAACGTGATCACCTCATCAGGTGCACGCTTCTACGTCGATCACGCGCATCCCGAGTATTCGGCCCCGGAAACCACCGATGCGATGCAGACGATGATCTACGATGCCGCAGGCGACCTGGTGATGAATCGTGCGGTGGAAGCGGTACGGCAGTACACCGACCGTGGTGAGAGTGTGATTGAAGGCCAATCTCCGTGCCCGCCTCTCAAGATCTACAAGAACAACGTCGACGGCAAGGGAGCGAGCTACGGTAGCCACGAGAACTACCTGTGGCACCGTTCCACGGACTTCGATGTCCTGACCCGGGCGATCATCCCCTTCTTCGTCACCCGTCAGGTGCTTATCGGTGCGGGCCGCGTCGGTCTGGGGGAACGGGGTGAGTTCCCGGGCTTCCAGATAAGCCAGCGGGCTGACTACATCGAACAGTCGGTGTCACTCGAGACGACCCTGAACCGGGGAATCGTCAACACCCGGGATGAACCACACGCTGACGCCGACAAGTGGGGGCGGCTCCACGTCATCATCGGGGACGCGAACATGTCCCAGACATCCAACCTGCTGAAGTTCGGACTCACCCCCCTGATCATCGAAGCGATCGAAGCCGGCGACGACTTCTCCGATCTGGAACTCGTCGACCCCGTTGCCGCGGTGAAGCAGATCTCCCGAGATCTCAGATGTAGTCGACTGCTCCAGCTCGCGGATGGCCGGGAAATGCGCGCGACAGCCATCCTCCGGGAGTATCTCTCCCGGTGCACTGCAACCGATCACATAGACCGGCTCGTTCTCCGGACGGCGGAGGACCTGCTCGATGATCTGGACATCGATCCGCTACGGACATCGGACCGGCTCGACTGGACGGCCAAGTTGTCCCTCATCCAGCGGTTCACTGATCGGGGTATCGACCTGAACCATCCCAAGATCGCACTCATCGATCTCCAGTACTCCGACATCGATCCCGAGCGTGGGTTGCATCATGCCCTTGTCCGGCGCGGCAGCATGCGGAGCCTCGTCGACTCTGCCGCGATAGATGCCGCGGTGCTCACCCCTCCGGAAGGAACGCGTGCATTCTTCCGGGGGGAGATCATGCGTCGCTGGCCCGATCAGGTGCTTGCGGCGAGCTGGGACACCATCGTCGTCAACGGCGACCGCGTGACCGGTCACCACCGGCTGCGGATGCCGGAGTTGGATTGTCTCACCCGGGCAAACTGCGAAGACCTGTTCGATCGTGCTGCTGATGCCACCGAACTCCTCCGACTCGTCGCGGAGCGGGGACTCGCCCCGTCTGACCTCATCGGAGGCCCCGGCCGCTGACTCCGCCGTACCCGCACCTGAAGAAGAGAACCCCGCACCGGGAACAGATTTTCCGGTATGGGGTTCTCTTCTTTTATCTAGCGGTGGAGAATGCTCGTGTTGATGAAGTGGATCAGTCCCGCGATGAGCGCGAAGATTCCACCGACAGACACGAGTGCCAGCAAACTGTTGCCTTTGAACCCGTCGAAGAGTCCGGAGAAGATGTTCTTCCCGTTGCTACCGTTCGGGGTCGGCGTAGTCTTCGCCTCAGTGACCTTCACCGTCAGATCAACGGTATCGGTACTCTCATCCGTGTAGGTGACCGTGACGGTGATCATGACATCACCGGCGGGAGCATCAGCAGCCGGTGCATAAGTGACGGCACCGGTCTTGGCGTCGATCGTCGCGCCTGCAACATCCTCAGCCAGACTGAAGACAGTTCCCTCGGGAGCGGACGCGGCCTCACGGTCAGCGGTGCTGGTCTCGTCGAAGAGCACCGTTCCGGAAGTGACGGACTCGCCTGCGGTCACCTCAAGGGCGGCCTCACCGAAGTACGCATCGACAGAGTCCGTCATCGGCGTGGTCTCGTCGGGGGTCTCTCCCATGGTGATGACGCTGATGTCAGGATCGTGCTGACCCTCTTCCCCGGGGAGCTCGAGGCGCTGGAGGCCAGCGTAGTCGACGTAGGCGATCTCACGGTGGTCGACGACGAAAGCATCACCGTCGACCAGGATGGTGGCGAGTGGCTCGTTTCTTTCCGCATTCTTCATGTTGCCGGAGAGCGACGCCTTACGGAGAACCTCACCCGTGGACGGGTCGACGGTCAGGAAGTTGTTCTTGCCGGTCGATACCAGGGCCTGACCTTCGGAGGTGAAGGTCATACCTGCGATGAGGCTGAGATCTTCCGGATTCACAGCGTGGTACGGCATGGTGAACTCACCGTTCTCATACCTCAGGAACGCTACATGCGAATTTGGGTAGTTGTTGTAGATACCGATGTTCGTTCCATCGGTTGCCACACCACGGAAGCTATGGCTGTGATCCTCGATCGCGGGGGTGAAAGCATGAACCAGCGCTGCTTTCGTGTCAGTGGCTGACGGAGTGATGTGAACCGGCAGAGCACCCGGATTCGAACCATCGGTCCGGGGGACAGCATGATCGTAGACATAAATGTAGGTGCCGTCGTTGAGGGCCCGCAGTCCGGACGTGGAGGAGAACACGTAAGGGGAACCGTATACCTCGTTGTAGTGGGCCTCGGTGTCCACATCCGGGTAGAGTTCGGTCTCCTTCGGGAGTTCTACGGTGGTCTTGCTGCCGTCGACGGTGATCGTCGTGAAACGGGCGGGGTAGTCGTCGACGGAGTCCCCGATCTTGGGCAGCAGGTGCAGGACACCGAGGGTGCCATCGGACGCGTCCCTCGCGAATCCCGAGACCGTTCCTTCAAGCGTGGCGACCTCCGTGGCGGATCCGATACCGGATGCGGTCACCGGGGCACTGTGGATCACACTCATCGCGGGGTCAGACTTCGGCTCCACCCAGTAGAGGGTGCCTGTCGCGGTGTCGAAGGCGGTGTCGGTCGCGCCGTTGGTAACGAACTCGAAGGTATCCGAGATCGTATCCAGGTCGTGCGATACGACAACGCCCTTACCTGCACCGTATTTGTTTGTCACATACAGGACTGATCCATCGGACAGAGCGTAGAGACGCTCGGAGCCACCAACCTCGACCGGAAGCTGAACGCTCTCGGCGAGAGAATAGCCCTCGGAGCCGGATGAGTTCAGTTCGGTCTTACCCGGGTAGGAGAAGGACAGGGAACTGATGTACGGATTTGTGGTGTAGAAATTGGAGAACGCTTCCTGTCCCTTCGGAAGAAGCGAGCCCGCAACACTGTTCCATGTGGTGGTGTCGGTCTGGTTGTTGTAGCGACCCGCTTTGAAGTCCAGGGTCGCGAACGGAACAACTTCCACGCCGAGCCATTCACCGGTCTGGTAGGTCCGGGAATTGACCGTCGCGTACAGTGTTCCGATTCCTTTGTCGGCGTTGAACACAATCTTCGGGTCCGCCACAGTAAGGTCCAGCTGGCAGTTACCGCGTACAGGTTCATTGCCTTCGCAGTACTTCATGTAGTTGACGGTTCCGCCGTACTGGACGACGGCGTTGCCTTCATCGTCCGTCTCGGTGGACTCGTAGGGCCACAGGAAGGTGCCGTCGACCATTTTGGCACCGTCGAGGATGTTGGTGGCCCCACCGGTGTAGTTGTTGAAGGAATCCCGGATTTCCCAGGAGAGAGCGGGGATGGAGACATCAACGTCCTGAGACGCACCGGTCCGGGGAGTGATGCCGATGGTGTCATCGACACCGGCGAAAGCCGGCGCCACGGAACCGAAACTGAGGGTGAGCGCGGTGACGGTTGCGAGGCCGAGTCGGGTGATTCGGCGGGAAGAAGTTCTGGGCACTGGCATGTCCTTAAGGATCTGATGTTCGGAATTGAACACCGATGGTCACGGTTTCCGATTGATCGGGTCTGCTGCACCGGTGGATGCAGGTAAGGGTAACAGAGGTTAGCCAGACCTCACCATCATTTCTGCAGCCATCTAATGTTTGCTAGAGCGTTAAATGACACCGCGCGACTTTCCGCCGATCCGCTCCGGATCGGCGGTCGTAGATTCAATGGCGAAGGGTCTATCGGTACTCAACCGAAAGATTGAATTATTGGGCCACCCACGGTGGGGAATGATCGCAGTCACCCCTGTTTCTTTGCGGTCGTGCGCTTTCCGATACAACAGTGACACGGAAGTTGCCCTTACGCGGAGTCCGCTCCTGCGGTGGTCCGACTATACGGGGGGCGGGGCTTTACACGTGTCCGAACTGTGCGTATTACCAATTGCACGGTGTTGATCAGGTTCACTCAGTGACGGACATTTCTGACCGGGACGGAGAATGCACGACGAAACCCGGCCCTGAGCTTTCGCCCGCTGGTGCGGGGGAGGCCCGGGGCCGGGTTCCGTTGATCAGTGTCCGGGACCACTGTTGGCCACGGACCTAGCATTTAGCTCCTGGGGAATCCGGGGAAGGACGGGAGGTGGAAACCACCGGGCATCTGAGCCATGAGGAACTGGATGACCGCAGCCATAACACTGAAGAATGCACCGATGGAGAGTAGCCCGATGATTCCCGTCGCGGTAGAAACCCCGACGGCGCTACCCGTGAGCTTATCCACGAGTGACGAAGAACCGGTGGGCCCGGTCTGCTCAGGCTGCTGTGCTGACACGACGACCATCACTGTTGACTCGTCTTTGGTGCCGTCAGCGTAGGTGACGGTGACCATAGCCTGGACGGTGGCGTCCTCGGCATCTTCCGGAGCTTCGTAGGTGACAACGCCGGTGCCGGTGTCGATGGAGAATCCGTCAGCCGGGACACCGGAGAACGCGAAGGTGGTGTCAGCCGGGGCCGATTCGGTCTCGACGGTGTCGGTGTCAGTCATGTCGAAGGTCGGTGTGACTGCCACGGATTCACCGGCCTTGACCTCGCCGTTGGCGTACACCGGAGTGTACTTGGCGTTGTCATCGATCTGCTGCGCGGCAGCGGAGACGATGAACACGGCGATGGCGGCGTCGGTCGAATTATCCGAGTACGTGGCGGTGACGGAGAACGCGACGTTCTGGGCTTCCGTGCCAGCAGCCGGTGTGTAGGTGATGACGCCGGTGTTCTCGTCAATCACCGCTCCTTCGGGGTTACCCGCCGGGGCGAGCTCGAAGGTGGTCCCGGCCGGGATCTCGCCTTCCTCGATGTCATCGGTGCCAGCCATGTCGGCGTAGGGCGCGGACGTTGCGCTCTCTCCGGCGGTGACATCCGTGTTCGGGTAGAACAGGTTGTACTTCGAGCTCTCGTCGGGCTCCGGGGTAGCTGCCTCGTTGACCTTGATCAGGCCGACCGCGGGGCGCGGGGCGGGGGTTCCGTCACCGTAGGTGGCCTGGACGTAGAAGAAGTAGCTCTGTCCTGCCTGGTCCTCGGTGGGGGTGAAGGTGACGACACCGGTGTTCTCGTCCAGGGTCATGCCTGCCGGGCGTGCTTCATCGTCCTTGTCCACGAACTTGAAGGTCGTGCCCGCAGGCATGTCGACGACGGTGTAGGGGTTAATTGTCGCAGCTTCGGGAGTCGCCACCGCTTCCTGTCCGGGATCCACGGTGACGGTCCCGCCGTAGTAGACGTAGACCTCGCTCTGGGCGGGCTCGTCCTTCTTCACGTTGATGACCGGACCGGTCTTCTGGGTCTTACCGCTGGGGAAGGTGACGTTGACCTGCGGGTAGATTGCGCCCTCTGCGTCAGCAGGCGCCACATAGGTGATGGTTCCCGTCGTGCTGTCGACACTGACCCCGTCGATATCCTCGATGAGCTCGAAGGTGAAGCCATCCGGAATGTCCTTCTTCTCGCTCCCGGCTTCGATTCCACCGAGCTTCGGCGTGGTCGTTGCGGTCTCACCGGGGGCGACGGTGATCGCATCCGGATACCAGACCTGCTCGCTGTAGGTCGGCGTCGCGGCCTCCGCCTTGAGGGAGACACCGGAGAGCTGGGTGCTTCCGTCCTGGGTGAAGGTCACGCGGATCTTGACGTTCTTGACGTCGTCGGTCGCTTCGGTCGGGGAATAGGTGACCACGCCGGTGTTCTCATCGATCGAGGCACCTGCGGGGACATCGCCCTCGAACACGAAGGTCGCGGCCGGGACATCTTTGTTTTCACCGTCAGCAACGAATGCTGGTGCCACTGTGCCGGTTTCACCGGCGGTGACGGTCAGTGCGTCTTTACCGTAGAACACCTTGCCGGTGTCCGCGATGGGATCGGCGGCGGCGCTGACCTTGAAGGTCACGGTGTATTCGTCGGTGGTGGTGTCCGGATAAATGACCGTAACAGGGACCACGACATTGGTGTCAGCCTGGGTTTCAACGGCTTCGAGAGTGACTGTACCGTCAACACCGACAGTTGCCCCTTGAACATCTTCCGCGATAACGAATTCTGTACCGGCCGGTGCAGTACCCATCTCAGTTTCGTCGGTGACGATCATGTCGAAGGTCGGCGCGGGTGAGGTCACCGGGGTACCGACGGTCGCTTCCACGGCGGTGTCATCCACCATGGGCTCGTAGCTGGTCGCATCATCGTACTCACCGACGGTGACGCGCTCGACGGTGGAATCGGCGACTGTTTCGGATACGTTCCGAGTGATCGTGGCGAGCCTCGTGTGCTCATCACTATAGCTATCGCTATCGTCGGGGATGCTGACGAGAAGCTTCCCGCCAGCGGAAATCAGGTTGTTGTAGTTACTGTTTCCGACTTTATAGAAATCAGTCGCCACATCAAGGACGACACTTGTCTGGACACTGCCGTCGACGGCGCTGAGACTGGTCAACGTGTTGTTTGCGGAACTCAGGATGTAAAGCGAATCACCATCCGCAGCGACACCTGATATGACCTGGAAGGTGGCAGCAGAAGTATTGGTGTAAATCGGTGTCAGTTCGCCGTCGGCGTAGCGGTAGAAACCTACGACAGTGTGATTGTTGCCTCTCTCATTTTCGGTTCGGCCGTTGTAGAGCGCGACGATATCACCGTTGACGTACAGACCGTTGATGTTCTGATAGTCGGCGAAAAGCTCCGCAGCACCGGTAAGGAGTGAAGCCTTGTCATCCCCGTTCGGGGTAATATGAATCGGGACCGCGCCCTTATCGGGCGTGACCTCGAAATCGTTGACGAACACCCAGGTGCCGTCGGACAGTGCCGCGAGGCTGTTCTTCGAATTGAAGGACCTGCCGAAAGCATCGTCTCCGTACCAGGGGCTGCTGTCGTCGATTTCCGGGTGCAGCTCCTTGGCGGAGGGTAACGGAGTGACTGTTGATTCTCCGTCCGGAGTGATCTCCACGAAGCGGGCGTAAGTAGGCTCCGAATTATAGGTCGGGACAAGCACCAGACCTATGGTTCCGTCGGGCTGAACAGCAAGGCCGTTAACATGACCGGCATCACCGAGTTCGCTGATCCGTTCTTCGCCCCCGATGGTACCGTCCGCACCAAGTATCCCCTTATTCACATTATTGTTACCATCAACCCAGTAAAGGGCTTTTGTTGCTGTATCTGCAGCGATAAGGAAATTACCTTGGACATCCAGCTCGCGAGCCTCTGTGATTGACTCAAACCCGGGCTGAAAAACTGCCGCTGTGGCAGCACCATAACTCTTGTAAATCTGAAGGACGGATCCATCATCGAACTGAATCGTCTTCAATTTGTATGCGGTGTTGAAGTTGGACTTCGCCGCGGAGTAATTGTCGACCTTGAGCTCGGCGTTCCGCTTCTCCTCGGTTGCACCCGGGTAGGTGAACTCGAGGTTCCCGAGGGCACCGGTTCCGAGGAATGCGTTGTCGGCGGCCGCCTCGGTGGGGGTGGCAGCGACGTCAACCCAGGTGGTGTCCGTATCGGTGTTGTTGAACCTGGCGGCGGAGAAGTCCAGGGTGGCCAGTTCAACGACCTCGGGGCCGAACCATTCAGTACCGTCCATGGTGGAGTGCACGGTGGCGGAGACGGAACTCGTGCCATCGAGATCAACAGTGACAACCGGGTCGGTGAAGGTCACGTCGATGGCACAGGTGCCGCGCGACGGGTTAGCCGGGTCGTCGCACTCGCCGAGAATCGTGACGGAGCCGGTGTAGCTGACGGTCTTCGCCGTGTCATCCTTGGCGACATAGGGGAAGACGAACTGCTCCGCCTCGGCATCGTAGCGCGCGCCATCGGCGGCTTCGAAGGAGGTTGCCTTTCCGCGGAACATCTCGTTGATGCCCCAGTGGAATGCATCCGTGTCAGCGGCGTAGGCCTGTGTAGTACCTTCCGTGGCTTCCACACCCTTGGTGTAGGTGGCGTCAGCGAGGGCCACACCGACAGGACTGATGGGGGAGAGGGTGAGGGAGAGGCAGGCGATTGCTGCGATTCCCGCTCGAGACATACAACGATTTGATTGAGCCATTCAGATTTTCCTTATGTTTTATTCATGTATTCGCAAAGATGTGAGTGGCACACCTTCGAGAGTAATTCACTGAAGAGGTGAAAGTCACCCTCCCCGAGAGGCCTGGACTAACAAACAGTAACGTGTTTCACCTGCATATTTTCATCCACCGAGACATTCCCGGGCCAGGCCTCCAGCCAACCAGTTGGAGTGGATGGGGCTTACCAGCATATAACCTAACATAGATTAGGCTAAGTATGTCTGCATTAGACAAGGGTCTAAACCTATCATCCACACAGTCCCCATTAAGTTTTTAGCTCCCATCTAGCCCCGTTTCCCATGTCGCGGATCTTTTTCAATCGAAACCTCTCCGGGTGAACACCTTGCAACACAGGAATCGTGGTACCCCCGGACCAAACCTTCCGGAACGTCGCTACAGTTGAACCCGGAGCAAATACAGATTGCGCACCCGGATATCCTCTGGGTGTGCAGCGGTTCTATGCCAAGAACACGCCAAGGAAAGGACGACAATGGCAAGCAATCCAACCATTCATGCCAGCGGCGGCCATGACCGCAGTGACGATGACATCCTCGGTCAAGATGCGGTGCAGTCACAGATCAACACCCATGGAACCGATGACCTACTCGATGAGATTGACGGACTGCTCGAGTCGAACGCCGAAGAATTCGTGCGTTCCTACGTCCAGAAAGGCGGTCAGTAATCAGCATGACCGCGTCTGCGACGGGGGCACTGACCAGACGGATCATGGGCATCGAGACCGAGTATGGGATCTCCTGTACAACGGCCGACGGTAGCAGGATGATCCCTGACGAACTCGCACGGCTCATGTTCCGCCCTGTGGTGGAGGAACACGCGAGTTCCAACATCTTCACGTCTTCGGCGGCCCGTCTCTACCTCGATGTCGGCTCGCACCCGGAGTGGGCAACCGCCGAATGCCGTTCAATTACCCAGCTACTCAATCATGAGCGAGCGGGGGACCGGATCGTCGACGGGCTCGCACAACAGGTCGAGAACGATCTGGGGAAAGGAACACGTGCTTACGTATTCAAGAATAACGTCGACTCAATCGGTAATTCGTACGGGTGCCACGAGAATTATCTCGTGCGCCGGGAGCTGTCCCTGAAAAAGCTCGGATTGGCGTTGGTTCCGTTTCTCATCACTAGGCAGCTCATCGCAGGCGCTGGAAAAATCTACCGACCATTCCCCGGTAGCCCGAGTGAAAAATACGGTACCGGGTTCTGTGTCTCACAACGGGCGGACCACGTGTGGGAGGGTGTCTCTTCGGCGACAACCCGTTCTCGTCCGATGATCAATACCCGGGATGAGCCACACGCGGATTCCGAGCGTTACCGTCGTCTCCATATCATTGTGGGGGATTCCTCGATGTCGGAACCGACTTTTGCACTGAAAATCGGTTCTGCACTTCTCGTGCTGGAGATGATCGAGGCCGGTTTCCCGTTGCCGGAACTTGAACTAGCCAACGATACTGCGGCAATCAGGGACATCGCCCGTGATCTCCACGGACGAACCGTTCTCCCACTGACAGATGGTGGAACGATCACCGCCCTTGAACTCCAGAACAGATACTGTACTGCAGCCGAGAAGTGGCTGGAGATCCGGGAACCTTCTGAGGGAGGTACCCCAGCCGAGGAACTCGCCCGGATCGTCGACCTCTGGCGGAGAATGCTCACAGCTTTGGATACCAGTGATTTTTCGCCGGTGGATACCGAGATCGACTGGGTGATCAAACGTAAACTGATCAGCCGCTACCAGGATCGTCTCGGAGTGGGAATAGACCATCCGAAACTGGCCCAGGTTGATTTGGCTTACCATGATGTTCGTCCGGGCAGAGGTCTCTACTCCACGCTTATGGAGCGGGGACTCATTTCTCGGTGGACGACCGACGAGGCGATCACCGCGGCCATCGGCGCCCCACCGCAGAACACCCGTGCCGCGTTACGGGGGAGGTTCCTCGACCATGCACGACAACTCGGCGCACCGGTCACCGTGGATTGGATGCGCCTACGCATCAACCGCCCTGAGCCACAGGTCGTGCTACTGGGTGATCCTTTCGCATCGGTAGATTCGCGGGTGGATGACCTCATCTCCTACATGGACACCCACGCAGCGGAGTACGACACAGCATCATGACTGAAAAGGACGAGGGCTTGGAGCGCCTGATCAACCTAACGTTCGCGCTTCTCGACGCCGACCAGAACTACGGCGGCAGACTCCTCACCGCAGCATGGGTGAAGGACAATGTCGCCGGGTACTCGGGCCGCAGTATGGATGCGGCCCGCCGGATGTTCAACCGGGATCTCGCTGTCCTTCGGGCAGCAGGTGTTCCTGTGGAAATGGTCGCTGACCGGGTACATCCCGGTCAGACGGGCTACCGCCTGCAGTCCGAAGACTATTCACTTCCCGAGGTGAGTTTCACATCGGCTGAGGCTACCGTGCTGGCACTGGCGGGTGATATGGGACTCGGACGACGGCTCGCCGCCTTCGCACGCTCAGGTTGGACGAAACTCGCTGCGGCAGGAGTCTCCCGGGAACTCGGGACGGTTCCGGTTGTCAGTATGCTTAACGATACCGCGCATCTCAGTCCGCAGACTCTCGATACACTCCTCAGCGCCTGCAGAAGTGGACGACGTATCACATTTACATACTCCCGGGGCCCGGTCGGGGATTCCGCCACACGGAGGATGGATCTGTGGGGGCTGGTGAACCACGAAGAACGGCTGTACATCGTCGGCCACGACGTAGACAGGGACGCGGTACGGTGCTTCCGGATCACCCGTGTGCGGGACGTCGGTATCGTCGGCGACGCCACGCACGCGCGCCCGGAAGGCGGCGACGAGTTCCTGCACAATCTCGTAGTCAATTCCTTGAAACGGGGACGTGACCTCGTAGATGTCCGGTTCCGGGCTGAGCCCGGAACCGCCGGGGAGCTCACAGCCGCCGCCGAGCATGAGTCCGACGACATCCACGTGCTACGGAACGTCGACCGCGACTGGATCATACGCACCGCTGCGGCGCATGCACCGCAGGTCGTCGTCACGGAGCCGGAGGAGATTCGGGCTGAGATCATCTCCATGCTGTCCGTATCTGTCCAGCATTCCGACGCGGGCAAAAACCCGGGGGACACTCGATGAACGGGAAGAAACTGGGGGCAACCGGGGTGAACAACAAACTCGTCGATCTGATCAGGATGCTCAACCTTCTGCCTTATTTCACAGTGCACCCGGGTAGGTCGATCATGGAGGCTGCGGGAGATCTCGGTTGTCCGCCACAACAGATCATGGATGATCTCAACCGTCTCTGGTGTTGTGGTCTACCGGGACTGGGACCGGCGGATCTGGTCGATCTGGAACATTCCTATCCGTCTGTGCACGTGACCAACAGTCAGGGTATGAACCGCCCGCTCCGTCTGACCCCGACAGAAGCCGGGGCGCTTCTCCTCGCTCTCGAATCCCTGGAGAAGGTCGATGGACTGACAGATCGGACAGCGGTGGTGAGCGCCGCCACCAAACTCCGTGCGATCATGGCGGACAATACCGTCGCTGTCGTTGATTCAGTCGTGTCCGATGAGTTTCGTGCATCCGTATCACCGACCTTGGAAACCATCCGGAACGCCCTGGAGAACAGGACCGTTCTCGCCTTTACGTACTACAGTGCAGCAAGCGATACCACTTCATTCCGCAGAGTGGTTCCCGCTCGTGTCTTCACCAAGGAGGGGCACACCTATGTCACCGCGTGGGATACCTTGGCCACCACTCACAGGACGTTTCGGACAGATCGGATGAGGCAGGTGGAAATGACCGAGGAAAACGGTGATCCACACCTGAAAGAGCTCCGTTTCAACGCCGACGATCCCTTCTCCTTCACCACCGTCACCTGCCACGCCGAGATCCGGATCCGAAAGGACGCGATCTGGCTCGCGGATTACGTCCCCATGGATCTTTCAGGCGATCTCTCCGCCGACGGCGGCTGGTACCGCGCCAGGATGCCAGTGTCCTCACGTGACTGGTTCATACGTTTCATCCTCGGACAAGGGGGACGGGTGAGAGTCGATGCACCCTCTGATCTGGTCGCAGCGGTGTCGGAACGCGCCGATGCAGGGCTGGCCGCGTATCATCATGGTGCGGGAGCGTGACCAGCTCCATCCACCGCACGAACGAAAGGTCCTCCCCATGCCCATCGGCGCTCCAGAACTACTCATCATCGCCTTCGTCGTCATTCTTCTGTTCGGATGGAAGAAACTTCCCGATGCAGCCCGGTCGGTCGGTCGCTCGATGCGCATCTTCAAATCCGAGGTCAAGGAGATGAAGAACGACGATGACACCACGAACACCGCAGCGACGGACTCAACCGCCACCAACGTCATTCCGCAGTCCCGGGAACTGACGCAGAATCCGCAGGCGCCACAGTATCCGCAGCAGGGTTACGGTGTTCCGAACCCGCAGGCGAACCTCAACCAGCCGCCGAACCCCGCCCCCGGATACCAGCAACCGCAGGGATACCAGACTCCGCAGGGCTATCAGCAGCCGACGCCGCCCGGATATCCGCAGAATCAGTCCGGCTATCTGCCCCCGAACTACCCCGATCAACGGCAGCAGTAGAAAACGAGCGAAACACAGGCACTTTCACGTCTGTCTTGACCCGGTGCACCTGTTTTCCCGGTGTACCGACCACGGAGCGGAGCATCAATCGCCAATGAGCATCCCCACCCCGAAGAAGCGGCTGATCCCTCGCCGAAAACGGTCCACGAAACGGTCCGCTGACGGAACCATGACCCTGGTGGAACACATCCGGGAACTGCGGAGGCGCCTCATTATCTCCCTACTCGCGCTCGGCATCGGAACCATCATCGGTGTGATCTGGTTCGAGCATTCGGTTTTCGGTCTTCCTACACTCGGATTTCTTCTCCGTGAACCGTACTGCAGCCTTCCGGAAACGGTTCGGGCCGACATTTCCGCTGACGGTACCTGCAAACTCCTTTCCACCGGCCCCTTTGAGATGCTGGGGCTCCGACTGAAGGTCGGTGCACTCGCAGGACTGGTCTTCGCATCACCGGTGTGGCTCACTCAGTTGTGGCTGTTCATCACCCCGGGACTACACAAAAACGAGCGCCGTTCCACCGCCATATTCGTGACAGTGGCAGTCCTCCTATTTCTGCTAGGTGCTGTCCTTGCGTACTGGGTCATCACCTTCGCCCTCGAGTTCCTCCTCACCTTCGCCAGTGAATCCTCCACCACGGCGTTGAACGGCAAGCTCTACTTCAGCTTTCTCATTGGTCTCCTCCTCGTCTTCGGGGTCAGTTTCGAGGTTCCGCTGATCATCGGGATGCTGAATGTCATAGGTGTGGTCAGCTACGAACAGTTGAAGGACAAGCGGCGCATCATCATCTTCGGTATTTTCTGTTTCGCTGCGGTGATCACCCCGGGCCAGGATCCGATGAGTATGGTCTCACTCGCGCTGGCTCTGACTCTGCTAGTCGAACTATCCATTCAGTTCTGTCGGTTCAACGACCGCAGGCGCGAACGGGATCGCCCCGAGTGGGCTGACCTGGATGATGACGAGGCATCCCCGTTACCGCAACCGTGGAATGGTTCGTCCGGGGGGAGCGGGCAGATCCGGAGTTCGGGGCCTGTCGCTGCCCCAAATCCCATCCGTCCCTCCACCGGAGGAGAGCTGAATCGGCCGCGCTTCGACAGTCGGCCCGGCTCCGACTTCGACGACGTTCTCTGAATGCGGGTGGGGTGAGGGTCCGCCCGATGTTGCGGTACGACTGCGGCGGTGAACCCGGGTAGCGTTGTACCCATGACGGATACCGCCACGCATCTCGACGAATTCACCGCACGGCTCGATTTTCCCCTCGATGACTTCCAGGTGCAGGGCTGCCGCGCCGTTGAATCTGACCGGGGGGTTCTGGTCTGCGCTCCCACCGGGGCAGGGAAGACGATCGTGGGGGAGTTCGCCGTTTCTCTGGCGTTGTCGCGGGGCACCAAGTGTTTCTACACCACCCCGATCAAGGCACTGTCCAACCAGAAGTTCCACGACCTCGTCGACGTCCATGGTGAGGAGTCTGTGGGTCTGCTCACCGGAGATGTCTCGGTGAACGCGTCCGCGGAGATCGTCGTCATGACGACGGAGGTTCTGCGCAACATGATCTATGCGGGTTCCCCGGCACTCGACAGACTGAGCCATGTCGTGATGGATGAGGTGCATTATCTCGCGGACCGCTCCCGTGGGCCGGTCTGGGAGGAAGTGATCCTCAACCTGGATGAATCGGTGCGCATCATCGGTTTATCCGCGACCGTGTCCAATTCGGAGGAATTCGGTGCCTGGCTGCGGACGGTGCGCGGTGACGTCGAGGTCATAGTTTCCGAGCACCGTCCGGTTCCGCTGGATCAGTGGATGCTGCTCGGTAGGACCCTCTATCCGCTGTTCGAGCCGGGGACCGGGGGCTCGGTCAACCGGGAACTGGAGAAACACGTCCAGCGCCTGAACTCTGCCGAACTCGAACGCGGAACCTCCGCATATTCAGGTAGTGGGGGCTTCCGCTCCCGAAGCGGAGGTGACGCAGACGGCAGCCGTTCCGGACGTCGGCACGGAGGACGGAGATCAGGACACCCGCGGGAAGGAGGACATCAGCGCCCCATGGGGCGGCCTGAAGTCCTTCGAGTTCTGCAGAACAGGAACATGCTTCCGGCAATCACCTTCATCTTCTCCCGCGCGGGATGCGATGGCGCACTGCATCAGTGTCTCGGCTCTCGGCTCACCCTGACAACGGAGGATGAGGCGAAGGAGATTGGTCAGATCATCGATGCCGGGGTATCGGACATCCCCGAGGTCGACCTCGAGATACTGCGCTTCCGCCAGTGGCGGGCTGCACTCACCCGTGGATTCGCCGCGCACCACGCCGGTATGCTTCCCGCCTTTCGGCACATCGTGGAGGAACTGTTCACCCGGGGTCTCGTCCGGGCGGTTTTCGCAACGGAAACCCTGGCACTCGGTATCAACATGCCCGCCCGTTCCGTGGTGCTGGAGAAACTGGTCAAATACAACGGTGAGGCTCACGTTGATCTGACTCCGGGTGAGTACACACAGCTCACGGGCCGTGCAGGTAGACGTGGCATCGACACGATGGGGAATGCCGTCGTGCAGTACACGCCGGCGATTGATCCACGTGCCGTCGCGGGACTCGCATCCACACGCACCTACCCCTTGATCTCCACGTTCCAGCCCGGATACAACATGAGCGTCAACCTGATTCGCACCATCGGATACGGTCCAGCACACAGGCTTCTGGAGAAATCCTTCGCCCAGTTCCAGGCCGACGGCTCCGTGGTCGACGAGATCCGGGAGATCGAGAGGGCCGAAAAGAAGGTCGCAGAACTCCGCGGGCAACTGGAGCGAGCGGTGACCGCGGCGAATCCTCCCGCTACGAAGGGCGAAGCCGTCGAGGAATTCCTCGGTTACATCAGACTGCGGGCTGAGCTCTCGAAGAAGGAAAAGCTCGCGAGGCGGCGTCATCTGGAGGACCGACACACCGAAACGGTCGTAGCACTACGTAGACTTCAGGTTGGTGATGTCATCGCGCTGCCCACCAAGAAGCATCCCATGTTCGCGGTCGTCGTCACCCCCGCTCCCGATTCGCACAATCCCCGCCCGTGGCTGATCACCGAAACCGGGTGGGCGGGCCGAGTGGACGCCGGATCATTCGCAGTAGCGCCCAAGATCGTCGGCCACCTGCCACTCGGCAAAGATGTGGTCCGCAAACCGAGGAAACATGCACGCACCGTGGCCCGGGAGATCCACAAGAGCAATTTTCCCCGTCCGAAGAGCCTGCGCCACGAAACCAGGGTCCGGGACACTGCGGAGGTCCGGCAACTCCGTACGGAGCTCCGTGCTCACCCCGCACACGACTGGGCCGACCGAGAGATACTCGCCAGGATCGCGGAGAAGCTGATCCGTCGGCAACGTGATCTGGACCGACTCACATCGAGGGTGTCCGCAGCGACGGATACCCTCGGCAGGACATTTGACCGGATCGTCGATCTCCTCGCGGAGATGGACTACCTCGAATTCGTCACGGAGGAAGACGCAGTCGAACCGACACCAGTGATTACCGAGGAGGGCGAACGGCTCGCGCAGATCCACAATGAATCCGATCTGCTCGTCGCACAGTGTCTCCGCCGCGGTATCTGGAACGATCTGGACCCTGCGGAACTCGCCGGAGTTGTCAGTATGTGCACTTTCCAGAACCGACGGGAGGTGCACGGTGGATCTCCGGATGGGGCCACTGACCGGATGGCGACAGCCATGAACGCGACGAAACGCATCCACGGGGAACTGGTCTTCGATGAGCAGCGGCACAACCTCCCCGTGACCAGAGAACCGGAAGCAGGTTTCGCGCTCGCGATCCACCAGTGGACCGCAGGCGCACCGATGGGTTATTGCATGGCCGCCGCAGCGGAATCCGGTGCGGAGCTGACCCCGGGTGATTTCGTCCGCTGGTGCCGCCAGGTTATCGATCTCCTCGAACAGGTGGCGAAAACAGGCTACACCGATGAGGTCCGACACACCGCCCGGGCAGCCATCGACGCAATCCGTCGTGGCGTCGTGGCGATCGGAGCCTGACTCTACCGGGGACACACAGTAGCTGCGGGGACTGTGTATACGACGGTGGTGACACTGATCCGCCCGCGATCCCGAAAACACGGTTCCCCGAAGATTCCGCGTACTACCGACTGTGCAAGCGGTATTCTTCCGCAGACCCGGCGGTAGCGCATCCCAGACTACTATCTATGATGGGGCCATGACTTCGAGTGAGACCGCATCCACCGGACAGCTCCACCGCGACCGTCGTACCGCGATCCTGGAACACATGCGTAGTGCGGATATGCCGGTCATGATTCTCGGGACCGGCCCTGATCTCGAGTATTTCACGGGCCTGGATATCGACTCGCATGAGCGCCTGACTGCGCTGGTCATTCAGACGGAAGGCGATGATTTTCTTATCGTCCCGGCTGTCGACGCGGGGAGCATCGTCAGGGAACGCACCGAGGAAATCGGAATCGCCCTGATCCCTTGGCGGGACGGACAAGATCCGTACCAGATGATCAGCCGGAATCTCGTCCCGTGTAACGGTACTTCCGGAGATAACGTTCACGGGGTCGGCTTGGGTTCTACTCTCACTGCGGACCATGTCCTTCCGCTGCAGAGCAGATTGGCTGGGTTCCGCTACGTCAGTATCCTCGCGGCACCGGTGATTGATCGGCTACGGATGGTGAAAACAGGCTACGAGATCGAACAACTCGCCAACGCCGGGGCCGCCATCGACCGGGTCCACGCGCGGGTTCCCGAGCTGTTGCAGCCGGGCAGGACTGAAACTGAGATAGCCGAGGAGATCACGCAGATGATCCTCGATGAGGGGCACGCATCCGTTGATTTCGTCATCGTCGGGTCCGGACCGAACGGTGCTGATCCACACCACAGTTTCTCCGACCGCAGACTTCACACCGGCGACCTCGTCGTCGTCGACATCGGAGGCACATTACCGAGCGGTTACCGCTCCGACTGCACTCGCACGTATCTCGTTGCTGACGCAGATCCACAGGTGATCACCGAACAGGTGCTCGACATGTACCGCGTGCTGGAAAAGGCTCAGTCGGCCGCCGTCCGGGCGGTCCGTCCCGGAGTCACCGCCGGAGAGATCGATCATGTGGCCCGCGATATCATCACGGCGGCCGGATATGGGGAACAGTTCATACACCGCACGGGGCATGGTATCGGTCTATCGACGCATGAGGCACCATCGATCTCGGCGGGATCTGATACCGTCCTTGAACCGGGAATGGTGTTCTCAATCGAGCCGGGGATCTACCTGACGAACGAGGTAGGGGCCCGGATCGAGGACATCGTAGCCGTGACCGGGGACGGGGTTCGGACACTCAACAATCGGCCGAGGAGCCTGTTCTGGTGAACCCGGGATCGGTCCTATTATTGGGCGGCCACAGTGACATCGGGACCCAGTTAGCCGAGCGCCTGGCAATCGGCCGGGCCGTGGTTCTCGCGGCACGGGACCCGGATGCGCTCGATGACGTCGAGGAGCGAATGTTCATGGCTGGTGCGGACAGCGTTCATCGCATCGCTTTCGAAGCCACCGACATGGACAATCACCGGCAGGTCATTGAGCAGGCACTGGCAGTGGCTGGGCCAACTGCGTTCGCCATCGTCGCCTTCGGGATCCTCGGTGATCAGGAGCAGGCGGAACAGGATGAAGCGCACGCCACCCGGATAGCCACCATCAATTACACCGCGCAGGTATCTGCACTGACGATACTCGCCGATGTGCTCACGAAAACATCGGTATCGGGGATGACTGCGACTATCATCGCGTTCTCCTCTGTCGCAGGATGGCGTCCCCGCCGCGCGAACTACGTGTACGGGTCCACGAAAGCCGGTCTCGACGCTTTCTGTCAAGGGCTCGCAGACCGCTTGCACGGCGGTCCAGTTCGGTTGATCACCGCACGGCCGGGTTTCGTCATCGGGCGGATGACACGCGGCATGGTCCCTGCTCCGATGTCCGTCTCCTCCGCAGAGGTAGCGGATGCGATTGCCGGGGAGATTCGGGTCCAGGACGAACGGGGGCAGATCCGCTCAATGACCTTGTGGATTCCCCGTCGACTTGAACTTCTGGCTCGGATCATGCGCATCGTTCCTCGCCCGGTGTGGCGCAGGATGCCACGCTGAGTCTGAAGGTAGGATGACGGGCCATGACCTCCTCCGCCACCGGTCACTGCACTGCCCCCGGCAGCGGTGTGGATCATCGGGACACACCTCTTGCCACCGTCATAGGAATCAGCGCCGCAGGCATGTCAGAACTTCCGGAGACCTCGACGGCCAGGCTCCGAACCGCTGATGTGGTGATCGGTTCTTGGCGTCAGTTGAACCTCATCGACGGGGGGATTTCGGCCGAGCGACGCCCCTGGCCTTCACCGCTGCTGCCCTCGATCCGGCCGCTGTTCGAGGAATTCGCCGGACGGCGAATCGTGGTGCTCGCGTCAGGCGACCCGATGTTCCACGGAATCGGCACGACGCTTACCAGGATCTTTGGTGCGGACCGCATCGAAATTCTGCCGCTCGCGTCTTCTGTCTCCCTGGCCTGCGCACATCTGGGATGGGCTCTCGATGATACAGCGGTCATCAGCCTGGTCACTCAACCTGCCTCCGCAATCATCCCGCTGGTGGACCAGGGGCGACGATTTCTGATACTCGGCCGTGATGAAAAAACCCCCGGTGACATATCGGAATTACTGTCTGCTCTCGGCCACGGTTCTGCCATCATCCGGGTGCTGAGCGATCTGGGGGGACCGGACGCAGACGTGCAGACACACAGGGCCGATGCTGTGACGGAACCTCGGAGCGCATTGAATGTAATCGCCGTAGAACCGTCGGGCGGTCCCACCCGAAGTCTCGCCCCCGGACTCCCGGACGAATCCTACGCCACCGATAAGGGCCAACTGACCAAAACCGATGTCCGTGCGTGGACGGTCTGTGCTCTCGCACCACGCCCGGGAGAACAGCTCTGGGACATCGGCGGTGGTTCCGGTTCCGTTGCAATCGAATGGCTCCGTGCTACCCCGGGGACCCGTGCAATCACCTTCGAGAAGGAACCCCACCGGAGGAGAATCATCTCCACCAACGCACAGAACCTTGGGGTTCCCCATCTGGAGATCCTCGGTGCAGCACCCGACTGCTTCAGAAACGCCGACCGCGATCCGGACGTTGTATTCATCGGCGGTGGCCTCATCACCCCCGGACTCGTCGATGCCGTGTGGTCCCGGTTGCGGCCGGGCGGAAGACTCGTGGCCAACGCCGTCACCATCGAATCGGAGCAGGTGCTCTGGCACCACCGCGCACGCCGTGGGGGCAGGATCACCCGGATGCAGATTGCCTCGGAGAGCACCATCGGTGGTTTCACCGCACTACGACCGGCATTGCCAGTAACGCAGTGGCGCGTCGTCAAGAAAATGGGACCCGCATCCACCCGGAAAAGAGAGAATGACACACCATGACCGTCTACTTCATCGGCGCCGGACCGGGCGCAACGGACCTGCTCACTCTCCGCGCGGACCGACTCATCAGATCCTGTGGTGTCTGTCTCTACGCCGGCAGCATCGTCCCGGAGGAGATTCTCGAGCACTGCCCCGATGATGCCGAGGTGATCAACACCTCCCGGATGGCGCTCGATGAGATCATCACGGTGATCGAAAGTGCCAACAGCAACGGCCTCGACATCGCGCGTCTCCATTCCGGGGATCCGTCGGTGTATTCCGCGCTGGCTGAACAGGCCCGACGCCTGACGGAAGCCGGTATCGCCTACGAAATCGTTCCCGGCGTTCCATCCTTCGCCGCCGCTGCAGCATCACTCGGGCACGAGCTCACCGTCCCGACTGTCGGGCAGACCGTGATCCTCACCAGAATCAGTGGTCGGGCGTCCACAATGCCCGAAGGTGAGGATCTCGCCACACTGGGTTCCTCTCACGCGACCCTCTGCATCCATCTCGCAGCGCACGACATCAACCGTGTCGTCAACGAACTGATCCCGAATTACGGGATTGATTGTCCCGCTGCAGTCGTCGCCTACGCCAGCCGCCCCGAGGAGCACATCGTGCGCGGACGACTCGGCGACATCGCCGATAAAGTGCGTACCGCGGGCATCAGCCGAACTGCCTTGATCATCGTCGGGGAGGTTCTGGGAGCTGAGGGGTTCCCCGACAGTTACCTTTATTCGATGGATCGCCCACGCGATGAGGAAGGACGGACGCTACCGTGCACGCACTGATCCTCGGGGGCACGTCGGAGGGACGTGAACTCGCCGCACTGATGTCCGCCCGTGGCTGGCGTGTGACCAGCTCGCTTGCAGGCCGCGTCGACAATCCCCGGCTGCCGGTTGGCGAGGTCCGGATCGGCGGCTTCGGTGGCCCCGCCGGACTCACCCGCTGGTTGATGGAACAGAGGGTGGCAGTGGTGATCGACGCGACCCATCCCTTCGCCGAACGGATTTCCCTGTCCGCCGACGAAGCAACTCGGGCCACCGGAATCCCGCTGATCGCCCTGCACCGCCCTAAATGGGAACCTATAACCCGAGACAAATGGCGGATGGTCGACACAATGGAGGAGGCGGCACGGGTCGCTGAGCGGTACTACCACCACATCCTGCTCACGATCGGCCGACAGCAGCTCGCTCCTTTCGCGCACGATGCTCTGAACCTCTACGTCATCAGGTGTGTGGACAAACCTGACACGCCGCTTCCGACTCGTCACCGGGTGATCCTTGATCGAGGGCCATTCACCGTGGCAGGGGAGAAGAAGCTCATGCGGGACAACCAGATCGACTGTGTCGTGACCAAGAACTCCGGTGGCGAGTACACACGGCCGAAGCTCGACGCGGCACGCGAACTGGGGATCGACGTGGTTATGGTGCGCCGTCCGGATCTGCCGGGCGGTGGTCGGATCACCGTGGTACACACTGCCGAGGCGGCTTTCAATGCCGCGATGGAACTCTAGCTGTACTGAGATCGCACCGCTAGAGACAGAACCACCGCAGTTGCGCTGATTTGCGGTCTCATCGTCGTGGATCTCGACGTAGGCAAAGCGGGAATAGTCTCGTCGATGACGAGCATGGAGGTATGCCTTTTCCACTGAAGGGTGGTCGTACTTGTTCCGGGATTTATCAGGAGTGGAGATTCGATTTCTCTCTTCTTGCTGCCGACCGACGTAGCGCAGATCTCCGCCGTCTGGGGTGTTTCCAAGCTTCTTCACATCCACGTGAGTCATCAGCCGGGATAGTCGTGTTCATATCGACGAACCGCTTCTCCGGTGGCTCACTGGTGGTATCTGGTCGGGTGCTGCCTACTACGCGATGCGATGCGCATGGTTCCCGTGTCGCACATCGAGCACGCTGCCGACACCATGACAGGATGCGGAGGTCATCCCGTCCAAAGAGATCGGGGAACTACCGGTGAACGCCAGGCCCGTTTATGTCCGCGACGAGCGACTACCTCGATCATCCTCTCCGGTCAGTACATCTAGCAGATGTTCAGATGTCCGTAACCACTGACGATTGCCACGAACTCGGCGAACCGGCTGCGGAACTCCGCCAACTGCTCGGCCCCTGCGGGGGAGAGGTGGTAGACCTTCCGCCCGGGTCCGCCTTCACCGGGTTCCCAGGTCGATGTCGTCAGCCCGTCGTCCTCCAACCGGTTGAGCACCGGATAGAGTGCGGCTCCCTTGACCGGGTTCAGTCCCCGTTCCGCGAGTCGCTCAGCAAGCCCGTAGCCATGGCCAGGCGCGATCTCCATCTCCCCGAGAAGTAACAGTGGCAACGTCACGCGCTGCCAGGCCGCGAACTCCCGATCCGAACGATCACCCATCGTTTCCTCCCCGCAGCGTGGGTAGGCCGGCGTCAATCCAGAGTTTGGGGACCGTCATGGCGAGGCCGACGAAGAGCATCCCACTCACCACGAGTAGGAACGTCTCCCCGCTCCGCATCACGCTGACGGCCACCAGGGTGACGAACCCGTACTGGAGCAACTGCCACCGGCTGCGACTCCGCAGTGATCTATCCTCTCCTCCGGTACGGGCCGCGGCGATGGTCGGGGAGCCGAACTCCTCCTGCGGGGTGACTCCCCGGGACAGCGAGTGGTCAGCGAGCTGGCGGGCCTCCTGCTCTGCGCGGGAGGGGCTGTACCCGTAGTTACTGCGCAGCAATGTGCCGTACCGAGACACCCACTGTCCGGGATCGTCACAGGTGTCCCGCTGGTGGTCGGGGACGATGCCGTCGTCCGGGGTGATCCACCAGCTCAGAGCGACGAGTCCGAGACCGATGGCCGGAACGAAAACGGACGGCAGATCGATAATCGGTGCCGGATCTGTCACGACCGTCGTCACGCCGGTCGTGAGGATTCCAGCGACGGTTCCGACAGCACCACCCCAAAAGCCGATGGACCGTCCGCTGCCATGGCTGAGGAGTGCGAGGTGAAATGCCGTGAGGCTGACGGTGAATCCGAGGGCGAACACAATCATCCTGGTGCTGAGTGCGAAGGTCCATCCAGTGGTGAACAGCCAGAACGAGGCGATGAGGACCGTGAATCCGGCCTGCATGAGCACGCCCGACAGCAGGTTGCGCCACGTCAGTCCGGCCAGTTCAGGTACGTAGGGGTGAGACCTGATGGTCTCCTGCGCGGCGTCGTGTGGTGTGGACCATGCCGCATCGTCTGGATCAACGGCGGCATGGATCAGGGCGTTCCTCATCGTGTCGGTTTCCCGGGCGAGGGCATCCCCGTCGAGTCTGCCACTCGTGGCGAGATGAAAACGGTACTCGGATAACCACGAGGATTGGGCTGCAGTCAGCTTGTTGTGCATAAAACGGTAATTCCTCTCGTGACTCGGTGAGTGAATTATCACCACCCCAGGCTAGATAAATTTTTGATCTAGTCAATTAGTAACTTCAGATGGTCACCTGACGCCTTCCTCTCGCAGACGCCCCCCCTCGAGCCACCGGAGACAACCGCCACACCTTCCCACATTCCCAACATGGCGAAGACAAAGAGACAAACGCACCGAACTACCGGAGCAGTCCGCCACCATCCCATTCCCGGCTCAGAACACGCATGAAAAATCCGGCCCTGCAACGGCAACAATTCCGTTGCAGGGCCGGATCCACGGGATCAAGTACCAGAGAACCTGTCGGCAGGAAATTAACGTGGAAGGAGATTCAACAACATTGAACGAACGGGGCCGACGATCACACCCAATGCGTCGAGGGCGAGTGCTACAGCCGCAACAGATAGCAGGACGCGAGCCCAACTGGGGGAACCGTCATACCATTTCTGCAGGCCATTGGCACCGATTTGGGCGGAGAAGTTGTTGTTGGACACGGATCCGAGGTCGGCAGAACCCGAATCAGCCTTCTTCGCCACCTCTACCGCCTCCTCGACAACGGCAGAAGTACCAGTCGTTGTGTCCGCCGTAGCAGCGGGGGTAACGGCACCAGTAGCGAGCGTGAGAGCGACCGCTCCGGAGATGAAAGCATGGAGAAGTCGGTGGGTGGGCGTCCGCATCAGGGGAAACTCCTAGAATCAAAAGGGAAAGTAAGGTTGCTATGTGTATGTCCGGCCGGAGACCGACCATGACTCCGCATCGTGCCCGAAGGTTTATGACATCTTAATCGTAGCGCCGAGAAGTGAACACCCGCGGACCATCAGGCCCCTGGTACACCCTCGTAGTCGAAGCCCCGATGATGAGCATGGTCCGCATGTCGACCACCTCAGGATCAAAGTCACCGAGTGTGCTCACCGTGACAGTCTCCTGAGCGGAACCAACCGCACGGCCTACGATGACCGGAGTATCGGGACGTTGATATTCCGCCACGATGTCACGCAGCTCCGTCACCTGGCACCGCCTGGTCCGTGATGCCGGGTTGTACACGGCAAACGCCATGTCAGCCGATGCGAGAGCGCGCACCCGTCGGACAATGACCTTCCATGGTTTCAGTCGATCGGAAAGTGAGATCATTCCAAAATCGTGACCGAGCGGCGCACCCACCCGTGATGCGACGGCCTGCGCGGCAGTCATCCCTGGAACGATCCTGACGGGAACCTCCCGCCACGCACCATCGTCAGCGGTCTCCAACACAGCAGCCGCCATTGCGAACACACCGGGATCACCGGAACTGACCACCGCCACACGGCGTCCCCGTGCCGCGAGATCCAGCGCCATCGCAGCACGTTCAGCCTCGACCCGGTTGTCGGAAAGGTGACGACGCTGCCCGGCGCGGTATGGGACCCGGTTGATATAGGTGGAGTATCCGACGAGGTCCTCCGCCAGCTCCAATTCCCGCGACACTTCAGGAGTAGTCCAGGCGGCATCACCCGGACCCAGCCCGAGAACGACCACCTCACCGCGGATCGAGACGGGGGAAGTGGACGACGGTTCCGGGGATGCCGCACAGACACCTTCCCGATGGGAGGGGACAACAGCGACCGCGAAGTACGGCACCCTGGTCACCTCACTTGCCGGACACGCATGCTCCCCGTCCATCCCGATGCGGGAGACAACGTACGCGCGCCCCAGGACGCCCGCCCGGTCGAGAGCCCGCTGCACCTTCGGCCAGGTCCGCCCGAGTTTCATCACCACAGCGGTATCTGTGTCACGAAGTCGGCGCGTCAGCTCATCCTCGGTGAGAGTCCCGGGGAGGACCGTGAGTACCTCGTCATCCTCCGCCAGGGGTCTGGCGAGAACGTCGGCGGCAGCAGTCACCGAGGTTACACCCGGAATAATGCGGGCTTCCCGGGTTCCTGGATGATCCGCCAGTATCCGGTGCAGGTGCTGGTAGGAGCTGTAGAGCATCGGATCACCGAGTGCGAGAACAGCGACATTACGCCCAGCGTCGAGGTGTGTGGCAAGGCGGTTCGCGGCTTCGACGTAGAAGTCCGCGAGTGCACCGGCGTAACCACCCGGATGATCGGTGTCGCCGGTGGTGACCGGGTAGACGAGCAGCTCATGGATCTGCCCTTCCCGGAGGTGGCCCTTCACCACGGCACCCGCCGCGGAAGCACCCCCGGGTTTCGCATGGTAGGCGACAACATCAGCGTCGTTGATTGCACGAGCCGCCGCGATGGTGAGCAGGTCCGGGTCACCCGGTCCAACGCCGACTCCGGTGAGGATTCCGCCGCGCCGGGCCATCTAGATGATCTCCCGGGCATCAGCGAGCGCATTGATAGCGGCGCAGGTGATCGCGGAACCTCCGCGCCGACCGTGCACGGTCAGGTAGTCAGTCCCGAGCATCGATGCCGCGTTAGCGAGGGCCCGTTTGGATTCCGCTGCCCCGATGAATCCGACAGGGATACCGAGGACTGCCGCAGGACGGGGTAATCCAGGATCCCCGGACAGTAGTGTCAACAGATGAAACAGAGCGGTCGGAGCGTTACCAATGGCGACAACTGCGCCGTCGAGGACGGGACACCACAGTTCCACGGCTGCCGCCGTGCGAGTGGTCCCGAGTTTCCGTGCCAGGTCCTCGACGCGGGTATCCCCGAGGAAACAGATCACCTCGTTGTTCGCGGGGAGACGGCGTCTGGTCACTCCGGAAGCGACCATCTGAACATCGGTGAGTATCGGCGCGCCGGACTCCAGAGCTCTCCGTGCAGCGGGCACAAGTCCGGGGGACATCGAGATGTCCGGAGCAAGGTCGACTTCACCCGCAGCGTGGATCATCCGGACCGCGACGGTCCTCTGTGCGCGATCAAAGGCACTCAGATCGGCTTCATCGCGGATGGTGGCGAAGGAACGGCGGTAGATCTCCGCACCGTCAGTGATGTAGTCGTACATGCCGGTCATCCTACTGTCCGGGATTCAGCTCCCCGTATCCTGGTGCCCGACCTTATATTCACCGTCCCCGACTGCAAGGTAGTCCATGTACTGTCCCTGTACGGGATGTCCGCAGCGGCGTTCGCAACCCGAAAAGTGGACGAGCCCCTCCGCGTTCCCGGGAATCCGCTGTTCACGGACCGCATTCTCAGCGTCGGCACGAGTGTCAGATGCCGCCTTGTCACATCCACTCGATCCTGTGCACGCGGAGACGTCGAGCCAGGGGGATGAGGCATCGAAGATCAGACCCATCGGGGCGAGGACCTTGACCACCACCTCTGCGGAAGCCTCGTTGAGTCCGTCGATGATGACCGAACGCCAACAGGTCACCTGGGTGGGCCTTCCGATGGTTGCGATCATCCGCGCGAGATGCGCGTCGAGTTCCCCGAACTTGATCCCCGCTGCGAGACTGACCGTTCCGTCAGGACGATCAAACCAGCCGATAGGCGGTTCCGGGATCTCTGTCGGCACAGGGGGAACCATCACTGGGCACGCGAGCCCCGAACTAATGAGATCAGTGGCGATGGCGGCCGCCGCGCCGGGTACCTCGTCGATACGCCACGCAATACCGCGGCGTTCATTCCACATCACGGCCGCGCGTACGAGAGCCCGGACGGAATCACCCGGGTCGGTGGCCGCACCGGTGAGTTTCCCACCGAGGATCAGGTGATGATGGTCCGGTCCGGGAAATATCCCGATATCCGGCCTCCGGGCGAGGATAATTCCGTTTCCATCATCGATACCGAAGAGGATCCGACCAGACAGTCCCGCGGTATTCGGGTCTGCGAGAAGCATACGATCCAATTCCCGGACGAGGGGAATTAAGTCCGGCGAGAGAGGCGCGGCGATGACGTTACGGACCCTGTCGTGGGCGATACTCGGAAGCAGGCCCGCTGCGTCAACCGCAGCCGCGAATTCAGCGGTATGTTCCTCGGTGATTCCTCTAATCTGGAGATTTCCGCGGGTGGTCAGACGAATCTTCCGGTCACCGTAGTCTTCCGCGAATCCGGCCAGGGTCTCCCACACTCCGGGGGACACGTAGCCACCGGGGATCCGGATCCGCCCTATCCGACCATCGGCTGCACGGTGCATGTGTATCGCGCCGGGACAGGCATCGGATCTGTCCCGGTCTCCCAGACGACGGGAGTTCTCCACGGTGTGTCCGGCCTTATCCGGCTCGCTGGAATCCACGGTCATACTCTCAGTCTAGGTCTCGGCTAAACCCGATCCGTTTCTGGGACGCCCCTCGTTGAGTAGGGGATGATGTCCACCGGACTCCCGGAGCGTCGTTAAAGTGGTGTCATGTTCAGCCATATCCGATCCCCCCACCTCCACACGGTCGCATCTGTGCTGCTGCGCACGGTGATCCCGGTGACAATGGACGTGGCACGGAGTCAGATCCTGCGCTGGTTGAGCAGCGATCGAACGGTCATCCGATACCCGGAGCGGAAGCGTCCGCAATGCTCGGTGACTGACATGGAACCCGGAACGGTACTATCATCCGAGCCGGTGGATGTCCTGGGGGCGGGTGGAGGTTTGAATCCTGCGGTCGCAACCGCGTTCTGCTACACCACCAGGAACTCATCCGGGAGAGTGATCCCCGCGACGGGTGTCCTACTCCGGTCCCGGAGGATGGCCTCGAGGCACACCGGACCACGCCCCCTGATCGCCTTCGCCCCATCCACCCAGGGGGTCGCACGGCACTGTGACCCCTCCGCAAGCTGTACGGTTGGCCTCAACCTGTTCCTCCGTCCCCCATTTGACTGCATCATCGCTTACGAACTTCCCGTTCTGCTCGCGCTAGTGGCGTCCGGTTTTCACGTTGTGTTCATCGACTATCCCCGGGATGAGGCCACGGGTGTCCAGTACTATGGCGACAACATCGCCGGTGGCCATGCCCTCGCCGATGCGGTGCGGGCCGCAGTCGCTCTCGGGGTGTCGCCGCGTGCGCCGCTCGGGCTCTGGGGGTTTTCGCAGGGAGGTGGCACTGTGGGCTGGCTCGTCGAGAATCCGGGATACGCACCCGATGTCGTTCCGCGCGCGGCAGTCATCGGAGCTCCTCCGTCGGATCTCTGTGCGGTCCTGCGTCACGTCGACGGCGGTCTGATCACCGGCGCCCTCGCATACGCGGTCGCAGGGCTGATGGTGAGTTCGGAGGATCTCCGGCGGACATTGTGGCCACTATTCAACAAACACGGTCGGGCACAGATCCGCGCGAACACCGCCACCTGCGCGGGGGGAAGCATCATCACTTCCGCGTGGTCGTCCACCCGACGCTGGACGTCATCCGGTCGATCCCTCGCTGAGCTGGCCGAAATTCTGCCGTCGGTGAGAAGTGCGTTACGGCGCCAGATGTTGGGAGGCGGAGTTCCCTCGTGCCCCGTGCTGCTGTGGGGTTCCGCGAATGACGACGTCATTCCGGTCGGTCAAGTTAGGGATGTCGGACGTAAGTGGGCGGCATCCGGGGGAGAAGTCGTGTACCGAGAATCGATGATGCCGCGAATCCCCGGGCACGGGGCGTTGAATCACTTCCTCCCGTATTACCTCCGCCTGCCCAGGAACATCGCCTGGTTGACAGCGGCACTGCGGTAGGCTGACCAGAGCAAAGACCCATTTACGTACCCCCGAACGCGATGCCCCACAGGCACCGCAGGCAAGGACCCCTCCACCGTGATTCTGCTTCTCTCCACCTCCGACACCGATCTGTTGTCCGCGAAGTCCGCGAATGACCATCCGGAGGTGGAGTACCGCTTCGCCAACCCGAACGGTCTATCCACCGAGATGCTCGACGAGCATCTCTCCGGCGCCGACCTGGTGATCGTGCGATTGCTCGGTGGCAAGCAGGCATGGGAGGACGGACTGGACCACATCCTGCGCAGCGGTGTTCCGGCGATTGTCGTGTCCGGCGAGCTCGCTGTCGATGCAGAACTCACTGAGTTGTCCACCGTGCCCGCCGGTGTGGTCACCCAGGCGCACACGTACCTGGCGGAGGGTGGCGCGGACAATCTGCACCAGTTGCACAACTTCCTCTCCGACACGGTGCTGCTCACGGGACTCGGCTTCGACGAGCCGGTCCGGATGCCGTTCTGGGGTCATCTGGACCGCCCGGAGTTCTCCGGACCGAGCGACGCGCCGCGAGTGGCGATCCTCTACTACCGGGCGCAGCATCTCGCCGGCAACGTGGACTACATCCACGGTCTGGCCGACGCGATCGAGAACCTCGGCGTGCGCGCGGTGCCGATCTACTCCGCCTCCCTCCGAACCGCACCGGATGACCTGCTCACCGAGCTGGCGGACATGGACGTGCTCATCACCACGGTGCTCGCGGCCGGTGGCACGAAACCCGCGACCGCACAGGCGGGGGAGCAGGACGAGGCCTGGGATGTGGCGGCTCTCGCCGCACTCGATGTGCCCATCATCCAGGGGCTCGCGCTGACCAACCCACGCTCCAGGTGGGAAGAGTCCGATGACGGACTGTCACCGCTGGACGTCGCCACCCAGGTCGCGGTACCGGAGTTCGACGGCCGGATCATCGCCGTGCCATTCTCCTTCAAGGAGTACGACGCGGACGGCCTGATCTCCTACGTCCCCGACCACGAGCGCTGCGCCCGGCTCGCCGGGATCGCCTGCCGCTTCGCCCGGCTGCGGCATCTCGACAACGCGGAGAAGAAAATCGTCATCATGCTGTCGGCGTACCCGACGAAGCACGCCCGGATCGGCAACGCGGTCGGCCTCGATACCCCGGTGTCCACCCTCAAGGTACTGCGGGCGATGTCAGAGGCCGGATATGATCTCGGAGACACCTCCGAGATTCCCGGTTACGACGATCTCGACGGCGACACCTTCATGCACGCCATCATCGCCGCCGGTGGCCACGACCCCGAGTGGCTCACCGAGGAGGTGCTGGCCAATAATCCCCTGAAACTATCGAAGCGGGACTACCTCGACTACTTCGCCACCCTGCCGGAAAGTATGCGAGAGGAAATGACCGAACACTGGGGTGAGGCCCCCGGCACGCACTATGTCAACCCCGCCACCGGTGAGCTCTACGTCGCGGGGCTCGTCTTCGGCAACGTCGTCGTCATGGTGCAGCCGCCCCGTGGCTTCGGTGACAACCCGGTCGGCATTTACCACGACCCGGACCTGCCGGCGAACCACCACTACCTCGGGACATACCACTGGCTCCGTCACGTCTTCGGCGCGGACGCCATCGTGCACATGGGCAAGCACGGCAATATGGAGTGGCTGCCCGGAAAGACCGTCGGCATGTCCGCGGACTGCTACACCGACCAGGCGATCAGCGACATGCCGCTGATCTACCCGTTCCTCGTGAACGACCCGGGAGAGGGGAGCCAGGCGAAACGCCGGGCCCACGCCACCCTCATCGACCACATGATCCCGCCAATGGCCCGCGCGGAGTCCTACGGCGACATCACGCGGCTCGAACAACTGCTCGACGAGCACCAGAACATCTCGGCGATGGACCCGGCGAAGCTGCCAGCCATCCGGCAGGAGATCTGGACCCTGCTCACCGCCGCAAAGATGGATCAGGACCTCGGCTGGGAACAGCGCCCGGACGAGGAGGTCTTCGATGACATGCTCATGCACATCGACGGCTGGCTCTGCGAAATCAAGGACGTCGCCATCCGCGGTGGCCTGCATATCCTCGGTGGGGACATCTCCGGCGAGATGCGTATCGAACTCGTCCTCGCGATGCTGCGTGCACGCCAGCTCTGGGGCGGGGAGCGCAGTGTCCCGGGCCTGCGGGAAGCACTAGGTCTCTCCGAGGCCGGCGACGAGACCCGGACCCGGGTGGACACGGTCGAGGAGGTCGCGCACGGGATCCTCAGCCGCCTCGACGAACTCGGCTGGGACGTCGAGCAGGTCGACTCCGTACTCGACGGGACTCCCATGCCCGACACCGCGGACCGGGACACGGTGGCCGCGATCATGCGCTTCGCGTGCACCGAGATCGTCCCCCGACTCGCCCAAACCCCGCGCGAAATCACCCAGATCCTGCACGCCCTCGATGGCGGCTTCATCGACGCCGGTCCCTCGGGTTCCCCGATGCGTGGCCTGATCAACGTCCTGCCGACCGGCCGAAACTTCTACTCCGTCGACCCAAAGTCACTGCCCAGCCGCCTCGCCTGGGAGACCGGACAGTTGCTCGCCGACTCGCTGATCGACCGCTACCGCGACGACCATGATGGCGTCTATCCGACGTCCGTCGGACTGTCGGTGTGGGGGACATCCGCGATGCGCACGTCCGGCGATGACATCGCCGAGGTCTTCGCCCTCCTCGGGGTCCGTCCGGTCTGGGACGAGGCATCGCGCCGAGTTACCGACCTCGAGGTCATCGATCTCGAGGAACTGGGGCGCCCGCGCATCGACACCACCGTCCGGATCTCCGGTTTCTTCCGCGACGCGTTCCCGCATGTCCTCGCGTTACTGGACGACGCGGTGCAGATGGTCAAGAACCTCGACGAGCCGGACGAGAGCAACTACATCCGGGCCCACGCACGTGCCGACGGCACCCTCGACGAACACACCCACCGGATCTTTGGGTCCAAGCCCGGGACCTACGGCGCCGGTCTGCTGCAGCTCATCGAGTCCGGTGCCTGGCGCGACGACGCCGATCTCGCCGAGGTCTACACCTCCTGGGGCGGCTACGCCTACGGGCGCGGTATCGAGGGCGTCGAGGCCGCCGAGGACATGCGCACCGCCTACCGGCGGATCCAGGTCGCGGCAAAGAACGTCGACTCCGCAGAGCACGACATCGCCGACTCCGACGACTACTTCCAGTACCACGGAGGAATGATCGCGACCGTCCGGGCACTCACCGGAAACGATCCCGAGGCCTACATCGGAGACTCCCGCCGCCAGGAGACCGTTCGCACCCGCACCCTCCACGAAGAGTCACGCCGCGTGTTCCGCGCCCGCGTGATCAACCCGCGCTGGATCGAGGCCATGCGGAAGCACGGCTACAAGGGGGCCTTCGAGATGTCGGCGACCGTGGACTACCTCTTCGGCTACGACGCCACGACCAACCTGATGGACGACTGGATGTACGAAACCCTCACCGACACCTATGTCCGCGACGAGGTCAATCGTGAGTTCTTCCGCCAGTCGAATCCCTGGGCACTCCGGGACATCTCCGAGCGTCTCATCGAGGCCGCCGACCGCGGGCTGTGGGAGGAACCCTCCGAGGAAGCCATGGAGCTGCTGCGGGAAACCTACCTTGAAACGGAGGGAGAACTGGAAGCACGAAACGGCGATTGACCCCGTTCTTCGAATAACCTCACACCTGGCGGCTCTGTTGGTCAACCAGAAGCAGACGCACCGATATTTCAGGTAAGTCCACCGATGTGCTGATACTACGGTCTGTCTCCTCCGTGAATGCCGATTTGATATCCCCGAGCCGTGGCCGGGCCGCCGTTAGCTCTCGTACGAGGGGCAACCGGTACACTCGGTCAGGTGCCTCTTCTGATTGCCATCCCGTACATCCTGATCGAATCCCTCGCTTTCTGGCTAGTGTCCAGATGGATCGGAGTCGGCTGGGCGCTGCTCCTGCTGATCACCTTCTTCTTCGGTGGGCTGCTGCTCGCAGCCAATGAGATGCGCCGCATCGCGGTGAAGCTCGCCCAGGGGCGTGTCGATGCCGGTCGCGGGGCCGGGGATTATGGCCTCGTCGCAGCGGGTGCTCTCGGTGTCGCGATGCCCGGCTTCATCACCACCCTCGTCGGACTGTTGTTGATCATCCCCCCAACGAGGTCCGTCGTCCGAGGTGTCCTCGCTCGACAGATGCGGCGCAGGATCGAGGATCTCGGGGTCCGTGGATTTCAGGCCGCCAACAGGTACCGTCAACAGACAAGCTATGGAACCTTCGTCGTGGAACATGATTCGACGGGAGATTCCCCCACCACACACGCACCGGATGATCAGGAGATCCAGCGTTGGAGCAACGAGATCACCCCTGATGATTTCCTCGGCGAACACCGAGGCGACGGCGACAGCCGCCCAAAGGACTGACGCCCTGTCACATGAGCTTTTTCCTACGCCTGCTCCTAGCCCTGAGTAGCGGGATTCTGGTCTACACCTCCTACGAACCGCTGGGCTGGTGGCTTGCGGCAATACCCGGTATGGCATTGCTCTACATCGCTCTCGCGCCATGGAAGTGGGGCCGGTTCACGTCATCGCCACGGTTACACACGGGAGCGCTCCTTGCGTTCGTCCAAAGCCTAGTTCTCTATCTTCTGCTCCTCCCGTGGATCGGGGAACTGGTGGGCACATTTCCGTATGCCGCACTCGCGGTGACTGAGGCGCTCTACGCGATCTTCTTGGGGCTCGGTGTCACTGCGGCGGCAAGACACAGATGGGGTGTGGTGTTCTACGCCTTCATCGCCGTGGCAGTCGAATGGCTACGCAGTTCCTGGCCGTTCGGCGGGTTCCCGTGGGTCCGTCTCGCCTGGGGACAGATCGATGGTCCACTACGCTTCCTCGCACCACTCGGTGGCCCCGTGGTGATCACCTTCGCTGTTGTCCTCGTCGCCGCCGGAATCGCATCATTCATGCTGCACAGTAAACAAGTGACCGGGCTTCTGCTCATCGCCGTACCAAGTATGATCACAGTCGGATCCTGGGCCACAAGTCCCGGTGATCGCGCGGACACGGGGGAGCTCACCGTTTCCGCCGTGCAAGGCAACGTCCCGCGGCTCGGTCTCGATTTCAACGCGCAACGCCGCGCGGTGCTGACGAATCACGCCCGGGTGACGGAAAGCCTCGACCAGCCCGTTGATCTGGTAGTTTGGCCCGAAAACTCTGCGGACGTCAATCCTTTCGCCGACCAACGTGCCAGGGAACTCATCGACGAAGCCGTACGGTCCGCCGAGGCTCCTGTACTGGTCGGTACATTGACTCGTGATGAGGTAGGCGACCGCAACACCGTAGTCGTATTCGATCCAATCACCGGCCCCGGGGAGTGGCACCACAAGAAGTACCTGCAACCATTCGGTGAGTGGATGCCGTTCCGTGAGCTACTCCGTCCACTCTCTCCCTACGTGGACAGAGCTGGCGACTACAAACCAGGGGACGGTGACGGGGTCGTTCACATCAGGGTGCCCGGTACCACGGACATGATCGGGGTGGGGGTGGAGACGTGCTACGAGGTCGCCTTCGACGCTGCGGGGCGAGGGGCGGTCAACGCCGGAGCCCGGATACTGACGACCCCCACCAATAACGCCACGTTCGGTTTTTCCGACATGACGTACCAGCAGTTGGCGATGTCCCGCATGCGGGCGCTGGAGCTCGACCGCGCTGTCGTGGTCGCCGCAACCTCCGGGGTTTCCGCAATCATCGGACCCGATGGTCAAGTCAGAGCAAGCACGAAGATCTTCACTCCCGCGACCCTCACCGAAACCCTCCCCCTGCGCGACCGGCTAACCATCGCCTCACGGTATGGTTCCCTGATTGAAGTCGCACTGGGTACAATTGGATGGATATGTCTGTTAGTCGCGCTCATCGCCGGTCGGTCTACCGGTCCGGACTGTTCCCGACGCAGGCGCCAGCCACACCGAGGAGTATGACTCACCCATGCCGAAGCCGAGCGCCGCAACACTGGTCATCATCCCGACCTACAACGAGCGGGACAATCTTCCCCTGATCACCGGCAGGGTCAGATCAGCGACCCCGGAGGTGGACATTCTCGTTGTCGATGATGCCAGCCCTGACGGTACAGGTGAGCTCGCTGACGAGATATCCTCATCCGACGAACAGATCCACGTTCTACACAGGGATGGTAAAGGAGGGCTCTGCGGCGCCTATGTCGAGGGCTTCCGGTGGGGTCTCGAACGCGGTTACCGCGTCTTGTGCGAGATGGACGCTGACGGATCTCATTCTCCCGAACAACTACATCTTCTACTCGATCAGATCGATGATGGCGCAGAACTTGTCATCGGCTCCCGTTACATAGACGGTGGAAAGGTGGTCAACTGGCCCAAGCAGCGCTGGTTACTGTCCAAGGGCGGTAACATCTACATTTCCCTGGCTCTTGGAGCCGGACTCAGCGATATGACCGCCGGATACCGTGCCTACCGCCGGGAGCTGCTCGAGTCTCTCGACTTGGACGGACTCTCCGCGGCCGGATACATCTTCCAGGTCGACTTGGCATGGCGGGCGGTTCGTGAAGGCTTCGACGTCCGCGAAGTACCGATCACCTTCACCGAACGGGAGATTGGCGAGTCCAAACTCGACGGCAGTTTCGTCAAGGATTCCCTCGCTCAGGTAACCGCGTGGGGTGTCGAACACCGGCGGGAACAGCTCTCCGCAGTGATCGACGAGGTAAAGAAAGAGATCGAGTTCCGTCGCCGGAAGCGCCACCGCAGCTAGCTTCCTCCGGAGGGTTATCCGGGCCGGGCCGAGGGTCCTCCAGTGTTCCCGGATCAGAGGCCCCTTTGACAGCCAATGCGCCGGAGGAGACCACAACTTCTGTACATCGGCGGACCTCCCAGAACTCGTCTGACGCCTCCTGATGTGTCCCCAGTATCCCGCGTGATGAGTAGAACGACCCGCCCGAGCCATGGTCTCCCGCCAGGGGAGTGGCACCACATCACGAACAGGTCCGGCGGTCCACCGAAAACGAAACGAAAGGCGAAAACGTGTCCGGGGCATATCCCTGACGCCTTCACAGAAGGGCAGGAGCATTCCGGCTCCCACCGGTGACGAAGCCACGGATGGGAGACGGGACGACCGCTGCACGATTCCGGTTTTCCGGTCCGCATGAGGCGAAAAAGGACCCACCGGAGCCCGATCAACAGTGATCGCCCCGGCAGTCCATTCCAGTGTCGTCGACGGGAAATCTAGGACCCGTTCTTCTTCGCTTCCTCCTGCTGCTGCTTGAGCAGACGGGCAGCGTTCCGGCGACGCTTCCGCAGCAACTCGATGCGCTCTTCAAGCAACTGATCGAGTTCCTCAATACTCCTACGCTCACGAAGCATGTCCCAGTGGGTACGCGGCGGCTTAGTGGGTTTGGCTTCAACACCCTCCCCCTCCATCAGGGTACCCATCTGTCCGTTCTTACACATCCAGGTACCCGGAATTTCCGCGTCATGGGCGAAGGGAACCTCAAAAACGTCTCCGTCGTCGGTACGGTATTTCACCAGTTGGCGCGGCGCGAGGTCGTGGTCACGGTCGGTCTCGTAGCTCACGGCGCCCATGCGGCTACCGCGGAGAACACGATCTGCCATAGAGGTATCAGTCCTTTACTGTGCGAAATACTGGTTTGACAGCCCTGATCAGACGTACCACACCCATCTTAAGAGTGCCTGGTTCACCCCATCCACCACACCAGTAACGATGTGTTCGACGGAATCAACGGATCCACCAGCCCCGTACTCTGGACAGGAGTTGAAGTGCCGCTGATAGCAGAGTTGTATATCCACCCCACTATAGACCCTGGACAGGGCTCCCGACCACTACGCCGATCCTGAATGGAAGTAGACGGCGCCGTAGGGAACGGAAACCCGACACCGGGGTGATTGTTGATGGGGGAGGTACCAAAGCCCTAGAGTTGGGGGAGTGAGAGAGGAAGCGATCGTCAGGCGCCAGGCGACATGCCAGTGGTGCCAGGGTCCCGTGCCGAAACAGGGTCGCGGACGACCGCGAAAGTACTGCAGTCATTCATGTCGGCAACGCGCATACGAGCAGCGAACCCGGTTCTCCGGTACCTCGATTCCTCCGGACGCAGTGATCATGGGCCCGGAGAAGGTGGAACAGCTCACCGACCTACTCTTTGAACTCCGCTGCGCGGCAGAGGATATTGCCACCGCCGCAGACGAAGGATCACCCCCTGAAGAGATCAGAGATCTCTGCACCGAATTGATCACCCTCGCACGTCGCGCCGAAAACCTCCGCTAACTCCGCAAACCGGAAGAGAACCCATGGAAACCCTGAAGAAGCCGTTTGTGGCTCTGACCGTCATCGCCATCATCGTCATATCCCTGGCGAGCGTCGGCCCCCTGGTGTACAAACTCATCACCAATCCGGGTATCCGCACCGGTGGGATCAATGCAGAGAACGCCATACCAGCATCGACCGGTGTTGACGGCCACTGGAATCTCGTACCGGGATCCGGAGCGAACACAACAGGCGTCGGCTTCACATTCAATGAGGTTCTACCTGGCGAACGGAAGACCACATCGGGTACCACATACCAGGTCACCGGATTCCTCGATGTGTCGAACGGAGAACTGACCGACGGTGAAGTTGTCGCCGATACAACCTCCATCAAAACCGATATCGAGAAACGCGACATCAATGTCCGCAGGAGTATTCTCCACACCGACGAGTTCCCGACGGCGACATTCCGGGTGAAAGGCCCATTGAACCTGACTGAACTTCCCGATGACGGCACCGTCGTCAGCGCCGAAGTACCGGGGGTTCTGACGTTGCACGGAACCTCCCGAGACGTGGTCCCGACCCTTGACATCCTCCGTACAGGCGAAAGAGTCATCATCGCCGGGATCCTCACTGTGAATCGGACTGACTACAACATACACACACCCGAATTCGTCGCGGCAACCATCGCCGAAGAAGGCGAGATCAACATTCGCCTCGTTTTCGAGAAGTAAGGAAAAGCCACATGGCACACCGCATGATCCCGATGCTCTGGTTCCGCATCATCATCCTGATCGGTTTTCTGGGTTACACCACGTACTCGCAGATGTGGTTGATCGCGGGAATCGGCGTCGTTCTTCTCGTCCTGACGGGATTCCAGCTTCGAAGTGCTCACAACACCCGAAGTCAGGTACGTGGGAGCGAAGCTCAGGCACTCAACCCCAAAGGACAAGACACCCGGTCAACAAAGAAGATGAGATCATTCCGGCCGAGATAGCCCCCCCCCCCCCCAGATTGTCGATGAGTGCCAGTACACCCAGCCACGGGGCACGACGAAGCCACCATTAGAGCCGGGATCCGTCTCGTTACCCGGAAACAGATATCCCGATACCCCAAATGAAAATAGAATATCTAACCGCATACATCAGACGGCAAGATCAAGCGGCAAATCCGAGATATCACGTAGTCGCTGACCGTCCACCAGAATATTCAGCATTGTCAGCGCCTCATCATTACCGGTTTGCGCAACCGCATTTTGAAGTTCCGGCAGGGCGATGTGATACATCATGTCAATGTCACCTGTCCCCAATGCCAGCGATGCGAGACGAGAGGGAGTTGGCTCCGCGGTAACAACCGCTATGTGAGGGGTACGTCCCTTGCGATTTCTTATGACGTTTAATGCTTCCGAACGGGCATTCTGTGCCCGGTCAGAACGCATCGAAAACTTGCAGCTTATTAGAGCATGAACAATTCCGTGGGCTGTCGAATTCTTCCCATCAGCCCTAATTACGGAATGCACACCATACATATCATCAACGACACAAAACTCTCTGTTAATAACGGAATCCGGCTCAGGTTTTCTGATCACCAGGATGTCAGGGGAAATGGAATAAGAGTTTCCAAGAACAGTTTCTAGAGTTCGATCATGACGAATAGCAGACGCCAACTCATCCAGATGGGTGTATGGTTCAAAATGCGCGAGATGATAGGCCCCGCGAGCACTGCCCAAACACTGAACTTCCCAGCTTCCCGGGCGAATTGGTTTAAGGTAGCCAAGAACCTCTCTCACAAAATCACTGACAGATGCCTCGAAGTTCTTTCCGCTAGTCTGCCCCGAAAGTGCCTCAACAGGATCGAGGGCACCAATAGCTCTCGCAACATGAAGCCCGATCTCACGGGAACTTCTCTGACTTTTATCTGAAAAACTGGCAACTAAGCGAGTTTCTCCGTCAACAGTTTTTCGAGTAACGGACAGAGTTCCACTCTTAATTAACGCAGCATGCAGTCGCCGTCGGGCATCAGATATCAAGGACACAATCTTCTCCATCCTGGGCCGAGACCATAGCCTGCTTGTCAACATGTTTCTTATCAAGAGCATTTCTGATGCTTTCACCCAGAGCACGTGCAACAGGCGGGGGAAAAGCATTTCCAACCTGACGCCAAGCGGCGGTCTTGCCCCCGATAAAACGCCAGTTCTCGGGAAAACCTTGAAGTACCGCCCCCATCTGAACCGTCAGTCGAGGAGATTCATCGATGGGGAAGTCCGGCCCCGGAGCTTCTTCAGCTATGGACGTTCCTCGAACTCCGAGCTTTGCCCAAGTTTGTCGGGCTCGCGTCGGCCCAAGGTCCGGCCCCCCGTGCTTTTTTGAGCCACCTACCAACGTAGGACCAATAGAATTGGCCTTCACAGACCACCTGTCAACCCCCGGCCACCCATTGGCACCCATAAGCTCATAGAGTGCTTCACCGACCGTTACGGCATTTCCATGTATCGGGGTAGGCCAGGAAAGATAATCCCAGTATTCCGCACGAACTCCGATCAGGACAAAACGGGGACGAAGCTGCGCAACACCAAAATGAGCAGAGGTAATCATCTGCCACATTACCTTGTAGCCCAACTCAAACTCCAGTTTATGAAGTATCGATTCCCGATACTGTTGGAACCGAGGTTGTCCAAGACCCCGCACATTTTCCAGAAGCACCGCTTTCGGCCGTGTATCGCGGACAAGCTCCATCGCCTTCGGGAAAAGGTCTCGATCATCTTCACCGCCAAGCTGCCGACCGGCGACACTGAAGGGGGGGCATGGCACGCCTCCGGCAAGCAGGTCAATGCCCTCAAATTGACGGCCGTCTATATCATGGACGTCTTTTTCCAGGACATTCCAGCGTTCTTGGGGCGGAATGTCCTCATTATCCCGGTTTGCCCGAAGTGTATCGCACGCATAGTGATCGTTCTCGACGGCGGCCACATGCCGAAATCCGGCCCATTCAAGTCCCAGAGCTTGTCCACCGGCACCGGCACAAATTTCAAGCGATGTATACATGAGGTCATCCTAAATAAGAAGTTAATTAAACGGCAACCTAAATAGCAGCCAGGCAGAGGACGGAGCACAGCCCTCACATGGCCCCGCCAAGCAAGCAGCCGCCCGGAACAACAAACAATCATCTAGATATCTTTCAGCACTCACAGGACATCATCACCGGTTACTCGAATATTTATTCGGCTCCACACCGCTTCTCAAAACCTAACCAGTCTACCCAATGACGACGGTCTCACATCCCGTCGATAACCATTAGGCCGACAGGGGCGAATCTCCCAAAGAAGGATCCCACCCGTGGACGCCATCCAGAGATGGGGCATCAACACCTATACTCAGCCATCCCACCGGAAATCCAAACTGCAAACACCCTCGTCAGCATATTCCACCACCCCTATAAGATGTCCGATAATGTACATTATGTCATTTAAGACTCGCGCAGCGCCATCACTTCCACGGACCCGGCCTCACCCCTGCACCGGAATGGACGACTCCCCCCCCCCCCCCCGCCATTCAGACCACCGTTCGACTCAACCCTCGAATAAATAAATATCCCAGGGTTATATAGACCAAGGCATGCGTTCAGCACGCCCGCCTGTTTACCTCTGGCAACACCTAAACATGCTTCAAACGTCTTCATGGTTCATCCAACTTCCTCCGTCTGATCCCGGCATGAGTGTTGTCAAGTTTTGCATGAACGGCTTCACCACGTTTACGGCGAGAGCCAATTATCGAATGGCCTTTAGGTCGGGATGACTGTAAGCTCATGGATACCCTTAAGGTCACAGAGACCAAAAGGATGATGAAAGGAGAAACGGTGCACCAACCCGATACCCGCCTTGCCGTATCCACCGTGATTTTCGCCCTTCGTCCGGAACCCGAGGCCACACCGTCCCTGTGGACGCCTTTCGTCAGACGGACCCGCGACCCGCACCTCGGCCAATGGGCTTTGCCGGGAGGCTGGCTACCCGTCGACGAGGGGTTGGAGGACGCCGCGTCGCGCACACTGGCGGAGACCACCGGCCTACGACCCAGTTATCTCGAGCAGCTCTACACCTTCGGCGATGTGGACCGCTCTCCCACCGGCAGGGTCGTCTCCGTCATCTACTGGGCACTTCTCCGCACCGACGAGGCACAGCACGCCGGGGAACGGGAAAACGTCCGCTGGTTTCCCGCCGGAGACCTGCCGAATCTCGCATTCGACCACCGGGCAATCGTCGATTACGCCCTAGATCGACTACGAACCAAGGTCGAGTATTCAGCCATCGCACGGTCTTTCCTTGGCGAGACTTTCACGCTCACCGAACTACGACACGTTCACGAGGCAATTCTCGGGCATCCCCTGGATCCCGCAAACTTCCGTCGTTCGATGACCTCATCCCCCGATCTCATCGACACCGGGCAGGTAGTCACAGGCACCCCTCATCGACCGCCCAAGCTCTACAGCTATCGTGCTCCGGGTCCAGCCCACCCCTCGTACGAAGCCTAACCACCAAGTACCCATATGCAACCCGAGGAACAGTAGACAATGCCGACTCCCCCTCCGACCACACATTCACGTCCAGAGGCCTCCGTAGATCGGGCACTGCGGCTGATCGCTGCCGGTGCTCGTCCCGGATCTTCCTGCAGTAGCTCACTCACCGAAGATCCCTGGGCATTCGACGCCATCCCAGGATATGGACCCGGTGCATCCATGTCAGACCCGATAGTCGACGACGCTCCCAGACAGGGCACCCTGCCTCCCGAGTACCGGCGCACATCGGAGACAGAACTCCACGAACGCATCCGGTCCGCGAAGAAGACACTCGGCGAGAAAGTCGTCGTCCTCGGACATTTCTACCAACGTGATGAGATCGTTCAGCACGCGGATTTCGTCGGCGATTCCTTTCAACTCGCGAACGCGGCACGGACCCGACCCGACGCGGAATCGATTGTGTTCTGTGGGGTCCACTTCATGGCCGAGACTGCTGACATCGTCTCGGGGTCCCACCAGAAGGTCATCCTCCCGAACCTCGCAGCCGGCTGCTCGATGGCGGACATGGCCGAACTCGGTGCGGTCATCGACTGTTGGGCGCAACTGCACGAGATCTACGGTTCGACCACCGCCCCGGATGGTCGCGCCCCGGTCGTCCCCGTCACCTACATGAACTCCTCTGCTGCGCTGAAGGCGTTCGTTGGTGAGCATGGCGGAATCGTCTGTACCTCCTCAAACGCTGGCGCGGTGTTGGAATGGGCATTCGAGCGGGGCCAGCGTGTCCTGTTCTTCCCCGACCAGCACCTCGGCCGCAACACTGGCCGCGCCCGGGGAATCTCGCTGGCGCAGATGCCGCTGTGGAACCCCAACCGTCCGTTCGGTGGAAACACCCGAGATCAGCTTATAGACGCCCGTATCCTCCTCTGGCACGGGTACTGTTCGGTCCACCGGCGATTCACCGTCGAACAGATCGACCGTGCCCGCGTCGAGTACCCGGACGCCAACATCATCGTCCACCCGGAATGCCCGATGGAGGTCGTCGATGCTGCGGATTCCGCAGGCTCCACCGATTTCATCGTCAAGGCGATCAACGCGGCACCGCCCGGTTCGGTGTTCGCGATCGGGACCGAGATCAACCTGGTTCAGAGGCTCGCCGCCGAGCATCCCGAACACACCATCTTCTGTCTGGATCCGGTGATCTGCCCCTGCTCAACCATGTACCGGATCCACCCCGGATACCTGGCGTGGGTCCTGGAATCCCTTGTCGACGGCGAAACGGTGAACCGGATCACCGTCGACGCGGCGATCGCGGAGAGCGCGGCCGTCGCCCTGGAACGAATGCTCTCTGTTGCCCCTCGCCCGATGGCCGGATCAAACACTGGAAAGGGGAACTGACCGTGTACCCTACCGCTGTCCAGATCAACGGGATCATCGACAACGCCCTCAGCGAGGACGCACCGTGGGGCGACATCACCTCCGAGACCCTGATCCCGTCTGACGCCCGCGCCACCGCGACCCTCACAGCCCGCGAGGACGGCGTGTTCTCAGGGGGTCCTGTCTTCGCGGCAACGTTCCAGCGCGTCGATCCCGCCACCTGCGTCGTTCTCCGGGTCACCGACGGTACCGGATTCCGTTCCGGTGACATCCTCGCCAAGGTCTCAGGGACCGCCAGATCTGTTCTCCGAGCGGAGCGGGTCGGTCTGAACTTCGTACAGCGTATGTCGGGGATCGCCACGCTCACCGACCGGTACGTAACTGCCGTGGACGGTACCGGCGCCCGGATCGTCGACACACGTAAAACCACACCTGGACTCCGGGTGCTGGAGAAGAAAGCGGTCCGGGACGGTGGCGGACACAATCATCGGGCCACACTCTCGGACGCCGTCATGGTCAAGGACAATCACCTCACGGTCCTCACTGCAGGTGGGCTGTCTGTGACAGAGACCTTGCGCCAGATGAGAGAACGACTACCCCACACCACCCACATCGAGGTGGAGGTAGATCGGCTCGATCAGATCCCTGCGGTCCTCGCCGCCGGGGTGGACACCATCATGCTGGATAATTTCACGCTCTACCAGCTCCGCGCAGGTGTCGCCGCCATCGGAGGTGCAGCGCTCGTGGAAGCGTCGGGGGGCATCGACCTGACGACTGTCCGGGAGGTCGCTGCGACGGGGGTGGACCTCATTTCCGTCGGCTCTCTCACACACAGTGCCCGAGCGATCGATCTCGGACTCGACATTACGGTGTGCCCCGATGAACGACAGTGACATAACCCGCATCATCTACCTCGACTATGCGGCGACAACACCCGTGCGCAGATCTGCGCTGGAAGCGATGTGGCCCTATCTGACCACCGAATTCGGTAATCCAGCGAGCCACCATGAGCCCGGGGCTGCCGCGCGCAGTGCACTCACCGCCGCTCGCACGGTCATCGCGGGCATACTCGGGGTCCGACCCGACGAGCTGATCTTCACGTCCGGTGGCACGGAATCGGATAACCTGGCGATCAAGGGTATCGCGCTGGCCGCAGCTCGATCCGGAGGCCGCGGTCATATCATCACCACCCGGATCGAACACAGTGCGATTCTCGAGAGCGCCGACTACCTGCGCCGACTGCACGGTGTGTCCGTCGACTACCTCGACTGTGATTCTCACGGGCGCGTGGATCCCCGGCAACTAGACCGTCTCATCCGTCCTGACACCGCAGTGGTCTCCGTGCAGGCGGCGAACAATGAGGTAGGCACCGTGCAGGATCTACCCAGCCTGGGTGAGGTGTGCGCACGCCACGGGGTACCGCTGCACACCGATGCTGTTCAGGCTGCGGGACAGATCGACATCAGGATTACCCCCTCCGGGCGGGGGCACGGTCTCGGTGTCGATGCGTTGTCACTGTCCGGCCACAAGATCGGGGCTCCGAAAGGTATCGGGCTGCTGTGGCTCCGTTCCACAGTGCCGCTGGAACCACTCATCCATGGCGGGAAGCAGCAGCGAGGTCTGCGCTCCGGCACCGAGAACGTCGCCGGAGCCGTCGCCCTGGCTAGCGCACTCGCCGCCGTAGAAGTTGCGCGCCCCGATTACGCCGAGCGACTCACCACCCTTCGGGACGGGTTCATCTCGCGGGTTCTGCACATTGTTCCCGGTGCCAGGCTCACCGGAGATCCGAGCAACAGATTACCGTCGATAGCCTCCTTCACCATTGATGGTGTCACCGGGGAAACCATGCTCATCGATCTGGAACAGTGTGGGGTCGTGTGTTCGTCCGGGCCGGCGTGTTCCGCAGATTCCTTCGAACCTTCCCATGTTCTGCGGGCCATCGGCATCGACGACGCCCGCGCCGGCACAGCACTCCGGTTCAGTCTCGGGCACACAACGACGGCCGGGGAACTCCGTACCACTGCTGACTGTCTCGCGCGGGTCGTGACCCGGCTCCGATCGTCCCGGTAGCCCTGCTCCCCACGCCTATCGGCGGATGCTCAGTCCCGCAACGGGCGGCGCCTGACGATGGCAGCGTAGATCGCTCCGGACACATTCGCCCAGATCGCGGCTATTGCTCCAGGAAGCGCCGCTTCAGGCGTGAAGAATTGCGTCGACAAGGCAGAGGCGAGACCGGAGTTCTGCGTCGACACCTCGATGGCTGTGGTCCGGCAGGCCGCGGTCTTCTGCCCCATGAGCTTCGGCGCGTAGTAGCCAATGATGTAGCCGATGAGATTCTGGATCATCACGCCGAGGAGAACGACGAATCCGACGACGGCAAGTTTCGCGGCGGACAGCGCGACAACAACCATGATGACGAGTCCGATTGTTCCGATGGACAACCAGGGCAGCACGGGCAGGATCGCATTGACGAGACGACCGAAGAACATCCGTAGGGCGAGACCGAGGCCGACCGGGATGAGTACGGTCTTGACCAGCGACCAGGTCATTCCCGCTGCGTCAACGTTCGCCTGGGCATCAGCGAGGTAGAGCATGAGCATCGGCGTGACGATCGGTGAAAGGAGTGTGGACACACTGGTCATCGCCACGGATAGCGCGACGTCGCCCTTCGCGAGATAGGCGATGACGTTCGAGGCGGTGCCACCGGGGACCGATCCGAGCATGAGCAGGCCAATGGCTATTTCTGGGCCAAGGTTGAGCAGCTTCGCCACGAGAACGGCCGACAACGGCATCACGATGTACTGGGCCACTACACCGAGGAAGATCGGCCACGGGCGTTTCACCACCATCCCGATGTCAGGCAGCGTGAGTGTGAGCCCCATGCAGAACATAATGACCATGAGACCCGGGGTGATCCAGGGTTTCATCGGGATGAATGCGCCCGGGGTCAAATAGGCGATGAGTGCGCAAAGGATGACGACCGCCGGGAACGCGAGAACGGCAAGTGTCGCGGAGCGCTCTTCGGTATGCGATGCCTGGGGCGAGTGCGGGGCGCTGTGACTGTCGAGCAGGGACACGGGCTTCCTTCCACTGACTGTGCGGTGCTGTGTCCGGCCGATGGTGCGGGACGCATGTCGACGCCACGATGCACACACGGCACGGTACCTGGTCCGGTTGTCAGGGGTGGTGACTGGTCCGGTTGTCACTGTTCGACCGCCTGGGTTGAGCGGGGCTGCGGTGACTCCGGGTTTACCGTAGCGGAGACCCCGCGGAGCGGTGAACCGAATCCCACTCTGCCTACCCCATGTAAATACCCCCGTATGACGTGTAGGAATTATCACGATTTTCCGAAGTAGACGACCTCTGACAGCGAAAAACAAGGTCACCCTAAATTTTTCCACCATAGGCATTCAGCGATATGTGTCATCTTGAGTCATTTCACGCGCGTTAAACTGCACCCATGAAGAAGCTGCTGACCCCGGATACACACCGTATCGGACGCCCCGCTGGTGCCGTTCCGCAACCGGATGCAGTGCCCGCCGAGCGCGTTAACGGCACCCCTCTCCCACTCCGCAAAGGACTTGAGACGCTCCTCGGGAAAGAAAACGTCTCGACACGGGTCAGTGATCTGGTGCGGTACGCCTCCGACGCCAGCCCGTACCGGGCGGTGCCGCAAGTCGTCGTCCGACCGAGGAACGCGCGAGATCTAGCAGCCATCATGCGCTTCGCGGCGCGAAATGGTCGGCACCTCACATTCCGTTCCGCAGGCACCTCACTCAACGGCCAGGCCATGAGCGAGGACATCCTCGTTGACGTGAAAACTCACTTCACCGGCATGGAGATCAGAGATGGTGGCAAGCGGATCTGGTCGCGGCCGGGTGTGGTCCTCGGCGATGCCCAGGCTGTGCTCGCCCGCCACGGCTACATGATCGGCCCTGACCCCGGTTCCACCTCGGTGTGCACCATCGGGGGCGTTCTCGCCGACAACGCCGGTGGTATGCGTTGTTCTCTCGAGAGAGACAGCTATCACACGCTGGAGGACGCCACCTTCGTCCTGCCCTCGGGAACGATCGTGGATACGACGGATCCCGATGCCGAGGCCAAACTCGAAACCTCCGATCCGGAGCTCGTCGCCGGCATCCTGGCACTGCGTGATGAGATCCGGGGCGACACCGACCTGGTCGCGCTTCTCCGTCGGAAGTTCTCCATTCGGAACACTAACGGTCTACGTCTGGACGCTTTCCTCGATGAGGACACTCCCGTCCGCATCCTCATGCGCCTGATGGTCGGATCCGAGGGGATCTTCGGAGCGATCACCGAGTCCGTCATCCGCACCATTCAGTTGCCCCGCTACAAGGCGGTCGCATGGGTGATGCTCCCTGATCTCCGACAAGCCGCCTCCTATGTCGCCCCACTGATGGAGACCGGTGCCTTAGCCTGTGAACTGCTCGTGGCACCGGTACTGAAGCGATCCGTCGACAACTTCCGTGAAGCACCCCGGGAGTGGGCGGACATCGACGACAACACGGCGGCACTGCTGCTCGAAGTGGGCGGGACCTCCGAAGATGCACTCAACGAGGCCATCACAACTGCGGAGGATGTCCTCGCTGACGCTGAACTCGTCTCACCACTCACCTTCGACCGTACCTCGGCGGGCCAACGTGGGGCGTGGAAGATCCGTAACGGACTGTTCGGTCTCATCGGTGCCGACCGCCCGCAGGGCACGGCACTGATCACCGAGGATGTCTGCTTCCCGCCCGCACAGGTCGGACAGGCGGCCGCTGACCTTCTGGATCTTCTCTCCAGGTACGGGTATCCGGAAATGGTCATGGGCCACGCAGCTTTCGGTAATCTTCATTTCTTCCTGCTCCCCCGACTCGATGATGACGACGAACGCGCCCACTACGCGGATTTCTTGGATGATCTCGCGCGCCTGGTTATCGACAACTACCAGGGATCTCTCAAAGCCGAGCACGGAACCGGTGTGAACATGGCGCCCTTCCTTCTCCGGGAGTGGGGCGAGCGTGCGTGGAACCTGATGTGGCGGATAAAGGAGCTCATCGATCCCCGGGGCATTCTCGCCCCAAACGTGAAACTGACCCGCAACCAGGACATCCACCTCCAACGCTTCAAGTCCTTCCCCAAAGTCGAGGACGAGATCAACGCCTGTGTGGAATGCGGGTTCTGTGAACCGATCTGCCCCTCCCGTCACGTTACGGTTACCCCCCGACAGCGGATCGTCCTGCGTCGCGAAATGGCGCGGCAGGCCGCGGACAGTGCGGTGCTCGCAAAGCTGCAGGAGGAATACGAGTACGACGCCGTCGAAATGTGCGCCGCCGACGGAACCTGCGCCATCGCCTGCCCGATCAGCATCGACACGGGCAAGGTCATGAAGATGTTCCGTGCGGCGGAGCACGATAGTACCGCCGAGCACATCGCTCTCAGCGCCGCACGGAACTTCCGGCACATCGAGAGGGTGGCCCGTGGTGGTGTTAGGGCCGCCGCTCTCCTCGGGGGTACCGCAGGAACCGGGCCTCTACGAACTGCGGCAAACGCGGGTAGAGCCGTGATCTCACCCGACATTCTGCCCACTATTCCGGGAAAGCTGCCGCACCCAGCACCCCGTACCCTGCCCACAACACACCGCGAGGGTGCCACCGCCGTCTACTTCCCCGCCTGCATCAACCGGATCTTCGGCCGTCCCCACGGTGCGCCGGCCGATCAGCTCGAACTCCCGCACGCCATCGTCGAACTCGGCCGCCGGTCAGGTCGACCGGTGTGGATACCTGGGAACGTCGAGGGCAACTGCTGTGGCACCCCCTGGTCATCCAAGGGATACACCAGGGGGTTCGAGGACCGTGCCCGCACCATCGCCAGCGACCTGTGGCGATGGACTGACGGTGGAGCGCTGGCAGTGGTCATCGACGCCGCGAGCTGCACGCACGGACTCCTAGAACAGGTCCCCGGAGTCCTCGACGGTGAGCTTGCGGAGAACTTCGCCAGAATCCGGATACTGGATGTCGTCGACTGGTTGCGGGACGAAGTAGTCGACGGGCTCACGTTCACCGATTCCGCAGGGAGGGTCGCCGTCCACCCAACATGTTCGACCACCCACATGGGCATCAACGATGATCTCGTCGCGCTTGTCGGGAAAGTCGCCGATGAGGTGGTCGTCCCGGACAAGGCCACCTGTTGCGGGACCGCCGGAGACCGAGGTCTACTGCATCCCGAACTGCTCGAATCTGCCACCCGAGAAGAGCGCAGCGCGCTCACCGGTCATTTCGATGCTTTCGTCTCCGACAACCGGACCTGTGAGATGGGGCTGGAGATGATTGCCGGTAAGCCCTACCAGAACGTCGCGTGTCTGCTGGAGAAGGCATCACGACCCGTGGTCACCCCCTGACCGAGGAAGTAACCGATACGCTCGGGAATATGACCGATACCCCAGAAAGCTCCCGTTCCATCCTTGTCACCGGCGCAACAGGATATGTCGGGGGGCGTCTCGTCCCCCATCTCCTCGAAGCGGGTCACCGTGTCCGGGTTCTGGTCCGCGACGTTGACCGGATCACCGGAGTTCCCTGGGCTGATGCCGTGGACGTAGTCACCGGGGATCTCACCGACCCGAACTCGCTTCATGACTGTTGCGATGGCATCGACGTGATCTACTACCTCGTGCATTCCATGGGGGACTCTGATTCCTTCGCAGCGGTGGAACTGGAATGCGCCCGCACGATGACCGCGCTAGCCGAGTCCGCCGGTGTCGAACGCCTCATCTACCTGTCCGGATTACAAGACCCCGACAGGTCTTCCCAACACATGGATTCACGACACGCGGTGGGGGATGTTTTTCTCACATCGCGTCTGCTCGCCATCGTGTTCCAGGCTGGGATCATCGTCGGATCTGGCTCCACTTCATTTGAGATGATCCGACACCTGACGGACAGACTCCCGGTGATGATCACGCCCCGGTTCGTTCATAACCGGGTTACCCCCATCGCCGTCGATGATGTCCTCCACTATCTCGCTGCCGCAGCGACAGTCACGGTACCGGGGTCCAGAACCTGGGACATCGGCGGACCGCATAACCACACCTACGGTGAGATGATGAACCTGTACGCTCGGATCGCCGGGCTGCGCGAGCGTCCAATGCTACCGGTCCCCGTCTTCTCCCCGTGGTTGGCCTCGCACTGGGTCGGGATAATCACTCCCGTCCCCTCCGGGGTTGCGAAACCACTGATCCAGTCCCTTTCCGTCGACGCGATCGTCGGGGAACGGGACATCGACCGTGTGATCCCGCCACCGGAACAGGGACTCATCGACTACCCCACGTCAATCCGGCTTGCGCTGGCCGACCTTGAGGCCGATTCAGTGGAGACCCACTGGACAGATGACCGCACCACCGCAGCAAAACCCCTGCCCAGCGATCCTGAATGGTCCGGACGCAAGGTATTCGTCGATGAGCGTGCACTTTCCACTGAAGCCAACCCGCATGACCTCTTCTCCGTGATCGAATCCGTGGGTGGGGTGAACGGCTGGTATTCAGTACCACTGCTGTGGAAGATCCGAGGCGTTCTGGATCAGCTCGCCCAAGGACCTGGTCTGATCCGGGGACGCCGTTCGATGGAACACCTCCGGATCGGTGACGTTCTCGACTGGTGGACGGTTGAGCAGATCGATCGCCCCAATCGACTTCTCCTCCGAGCTGACATGCGGGTCAGTGGGGATGCCTGGCTAGAGTTCCGGACAGACGTCGATAATTCCGGAAAAACCATCTACCGGCAGCGGGCGATCTTTTTCCCGAAAGGACTCACCGGATTCATCTACTGGTACTCGATCCTGCCTTTCCACGGAATGGTCTTCCCCACCATGGCCCGGAACATTGTCACAGCAGCAGAGAAACGCACCGCAGTGTGACGACTAGAATCAGGAATCGAATTTCAACAACATGAAATTAAGGTTCTACGGAAGAGGATTATGGGTGTACCGTATCTTTTGCTCAACCGTGGCGATTCCCACCGCCACACCCCGGTTTTCTAATCCCATTGGCAGTCGTTTTCCCTTCTCATCCGAGTCGCTACAGAACGGGGATCCGACCGTCGACACGTTTATTCCTCAAGTCTGAAGGACCCACGAACATCCATGACCGGAATCACCACCACCTCATCCGCTCCAACACCGAAATTCGACCGACGCACGCGTCGCCGTATCATCATCGCTTCACTGGTGGGTACCACAATCGAGTTCTATGATTTCTATGTCTACGCCACCGCTGCAGTAGCCGTATTCCCCTACCTGTTCTTCCCCAAGAACGAGGACCCGACCATCGCACTACTGGCCTCATTCGCCACCTTCGGCCTTGCTTTCGTGGCCCGGCCACTCGGATCAATCCTGTTCGGACATTTCGGTGACAGGATCGGGCGGAAGGCAACTCTTGTTGGTTCCCTCCTCACGATGGGGATCGCAACGTTCCTCATCGGACTGCTCCCCCCTTACGCAACGGTAGGAATCATCGCTCCGGCGTTGTTGGCGCTGATGCGGTTCTGCCAGGGGCTCGGTCTCGGCGGCGAATGGTCCGGAGCCGCACTACTCGCCACCGAAACGGCCGAGGACGGAAAACGCGCCTGGGCCGCCATGTGGCCCCAACTCGGTGCCCCCTTCGGATTCCTCGCAGCCAACGGACTATTCCTCATCCTCGTCAGCATCCTGGGACACGAGAACGGCGACACAACTGGGGCATTCATGACCTGGGGCTGGCGGATTCCTTTCCTGTTGTCCGCAGTGATGGTCATTGTCGGCCTGTATGTCCGTTTCAAGCTTGAAGAAACCCCGGTGTTCACCAAAGCAGTCGAAAGCGGTAAGAAAGTCAAGGCCCCGGTTGCGGAGGTCTTCCGGACTTCCTGGCGTAGGCTGATCCTCGGCACATTCATCATGGTGAGCTGCTACACCCTGTTCTACCTCGTCACCACCTGGGTACTCTCCTACGGAATCGGCTCCCGAGATAAGGGGTTGGGCCTCGGTATCCCCTACATCGACTTCCTGAAGATTCAGCTCATATCCATCTTCGCTTTCGTCATCGGCATTCCGTTAGCGGGCCGGCTGGCCGACTCTCGTGGGCGCCGGTCCACCCTCATCGCCGTTTCCGTGGCATTGATCCTCTACGGGTTGAGCTTCCCTCTCTTCCTGAGCATCGATACCGCGAACGTTATCAGCGTACTGGTCTTCCTTACCATCGGTATGTTCATCATGGGTCTTGTTTTCGGGCCAATGTCGGCTGTTCTCCCCGAGCTATTCCCCACCAACATCCGTTACACCGGATCAGGAATCAGTTACAACCTCGCCTCGATCCTCGGCGCAGCGGTCGCGCCTTTCATCGCCACCGCACTCGTCGCGAACTACGGGGTTGCATCGGTTGGCGCCTATCTCACCCTCATTTCACTGGTCTCCCTCTTCGCCATCTGGAAAATGCAGGAAACCCGGAATCTGGATATGACGGAGATCTAGCAGAACGATACCTTCACGACCATCGACGGCGAGCTGAACAGCGGAGGCTCAGCGTTCATCTGCCCCTCGTGGAGCATTCATCGACCACCCGGCTGGCCGATCCGCCGTGGCGAAATGATCGACAACGTGACCACGGATGGGACCAGCCGAATCCCGGAGGAATCGCCACGGTGCCTGGGTCGACACCGTGGCGGATAATCCCCTCAGACATCCATCCCCGGAGAACGGTCACCACCGGATGGGCTGGATATTTACCCAGGAAGGTACTCACCCGATCCACCGACTCCAGTCGATGCGGTAGGAAACCGTCCCGTGGACCTCCCGTTTTCCAGATTCGATTCGTGTGGTAAGCCCTTTCTTCGGCGCCCCGAGCTACCTCGCAGAAACAGGACCCTCCGCGGTGCCGTATCATTTGGATATTAATTATCCACAACGGTGCTCTTTTTTCACGACGCAGGTGAATCGATTCGGATCCTCCTGCAGGAACTCTCCCATCAGGAGGAAGAAGTTGTTTGACGTCGACATGCTGCTGACTTCCTTCGGGCTCGCGGGCATCCTCATAGTTGTGTTCATGGAGACTGGACTTCTCATCGGTTTCATCTTCCCGGGGGACACCCTGCTGTTCACTGCAGGTATCATGGCGCACGCCGAGAAACCATTCACCCCGCTGTGGACTCTGCTGATCGGGATCCCACTGGCCGCGATCCTCGGTGACCAGCTCGGTTTCTTCATCGGCCGCCGGGTCGGACCGAAGGTTCTCGAATCCCAGACCATGCGTTGGATCGGCCCCGAGGCGGTGGAACGAACCAACCACTACTTTGATCGTTTCGGACCCGCAACAGTGACTCTCGCCAGATTCATCGCGGTGGTCCGAACGGTGACCCCAGTAGTCGCCGGGTTCTCCCGGATGAGCCATCGCGCCTTCACTTTTTACTCGGTCATCGGCAGCATTCTCTGGGGAGCCGGGCTCACACTAACCGGATACCTCCTCGGCGAGATACCCCTCGTCCAGCGTTTCATGCACTGGTTCATCCTGATAGGTGTCTCCCTCGTACTGATCCCGATGCTGATAAAGATCATCGGAATCATCCGCACCGCCAGACGCGCGGAAGCCCGTGCCCGGATCGAGGAACATCACCGATCCGAGGTCACACACACCGCGACCATCAGGGAAAACTGATCCGACTCCCGACCAAAACCACACTGGGCACACCACCACGCCACTTCTGAGGGAACGCACGGAAGGTTGCACATGAACACTCGACTCCTTCTCGTCCGGCATGGAGAAACCAGCGCCAATGTTCGCCGTGTACTGGACACTCAACCACCGGGAGCTTCCCTCACCGCCCGAGGCGAGACACAGGCGACCGCGGTCGGCCACCGGATCGCCGATCTCGTTGGAGCCCACGACGGCCAGCCCGGAAGACTAGCTGCAGTGGTGACGTCGATTGCGGTCCGAGCGGTACGGACAGGACAACTCCTCTCCACAGCGATCGAACAATCGGCGTCCCTTCCACCGGGTACGGTACCCGTCAGCACACAGACCGGCATCCACGAGTTCTCGGCCGGCGAATTGGAGGGGCTCACCTCTAACGACGCAGTAACCCACTACCGGGAGGTCTGTCTACGTGCCCTGGGTGGAGACCCAGGAGCAAGCCTTCCGGGAGGAGAGACCCTCGCCATGTTCCTCTCCCGGTTCCGGCCAGTCGTCGACGCGTTGCTCGAGACGAAACCCGACACCACGGCCTCTGGACGGGATGTCGTGATGGTCACCCACGCCACCGCAATGAAGCTCTTTACGGCGAGCGCGACGGGAGCGGACGGGGCACGTGCAGCTATGATTCCCCTCCGGAACACCGGCATCGTCATCGTCGAACCCGCCGGGCGTGCATTCGGAGACTGGATCCTGCGTGCTTGGAACCACTGACAGATAACCCTCAACGGAAGCGGTGGTATCGCCCTGTCACGGTCACCTGAACCGCATCCAACCACCCCAGTCGGAACATCGCCTCCATCAGTGCCAACTGGTAATCCCACAGACGTCGAAACACGACATCAAATCCCGCTGCCGCGGCGTTCCTCTCGTTTGCGGCAAACACCTCCCGTTGCAGACGCAGAGTTGTCTCGTAATGGGACCCGAAATGCGCCTCAGCGACGATTCGGAGCCTCGTCATTCTGTCGATCTCCCGGTGGATCTCCTCCACCATGACATGATCCAGTGAAGGCCAAATGTAGGCTCGGCCTATCGACAGGGCATCCCGACCGGTACGCCCCATCTTCTCCGTAGCGACAACGCTCTGCAACGCAGCGTATCCTCCCGGAGTGAGCATCCGTTCCAGGGAGTGCAGGTAGTGTGTCCGCTCCGTCGCCCCGAGAACCTCCAGTTTCTCCACACTCACCAGGGAATCATATCTGCCGCCCCAGTCCAGGCGCGTGGGAATCGGGTTCTTGGTAACCGCCACGTGTACCCGCCCTCCATCCGGATCTTCATCGAGGAGCAGGAGGACACTCTCAGCCAGGCCGGGGTCTGCCGTCAGACAGTCGACGGTGGCACCGCGGCGTGCAGCGGCGAGCGCGACGGTACCGCCACCACACGGAAACTCGACCAGATCCGTTCCCTTGCGAACTCTCGCCGCATCAAGCAGCGACTCAGCGGCCCGCTGTTGCGCTGCACCGAGATCCGCCCGTTCGACAGCGACAGGTGGCGCGAGAGTCGTGATATCTACGAAGTGGCCCGATGGTTCACTTCCCCTGCCTGCTCCCCGCACAAAGCTCGGGACCGAGGTACGCACCGTCGTCGGAACCCCGGAAGCAAATCGCGCACCGAAAGCAGACATCCCGTCCCCGGAAAAGAGCCGTACCAGATCACTGGGGAGTTCCCCACCCGCGTACCCGCCGATTTTGAGAGACACTGGGGCCCCTGAACGCAGCCGACCACGAGGTGCGAAACCGGATTCCAGAAGCCCCGCAAGGCTGGAAACGAGGTCACGGCTTCGCCATTCCCCAGCCATGTAGCCTTCTGCAAGTCCCAACCAACCACTGTCCGCCAGCCGCAGAAAAAGCTCTTCGTGTTCGACCGTAAGATCCGCACCTCCCGGAGAATCCGGGTCGAGGCTGATCCCGGCCATATCGCAAGCGGCAGCAAAACGCGATTCAGCGGCCCGTGCCCGGTAACGAAGCAGCCTGTTGTCAGGCATAATAGCGACGCCTGGCCACCGGTCGGCGTTGACATGGGCGAGATGGGCAGGGGTGTATCCCCCGGATGTCGGGCCACGCATGGGGCTGGTTACTTCCGTTTTCTGTGGGGCGGTTAGGTGTGCAGCAAGCGCCGGGTGGAGCGCCTCATGAACGTACATCGATAGTATCCCGTCACTGCCTGCGCCACCGGTAGACAGCGCATGAGGAGCCGGGGTGATGTGATTCATCCGACAACGTACTACGATGAGTCCCCGTACCGCCTGCGGCTGTTCCCGCGGCACCAGATCCTCATCCAGGAGACAACACCTATATGACTGACAAGCCTTTCCGTCCCGAAGGCGGCCGCCATCACGTCGTCGTCATCGGCTCGGGTTTCGGTGGCCTGTTCGCCGTCCAGAAACTCGCGGACGCCGACGTCGACGTAACCCTGATCGATCGCACCAACCACCACCTCTTCCAGCCTCTGCTCTATCAGGTGGCAACAGGTATCCTCTCCTCCGGTGAGATCGCTCCGTCCACCCGCCAGATCCTCAAGAGCCAGGACAACGTCCACGTAGTCAAGGCCGAGGTCACCGACATTGATGTCGATGAAAAGCAGGTCTCAGCACAGCTCGGTGATTTCAGCCGGACGTTCTCCTACGACTCTCTGATCGTCGCCGCTGGGTCGAGTCAGTCGTACTTTGGCAACGATCATTTCGCCGAATACGCGCCGGGCATGAAGTCCATTGACGATGCGCTGGAACTCCGTGCCCGTATTATCGGCGCGTTCGAACGCGCCGAATTGTGCACCGACCCGGCTGAGCGTGATCGCCTGCTAACCTTCGTCATCGTCGGCGCCGGTCCCACAGGCGTGGAACTCGCCGGCCAGTTGGCGGAGATGGCGCACCGCACCCTCAAAGGCGAATACTCTAATATCAATCCTGCTGCCGCAAAGATCGTGCTCCTCGATGGTGCGCCCCAGGTCCTCCCCCCCTTCGGTAAGCGCCTAGGCAGGAGTGCACAACGTCGGCTGGAAAAGCTCGGCGTCACAGTGAAGCTGAATGCGATGGTCACGAACGTCGACGAGACTGCCGTCACCTACAAGTCCATGGTCGATGACTCCGTCGAGACGATCCCAGCATTCTGTAAGATCTGGTCTGCTGGGGTTCAGGCTTCCCCGCTGGGCAAACTTGTCGCAGACCAGTGCGGTGTCGAGGCCGACCGTGCAGGCCGTGTCCCCGTGAACCCGGACTGCTCCGTCGGAAAGCACGACAACGTCTTCATCGTCGGCGACATGATGTCGCTGAACAAACTGCCGGGTGTCGCACAGGTCGCCATTCAGGCGGGCGAGTATGCCGCCGAGCAGATCATCCGTTCCATCGACGGTGTCCCCGCCTCCGAGCGTGAGCCCTTCGAGTACCACGACAAGGGATCGATGGCGACGGTGTCTCGTTTCTCCGCTGTCGTAAAGATCGGCAAGGTCGAATTCACCGGCTTCTTCGCCTGGTTACTCTGGCTCGCCGTCCACGTAATGTTCCTGGTCGGCTTCCGCAACCGTTTCGTTGCAGCCATCGCATGGGGGTTGAATGTCCTGTCGAGGAATCGCTGGCAGTTGGCTACCACCCGGCAGCAGATGCACGCCCGCACAGCTCTCTCGAAACTGCGAGACCTCGCCGGCGAAGGTGATGACCTCATCGAGGTCAAGGACACCACCCGTTTCTCCGGAAAAACCGAGGATGCCTGAGCGCACCCCTGTTAGGGCGATTTTCGATGATCGCCCATGATCCCGGGAGTGGCCCACCGAAAACCTCGGCGGGCCACTCCCGTTTTCCGTGCCCCTCTCAGCGCCGGAGAATGCGTCAACTTCCGACGCCCTGCCTCGCCCCTATCGGAGAAACTCCGCGGGCGGCCTACCGTGGACGAGAACGGCAACCTGGAAATCCGATTCCGGGGTGAAGGGGTCAGCTTCCCAGGTTGACCACCGGTGCTGTGGTTGAAGCCCTGCTTCGACCGTATCGTCAATGAATTCATCGAATCCATAGCCCCGACCGGCACCGAAACCGATCACCATTCGCCCGTTCTCAGCGAGCACCCCCGCAAGATACCGTAACGCCGATACCCTGCCGTCTACAGGCAGAAATGTCATTACGTTTCCAGCGGAGACAATCAGGTCGTAGTCCCTCCCCGGGATCTCTCCGACAGTGAGATCGCCAACCTCCCAGCGACAATCGGGGAAATCGGCCCTGGCGTGACTGATCAGAACCGGATCGAGGTCGACGCCGGTGACCTGATGCCCCCGAGTAGCCAGTACGCCCCCGACCCTGCCTGTGCCACAGCCCGCATCAAGGATTCGCGCCCCCCGTCGTCGTGCTAGTGCATCGAGTAGTCGGGCTTCGCCATCAAGGTCGCGGCCCTGGGCGGCAAATGTACGCCACCGAGCTGCATACTGTTCGGAATGATCGGGATTCGCTGCGAGAACTTCTTTCCACGTCGGCATGGGGTCCACGCTACCGACCACAGCATCTAGGAACCGGGTAACTCGCCGGAAAGAAGGTGATCCTAACTCGAACAAATGGGACTCGTGTTACCCTCGGCAAAACAGTCATCTGTCATCGGGATCCGGCCACCTGACTACGGTTCCCAGGGATAACGAGGAGTAGCAGTGCCTGATCACATTGACACCCATTGGGGTCTCTATCTGATCGCTGATCCCGGTGGCACCACATCGGCCGAGCATGTCTCCGAGGTGGTTACCGAATCCGTCCGGGGCGGTGCAACGGTGATCCAGGTTAGGGACAAGACTGCCAGCGATGCTGTGTTCGCGGAACAGGCACTACGCATCCGTGGTGCGGTGTCCCGCACCGTCGCGGAGCCGGGCCCTCACACCCCATTCAGGGTCCCTGTATTCGTCAACGATCGTTTCCGGGTAGCGCTCCGGCACGGATTCCACCTTCACATCGGCAGGGATGACATCGACTACCTTGAGGCACGTCGCAGGATGCCCGGTGAATTGATGATCGGTGTGTCGGTGGACGAACCCGATTATCTGACGGATCTTCTCACCGCATGCACAGATCAGGGAGTCAGACTCCCCGACGTGATCGGCATCGGTCCAGTCTGGTCGAACAAATCGAGGCGCCGACAGGTTCCTCCGCTAGGAACAAAAGGAGTGGACGAGATCGCACGGCTTGCACTCAAAGCCGGTGTCACGAGTGTCGCCGTAGGGGGAATTTCCGTCGACAACGTACAGGAGCTGGGGGTAACCGCGGTGGACGGTATCTGCGTTTCTTCAGCCTTGATGACCTCTTCGGCACCACGCGACACCGCCCGTCAACTCCTCACCCGATTCCGGCCCTCGGTCATCCATTCAGAGCTAACAAATTAGGAGAAGAAGTGACCCCAGCAGTCCCCCGAATCCTGTCCATCGCCGGCACAGACCCAAGTGGTGGTGCAGGCATTCACGCGGACCTGAAGTCAATCACCGCCGCCGGAGGCTACGGAATGGCGGTCACCACATCACTCGTCGCACAGAACACCCGCGAGGTGCGCGAGGTGTACACCCCGCCGCTAGATTTTCTGCACGCCCAACTCGACGCTGTGTTCGACGATGTGCAGGTCGATGCCGTGAAGATCGGAATGCTCGGAGACACCGCCACGGTCACTGCGGTACAGCGGTATCTGGAGGCACATCGTCCCCGGTGGATCGTTCTGGATCCTGTCATGGTCGCGACCTCGGGGGACCGGCTCCTAAGCTCCAACGCCGAGGATGCACTCCGCGAATTCATACGCGACGTCGACATTGTGACCCCAAACATCCCCGAACTCGCAATCCTGTGCCGAGAAAAACCTGCGACGGATTTTGTCGGCGCGGTCAACCAGGCACGTGGACTCGCCGCTGCGACGAAAACCTCCATCGTAGTCAAGGCCGGACACCTGAACGGAAAGGATGCGGGCAATGCTCTCGTCACTCCTGACGGACAGGTGCACCCGGTGTCCGCACCCCGTCACGAAACGACCTGTACACACGGAACTGGATGCTCCCTCTCCTCAGCTCTAGCAACACGCCTCGTCTCCGACGGAGACCCGGGCACGGCACTGGAGTGGGTGACGAGCTGGCTGAACGAAGCGATATTACACGCGCACCGTCTCGAGGTCGGAGGGGGACACGGTCCCATTGATCACGGACACCGCGCCCGACGGCTGGCCCGCGCCGCCGACACCACCCCCTGGAAGCATCTCACAGGTCCGCTTCCAACGGCTGATTCCCCAGATTTCCTGGTCGTTCCGTCGAAAAGAACCGCACCTACCCCCCATGTTGCCCCCGCCGGACCTTGGACCGCTGCGCTCTGGGCTGCAACCGCAGACGTCTGGACCGAGATCATGGAGCTCTCCCTGATCAGTGGCCTGCGTAACGGAACGCTCCAGGAAGACACATTCACGTTCTACCTCGATCAGGACGCCCACTACCTCGACGAATACTCACGAGCACTCGCTGCGCTCGCCGTCAAAGCCCCGAACACCGAGGACCGTATCGGGTGGGCACAAAACGCGGTGGGCTGCATCCTGGGAGAGGCTGAACTACATCGGTCCTGGTTAACACATCGGGAACGAATCGGCGGACCATCACCGGTGACCACCGCTTACACTGATTTTCTCCGCGCCAGCACACTCGGCGAAGATTATGTGATCGGCGCCGCTGCAGTACTCCCCTGCTTCTGGTTGTACGTGGAAATCGGACTCACACTGTCCGAACACAACCACGCCGAACATCCATATCGGGCATGGTTGGAGGAATACGCGGCAGATGAGTTTATCGCCGAAACAAAGTCTGCGGTGGAGCGTGTCGAACGAGCACTCGCAGCGGCATCCCCACAGCAGCGGGCTCTGGCTGCACGAGCCTACCTCAGCGCGTGTGTCCACGAACGAGAGTTCTTCGATCAGGCGGACAGGTTCAGAATGTAGATCCTCCAACTCACGAATGTACGAGGCCCTCTTTCCAACGTCACCTGTTTAAGAAAAATCCGCAACTGCCCGTCCGCTCGTCACTATTCTCATCACGAGGCTGGTTGAGGCGCACATGATAACGGCTATAGCCAACAAGCACGGGAACTCTCTGCCGACAGTCGATACACGGAGCTATCTTTTATTCACGTCTGAACTCTGCTGGCTTCTCTCTCGGTGCCCACATCACGAAGCTGGACATCGAATTGGAGATGAGGCTCCATCTGCCGAGGCTGAATCATGTGACTGTCACGGATCCCGAGACCCGGCCATCGCCCGATCTCCGCTGCACTGCCACATGCTCCCGACAGTGAAAACCAGGGCACCACCTGACACGGAATGACATATACCTGGAACAGACTAGCCACGGAGACACAACGTCCGCAGGCGGCTCTTCGCCACAACCTGGCCGTTGTTCTTCATCGTGATGTCAACGACCTGAGTCGTACCGCCGACATGGACGGGAACTGCCTCGACCTCAATCACTCCGGACGTCACGGATCTGAGGAAGTCCGTGTTGTTGTTGACTCCGACTGCGACAGCCTTCGCCGCGATAATCGCCATGATTGAACCCGTGGATTCTGCGAGCAGTGCAAACACACCTCCATTGACGAGGCCAAAGGGTTGCAGATGTTCGGGACCGACTTTAAGACGCGCACGCACACCAGTTGGTCCGATTCGGGTGTACCGGGTACCCAGGTGCCGATCAGCCCCTTTGTTGTAGTGGTTGACGTCCGCGATCTCTCCAGGTGTCAGGTCACGGTCCGTGGCACGCATGATCAGTTCGGCAAGTGTCGGCTCCGCTGTTTCCATGCTGAACAGCATAGTTTCCGAAGTACTTCCGTCCAGGTGCGATCGCGGTCCGAACTACCGAGCATGGTTAATGGGCGGTGGGCGCCACCCGCACGGAACGCTGTGTACTGCGGAGAATAAGTTCGCCACGGTTCGTCACGCTGACGTCCACGAGCGCGACCGGACCGTCGTTGATGAGGGTGCCAGTGATCTCGATAACCCCTGCGGCGATGTTCCGGCAGAACTCACCGGAAACGTGGGCTACCGTAATCGGCTTCCCCCGTGCAGCTACGGCGGCGGTTACACTTCCGACGGATTCCGCGACAGCCAGGCACACCGCACGGGACACCGAGCTACCTCCGCAATCGAGGTGATCTGAGCTGATGTGCATTTCTGCCCGAACCTCGTCCGGGGTGATCTCCAGATACCTGAGACCGAGCAGCCGGTCGACTCCGTCGTTCAAGTCGGCGAAGCGGGCGAGTTCACGCATGTGCAGCGGGCGATCGGCGGCGAGTGCGAAGAGTTGGCTGAGATTGAGGCTACTGGGATCCATACTTCAACCTTAATCATCTCCACCGCTTGGCGTGGAAACGTGACAGGGGGCACGAAGCGTGAAGTGTCACATCTGGGGCTTTCACCCAGTTAGCAGACCTCCAGTGCCCGGTCGGACACCATGAGCGGGTACCATGTGGAGACATGACTGACCAGAAGCACCTCGCCCAGATCGGCGTTGTCGGACTTGCTGTGATGGGATCCAACATCGCCCGGAACTTCGCCCGCCACGGACACACGGTCGCGGTGTACAACCGCAGCCCCGAGCGCACCGATACTCTCATCGCCGAACACGGGGACGAGGGTACCTTTCTCCCCGCGAAGACGATCGAGGATTTCGTCGCCTCACTCCAGCGCCCCCGCCGAGCTCTCATCATGGTTCAAGCCGGTACCGCCACGGATGCCGTCATCAGCCAACTCGCTGACGCCATGGATGAGGGTGACATCATTATTGACGGGGGCAACAGCCTCTACACCGACACGATCCGCCGTGAGTCGGAGATGCGGGCCCGTGGTCTGCACTTCGTGGGTGCCGGTATCTCCGGCGGCGAAGAAGGTGCACTGAACGGCCCAGCCATCATGCCCGGTGGCCCCGCCGAATCCTATGAACATCTCGGGCCTCTCCTCGAATCCATCGCGGCACAGGTCGACGACACGCCGTGCTGCACCCATATCGGCCCAGATGGCGCAGGCCACTTCGTCAAAATGGTCCACAATGGTATCGAGTACGCCGACATGCAGGTCATCGGCGAGGCTTACCACCTCCTCCGCTATTCGGCGGGCATGAAGCCGAAGGAGATTGCTGGAGTATTCCGGGAATGGAATACAGGTGACCTCAATTCCTACCTGGTGGAAATCACCGCTGAGGTACTCGATCAGGTCGACGCGGAGACCGGCAGCCCGTTGATCGACGTCATCGTCGACGCTGCGGGCCAGAAGGGGACCGGTCGCTGGACCGTCAAGGCAGCTCTCGACCTCGGAATCCCCGTGACCGCTATCGGCGAGGCCGTGTTCGCACGAGCGCTGTCCGGTGCACGTTCCCAGCGTGCAGCGACAGCAGGGGTTCTCCCTTCGGGGACCGTTGCGGGACCGGTCTCCGCCGATGAGCGGGAACGCTTCGTGGAGGACGTCCGACGGGCGCTCTATGCTTCCAAGCTTGTGGCTTATGCACAGGGTTTCGATGAGATCCGCGCGGGATCGCAGGAGCACGGTTGGAACGTTGACCCCCGCGATCTGGCGACGATATGGCGCGGCGGCTGTATCATTCGAGCCACGTTCCTCAATCGTATTCGGGACGCATACGACGCTGACCCGGAGATCGAGTCCCTGCTGCTCGATTCCTACTTCACCGGTGAGATGGTGGATCTTGTCGATTCATGGCGCCGGGTTGTCATCACTGCAACTCGCCAGGGGTTGCCGGTCCCGGTATTTGCATCTTCTCTGTCCTACTATGACAGTCTCCGTGCAGAGCGGCTCCCTGCAGCTCTCATCCAAGGGCAACGAGACTACTTCGGTGCCCACACCTATGAAAGAACCGACCGTCCCGGACACTTCCACACGTTGTGGTCCGGAGACAGGTCAGAGGTCCAAGACTAAATGACAACTTTTTCCGATCTCGGTCTGCCCACACCCGTCGTTCATGAACTGAAGCGACAGGGCATAACCGAACCCTTCCCCATCCAGGCTGCGGCCATCCCGGACGCACTGAGCGGGCGGGATGTTCTCGGCCGTGGGCCGACCGGCTCGGGTAAGACCTTCACCTTCGGTCTCCCCATGCTCACCCGCTTAGCTGGGTCCGGATCCTCCAAGCCAGGACGTCCCCGCGCCCTGGTCCTCGTCCCTACCCGGGAACTCGCGGCCCAGGTCAGAGAGCGTCTCGACGCTCCGGCGCAAGCACTCGGTCTCCGTGTTCTCGAGGTCGTCGGCGGAGTGAACATCAAACGCAACATCAGCGCACTCGCCCGTCCCGTCGACCTCCTCGTCGCGACACCGGGACGCGCCCAGGACCTGATCAACCAAAAAATCCTGTCCTTCCAGGATGTCGAAATCACCGCCCTCGACGAAGCTGATCAGATGGCCGACATGGGGTTTCTCCCGCAGGTCCGCAAGCTCATGGATCTCACCCCGGAAAGTGGACAGCGACTTCTCTTCTCCGCGACGCTGGACGGTGACGTGACAAAGCTTGTCAAACGCTATCTCCACGACCCGGTGACGCATTCCACCGCGCCCGTCGGCGCCTCCGTCGACACCATGTCCCACCACCGCCTTCTTGTCGGTGACCGCGACAATCGCAGTGAGGTCGCCGCCGAGATCGCCGCCCGCGTCGGGCGCACCATCATGTTCATGCGCACCAAACACGGTGTCGACAGGCAGGTGAAAAAATTCCGTCGCGTCGGTATCAATGCCGTCGGTCTACACGGAGACAAAGGACAGAACACCCGAGCCAACGCTCTCGCGGGTTTCGCTGACGGAACGATCCCGGTTCTCGTAGCCACGGATATCGCAGCCCGTGGAATCGACATCAACGATGTGTCCCTTGTTGTCCATATTGATCCTCCAGCCGAACACAAGGCTTATCTCCACCGTGCCGGACGTACCGCCCGCGCCGGAGAGAAAGGGACCGTCGTCACGTTGGTCACTGACGAGCAGGTCGCCGAAATCCGCACCTTGTTCAAGAAAGCCGGAGTCACCGCCGATGAAATCAGAGTGACTCCGACGTCCCCCGAACTCGCAACCATCACAGGTGCTCGGCCTCCGTCAGGTCAGCCCCTCACGAATCCGGGGGCCAAGCAACAGCAGTCCCGGAGTCAGGGCCGTGGAGGCGCCAGAGGTGTCCCTCCCAAGCGTCGACGCTCCGCACGCCCCTCCGGAGACTCAGCGGCAGCTAGGGGAACCGGCCAGGCACGCGGTAAGGTCTCCCCCAGCGCTGAACGCACCGTCGACCGCAAACCCCGGCCGGAACCCGGTGCAGATGGTACTCCGCGTCGCCGACGCCGCCGCTGACCGCGTCCCCTCCACCCATACGATTGGCTCATGGACATACTCCTCAGCATTCTCGCCCTGATCGGGTTCATCGCCCTGACCGTCGGGACCGGATTCTTCGTCGCCATCGAATTCGCACTCACCGGCTTGGAACGATCCAGCATCGAGAACCATGTGGCGAACAAGGGCGATGCCCGGGCGAAACACATTCAGAAAGCGCACAACGATCTCTCCTTCGAGCTGTCGGGTGCGCAGCTCGGTATCACGATCACCACCCTCGCAACGGGTTATCTCGCGGAACCGGTGCTGGCGCAGTTCTTTGATCCGCTTCTTGAGCTCTTCGGTCTGAGCGAGGCGGCCGCGCGGCCCATAGCACTCGTTCTGGCGATGGTCGCGGCAACGCTGCTGTCGATGGTCTACGGCGAGCTCGTGCCCAAAAACCTGGCGATCACCGACCCCCTCATGGCGGCGAGAATCACGGTCGGCCCCGTCCGCATCTTCAACAAGATATTCAGGTGGTTCATCAAATCTCTGAACTCAACCGCGAACTGGCTGGTGCGTCGGATGGGCATCGAACCCGCAGATGAGCTGGCATCCGCACGTAGTGCCCAGGAACTCGGTGCTCTCGTCCGGAATTCCGCGAAACACGGTGGTCTGGACAAGTCGAAAGCCATCATGCTGGACAGAAGCCTCAAGTTTGGAGAGGCAACCGCTGAAGAGTTTATGACCCCACGTTCCACTATCGAGGATCTCGATGTCGATGACACCGTCGAGGATCTACTCAATCTCGCTCTGTCCACCGGTCACTCCCGTTTTCCAGTAACGGATGGAGACCTTGACGCGACGGTGGGTGTCGTCCATGTGAAAGAGGCTTTCGCGGTACCTCGAGAGAACCGTGCCAGAACCAGCTTACGAACTCTCGCACGCCCTATCCCCGTCATTCCCGCAAGTCTCGATGGCGACGCAGTACTCGACGCTGTACGTTCTGCAGGTTCCCAGGTTGTACTCGTAGCGGACGAATACGGTGGAACCGCAGGAATCGTCACGATCGAGGACGTCGTCGAGGAAATTCTCGGCGAGGTGTACGACGAACATGACGATGCCGACGCCGAGCGCGACTACGTCCAGAACGGAGCTAACTGGGATGTTTCGGGACTCGTCCGCGTCGATGACCTTCCGGAGAAGACCGGCTACTTCGCCCCAGATGGACCCTACGAAACCCTCGGCGGTCTCATCATGGCAACGCTCGGACGAATCCCCCGTGCCGGGGACATCGTCTTGCTCCCCCAGACAGGGAGGGATTCGATGGACGAATTCGAATCCGGCATCCGTGGGCGTTGGATCGCCCGGGTCACAGTCATGGATGAACGACGCGTAGAACGCGTCTACCTCACCCCCATCACCGACGAAGAAGCGGAGCAGTACGCATGAGTGACTATTCAGCGGTCTTATTCGCTGTCGTTCTCCTCGCGATCAACGCATTCTTCGTCGGCGCCGAGTTTTCCCTGATTTCATCCCGCCGTGATCGGCTCGACTCCCTGATAGCACAGGGAAAGACACGCGCTCGGTCCGTTCTGTGGGCTTCGGAGCGACTGTCGATGATGCTCGCTGGTGCTCAATTCGGCATTACCATCGCTTCCCTTCTTCTCGGTAAAGTTGCGGAACCGGCAATCGCACACCTCATCGAGGGGCCTGCACACCTCTTGGGTCTACCGGACAATCTTCTACACCCGGTCGCGTTCGCCGTCGCACTCGGAATCGTCACCTATCTTCACATCGTGCTGGGTGAGATGGTTCCGAAGAACATCGCACTCGCCGGGCCCGAGTCCGTCGCAATGGTTCTGGTCCCACCCCACATGTTATTCGTCAAGGTCACCCGCCCGGTTATCGTGGCGATGAACTGGTTCGCCGGAGTGACCCTGAAAATGTTCGGCATCGAGCAGCGCGAAGAAATGGATACCTCGGTCGGGCCACAGCAGCTGGCAACGATGATTACCGAATCCCGTTCCGAGGGTCTACTCGACGCCGAGGAACATGCCCGCCTCAACAAGGCATTAAAATCTGACAACCGGACGATCAGAGAAGTTCTCATCGCGTGTCCGAATGTCCACACCCTCGACTTCGGGGCGAAGGGCCCCACCTTGGGTGCAGTGGAGCATGCAGTCAGTGAGACCGGATACTCCCGTTTCCCGATTACCGGAGTTGCCGGGAACTACGTCGGATACATACATGTCAAGGATATTCTCGATCGGATGGTCTCTCCCACCGCGACGCTCAAAGACGTCGTGAAACAGTCCGAACTACGGCCACTCATCACTGTCGAGGCTGCAGGAACCCTCGACGACACGATGCGGCTGATGCGACGACGCTCCGCACATATGGCCCAGGTTCGTGATGAGCGCGGTGAACTCATCGGCATCGTCACCCTGGAGGATCTCATCGAAGAATTCGTTGGTACGGTCCGAGACTGGACCCACGAAGAGGCATGATGCGCATGGAGATCCTGACGCCAGATCAGTGGCTTCCCCTCGCATCCGCTCACGCAGAACGCGCCCACGACTTCACCGCCGACCATCTGAGACGGCGTAGCCGCGGTGAGAAGCATCCCGTCTGGGATTTTCTCTTCGACTACTACCCTGTGACGCCCGCTCAACTCGCCAGGTGGCATCCCGGTGCGGGAGTGAGGCTCACCGGTGACTGCCCTCATCGTGAATGGCGCGATTACGAAACCACCGTCGATGGATCTGCAGGTGTCGACATCACCGGACTGTGGGATCGGCGGAGTAGATCCTTCCACTACATCCGTGAGCTTCTCTCTTCCACCGAAGAAAATACGGCACACTTTGACTGCCTGGGGTTACATGAATGGGCAATGGTCTACCGGACTGAAACCCCCCGTCACGATCTGCCACTCCGGCTGGGACAAAGTGGCACCAACTCTGTCGTCGAGAAGCACCAGATCCGGTGCACCCACTACGATGCATTCCGCTTCTTCACCAAACCTGCCCGGCCCCTGAACATCACCCCGCTGAGTAGGGAGGGACAGCTCCGAAAGGAACAACACGGGTGCGTCCACGCCACGATGGACCTGTACAAGTGGGCGAGTAAACTCGTTCCACTCGTACCCGGAGATCTGTTTCTCGACTGCTTCGCGCTGGCCCGTGCAGCCCGTGTCCTGGATATGGAGGCATCACCCTACGATGTTCGGGGTCTCGGTTTCGGTGTGGTACCGATCGAAACCACCGAAGGAAAGCGTACCTACATCAACCGGCAACGCGACCTCTCCCGACGCGCAGCACCTCTTCGCCGTAGATTGATCAATCTCATTGATGCAGCAAGTAGAGTTGCTCTGTAGATGCCTTCCGGTCAAGATGTTGACCCGTGCTACTCAGAGGAGAGGACGGGAGAGAAAACAGTCAGGAGAACGACATGGGACGACACGCAGACGGACATGATAACTGGCGGCTGTCCCGAGAACTCATTATCGGATTGATCAGCGTCGGGGTGATTGTCGGCGTCATCATGTGGTGGATGGGCGTGCGGACCGAGACCCATCGCAGCCATGTGACTTCCTCCCCTCCCTGTCTGAACGGCACACTCACGCTTCCGATCCAAGCGGAGCCCTCCCCTCATGTCGACGAACTACTCTCCAACTACCGAAACTCTGCTCCAGTCGTGCGGGACTACTGCATAGATCCCCAGATCGTCCCGATGGAGACTGATGCCGCCCTAACTCTTACATCCAGCCCAGAGTCCGTCACCCGTGCCGCGCTCAACGCGGTGGATCGTTCTCCGGCCTCTGACACATGGCCGATCGTGTTCACCCAGGCAATCGGTGTCGCACACACCGGTGACATCGCCGTCACCGGTGAAAACTGGAATGAACTGGCGACACAAGGCATCGTGATCCCGACCGGGACTGACCCTTACACCCGGGCCGTCATGGCCTCCGCGTTGTCTGGCGGAGACGCCGACAAAGGGGTCGAGCTCCTCCGCAACGATCACCCGCTCAGCGTTGAAGAGGCTGTGGCGGACGGTACTCCACTTCTTGCCGTCACGGAGGACTTAACCCCGGAAGGCTATTTCTTTTACTCACCTGACGATCTCCCCATCAGCACGGTCGCTGTTCCACTGACCGCCACGGATCGGGTGAACGAGGAACAGGCGAGGGCTGCGGCAGACTTCGCCAGATACGCTGCGGAACATGTCGAACAGACCCAGCCAACAGAACGGCAGCGACAACTGCTCACCACAGCAGAAGTCATCAGTGAACGCTTCGCGACAGTACCGGAGGAATCTCGGGGTTCGGTGGACTCCGGTGCCGACACACTCGTACTTCTGGACACTTCAGGCAATATGGACGAACTCCTCGATGGTCACCGGATAGCAGGCGAAGTTGCACGGCTCCTTGATCCCCTAATTCTTTCTGTCGGACGTGCCGGAGGCCGGGTTGCACTGTGGAACTACTCGTCGCCCTTGTCACCCGGCGTGACGAAAGGCTGGCGGGACAATATCAGCTTCCTTGATGATTCAGCCGGTATCAATGCAGCACAGGCGGTCAAGGGGTTTGGAACGGGTGGTGTTCCTCTAACGAGGGAAGCGGTTCCGGCTGCCCTTGACGCGGTGTCAGAGCATGCCCGCGAAACCGGTGGCCCGGTCCGCTTCATCATCATCACTTCCGGTTCTGTGGATGACATCAGCGATGGCGCTTTCCGTACTTCACTCAGCACACGAACCTCTGATCTGGTCACCCCGGAGGTGGTACACGTCGGTACCGGCCCCGTGGATCCGATTCTCGCAGAATGGGCGACATCCCGCGGAGGGAACAACTTCGTCTCCGAAATGACGGTCGCATCCATCGCCGAGCACCTTCAGAACGCTTTCGGCGTGGAGCGCCCCTGATCGAACGGCCCCGCTCTTCAGTACGTCTTGCAACCCCAGTACACAAAAACCACCCCGGAAGGAGAGAAATCCTGGGGTGGTTTAGAGTCCGGGTCCGCCGCAAAACGCATGCGGGTGGGAACAGCTTTAAGAGGCGTTACGACGACGGCGACGCGCAGCTAGCTCATCTTCAGCCACGATCATCGCAGTATCGGAATCCTGATTGACACGCTCGTGGGGGAAAGCGGAGATACTTCCGGTGAGTTCTTTCATGATCCCGGGGACAGCGATGCCAAACACACCCTGCCCACCACCGAGAAGGTCAATGACCTCTTCTGCCGAACGGCACTCGTATACCGTGGTTCCGTCGGATACCAGAGTAATCGTCGCGAGATCCTCGACACCAAGATCACGCAATTTCTCCACAGCCTGACGAATATTCTGGAGTGAGATACCCGTATCAAGCAACCCCTTGACGATCTTCAGTACGAGGATGTCTTTGAAGGAGTAGAGCCGCTGCGATCCGGATCCCCGAGCAGAGCGAATCGAGGGAACGACCAGATCCGTCCGAGCCCAGTAGTCGAGCTGACGGTACGTGATGTTCGCTACCTGACAGGCCGTAGGAACCCGGTATCCGACTTCCTTATCGGGCCCCAAATCAAACAGTGTCTCCTGAACGGGGCGGGTGGTATTACTCATGAATCTCTCCTGTGTGATCTAGCTTCCTGCAGCTCATTCTTCGGTAAGACTAGTTCAGCGTCAAGGAGCACTGCGGCGACACGCCGGTAACTTAAACCTCAACTTTAGATTTAAGTATTGGGGTCATCATTGCCACCATCCCCATCACGGCCATCACCAGTAACATCACTGTCATTCACCGTGTTTTCGACCCCGCCCTGTTCCCGATCAAGCACACTCGATGAGCTTCCAGTTTCACCCCCGGTTCCGCCCCCGGACGAACCCGAATCCGTATCGTCTGCCGACGATACCGCCCCCAGGAGATCAGCTTCGAACACCCCGAGGGATTCCATGAGCTGTTCGAAATCCGCATCCGCTGCGGCGTCTCCGGACGCAGAAACAACCTCCGCAGTAGGAAGATCGCCGCTCGCCGAAGAGAAGTCCATAGATCCGTCAAACAGCGATTCCGGCGATGCATCGCCGAGATACACGGATTGGGAGACGAGGACGGAGCGGTTGACGAGAATGGGGTAACCGGCAGTCAACGCCAGCAAGACACCGTCCGAAGCTCTTGCATCGACCATCGCGTACTCCGCATCCGGATGATCAAGCCCCGTGTGAATTTCAGCGTTGAAGACTCCCTGCCAACAGCTACTGATCTGGATGTGGGGTTGTCCTCCACCAAAACCGGTCAACAACGACTCAATGATCTCGTGAGCACCAGGACGTCGTTGAGAGGTTCCCTCCGCCAGAGCTTTCAGTGTCACGGCCTGCGCTGTATCTATCCAAATGGGAAGTACCCGTCCGGTACCAGGCCAGTCGAGAACCATGCAGGTAAAGCTCTCCGGCCCGGCGACATAAACGCCACGGTACGTGACCTCGACCGGCTCATCCTCGTTCATCGAATACCTCATGACCTTTCTACGGACGGCGATATGGCTTCTACCTGGAAGTCGGACAACACCAGTCTCTCAGCCAAGTTCGTCGCGCAGGGCGTTCTTCACCAGTGACGCATGGAGGGAGACGACGAGAGCGGTCATTTGCTGGGAAAGCTCCTCAGCTCGCTGACGAGCACCCTCACCTTTCGATTTTGCCACTGGTGCGGCGACCTGGCCGATGAGACCAGCCTGACGGTTCGCTGTGGTTCGTAGGCTCTTCAGATGGCGGACATCAAAACCAAATTCGCCGAGTGCACTAGCTGTGTGCACGATTCGGACATCATCTGCGGTAAAGAAACCGGATTCATCCGTCCGGATCAGACCAGCACCCGCCAATTCGGTGACGAAATGCTCCTCAACACTGGCCTGGGACGCAACGTCAGTTGCGGTCAGCCGGGTGAGAACTGGTGCACGAAAGTTCTCCGGGCTGATCAGAGGAGCTGCTTCAGATGTGGTGAGGATCGCGGTGACGGCACCCGAGTCCATGGCCTCCAACTGCTCACGGATAACCTTGAGCGGTAAATAATTATCCCGCTGCGTAACCAGAATGTAGCGCAGCCGTTCCACATCACTCTCCGTGAAACGGCGGTACCCGGACGCCGTCCGCTGAGGGGTGATCAGGCCCTCGGACTCCAGAAACCGGATCTTGGACACCGTCACATCAGGAAATTCGGTGCGCAGATGATCCAGAACCACCCCAATGGACATGGTTTTGGTGGGCTTCGAGGAACGGGTACCCGGGGCGTTGTCGCCTGCGGTCTTTCTTAGGGCAGTCACGTGCGTGGTCACTCGGATTCGTCGGATCGGGTTATCGGGAAATCTGGGAATGCCTCCCGCAGAATTTCCACGGGAGACGGCATCCTCGGTGGTGTGTCCGTGTGCGGGCTACTTCGTCGGCCCGGCAAGGAAAACCAGACGGAATTTTCCGATCTGGACTTCATCACCACTGGAGAGAACTTCAGAGTTCTTCGGCTCACGGTTGACGTATGTTCCGTTCAAACTGCCGACATCGACGACCTCGAAACGTTGATCGGCGGCTCGAAACTCAGCGTGGCGACGGGAAACTGTCACGTCATCGAGAAAAATATCGCTTTCGGGATGACGACCGACTGTCGTGGTCGGCTGATCAAGCAAAAAACGGGAACCGGCATTCGGTCCTCTCTTGACCACCAGAAGCGCAGCACCTGCAGGCAGGTTCTCCGTCCCGGTTATCCCGGTGGTGTTCGCGGGAGATCCGGCAGCCGCGCCGGATTCCATCTCTTTGAGCAGGTCAGCGCGGAATACCGAGGTGGTTTCGGCCTGTGCCTCGGGAAAGCCGGTGTTGTCGCTCATGTAAAACCTCCGGATCGACGTTAAATCACAAAAAACTAGCGTTGACTCTCATCATAGCGGGTACCGGGCATCTCCGGTGGCTCAGCCCTGCACCCCCTGGCCTGCACCCCCTCTGGCGTGCGGTTATCACGCGACCCGACCCACTCACCGGAACATCGAGGTGATGGATCCCATAACCGAGTTACCTGCACCCGACAGAGGATTGTCGTTGACCATGTAGGTCCATGTCGCTGAAGGACGCATCAGTCCCTGATCCTTCAGATGCGCGCCGTCCATATCGATCCGGATGCTCCGGAAGGTGTCCACGGCATCAGCCATCGCACGTTGCGCCAGTTCCTTGAATTCACTCACCGCAATCCGGTGAAATTCGTCGATGGGTGTCTCCCGTGCTATCGCCCTGAGGTGAATTGACTCTCTGATGTCATCAAGTAACGCCAGATGTTCCGACCACGCGCTATCGAGATGGTAAAGCATGATCTCCCGAGCAGCCGTCACCAGCACCTCCGAGGGCAGTTTCTTCACGAGCTCCGCAGCGCGGTCAGGCGCCCGCTGTGACAGGGAGTCCCAAGCTGCCGCAGTATCCAGGATCTCAGCACGTCGGCCGTCGATGATCTCTCGTTGGTCCGCGATCAGTTTGTTGTATTTCCAGGTCTGGGAGTGGATCTCGAGCAACTGGCCCTCGGTGACGCGCTGACAGTGCTCGACGAAGTCCCGGATACGCTTCGAATCGATCTCCCCGTTCGCATCAGGTGTTGCAGTGACTTCCTCCCCCGCACCACCGGTGGTAACGACATCATCTTCGAGAGAAACAAAGAATAAACTGAATCCGGGATCCCCCTGCCGTCCGCCGCGACCACGCAACTGGTTATCGAGGCGAGACGTACGGTGGCGGGAGGTACCGATGACGGCTAGGCCCCCAAGCTCGGCGACACACTCACGATCTGCTTCGTCGGCGCCACCGAGTCGGATATCGGTCCCACGACCAGCCATCTGTGTGGAAACGGTCACTCTACCGAGATCGCCGGCCTCGGCGATGATACGTGCCTCCTCCGCGTCATTCTTCGCGTTGAGTACCGAAACCTCGATGTCGTGTTCCCGCAATCTAGCAGCGAGTTCCTCGGATTCTGCGACGTCCTGGGTACCGACGAGAACCGGTTGACCCGTCTCGTGAATACCACGAATCTCCTCCACGATGGCGTCGTTCTTCTCCGTGAGCGTCGCGAATATCCGATCAGCCTGGTCGAATCGTCTCAGTTCTCGGTTCCGTTCGATCACCGATACCCGCAGATCATAGAACTGACGAAGTTGATCGGTGGCCTCCACGGCGGTTCCGGTCATCCCACAGACCGTCGGGTAACGCCCCATCAACGCCTGAAGTGTGATCGTGTCCAGAATCCGACCTCCCTCAGTGACGACGAGGCCTTCCTTCGCCTCCACTGCGGCCTGTAGGCCGTCCGGCCAGCGTTGGAGATCCGCGACCCGGCCGCGAGAAGCGTCGATCAGGGCGACCTTTCCGTCACGGACGATGTAGTGCACGTCCCGTATTAGTAGTTCCCGCGCATGTAGAGCGAGATTGACCTGCACGAGCGTGGTTCCCACATGCTCATCGTCGTAGAGCGAGCTGATTCCGAGGGCGTGCTCCACCTTAGCCGCGCCTTCATCGGTGAGGAACACATTGCGTCGTTCGTCATCAGGGCTGTAATCGGTACCCGGGTCCAGTGTCCGGACGACTTCGGTGATCCGGCCGCGTGGTGCGCGACCGGGCTCACTGCCTGCCAGGACGAGCGGAACGAGCGCCTCGTCGACCAACACAGAGTCAGCCTCGTCGACAATTGCCACATCAGCCCCCCGCTGTACGGCCTGAGAGCGATCCGTGATCATCTGGTCCCTTAGCACATCGAACCCGATCTCATTGACCGGACCATAGACAATATCCCGAGCGTAAATCTCGCGTCGTTCCTCCGTATCCAGTTTCTCCGAGATCGCACCGGCGGTCAGCCCAAAGAACTCGACCAGCGGAGACATCCAGTCCGCATCTCGCTTCGCCAAATAATCGTTCACGGTGATGCAGTGCACACTCTTTCCGGTCAATGCGAAACCTGTCGCAGCCATTGCACCGACGAGAGTCTTCCCCTCTCCCGTCGCCATGTGGACGACATCTCCTTCCAGCAACCGAAGCGTCGCCTGGGATTGCACTGCGAACGGAGTCATTCCCAGAGTTCTCCCGGCGGCCACACCGAGCACCGCGAGAAGAGCGGCAGGATCCTTGATGGCACCACCATCTGTCAAATCACGCGCTCTGTCAGCGAGTGCGGCATCATCGAGGATCTCGAGCTCCTCATTGATCGCCCGCGCCTTGTCGACGATCGCACGGCTCCGTTTCTGGTTACGGCTCTGTTGGCCGCCCATAGCCTTCCAGAACCAGTTGAATCCTGCCACGTGGGACATCCTTTGACTCGTCGATGGGGACAGCGGTCACTCTTCAGGGACTGCTCACTGTCGTACTAGTAGCTACCACGACCTTAACCAACACACGCCCCACACGAGATCCGACCACTACTTAGCGGAGCATCGTCCTCTGGAATAGAGTGGCCCTGACACTGGGCGACGGCTGAATCAGGCCACGGAAATCCCAGCTACACACAGCAACCGAAAGCGAGCACCCGTGCATTCCGTCAGCGTGAAGCTGCCCGGCAGTTCCGGACAGATGATGGCCGGAACTCTCGACCTTCCCGATACCCCGCCGACAGCGTGGGCGATGTTCTCCCACTGCTTCACGGGTTCACGATTTACTCCGGCCGCATCCAGGGTGTGCAAGACCCTGGCGGAACAGGGTATCGCGTGTCTCCGTTTCGATTTTCCCGGTCTCGGGCAGTCTGAGGGGAGTTTCGCAGAGACATCATTCTCCTCGAATGTCGCAGATCTCGTCGCAGCCTACCGTTGGCTGGATGAGAACCACTCTGCACCACAACTACTCATCGGACATTCACTCGGCGGTGCGGCAGCATTGAAGGCAGGTGCACAGATGCCTAAACTGCGCGCTGTCGCAACCATCGGAGCACCATTTGATCCGGCACACTCCGTCCTCCACTTTGCGGACCGGATCAGCGAGGTCGATGCTGCCGGAGCAGTCACTCTGACCCTCGGCGGCCGCGAGTTGACCATCTCCCGTGGTTATCTCGAGGACCTCGCAGAGATCAATCCCGAGGAATATCTAGGCCGCCTGCGTCGCCCACTTCTTCTCCTCCACGCACCGACGGATCAGACTGTGGGAATCGACAACGCCCAGAAGATCTTCCAGTTGTCCCGTTACCCGAAGTCACTGATCGCACTCGACAAAGCCGACCACCTCTGCACCCGACCGGGTGTCGCGCAACGGGCCGCGAACCTGATCCGGACCTGGGCCGATCCCTATCTCAGTGGTGAATCCGGAGATGGGGATACCGATGTCATGCCGGAGGGAGTGGCCGAAGCACGGTCCATCCCTGCAGGGAAGTTCACCGACCTGGTTCGTATCGAGCACGAGACGATCACCACTGACAGGGAACGTTCCCTGGGTGGGCGGAACCTCGGGCTCTCGCCCACCGCACTGCTCATCGCCTCACTTGCGTCCGCGACATCCCAGTGCGTCCGGATCGCAGCCAAGGAAGCTCGGATCCATGGTCTGGATGATGTGAAGGTGACGGTGTCCCGAGTTGTCGGCTCCGATGACGAGTCCACGGTTCTACGTCGCCGGATCGAACTTATCGGCGACCTTGACGACGAACAGCGCAACGAACTTCTCTCAGCGGCACGGACGAGCGTGATCGAACGGATCATCACCGCATCGTCTGAACTGATCGACGGAGACAACTGAGGTGCTGCACTCTGTTCTCGACGCTACTGACAGGTGCCCATGTGGCAGCGGGGATACATACGGAAACTGCTGCGCGCCGCTTCTCACCGGTCACCGGAAGGCTCCGACTGCGGAAGCTCTGATGCGTTCTCGATACTCAGCATTCTGTATCGGAGATGTTCCGTATCTGCTGTCGTCCTGGCATCCGGATACCCGCCCGGATGGCCTGGTCATGGATGACAGCACGAACTTTCTCCGTCTCGTCATCCATGACACGGCCGGTGGTGGACCATTCGATCAAACGGGGTACGTGCACTTCACGGCGTATTACCGGAGCATTGACGGCAGATCGGGCTCATTGGAGGAGAAGTCCATCTTCGTCCGTGTCAGTGGACGGTGGTTCTACGTTGGCGACTGATGGTGACTTCGGGCTCATCATCTAGCCCGATTTTTCCTATCGTGGCCTGCGGATTGGCGCTATCCCCGGATATTGTTGTAATCTATGGCAGTTGCTCCGGTAGATATCGGAAACAACAGCGGACTGTGGCGCAGCTTGGTAGCGCACTTGACTGGGGGTCAAGGGGTCGCAGGTTCAAATCCTGTCAGTCCGACCAAATGAAGGGCCGATGTTTTCAGACATCGGCCCTTCATTTTTACTTCCTCTTCATGTGGCCAGTGTAGCGGTGTTCCATACCCCACACCGTCCGACAATTTTCCCACCCCAGCCACCGGTAAAATGACCCGGATCCACTACCCCGAAGCCCCATCGATCCATCACCACATACGACCGAGTCCACCGGACGGGAATTCCCGTCCGGTGGACTCGGTCGTATGGATCAAGCGCAGGACCTAGACCGCAACGCACTCGTCCCAGTGATCCTCGTGCTTGTAGTGACGGTGACCGTCATGAATGTAGTCGATGTGATCCTCGTGACGGACGGCCTCATGGCCGCAGTTCTCGCCGTGCTCGTGATCGTGACCCTCGTGGAAGGTGTGGCTCATGACAGGTGCTCCTTAGATGTGATCGGGTTGAAGACGTGACCGAGGAAATCAAGGTTTCCTTTATTGAAAACCTTATGATCAACCAGCCGCTCTAAAAATGATCGTAGTTGAAAACAGCCCAAACATGCAACCCCATGACCAGTATTTTCACGAAAATTTATTGAAAATAGTTTTTTAGGGAATAAAATCTTCAAAGATCTCTTGTTGAAAATGTCCTGTCATCAACAGCTACAACGCCCCGGTCGTGCAAGGATCGGGGTCCTCACCATGACCGGGGCGTTGTACAGCCACCGCCGAACGATGTGTTACTTACGTTTACGCTTCTCTCTCACACGTACCGCGATACGAACCGGTGACCCCTCAAAACCACCGAAGGACTCCCGGAACTTGCGTTCCAGGTAGCGTCGATATCCGGCTTCAAGGAATCCGGTGGTGAACAGCACGATCACCGGCGGTCGGGTCGACGCCTGGGTCGCGAAGAGGACACGCGGGAGACGTCCACCGCGCATGGGTGGTGGATTCTGTGCGATGACGGCCCGCAACCAGGTGTTGAGCTGCCCCGTAGACACGCGAGTGTCCCAGGACTTCAGGGCTTCGAGCATCGCAGGTTCAAGGCGTTGGAGGGCACGCCCCGTCTTGGCCGAGATGTTCACCCGCCGCGCCCACGGGATGTGGGCGAGCTGCAGATCGATCTCACGTTCCAGGAGCGGACGCCGGTCCTCGTCCATCAGATCCCACTTGTTGTAGGCCACGACGAGTGCTTTACCGGCATCCATGATCATGGCCAGTACGCGCTGATCCTGTTCAGAGATGGCTTCCGAGGCGTCGATGAGGAAGATGCAGACTTCGGCTGCCTCGATGGCGCTCTTGGTGCGCAACGACGCATAGAACTCGTGTCCCTGCGCATTCTTGACTTTACGGCGCAGGCCAGCGGTATCGACGAACTTCCACAGTTTCTGATCCAGCTGGACAAGGGAATCGACAGGATCAACGGTGGTTCCGGCGACATTGTCGACGACGCTGCGCTCTTCACCCGCGATCTTGTTCAGCAGAGAAGACTTACCCACGTTGGGCTTTCCGACGAGCGCAACCCGCCGCGGCCCCTCGAGAATCGATTTCCGGCGGGGTTCCTCGGGGAAGGAAGCAACAACCTTATCGAGGACGTCAGCGCCTCCCCGACCATGCTGCGCAGACACCGGATAAGGATCCCCTAGTCCCAGCGACCAGAATTCCGCAACATCTCCGTACTGTGAATCAGAGTCAAACTTGTTGGCCACCAGAATGACCGGAACCTCGGCGCGTTGGAGCTTACGGGCCATGACTTCATCGGTCTCGGTGACACCAACCTTGGTATCGACGACGAGGACAATGACATCAGCGGTGGCCATGGCCACATCAGCTTGGCGGGCTATGGCGCCGTGGATACCCTTGGCATCGGGATCCCAGCCACCGGTGTCCTGAACCCAGAAGCGACGCCCGTTCCAGTCCCCCAGGTAACTGATCCTGTCCCGTGTCACACCGGGAAAGTCTTCGACAACCGCTTCACGGCGTCCGATGAACCGGTTCACGAGTGTCGATTTCCCCACATTCGGCCGTCCGACGATCGCGACCGTGCAGAGGGATTCTTCGACGTGCTCGGGACGTTCGACACCGAACGCCTCCTCCATGCGTTCCCAGTCCTCATCACCGAAGTCCTCGCCGAAATCGGCGTCAGCAAAGTCCGTGTCATCGAACTCGGGGTCGATGATGTCCCCGGCATCGTCGATGTTGCGCTCACCGAACTCTGCCGGATCGAAGTCCTTGGCGGCGTGACCTCCGTGCGGAGCCGCCACATCCTCATCGGCGAAAACGCCGACCGCATCCATCTCACCACCCTGGGTGTGATAGACGAACATCGTCTCCTGCTCGTCGTCGGGGGAAGAATGCTGTGTGTCGCTCATGAGCGCGTCCTTTCTGCACTATCCGAGGTGAGCTGGACGAGCCGGTCGATGACCTGCTCCAGCGTCATGTCGGAGGTGTCTATAACCACGGAGTCCGTGGCCGGGCTGAGCGGGGATGCCGCTCTGGTGGAATCGAGTTCATCACGGCGGATGACATCCGAGAGAACCGTGTCATAGTCAACGTCCCGACCAGCGGCCGTGTCCTGGTCGAAACGTCGCTGTGCGCGCACCTCCGGAGAAGCAGTAAGAAAAACCTTCACCGGAGCGTCAACGAGCACCACGGTTCCGATATCGCGGCCCTCCACGATGCACCGATGCGCACGCCGTGCAAGGCTGCGCTGCAGTTCGACAAGGTTGAGGCGCACCTCGGGGATGGCGGACACGGCCGAAACGCTACGGGTGACCTCCGTCTCGCGGATGACCCCGGACACGTCCTCCCCAGCTAGCAGGACCGCAGTGGACATCGGATCGTCGCTAACCTCGAGGGGGAGGTCGGCGGTCGCCCGGATGACCGCATCCGTATCAGCGGGATCGATGCCTTGCCTGAGCACGTGCAGTGTCGCCACCCGGTACATCGCACCGGTGTCGAGGTAACGGGCCCCCAAGCGGGAGGCAAGTGCACGGCACACCGTGGACTTGCCGGTCCCGCTGGGACCGTCGACGGCGACGATTAGCCCACCGTCAGGCATGTTCGATAGGTCGGCCGTCACATTCCCACCGCCTTGTACAGGCTACCGAGCTCCGCACTGTTGAGGGCACGGATCGCGCCCGGGGTCTGCTCACCCAGGGACACGGTGTGGATCTTGGTGCGCACGAGCCGCTCCACCGGATAACCGGCGGTCTTAAACATGCGGCGGACGATGTGCTTTCGCCCCTCGTGAATGTCGATGCGGACGATGGACTTTCCCTGGTGGACATCGACGATCTGGACGTAGTCCGCACGTGCGACACCGTCATCCAGCTCAATGCCTTCCTTGAGCTCCTTGACGAGTTTGCGGTCAGCTTCACCGACGAGAGTGGCCAGGTACGTCTTAGACACCTCGTACTTGGGGTGCATGAGGCGGTTGGCCAGTTCACCGTCGTTGGTGAGCAGCAGCAGCCCCTCGGTCGCGGCATCGAGGCGCCCGACGTGGAACAGGCGCTGACCGGCGTCGAGCTTCTCGCCGACGATGTCTCCGACGCAGGGGCGTCCCATGTCATCGCTCATCGTGGACTGCACTCCGCGCGGCTTATTCAGCACGAAGTAGACCATGTCCTCGTTGACACGGATTCTCGCACCATCGACACGGACGATGGCGGTGTTGGGATTGATGCGCATGCCCTGGGTGGTGACGATACGGCCATCGACCTCGACGCGACCTGCGTCGATGAGTTTCTCGGCCATCCGGCGGGAGGCCACGCCCGCCTGGGCGAGAACCTTCTGGAGTCGGACACCCTCTCCTGCGGCATCACCGACAGTGGCTGCGCGGTGATCATGGTCGGACTGGACATGCTGGTGGCGGGCTGGCTTGGCTTTGGAGACGTAGATGTCAGCGGCGCGCTTCTTCTTTTCCGGTGTGCCGTCTCGGCGAGCGGGTTGGTTCACGGTGATCGTGTCCTTTTCTATGTGGTTGTGTAACGCGCCAACTCTAGCCTGGTCAACGCCCGGACGCCATTTCACCTCGAAAAAGGTTCCGCATCGAGGTGCTCCGTCGCGCGCGCGAACTTCACCGGGTCAAGTTTTCCGGCACCCTGCGGAATACACCCGAGCAGCGGGACACCAGTGACCTCGGGCAGCTCACGGAGGTTCAGACGGGTCGCCAGGTCCGGGTTCGGGGGCAGACACCCACCGATGAGGCCAATGACACCTAGACCTCGACGCCGTGCAGCCTCCACCGTGAGCTCAGCCGAGTTCAGGGACCCTAGCCCGAGAGAGGTGACGACGGTGACTGGGGCGGCGAGATCCGCGGCGAGATCCGCAATGGTCCAGTCGTCGGCGATCCGGACCAGCAGCCCACCGGCACCCTCGACGAGCACAGTACGGCCCCGGGCATCGAGGTCCCGGACCCTGGCCGATGTCTCCTCGAGATCGAGCTGCCCAAGCCCGGCGCGCCGGGCCGACAGATTCGGTGCGAGTGGTTCGGGATAGCGGGCGAATTCGACGGTCGTCACGGTCTCCCCGACCAGTCGGCGCACCGTCGTCAGGTCCCCCTGTCCCTCGGGTTCCCCGGTCTGGGCGGGCTTGACCACGGTGACGGCACGGCCGGTGGTGTGTAGTCGCACGGCGAGCGCGGCCGTGGCGATGGTCTTTCCGACGTCCGTGTTCGTGCCGGTGATGATGTGCACGGTCATTCTGCCCCCATTGCTCCCGCAGCAGCGGTGACGGCAGTACAGATCTCCGCGACGTCCTCCGTCGTGGCGGTGAAAGGTGGCATGGTGTAGATCAACCGTCCGAACGGTCTGAGCCAGACGCCCGCAGCAACAGCGGCCTCTGTCGCTGCGCGCATGTCGACCGGGTGGACCATCTCCACAACGCCGATCGCGCCGAGCACCCGGACATCTGCAACGCCCGGGAGATCCCGGAGTGGCTCAAGCCCACGGACAAGCTCTCGTTCAATTCGGGGCACCGTCTCCCGCCAGTATCCCTCCTCGACCAGGTCAAGGGCGGCGGCTGCCACCGCACAAGCCAACGGGTTCGCCATGAAGGTCGGTCCGTGCATGAGCGCACCACCCCCCTCCGGCTTCTGGATCATCGAAGCAACCTCATCTGTTGCTAGAACGGCGGCCAGTGACATGAAACCTCCGGTCAGGGCTTTCCCCAGGCACAGGATGTCAGCGTGCACCCCGGCAGCCCGGGTAGCCAGCAGGTCACCGGTGCGGCCGAAGCCGGTTGCGATCTCATCGGCGATGAACAGGATCCCGTGCCGGTCGCACAGTTCCCGGACACCGGTGACGAGTTCATGGTCGTGGAACCGCATCCCACCGGCCCCCTGTACAACGGGTTCGATGATCATGGCCGCGACCGATTCATCGATCAGTTCCTCGACCTGCCGAAGATAATCGTGACGCTGTGCCACCGAAGTTCCCCGGACAGGTGGGGCAGGGGCGAAGATCTGCTCGGTCAGGGTTCCGGCCCACAGTGAATGCATGCCGCCGTCGGGATCGCACACGCTCATCGGCCCGAAGGTGTCACCGTGATAGCCGGACCGCCAGGTAATCAGTCGGTTGCGCTCCGGGTGTCCTTTTCCCCGCTGGTACTGTAGCGCCATCTTGATCGCGACCTCGACGGATACGGAACCCGAGTCGCAGAAGAACACCCTGTTCAACGGCTCTCCCGCGATCCGAAGCAGCCGTTCGGCGAGATCGACCGCCGGACGGTGAGTGAGACCACCGAACATGATGTGGCTCATCGTGTCGATCTGCCGGTGGGCGGCGGCAACCAGCGACGGGTGCCCGTGCCCGTGGCAGGCAGCCCACCAGGAGCTCATCCCGTCGATCAGCGTCCGCCCGTCCTCCAGGGTGAGGCGCACACCCGTGGTCGACGCCACGGGCAGCGGATCCATTACCGCCGGGGTCGGACTGTACGGGTGCCAGATGTGTTGCTGGTCAAAGGTGACGGTGTCGGTCATCGCTTCCTCGCGTCAGAGTTGAACATTGTTCACTGGTCACCTGAAACTCTATCGCTAGGTAATGTCTGACACGGACGCGGCCACCGACCGCTGATATGTGTCCGGGCAGTCGTCATCGCCCCCGGGACCAGACCTCCCAGAGTTGGGCGTAGGCACCGCCCTCAGCCACGAGTTTCCGATGGGGCCCCTGCTCCACGATCCGTCCGGCATCCATCAACCAGATCTCGTCCGCTCGGACCGCCTGGTCAAGCCGGTGAGCAATGATCACGGCGGTTCTCCCCCGGACGACTTTCCACGCGGCTTCTTCGAGTGCCGCAGCACCACGGGCACCGGCCTCCGCGGTTGCCTCATCAAGAACGACAACCGGCGGGTCGACGAGGAGTACCCGAGCGAGTGCCACCTGTTGAGCTTCGACGGGCCCCAGGACCTCACCGCGTTCTCCAACCACGGTATCCAGGCCATCCGGCAATGCTGAGACCCAGTCCTCCGCGCCGACACTCCGGAGCGCGTCGAGGAGGACTCCGTCATCGGCCCCCGGCGCGGCGAGGTGCAGGTCATCTCTGAGTGTCCCAGCGAAGACATGAGCTTCCTGGGTGACCAGGCACACTGCACGGGCCCGCTGGCCGGGAGAAAGAGTTCGGGTATCGGTGTCACCGATGAGGATTCGGCCGGATGTGGCCGGCCTGCGGCCTGAGATCAGAGCACCGAGGGTGGTTTTCCCGGCACCAGAGGCTCCCACCAGTGCTGTCACGGTACCTGCCGGAACCGCGGATGTAATGTCGTCGAGGACGAGGTTTCCGCCCGGATAGCTGAAACTCAGGTGTTCAATTCTCAGATCTGGTGGAGGCCCGTCGGGGATCCCCGGTCCACCGTCTGTGTCGGGTGCACGGCTGTCAGGTTCCACTATGACACCGACGACCCTGCGCAACGATGCTGCCGCAGACGCGAGTGGATCGGCGAGCACGACGAGCATTCCGATGGGCTGGAACAGTCGAAGGAAGTACAGGGTAGCGGTGGTCACGACCCCGACACTCACATGTCCACCGTCAACCAGGAACCAACCCGTCACCAGCACTCCGGTCATTCCAAGGTATTCAGCCAGATTGACGCCGCCGAACAGGCGGTTGATGAGGATCCGTATCCAGATACCCAGTTCCACCGCATGCCAGGAGTGTTCCCCGATCTGCTCTCGGCGGACCGGTTGGAGGGTGAAGGCACGCACGGTCCTGAGCCCGCGGAGGCTGGCGAGAATCCCGGTCGCTCGTTCAGCCATCTCCATACGCTGGCAGAGGTAGGTCTCCGGGGCTTTCCTCCGGTACCGGTGCACAATGACGACGTAGATAGGGATGAGCACCGCCGCTACCCCTAGAAACCGTACATCCAGGAACGCCATTCCGATGACGGTGACCACAACCGCGAAGCCTCCAATGGCCAGCGACGCGAGTGACTGATTCACTGCCCGCGTCATCTCCGCCACGTCATCGGTTGTTCGAGAGACGAGATCCCCGACACCGATTTCCTCTATCCGTTCAGCGGGCATACCGATTCCAGCGGAGACAACCTGTTCACGGAGGGATGCGATGATCCTCTCCACGGTGCCTGCCATGAGTATGTAACCAAACCCCGTTATCAGTGCCATGGCACCGACCGCAGATGCCATCGCAGCCGCAGCCCACCAGACCGCTGTGGTTCCGGTATGGCCCAGCAAAGGCCTCCCATCACGTACGAGATCGACGAGTTCCCCCATCAACCGGGGCGAGACGAGTCCGATTGCGGAGCCGAGAATCAGAAGGATGAGCGCTGAGGTGAATCGTCCGAGGTGTGGACGGAGTTCCGTGGTCACCACACGCCAAACCTGAGATCCGGTGGCGATGTGCAGTGCATGGCTGGCACCGGAAGTATCGGGGCAACGGCTCCGGGTGCGGCCGGTGCCATCTGGTTGACGGGTCACGAGGTCAGCTCATTCTTTCCGGCTGTTGCGTCGTACACCTGTTCTGCGGCGGCACGCCATGTCGGTGAACCGGTGAACACCACCGTGGTTCTACCGGAACGTAGTCTGCTGACACGGGCGACGATACGTGCTTCCGTCACCGAGTCGACCGCGGTCGTCGGATGATCGAGAATGAGGATCTCGGCATCAGCGACCAGAGCACGGGCAAGTGCCAGACGTTGGCGTTGTCCACCGGAAAGTTGTTCACCGGCATCCCCGGTCACGGTGTCGAGTCCACGGGGCGAAGTGATGATGTCGTCCAGTCCCGCGGCGAGTGCCGCCGTATCGACGCTTATCGACGATCCGGGTGTTCGTGTTCCTGCGTACCCAAGTCCCTCCTCGATCGTGCTCATAACGGTTCCCCCGAAAATTTGCGCCCGATGCGGTGACACGAGTACCCGCGATCGGACCGTGTCAACATCGAGCTCGGCGACGTCGACGCCGCCGAGCCGGATCAGCCCGGGCGCTGCAGGAACAGTCATCGACAAAAGATCGGTCAGTCGGGCAACATCCGCGGACGGCAGGTCGATCACGGTCAGGGAGCCAGGCCGGAAAAGCACCCTGTCTGCACCCGCCGTGACATCGAGCACCACCCCAGGGCCGGGTACCCGGGAATCACATCGAACACCGTCAAATACCCGTGGCGCCTGAAGAACGCCCAGTACCCGGTCGGCACTGCCCTTTCCAGTGGCCCAGAGGACTGCTCCGAAATCCCCGATGAAGTTGAGCGGCTCGGTGACAAGTTGCGCCAGTCCGATCACCGTGATCATCTGACCGAGAGTGATCGTTCCGGTGACCGCGAGGAGCGCACCGGCGACGGCGATTGCCGCGATGAGCAGGCCCCCGGTGATCCTCATGGAGCCGGTCAGCACTGCATTGGAGTTCACTGACCGTAGGGTCGCCGCCAGTGCTTTCCGGGAGAGGCTCCGGTAACGACGCTCCGCTGCTCCATCCGCCCCTAGCCCCTTGATCACCCGTACCCCTTGCATCATATCCGCTGCTGTTCCAGCGGCCTCCGCGGCAGCCTGTTGCTGGGTACGGAATCGGCTGGCCAGAGGACCTCCGACCTTCTCTGCCGTGAAAAGGACAGCGAGTGCCCCAAGGATGGTTGCAATACCGAGTGGCCAGTAGATGCTCAGCAGAATAGCGGCACCGAAGATGAGTCCGACCATCTGCCCGACAGGGTAGAGGAGCGCCTGCGTACTCATGGCAACCTGCCGGGCGTCGGTGGAGGCGATGGCGAGCAGCTCACCCGGAAGTCTGCGTCGGCCCCCAAGCCCACGTGGGTCGAGCATGCGGTCAGTCAGTCGCATGCGGAGTCCGTGTTCGACGTAGTTCATGGAGATCCAACCAAGACGTGACGCGTACCTGTAGGCGGTTGACAGAACAAGGAAGTCAACTCCCAGGAGAATCAGGAGGATCACGAAGTGACGTCCATCTCCCGCCGCGATTCCGTGGTCTATGGCGAGTCCGACAATGACCGGAACCCCTATCTCACCTACCTGGTGCATCGCCGACAGAACCAGGGCCGGCACCATGAGGCGTGGATGTGCGGTCATCGAACGCCACAATAGTTGGCGAGGGGTCGTGTTCACGTCAACGCGGGGAGCACCGGGAGATTCCGCACGATCCCGTTCCGTGGGATATCGGCCACTGGCATCCACCTGCGTCATGTGTCCTCTTCCGGCGAAATGTTGTGTGGGTCGCTTAAGGGTAAGCATGTTTCATGCTTCCGTCACATCATCTCCGACCCGAAATACCTTTCACCGCCCGACACTACGGTCAGATGCCGCTCCCCGCTACATCCCACGACGGGGGTACCCGCCCTCATTGAGACGGTTTGCCCGGAGAAAAAGAAAAACCCGATAATCCTAATCATGACAACTTTTGAACGCTGTTCAATAGCGTCTCCGGTCGATACTCCGAAGCCCAATCAGGGCCGAACGCTTCTCTCTGTCGCCGGCGTGGAAATGTGGGAACGCTTCTCGTTCTACGGCATGCAGGCAATCATGCTGTACTACCTCTACCATTCCGCAGCGGACGGCGGCCTCGGTATCGATCGAGCCGACGCAACCGCTCTGATGGGCGCGTACGGATCCCTGGTCTATCTCTGCACCCTCGGCGGCGGATGGGTAGCCGACCGACTCACGGGGGCGGAGAAAACGCTCCTCGGAGGTGCGGTCATCCTCGTGGTGGGACACCTCGTCCTAGCCGTGGTTCCCGGCATCCCCGGAGTCACCACCGGACTGCTTGCGGTGGCGATCGGTTCGGGTGCTCTCAAAGCTTCGGCGATCACGGTCCTGGGAACAGCCTTTTCCGAGAATGAGGGCAGACGCGACGCGGGATTCCAGATCTTCTACCTGGGAATCAACGTTGGGGCTCTTCTAGGCCCCCTGTTCACCGGCTGGCTCCACAATACCCGTGGGTTCCACTACGGATTCGGCGCCGCCGCCGCACTCATGCTGGTGGGCCTGACAAACTATCTCATCACACGACCACAAAATATCGCGGTACAGCCCACTGATCCCCTGCCCAGGGAATCCCGTGCCCGAACCATCGCGGTAGCCTTGGCCGGTATCGCCACGGTCGTCGCGATGGTGTACCTCGGGTGGTTGAATGTGGGATCAGCGGCCAACGTGTTCCTAGCCCTCACTCTCGGGGCTGCGGCACTACTGTTCGTCCGTATGCTTCGGGACAACTCCCTGAATGACATCGAACGGAACAAGGTCACGGCATTCATACCGATATTCCTCGCGTCCACCGCATTCTGGGCTGTTCTGAACCAGACCTACGGTGTGTTCGCGGTTTACTCGGACATCCGACTCGACCGAACGATCGATCTGTTCGGAGCATCCCGTGAAATACCTGCGTCCTGGACGCAATCACTCAACCCGGCGTTCATCCTGATCCTATCCGGCCCCGCGGCACTCCTGTGGGCTGCGTTGGGGAACCGGATCGGTTCAGCGACGAAGATGGCCATCGGAGTCATTATCTCAGGGTGCGGACTATTGGTTCTTCTTCCCTTCACCGGTGGCGGCCCCGCCAGCACCCCCTTCCTCGCACTCACCGCCGCAGTTCTCATCATCACCTGCGGCGAACTTCTCGTCGGTCCGGTTGGGATGTCAACCACAACCGGGCTCGCTCCGGCGAGCTACAGAACACGATTCTCGGCGCTCTACTTCCTGACCATGGCGGCCGGAACCGCTGCAGCGGGTGTCATCTCCAGGCTCTACAACCCGGATGACGCGACAACCGAGCGCATCTATTTCACCGGATGTGGTCTGACGGTCATCGTGATCGGCACCATGGTTCTGTTACTTGGACGGCGGATCAACCACCTCGTGCAGGCAGGATCAGCGGACACACCTGCGCCGGAACGCTCCATAAGGGAATGATCCGTCATCGTTTCCACGGAAGTCCCCGCGTACCGCCCGGGAGGAGGATAATGGGAAACGCCGTAAAACCGCGTCCCGGAGGGGCGGTCGGCAACACCGAAGGAGGAATCCCCGTGTCACGTTCCCCGATCTTCCACCCGACATCAACGCTGCTAGTAGTGGCATTGACGACGCTGGGCTTCAGTGGTGCCGCATGCGACTTCGGCCGTGATCCGCTCCTGAAAACCCTGGATACCCATCCGTACGATGTCATTCCCGCAACGCTCTACGACTCGGATGCCACCGCGATGACCGTCATCTGCCCCCACCAACCTCGATCCACCGTGGATGAGGTTCTCGGTGAAGGGCCTCAGAAGAGTATCCCGGAAACGGGACTTCTGGAGGATTCCAACGCGATCGGAGTCGTCAAACCTTCGGGACGCACGATCATCAAACGTTTCGCCCGATCGAAGATAGATCTCTGCTCGGGCCCCGCTGAACTGCGGCTCTACCCACCGGACACCCGGGCCACGTTTGAGGAACGGAGCGGTACCTTCACACTGGTATCCCTCGATCCACCGACCCCGGGTGCGGATCGTACCGGTGGCTAGTAGTCCTCATCGATGGTATCCACGTCCGGAAGAAGCGGGGCCAGATCCGGTAGCCGGTCGAGACTGTCGACACCGAGGAGCTCCAGAAGCAGTTCTGTCGTGGCGTAACGATGCGCACCGGTACCGTGATCGACCTCGACTTCGCGAATCAGCCCGCGGAGCTGCAGGGTGCGCATGACACCATCCACATTGACACCACGCACCGCAGAGACCTGGGCTCGGGTCACCGGTTGTCGATATGCCACCACCGCGAGAGTCTCCAATGCCGCCCGGCTGAGCCGAGACTGACCACCGTCAAGGATCAGTTTCTCCACAACTCCAGCGTTCGAGGAACGCGTGTACAGCCGCCAACCCTCGGCGCTGGAACGCAGGTCAAATCCACTGCCTCGGGCATCGAACTCGTCACGAATCTCCTCCAGAACCTCGGTGACCAAACCAGGGGCAGCACCGAGCACAGTCGACAACGTATCAACGCCCACAGGAGTATCTATGACAAGCAGGATCGATTCAATCTGCGATCGCAGTGCAGTCACTGAAGCGGGCGCCGGAAGGTCTGGTTCCTCACTCACCCCGAACACTCTACCGGCGTGGCTCTGCCTCATGGACCAACCGGTTGATCCGCCTCCGGACTACCCCATTCAGCCCATGACCCGTCATACACGGTGAGATCCGTGTATCCCGCACACGTCGCCGCGAGTGCACCTACGCATGCAGTCACCCCGGAGCCGCAACTGAATGTCATCCGACGGGCATCCCCCACCATCTGATGAAACAACTCTGCTAGTTCATCGCTGTCCCGGAGCCTACCTTCATCAAGAACAGTCGTAAACGGCATATTGACGCTGCCCGGAATATGCCCCGCTTTCAACCCCGGACGGGGTTCCGGTTCCACGCCGAAAAATCGACCGGCGCTCCGGGCGTCCACGACCTCCCAGGAGCTCCGGGCCAGCGCACGCCAGACCCCGCTTGTGCCAACGATGAGTTCAGGCCGCCCTGCGGACGTGATTGTCCCCCTCCGCGCCGCCGTCGCGAGTACGTCCGTGGGATACCCGGCTGCGATCCAAGCCGGAAGTCCTCCATCCAGAACCGCAACGTTGTCCAGGCCCGCCACCTTAGCGAGCCACCACACACGAGGCGAGCACATGATCCCGAAACGGTCATACACCACGACCGCAGTACCGTCGGAGATGCCGTACCCTTCGAACACATCCCGGACATCCCTAGGCGCAGTGTGCGGAAGAGGCGAATCAGAATCCGAGAATTCTCCCTCCAGATCCGCTAACAGTGCTCCCGGGATTCCCTCGGAGCACTTCTCAGCGTCTCCCATTGAGACACACAGAATAACGAGCCCCTCGGTCCGGTACTTGAGATTGTCAGACAACCACTCGACAGACACGACAGGGCCAGGAACTGTGACAGAGGACATATATTGAAGGATACGGTAAGGTCAGGCTCGGTAAAACCCCTTCAGAGGGGTGCCGCGTACGAGCACAGAATGACACAACACCCGATACAATCATCGAATACCTCTCGCTGATCCGGTACTGCCGGGTGTTCCCCGAGAAAACACGGGAGGCTACCAATGTGCCGGCGGTCCGCTCATTCCCAGTTACCTGCGGCCACCACCCTGGGGTCGACCTCGCGCCCGGTCCAGGCCACGCGGAGTTCACCCAGGGCCTCCTCCTGGGAAACTCCGATCGCCTGCGCCTTGTATAGTTCAAGAAGCGCCAGGAAACGCCCCACAACCTCCATTGAAACGGTGCAATCGCGAGTCAGCGTCGCGAAGGTGATCCAGTGATCCACTCCTGCAAGACGAAGAGTGTCAAGTATCTTTCCAGCCTGTTCCGGAACGGAAACAGCAATCTTGTGGATGTGGTCGGTGCCAACGAGTTCGGGTGCCCTCGGACGGAAAACCCCCGCCGCGAGTTCCGCGAACTCAGCGAGGGAATGCCCGAGTGTCACGGGAGGAAGCAAGTTGGCGAAGCGTTCCTCCAAACTGACTGCCCGGGGGTAACGGCGTGGTGCTCCTTTTTGCCAGGTCGCGAAAAGCTCAGCCACCTGTTTGTAAGCCCGATACTGCAAGAGTCGGGCAAACAGCAGATCACGGGACTCCAGTAGCGCCAGATCCTCCTCACTGTCAACCTCTCCACGGGGAAGCAACCGGGCTGTCTTCAAATCAAGGAGTGTCGCGGCGATGACGAGGAATTCAGTGATCTCATCCAGATCAGCGGTCTCCCCGAGCGCCCGGGTGTAGGCGATGAAATCATCGGTCACCCGGGAGAGACTCACTTCCGTGACATCGAGCTTTTTCTTTCCGATGAGCTGCAGCAGCAGGTCGAAGGGACCGGTGAAATTGGCCAACGCGACTTGGAAGCCGGTGATCTCCGGTTGTTCCCCGAACGTCGCCGAGGTGGCACTGGCATGGCTCGTCTGCCCCACGGTCAGTCGACGGTCCGCTCTATCACCTCACGCGCAAGATTTCGGTACTGCGCCGCGCCCTGCGAACTGGGAGCCCACGTGATGATGGGTTCCCCCGCGACAGACGTCTCCGGGAACCGGACGGTTCTGGTAATCACGGTATCGAAGACCTGGTCCCCGAAAACCTCGACGACCCGGGACATCACCTCACGCGCGTGACTGGTCCGCCGATCAAACATGGTGACCAAAATGCCAGTCACTTCGAGATCAAAGTTCAGGCGGTCCCGGACCTTCTCCACGGTATCGGTGAGCAGCGCGAGGCCACGCAGGGAAAAATAGGCACACTCCATCGGAATGATGACGCCGTGAGAGCAGGCCAGCGCATTCACTGTGAGCAGCCCCAGGGACGGTTGACAGTCAATGATGATGTAGTCATAGTCGCGCATGACAGGGCGCAGGGCACGCGCGAGAGTCTGCTCACGACCAACCTCATTGACAAGCTGGATCTCCGCTGCAGAGAGATCAATGTTGGCGGGAACGAGATCCAGCCCCGCCACGTTCGTGCGGTGGATCGCGTTCAGTATCGAGGTCGAATTATCGACCATTAGGTTGTACACCGTCAGGTCGAGTTCATCATGGGGAACTCCGAGGCCTGCAGACAACGCCCCCTGGGGATCAAGGTCGACGAGCAGCACCTTGCGACCCGCCTCAGCGAGACATGCTCCGAGGTTGATGGTCGAGGTAGTCTTGCCGACGCCCCCCTTCTGATTGCACATGGAGAGAATCGTGGCGGGACCGTGCCGGTCCAGAGGGGTGGGTTCAGCAGGTTCACGGAGGGGGCGTCCAGTCAGACCCACCTGGGGCCCAGGTGAATCGAACAGTGCCGAATCACTCACAGTCAATCCCTCTTCCTTGTCTCTACTGCATGTAGCTATATGCCCAGCCTCGGCCCGACGAGCTCGGACGCCGTCGAACCTCTCTCACTTACACGGGTGTGGTTCCAGATTACATGGTCGGCGGTACACAACCGCCAGACACTGGTGAACCTGACATTTCCACCGAGAATCAAGTTTTGAAACTTGACATGCATTCAGGTTCGTGGGTGGGCACTCATCCACACCTGTCGTAGATTCTCCGGTGACACATGAGTGTAGATCTGGGTTGTGGTAACCGAGGCGTGCCCCAGCAGCTCCTGTACCACACGGATGTTCGCACCTCCCTGCAGCAGGTGCGTCGCATAAGAGTGCCGGAGAGTGTGCGGTGAAATCTTCGCCGCACATCCCGCCCTATCAGCGACATCGCGGATGATCCGCCACGCGCTCTGCCGGCTCAGCGAGCCTCCACGGCGGTTGAGAAAAAGGGCATGTGTCTTGCCCTTCGACATCACCGGTCGACCGCGTACCAGCCAGTCCTCCACCGCACGGATCGCCGGAGTACCGACCGGAACCATGCGCTGCACGTCGCCTTTACCGGTGAGAACGAGCATAGTCATTGAAGTGTCCGTGGATGCACGCGGTGCGTCATCGACGAGAAGACCCGTGATCTCGGAGATCCGCGCCCCGGTACCGTAAAGCAACTCCAGGAGTGCCCTGTCCCGAAGATCCGAGGGAGCCGCGTATTCCCCGGTGGGTACGGCGTCCAAAAGCATCTCAACCTCAGTGACGGTGAGTGCCTCCGGCAGCCGTTCACCGACCGACGGCGGTTGAACCTGTCGGGAGACGTCCCGCTCCAGTTCCCCTTCCGCCACCCCGAATCTGTGGAGTCCACGGGCGACAACGATCGCCCGTGCCGCTGACGAGGCAGCGAGCGGCCTGCGCCCCGTGTCAGGATCCCCCATCCGCAGGTACAGGAGATAACGTTCCACGTCGGCTTCCCGGACGTCACGAAGGTCTTCGAACGCGGCCAGATCGAGCCAATCCAGGTAGCGACGCAGATCCCGACGGTAGTTTGACTCGGTATTATGAGACACCCCACGCTCAACGACGAGATGATCAAGCCAGGTCTCCGCAAGTGCGTGAGGATCCGTCACCGTTGCTTAAGGTCCGAACCCGTACCCCGATGCCCGACTCCCCGGCGTTCCGGGAGCGACGTCGGGCGCAACCTGAACGGCTCCCGGGCATTCCTGGGGTCGCTACGCCCAGCTAGGACATCGAGGCCAATCATGATACCGGCGACAGCAATTGAATTGACGATCTGCCCAGTGGTGATCATCCGGTGAACCTCATCCGGATCGAACCAGGCCAGAACCATGTCCGATTCCTCATCATCTGCTGGCTCAGGCCGTTCGATCCGAGCAAGATCACGGGCAAGATACACCCGCACCGCTTCCTCACAAAACCCCGGGGAACTGACAACATCGATGAGCAGATCCCATCTGTCGGCTGTGAGCCCCACTTCCTCAGTGAGCTCACGTGCCGCGCAATCCAGCGGATCTTCCCCCGAAAGATCCAGGAGACCTGCGGGAAGCTCCCAGAGACGGTTCCGGACACAGTGCCGGTACTGATGCACCAGGGCGATCCGTTCACCGTCGAAGGCGACGACGGCCACCGCACCGAAATGCTCCACGATCTCCCGCGCCGCGATACCACCACCCGGCATCCTCACCTGATCACGTCGAACCGCGATGATCGGGGAGTCGAGAAGCAACTCTGAACCAGTTACGGTGAACTCATGCGAACCGGGTGCAACCACGGAACACTCCTATCGGTTGTCGCGGCGTTCCACTGCTGCGGCAACGAGTGCCACGAAAAGCGGATGCGGACGTGTCGGACGTGACTTGTACTCCGGGTGTGCCTGCGTAGCCACCAGGAACGGATGTACCTCACGCGGATACTCAACGAACTCAACGAGCTTTCCGTCCGGCGAAGTACCAGAGAACACGAGTCCCGACCCCTCCGAGATCTGCGCCCGGTACGCATTGTTCACCTCGTAGCGGTGGCGATGCCGTTCAGAGACCTCGACCGCCCCGTAGGTTTCAGCCACGACGGAACCTTCCTCAAGGACCGCCGGGTATGCACCCAGCCGCATCGTACCCCCCAGGTCAGCCTTCCCTGACACAGCATCGTGCTGGTCCGCCATCGTTGCAATGACCGGTGCAGACGTTCCGGGATCGAACTCCGATGAAGAGGCATCCTGGATTCCCGCAGCCCGGGCAGCCTCGATGACCGTACACTGCAGACCGAGGCAGAGACCGAGGAGCGGGATACGGTTTTCCCGGCAGTACCGGACAGCACCAATCTTCCCCTCGATACCACGGATACCGAAACCTCCGGGAACGACGACACCATCCACACCATCGAGCGCACGCGCTGCCCCCTCGGTAGTGGCACAGTCATCGCTCGGCACCCACCGGATCACGGTACGGACGTTGTTCCCGAAACCACCGGAACGGATCGCCTCCGTCACCGACAGATAGGCGTCGGGGAGATCAATGTACTTACCCACCAATGCGATGGTGACCTCCCCATCAGGATTGTGCACCCGCTCCAGCAGCCCACCCCACACGGTCCAGTCGACGTCCCGGAACGGCAGCCCCAGGCGACGAATCAGGAAGGAATCAAGGTGCTCACGATGCAGTACCTTCGGAATGTTGTAGATGGACGGGGCGTCCGCACAGGAGATGACGCCTTCCTCATCGACGTCACACATAAGCGCGATCTTCGACTTCAGCCCATCCGGAACCTCGCGGTCACAACGCAGTACCAGAGCGTCCGGCACGATACCGATGGACCGCAGCGCAGCAACAGAGTGCTGGGTCGGTTTCGTCTTGAGCTCACCGGACGGTGCGAGATACGGGACGAGGGAGACATGGATGAAAAAGATGTTCTCACGTCCGACATCGTGGCGGGCCTGGCGGGCCGCCTCAAGGAAAGGCTGCGATTCAATGTCACCGACGGTACCCCCGATCTCGGTGATGACGATATCAGGCCGGACACCATCAGCGTCCGGTTTCCCCATTTCCAGCACACGGCGCTTGATCTCATCAGTGATGTGCGGGATGACCTGTACGGTGTGTCCCAGGAATTCACCACGCCGTTCCCGGGCAATGACTGTGGAGTACACCTGCCCAGTGGTGACGTTCGCGTTGGCGCCGAGGTTGCGGTCAAGGAAACGCTCGTAGTGTCCGAGGTCCAGGTCGGTTTCTGCGCCGTCCTCGGTGACGAACACCTCACCGTGTTCAAAGGGGTTCATCGTACCCGGATCAACGTTGAGGTACGGATCCAGCTTCTGCATCGTGACCTTCAGCCCCCGTGCGGTGAGTAGCTGACCGAGGCTGGAGGCCGTGAGGCCCTTTCCCAGCGAGGACGCGACACCGCCGGTGACGAAGATGTACTTGGTATCAATGCCACGCGTTTGCGACAAAAGGGGCTCCCGGGGTTCTAGGTCGCCTCCCGGCTGATCGCCGGGAGGAGTCGAGTTGTGCGGACTACCCCACCGAAGGAATCAGTCTGTTACCCGACAACCCGACGATGATGATGAACCGGGCCCGGAAAAGAAAGAAAACCGCAGGTGGTGCTGAAGGTTACCGGCATCGTAACCCACGGGTCTTCACTCTAACACAGCGACTTCCACTGGCCCGGGACAGAACTATCCGGCGTCCTGTGCTTCTTGGCCTACTTCTGCGGCGGGTTGTTCCTGTTCTTCTCCGGAGAGCGAATCTGGAGATGGCTCCTGTGTGTGTTGCTCGATGCCTGTTCCAGGTTCCCGTACGGGACCAACCGGTTTGGCAGGTACCGCTTCTTCTGCGGACGCCGCTGACCCGTAGGAGCCTGAGTCTCCCTCGCGTTCATGCCGAGCAGCGAGCACAGTCGCCAAACGCCCGTAAGCACGATCGATGGAGTCGACTGTGGAAACATGCGAACGGGCGTCTGCATCGGCCCGCAGGACGCCGATCGCACCGGTGTCCGACGCCGAACGCAGGCGTCCTGCGAGGACTGTACCCCGGCCTTTTGTGTCAAGTGCTGTGACAAAGGTAGCCAGGTTCTTTGCAGCGAACCTGTCCGTGGATCCGTCATCATCACCAGTGATGATGACAATGACGTCGGCGGGTTGAATAGCGCCCTGCTCAAAGCTCAGGAAACCGGATTCAGACAACGCATTCAACAGAAGACTCCGCTCACCCGGATCGGCCTGTGGCTCACCCGTCACGGGATCGTTGAACAAGGCTGAACCGAGGGCTTCACCAGAGTGTGTGCCCGGATCGAGCCGGTCCAGGGAAAGCTGCGCCCCCGCGGGAAGAGTGGAGGTGACGATCGTCTTCAAAGCATCCGCACCGTCCTGGTCGAAGAATCTCTTAGCGAGCTGCACCGTCCCCGCATCCGTGGCACCAGCTTTCCCGAGGAGCCATGCGATGTTGTCGATGTCCTCTTTATCAGCGTCCGGAGTGGTCATGATAAGCACCGACTGCTCGGCCAGCACCCCCGAGACCATGTCCTCCGCTACATCGGCGACAACAGTGTCCGCTGTATCAGCCTGCGCCGCGTTAATCTCGGCTTCGAGCCGAGCCTCTTTGAGCTCCGCGGGTGTGATCACCACCGCGCCTGAATCTCCCTCTGGCAGATTGGGGGCCAGCACACAGGCTCCCAGGACGACGCCGCCCGCTATACCGAAGAACAGTCCCGCAACGGGGCCGATCCGTCGTTGCGATGTGTGTGCCATGGGCAATACTCCTGATCAGGTGTGGTGGAAAGGGCGGGTACGGGTTGTACGGTGTTACCGGAACCAGCTCTGGACGGTCAATGCGAGGTTGTTCCAGGTGGTGATGAGATTGTCCGTGAAACTGCCGTCGCCGGAGGTACCGGCGATCAACAGAATCACGGCGCACGCGATAAGCATTCCGAGTAGCGCCCACAGCCACGAGGGATTCGGACCCCCTACCTTGTAGAGCTCCTCGACGGTTGCACCGTCAATCAAACGAGATCCAAGCTTCGCACGAGTGAGCAGAGCAGACGGAGTCGCTTCGGGGCCACCCACGAAGATCGTGTGCAGGTCCAGAGATGCCCCTGCGTTCACGATCAGGGAAGCACCATGATAATCCGCGAGGAGAAGCGCGAGATCCGTGGCAGAGTTACTCGCGGCGGGGAATGTCATCGCCCCGACCCCCAGATCCTGAATACGTTCCAGCCCCACAGCATGCCCGTCCGGATCAGCGGGTAGGACAACCCGAGCACCGCTCCGCAGTGCCTTAGAACCGATACCCGAGGGATCTCCGACGACGAGATCCGGGGTGTACTTGGCTTCAACCAGTGCATCAGCCGCAGATCCAACACCGATGAGTACTGGATCATACTCACGGATGAAATTGTGGAGACGCTTCAACTGCTCTCGGTGCTCGGGACCGGGGGAGAGTACCAGAACCTTTTTGTTTGTGATCTCAACACCTGTATCCGGTACTCCGAGCCCGTCGATCAGAAGTGGCGCCTCGGAATGGATGAACTGGATCGTATTACCGAAGAACGCCTCCATATGGTCAACGAGGGAACCCTGTGCCTCAGTGAAGGCGGCCTCCGCGGAACGAAGATCAATGACCCGTCCGGTACCGATTAGCTTATCCCCCTGATAAAGCTCCCCGTCCTCGGTCAGAACACCTTTACGACCATCCTTCAGATGGCGCCAGACCTCCGCACCGACCCTATCCACGAGAATGATCCCGGCATCCAACATCATCTGTGGGCCGAAATTCGGAACTGATCCCGTAGTGAATCCGGCAACATTCACCACCGCTCCCGGCCTCGCATCGATCAACCGCTGCGCAAAGGACCGGTTGATGTCCGGAACATCGATGACCGCGATGTCACCGGTGGAAAGACGCTTGAGACCCTTGCCGCGGTGAGTGCACTCACGCAGAGTGCCACGCAGTCCGGGGATATCAACGGTGCGGGAGAACAGACTCATGGCGCTATTGTGCAACTCAGCGGGCGATCCGTGGTGGAGGCGCGCTGAGTATCAATGGAAGTACATGATCGCTACGGTGTCTTTCAGCGGAACTGCGCACGCATTTTTGCAGCCATATCGAGCAGCTCCCTCGCATGCGCGCGTCCCGTCGCGGTGTCATCCAGCCCAGCGAGCATGCGCGATATCTCCTCTACCCTGCGTCCGTCACCGAGGACCTCAACTCCGGAGGTCACCGTCGAGTCTCCGACCTGCTTGGCGACATGGAGGTGGGTGTCGGCGAATGCAGCGACCTGCGGTAGGTGAGTGACTACAATGACCTGATTGTCCACTGCGAGCCGGGACAGACGCCGCCCGATTTCAACCGCAGCACGTCCCCCAACTCCGGCGTCCACTTCATCAAACACAAGCGTCGTACCCTTGGTCCCCGCAGCGAGAATAACCTCCAGGGCAAGCATCACCCGGGAAAGTTCACCTCCGGAAGCCGTGGTCGCCAATGCCCGGGCCTCCGCATCCGGAGTCGCGGCCAGCAGGAACTCAACATCGTCGGCCCCATCCGGCCCCGGATCCACCGCACGGACCGCCACCTCAAAGCGGGATTTCGCCATCGCGAGACCGTGCAGTTCCCCGGTCACAGCACTCCCCAACTGATCAGCAGCACCGGTGCGTGCCTTCGTGAGTTTCCTCGCCGCCGAACGCATCGCCTTTTCCGCTGACGCTGTTTCCACCTGTAGTTTCTCCACCGCCTCGCTGGAAACGTCAATCGCCGACAACTTACGGCGAGCTTTCTCCCGCCACGCGAGAACTCCGTCAATGTCCGAGGCATATTTTCTGGTCAGTTGCTTCAACTGCTGCTGACGCTGGAGGAGCTGTTCCAGTGCCTCGGAATCGGCCGGAAGATTGGACAGGAAAACACCAAGCTCAGCAGAAATCTCCCCCAACTGCGCAGTCATCTCCCCCAGTCGCACAGCGACAGCCAGGAGAACCGGATCATCAGAACCGGCCAACACCGACTGGGCTGCACCGAGAAGATCGGAGGCACCTGACGCATCTGACGCCCCGTCGAATCCATTCAGCGCCTCCGGCCCATCGACCGCGACCACTGCAGCCGTAGCCTGTTCCCGAAGACCATCAACGTCCTGTAGCCGCCTGATCTGGTCCTTCAGGTCATTGTCCTCACCAGGGACCGGATCTACGTCATCTATTTCCCCGATCGCGAACTGGAGACGATCCACCTCCTGGGCGAGCTCCCGACGCCGGGTTGTACGCTCCTTGAGATCCCGGGCTTTTTCCCGCCAGACGTTCCATGCCTCCCGATAGGTCGCGAGCAACGGTCCTATTTGAGGAGAAAAACGGTCGAGGGCCGCCAACTGTCGCTCCGGAGCAAGGAGACGAAGCTGATCATTCTGCCCATGGATGGTCAGCAGCTCTGCGGTGAAGTCGGCAAGGGTGGCGGCAGGTACCGAACGTCCACCCAGATGTGCCCGGGACCGACCGGTCGCGTTCACCGTACGGGAAGCGATGAATTCGCCGTTCTCATCCGCTGAACCACCGGCGGCATCCACAAGTTCTACTATGGTGCGGGCAGTGTCCGGGGGAAGCTGATCCACCAGAAATCTTCCTTCGACCACCGCTTGGGACGCACCGGTTCGGACCCGCGACGCATCCGCCCGACCGCCACACAGCAAACGAAGTCCGGAGACCACCATGGTTTTACCGGCACCGGTCTCCCCGGTCAGAACGGTCAGCCCACTATCCAGCTCAGTGGTGGCCACCGGAATAACACCGAGGTTCTCGATCGTGATCTCTGCAAGCATGACACCACGATACAGCACCTTTTAGAACACGCGTGCTAGCCACTCCATCGTACTGATGGTGGCAGGGTGCCGCGAGGTTACAGCGCGGGAGAACCACCCGAGCGCCGCCAACCTTCGACAGGCAGTCGAAACTTAGTCACGAGTCGATCAGTGAACGTCGAGTTATCCAGCCGGACCCACCGAACCGGCCGCACCCCCCGCTCCACCTCGATCCTGGAACCAGGCGGCATCGGGATCCGCCGGAAACCATCCATGACCGCGACCGCAGCGGATGTGTCGGAGTTGGACTCCACGGCTACTATCGATGAGGGACTGACAACGAGAGGCTTGGCGAACAGCGCGTGCGCATTGTTCGGGACAACGAGAATCGCATCAAGTTCGGGCCAGAGAACCGGTCCACCCGCAGAAAAGGCGTAGGCCGTCGAACCGGTGGGGGTAGAGATCAGTATTCCGTCACAACCGAATGTAGAGACCGGCCGACCGTCGACCTCCAGCATCGCGTCGAGAACGCCGGAACGGTTGAGGTTCTCTACACTGACCTCATTCAACGCCCACGCTGTACCAACGGTTTTCTGCGCAGCATCGCGGACGGTGACATCCAGCGTCATACGGTCTTCAATCCGGTAGTCTTTTTCGATCACCCGCTTGATGGCCAACTCGAGTGAATCAGATTCCCATTCCGCGAGAAAGCCAACGTGCCCGAGGTTGATGCCGAGCACGGGAAGGTCATTCATGTGGGCGATGTCCGCTGCCCTCAGGAATGTACCGTCACCACCGAGCACCAGAATGAGTTCGACGCCCTCAGCAGCACCCGCCGTATGTGCGAAACGGGGGAAACGCCCGAGAACAGGGTGATCCATGAGAATCTTGGGGTCAGTCGGGGTAAGAACCCGGACCCGAATTCCCGCAGCGTCGAGAAGCTCCGCTGCATCCGCGGTAGCCTGCAAATTAGCACTCCGCCCCACATGGGGAACAAGTAGAACCTCGCGGTCGGTCATCTCGGCCCTTCCTCAACTGCACGTTCCACCATAGAACGGATATCCTTCGCTGGAGACGGGTATCCGTCCCCCGCCACAGATCCATTCACCAGCCACAGAAAATACTCCACGTTTCCTGACGGCCCCGGCAACGGGGACGCGACGACACCCCGACACGACATACCAAGCTCCTCGGCGAAACGGGCGATGTTCTCGGTGACCTCGATACGGAGTTCTGGGCTACGAACCACACCACCGGTACCGAGTCTGTCCTTTCCCACCTCGAACTGCGGCTTCACCATCGGAAGCAGATCAGCTCCGGGTGCGAGGCAGTCCCGGAGAGCGGGCAACACCAACTTGAGGGAGATGAACGACAGATCTCCCACCATCGCGTCACACACACCTCCGAGCTTCTCCGGGGTGACGCCCCGGATATTAGTCCGGTCGAGAACCTTCACCCGCGGATCATTCTGGAGGCGCCAGATCAATTGCCCGTAACCAACGTCTACCGCAACAACCTCTGAAGCACCCCGACGGAGGCAGACGTCGGTGAATCCGCCCGTCGAGGCTCCCGCATCGAGAACCCGCCGTCCCGAAAGAGAGAGGCCCTCAGCGGCGAACGCATCCAAGGCCCCAAGTAGCTTGTGGGCACCCCTGGAAGCATAGGTATCCTCCTCAGCGGTGGTAACCCGGATCGACACATCCGGGTTCACGACGGTCGCAGGTTTCACGGCTGTGATCCCCCCCACCTTGACCCGGTTCCCCCGAATCATCTCGACCGCATGTTCCCGCGAACGTGCCATCTTTCGTCGTACGAGCTCGGCGTCGAGACGTCGGCGGGCAACCATCAGGAAACTCCTCGGTGTTCGATCCGCGGTGGGTAAATCCGGCTGACCGGGATAAAGGACAAAGTACGGTTATTGAAGTGCGTCGTGCAGAATCTGGTGTGCGCGGGATAGTTGGTCGGCTTCTTCATCGAGTGAAGTCGTCTCCTCACCCAGCACAGCTTCCAGAGCCTCCACCAGACGAGTCGGTGAAATACACGGTCTTGCAGGGTCTCTGGGTACAGGGCGCATCGGGTGTGCCCCACGTGGAGTACCGGGCACGGTCACCACCACTGTTCGAGAACACGCTCGGCATCGGGTCCGACCGATACGACTTGTTCGACGTGTTCCTCCACGGACCACGCGACCGCTAACGCGGTACGGAGCGCCTGCACTGAGGTAGAGGCCGGACCACCCCCCGCGAGTTCCAGTACACCACCGTCGATCCGCGCGATAAATCCCCCCTGGGCACCTGGCCGGAGCAGTGCCGTGTCTGAGTTGAGAACGTCGAGAGTCTCCGATACAAACGTCGGGCGGTGTTCAGAGGGTGCCCGGAGAAGATCAAAGTAACCGCTGACACCTGTCAGCACACAAAGAGTATCCATCCCGGCGGCAGCACCTCCGGCAATGTCCGTGTCCAGCCGGTCGCCCACTGCAAGGGGCGATACGCAACCTAGTGACCTCGCGGCTGCGTGAAACATGGCGGGTTCAGGTTTCCCCGCGGAGATGGGTGACACTCCCGTGGCAGAGACAACAGCCGCGACCATCGATCCGTTACCCACATGGAGGCCTCGTTCCTTCGGAAGAGTGGTATCCAGATTACTGGCAAGATACAGCGCTCCCTTCCTGATCGCGAGTGCCGCCTCGGACAACTGCGCCCAGCCGGTTTCCGGATTATGTCCATGAAGAACAGCGACCGGATCGTCATCCGCACTGTCTGTCACATTGAAACCAGCGTCAAGCGCCAACTCGCGGAAGGAATCGGTACCGAGTATCAGAACAGTCGAACCTTCCGGGATCCTCTCGGCAGCAAGCTGAATGGCCGCGAGAGCAGAAGTCATGACGTCCCCGGGAGTCGCGTCCAACCCGAGTTCCCGAAGCTGAGCGGAAACGGCACCGGGAGCCCTGGAGGCGTTGTTCGTGACATAGAGAGCAGGAAGTCCGGATCCGTTTACCGCTTCAACCGCACCCGGAATCGGTTCTCCTCCCTGGTAGATCGTCCCATCAAGGTCAAGAAGTAGTGCGTCATACTCAGAGGCCACAGTCATGGTCATTCAGTCTACCGAGAGCATACGGAGCAGAACCGCGTGGGCCAGGAATTCACGGGAACTGGCAACTCGGCAGCCTATATGATCATCGACACTCATCAAGCTCCGCCAGTCTGTCCACAACATCCAGACCATCATCCGTATCAGCTTTACCTGCATTTGTGAACCATTGACGTGCTTCCTCCTTCCGCCCTGCAGCGGCGAGAGCATCCGCATAGGCGTAGAACAACCGCGCTGCTGAGGAACCTGTACGGTTCGGATTCAGATCCTCACGCTGGAGTTCAATCACCGCGGCATCGACATCCCCCAGGTCTTTCCGTGCGCCGGCAATAACGATCGTGAACTCGGTTCTGGATTCGGCATCGAGAGAGTCGACGTCCTCTGTACGGGCCATTTCGATGGCTCGTTCCGGACGCCCCAGTCCTCGTTCGCAGTCGGCCATCACCGCGAGTAGACCGGGACCACCACTCATTCGTCTCGCAGCCCGGAGCTCCGCGAGAGCTTCCTTCCATTCACCGGCATGATATGCAGCAATCCCACACGTTTCCCTGACCACTGCGACACGACCTGCACGATCTTTTGCTGCTCGGGCATGGCGCAGAGCTAGTTGCGGATCGTCTGCCATCAACGTGGCGGACATGACCATATGACGGCCAACCGCCTCAGCATTGTCCTTCGAAAGTGAGCGAAGATCCTGCCTAACGGACGGATCCAGATCCTGTGCCGTGATGTCGTCAGGAAGGTCTGGTTCGGACAAACGTGCCTTGATCCGTTCCTCCCGAAAACCTGATCGTTGCGGACCTGCACGAAAGCCTTCTTCTCTACGGCCAGAGCCGGCACGCTGTGCGTGTCCTCGACCGCCATTGTTACTACGACTGCTGGAGCGCCGCTCGACATCCCGTCCCCCGGTACGCCGATTACGACGTTCACCTTCGTCGGAACGTCTTCCGGATACACCGGCTCCATCGGTCGAATCCGCCCCCCGGACACCCCTCGATGATCCGTTACGATCATCCCGTTTGGCATCGCCGTACCCGCCACGGCCATCCGTTATCCCTCTGGCTCCTGAAGGACGATCACCGCTACGTCGTGAACTATCGCCATTGGAACGACTACGATACCTGTCACGTTTTGGCTGTTCATCTCCCGCACTGAAACTACCGGTCTTTGGATCATAGGAGGCCTTGGGTTTGTCTCCTGAAACGTGTTCGGCGCCCCTCCCGCCACGGGCCCTCGGATTTCGGCTACCACCACCGCGAACGCGGTCAGAGTGCCTGTCGTTGGAGTTGTGTTCAGCCATGACACATGCCCTTCCGGGGGTTAATTTGAGTTGGAACAGTGACGCTCATCGTCGAGCGGAATTATGATGCTCAGTCACACCACGAAATCTAAATACTACCGTGTCATGGTGGAGCAGCTCCAACATGACACAAAAAGTGGGTCATGATAACCCCGGAACCATAAAAGGTTCCAAAAGTAATCATGACCCACTAATATTT
>NZ_JAUERY010000002.1:0-737187 GCF_041357675.1 Corynebacterium sp. CCM 9203
TAACGGCCCGCCGCGCTGACTCGAATGAATCTACACACACCACTCAACACACGCAAAACCCCAGGTAAAAGGCATGTTTTATGAAAGCCAGCGCGAGATTAGTCGGACAGAACGCCACCAGGCCGGGATCCGGGCAGACCTGGATCCCCACGCTTCTCCGGCCCATCCGGGTCATTGTGATCCATGCCGGCGCCGAACCTGGAGCCACCGGCGCCGGATGAACGAAAGGTTAATATTCCTCAGAAGTCCCAGTCCGATTCCTCGGTCGATTCCGCTCGCCCGATGACGTAGGACGAACCGGACCCCGAGAAGAAATCGTGCGTTTCGCTTGACTCCGGTGCAAGGGCTGCCAGCACATCGGGTTCTACGCCCGCGGATTCCGCCTCGAAACGTGCAGGGTACCCAAGGTTCATCAATGCTTTGTCCGCGTTGTAGTGGACGAAAGCCATCACCCCATCGATAATGTCGAATCCGGCATAGAGATCCGAGGAGTAGTCGAGTTCCATGCGAAGAAGTTCCTCGACGAAGGTTCCGGTGAAATCCTCCATCTCATTGCGCCGCTCGGGATGCGCATCGAGACCGCGCTGGTACTTGTATCCCGAGTAGTAGCCGTGAACCGCTTTGTCCCGGAGGATCAACCTGATCATGTCTGCGGTGTTCATCATCTGCCCGCGTGCGGAGAACCGTAACGGCAGGTAGAAACCCGCGTACAGGAGGAGTGAGCTCAACAGCGTGGCGGCGACCTTTCGTTTCAGTGGGTCATCGCCGTAGTAGTGCGCCATCACCGCGGTAGCACGGCGTTGCAGCAACGGGTTCTTCACCGCCCATTCATAGGCTTCATCGATTTCGGCGGTCGAACAGAGCGTGCTGAACACCGAAGAGTACGACCTCGCATGCACGGCCTGCATGAACGCGATGTTCGCGTAGACTGCCTGCTCATGCTCGGTACGGGCATCGGGGATCTGTGAGATTTCGCCGACGGTCGCCTGCACCGTGTCAAGGAGCGTCAATCCGGTGAATACCTTCACCGTGAGCTGACGGGTCACCTCATCCATGTTCCGCCACTGTCCGAGATCATTGGAGAGCGGCACCTTCTCCGGTAGCCAGAAGTTGGCGGTGAGGCGCTGCCAGATCTCGAGATCCTTCTCGTCGGAGAGCCGGTTCCAGTTGACCGGTCGCAGCGGGCGGTTCTCCCCCGGACGCCACTGGGGTGGGGTGAGTGATTCTGTCGTCGTCATTCGTTCCTCGCTTTCAGGGTTTCTTTGCCGTATCGGGGCACTGCGCGGAGACGTCAGCGCACAGGTCCCGGAAAAAGTCGATGAGTCCGGCCCTGACGCGCTCGACATCCCTCGTGGTTCCGAGGAGTTCGAAACGGTAGAGCTCGGGGACGCCGCATTTGGCGGCGATGATCGGGCCGGCGCAGCAGAAGGCTTCGCCGAAATTCGTGTTTCCGCTTGTGATCACGCCTCTGAGGAGTGCCCTGTTCCCCGGTTCGTTGAGAAAACGGATGACCTGCTTGGGAACAGCCCGGGCCCTGGACCCGCCTCCGTAGGTCGGGGTGATCAGAACATAGGGCGCGGTCGCCTCCACCTTCGGATCTGAGACCCGTAGCGGTAGTCTCTGGGCAGCGAACCCCAGCTTCTGCACAAAACGCTCGGTATTTCCGGAGACTGAGGAAAAATAGATGATGCAAGGCTCGGACATGACGAAAACGCACGAACTTTCATTTACGGCCCAACGAACTATACTGACGCCGGTAACCGTACCCGACGTTCCAAGGAGAACCAACCATGCCAGTCATCACCACTGAAATGCGCGAGATGCTGGGTACCCAGCTCCCCATCCTCGCGACCGTCACCGACCCCACCACCCCAAACATCGGCCCCAAGCGGTCCCTCCGCGTCCTCGACGACACTCATCTCATCTTCAACGAGAACACCGGTGGGCAGCATCAGGCGAATATCGTGGCGGGTTCACGCGTCGCCGTCGCGGTCATCGACCGCGAGGCTCTCGACGGATACCGGTTCATCGGCACCGCCGAACTAGTCGACGAAGGCCCTGCCTGGGACAATGCCATCGCTTTCGCCAAGGACAACGGCATGGGCACACCGAAGCACGCTGTGGTCATCACGGTCGAGGAGATCTACTCACTGCGCTCGGGCGCCAAAGCGGGAACCCGGGTCGACGACAAATGAGTTCCGATGCACTCCCCGCAGGTGAAGGTCTCCGAACGTTCTTCCGCGGATGCGCCTCCGGTGTCTGGATCATCACCACGCTCGCTCCGGACGGTGCCCCCGTGGGGTTCACCGCTTCATCGGTCGCGTCAGTGTCGCTCGACCCGGCGACCCTGACGTTCTCACTGCAGGCCGGATCATCGTCCTGGCCTGCGGTTGAAGCTGCCGAGGAGGTTGCGATCCATGCACTCGGAGTCGGGGATGCAGCTCTTGCCCGACGCTTCTCGACGTCCGGTATCAACCGTTTCGAGGGCGTCGATCACCTTCCGGGACCAACCGGTCTACCGGTGATCCGGGGCCTCGGTGCGGTACTCAGAGCACGGATACTCACCACGATCCCGGTCGGTGACTCCCGGCTGGTACTCGCCCAATGCGTGGAAACCTACATCGCCGGCGACCGGCCACCACCGCTCATCCATTCAGCGCGGAGTTACTGGACCGCCGAACCGGTGCACGAGAGCGAACAGGACTAGTCTTCCCGTCCTTCATCCGGAGCGGACACCGGAACCACCCGGATGCTCGCCGCGACGTCCCTGGCGAGCGGCACATCGTGCCCCCGGTCGCCCGATTTCAGAAGCATGACACCGGAGGTCTCCCCTGCGTCGCTGACTGTGAACTCCGCCCCCGGCACGATCCCCAGACTCCCGAGATGCCGGAGAACCGCCGGATCCGCATCACGGATCCGGCTCATCTGTACGCACTCCCCGACCGAGCAATCCACGAGCGGACGGAATGAACGCTCCGGCAGAACACCGTCAGAGGCCGGAATCGGATCACCGTGCGGATCCCGCTCCGGGTGACCGAGCGCGGCGTCGATACGCTCCAACATCTTCTCCGAGATGGCATGCTCCAGCCGGTCGGCATCCTCGTGCACTTCATCCCACTCGTAGCCGAGCATCTCGGCGAGAAACGTCTCCGCGAGCCGGTGCCTGCGGACCATCTGCAAGGCGAGCGCACGACCCTCATCGGTGAGTGTCACCGAACCATAAGGTGCGTGATCAACGAGTCCGGCCAACGTCAGGCGACGAATCTGATCCGACACCGACGACGGACGCAGATCCAGGTGCCGGGCCACCTCCGAAGGTGTCACAGCACCGCCCGTCCACTCGGACAACGTCCACAGACTCTTCAGGTAATTCTGCGCGCTGTCAGTCAGATCCTCAAGATTCATACCCACATCCCACCGCAATCCGTGAGGACGACAATTTCGCACTGGGCCAGCGCTCGTCCTCATCCAGGTTCCATTACCCCCGACCTTATCGTGCACCGGAGACTTCTGCAGCGCCGGTGAGACCGCCACCAAGAAAACGGGCGCACCCGTATGGGGATGCAGGTTCATCTTCACGCACGTACACTCGTCGACCATGAGCAACGAAGAATACAACCTGGACCGTGAAACCATCGTCGACAACCTGACCGTCTTCGCGGACGCCCGCGCCGACCGCGCGAAGAGCTTCGCCGGCGGCGACGCCAAGATCGATGACACCGACGTCCGCCAGTTCTTCACCGGCCTGTTCCAGGCCTTCGGGACCGACCCGGACCGCGTCACCACTAGCTTCGAGGACGCGGATCGCCTGTCCGAGGGGTCCGACAACCCCCTCGCCATCTACTGGCCCAGCGTCATCGCGGGTGTCATGAAGAAGCCCGGCTCCGACCTGGAGGACGCCATTCAAGGGGCCCTGCAGACTCTCGCCGCCCAGACCGAGATGCCCGAGTATCTCCTCGTCACCGACTACGTGAACGTGGCCCTCATGAATCTCGCCGACGACTCCGAGACCACTAAGTTCCACGTCGGTGAGTTCCCGAAGCACGTCGACGAACTGATGAGCCTCGCCAAAAAAGAAATCGACCCCGAGGAAGAAGAGGACGAGTCCAAGTAGCACGGACCGTTTTCCCGCACGACCCCGACCGGACGCCCGTCCCGGCCGGGGTCTTCTTCGGTCAAGGGCTCATGTCCGAATTTTCTCACGGTAACTATTGAGTCCTGTCAGACAACTCGTACTAAAGTCTCAAGCGGTGTTTCCCGATGGGCACCACCCCGGAATCCCGGGTCAACGCGACCACCGCACGAACCTTGTCGACGGTGGCCCCGCCGCATCCCCGACCACCCCCGATAGATGGGTCCGCCACGTTGAGCTCCCCGAAGAACGAGTCCACAGCACTCGACACCCCCGACAACTCCGTCCACCCCGTCGACCAGATCCCGCCGGCCACCCAACTCTGGCCACTGTCCTTCCAGCATGTCCTGGCGATGTACGCCGGGGCCGTCGCGGTTCCGCTCGTTCTGGGTGGGGCGATGATCGAGGCCGGACGGATGCAACCGTCCGACCTGCCCTATCTGATCACCGCCGACCTCCTCGTCGCGGGTATCGCCACGATCCTCCAGTGCGTCGGCTTCCTGCGTCTCGGCGCACGCCTGCCGATCGTCCAGGGCTGCACCTTCACCGCCGTTCCCCCGATGATCGTCATCGGCGTCAACTACGGACCCGCCGCGATCTACGGTTCGGTTCTCGCCTGCGGCCTGTTCATGTTCCTCATGGCACCGGTGTTCGCGCGGATCCTCTGGATGTTCCCGCCACTGGTCACGGGAAGCGTCATTACCTGCGTCGGACTCTCCCTCATCCCCGTCGCCGCGAACAACATCTCCGGCGGCTACGGCGACGACGCGGGCAGCGTCGCCAACATCAGCCTCGGACTGTTCACCCTCCTCGTCGTCCTCATCATCGAACGCTTCGCACCCGTCGCCATCGCCCGGACCTCCGTCCTCATCGGACTCGCCGTCGGCACCATCGTCGCCGCATTCATGGGCAAGGTCGACCTCTCCGGCGTCGGGGAGGAAAACTGGGTCGGCGTCGCCACCCCCTTCCACTTCGGATTCCCCGAGTTCCCCGTCTCCGCGGTCATCGCCCTCGTCCTCGTCGGCCTGGTCACCCTCGTCGAAGCCACTGGCGACTTCCTCGCCGCCGGCGAGATCGTCGGGAAGAAGGCCACTCCCCGCCAGATCGCCGACGGCCTGCGTGCCGACGGATTCTCCACCATGCTCGGCGGCGTGTTCAACACCTTCCCGTACACCGCCTTCGCGCAGAACATTGGCCTGCTGGCCATGAGCCGGGTGCGGTCCCGCTACGTCGTCGCCGGGGCGGGCGTCATCCTCGTGGTACTCGGCCTGCTGCCCAAACTCGGCGCAATCATCGCCGCTGTGCCGACCCCGGTTCTCGGCGGGGCCACCGCCGCACTCTTCGGCATGATCGCGGCATCCGGCATCAAGACCCTGACCAAACTGGAGATGAACCAGAACTCAGTCCTGGTCATCGCGGTCTCGCTGACGATGGGCCTGCTGCCGGTCATGCACCCGACCCTGTTCGAGCAGTTCCCCAACTGGTTCGGCACCGTGTTCAACTCCGGCATCACCACCGGCGCATTCACCGCGATCCTGTTGAACCTCCTCTTCTTCGGAACCAGGCGCACGCCCGCCAACGCAGGCGTGGAGCTCGACGATGCGGAGTTCGCGGGAGTCGACGCCAACGTCTACAAGACCGGCACCGAACGCAGCTAATTCGCGCCCCGTACAACGGGCACGACCCCGCTCTCCGGCAGTTAGTGTCGTCGGAGGGTGGGGTCTTTTTCGGTTCAGGGCTGCGTCGGGGGGCCGGGCGACGATCTTTTACCGTGGGTTCCCCGCACCACTGCTCCGGATCGGGCTCCGGCAGGAATGTGATTCGGTCCGAGAGGTGGTCCGATCACACACACGCGTCAGGCAACACCTTCCGGCGCCCCGGTTGAGGCTCCACCGACAGATAGGTGCGCACACAGCGACACCAACGGACTCCCCGATCTCTGAACTCCACCTGCCCAGACATCCTCCGTCCTTATCCGGAAAAGCTCCCCGGATTCCTGGACCGGCCCCGGCTCCTCCACGCTTCTTCCCGAGAGGTGACCATCATTCAGTCAGAACAACGCCGGGGAGACCCGAGGATGCAAACTGACTCGACCAGGAATCTGAAACTGACCGTCTGCGAATGAAGAACAGCCACAGGCCGGCGCCGGTATTCCAACCGAAGAACGAGCCCGGTGAACCCTGACGATTGTCGCGGTCAAAGGAGTATTCGCGGGAGAACCGGATCTCATCCAGGGCAGACAGTCGCGGCGATCAATGCATGCCATGTGCGAACCAGAGCGAATCTCCTCGCACTCGGCAACACGATCGACCCCATCAGACGGTATATACATGCGTTCACTATTCCGTCGCTGTCCACGCTGGGTATCGACTACCTGGGAAAACCGGCACGCCGACAGCAGGCTGTCGAAGAAGTGGAATGCTCCGGACCGCTCCGCCACCGAGTGCCTTCCCATTCCGCTTCCCCGATCGGAGCTTGACAGATCTCCGTATCGGAGGCTGTCTCGTATCCCCCCAACGGTGCGCGAAACCGTATCTTGAGTCTTTGTGACCAGATCCCCCCCCCGTCAGGCGCACACGATGTTCCCTCTCACCTTTCAAAAACACCACAGCAATCGCGGAACCCGAACCAAACACAGGCGTACCAATTCACGGTCTCACCGTTGCAACTCATCTGACACCGCGCAGAACCTGGATGGAGCCACCCCAGGAATTTCTGCGTGGCATTGAACACAGCGGTGGGCGGCGACTTTGTTGAGGCCGATCTATAGGATTGCCCTAGGTCGCAAAGGTTCTGGCGGGAACTCCAGGGACTCTGACCCCTCCCACAGTACGGGACCATCTGCCCTCGACAGGAGACGCCGATCCGGAATGAAATCAAAGATCACCCTAACCGAAAGTCTCGAGCCTTTTGAGCCACATTGATATGACGCCCGAACGGATTACCTGTTCAAACTCCGCCCCTCCTGTCAAATGACTGACATTCAACATCAAACAGATGACAGCAAGTATCTCTTCTTCACCCGAATTCGCAACAATCTCGCTGGAGTAATAGTCATACAGTCGCTTCGGGTGAATCACTTCACGCGGATCTTGAACCACGAGATTCAGTTGCAACATTTTTCCAGAGAATTGTTCCAATAAGGCGGAAAAGTCCTCTTCTCGCGCAGAGTTGTTGCCAACCTCTTCAAATCTAGGCAAAAACACCAGAAGCTCCCGAAACCGGTTGTGGTCCTTGTGCTTGTTCTCGACCTCATCCTTCAAGGAGCGCAACGAAAAGACCAGATCATCCTGATCTAGATCGAGGTGTTCAAACAGGCTCCGTAAAAAGCTGATCTTCGATTCCGTATTAGAACCGGGTGGAATGCAGAGTTCGTCCGAAACCCGAATAAAATCGATACCACGATCATTCGTTACAATATCTTCTGGCGACTGCAGGCGCCTGAGATAGAGTGACTTCTCTGAAAACTCCAATAGCTTGGTTCGATGATCCCGCACAAGAGTCCCCAGGACTCGGATCAACATTTCCTGCCAACTGGAAACGACGATCATTGATGAACCCAGGTCATAACCAACGATTGATCGACCGGTGAAGTTAATGTCCGATGACAGAGCTTCGGTTTCCAGAGAATTTTCACGCGGTTCGAATTTGGTTTCAGGATACGCCCAATAGGAAATAGCGAGCTCTTCGAGGATCTTTGCGCGAGATATCAACTCGGGAAGCCCCCAAGATTCCTGCTCCTTAACCATTGCATTGAGCCTGTACGGACTACTGACAAAACCTTCGGGATCTTCTTTCTTTTCCCGGAATGAACGATTGGAGTATTCGGAGTTGTATCCCGTAACCGTTAGGTTGGCTATACGGTGAACCCACTCCGCATGAATCTTTTCACAATCTTCTCCGAGCTCACTTCTCCATTTTTCCGTAAGAGTTTGTGGAATTATGTGCTCAATCGAGATATCACCTCGCTTCAACGCATTAGAAATATCTCGAACGTCTTTCGATTTGCCGTTCTCAAGACAGTCGAAGAGATACTGACGGTAACTTGGGCGCATTCGGTAGGAGTTTCTTTGCGTGAACTCTCTACGAAACTCTTGGTCACCCGGAAAACGACCTCCTCCATCCCTGCGGAGTAACAAGTAGGTGAGTATCTCCGAGTATGGTTCATCATTTTTACGTAGTTTAACTAAATCGGCATACGCGGTCGAAAATATCTTATTGAGCGAATTTGCAGCGATGGAGCAGGTTATTCTTCTATACAGGTAGCTCTCCAGCATCTTGACCACTTGCAGAAAATCTTCGCCTGTTGTTACCTGCCTGCGAACATCCCGCAACAGAGGCATCAGGAGGGGAAGTACGACATCACCCTTAATATCATTAAACCTGCGAAGAACCGTATCGACTGCAACAATACCGGTTTCGGCATTTTCTATCTGTCGGCAAATGATAGAATACTCCAGCAGGCTTTCCAGAACCTCCGAAATATCTTGTTTATCTCGAAGGATGTATTCTTTAAAATCTTCATATACTGCATTTTTGTTCGGTGTGCGTCCAGTTTCTACCACGAGCCACCAGCGGATGAACCAGTCAGTATTATAGTCCACAGCCTTCTCCATCGGATTCCAGTACCGATCGTAGAGCTTGGCTTGCGTCACCGTGCCCTGCCCCATTAATACTAGATTTCGGATTTTATCGGCCTCGCTCAATGCGAGACCGGTGGAATTAAGGGACTCAAAAATTCTCTGAGGATTATCGTGAGCTTCCAAATCGAGTTGCATGACCTCTAGGCGCTGGATTGCTTTCCAAACATCATCCGCTGTCAAAGAGGTATGGTCGAGCCTTTCCATGAAGTACAGATAATTGCTGATCACATTTGACGAACTGCTTCTACTCCCCCCTTCAACAAATAGCTGTTCATACGCGGAGAAATCATCTTTAACTGGTTTCAATTTGAGCTTGATGGTTTCGTTGTCGTCTCGCAGCAGTAGGTAGGATTCTTTGATGTTTTTCGACAGGGAACCGTCGCTACATTCGATTGCACCCTGCTCAATAGCGTGGACCAGTGCGACCATCAGGAGACTGACAGTGGTCAGCCGTTGCTGCCCATCGATGACCACCCATTTCCAAGAAGACTCGGAGACTCCAACTACGGCGCCGAAAAAGTGCTTCGGTCGCCCCTCGTCGATTATGTTTTCAAGGTCGTCAAATAAACGTCTGCACTGCTTGACGGTCCAGTCGTAGTTTCTCTGGTAAACCGGTATTATTATTTCTTTATTTGCCCCATCGTAAACTTTCCATACTTCTTGCATGCTCTCTTTCATTTTCCGCCCCCTTTCGGATCTAAAAAAGCAGTTTAGTTCGGGTAGTCTGTGGGCTGTAAATTCGTGCCATCGGGATCAAAATACTGCGATTCTGGAACATTATTCTATACTAATGAAAAAGAGGATGTTCCCGCCCAGCATGCTGGGCGGGAACATCCTCTTTTGTGGAGCTGCCGGGAATTGAACCCGGGTCCTCCGTAATCGCGCCAGGGCTTCTCCGTGCGCAGTTCGCGCCTGATCTCTGCTCGGCCCTCCGGCTCGGACGAACTCGTTCCGGATGATGGGCCCAGTCAGCGGTGAGAGTCCCGGACGGCCCCGCTGACGCGGCCGGACGGCAAGTCCCTTGATCGATGCCGGCTACCAGGTCAGGGACGAACCTGGGCCGACAGACACGCGGTCGCTGGTATTAGGCAGCGAGGGCGTAGTCGCGCTGAGTGTTCTCGGCGCTTATGAGGTTGCTACGACGCTTACGGTGGTCTCTAGCCTGCACCGGCACGCTTCCCCTGGCTTGATGCACGAAGTCGAAACCATATCAGCCCCTTGCATCCTGCGGTGTCTCCTCGGTTTCCCTCGGGTGGCCGCAGTCCTGTGGTGGGTCGTACGTTGACCACAGGAGCACTTACTTTACGCTGCGGGGCGCTGACCTGCAAGCGGGTTCATCGCTCATCTGGTTCATCCGGTTCCGACGGTGGTTCGGGGGTCTCCCCCTCGTCGAGGTCGTCCCGTCGTTCGTTCGACTCCCCGGCTTCTGTCCCGGGAGGTCGCCCGGTTCCGGTCTGCTTCCATTGCTGGCGAATTTTCCGGGATTTTCTGCCGTTGCGCAGCGATACGATCCCGACGATGAGTCCGATAACGATGGGTAACCATACTCTGGGGTGGTCGAGTAGCCATTCCAACCATTCGGGTATCTCGTAGTCGGGCCACGGAATCTTCGGGAGGTTGATGTCGGGCCAGGGGATGGCTGGAAACCTGATTGTGGGCCAGGGGATGGAGGGGAGGTTGATGTCGGGCCAGGGGATGTCGACGTCGGGTAGCCGCTCGATGATCCAGTCGATGATCGTCCCGATGATGCGACCGATGAGTGGGACCAGTACCAGGGCGATGATTGCCCAGCCTGCTTTACCGAGGCCTGCCCCCAGTGGGTAGAGCAATCGTTTCCAGGGGGTTTCCTCCATCTGCCGGTATCGGTCTTCGGCGTGTGATCCGGGGGGTGGGGTGAATTCGATGATCTCGCCGCCCTTGCGGAACAGAACGGAGCGGATTTCGTGGAGGGCGTTTCTGTCGATTTTCAGGCAGGGCGCGCTCTTGTTCTTCACTGCCCGGCTGTAGGTTCCGGAGGGAATTCGTTTGTCGATCCGTACCGTGATGGTCTGGGCCACGGGGAGTCTGCCCCGGATGGCTCCGTCGACGGTGATGAGGACGCCGGTCGTCACGGCGTCCCGTGCCCGGCTCGCCGCCGCGTCGATTCTGTCGCTGCGGGTTTTCAGCAGCGGTGTTTTCCCCGCGGTGTCGGCGGCGCCTTTGAGGAAGGAGGACATTGTCGTGGCGCCGAAGATGGCGCTCTCCGCCCAGTCGGCTTCCTTCTTCGTGCGTTTGTCGACGCTGCCCCCAGATTCCTTGACGGCCTCGACGTCCTGCTTGTTCAACGGCCAGCCTGGGTCGAGTTCACGCAGTTCCCCGGGGCTGCCGAGGGTGAGTTCAATTCGGCCGATCTCGGGGTGGTCGAGGTGCCAGTGTTCCACTGCCGGGGGACTCCTTATGGGGTGGCGAACGCGTCGTTCCGCCAATTATAGGTAGTCCGAAACGACGGGGATGTGCGCCCCAAAACGGTTTTTAGCCCTTGATCCCCTTGATGCGGCGGCCGAGCTCACGGGTGATCTCCCGTTCCTCGGTACGGCGCTTGATGTCCTGGCGCTTGTCGTAGTCCTGCTTGCCCTCGGCGAGACCGAGCTCCACTTTCAAGCGTCCGCCGACGAAGTACAGCTTGAGGGGCACCAGCGTGCGGCGGCCGTCGCGGACCTTGCCCATGAGGGTGTCGATCTCGTTGCGGTGCAGCAGGAGCTTGCGGGTGCGGCGTGGGGTGTGGTTCGTCCAGGAGCCGCGGGAGTAGACGGGGATGTTGAGGTTGTGCAGCCACACCTCCCCGTTATCGATCATGGCGAAGGAGTCGACGAGGTTGGCCTTGCCCTCGCGCAGTGCCTTGATCTCGGTGCCGACGAGCACGATGCCGCACTCGTAGGTATCGAGGATCTTGTAGTCGTGGCGCGCTTTCCGGTTGGTGGCGATCACCGGGTTCTCGTTCGCCTTTTTCTTCTTCTTTGCCATAACCCGTCCGATGTTACCGCACCTGTCGCATGACGACGCCCACCTCACTCTCCGCTGTTGCGGGAGGGGCGGGCGTCGGGTGGTACAGGGGGTTATTTGCGGACGTACAGGCGGAGGGTGACCTGCGCGGTGATCGCCGCGAACACGACGCCGACGAGGGCGACGACGGGCGCGATGACCCAGATGTCGCCGGTGGTGACGGGCGCGATGAGCTGGGAATCGTAGAGGCCTTTGAGCGCCTTGTCGACGACGAAGTTCTTGCCGGCGATGAGGCCGAGAACCGCGAGCACCGAACCAAGTAGCGTGGCGATGACGGCCTCCAGGACGAAGGGCGCCTGGGTGAACCAGCGGGAGGCGCCGACCATGCGCATGATGGAAATTTCCTCGCGGCGGCTGAAGGCGGCGATCTGCACCATGTTCGCGATGAGGAAGATAGCGGCCAGCGCCTGGATGGCGGCGACGAGGAAGGTGGCGTTACGCACGGCGTCAAGGTTATCGGTCGCGGAGCGAAGATCGTCGATCTGGTCGATGACGGTGTCCACCTGGGGCAGATCCCGCACGGGGTCGAGCGGAGAAGTATCGAGGGGGTCCTCGAGCCTGACATGAACCGCGGCGGGAAGCGCGTCCGGGGACGTTGCCTCGACGAGCGCGGGATCGGTGTCCTTGAACACCTCGACGAAGTGCTCGTAGGACTGTTTACGGCTGCGGAAGGTGACGGACTCGACGCCGTCGGAGCCGTCGAGGGCGGTGAGTACCTCGCGGCATGGTTCGGTTGAGCAGTCGGTGTCGTTGGCGGAGATGTCCTTGTCGAGTTGGATCATCACCTCGACGCGGTCGAGGTAGATGTCCTTGGTGCGTTCGGTCATCCCGGTGACCAGGAATCCGGTGGCGAGCAGTGCCAGGGAGATGGCCGTGGTGATGATCAGGGCGATGGTCATGGTGAGGTTTCGTCCCAGCCCCTGGAACGCCTCGCGGGCGATGAATCGGTATCGCATGCTTTTTCTGATTCTCCTAGAGAGGTGACCGGGGTGGGTTAGTGACCGACGCCGTAGACGCCGTGGGCGTCATCGCGGACGAGCCTGCCGAGGTGCAGTTCGATGACTCGGCGGCGCATCTGGTCGACAGCCTGGGCGTTGTGCGTGGACATCACGACGGTGGTGCCGGTGCGGTTGATGCGGTTGAGCAGCAGCATGATGTCGTTGGAGGTTTCGGGGTCCAGGTTGCCGGTCGGCTCGTCGGCCAGTAGCACCAGGGGCCGGTTGACGAAGGCCCTTGCGATGGCGACGCGCTGCTGCTCGCCACCGGAGAGCTCGGCGGGGAATCGGGTGCCCTTGGCCTCCAGTCCGACGAGTTCGAGGGTCTCGGGCACGAGCTTCTCGATGACGCTGCGTTTCTTGCCGATCACCTCGAGCGCGAACGCTACGTTGTCGTAGACGTTCTTCTTGGACAGCAGGCGGAAGTCCTGGAACACGTAGCCGACCCGCTGCCGTAGCTTGTTGACCTGCGCACCACGGAGCTTGTTCACGTGGAAGTCACCGACACGGACGTCCCCGGAGGTGACGTTCTCCTCACGGAGCATCAACTGCAGGAACGTCGACTTGCCGGATCCGGAGGGCCCGATGAGGAAGACGAACTCGCCTTTGTCGATGTGCACGGAGATGTTGTCCAGCGCGGGCCGGGTCGAGGTTTTGTACGTCTTTGTTACCTGGTCGAAGGTGATCACACCCGTCACCTTAGTTCATTGGCGCCACTGGCGAAACTTTGGACACTTCCTGATCTGCACCTGTGCCGCTACTGTGACCTGCGGTTTTCTTCATCAAGGTGGTGCAAGTGACAGGCCAGGCCCCATGCGCCACACAGACCGCATTCCCGTACGAGACGGTGGTGGGGGGAACCACGACCGCTACCATCGTCCCAAAGGTCGCACCTCGGTAAGGTACGCCGCTGACCGGGTACTACATTCATCGCCCCCACCATCTGCCCCGACCCCCGTGGTCCCCGAACCGACACCAGGAGTCGTGAGAAGACATGACCGACAGCAAGAACGCCGCCACCCGTGCCCCGGCCACAACCCCAGACACAGGCACGGGCACGGCGAACAGAGAGAAAAAACGAGATCAGGCGGGTGGTTTCCTCGGACTCGTCGAACGCCTGGGGAACATGCTCCCCGATCCCTTCTGGCTCTTCGTCATCCTCTCCGGTCTGGTCCTCGTCTCCAGCTTCATCGGCGAGAAGATCGGCATGACCGCCACGAACCCCTCCACCGGCGAGGAGGTGCGGGTTACGAACCTGCTCTCCACGGACGGACTCCAGCGGATGATCAATGAGGCCGTCCCCAACTTCACCTCATTTCCGCCGCTGGGACTGATCATCATCGTCATGCTCGGTGTCGCCGTCGCCGAATACTCGGGCCTGATCGGCGCCGCCATCCGGGGAGCGATCGGGCGCGTCGGCCCGACGATGCTGACTTTCGTCGTCGCGCTGGCCGGTGTCACCGGTTCCATCGCATCCGACGCCGTGTACGTCATCCTCATTCCCATCGGAGCCACCGCCTTCCGACATGTCGGCCGCTCCCCCATCGTCGGCGCGATGGTGGCCTTCGCCGCAAGCTCCGCAGGGTTCAACTCTTCGCTGATCCTGAACATCACCGATGTCCTCCTCGCCGGACTCTCGACGTCCGCGGCGCAGATCGTCGAACCCGGCTACGAGGTTTCTCCGTTGGCGAACTACTTCTTCGTCGTCCCCTCATCCATCATTCTGGCTCTCATCATCACCGCCGTCACCGAATTCTTCGTCCGACACAAGGCCCGTGAGCTCATCGACCATGACCAGGTCAACTACGAGGCCGCCAGCTTCGGGGAGACCCCGCCCAACGCCGCCGATGACGCAGGTGACGCGGAGAAGGATGAGACCCAGCTCGAACTGCACGACGTCGAGAAGCGTGGACTCATTCAGGTCGCCGTGTGGTCGCTGGTTCTGCTCGCCGGTTACTTCGCCGCGATGTTCATTCCCGGTTCCCCGCTCCAGGGCGAGGATGGCTCCGTCATGGAGTCCCCGCTGATCCGCTCCATCGCCGTCGCCATCGCCGTGTACTTCTTCATCGTCGGGATCATCTACGGTCGCGCCACAGGAACAATCACCGAAGCTGCGGACGTCCCCGAGTTCATGGCCAAAGGCATCAGAACACTCGTCCCCATGATGGTGTTGTTCTTCGCAGTCGCCCAGTTCCTCGCCTACTTCACCTGGTCCAACCTCGGGGTCTGGTCCGCCATCCACGGCGCGGAGCTACTCTCCCGGGCGGACCTGCCGAACCCCGTCCTCTTCGCACTGTTCGTGCTCCTCGTCGCTGTCCTGAACCTGATGGTGACCTCCGGGTCCGCACAGTGGGCGCTGATGAGTCCCGTCGTCGTACCGATGATGATGTACGTCGGTGTCTCCCCCGAGGTCAGCCAGATGCTCTTCCGCATCGGTGACTCCCCCACCAACATCATTACGCCGATGAGCCCCTATTTCGCTCTCGCCCTGACCTTCCTGCAGCGCTACTACAAGCGGGCCGGCATCGGGACACTCATGTCCCTCGCGCTCCCCTACTCCATCGCGATGCTCGTCGGCTGGTTCCTCTTCTTCCTCCTCTGGTACATCCTCGGACTACCACTCGGCCCAGGGGTACCGGTGCGCTGACTCTCACGGCACCCGGATCACACGACAAACGGCCCTTCCCGATCACCACGGGAAGGGCCGTTCACATACTCAGTGCCGAAGCAGGCCCCGGCGGGTACGGCGGATCAGTTCTTGTTCTGCTGCTCCGACATCCGCCAGCGGATGCCCGCCTCCAGGAATCCGTCGATCTCGCCGTCGAGAACCTTCGACGGGTCATTGACCTCGAAGTTGGTGCGCAGATCCTTGACCATCTGGTAGGGGTGCAGCACATAGGAGCGCATCTGATTGCCCCACGAGTTCGACCCGTCCCCCTTCAGGGCGTCGAGCTCGGCGCGTTCCTCCTGGCGCTTGCGTTCCAGCAGTTTGGCCTGAAGAACCCGCATGGCCGACGCCTTGTTCTGGATCTGGGACTTCTCATTCTGGCAGGTGACCACGATGCCGGTGGGTTCGTGGGTGAGCCGGACCGCGGAGTCGGTCGTGTTGACGGACTGTCCGCCGGGGCCGGAGGAACGGTAGACGTCGACGCGGATCTCGTTGTCGGGAATCTCGATGTGGTCGGTGGTCTCCACAACGGGCAGGACCTCGACCTCTGCGAAGGATGTCTGGCGGCGGCCCTGGTTGTCGAACGGGCTGATCCGCACGAGGCGGTGGGTGCCCTGCTCCACGGACAGCGTGCCGTAGGTGTAGTCGCCGTGGACGACGAAGGTGGCGGACTTGATGCCGGCTTCCTCCGCGTAGGAGATGTCGTAGATGTCGACCTTGTGCCCGCTCTTCTCCGCCCAGCGGGTGTACATCCGCATGAGCATTTCCGCCCAGTCTGCGGCGTCGACGCCGCCGGCGGCGGAACGGATGTTGATGACGGCCTCACGGGCGTCATACTCGCCGGAGAGCATGGTCTTGACCTCGTAGGCCTCGATGTCCGCGCGCAGATCACGGCGTTCCTCGTCGACGAGTTCGGTGGACTCATCCTCCTCCTCGGCGAGCTGGTACATCACCGGAAGGTCCTCGAGCCGCTGCCGGAGTTCCCCGACTTTGCGCAGCTCGGCCTGCATGTGGGAGAGCTTCGAGGTGACCTGCTGGGCGTGCTCGGGATCATCCCACAGCGTCGGGTCGGAGGCCTGCGCCTCGAGCTCACGGACGCGGTCGGCCATCGCCTCCGGATCCATCACCTTCTCGATGGTCGTCAGCGTGGCGTCGAGTTCATTGAGGTCTGCGATTACATCAGGTTGCACAGTGGTTAACACTACCGTGACGGTGCACAATGGGCAGCATGAGCGAGCCGCGCCAGCGCATAGAACCTCCGTCCGTCACCGCCCCCTCCACGGACAGGACCGTTCCGGACCCAACTGGATCCGCTACCACAGATCTGAGTCACTACTACGGAACGGACACCCGGAAGCTGGTTTCGGAGTTCACCACCGTGCACGCCGGATCCACCGACGTCGAACTCGCGTGTGCCCTGGTTCGTACCGCAGGCCAATTGGCGTTGACGATCCGGGAGAGCGGAGGACTCGATGTGGACTACAAAACATCGGTCTCGGACGTCGTCACGGAGGCCGACCGGGCGGCGGAAACCTTCGTCTCCGAGGCACTGGTTGCGTTGCGCCCGGATGACGGTCTTCTCGGTGAAGAAGGTGCTGCCCGGCGCTCGACCTCGGGGCGTACCTGGGTGATCGACCCGGTGGACGGGACCTACAACTTCACGTCGGGTTCGGACTACTTCTGTTCCGCTATCGCCCTCGTCGACGGCTCCCCCTCCGCGCCGTCGCGTCTACACTTCGGGGCGGTGCACCGCCCCTCCCACGACACCACGCATCTCGGGGGGCCGGGGATTCCCACAACGGTGAGCGGAAAGGCAATCGGACAGCTCAACGATGCCCCCTGCGCCGAGGTGTCACTGGCCACCTACGTTCATCCGACATTCCTCGCCGAAGACACCGTCCGGGATGCGTGGTTGGCCGTCTCCACCCGCTTTGCGACACTCCGTATGCTCGGCGCAGGCTCCCTCGATCTCTCGGGTGTCGCGGAGGGAAAACTCGGTGTGTGGACCCAGCACAGCGTCGCGGACTGGGACTGGCTACCCGGCCGGGCCCTCGTCGAAGGAGCAGGCGGATCCTGCCGCAAGATCGAGGCCGGAGGAAAAATCTGGTGCGTCGCCGGCAACCCCAGGGCCGTCGAGGAGATCGCCGCAATCTGGTCGTGATGGTCGGGAGACACCCGCGCGGTGTTGATTCACCCTCAAATATACGGGGGTAGCCTCTGGAACACGCCCGTTCCACACACTTAGAGTGGGATGACTACCCCTGTTCGCCTCACCTAGCGGAAGGAGTGCTGCCTCCAGTGCGCCACTCATCTCAGTCAACTTTCTTTGAGCGGTCGGTGCCCGGTGGTCGCACCAGACTCCTGGCCGTGACCGCTGTCCTCGCTCTCGGCCTGGTGGGATGTGGATCGAATGATGACACGACCCTGGCTGCCCACGAATATCGTGTGGTCAAGATAGGTGACGTCGCTCAGGAGCTCCAGGCGCAGGGAACCATCACCGCAGGTGAAACCAGGTCGGTGAACACCGCCCTGACCGGCCCGGTCAATACCCTGAACATCGCGGTCGGTGACAGGGTCGAGGCAGATCAGATCATCGCGACGATCGATGTGTCCGAACAGGAGCGTGCCCTGCGTGATCAACAGGCACAGCAGGCCGATGCCGTCGCCGGTGCGGTCAACGGGATTGAGCAGGCGCAGCAGGCGTACGACCAGTACCAGGAGAGCCTCAATGAGGGACTCAACCCCGAACTGAACGGTGCGGAGTCAGCGCTCCGTACGGCGACCACCGCCTACGACAATGCACTGCGCTCGTTCGATGAGAAGAAATCCCAGGTCAAAGCGGGTCGTGATGAGCGACTGGTCAGCCAGGAACAGGCCGTCGATGCCGCCCGCAAACAGGTATTCTCTGCCTCCCTGAACGTCGCCCGCGCCGGAGTCGGATCCATTGCCGCGGAAACCCGGGGTGTGGAACAGAATCTCGATCTCGCCGCGGACCTCGCCGAGTTGTCGGCCCTGCGCAGGGAACTGGCTGATGCCGCAGGCGATCAGGAGAAGACGGCGGAGATCTCCGCGAAGATCGACGCTCTGCAGGCCTCGATCAAGGCCCGACAACGGTCAGACAGCATCATCCCGGAGCAGGAGATCAACGCACACCTGGGCACGGTCGAGTCAGTGGCGAACCTGGCGGATTCCGTGCAGTCGCTCAACCGGCAGCAGCAGGCCTACGACGCCGCCCTCCGCTCGGTCAACTCCGAACTGGCGCAGTCGCAGCGAGACGTCGCCGCAGCCTTCGATCAGAAAAAGGATGCCGCCGTCGCCCTTGAGACCGCACGGTTGAACACCCGGCACCAGTTGCAGAATCTCACGAGTGGTATCGAGCAGGCCCGACGTTCCGCCCAGGCCACCAGATCCGGATCCAACCGGACCGCTGAGTCCCTGAACGCCGATATCGCGTCAAGTACGGTCCGGGCACCCTTCGCCGGTCTGGTGATCGCGGTTCCCGCCGAAGTAGGTAAGCCTGCCGCGGGTTCCATTGCGACGATCGCCGATGACACCGGTCTCACCGTCACCGCGCAGATCCCGGAGATCGACGTCGCGAAACTGTCCCCCGGTGCAAAGGCGGAGTTCACGACCCCGGCGACCGGTTCCCGCACCTACAAGGGCACCGTCTCCTCCGTCTCGCCCGTGGCCTCGGGGGTGGCGTCGGCCGCAGCCTCCGGAGCTACCGCCGCTGGTGGGCCGACGAAGGACACGAAGCCCACCTTCGCCGTCGTCATCCGCGTCAACGGCCCCACGGATGGTCTCCTCATCGGCGGATCCGCGAAGATCCACATAACGTTCGCGGAGGAAACCGACACGATCTCCGTGTCCCGTGACGCCGCCTACGACCGGGATGACGGTACGAAGGCCGTTCTGGTGGTCACCGAGGACGGCACCGTCGAGGAACGCAGCGTCACCCTCGGCACCACAGGTGACTTCACCGTCGCCGTCAGCGGTGGGGACCTCAAGGAGGGGGACAAGGTGATCAACCAGGGTTCGACCCATCGGTATCTCATCGGCCAGAAGGTGAAACTCGACACCCCCGAGGACGGAGACGACGGGCGATGATCGTTCGCCGGAGAAGGAACTCTCCCGCAGGTCGCCATGCCCAAGTTCCCGCGCATCCGGACGCCACCGCCCCCGCACCGGGACAGACGGACACTCTTGGCCTACTGCTGGAGATGCGCGGGATCACCAAGACATTCAACATCGGCACCGACAATGAACTGACAGTGCTCCCGGGGTGCGACTTCACCGTCAAAAACGGTGAATTCGTCTCGGTCGTGGGCGCCTCCGGGTCCGGCAAGTCGACCCTGATGAACATCATCGGGCTCCTGGACTATCCGACGTCCGGTCGCTACTTCTTCGGTGGCGTCGACATCCTCCGCATGCCGGGTGACAAACTCGCCGAGTACCGCAACCACCACATCGGTTTCGTGTTCCAGAACTTCAACCTGATCGGCCGGATGAGCGCAGCCCGGAACGTGGAGATGCCGATGATGTACGCCGGTGTCGGCAGGAAGGAACGCAGCCAGCGTGCCGAGGAACTCCTCGACCTCGTCGGGATGGGCGAACGGATGAAGCACAACCCAAACGAGCTGTCCGGTGGCCAGAAACAGCGCGTCGCCATCGCTCGGGCCCTAGCGAACAACCCCGATCTGATCCTGGCCGATGAACCGACGGGCGCGCTGGACTCGGTGACCGGTCGCCTCGTTATGGACATCTTCCACAAGCTCAACACCGAGGAAGGGAAAACAATCGTCCTGATCACCCACAACCCGGAACTCGCGGCGGAGACGACACGAATCGCCACCATGACCGACGGCCGACTCGATAACGGGGTGGCGGACCGATGACCTACGCTGAAGCGATCCGCCTGGCGCTGGGAAGTTTCCGCAGCAACAAGATGCGTTCCCTCCTGACCCTACTGGGTGTGATCATCGGTATCTCGTCGGTGATCGCGATCCTCACCCTCGGGGCCTCACTGAAGGCACAGACGGTCGAGGGGCTCGCCGCCGCAGGCGTCAACGACTATGTCGTGAAGGTCGAGGCCCGCCCCAAGGACGGTGAGGAGCAGACCGAACAGTCCAACGCGTTCATGTACGTCCCGCCGGAACCCGTCGCCGCATCCTCAAAGATCACCCCGCAGTTCATCGACGTGCTGTCCGACCGGTTCAAGGGCCGGATCAGTGGTGTGGCGGTGGGGGCCATGTCCTATCATCCCGGAGACGCGGCCTCGTCCGATGCTCCGGAGACCACCCAGAGCGTTACTCTCAGTGCAGTCAACCCGGACTACATGGCGATGCAGAGCTTCGAAATCGGCTACGGCCGTAATCTGGCCGATGATGACATCACCGGGGAACGCTCCGTCGCGGTGGTGAACCAATCCGTCATTGACTCCTTGTTCGCGGGAGATGCCGATGGTGCACTGGGCCAGACCATCGACTACACCTCCTCCGACGGATCAACGTTCCCCCTGATGATCGTCGGCGTGATCGCGGAGAAGGGGAAGGGCGGACTGCTCTCCGGCTCGTTCAAGGAGTACCGGATCTACGCCCCCTGGACCGTCGATTCCCGGTTGAACACCGATGATCCGGGGCTCTGGGATCAGGTGTCGGTCCGGCCGTCCCCTGGGGTCAACGGCGAAGCGCTGCTCGCTGACCTCAATTCCTTCCTGGAGCTCGCCTACGCCGATGATCCGGAGTTCACCGCCAACGCCCGGGACATGAGCAAAGACTTCGAGATCCTCAAGACGATCATCGATTCACTCAGTATCGGGCTGTCCGTCATCGCCGGGATCTCCCTGCTCGTGGGAGGCATCGGTGTCATGAACATCATGCTCGTGACGGTCACCGAGCGGACCCGGGAGATTGGTGTGCGTAAGGCTCTCGGTGCCCGGAATGCGGACATCCGCAGGCAGTTCGTCATCGAGTCGATGATCATCTGTCTGCTCGGCGGAATCATCGGCGTACTGCTCGGCGGTGCACTCGGCATGGTGGGAGCGAAGTTCCTCGGGAAGATTGTTCTGCCCCCGTTGATCGGCGTCATCGTCGCCCTCGGCTTCTCCATGGGCATCGGCGTATTCTTCGGTTTCTACCCGGCGGAGAAAGCGGCACGGATGCGACCCATCGACGCCCTGCGCTACGAATAGTATCTTAACCCGTATCATTTGCAGGGCAGTGTCGAACCACGAAAAACACCCGGTTACCCTGTACATGGTCGACAGCATCAACCGGAATGGTGGTGTGCATCGGGTACCCTGATGGATCCTGGTACAAGGGGACCAGATGGAGCACCGGATGTCATTCATCCCACCGGAACAACCTATCAGCGCACCCACTCGGTGCACACGAAGGAGAACACACAGTGGCAAGAGACGATTACCCCAACTACCCGGGGGGAAACTACCACCCGGAAAATGACAGCAATCCCTATAACGGCGCTAACAACTACGGTGACGGCTCCGCCGAAGGATACGCAGGGGCCGCGCCCTACAACAACGGTCGGAGAATGGTGCAGGGCGACGGCAAGGTCCGCGTCATGGAAAGTGTCGGCTACGGCTTCCGCACCGTATTCGCTTCTCCGCTCGCGTGGATCGTCACCACGCTGGTCGTGGGTATCCTGTCCGTGGTGATATTCGGTGCGGGATTCGCCGCAATGTTCTCCCAGATGTCGGCGGACGGTGCCTTCAACCCGGAGACCGGGGCGACACCGGATACGGACAGCTACAACTTCAACCCGATCATTTTGATCCTCTTCACCCTGATCATGATCGTGGTTCAGGTGATGTTCGCCACCGCCGCGCTGAAGGCTGCGGACGGAAAGAAGATCACCTTCACTGATTTCTTCGGTGGCCCCAACTTCGTCAAGGCTCTGGTGTTCGTCCTAATCGTCGACATCATCACGTCCGCAGTCCCCTACCTGCTGCCGGGCGTGCTCCAAATCTTCGTGAACATTGCTCTGATCTTCGTCGGCCCGCTGTACATGCTGATGTATCTCTTCGTCCTCGACCGGGGAGCATCCTTTGGTGACGCCGCGAGGCAGGGATTCCAGGCCGGTACCCGGAACTATCTTCCGCTGCTCGGTTTCTCGATCTTGTGGGGCCTGATCCTTATCGTGTCCGCGATCCCACTCGGACTCGGCATGCTGATCACCGGGCCCGCGTACATCACTGCCCTCGCCTACGTCTACCGGCAGGCCAGCGGCGGTGTCTACCCGGAAGACTGATTTCCGGTTGATTTCTCCGTCAGAAAGATCCGCCCCGCACCGTGTGACCTGGTGCGGGGCGGATCGTCGTTTCAGTACGAGTACCGGATAGAAGTGACTGCGGGACGGTTCCGAGTGACTCCGTTACCGGGCGGTGGGCACGGAGGGATCGTCACCGGCCACCGCCCGCTGCTTCTCGGCGGTGCTCATCCGACGGTCCGCGAGCAGGTAGACCGCGCTGCCAGCCACCGCGACAAGGGTGATGATCCAGAGAACCGTCGCGTACTGGACCCCGATATCCGAGGAAGCGGTGGTGGCGAAACGGAAGAACTCGAACTTCAGGTCCATGAGTTTCGCGGTGTAGGCGATACCAACGGGAATGGCAATGTTGATGGTCAGGTTGTAGAACCCGATGGCCACACCGGACTTCTCCGCCGGGATGGTGGAGATCGCGGTGGACACGAGCGGCGCGTAGAGCAGCGCGAACGCCGAGGCGAACAGGATGATCGAAATGACCAGGACAGTGACGCTGGCGGTGGTGAACACCGCGGGGAGCGCCAGCGCGAGAACGATTCCCCCGAGGGCGATGGCGATCGTCTGCCGTGAGCTGAGGTACTGACCGATCTTGCCGGACAGTGCACCGACGACAATGGCGACAGCATATCCGGGGGCCAGCAGCATCGATGCCTCGTCGATCTCCATGCCGTGGAGATCCGCGGTGGCGAACGGGAACATGAAAATGTAGGCCAATTGCACGGAGTAGACGACGAGCACGAGGACGAGCGCCCACACGTAGCGCCTGTTGGTGAAGAACTCGGGACGGACCAGGGCGCCCTTGTGCGCGGTGATGTGCCAGATGAAGCACGCGGTCCCGAGGATGACGGGGAACAGGTACAGCCAGTTGAAGTCCTGCATGAACAGCATGACCGAGGTAGCGATGACCGCAATGAGGAAGAGTCCGAGCACATCGAGGTGACTGGACACGGCCTTCGCCGGTGGGACCCGTTTGATCAGCACTGGGATGGTGAACACGAGGATCAGGGGGACCAGGAACATCGCGGTCCAGGACACGGTGGTGGCCAGGAATCCGGATCCGAGGATGCCGAAGAGCAGTCCCGCCTGGAACGCGGAGGTGGAGAAGCCGAGGTAGGTCTTCTGATCTTTCGCGTCCAGGTACTTGGTCACGTAGATGACGTAGAGGGTTTCGGCGGCGGCGAGGCCGGTGGTCTGGATGACGCGCCCAGCGAGGACCATGGGCCAGATGCTCTGGAAGAAGAATCCGATGAGTGATCCGGTGACGATCAGGGCAATACCGGCGATCATCAAGGATCTGATGGAGAACGCGTCGGCGAGTGCCGCGTAGACCACGGCTCCGATCCCGATGACGATGCCGGCGAGGGTGGCCTGCAGGCTGACGGTGGTGACGCTCAGGTCGAGGGCATCGGCGATCGGCTTCGACATGAACTTGAAGCCGTTGTCGATGACGAGGCAGAACACGAAGCTGAAGAGCAGGATCGGCACCGCCCTTTTGGGGTTGACGCCGTGCCCTGCCGAGATGGGGGTGTCCATTGGTGTGGTGCTCCTTGATACGGGTGAATCGGCTAGACGCCGGCGAGCGGTAGGGCGAGCTCCATCATCCGGGTGAACGCGGTCTGTCGTTCCTCGGGAGTGGTCCGCGCTCCGGTGGCGATGTTGTCGGAGACGGTGAACAGGCCAAGTGCGTCGGCACCGTTGGCAGCGGCGACGGCGTAGAGGCCTGCGGTCTCCATCTCGACGGCGAGAACCCCCATCCTCGCCCAGCGGTCATTGGCGGTCTCATCGGCGTGGTAGAAGATGTCGCTGGACAGGACGTTGCCGACATGCGTCTCCACACCCTGCTCACGGGCCTGCTCCTGCAGCGCGGACAGTAGCTTCCAGGAGGCGGTCGGGGCATAGGTGCCGGGAACGTTGTACTGGGAGAGGAAGTTCGAGTCGGTTGATGCTGACTGTGCGACGACGATCTCGTACAGGTCCAGGTCCTTCTGGAATGCTCCACAGGAGCCGATGCGGATGAGCTTGCGGCAGCCGAAGACGTTGATCAGTTCCCAGGAGTACAGGGAGATGGAGGGGATGCCCATGCCGGAGCCCATCACCGAGATCTCACGTCCCTGATAGGTCCCGGTGTAGCCGAGCATGTTGCGGACATCGTTGAACTGGACGGCGTTGTCGAGATAGGTCTCGGCGATGAATTTGGCGCGTAGCGGATCACCGGGGAGCAGGATGGTTTCGGCGATGGGGGCGCCTTTGGGGTTGATATGCGGGGTGGATTCGGTACTCATGACGCATCTCCTTGTGTGTTGTTTTCGGGCGAAGGGGTGGTGGCCCGTACTTCCTGACCCATTGTGACCCAGTATGCGAACATTTGTCCATGTAATTTTTTTCATTTGTTCCAGAGGTTCCGGCTGCGCACCTCGCCTATCATTAGTGGACATGAGCACCTACGCCGATGACCTCGCACTGGCCCTTGAACTCGCCGATATCGCGGACACCCACACGCTGGACCGGTTCGAGGCATCGAACCTCACCGTCGAATCAAAGCCGGACATGACGCCGGTGAGCGACGCCGACATCGCGTGCGAGAAACTCCTCCGGGAACGACTGTCCACCGACCGTCCGGCGGATGCGGTACTGGGTGAGGAGTTCGGCGGTGACGCCGCCCTCGAAGGGCGCCAGTGGGTGATCGACCCGATCGACGGTACGAAAAACTACGTCCGTGGCGTTCCCGTGTGGGCGACACTCATCGCACTGCTCGTCGACGGGAAACCCGTCGTCGGCGTCGTCAGTGCCCCGGCCCTAGCACGCCGCTGGTGGGCCGCAGAGGAGCAGGGTGCCTGGCGGTCCTTCTCGGGCGGCTCCCCCAAGCGTCTCCGGGTTTCCGGGGTCGCGGACATCGCAGATGCGTCGGTGTCCTTCTCATCGCTCGACGGTTGGCGGGACCGCGGGCTTCTCGACGCATTCCTGAAACTCTCCGATGACACCTGGCGACTGCGGGGGTTCGGCGACTTCCTCTCTTATTGCCTCGTCGCGGAGGGGGCGGTGGACGTCGCCGCCGAACCCGAGGTCGCCCTGTGGGACCTCGCCCCGCTCGCGGTACTGGTCACCGAGGCGGGCGGTCGTTTCACCTCCCTCTCCGGGATCGACGGCCCTTCCGGTGGCGACGCCCTCGCCACCAACGGCCTGCTCCACGAGGAGCTGCTGGGGAGGTTCACGGTGTGAGCACCGCTCCCCTCCCCGCGGCCGTGTCCTCAGCGGTGGGGGAACCACAGGGGCGGCAGTCCCGGGAGCGCAGGAATCAGCCCACTGTGCAGGAGCGCGAACCCGATGGCCCCGATGAACAGGGGCAGCGCGAGGAGCAGCGCCAGGAAACTCCGCCCGACGGAGGATCCCGCGTCGGGGGCTTCGGGACGGTCCGGCACAGCGACGGTGAAGGTCGTGCGCGCGGGGTTTTCCCCGGGTCGGGTCGTGACCACGGTGACTGTCACGGTCTCACCCGCGGTATCCGTCGTGGGCGTGACCTTCACGGTGCCGTCGGCCGCGATGCTCACGCCCTCCGGGGATCCCTCGTCGAGGCTGAACTCCACCCCGGTGAGATCCGTGTCCGGGTCCGGGGAGACCGTGACCGTTCCATCGGGGTGTACCACCGGGTCGCCGTAGGGAACCGGGGTCGGCGCGGTCCATGCGGTGAAGGGAACCTCGACGACATCCTGTGAGCCGTCGGCGTAGGTGACCAGAACCGTCGCGGGGGTGCTGCCGTCACCGGTTGTGGTGACCTCTCCGTCATCGGTCACCCGCACACCCGATGCACCGCCGTCCACCGGTGCGAACCGCACCCCGTCGGGGCGGGCCCCGTCGAAGACGATGCGTGAGGCGAATGCCGCGGGCTGTACCGGCTTGAGTCCGGTCTCCACCTGCGGATCGTGGGTCTCCGCGCCGGTCCGGGTGTTCTTCTCGTGGACGACGAACCTCGCCGTGGTCGAGGCCGTTTCTCCGCCACCGGGGAAGGACACGGTGACGGGTACCTCGACGATCCCGTCGGCTGTCGCGAGGTGACTCCGGGTCGTGGCGATCCCGACCGCGCCGGTGGCATGATCGATGACGACACCGGCGGGCGCCCCGTCCGCGAGATCGAAACGCAGCCCGTCGACGGGCACGGAGAACCGCCCGCCGTCGACCCGGACGAGCGGTTCAGCGAAGGCGTCGGACCCCGTGGCCACGCTCACCGCCGGGTAGATCACCCGGGTGTTCTCCGCCGTGGGAACCGCCGCGGCACCGACGGCAAACACCACGGGCACGGTGACGGTTTCCGCGTGCTCATCGTTGAACGTGATCTGAACGGGAATGGTGATCTGGCTGTCGCGGTCGTCGTCCGTGACCGCGATGGTGAGCACACCGGTGTCAGGTTCGAGCGTGACCTCCCGATCAGTGAGTGCCGTGACGTTGAGTATCCGCCCGGCGCGCCACAGATCGACGAGTTCACCGGTCTCCGGGTCGTGCTCACCCGCGTGCCGCGGACGGTACTTCGGTGCGAACCGGAGCGGCCCGGAGGTGGCGCTCCGGGCATCGTTGTCCACGGTGACGGGGTCGTAGAAGAAGCGCACTGCCGCTGCCACGGAACCACCGTGACCGTGGTCATGGTCATGTCCGGGGTCCGTCACGGTGGTGCGGAGTGTCGCCACGACGCTGGTCCCGTCGGGGTATGTCAGGGTGACCGGGAGGTCGACCTGCTGACCCGCGAGGCGGTCGGGGGCGATGAAGCTCAGCAGATCGGGATGGTGTTCGCGGCGGGTGATGTGCGGGGAGAACTCGTCCCAGACGTCACCGGTGGGGTCGACGGACTGGATGAGCCACCGCTTCGGCCCCCAGCGGTAGTGGGAGTGCTCCCCCGCGAAGGCATCGACGGTGACGACGGTCCGGTGCCCGGCCTCGGCGGTGAGGTTCGCGGTGAGTCCGTCGGGCACGATGGCGTCGGCGTAGCTCTGTGTGTGATAAGCGAGTTCACCGCGGGCGGCGTCGCCGTCGGTGAACTCGACGATGATGTCGACCCTTCCGTCCCCGGGTTCACCTGCGGGTGTGTAGGTCACCAGGCCGGTCGTCGGGTCAATCTCCATGCCCTCTGGCGCGTCCAGCAAGATGAAGGTGGCGACCAGGTCACGGGAGACCTCCGGAACGAAGATGGGGGCGCTGACGGAGGTCTTCCCCTCTGCCACGCCGTAGAGGTCACGGTAGATGACGGAAACATCGCTGCTGGCCCGGTCGACGGTGAAGGTGGCATCGGCGGTCGCGGTGGACCCGCCGGGCAGGTGCGCGGTGACGTTCAGCGTGCGGGTCTCCCCCGCGTGGGCCACGGGATCGAGGAGGGTCACCTCACCGGAGTTGCGGTCCACGGTGAAGAGGTCGGCGTTCTCCTGCCCCGGGGTGGCCTCGAACCAGGTGCCGTAGACGGTGGGTCGCTGCGTTCCGGCCGCACCGTTGACGAAGGTGGGCAGGACCGCGTTCTCGTTGGTCACGTGCTCGTCCTCCAACCCGATGTGAACGCGGCGCTCCGGGTAGGCGAACGTCAGTTTGTCCAGGTAGGCGTCCCGCGTGAAGTGAACGACCGACATCCGGCTGGAGCCGTCGCGGTAGGTCACCCGCACCGGCACATCGGCCTCTCCGACGCCCGCGGCGAGGGTCGTGGTGACCCTGCCTGTCCGGGGATCGACCGAGGCGTCGGGGGTTGCCTCCGGGGCCGCGAGTTCGTAGGTCGGCTCGGGCTCGGGCGCACCGTGCGGCGCACCCGACCGCACCACATGAGTCGGCCAGCCGCCGGTGACCGGGGATGAGCCGGTGATGTCGGTGACCCAGTCGTAGACCGTCACATAGGACACCGCCATCGACGTCGTGGTCACGTGGACGTTCTGGGTGTACCGGGAACCGTCGCGGAACACTGCGGTGACCACTATGTTCCGGGAGTCATCCGCGCCCATGATTCCGTCGTCGATGGTGATCACGCCGGAATCATCGATGCTGATTCCCGGTTCCGGGGTGACGAGTTCAAAGGACACCGGATCAACGCGAAGGAATGCGGTCTCCGGTTCCACCGTGATCGGCCCCACCGCGAGCAGGTCCGCACTGTTGTAGTGGATGCGTGAGCCGGCGAGGCTCACCACCTCGACGTTCAACGGCGCACTCGTGGTACCGCCACCCGCGAAGCTCACCTCGACGAGGGCCCGGACACCACGGGCCGGGGCGTCGTCCGGCACCTTGGCGGTGATCACACCGGTCCCCGGATCCACGCTCAACCAGTCGGGGGCCCGTCGGACAGCCGGTACGTCGCAGCCACCGGGCCAGCACTCCCCCTGGGATGCGGGATGACATATGGGCTGAAGGTGCGGGTTTCACCCCGCACGACGCGCAGATCCCCGTAGTCGATGGTCGGGGTGAGGACGCTGCTGTCGCTCACCCGGACGACCCACGCAACGTCACCACCGGTGCCGTCGGCACGCCGGATGCGCGCCGTGGTCGCAAACGTCTTTCCCGCATCAGCGGATTCCGGGGTGAACACGATCCCCTGCCCCGTGAGGGTGAACCTCCCGGATGCGTCATCGACGAGCGTCACATCGCCGGCCGGTATCCCGCCGCCGAGATCCCACGTACTCGCCGCACCGGACGGTACCGTCTCGTAGTTGTCGGCGGGCAGCTCATAGTCAACCGGGTTGTCCACGATTCGCACCGTCTGGGTGGTGGTGAGCTGCTGCCGTGCGCCCTCGGCGTCGACGATCTCCACCGCGACGTCCACCGTGAAGCTCGTCCCCGTCGGGGCGTCGGCGTCGACGCGGACCGCCCGATCACAATTGGCGTACCCGAAGCCCTCCTCGAGATGCACACCCGCAGGCAGGGACTCGGGCGCGGTAACCGTGCAGGTGGAACCGCCGACGCCGGTGAACTCCGGGAAACGCTCAACGGTTCCCCCGAAGTCCGCGTCGGTGAACAGCAGATCACGCAGCGTCAGGTCCCGGTCCGAGCCGGGGGTGAGGTAGACGTCCCGCATGCTGTAGCTACCCTGCGGGCCCGCCGCGAGAACCACATCGACAAACGCCCCGGAATCCAGGGTGGTGAACACAGCGACATTCCGGTCCGTGGAACCATCCAGGTAGGTCACGGTCACCGGAACCTTCAGGATCTCCGCCTCCACTACCGCTGACCGGGGGACCGACACGGTGCCGTCCGCGGCGATCGACGCCCCCGCGGGCGGGTTCTGTCCCAGGGTGAAGGTGAGTTCCCCAGGCTCGGTGCCGTACTCCCGGTCATCGTCGGTGACGAGCACGGGGGAACTGACTTCTCCCTCTCCCGGCTTCACATCGACGATGTTGTTGTAGTGGTTGTCGTGTCGGCCGTTGTAGGGACGGGTGAACAGCCGGACCGGGGCGGTCACCGGTTCGTGGTCACCGACGACGGGGGTCGCCGTCACAACGAGGCGAATCTGCTCTCTCCCCGCCTTCGGCGCTGTGAAACGGATGACCCTGTTCCCCGGCTCTTCCTCGGTTATCTCCGCATCGACGTCATCCGAGGAGACGGTGAACGTGTAGCCCATGGCATCGACTGGTTCCTCCCCGCGCATGAGTTGCGGAAGCGGCACAGAGGCTTCCCGTCCCGGGATCACCTCGCGCCCACCCACCGGTGCCAGGTGATAGTCCCCGATGCCGCCACCGGCGGATGGGGTGACCCGGACGGTGAACTCGACCGGGACGTCGCCGGACGGCAACCCGACCGATACCTGAACCCGGTAGTCACCGGGGGCGGCACCGACACCCGGTAGGGCGAGAATCGAGCCGTCCGTCACCGTGACCCAGTCCGGCCCCTCGGTGATCTCGACAGGCACGGGCAGGTTGTCCGGTATCGTCCATCCGTTCTTCTCATAGCGGACGGGAATCACCGAGTGGGCACCTGCCGACACCGGGGTATCCGGGATGACGGGGGTGATGTCGGATGCGGTACCGACATTCCAGACGGCAACGTCGTCGGTGGCACTGCCGTCCCGGTAGGTGATGGTCACCGGCAGAGTGAGCGTGCGGTCGTAGACGTCGGGTGTAACCACGAGTTCCACCCGATCATCACGGATGCGGGCCCACGGCGGGGTATCGACACCCGCTCGCGGGAGTATGGAGGCGATGAGCTGCGCCGCCTCGTAGTCGTTGCTGCGCCCGTACTCCAACTCCACGGGGGCGCTCTTTGTGAGCACATTGTCCACTGTGACCGGAACGAGCGTGTATCCGCCACGGTCCGCCATCCGCCCCACCGCTGTCTGCACCTGGACGATGCGGGTCGAGCCGTCGAGGAACGTGACCTCAACGTCCACCGGGGCGTTCGGTCCAGGTGCAGCACCCTCCGGCGCCTCGTACACGACGTTGCCGGTGTCGATGTTCACCGACAGGCCCGGGACATCGTCGATCAGTCGGAACGTCATCAACCCCCAGGTGCCGACGGGAAGCCCGGTCGTGGCGTCGTAGACGTCGGGGAAGGACTCTGCAACCACGCCCGGGGTTCCGGTGATCACCGGGTAGGTGATCGCGATCGTGGAGAAGTCCCAGGCGTGCCCATCGCTGTCCTCCGAAATCTCCGCTGCCGTCGCCACTTGTGGAACAGTGATCGGGGCGGCGACGAATGGTGTAATCAGTGCCACGGAGGCGACGGCGGCGATGTAGGCGACCCGGGCAGAGCGGCTTGACCGGGCTCTGCGGGTCAGTGGGGATGTGCGCATGAAGTTGTCCTGTTCCTCGATGGTGGTGACCGCGACCACCGCGTCGTTCCTCCCGCTGAGGTTGGCGACGGGAAGAAGTGAGGCGGATACGGCGGCGGCTCGAAGGTATCAGTTTTCCGGTGTCCCATTTGGGCACTTTTCAACAGGAACGAGGCCACCATCATCGCCTCAACCAGTATAAATGCCTATTGAACTGGACATTCATTACCGTTAGGTCATTGAAAACTAAGAGAAACAACCTTCCCCAGCGGGGCGTTTTTACCCCTTATTGGGGCTGTATTTCATTAGCTAACTTGAGTGCTGGTTCCCGGACATAAAAAACCGGCCCCACACAGGAGCCGGTACAAATGGGCACTCAGATCACCCTCAGCGACCTCGTACCGCCGCGAACGGTCCCCCCTCCGGAGGGAGCACGAAACCCGCCCCTGCAGCTCCCCCGGCATTGAGGTTATCGGTGATCGCATCAATCGTCGGACTCGCGGTCGGCATGAAGAAGGGCCCCTGGAGCGGACTCCGACAGGACAGGTTGTGGTCCGGGAACACACCACCCGACACCACCCCGACGAGCCGGTCCCCGGCGAGCAGCGGAGCACCCGAATCCCCACGCATGGCACACACCTGAGAGAAATTGACCCGCTTCTCACTGATCCACGACGTACCGCACGTGTGCCCGGTGGCGACCCCCTGCTTGCACAGGATCTCCCCATTCACCGGCGTACCGCCGACCGAGTTCACCGTGACACCGTTGTAGCTGCGCGTGAGTTCAGCTCGATCATTGAACTCGATCACCGAATAGTCGTAGTTCCTGCTCGACGCCACAACCGTGCCAGCCTGCCCCACTTCCCAGGAGTCGGCCGAGATCACCGCCTCCCCCGGATTACCACAGTGACCAGCGGTAATGCCCACCGCACGCCCCTCGGCATCATAACCCGCTACCCCGAGGGTGCACAGGGTCTTCGGGCCGATGAACACGGGGGTACCGGGACCGAAAAGCGACTTCCCCCTGCGCTGCGCCGCGAAGGACTCCTCCGGGATGTCCGGGCCATTGAACCAACTACCGCTCACCCGATTGAGTACCGGGCCGGGGCGACCCGCCATGAGCTGTGACACGACATCCGTGCGCCACTGGTAGTTCGGCCCGCGACGAGACGCGTCAAACGTGCTTTCTACAGCAGATACGGCACCACCATCCCACCAGATACCGTCACCGTGCACATCGGAGGAATCATCCGGCGCAACCGCCTCAGCAGCCGCTATCACGTTGTCCGGGATAATCTGGCCGAGCCCACTCCCAATCGCGGCCTCATTGAGACGCTTCGCCGTGTCCGCAGCCCCCACCCCGGTGCCTGCGCGGAGCGCACCGTCAACAGCCCGATCAATATCGGTCTGAATCTCCCGGGCGACCGATCGAACCTGTTCGGTCACATCCGACACCGGATCCGCCTCCGCCGCAGATGCCTGCGGCGCCGCCACGAGTAACCCGATACCGATGATGGTGGCAGGAAGGACACGGCGGAGTTTGACCAGGTTGGGCATGAAGACGCTGACTGCTTTCACAAGAATGGGATGACTCTCCGGCGCACGGACGCTGCGCACCCGGAGACGATTCGCTAACAGGTACATACTGCCACAGAATCTCCCTTTCCCCGGACTGCCGACGCAGGGGTGTCACTTCTCCGGCACACCCAGGAACAGAACTGTGTCACCTCACGCACGCAACAGCCGCAGGTAACCACGTTACTTCGATTTAACCTGGGGATTTCCGGATAATTTCGACTTCCCGCGGCCCGCGGAAATCAGTCCGCCGCCCGTGCCCACGCAGCGGAGAGGAATGCGACCGCGGCAACCAGGGATACGGCCACGACGATGAAACCGACAGCAACGTGATCGGTCCACCACGGCACAGGTAGCCCCGCATCCGCGGCGTCGATCCCCACGGAGAACGCCGCCCCCAGATAGCCCAGCGACGCGAGAAATACCCCAGTCGAAACGACCGCCGTCCATTCCAGGGCACCGGCACCTCTCCGCAGAGCCCGTACCGCCAACACGATGAGAATCACCGGCGCCACGAAGAGGACCGGACCACCGAACACGGTCGCGGAAAGAAGGAGGACGACGACACCGAGCCACGCGGCGCAGGCCGACAACACACCCAGCTCTCCCCGCAGGACAGCTCCGACACTGACGAGAGGTGAGCGTTTCTCGGTCATTGACAACTCCTCGGATCTCGGGTGGACGGTATTTGTTGGCAGCTAACCACCCCTTCACTGGGCATGTCAACGGGTCCGGGCCACCGGGCGTCCCTGTCGCCACACCCCCAAAAGCGGCGACACCGACCTCATTCGCCGTGGTACTCGTTCCACTACGACACAATGGTCCCCATGGCTTCCAAGGTTTCCATCGACGATGTCGTCACAGCGCTCCGTGAACTCGACTCCAACGCAGCGAGAGGACTGGAGTTCGAGAAACTGATGGTGCGCTACTTCCAGCTCCACCCCATGTACTCGCAGGAGTACGACGAGGTGTTGCGCTGGAACGACTGGAAGTACAAGGACCCGAGCGCCGGAGACACCGGCATCGACCTAGTCGCGCACCGCGCCGAGGACGACTCCTGGACGGCGATCCAGTGCAAGTTCTACGAACCCACCACCACACTGCAGAAGTCCCACCTGGATTCCTTCTACACCGCATCAGGGCGCACCTTCGTCACCGACACCGGCGAACGGAAGTCCTTCAGCAACCGGATCATCGTCTCCACCACCGACCGGTGGGGAAAGAACGCGGAAGCCTCACTCGAGGGTCAGACGATCCCCGTGCAGCGCATCGGCCTCGCCGAAATCGCCGACGCCCCGATCAACTGGGAGATCGCCTACCCCGACTCGGACTACGCCATCGAGTTCTCCCTAACCAAGCGCAAACGGTTCCGCGCGCGTAAGCACCAAAAGGAAGCCATCGACGCGGTCTTCGCTGGTTTCCGGGACTACGACCGCGGCAAGCTGATCATGGCCTGCGGTACCGGCAAAACATTCACCGCGCTAAAACTCTCGGAACGATTGGCCACGAAACTCGGCGGCCAGGCGAAGATCCTGTTCTGCGTGCCGTCGATCTCCCTGCTCTCCCAGACGCTGAAGGAGTGGACCAGCCACTCCGAACACGACCTCCGTGCCTACGCGGTGTGCTCCGACAAGAAGGTGTCCAAAGACGCCGAGGACATCGCCACCTACGAGCTTGAGGTACCGGTAACCACGGATGGTGTCGAACTCGCCGCCAAGATGCGCCACCGCCGCCGCGCGAAGGGCCTGACAGTCGTGTTCACCACCTACCAGTCACTCCAGGCCATCCACGAGGCCCAGAACACCGACAATGGCACCGACCCGTTCGACCTCATCATCTGCGACGAGGCACACCGCACCACGGGCATCACCCTCGCGGGCGAAGACGCCTCGCACTTCGTGCGCATCCACGACAACTCCTACATCAGGGGCACGAAGCGGCTGTACATGACAGCCACTCCCCGACTGTTCGGCGAGGACATCAAAAACAAAGCGGAGGAGCACTCCGCCGAACTGTGTTCGATGGACGACGAGGACACCTACGGTCCCGAGTTCCACCGCCTGAGCTTCGGGGCAGCCGTGGAGAAGGGACTGCTCACCGACTACAAGGTCCTCGTACTCGGTATCAACGATCAGATCGCCGCCGATACCCTTCCGCAGGCCCTCGAAATGGCGGGTGCAGCCGGGAACCTCGATGACGTCTCCAAGATGATCGGCGCGTGGAACGGCCTGGCCAAGCGGTCCAGTACCACGCTCGACACCGGAAAGGACCAGGCCACCGGGTTCCCCGAAGGCGCAGCACCCATGCGTCGAGCGGTGCTGTTCGCCTCGGACATCGCCTCATCCAGGAAGTTCACCGACCTGTTCCCCTCCGTGACGAGTGTCTATTCCCGGAACCTGGAGGAGAAGGCCGCGACCAACGAGGCAATCTCCACCCAGAATCTCGACCTCACCGTGGACGCCAAACACGTCGACGGAACCATGAACGCCCTCCAGCGCGGCAACATCCTGCGCTGGCTGAAGTCCGACGCGGTCCCCGAGGATGAATGTCGCATCGTCACCAACGCACGGTGCCTCTCCGAGGGTGTGGACGTACCCGCACTCGACGCGGTGATCTTCATGAACCCGCGTAACTCCCAGGTCGATGTCGTGCAGTCTGTCGGCCGGGTGATGCGTAAATCGGAGGGGAAGACCTACGGCTACATCATCCTGCCCATCAGTATCCCCGCCGACAAGAAGCCCTCCGAGGTGCTCAACGACAACCAGAAATTCAAGGTCGTCTGGCAGATCCTCAACGCCCTGCGCGCCCACGACGAGCGCTTCAACGCGACGGTCAACTCCGCGAAACTCAACGCCAGTAACGCTGCCCTGAACACCACCATCCAGCCCGCGTTCATCGATGTCCCACCGAAGGACACCCCTGCCCCCGCCGATCCGTTCGTATCGAATCCCGATGTCACGACCCAGGCTCCGGAGCCCGGGAGCACCAGCCACGAATCGACCCGCGACCCATCCTTCTCCAGCCAACAACTCGCCCTGTTCTCCATGGAAAAATGGCAGGAGGCCGTGTACGCCCGCATCGTCGACAAGGTGGGTACCAGAACCTACTGGGAGGACTGGGCGAAGGACGTCGCCAACATCGCCGACGCACAGATCCTGCGCATCAACCGACTGCTCGATACCGCGGACCCGACGGTCGCCACGGAGTTCGACGAGTTCCTCAAGGGACTACGCGCAAACCTGAATGAGTCCATCTCCCGCGACGACGCCGTCAGCATGCTCTCCCAGCACCTGATCACCGCGCCCGTCTTCGACGCCCTGTTCGCCGAGCACGACTTCGCGCAGCACAACCCGGTCTCCCGGGTCATGCAACGCATGGTCGAGGCCCTCTCGGACAAGCGCCTCGAATCCGAGACCGAATCCCTGGAACGGTTCTACAGGTCTGTCCAGGTCCGAGCCTCCGAGGTCACCACCGCCGAAGGCAAGCAGCAGGTGATCAAGGATCTGTACGAACGCTTCTTCAAGCTCGCGTTCAAGAAACAGTCCGAAGCACTCGGCATCGTCTACACCCCGGTGGAGATCGTCGACTTTATCAACCGCTTCGCGGACTGGGCCTCCCGCAAGCACTTCGGGCGTGGCCTCACCGATGAGGGCGTGCACATTCTCGACCCGTTCACTGGTACGGGTACGTTCCCCGTGCGGCTTCTCCAATCCGGGCTGATCCGCAAAGAGGACCTCGCACGCAAGTACGCCACCGAGATCCACGCGACCGAGATCATGCTCCTGGCGTACTACGTCGCGGCCGTCAACATCGAGACCACTTACGCCGCACTCAACGCGGACGAGGACGGCAACACGGGCGGATACCAGCCCTTCGAGGGCATCGCGCTGGCCGATACCTTCCAGATCACCGAGGACGATGACGCGATGGATCTGGGTATGTTCGTAGAGAACAATGACCGGATCGAGCGCCAGAAGTCCGCGCCCATTCACGTTATCGTGGGTAACCCGCCCTATTCCGTGGGCCAGAACAACGCCAATGACCTCAACGCGAACGTGAAGTATCCGACGTTGGACAAGCGTATCGAGGAAACCTACGCGGCACGCTCGACGGCCACGAACAAGAATAGTCTCTACGACTCCTACCTCCGTGCCTTCCGTTGGGCCACCGACCGCATCGGTGATCACGGAATCGTGGCGTTCGTATCCAACGGCGGTTGGATCGACGGCAACACCGCGGACGGAATCCGGTTGAGCTTCGCCGATGAGTTCAGCGAGATGTACGTGTTCAACCTCCGGGGAAACCAGCGGACCGCCGGAGAACAGTCAAGGAAAGAAGGTGGAAAGGTCTTCGGATCAGGCAGCCGCAACACCGTCGCCATCTTCATAGGCATCAAGACACCGAATGCTGAATCCTGCACGATCCACTACCGGGACATCGGAGACTATCTCACGCGTGAAGAGAAACTCACGATCATCGAACATGGCTCGGCAGAGAGCATTGAGTGGCAGAAGATCACCCCGAACAACCACGGCGACTGGGTCAACCAGCGCTCGGAGGAATTTGAGACGTGGCCTGTACTGGGAGATAAAACACCCGGTTCACCGAGGATATTCAATATCTACGGAGCTGGTCTCAAAACGGGACGCGACGCGTGGTGCTACTCCATGAGCAAGACCGCCCTGATGCACAACATAACCAGGTTCCTGGATACGTATGAATCTGCTAGACGAGATTTCAGAATCTGGGATTCTTCACAACTTACGGAGAACCGTTCCGGGAAAAGTGTCATTGAATTCCTAAAACACAATCCCGAATACCAGAACACGACCGTAATCTCGTGGAATCGGAGCCTGAATAATCAGCTCGCTCAGGGGCATGAGATCTCGCTACAGGAGCACAGTTTCAGACGATCTCTCTATCGACCATTCACGACACAACACTGCTACTTTGATCGGGCCGTGAACGACATGGTCTACCGGCTCCCCAAGATGTTCCCGACAGCGGAGCATGACAATTTGGGAATATACGTAGTCAGCCCCCGAGAAGCCGCAGAATTTACGGTAATCTCAACGGATCTAATTCCAGATCTGTCGATGTTCACCTATGCAGGCCAGTTCTTCCCCCGCTGGACCTGGGAACCCGTGGAAACCCCGGCGGGAACCCTCGACTTCGGCTCCGCCACCACGTCGGAAACCGAGTCAGGCACCGAAGGCGAGGTTCTCGACGGCTACCGGCGCGTGGACAACATTACCGATGAGATTCTCGCCATCTACCGGAATGCGCTCGGTAGTGACATCTCCAAGGACGACATCTTCTACTTCGTCTACGGGCAGTTGCACGACCCGAACTACCGGGAGGCCTACGCCGCGGACCTGAAGAAGATGCTGCCGCACGTGGAGACGCCGTCGTCACGCGAACGCTTCGATCAGCTCACCGAGGCCGGTCGGACGTTGATGGACCTGCACGTCAACTACGAGGATGTCAATCCCTATCCGGTCGATGTGCAGGTGAAGAAGTCCGCGGACCCCGACAACCGGGAGACGTGGCGGGTGACCAAGATGAAGTGGGCGAAGAAGAAGGATCCCGAGACGGGCAAGAACGTCAACGACACGACCACGATCATCTACAGCCCGAAGGTCACCGTCTCGGGCATCCCGGAGGAGGCGGAGCGCTATCTCCTCGGTTCCCGCTCCGCGCTCGGGTGGATCATCGACCGCTACCAGGTGAAGAAGGACAAGGCTTCCGGCATCGTCAACGATCCGAACGACTGGTGCGATGAGGTCGGCAATCCGCGCTACATCGTCGACCTGATCGCCAAGGTCACCCGTGTCGCGGTGGAGACCGTGAGGATCACGGATTCGCTGCGCTGAGCCCGTGGACGCGAGCGGTTTCCCGGAGGCGGTGAGACGGGTCCGCGCGACGTAAGAATCTTGTTCGGTTGCGTCGTGGTGCCGATCCTCGTTCTTCCGCCCCCAACCGTTGAGCCGGTTTGTCCCGGGCAGACGGCACCGGTTTTCATTCAGCGGTTCTGCAGGGACATGAGGCTGTTGCAGCGAAGGCAACCTGGGGCATGATCATCATCACTATTGATTATCTCCCGAGATGCCGCCCCCACCGGCATGCGGGTGCGCGTGTACCGTCGAACGAGAATATGTCAGTTTGGAGACAAACGCACCGCATGATGACCGCATACTTTTCGTGTCCACATCATCCCGAGGCTACGTCCTGCTCCACCATGACTGCCCGCACAAGAAACGGAAAACCACGCTATGCCACCAGTCAAAGATTCCCGGGCTCCACGCTCCGGCAGGCACGCCGTAGCTTCTTCCACTGACACGGTGATCCCGGTCAGCAACTTCGAGGATAGGGTCCTGCCCTGGGTCAGGCGGAACATCCTGATCTGTGTCCTCGTCCCCACTGTCGTCGCATTCTTCCTGCTCACGATCAACGATTTCATGAGCCAGTTCTTCTCCGAGTTGGTTGGTTTGCTGCCGCTACCTGCGTTGAGCTCCCCCATCACCTTCGGGTCGACGCTCGGAAGGGTGTTCGCCGCGACGCTGTTCGTTGTGCTGATAGTGAAGGTGTTCCGGCTGAAGCTCGCCGATCTGGGGATGATCCGGGAGAGTCGGCTCCGGGCGTGGCTCGTTGGTGTCGGTTTAGGGTTCGCCGGGGTGACGGTGATTCTGCTGATCAACGTGGTTGTGGGGGCGGTGCAGATCAGCAGTGTCTTCGACGCCGGTACTCTCTGGATTCTTCCGTTGGCTGCGGTGTTCTTCGCGTTCCAGGGGTTCTTCGAGGAACTGCTCTTCCGCTTTTTCATCATTCCTGCCTACGCCGCGAAGCTTACGGTCGCCGGAGCCATCGGTCTGTCGTCGATTCTGTTCGCTTATATCCACATCAATAACCCGAACCTGACGGTCTTCGGCATGGTGAACCTGGTGCTCTACGGTGTGGTGTTCGGTGTGATGTATTGGCGTACAGGGAATGCCTGGTTCGTCGCCGGTTGGCACAGTGGCTGGAACTTCGTGCTCGCGATGATCTACGGCTCGCATGTCTCGGGCAACGTACTGCCGGGCTCCATCCTGTCCTCGACGCCGAGCGGTAGTGAACTGCTCAACGGCGGGGAGTTCGGGCTCGAGGGCTCAATACTCACCACCATCCTGGGGATCGCGATCATCGTATGGTGCATCAAGACGAACCCCGAGTCGAACCTCGGCCTGTTCACGCGACCGTCGAAACCCACCCGGGCGCTCGCCTGACGCCATCCGATCTGATCCCAGCCTACGGCACCCCTCCGCCCGGACAGGCTCAGGGACAGCACATTCAGAGAAAGAGAAATATGGAGCTTATCTCTGCCGACCTCGACGATCTGGTCACAAAACTTGAGTCGACGGAGCACCAGATCCACGAGGAACTGATGTGGACGGACGACGAACGTTCCGATCACTCGAGGTTGGCGGAGCTGGTGTCGAGACAGCGGGAACGCTTCCGGCCCTCCGACTGGATCGGCCAGTGGTACAAGGATCCTGACCCGGTTCCGTTCCCGCCACCACCGTTCCTGACGGATCAGCCTGATCACGAGTACCTCTCAGTGACCAGGGAGCGACTCTTCGAACTCGGTGAGAACATCTGCGACGGCACCGAGACGGACGTGCTGAACTTCTATGTCGCCGTCTATGCCTGGGGAGCAGCGCAGGCTAACCTGCAGATATACCGGGGAGTTCAACCCCTGAAGGACCCTCAGACACCCGGGCGGCTCCTCGCGGGGCTGCAGGCCGGAAGGGAATCGGCCGAGGCCGGGTACCGGGCCTTCCATACCGGGGGTGCGGCGAAGATCCACAAACTCGGCCCGTCTTTCTTCACCAAGCTCCTCTACTTCGCCGCTGGTCGCCCTGACCCGTCCGACGAGCGTCACCCGCTCATTCTCGACAGCAGGGTCGCGAACGCTCTCGGCTGGAAGACCACGGACGGCTGGAGTGCCACCTGGTATTCCCGGTATCTGGACACCGTGCGGGCTGTCCGGGAGCACTGGGGACGGGAATACCTGCCCACGGATGTCATCGAGTACCTGTTGTTCCAGACGGATCGTTTTCCGTACGCGCCGAGCATCTGATCATGCCCAGCGGTACCCGCCGTCGGCTGGGCACCGGGGCAATCGGTCGAGCGGTGCCGATACGCTTGACCCCATGAGTGACTACTTCGGGCAGGCCGACTACGCGATCCGCATGGACTGGGGGCCGGAGGGCGCGCGGCGCTGTGCCGCGGACGTGAACATCATCGTGGATGTGCTGAGCTTCTCGACGTCCGTGACGGTTGCCACTGGTCGGGGTATGACGGTGTATCCCTACCGGTGGAAGGATGACCGGGCTGCGGACTTCGCGGCGGAGCATGATGCGACGCTCGCGGTCGGTCGACTCGAGGCAGGTAACGCACCGGGAACCCACCGGATCTCACTCTCACCTGCCGGATTACTCGCCGCCACCCGGGTCCCGCGGATCGTGCTCCCCTCCCCCAACGGGTCGACGATCTCCGCGATCCTCGCGGAGAACGGTGACACGGTTGCCGCCGGCTGCCTGCGCAATGCCACGGCGGTCGGCCGGTGGGCGGCGCAGCAGGTGGATGTGGGAAAGAGTGTGGCTGTCATCGCCGCCGGTGAACGGTGGCGGGAGGATGGATCGCTGCGCCCCGCGCTGGAGGATCATCTTGGTGCGGGGGCGATTCTCAGTGCGCTCATCGTGCCGCGTCACATCAGGGCGTGCAGCCCGGAGGCGCTGGCGGCGGCCGGGCTGTTCGCCGGGTCACAGGAGTACCTCTCCGCGCTCCTGGCTGACTGCGTGGGCGGGCGGGAACTCGCCGCCATGGGCTTCCATGAGGACGTCACTGTCGCGGCGGAGTTGAATGCCTCACCTGTTGTGCCGACACTCATCGACGGTGCGTTCCGTTCACTGCGGGTTGTCTAGCGGCAGCCGATTCCAGCACTGGACCGCAGCCCCGGATGACCACACCGACTCCGGTGAAGGCCAGGACCACGGCGACCACGGCGACGGGCAGGAAACCGATCACCCCGGAGAGCGCCATGCCGCCTCCGGCCGACAGGACCATCACGAGCGCCGCGAGGGTGCTGAATACGGTGAAGTCGGTACCGGCTGATTCATAGCGGGTGAGGTCCATCGCCACGGTGTACACCACGGTCATCGTGGCGGCCACGCCTCCGTAGAGGGTACCGATGATGAGGGTCGCGGCCCATGTACCGGTCATGCCCAGCGTGAGAAGCACCACCCCGAGAGTCGTTGTCGCCTGGATCAGCCCCAGGGTCCGTATTGCACGATGTCGTGACCATTTTCGGGTCAGGATTCCGGCGCCTATTCCGGCGACGATTCCGAACAGGCTCCCGCAGATCACGAAGAGGATCCCGATGCGGGTGGCCGACCAGTCGGCGGATACGAGGATGGGGCGCACCTGGTTGTACGCCACGGCGACTCCGGCGAAGTAGAGCGGCATGTGGACCAGTGCCCACTGTCGCCGGGCCCGGTCCGCGAAGAAGGATCGGACCACGTTCCCGTTCACACCGGGTTCAGGGAGCTGGGCGGTGCTCTGCCGTTCCCGCCACAGGAGGACGAATGGCAGCGGGACTGCACTCCAGAAGGCGAGGCTGAGTGCGGCGGCCTGCCATCCGGCGGTGTCGTAGATGACGAGGACGAGCCCGCCACCGATGACCTGGGACACGGCACTGCCCGCCGACTGGAATCCGTTGCCCAGGCCCCGATCAGCCGTGGACAGAAGTCGGGTCGCCGTCGCGTCCGCCGCGATGTCCTGGGTGCCTGCCACGATGAACAGGAACCCGAACACCACCAGCGCCAGAGAGAACTGCCCGACGGGGTCGATGAAGCTCAGGATTACGCAACCTGTGACCAGGGTGATCTGCATGGCCATGAGCCAGCTCCGGTAGTGCCCGAACCTGCTGGACCCGAACCTGTCCACGACGGGTGCCCACAGGAACTTCAGGACGAGGAGGGTCGCCAGCCCGCTGGCCCCACCGATCCTGGTGAGAGGCACCCCACCGGCCTGGGCGATGGTCAGGAACGCGTAGGCGAACATGGCGAGGCTGAGGTTCTGGGTGCTGTACAGCGAGGCTATCAGCGCCATATGAAACTTCCGCCCACGCCCGGAACGACGTGTCTCATCCGGTGCAGTCGGTTCAGTGCCCGTCATTCCGTGCTACCTGCCGTGTTCGTCGGTTGTTCCGGGAGTCCGAGAAGTTCCCGGTAGACGGGACTCGTCTCAACGATCTCCTCGTGTGGTCCGGCACCGTCGACACGACCATCGGCGAGAACGACGATCTGGTCGACGGTGCGGATCGTGTTCAGCCGGTGGGCGATCACCAGTACGGTCCTGCCATTGATCAACCGGTTCACCGCCGCCTGGATACGACGCTCGGTACCCGGGTCAACGGCGGCGACCGCTTCGTCGAGAAGCAGCACCGGCGAATCCTTCAGTAACGCCCGCGCGATAGAGAGTCGTTGCCGTTGCCCACCGGACAGGTTCGTACCACCGTCGGTGAGAATCGTGTCCAGACCATCCGGCAGCGCGGCGACGAAATCAGACGCCTCCGCCCGGGCAAGTGCCTCCCACACCTCACCATCGGTGATTCCCGGGGAACCGATGGTGAGGTTATCTCGGATGGAGACCGGGAAGAGGTAGACATCCTGGTAGACGGTGGAGATGGTCTCCCGGCGCGTCGCGGCGTCCATGTCCCGCAGATCGACGCCGCCGATCCGGATGGATCCACTGCCCGGGTCGAAGAAGCGAGCGACGAGGTTCACCACCGTCGATTTGCCCGCTCCCGAGGGGCCGATGACGGCGGTGACTGTTCCCGGTTGCGCGGTGAACGAGACGTCGCGGAGGATGTCCCGGTCGTTGTACCCGAAGGTGACGCCGTCGACCTCGACGGTGGAGTCGACGGGTATCCGGGGATTCTCCGGCTCGGGTAGCTCCGGGGTGTCCCAGACCTCCGCGAGGCTCTGGGCGATGCGTTCTTGCTGGTGCCGGTAGGCGGAGAGTTCCAGCAGTTCCTGGAAGGGCCGGTACATGTTCAGTGCCAGGATGAGGAACAACAGCAGGGTCGTCGCACTCACCGTCCCTCCGATGAACAGGGTGGCACCGAGCCACAGCATCACAACGAACCCGGCCTCCAGTGCAATGGTGCCGAGGGTGGTCGTCGGGCTCGTGCGGACCGCCATGCGAACACTGGCCCTACGCAGGGCCTCCACGCGGCTGCGGTAGATCTGGGCCTGGGGTGCATCCGGGAAGGCCCTGAGCACCGCTGTCCCCCGGCAGAATTCGAGGAGCGCGGAATTGGCTTGCTGACGCGCGGCGGTGACATCGATGAAGGTGGCCTCGTGAGCCCGGTCAGTCACCTTCAGTGTGAGCAGGAAGAACGGGACCCCGATGAGCGCCGCGGCCGCGAGCCGCCAATCCAGGCTGAACAGGGCGATCGTGATGAGGACCGGTTGCACCACTGCGATGATGAGCTTCGCGGGAAGGTTGATGAAGTCGACGAGGGCGAGTTCGGAGACGATGAGTGTCGTTGTCCGGCCCGCGTCCATCCGGTCGAAGACCCCGAGCGGTGCCCGGGTCAACCGTCGGAGAACGGAGCGCCGCAGGTCCGCGATAGCCCGGAACGCTATCGGCCACCAGTGTTTCGCCACACCGATCCCGGTGGTCAGTCGGGCGAGGAAGATCAGGATGAGCCCACCTGTCAGAGCCAGGACATCACTGGTGGTGAGTGTCTGATCCAGAACCCTGAGCAGGCTGAAGAACACAACGATCATCGGCGCCGAGGTGAAGAACCCTTCCAGCAGCAGGCGCCAGAGTCCCGCCCGCCACAATTGTCCCCGGTGGGTGCCGAGCATCGCGAACCACTGGCCGACGGGGCTGAGACCGGTCAGGTTACGGACCGGCGGGGTGTGGTCGGCGAATCCACCGTCGAGAGTGGTTTCTGCGGCGCGGGCGACCGGTGGGGACGCCGGGGCGGCGGCCGGATGCCCGTCACCCGCCTGCATCCCCCAGTTGTCGACGGCGACGAAGTCCCGCCAGAGACGGCGATACGTCTCGGAGGACGTAGACAGGTTCTCATGGTCACCGTCGGCGACGATCCGACCGTCGTCCATGACGAGGATACGGTCGTATCCGGTCAGTGACCCGAGACGGTGCGCGACGGTGATGACCGTTCGCCCCTGCTGCAGTTCCGCCAGCGCCGCCACCACCGACCGTTCGTTGGTGGCGTCGAGTGATGCGGTGACCTCGTCGAGCATCACCACCGGGGAGTCGGCCAGCAACGCGCGGGCGATGGAGATCCGCTGCCGCTGCCCACCCGACAGATTCGCCCCCGCAGCGCCGAGCACGGTATCCCACCCACGGTCGAGTTCGTCGATGAACTCGGTGACCCGTGCCCGCCTGCCGGCCGACTTGACTTCCTCATCCGTCGCGTCCGGACGGGCGAGCCGGATGTTCTCCAGGACGGAGTCGTTGAAGATGTAATCGTCCTGCTGGACGAAGGCGATCGCCCTGGAGAGTTCCGCCGGGTCAAGCTCGCGGACGTCGGTTCCGCCGAACGTGACCTTTCCGGCGCTGACGTCGATGAACCTCGCGATAATGCGGAGCAGCGTTGATTTTCCGGCCCCTGATCCACCGATCACCGCGACCCGTTCACCGGGTTCGATGACGAGGTCGATGTCCTTCACGACGTCCGTGTCCCCGTAGGTGACGCGCGCACCACGGAGCTCGATGCGCGAGCCGTCCCGGGTGGCGGGGGTCGGTGGCACCGGTAGGTCTGGTTCTTCCAGGAACCCAGAGATGTTCTTCAGCCCCGCCTCGATCTGGTACTGGAGAACAGCCGCCGACAGTGTCAGCGACATCAACGGCTGGGCGAAACCGACACCGACGAGGATGAAGAACACGAAGTCCTGGGGTTCCAGCGAACCCGAGTGGTACAGCCACAGTCCGAGCGGCAGGATGACGATGATGCTGATCGCGACGAGTGTGGCGGCACCCGCAGCGCCCACCCGTCCGCGCTCGGTCTTGTCCAGCTCAATGTCCTCGCTGGCGACGATCGCATCCCGGATGCCGTCGAAGAGGAACGTCGAACCGACGAAGCCACGGATCACCCGGATACCCCGGACGAAGGAGACCGCCTCGACATTGAGCCGCTTCTTCACGTCCGATTCGCGTTCCATCAGGTCCTTCGACGCGGTCACGGCGAGAGCGACACATCCGACGACGCCCAGGACCACGGCGAGGGCTGCGAGGGCCATGCGCCAGTCGATGACGAACATGATGATCAGCGTGGTGACCGGGACGGTTACCGATGCCGCGATGTCGGGGATCGCGTGGGAGAGCCCGAGTTCCAGTTGCTCGACGTCATCCTGGAACACTTTCTTCACTTCCCCACTGCTGCGCGCCTGCGCCCGGGCGAGTGGCATCCGGGCCAACCTCTCCGCCAGCGCGAGACGGATGTCGGCGAGCGCCCGGTATGCGGCGATGTGCGCGACGTTGTTCGCCGCCATCCGCAACAGTGCTTTGCCGACAACCCCGGCGGCCGCGACTGCGACGAGGAAGGAGACGTTGTCGGTCTGCTGCTCCCCCACGAGAAGATCCCGGGCGAGGAAATAGATGACGAGGTAAGGCACGAGCCCGGCGAAAGCCCCGAACACGGAGAGCACTCCACTGGCGATCAGCCGTGGCTTCTGTCTCCCGATCAGGACGCCGACGGAGGTGCCGGGCGGTGGGTAGTGCGCCGTGTCGGGGGAGCCTGCGGTGTCATCGGCGCCGGGGCCGCACGTCTGCGTCATAGGGCGAAGGTTAGCCTCAGCTATTTTCCGGGGCAAGCAAAGTTCTGTTCCCCCCGCGTAGACGGACGCATCGCCGCCCCGGTGCCGACATGACCACAGTCGGCCCACAGGGACCGTGCCAGACACCTCCTCATCGCGGGGTGATTCCGTTCCACAGCTCCGGCGGAACATCGCCTGTCATTTCCCCGTCGAAATCCGCGGCGGAGCCCAGGCCACAGATACCTGACGGCGCCCCCGAACAGCGGCAACAGCGATCACCCGACGGGCGTCACCCAGCCCAAGCTTCCCATGACCGTGGCGGCGATCCACGCGATTACTCCCACGATCTGCTGAGCGACCCCGGGGATACGCCACGTTGCCGCATGGCTCAAAGGCGCGACAACACCAACGATGGCCAGCCCCCTGCCGCCGACAGACCGTATGTTCTCACGATGAAGCCGTCCCCCATCGGCAGCGCCCCTCACCAGCCTGCAAGCAAGGCAAGCTCGACCGGAAGATCACCCAAGAACACCATCCAGAGAGCGACGAGACCCACCAGTCCCATGACATTCAGGCGCGCATACATGGGCAGATCCCGTGGCCGCGCAGGCTTCACAATCCCAGCAGATTGACCATCTTCATCGTCCACGACACACATCCTGAATCTCCAAGCGAAGAATCTGACCTATCATTACCCAGGGTTATAGCGATATCTAATCTTCAGCTTTTGGGGACTGAACACAAGAAACCCCCTCTCCAGAAGGAGAGGGGGTTTTGCTGGCGCGTCGACAATGGCTGGGATGACCTGGGAGGTCGTTTTACCCATACGAGGGCCAAAAATCACCAGGTAGAGGTCTTCCCACGTGGAATACAGCCCCGTGGTGGTGCCAGGTACTTTGCCCATGCGCAGGCCAGGGTAATCCGGCGACAGCTCCGCAGGCAGCCATTTCTCAGTCTTGACTGCCGCCGCGTCTTTACTCAGCGACTTGATGTCACTTGACGAGGCCAGGTGCTTTGCTGCAGTGTCCACCACAAGCTTTGGTTTTGCGGTGCGTTGGAGTGCGACGATGATCGCCGTAGATGCTGCAATAGCTGCAATAGCAATCGAGGTGACAATCGCAGGAGTAGTGAGCTCGAGTTTTCCAGCAGCCACCATGAACAGCACCTGCATGGGATTGGCTGGAATCTCCTCTGGCACCCCAGTGATGGTCTGAGAGACTCTCACACCGACGTTGACGGCCACAACTGCCAGAAACACCAACCCGAGGATGAAAAACCCCAAGATGGTGCGTGGGTCTGCGACTGATTTGCCCGCGTTGCGGGCATTGATGCGTCCTCCCTGTTTACTCATCGTCTACCACGAGCACCAGCTCTTCGAGGTCATTGTCCTGCCAGCGCTTGTAGCCAGGCTCACCGGCCATGACCACCGCACGGTCGTCCTCCTGGTCAACCACGACATCCACGGCCACGCCTAGGCGTGCGCCAGCGGCGGCTAGTTGGTCTTCGTCAAGGTGCGGGCAGGTGGTCGTCAGTTCAAGCCTGCCGGTCTCCACCCCTGCGGCAGCAAGCGCCTTCGAGTCCAGCCACACAGCCTTATCGGCTACTGATTGCTCAGCGGTGACGACATCACCCGTAACGCGGATGCGGTCATCATCAAAGAAATTGCCGTACCAGAGCGCATCGCGGTCTTCACTAACGATGGCAAAAGCCGCCTTGTCGTCTTGTTCGACTGCCGCTGCCCACAAGTAGACGATGGGTGCATCATGGGCGATATCTGCCAGCGCTTCGGCTTTTTCCGCGTCGCGTGCGGCGAACGTGTCTTCGCGTAGCTGGTCATAGTTGACCCCGATACGTTTTAGGGAGTGCTTGAACTTGCCGAAGTCTGGCCCGTTGTCCCACCCCTGCTGCTTCGCGAAGGCTTTCAGGACTTCGTGGTCTTCTGCCACCTTCAGAGTGGCTTTGTACTCGGCGATGATGGAGTCGATCTCCTCCCAGCGTTCTTTGTCTTTGGCTGACAGTGCCATGTGAAAACCCCTTTCAAGGGTTGGTCGGTCGATATTGGCACTGCACAGACTGAAGGGTCTTGCGAATCCTCGCAAGACCCTTCACATTCCCCCAAATGCGGCAGACAGGAATTTATCGGCTAACTTGACGTTCAACCCTCAACCGAGCCGCGACCGAGTGAATCCAGACCCGCCGATCTAACCGCAAGCTCTTGAGCGACCATTGGCCCCGCAAGCATCAAGCCCACCGCGATGACTGCCAGCCACTCCACGGGTGCCCACACGGGCGCTGTAGAGACAGCAGACAAATCTGTATGCGCACCAGCGAAGTTCTCAATACGCCATACGCCCGACGGGAAAGCACCTGGACGGATAATCCCGGCAACCAGCCAGAGCACAAGTCCTACCGCCAGTGCACCCCACGCGAGCAGTTGGCCGTGCCGAGCGCTACGGGCAACGTAGCCCACAGCAAACACCACACCTGCCAGCACCAGTGGCACCAGCACCTGGACAAAAACAGGGCCGAGACCGAAGACTAACGGCACACTCGCACTCGAAGCAGTGGGCGCATCCACGCCGAGCACCGCAACAGCAATACCGACAACCATTGCAGAAGCACTGCACGCTAGCAAAGCGGGGATAACACGCTGCCGCGCCCATACTCCCCACAGTACGCCGATACAGACAGCATTCGCCGCCCCATACATCAACCAGTACTCGTGAGTTCCCGCATAATCCCGCTGAACCGGCTCGAATCCGAAGCTGGCAGCCCACCGAACATGGGCCACGGCAATCACAGTGGCGGCAATCCACGCGACCACACCAACAATCACTTGCGTCTTACGCTGCGCCTGATCGGAAAGCCAATAAGTCCACCGGGCCATGACACCGGCGATCGCCAAGCCTCCTGCAGCCGACAAACCGTAAGTGCTAACAACGTAAGAATCGGCCATCGGCAGTGCACCCCACCATCCTGCGGGCAGTTGCAGTTCGGGCGGCAGCGAGTTGGTGAACATAATAACCACGCCCAGCAACCCCACCAACCCCACGATGTTCACACGTGCATACCTCGGCACCCTATTTGAACGGGATCGAGTATGCAGCGAGCCGCTACTCTCAAAGGCTCTTTCCATAAAATATCTCCTCGACTGGATCTGCAAGAACCGTCAATACCGCACTAGCGGAATCGATCAGATCCAACTCAGTATCGCTTAGGGCGGCCACAATAGGATTGGTCAACTGTGTAAACATCTCCGCATTGGACATACTGATCCCACCTGTGTGTTGCTACAACCGCAGAGTAATACACCCTGTCGTTTCCGTGACAGAGTCGCTGGTGGGAAATACTCATCGAAACGTTAGTGCACTGATCATAGAGATTATTGAACAAGTCGTGATCGCACTTGCGTTTACTTACCCACCCCTGCTTCTCTGACCCGCTGTCGTAGTAGCAAATGTCATGACGTGCACAGATCCCCTTAAAGGAAATATTCTCTCCAAGGGATTCCACACCGTCGTCTGGAGACTTCGTGCAGTAATCACGAAGAGACTTAGAAACCGTACTCTTATTATCGATAAGGGTCTTATACCGATCGGGAATCAGGACCCCACCGTAGTCAAGAACTCGCGTATCTTTATCATCCCGCCCATTCTTCGGGTACCGCCAGCCAAGGTTCGAAAGATTCCCCATGGCATCAGTGATCTCAAGCACTAGACCGTTATACTCTTTACCGTCACATACCTGAGTCGGCGCATCTGCAAACTTCTGATAGAGGTCAACGCGGCCACGCTCAAACTCTTGCACCGGGCCGAAAGAATCAGCCGGTGATGATACCGGATAGCCCAGCTCACCCGCCTCGACCCCTTTCACGCCCCAGTACATGTACATTGCACCGAGTACTTCATGGGCATCATGCTCGGGAGTCCAGTAAATACCGCCATCCATGAAGGTGTTGTACCACCCGCGACCATCGGGGGTCGCCAACTCACCCGTTAGCGGATACCCCAGTTCGCCTTCTACTCCACCGAGTTCGTTGCACCTGTCACGAATTCGGCCCTTCACAGACGCAATAGTCCATAGTGGTGAGCGATATACATCGGCATGCTGGAAGACCTGCTTCGCGCCTTGTCCATCACGGACACCGAACTCATCGGTTGTGGGATACCCCATCCAGCCAGCTTCCCAACCCTGCCGTTTCCAATATTCAGCGGTATAGGTTGAGACAGTGTGCGCACCTGCTTGGGGGTGCCAGTAGATAAAACCATTTTGGAACCGCTGCCGAAAGCCTTGCCCGTCAGGGTTTTGAGCCATAGGCTCTACCGGCCAAAGATATTGACTAACGGGCCCTCCAACCTCTTTGTACTTCTGAAGGATCGCACCACAGACCTCAATGTTGGTTGGTAGAAATCGCTCACAGTGAGTACTGCGCTTCGAGCGGCGACTGGTTTTCTTGGCCTCACTGACAAGCTGCTCCTTCGAATACATCTGAGCCATCTCCTCCTGCGCCTGCTCAACCTCCTGGCGACTCATCCCACCCGATCCATCAACCTCCGGGAAGAAGTCAGGATCATATTGTTCTGACTCTGCTTTTCACCAGCAAGAGCTGAGTCCACCACCGGGATTTGTGCGGCCGAAGGCTTCTCAGCCACAGCATGAGCAAAGGACAACTGCCCCGCGACTAGCAACGACGCCGCCACAACGGACAGTCCTGATCGCAGCCTGTTTTCATCTTCGCAATTCTTTCTTCTGGCACCAAGGCACCTTGCTGTCAGGCGCTCATGTCACCAAGACATACTTGACTGCAAGGCTCGCCACAGAGTTTTTGGATGATTCTTTCAGCAGTATTGAAGGTTAGAACACTCCGAAGTGTCCGTCTGGCGGGTACTCCATCTTTGTCATGTACCATGCACCATCCTCGCCTTGCTCCATGAGCGCCCGCATGGGGAACGGCGCCATCCCAATGCTGGTGCCGGATTTGGTGACAACGAACTGACGCACGGTGCAGTCCACCCATGCTTGGGTTTTGCTAAGCTGCTCTACCTTGTCGTCACACTCGGAGGTGCCGAGGATGTGCTCACCGCTTCGTGCCCATGCCTGCCAGCGTTCGGAGGGAATCTGCCCTCGCCATCCCTCACCGGGGTTGACGAGGTTTTCTTTTAACTCTCCTTCCATGTAGCGGGAGGCAACGCGCACATTGGCATCGTGGCGTGTCGCATCGATGGATGGCTGGAAGTCCCACAGTGCCGCAGTGGCCTGCTGTGCCGCAGGAATAAGCTCTGTGCTCGATGCGAGTGGGTCTTCATCGCCGTGAAGGTGGTCACGGTCGTGTTCATGGTCGTGAGTGTGCCCCGCATGGTCAGCATGAGCATCACGATACGACTGCACACGCCACGTCACGCCACCAGCTAGCACCAGTGCGGCCAGCACCGCCACTAGAACCTTCAGAGCTTTCGTGGTCGTTGTCTCCATGCCCTTCTCCTTACTTTTCTTTTCGTTACCAGGTTATTTCACTGCTTGTTGGTACTTTTCCAGGTTGCCGCTGATGATGCGCACGTAGTCCTGTGCCTCCTGGATATTCGGCATTCCTCCCGCCCCGAGCACGTTGCCAGGGCCACTGTTGTATGCCGCGAGAATGACCTCTTGGATACTGTTGAACCCCGTCAGTCGTCCTGCCTCGTACGGCTCACGCAGCTGGTCAGCCAGGGCACACATGAAGTACGCCTGTGCCATGACCGCATCACCGGGATTATTCGGGTCACCCGCCCCTTCAGACCCCGTGGGGTTGCCGTCGTCATCGACGGGATAACCCCACGATGCCCATGTACCCGGCATGAACTGGGCGTAGCCTAGAGCACCTGCGCCGCTGACAGCGCCCTTCTGGAAGCCCGACTCCTGTTGTGAGCAGCTAGCAGCGGCGCGTCCACGTCAGCACAGACCTGTGCACCGAGCTGGAACCAGCGCACAAACTCCTCTGGCACGCTGCCGGGTTCTAGCTCATGGTCGTGGTGAGTTCCGCCGTGGGTGCCGCAACCATTGCCCCGAACGGTGTACCCAGTGCTGTCTCCGGCATCGTCTTCAACCATGTAGACCGGCTCGTCCCCGTTAGCAAAGGGCGACTCGTGGAAGGTGATGTGCACGTGATTGAAGTGATTTTCTTTCGGGTTTCCTCGATCAGCCATCTTGTTGGCTTCACCCTCGGCAGGAATATAGGTCTGCTGCCAGATCATGTATTTGATGTTTAGCTCATGGCGGTGTGCGAAGAACCAATCTTTAATTTCGGTTCCGTGCGCCTGACCTCCGTCGGTCTCGAAGTGGTCGATCATGATGTCAATGGCGAAGCCCCCCGGGGTGCTCGGGATAGTACGGGTCTTCCCGGACTCCACCGATGCCGTAGCCTGCCGCTTTATTGATGTAGTGGTGGAACTTTGCAGCGGCAATGCGCATACCGCGCTTTGTGTCGATGCGAAGACCACCTTCTCCAACAGGTACGCCAAACTCGCGCGGATGAGGTAGCTCATCTCCAGGCCCAATCGCTGGCACGTTGCCGTCAAATCCTTGGACTCCAGAGGGAGTCTCCACCCAGTTCTCGTCGTCGATTTCCGCGACAGCGATGCCATCACCGGGGTCGATGCTGACATGCTCACGGTCACTATCATGCTGGGACTGATTGCTGGCCTCCCCGCCCTTAGCTTTTTCAAGCCATGCGGTCGGGTCGATGCCGCCAGTCGAGGAAGTCCAGGTGCCGGGGTGCACCTCGAAGTGGAGGTGCGGGCCAGAAGAAATACCGGAGTTTCCCTCATCTGCGATGTGATCGCCAGCGCGGACTTATTGACCAGGTGCCACATAGACGTGACCAGGGTCGATGTGGCCGTAGACGGTGGAGAACTGATGGCCGTCTTTGCTGTGGTCGATGACCACCCAGCCCCCAAATCCCTGCACACCGGTGTCCTAAGCATATTTCACTACTCCGTCGGCGTACGCGTAGATCGGCGTGCCATGCGGGCCAGCCAAGTCCACACCGTAGTGAAAACCACCATCACGGGGGCCATACCCGGAAGACATCGGCGTTGCCGGGTCAATCGGATATGCCAGACCATCGGCGTTAACCGAGGCAGATGCCGCCGACCCGCGTGAACGCGAGCCTGCAGGCTTTTCGCACTTGTCCTCACCACTACCGAGCACCACGACAAAGATCACCAAAAACAGCACCAGGGCCAGCAGGAAGACCCAGAGTTTCTTCCGTGAACCACTAAAAAACGGCATAGGATTTACTTCTGCCCTTCTGCGAGCTGTGCTTCGAGCATCTGAACCTGTTTGCGCAGTCGTTTGTTCTCCAATGCCAAATCACCCACCCGAGCCGCAGGCCACTGGCCTCGTTCACGCAGTTCAGCAAAAAGGGTTGCCCGACTCATGCCGTGAGAGGCAGCGATTTCACCGCACGCAACCGTCACAGAGCGGTAGTCCTGCCAGGTGTCGACAAACTCGGTGACCGCGCGGTTCTTCACGCGCGGGTCGATGATCTTCCCGCCGCTCATACCGCTGTCTCCTCACCCAGATTGAAGAAGTCATCAAAGCGCATATTCGTGTCGTGTAGGCGGTATTCAATTTCCGTTGGGGTCAGGATCGTGCGAACTGGAATGCCTGGTGAGCCGTCTTTGGAGGGTTTAATCATGAACTGTCCTCGACCCACCGGCACCGCGCGTGAGCCTTTGGTGCGCGCACGCTTGGGGTGCGCGCACCGCGACCAGCCGACCACCATGGCTGCCTCAGCGGGTGAAAACTCCAATTTGTCCGACAGAATCGACAGCTCCGAGGCAGGCAGGCCACCACAAATGACCATGCCTGCACGCTCAATAAAGCCCATGGCGGTCTTCTGGTCCTCAATGCTCGGCAGCGCCTCCAAGTCCTTGAAAGTGTGCGTAATCATGTTCAGCACCGTGGCGTCCGAGCGGTTCAGACGGGTCAATGCGTCAACCTGGGCGACCATGCCGGGTGCTGCTGCCAGCACCTGCCACAACTCGTCCAAGGTGGCTGAAAAGTACTTCTGCGGGGCAAGGCCAGCGTCTGCGAGCATGTGCGCTGCCTCAATCGCACCGAACGCTGCCGACCAGCATGCCATCATCACATCTGCTTTTCATGGCCTTATCGCCACGGTCGATGGCGGAGACATCAATGCACACTGCGGTGGCATCAACGCGAATCGGTGTGGAGGTCTGTCCTGCGAAAATACGTCCAGTAGGGCCATCCAACAGGGAGTTCAGGCTGAGCATCAGGTCATCGATACGCAAATGCCACTCGTGCTTGTCGCGGGCACGCCCCTTATCCATCATCTGCTCAGAGCCTGCCTGGAGGTAGTCAATCAGTTCTGCCAACACTGGGGGGTTATCCCAGTCGATGGTCTCGGACTCGTAAATTTCGCGCAGTGCGACCGAGACGAGCATGGATTCCCAGTCGCGGATCGGCTCACCGCGCCCCAGGGAGACCAGCATGGAGACCATGTTGACCTGGCGGCCATCCTGCGTTGATTCGCTCAGCGAGATAGCTGGCAATTTGCGGGATTTTTGCTGGAGGTAGCTCCTCGGCCATGCGGGACGGCAGGCACGCAAACACTCGATCCCACTCGTCCTCGGTTGCCGCGGTGCGCAAAGCTCCGCGGATGGCAGGCGAAGCCTTGCCGGAGGCGGTGGAGGGAGAATCCTCTGCCGGGGCGACAGCCCCGCCTGGCCCTGGCTCCTGTTCCTGTGCCGATGTCTCAAGTGGCTCACCGTTCGATGAGCTGGCCTCAGGTACAGGTACAGGAATGGTTAGTTCTTTATGACAGGTTCTACGACTGACACCGTTGTCACCCTGGGATTGCACAGTCTGACACCCTGGGCTTGAGCTGGTCTTTTCTCGCTTTGGGCGGGAATCGAAACTACCTGCCAACATGCCCGCGAGGTTCAGGTGATAGACGTTCGAGGCCTGGCGCGTGTCACCGTTGACTGTGCGGTAGCGGCGCTGCTGCAAGGTCAACAGACCCATGTCTTTCAGGGTTGCGATGTGGCGCAACACGGTGCGCTCGACTGGCAAGTGCGGTGAGCGATCTCGCCGATAGACGGCCAACAGACCCCTGCCGCATCTGCACGGTCAGCCAGAGCCATGAGAATCATCTTCTGAGCAGGTTGCAGCTCAACATTGTTGAGCACGATGCCCATCCCCACGAAGCCCATCAGCTTCCCCCGTCCTCAGTGTTGCAAAGTGCGTTCAATGCACCTAAGCTCAGAGCCATCATTGGAGTGTTCTTGTAGCGTTTGCTACCCGTCCCTGTTCCAGCAGGGGCGGGTTTTTTCATGCGCTCAGTCATTTGCTGGTCCCCCTTCACCACGAAGGATCGCCTCGAGAGGGATGCGCCACTGGCCATTGGGGAGCTTCATTGCCCCTGGCAGGACGCCAGCCTTCACCCAGTTCTGGACTGAACGCTTGCTAGTTCTGGCAGAAGTTCCGCAGCTTCCGAAACCGTTAGCCACGTAACTTGTTGCGTGTCACGTAATTCCATGGGTGTGACCATGCCGGCCACTAAAGATTACGTCAAGCGTTACTCGCGCAACCTATTGCGTAAGGTGCGCAACTCGTGCAGGTTACGAAACATGAGCAACATCCAACAGATCACGAAAGCGCCGTAACTCTCTCGGCGCAGCTATAGCGCAAATGAATGTGTGGGCATCAAGGTTCACGAGCTTCTCTTCCTAACTCGCCGCACAAAGCGAGAGCTAGCGGAAGCGCTAGGTGTCACGCCCGCGACCGCCGGGCGCAAAGTTCGAGGGGAGATCACATGGTCTCTGGACGACCTATATGTGGTCGCCGACTTCTTCAAAATCCCCCTGGAAGACCTTCTCCCCCGACGCGTTCAGCTCCCCGACTCTGAAAATGCGAAAACCCCCTCTCCCGAAGGAGAGGGGGTTTCTGTACGTGGTAGCGGGGGCAGGATTTGAACCTACGACCTCTGGGTTATGAGCCCAGCGAGCTACCGAGCTGCTCCACCCCGCGTCGGGTGCTACGTACTGACACCGTGCCGGGAAACTTTCTTTCGTTTGCTCCCTGGCAACGTTGAGTTACTTTACATAGCTTCCCGATGAACGTCCAATCGACGCTTTGAACTGCGAAAATGAGAGAAGCGGCGAACCCGGTTGATGGGGCTCACCGCTTCAGTCATCCGTCAGGAGTCTGCACCTGCGGAATCTTCCGGGGAACTATCCCCGGATTCCTCTGATCGAGTGTCCGTGTTACCCGCACTGTTCTGCAGCCGCTGGTACTCGGCGACCGCACGGTCGAGTCGGTCGAGGGCCCGACCGTACTTTTCGTGGGAATCATTCTTGGCGTCGTTCAGCCCCTTGAGTGCCTCGGAGACACGGTTCATCGCCTCGTTGAGGTCCACTGCCGGAACGCCTGCGGGGGTCGGTGGTGTGGATTCTCCGCCGCCACCGGACTCACCACCGGCGGGCGTCTTCTCGACGCTGTCCGGCAGGTCCGTGGCTTCCTCGACGTCCGCGGCGGAACGCGGATCGATACCCACCTGGCTCAGCGCCTCAGCGATGGTCGGTGCGTAACCGACCTGGCCGTTGTAGTTCACGAGCACACGCAGCAGCTTCGGGAAGGCGGAGTCCTGATCCTTGCGCTGGGTGTAGATCGGCTCGACGTAGAGGATCTCTCCCCCACCGACGGGCAGGGTCAGGAGGTTACCGTTCTTGATGTCGTTCGTGCCCTGCCACAGTGAGCGGTCCCGGGCGACCTGGTCGGAGGACATCATCGTGTCCTGTGCCTGAGCCGGGCCGAGGGTCTGGGTCTGGGTTGGCAGAACCCGAACGGTGATTTTGCCGAAGTTGTCCGGGTCGGAGGACACGGACATGTGTGCGGCGAGGAACTGACGCTCCAGGCCACGGAACGGGGTGATCAACTGGAATCCGGCTTCCCGGGTCTCCGGATCGGCTGCGACGACGTAGTACGGGGGCTGATTGACGCCCTCAACCCCCTTGGAGGCGTTCGGGTCGCTGGGAACGGACCAGAAGTCATCGGCGGTGAAGAAAACGCGGGCGTCATCGACGTGGTATTTCGCGATGATCTCGCGCTGAACCTTGAACAGATCCTCCGGGTAGCGGAGGTGTTCACGAAGATCGTCCGAGATCTCACTCTTCGGCTTCACGGTGCCGGGGAACACTCCTTCCCAGGCCTTGAGCACCGGGTCGGATTCGTCGAATTCATAGAGTTCGACGGTGCCGTCGTAGGCATCGACGACAGCCTTCACCGAGTTGCGGATGTAGCCGACCTGGTCGGTGAGGAGACGCTGGTTCGTGCCGCTGGCGTTCAGTGAGTCACGCGTCACCTCGGTGAGTGTGGTGCGCTGGGCGTAGGGCAGGCTCGTGAGGGTGGTGTAGCCGTCGACGATCCACTTGATGCGCCCGTCGATGACGGTGGGATAGGTGGTGGAGTCGGTGGTCAGCCAGGGGGCGACCTTCTCCACACGCGAGCGGGGGTCACGTTCGAAGATGATCTTCGCGTTACCGTCGATCCGATCGCTCAGGAGCAGTTTCATCTCCTGGTAGCGCAGCGCGAAAGCCGCACGGTTGACGGGGTTTCCGATGGAGACGCCACCGGATCCGGTGTAGGTGTAGCTCTGACCGTCGGCGTCGTATTCAAGCGCCTCACCGTTGGGGCCTTTCGCCCCGACGATGGCGTAGTCGCTCGACTCCGGACCGGAGGCGATGACGGGGCCGAAGTAGACACGGGGCTCGGTGACCTCGATACCGAGCTTCTCCGCCTCCTCGTTCTCGGCGCGGCGCTGAAGGCTCTGCAGGTCGCTCACGGTGTAGACGGGGTAGCCACCGCGGGTGGATCCGACATCGCGGGCCACCTCGTCGACCTTGTTCGCGGGGGCGGCCACGAGGCCGTTGCCGTGGGTGAAGAACGTGTGCCGGTTGATCCAGTCCCGCTGGTTGCCCTTCAGTGAGTTCGGGTCGATCTCGCGGGCCGCGACGACGTAGTCACGGAGCTCGCCGTCGACGGTGTAGCGGTCGATGTTGAGCTTGTTCGGGAAGCCGTAGAAGTTCTTGAGCTGCTGCTGCTGGGTGAATGTGTCAGAGAGGATCTGCGGGTCGAGCAGGCGGATGTTCGACAGCGTGGCGACATCATCCGCGACGGATTCCTCCGAGGCTCCCTCCGCCCCCCAGTTGGAGACGTAGGTGACCTCGTCATCCGTGACGCCGTAGGCGTAGCGGGTGGCCTCGATGTTCCGGGCGATGTACTTCGATTCCTTCTCGGCGCGGTTCGGTGCGACGGAGAACTGTTCGATGGCCATCGGCCAGGCAGTTCCTATGATCAGCGCGGACAGTACCATGAGTCCCGTCGCCAGCGCCGGGATGCGCAGGTCCCGGAGGACGACCGCGGAGAAGAAGGCCACCGCGACGAAGGCGGCAATGACCATGAGGAGGATCTTCGCGGGCAGAATAGCGTTGATGTCCGTGTAGGAACCACCGTAGAAGGAGCTGCCCTGGATTCCGCTGTGCTGCACGCTGAGCAGGTCGTAGCGGTCGAGCCAGTAGCCTGCAACATGCAGCAGCATCCACAGCCCTGCGGTGACGGCGAGCTGGATGCGGGCCGGGTTGGACATGCTCCCCCGCTCCGAGAAACCGTTGGTTCCCACCCGGATTCCACCGAGCAGGTAGTGCCCAACGAGAGCCACCAGGAACGCGACGATGAGTAGTGAGGACAGTGATCCCACAACCAACCTGAGCATCGGGAGAGTGAAGGCGTAGAAGCCGTAGTCTCGGTTGAACTGCGGATCGCTCACCCCGAACGGCGAACCGTTGAGGAACAGGGATACGGTCGTCCAATTCGCCTGGCCCACCACTCCGGCGAGGACACCGACGAAGAGCGGGACACCGAGCAGGACGCGCTTGAGTGACTGCTCGATAGCGGCACGGTAAGCGCGGATCGGGTTATCCGGATCAAAATTGAAACCATCGGTGATGTCTTTGGGGCGGTACTTGAATGCCAGGAACCCCGCGAGCCACACGATGAACGCGGCAACAGCCCCGAACACGAGGAACAGGATGATCCGGGTGAACAGGACGCGGGTGAACACACCCCGGAAGTCAACCTCGGAGAACCAGAGCCAGTCGGTGTAGTAACCGACGAGCATCGGGGCAACGAAGACGAACAGAGTAATGGTGAAAATGATTCCGCTGACTACCCGTGGGGGTCGTTTGAACGGCTTCTGGGGGCTAAGGCCGCTAGACAAGCCAACTCCTTTAATTAACGTGCGCGTGACGGATAGTATTCAACAGTACTTTCTTTTTCCTTATCCGAGACAAACGGGAGCATCCATCTCCATGCCAGTGACACCGGAGTCCCCCCGCACCCAGCAGGCCCTCAACAAGGCCATGATGGAGGCGGTCGAGCACGTCCACGCCGAAGGTTGGGATTCCTCCCCCATTCTCTTCGCCCTCGTCGAGACATCGACGCTCATCGACGAAGTTGGGGTGGTTGACCTCGTGGAGGATGATGCCCCACTGACCCTGGTACAGCAGGAGGCACTGCCTCCGCACATCGAGGGCGGTTCCGATGAGCTCGGTGACTTCATTTCGAGACTCGCGTGGCCCGAGCAGGTCACGGGGGTCATCCTGGCGCAGGAGATCCTCTTCCGTGACACGGCGGGAACCGACCCGGAGGATACCGAACCGGGTGGTGGTGGCCTGATCGAGGCGAAACCCGCGAGATTATTCTCGGGGGTGCTTCGCAGCGGTGAAGAGCTGACTCTACTGCAGTTGCGCCCCACCGAGGAGGAACTCGCGGCAGCGGGGCCCTTCGCGGAGGATGAGATCAGCCTGCGCGGGGGGCCGGGCGTCGCTCCCGGCGTCATCGCCGCCCTTCACTACACTTTCGAGCAGCAGGTCATCGACTGAACCCATGAGCGATCCGACCGGTGCACCCGCCCCCACGACGAGGAACACACTGATGTCCGTCTCCGCCCCGCCCATGTTCCACTCCGTCCGTGGTCTCCGAGCCACCGCCGTGCTCGCGGCCACGTTGGTTCTCTCCGCCTGCACCGCGACCGGTGGAAACCCCACTGAGAACCCCGAACCTGGGTCCACCACCCGGGATGAGAACACCTCGGTGACAGTGACAACACCAGCGTCCTCCGTACTGGCGTCTGAATCAGGATCCTCCACCCCGGTGACAAGTAGCTCACGCACAACGACGAGTCCTGAACGAAGCCCCCGGAAACTGCCCCGTAGCGTCCAGGAGGCCTATGAGCACTTCGGCAGCCTCGCTCCACGATCACTATTCGAGAAGTTCGACTCCTGCATGCCGAACGGTGTCGCCGACTCTTCGGCGTGCTCCGGCGAAGAGGTCGGGCAGTTCCAGTTCTTCGACAACGACAGCAAGGCCGCCTCCACGACCCAGTTGCTGACCGAACTGCGCAGCGCCCGGATCGTGCAGGACGACGGGGACGTCATCGTCGGCTGGTCCAGTATCGGTACCGTGGCGATCATCACCGTGGTGGATAATGCCCGCGGCGTCGTCCTGCAGCAGATGATATCCACCGATGAGCAGGACCCACGGGAGCGCATCCTCGAACTCGGACTCGCGAGACGCCCCACGACGACAACGAGCGCCCCTTCGGTCACGGCATCAACGGAAACCGGTGAGAGCTCACCCGTACCCGCCACCAGCCGTGTCTCCGACTAGTCGGAGAGCTGATCCTCACAGGTGACGGCACTACCCGGGTGAGCGTCGTACGCGGCCATCTGGTCAATCGCATCAGAGAGACTGTCGACCTTCAGCACCGTCATCTCACCGTGATCACGGCTGACCGCCTCCGCACAGTTCGCCGTCGGCGCGAGGAACACCTCCGCCCCGGCGTCCCGGGCGGCACGGACCTTGTGCACGATCCCACCGATGGGCCCCACCGTACCGTCCGCGTCGATGGTCCCGGTTCCGGCCACGAAACGACCGCCGTTGAGAAGTCCGGGGCTGAGCTTGTCCACGACGGCGAGACTGAACATCATTCCGGCACTCGGCCCCCCGATATCATCCAGATTGAACGTGACGGTGACCCCATCTGCCGGTGTGACTTCCATCAACACCCCCAGCAGGGGCACATCGGAGTCCTCGCCGTGGCTGCCGAGGGTGAGATCAAGAGTCTCCGGGCGACCCTCGCGGACAACATCAAGTCTTATCTGATCTCCCGGGGACTTTTCGAGCACGAGTTCCCGTACCTCTACGGGCTGGGTAACCTCCCTGCCATCGACGGCCCGGATGACGTCCCCTTCCCGTACGACACCGTCGGCTGCGGAATCGGGTGAGGTACCGAGTACACGGACCTCCACTGGGCGATCGAGGTAGTCCATGGCAGCGATCGTCGCCGCGGCCTCCGAGTCGGAGAACTGAACCTCATTGCGTTCCGTGATCTCTTCCAGGGTCGTTCCCGGTGGAATGAAGTGGCTGATGGGCACGAGGGTGTCCTCTGACAACCAGCGCCGCACCGCTTGCGCGAACGTCATCCCTGTCCGGACTTCCACCGTCGTCATGTTGAGGTTGCCTTCGGTCTCATCGAGATCGGCACCAACGACATCAACAACCTCCACGCCCCGATACTCACCGAGAGTGTTGAATGTGGGCCCCGGCCCCTCCGCGGCGTAGGGGACGGTCAGATCGATCCCTGTCCCCGGGACATGATCCGCCATAGCGAGGAAGGTCAGCACGACCACGGGGAGAGCTCCGGCCAGAACGGTGCTTGTTCGTCGATTCACGCCTCCCAACGATACAGTCCCGTCACCCCGTTCCCGTCCCCGAACCGTCGGCACACCGACGCCCAGGGGGTCGCGGCCACTGTTCGCTGACAGCGTTGTCTCTGCAATGGCAAAGCTCTCGCGGCCGCCGGTAGGTTGGAGCCATGAACAACCATGGTTTTGGCTTCCGACCCGGTAATGATGACGATGACGACCGCAACGACGGTCAGGGCAACTTCGGTTTCTTCAGCTTCGGTCCGGGCATGGGCGGAGGCAACATGGGCAGTGGCGGCCTGGGCGACATGCTGAACCAGTTCGGCCAGATGCTGTCGGGCATGGGTTCATCCATGAACTCGCCCGATGGCCAGGGCGCGGTGAACTACGCCCTCGCGGAGCGCATCGCCCGCCAGCAGATCGGCCGTGTTCAACCGGTTCCCGCCAACCGGGTCACCGCCGTGACCGATGCCGTGCGGCTCGCTGAACTCTGGCTCGATGATGCAACCGAACTTCCCACTGCATCGACGCGAATAGAGGCCTGGAACGCCGAGACCTGGCTGGAGCAGACCCTTCCAGTATGGAAGCGGATGGTTACTCCCGTGGCCGAGCGGATGAATGAGGCCCAGTTGGAGTCGCTGCCCGAGGAGGCGCGGCAGATGATCGGCCCGATGCTGCAGATGATGAACCAGATGTCCGGCATGAACTTCGGAATGCAGCTCGGCAACGCTCTGGGGGATCTGGCACGCCAGGCCCTCACCGGGTCAGACTTCGGCCTCCCCGTCGCACCGGCCGGGGTCACCGCCGTTCTCCCCGTTCACCTGCAGGAAATGTCGAAGGGCCTCGACGTCCCGATGCAGGAAGCACTGTTCTACCTCTGTGTCCGGGAAGCAGCCCGTCAGCGTTTGTTCAAGCACGTCCCGTGGCTGGTCGAGCGTCTCGTCTCCTCAGTCGAGGAATACGCCGCCGGGCTGGTGATCGATACCTCCCACATCGAGGAGGCGGCCCGTGAGCTGAATCTGGAGAGCGGAGACCCGGCGCAGATCCAGGACGCGATGCAGCGCCTGCAGGGCATGGATCTCTCTCCCCGGATCTCCTCACGCAACGCGGGTGCGGCGTCCCGCCTGGAGACGATGCTCGCGCTCGTCGAGGGCTGGGTCGAGCTCGTCGTGACCGAGGCCATCGGTGACCGCATCCCTTCCACGGGCGCGATGAATGAGGCCTGGCGACGGCGGCGTGCCACCGGAGGTTCTGCGGAGCAGGCATTCTCGAAGGTCGTCGGCATCGAGTTCGCCGCGCCCAAGGTCGCAGAGGCCATGGAGCTGTGGCGCCGCGTCGAGGTGGCCGTGGGGGTGAAGCGCCGCGACGCCGTCTGGGACCACCCCGACTTCCTGCCGGTGGCCTCCGATCTGGAGAACTCCGCGGAGTTCATCGACGGCCTGCTCGACGAGGGCGGGGTGGATGACTTCGACCCCATCGCCGAGATCGACGCCCTAGAGAAGATGCTCGCCGAGGAAGCCGATCGGAAGGGTCCATCGGACGAGACGGACGCCGACGGGGACGATGGAACAGGCGACGAGCCACGTTCCTGATCTTCCCGTCACCCGGAACCCGCTGATCTGACGGTCTGCGGGTTCCTTCGAGGACGTGCCACCACGCGTCACCCGAAACGCTGGTATGCCTCCAGATAGCCTTTCGCCCGCTCCGCGTGCGGAGCACGGTCCGCCCACTCCCAGAAGGACGCATCATGTCCCGAGTGGATGAAGGTGTGCGTCAACTCATGCACGAGTACGGCGTCGAGTACGTAGCCGGGTACCTCGCGCAGCCGATCCGTGATGCGGATCTCCCCGGTGTCTGGACTGCAGGAACCCCACCGACGGGCCTGGTTACCCACCCACCGGACCGAGGTGAAGGTCGCCTGGCCGTCAAGAAACCTGCGATTCAGTTCCCGGGCGCGAGCCTCAAGCTCCACGTCCCCGGTGTGTACGGAGGTGGAGCGCCGCCGCACCTTCGCGACGATATCCGCGACCGCCTCCGCTTCCTGTGCCGCAGTGAGACGCGCGGGAATCCGCACGACAATCTTCCCGTCAATGATCCGACCAGAGACCGTCCGGGTCCGACGGGTCGAGCGGATCACCTCGATCTCGGGGAGTGTGGAACGGTGAGCCATGGAAACAGAGTCTATCTGTGATGCAGGGGTTGCACCGTTACCGTGATGCGACCTGTGGACAACAGACATGCGAGGTATCCGTGCCCGACAACAAAAATCTGATCCGCCTGGCTCCCACCGTCGGAGTCCACCTCCGTCTCGACGGCTCACTTCAGTTCGGACTGGACGCACGGTGGGCCGGGGTCGTCGACACGCTCCCCGGGGACACCGCCCGCCGGGTCCGTGAGATATTCTCCTCCGTCACCGTGCCGCTCTCCCCTGACCGATTGACCGGTGTCCTCACTACTGCGGGCGTGGATCCGACAGCAGCAGTCATCCTCGTGGATGAACTGATCGGCTACGGCATGCTGGTTCCCGTGGCACCGGAGAACACCCGGATCGGGGTTCTGGGCGAGGATTGTATCGCCGACGAAGTCCGTGAACTCATCACCGGATACGGAGCGGAAGTCTCGGGACGGCGCCCCGGCGAACGCCCCGGTGGATTCCTGCGCACATTCAGCCCTGGTGCGCCGGTGGTGATCACCGGCGCACCAGATCACCTACACGAACTGGCGGAGCCCGTCCTACAACGAGGTGGAGATGTCATCCCCGTAACCGTCATCGACGGTCGCGTCGTCCTGGGGCCGATCCGATTCAGCGGCTCGGGTCCGTGCTCATTTTGTGCTGCCCTGCACCGCATCGACACCGACCCCGATGCTCCCCGGGAAGCCCCCCGCTACGCCAACGGCTCCTGGGTACCGCCCGACCCCGTCATCGTGCGGACAGCGGCCGCGGCAGCAGCAGCTCTCGCCCTCCGCTGCGCCGGGCTCACCACACCATCTCCCGGACCAGAACGGTGTCTTCCACCCGCAGGTACGGTGCTCACGATTGATCCACACCGGTTCACCACCACCCACGATTCACTCGGGGTGCACCCCCACTGCCCGGCCTGCTGGGCCGCTGCTTAGCGGTGAGTGCCGACCAACATCAATCGGCTACGCCGTTGATGATGCCCAATACCTGACCGCCATACTTGTCCACCTTCACCGGGCCGACGCCGCTGACCCCGAGGAGTTCGCGTTCATCGGTGGGCATGGCCTCGGCGATCGCCATGAGGGTCGCGTCGGAGAAGACGATGTAGGCGGGTACCTGTTCCTCGCGGGCGGTCTCCGCGCGCCAGGCCCGCAACTGCTCGAAGAGCTCATCATCGGCACCACCGGGGCAGTCGAGACAGCGTCGGAGAACCTTCTCCGCGGGACTCTCCAACTCCGTGCCACACACCCGGCACCGTTTCGGGCGGTTGCGGGGTGCACTCCGTTCCACCGGCTCAGGATCGATGACGATCCCGTCGAGGAAACGGGTCCGTTTCCTCGACTTCCGTCCCCCCTCCTGGCGGGCGAGTGCCCAGGAACAGTACAGGTGGATGCGGGCACGGGTGACACCGACATAGAACAGTCGGCGTTCCTCCTCTATCTGGTGGTCACCCGCCTTGATCGCGTGGCTGATGGGCAGGGTGCTCTCGACGAGTCCGACGAGAAACACCGCATCCCATTCCAGCCCCTTCGCCGCATGGAGGGACGCCAGCGTCACCCCCTGGACCGTCGGCGGATGCTTGGCCTCGGCCCGATTCTTCAACTGCACGAGCAGACCGTTCATGTCCAGGTCTGGGGTCGCGAGGCCGAGTTCGTGGACCAGCTCGACGAGGGCGTTGAGTGACTGCCAGCGTTCTCTGGCCTGTGCTCCCTCCGGTTCCTCCGGGGTGAGACCGAGAGGTGCGAGCGCAGCACGGGCGATGATGCGAAGCCCGGGACCGACCGCCTCATCCGGGAGGTCATCGCGCTGCGCGACGCGCACCAGTTCGGTGATGGCCTTCCGAACTTCAGGACGGTTGAAGAATCCCTCACCACCACGCACCTGGTAGACGATTCCGGCCTCGGAGAGCGCCTGCTCGAACACCGCGGACTGGGCGTTGATGCGGTAGAGCACGGCGATCTCGGCCGGTGGAACCCCGGAATCGATCAGATCGGCGATCTTCTTCGCCACAGCGGCCGCCTCCGCGGGTTCGTCATCGTAGACGGAGAAATCCGGTTCCGGCCCCGGATCCCGCATACCTGTGAGTTCGAGCCGGGTACCGGCCACCCGGCCCTTCGCCCGGCCGATCACCGCATTGGCGAGCCGGGTAACCTGCGGGGTGGAGCGGTAGTCGCGTTCAAGTCTGGTCAGGGTCGCGTCAGGGTACTTCCGGGTGAAGTTGAGCAGGAAGTCCGGGGTGGCCCCGGTGAAGGAGTAGATGGTCTGGTTCGCGTCACCAACCACCGTGAGATCGTCACGGTCACCGAGCCACGCGTCGAGCACCCGCTGCTGCAGCGGGGTGACGTCCTGGTACTCGTCGACGACGAAACTGCGGTACTGCTCATGGAACTCCTCGGCGACTGCGGGGGCGTTCTCCAGGGCGGCGGCGGTGTGCAGGAGAAGATCGTCGAAGTCGAGGAGCATCCCCTCCTCGGAGGTTTTGGCCTGCTCGTAGCGGCGGTAGACCTCCGCGACCTTCTCCGCGGCCACCGGCGGGGTGCGGTGAGTGCCCTGGATCGCCTGCGCGTAGGCATCCGGGGTGATTAGTGAGGCCTTCGCCCACTCAATCTCACTCAGCAGGTCACGGACCGTTTCCGTGCTGGAGTCCACCCCGACGCTGCGGGTGGCGCGTCCGACGAGCGGAAACTTGTTGTCGAGCAGATGCCAGGGGAGGTCACCGGCGACCTGCGGCCAGAAGTACCGGAGCTGTCGGCGGGCTGCGGCGTGGAAGGTGCGCGCCTGCACCCCGCCGATGCCCATGCGGGCCAGCCGGTGCCGCATCTCACCGGCGGCACGGGCGGTGAAGGTGACGGCGAGCACCCGATTCGGACTGACGAACCCCTGATCGATGAGGTGCGCGATGCGGTAGGTGATGGTGCGGGTCTTGCCGGTCCCGGCTCCCGCGAGAATGCAGACCGGGCCGCGCGGCGCGGTCGCGGCCACCCGCTGGTCCGGGTCCAGTTCGTCCAGGTTGATCGCCATGGTATCCCTTCAAAAATCAGTGTTCGGTGTCCGTGGCGGCGGCCCGGGTCCGGGCCCAATCGACGATCATGCGGTGTGCGATGGAACCGGGCGGCGCGATGACCACCGATTCATCGAGGATATCTCTCGGAGCGGCCCACATGATCTCCGCGAGTTCCCCGTCGGTGCCCCACTGAGCATCGACGTCATCGGTGACGGCGGTGAACCCGATCATCACCGAATCCGAGACGGGCCACGGCTGGCTACCGACGTAGCGGATGTCGCGACACCTTCTCCCGGTCTCCTCCGCGACCTCGCGGGCGAAAGCCTGTTCCAGGCTCTCGCCCGGTTCCACATATCCGGCCACCAGCGAGAAGAAATCGTTGCGGGCGTTCCGGGCGAGCAGGATCCGCTCGCTCCCAGCAAGTTCAATGAGCCCGATGACAGCCGGATCCAAGCGGGGGAAGTACTCTCCTCCGGCACCGTTAACCGCCCGACTCCCGGTATCGTTCCAGGTCAGTGCCGATCCGTCGCGCGGATCGAAGCGGAGGCGTTCGGTGGTACGAAGGACGGCCACGGCCCGGCCGACGGTACGGAACCAGGCGCGACGATCGAGATCCCGGGGAGCAACCTCGCGGGTCGCCTCCGTCCGCGATCTAATCACGGTAGCTGCCGCGTCGTCGACGCGCAGAGCGTAGTCACGGTCAACGGTCCCCCGGGTGGTGCCCACCTCAAGCAGCACTCGACCGTCGGTGGGCACCCCGAGGGCCGTGAGCTGGCGCGTCGTCAGGTACACGGCGGTGAGATCCCCGGACATCAGAGCCGTGTCCCGCACGGTCACACAGAGATGGTTCTCGTGCACAACGGGCACCGTTGCCGCCGGTTCACAGGGGCGAGTATCTGGTTCGTGGAGCGTCACTTACCGGACACATCCTCCCGGAAGACACGGCGCACGAACAGCAGCCGGTCCCCCGGTTCAACGGTTTCGGCCTCTGGTGAGTCGATGCGGTAGAGCTCACCCGAGCGCACGACACCGAGCACGATGTCCGCGAGATGACGCGGGTTCGCGCCGACCTCGTCCTCCCCGACCAGCCGCTCGGCGATGGAGAAGCCCTCGTCCGGGGACAGCAGATCCTCCATCATCTCCACGACGGACGGGGTGACGGTCGCAAGGCCGAGCATCCGGCCGGCGGTCTCGGAGGAGATCACCACGGAGTCAGCGCCCGATTGCTTCAACAGGTGCAAGTTCTCGGACTCCCGCACACTGGCGACAATCGTCGCGGCCGGGGCAATCTCCCGGACGCTCAGGGTCACGAGGACGGCGGTGTCATCCATGTTGGGGGCGACGACGACGGCCCGGGCCCGGGTGACACCCGCGAGTTTGAGGACGTCGGCCTTCGTGGCGGAACCGTGAACGGTGACCAGCCCCTGACTGGACGCCATGTCGAGGGAGTGCCGGTCCGTGTCGACGACGACGATCTGGCTGGGCGGGGTTCCGTCGGCCATGAGAGCGGCGACGGCGGAACGCCCTTTCGTGCCGTAACCGACAACGACGGTGTGGTTGCGCATGCGCTTCCTCCAACGCTGGATCTGCAGTGCCCGCCGGGTTTCCTCGGTGAGCACGGACAGGGTGGTACCGACCAGGAGGATCAGGAAGGCGATCCGGATCGGGGTGATGATGATGATGTTGATCAGACGGGCGTTCTGGGTCACCGGGGTGATGTCCCCGTACCCGGTCGTGGACAGCGACACCGCCGAATAATAGACCGCATCAATGAATGTGAGATCCTCGGAGTACCCGTCCTTGTCCGCGTAGACCATCATGGCGACGAGCGCCAGCAGAATCAGTGCGTACACAACCCTGCGCGCGATCAGTGTCCACGGGGAGAAGTAGCGCTGCCCGGGGATACGGATGATGTTGAGCAGCGCATGATCGGGAAGATCATCGAGTTCGGTGTCGCTGCGGAATCGCTCGCGGAAGCTCTTGCGCATCTCGTCTCCGTGTTCTGTTCGTCTCGCGGTGCCGGTGAACCGTGTCCGGGATGTACCCACCCGACGGTGAGGCACCCTACAGCAACAGCGCCAGTTCTCCGGCGTCTGGTAGCTTACCCGGCTCAAGGGTGTGGTCGGGTCCGATGTAATGGAAAGCCGCCCTGATCTCCCCCGGATCAACAGCGCGTCCCATCCGTTTAGACAGCAACTGGGCCCAGGCCAGGCGGTAGACTGCCAACTGAACAACGGCAGCATCGAGGTCTCGTCCGGTCGGTGGTTGTCCCGTCTTCCAGTCCACGACCATCCAGCCCTTGTCCGGAACCGTGCCCTCGTGGAACACCGCATCCATCCGGCCACGAACGACGTGCCCGCCGATGGTGATCTCGAAGGGCTGCTCCACGTACGCGGGGGTACGATCCGCCCAACGGCTGGCGAGGAACGCCTCCTTCAGGCGTGCGAGCTCCGGGCCCTGAATCTCCTCCTCCCCCAGCCCCGGGAGTTCATCCTCGTCCAGCAGACTGGTGGCACCGTACCGGTCCTCGATCCACTGGTGCAGGGCGGTTCCCCGCTTCGCGTAGGTATTGGGTTTGAACGGCACCGGACGCCGCAGCCTGCGGGCGAAGGCCGTGGCATCCCGGGCTACAGCGACCAGGTCAGAGGCCGTGAGCTCGCGGCCGATTTCCACGTCGACGACAGGGGTATCCAGGCGCCGTTGTTCCTCGATCAACGCGGTCACTTCCTGCTCCCAGAGTTCCTCGATGTCCCCGTCACGGCCCGGCGCGGGCGGGTCGACAGCGGCGGCTCGGACGAGTTCGGCGCCACGGCGCACGGTGTCAGCCCGCGCCCCGAGGTGGCCCGGGGGGAACACCGCGTCGGAGACCTCGACATCACTGTCCGGGGTCGCCGTGTTCTTCTCCTCCGGCACGGTATCCGGTTCGTGCCAGTGCGCCACAGATCCCGGCTGAATACGGCGAATCTCGTCGAAATGCACGTACGGCGCGGCGGTCGTTCCGGTGTCGCTCACTTCGGAACCTGTGACGTAGAGCAGTCGTTCGGAACGCGTCAGTGCGACGTAGAAGAGCCGGGTGTTCTCCTCCTCGAGCGCGGCGCGAAACTGGCTGCGGTGTTCCTCCATCGCATTCTCCAGATCTTTCCTGTTCTCCGCGTCGACAGTATCCAGGACGGGGCTTCCGACGCTGTCGGTCGCGTCCTCGCGGGCGTCGCCGCGCAGCGTGGCAGGCACCTTGGTGACATCGGTGAGCCAGGTCTCCACCGTGACCCGGGGTGAGGTGGCATCGGTGTAGGTGCGGTTGTCGGCATGGAGCACGGCGACGGTGTCCCACTCCAGTCCCTTAGCCTTGTGCACGGTGAGGATCTGCACTCTGTCCGCATTGACCCGGACCTCGCCGGGTTCGAGTCCGTCCTCTTGTTCCCGGGCCAGGGAGAGATGGTCGAGGAAGCTGCGCAGTGACGCACCCGGGATCTGTGCGAAAGCGGCGACATGTTCATGGAAACGGTCGAGGTGCACCGTCCCTGTGACTCCGTCCGCACCGGGGTCGGCGCGGGCCAGAATTTCGGTGCGGATCCCGGTGATCCGTTCGATGTCACCGAAGATCTCCCCCAGGTTGTATCCGAGGGAACGCGTGCGCAGGTACCGCAGGTGCGCGGCCAGGCGACGGAGTCGGCCGAGCCCCTCCACACTGTAACGCTCGGGTTCACCGAGATCTGCGACGGCGTCAGTGAGCCCGGCGGTGGTGGTGTCGTCCCCGGCGGGCAGGACGTTGGTGATGATCCGGTGAAGTCGGGCGAGAACCGGATCCTCGGGAATCCCGTCCCCGGTGTCGGGGACCGGCTCCGCGGGTTCATCCCGCTGCGCGGCGGATCCCGTGGCTCGACCGGTGAGATTCGTCGCCCGGTCGGCGAGCGCCAGGATGTCAGCGACTCCCAGACCGACGTACGGGCCGGTGAGGATGCGGAGCGCCGCCTGATTGTCCCCGGGGCGGACCAGCATTGTCGCAAAGGCCACGAGGTCGGCGACCTCGGGGATGTCGAGGAGCCCTGCGAGGCCGACGATCTCGACGGGGATGCCCCGTTCCCCGAGTGCCGTCGCGATGGCTGCTGAGTGTTTCCTCTTGCGCACGAGGACGGCACCGGTGAATTTCCTGCCGCTGCTCCGGCGCTCGGTGTAATCGGCGGCGAGCTGGTCAGCGAGCCATTCGACCTCGGCGGTGGAATCCGCGAACCAGCCCAGCCGCAGGGCACCTGCGGATGATCCCGGCCGGGGTTGGAGTGGCTGCACCGCCCGGTGTGGTGTGTTCTCCGGCCCAAGGACACTGCGGGACACCGCGTTCGCCGCGGCGAGGATCTCGGGTGGGTTGCGCCAACTGGTGACCAGCTCCATCTTCGGTGCCGGTTGTGGCGGGGCGGTCGGATCGTGCCGGTCGATGCGGGGGAAGTCCGTGACGAAGCGGGTGAGATTCGCCGCCGTCGCGCCGCGCCAGCCGTAGATCGACTGCATCGGGTCGCCGACGGCGGTGACCGTGAGGGAGGGGTCGGTTCCCCCGAAGAGACTGGACAGCAGCACCCGCTGGGCGTGCGATGTGTCCTGGTACTCGTCGAGCATGACGACGCGGAAGCGGCGGCGTTGACTGTAGCCGACCTCCGGGTGTGTGGCGGCGAGCCGGGCCGCGAGCGACATCTGTTCCCCGAAGGTGATCACGGTGCGGCGGGTGAGTTCAGCGCGCAATTGTTCGACGAGCGGGAGGAGCGAGAGTCGCAGGAGCTGCCGGTCACGGATGTTCGCGGTCTTCTGCGCGAGTTTCTCCTTCTGCCGTGGCCCAGGCGGGAGCTCATCGAAGAGACTGACGAAGGGGTCGGTCTCCTCGATAATGCCGGCGGCGTCGACCATGTGGTTGTCCATGTCCGCGGACAGGGCGAGCAGCGTATCGACAACGTGGGCACGTCCCGTTTCCATGGGCAGGTCACCGCGGTAGGAACCGACGAGATCCCACGCGATCTGGAAGAGCTCGGTTCGGGTGATCAGGCGGGCGGAGGGCTCCACGGGGAGCAGTAGCCCGTATTCTCCGATGAGCCGACCCGCGTAGGAATCATAGGTGGACACGGTCGGGGTGATGGCCCGGAGATTGTGTTCCAGGGCCCCGGTGGGGTCGAGATCCCGGAGCCGGGGGATCCCGGCGAGGGTGGCCAACCGCGCACGGATACGCTGGGAGAGCTGCTGTGCGGCCTTCCGGGTGAATGTGAGGCCGAGAACCTGGTCGGGAGCTGCGAGACCGGAGGCGACGAGCCACACCACACGCGCGGCCATCGTCTCCGTCTTGCCCGCACCGGCCCCGGCGACGACGAGCAACGGCCCGGGATCGGCACTGATGATGGCGGCCTGCTGCTCCGTGGGGGCGTGCTCCTGCCCGAGCCACCGGGACAGCAGCACCGGGGAGAGTTTTTCAGCGGGCATCGGTGAGCACCCGTCCTTCCTCCTGCGCGGGGCACATGCGGCGCAGTGAGCACCGTTCGCAGGAATCGTTGATCCGTGCGGCAAGGCGGGGGCCCCGCACGGACGCGGCGAGCTTCGGCAGCGTTGCGGCGAGATCCGCGAGCTCCTCCGGGGTTTTGGCGGCCTGGTCGCGGGTGGTGATCTTCGCCGAGGAGGTGCCCGGATAGACGAGCACTCCGCCGCCGACCGCTGCCACGGCGTCCGGGTCATCGGCGTCGGTGACCCGGACCCGCCCGGGCCCGCCGTCGGTGGTGGTGTCGGGGACGACCTTTCCCCTCGACAGGGCGAGCTGGTAGGCGGCGAGTTGCGCGTGCTCCCCCATCGATTTCTGGGTTGGTGGGTTGGCACCGGTCTTCAGGTCGACGACGACGAGGGCGCCGTCCTCGGTGCGCTCCAACCGGTCCATCCGGCCGGTGACGACCAGCTCCCGACCATCCCCGGTGGTGCCCACCGTGACGGACACCGGAACCTCCACCCCCACGGTGGTGAACACCGAACGGGACACCGTCAACCAGGTAGCGGTGCGCTCGATGAGTCGATCCCACGCGGCGAGGTCGATAGGGGTGCGCCAGGCCGGGGTTCCAGTGAGTTCGAGGACGCGGGTGTAAGCGTCACGCACCATCCGCGCGGCGGTATCCCGGTCAGCGCCATCACCCACCGCCTCGGCGAACCCGTGTGCGAGGATACCTGCGATGAGGTGCAGCGGGATCTCATCGTCGGTATCCACGCGACCGAGAACGGCACGCAGCGGACACGCCGCTATCTGTTCGATCTGCGACGGTGACAGCGTCACCCGTTCTCCCACCGCCCGGACCGGGGCGTCGGTCGACGGCCCGGCGAGTCCCCACCACTGTTCCGGATCAGCACCCGGAACCCCCGCATCCGCGAGCCGGGCGAGTTGGCGGGCCGCCTGTTTCCGTCGACTCCCGAGGGCACCCGGATCACACACCACCCGGCGCAGTTCACCGACCATGGCAGGCACAGACAGCAACCGGGTGCCCACCGCGACACCGTCATCAGGCCCCGCATCCGTGGCTCCAGGGTCGACCGGGCCGACACCCGTTGCGCGGCGTACCTCCACACCAAGCTCGTCAAGGAACCGCGACGGCTCCAGCACCTCGTTTCCCTCCGGGGTATCGAGTGCCGTGACCAGCAGGGTATCCGTGGAACGGGTGCACGCGAGATGGAACAGTCGACGCTCTTCCGCCAGCCGCTCCACGGAACGGGAGATGTAGACGTCGGGATCAATACCGTCATCGAGGAGATCCACGAGCTCCTCCTGCCCGAATAGGGTTCCGGTTTCCGAGGTCGTCGGCCAAGTGCCTTCCTGCACACCCGCGACGACGACCGTGTGCCACTCCCGGCCACCGGCGGCATGTGCGGTGAGGAGATGCACCGCGTCCGGTTCAACACCGCGCCGGTCCCGGGCACCGGTCGGCAACTGTTGTTCGGTAATGTGACGGACAAAGCTGGCGAGCCCTGCCGTGGGACGACGCTCAACGAAGTCACCCGCGGCATCAAACAGCGCCATCATCGCGTCAAGATCCCGATCCGCCTGGGAACCTGCGGTCCCACCGCGCAGCGACGCCGCGGAGAGTCGGTCGGCGAGACCCGTGGCATTCCACAGCTCCCACAGAACCAGCTCCACGGATCCACCAGAACGCTGCGCCGCGGCACCCGCGGCAAGGACCGAACGCACCCGGTCAAGGATGTCCGTCTCCCGCTCCGTGAGGAAATCCGTCGCGGAGGCATCTCCTGATTCCGGGGCACCATTCAGCACCCCGGCCGCAGCCCCGTGCGGGAGCACAAGATCCGCGAGGACGTCCATGGCACGGCGCTTTCCACCACGACGGAGCTCGCTCTGCCGCAGCCCCCGGAGGAGCCGACGCAGGGTGACGGGGTCCGCGCCCCCCACCGGGCCGAGTACCAGTTCCTCCACCTCCGTACGTTCGAGCGGAGCATCGAGCGCACGCGCAGCCAACAGGACGGCCGCGACGATCCGTTGCTCCGCCAGAACCGTGTCCGTCGGATCAAGCTGGACCGGAACCCCAGCCGCCAACAGTGCACGCCGGATCGGGCCGAGGACACCCGTGGAACGGACAACCACAGCCATTCGCGGCCAGGGCACCCCGTCCATGAGATGCGCCCGGCGTAGGACATCCGCCACCACCACATCCTGCGCCGTGGCGCTGTCACAGATCACGGCTTCACGGTGTTGAGGAGTTCGGTGCGGTGTGTCCAGCACCAGTTCCCCCGTGCACGGATAGCGGGTCAGAAAATCGAGGTCAGCGCCGCGAAAACGGAACACCGCCTGCCCGGGATCTCCGGCGATGACGGTCAACCGGGTCGAGGGGATGAACAACTCCAGGAGTTCCGCGGTCCGCGGATCAAGATTCTGGGCGTCATCGATCAGCAGAGTATGAAGTGCCGCGCGCTGCCGCTCCAGGAGGCCATCATCCAGAGCCAGGGACTCGATGGCCACGGTGACCAACTCGGAGGCATTGTAACGACGTACCCCGCCCAGTGCCATCGTCTGCTCGTACTCACGGAGAAACTCGCCCGCCGCGCTCCAGGAAGGTCGTCTGTGTGTGATACCGAGCCGTACGAGTTCCTCCGGACCCAGACCGCGTTCAACCGCACGGAGAAGAAAATCCCGGAGCTGACGAGCGAACCCGACCATCGTCAATGCGGGCCGGAGTTCAGGAGGCCAGGTACCCAACTCGTCCTCCGCGTGCCCGGCCAACAGTTCCCGGATAACGGCGTCCTGCTCAGCACCCGTGATCAACCGGGGAGACTGTTCCCCGGAACGGGCAGCAGCAGCCCGAAGCAGTGCGAAGGCGAAAGAGGGGGCAGACCGGACGAGTGGCGTGGAGCCCGCAAAATCGGGGACGTCCCGCAAACGGTCCGCGAGAACCCTGCGAAGCCGCCCGGCAGCTTCCTTCGACGGCGTGATCATCAGCAAACCGTCGGGATCCACCCCCGCGCGGAGCCTCGCCAGGGCAGTCTCCACCAACAATGAACTGACCCCATGCCCCGCAGCGCCGGTCACCCGCCAGATCCCGGTTCCCCCAGTGATCAGATTCGCTGCTTCGGTAGACCACGTCAGCCGCAGACGCCCCGGAGTGTCCGTCAGCCGACGCAGACGGACAATGGGATTCGGTGGGGGCGCGAGATGATTCCAGGATCCCCCACCGACGGTAGAACGGGGTTCAGACATGCATCACAGTCTGTCAGACACCCCGGACAGAAGAAGATCCACCACTCGGGCAAGCTTCGCACTGACGTTCGGGTCCGCATCATCGAGCAACGCGTGGAGGTACAGCCGGTAGAGCAGTGCCCGTCGCATGAGCTGCCCGATATCAGGCAGATGTGAATAACGCGCGATGATGCCATCATCGACCGCACCGGCAACGAGGGCGTCCACGATGACCTGTGCCGCCGTGTACCCGTGCGGGTGAGCGACCCCGACGATGTCTGTGACCACCGGCGGAAGACTCCCGGAATAGAGCGTCGTGGCAAACATGTCAGCGTGCCCGACCTGTCGCACGCCACCGACCGGCTCCAGCGTTCTTGACACCAACGCCGCCATGGTCATCCCAGCCCGCTGGGTCTCACTCGCTGTCGAATCCAGACCGAGCGCCGGGGCCAGCACCGCAGCCGGATCCGGAGACCACGCAGCACGATCCGCGATCGCGAAGAGATCGGTGACACCATCCGGGGTACCGACTGGCGCGGTGAGATGCTCCGCAACCGGAAGCTCTGCGAGGGCGTCAGCCAACCGCAGAGCCGCGGCGACCGTCTCATCCACCCTGGCGAGAAGTTCCCCCTCCAGAAAGGTCGTGGCACGCCAACCGGACACGACGTAACGTCCGTCGGTCGAGCGCACCGGGCGTGCCGGGCGGACCCCGTCGGGGCGAAGGTGCTCCCGGACCTTCGCCGACCAGCTCGCGGCGACCGGGTCGAGGACACGACTGATCACTGTCTGCCCCACCCGCCAACCGTTGTCCCAGGCAGGGCCGACAGGTTGCGGGGCCGGGCCTGATGCACGAAAGATTCCGCACACGTAGTCAGGCAGCTCAGGATGAGTATTGTCCATGTCTGCCAGGTTACCGCCCGTGGACGACTGCACGGGACCGGATGTGCCGGTTCATTGCCGGAGCCACCAGGTGTTGATCCCCCCGGACAATGAGACCACATCTGTGAATCCGGCTCGTTCGAGCAGCAACGCAGCCGCCCTCGATCGGACCCCCGCCGCACAGTAGAGGGCCAACGGAGTCGTCCGAGGAACGTCCGTCAACGGACCGAACTCTCCCTTTTTCAGCGCGCTCAACGGTACCTGGACCGGGTCTCCCAGGACACCACCGGCCCATTCGTGGGGTTCCCGGACATCGACCAGCCGCACCCCGGCGTCGACGAGCGTGGGCCAGTACGACACATCCGTCTCGCGGATCCCGTCCCCGGTATTCGACACCGGCGGAGCGCAGCCGTCGTGTTCCTCCTGTGGAGCACTGTGCCGCAGTGCAGCAGAACCGGGTTGTCGTTCAAAGCGGACGATACGCATCGTCGCCTCCGCCCCGTCCCAGAGCGCGAGCCGACCAACCAACGGGGTTCCCGTCCCCGTAACCAGTTTGATCACCTCCGTGGCCATGATCGTCCCGACCACTCCCGGCAGAACACCGAACACCCCGCCTTCAGCACAGGTGGGCACACTGTTCGGAGCCGGTGGCTCCGGGTAGAGGTCACGGAGTGTGTATCCGTCGTTAAACACGGAAACTTGCCCGGAGAAACGACTGATCGAGCCCCAGACCAGAGGAATCCCCCGGTCCGCGCAGATGTCGGCGACGAGGTACCGGGTGGCGAAATTGTCTGACCCATCAACGACGACATGCGGTTCCAGGTCGTCGAGGATCCTGTCAGCGGAAGCCTCGACCAGCCTCGTGTTCCAGGTTCTTACGGACACCAGCGGGTTGAGATTCGTGATGAACCCGGCTGCCGAGTCCACTTTCGGGGTACCCACCGCTGCTGCGGGGTGAATGACCTGACGCTGGAGATTGCTCACATCGACCTCGTCATCGTCGATGATTCCGAGAGTTCCGATTCCGGCTGCCGCGAGGTACTGGAGAACCGGGGATCCGAGCCCACCCGCTCCAACACAGAGAACCCTTGCTCCCGCCAACCGCTGCTGCCCGACAATGCCGATTCCGGGCAGGCTCAGATGCCGGGCGTAGCGGGCCGCGGCACCCGGGGGAAGCGCTACGGGTTCGACGGGCAGGCCCGGTGACTGTTCGGAATATGTGGGCTGCAATGACGATGTTTCAGGCATAAGGATAAGGCCAGGGGTTGTATCGGCATACCGCGCCATCATCGGGGTACACCTCGGTGGGACTGATTCCGGCGAGCACCGAATTGGACAGTGACAGTGTCTGCTGCATCATTACCGGAGCTAGCTCCCCGGCACCGCCGCAGGGTTCGTGAGCGGTGAATCCGATGCCGTGTCCGACCTCATGGTTCACCAGGTATTGACGGTAGGATCCGATATCCCCGTCGAAAGGGAGCGCACCGCGAATCCACCGGGATTCATTGAGCAAAACCCGGTTGCCGTCGGAATAGAAGCAGCTCGTCTCCATCTCAAGCGAATGCCCACAGACCTCATGGGTCGTGCCGACGGAGGTCAGTTGGATACGGAGATCCGGAATTCGGGGATCATTGCCGTCGATGTGCTGGAACGCGAAACGTGTATCCGCGATCCAGCCGCGCGGGTCAGAAAGCGTCGCATCCACCATTGCGGAGACCGCGTCATCCCCACCGTAGACGGCGGGATCCAACCCCTCCTCAACCTCGACGACATAGGTGAAGGTCTTCTCCCCCCTGCCTACCGGAGGCCCGGCGAAACCGACCGTGCGAAACTCTCCGGTGCCTTTCTCCGAGTACGGGGCACCCGGGGGCAATTCGCCGTTCGGAAGATTCGGACGGGTGGCGTAGGCGGGATTCGGACTGTCCCCGAGTCCGTGTCCCGGCCCCGAGGTTGCAGCCTCCGACGACACCTTCCCGGGCCGGTCCCCGGACTTCTCTTCCGCCGTGCCCCGGGTAACAGATTCCGGCGCTACACCAGTTGGCGCAGGTTCGTGGGCGTCCGTGGTGAAGATGCTGACGAGAACCCACACGGTGATCACGATGAGCACCGGGATGGCATAGGCGCGCCATCCGTATTCCCGGGCGAAGCGTACAAGCATCGGTTCCACGTCTCTTCAGGTCTCTCCAGGTACGGCGGCCGGTCAGGTGTCACCGATGATCAGTGCAGGAATCCGACGGGGCGGGATGTCGTTGTGCCGACCTCGATGTAGGCGATGCGACTGTTGCGTACGAGAACAACACGGCCCTTGTCATCGGTGAGACGAAGGATACCGTTGTCATCGGCGAGTGCCTCAGACACCTGCGTGACGACGGCGTCCTGCTCTTCGTTGCTGCTGACCACCACTTCGCGGGCGGTGTCGGAAAAACCGATCTTGATGTCCACGGTGTGTCTCCTCGGGTTTCGTCAGATGTCATCGTGCCCCCGGGACCTACCGGTGCGTTTGGGACACGGGACATGGGGTTTGAGTTTCCACCGGGGAGCCTACGCGCACGGACATTCGAGCGCACATGGCCCCGGGGTCAGCCACTATGATGCGGCGACGCCGGGAGGGCCACAGGCGACGATGACACCACCGGTAACAAAGCGGAGTGACGGGGTGTGCCCGCAGCGGGTCCAGGGTGCCCGGTGATCGCCGACGAGGATACTATGGAGGGGTGTCTGAACAGAAGCTGAAGCCCACGTTCGCCGAACTCGGCGTCGCCAAGGAGATCACCGATGCGTTGGCCTCATCCGGCATGGTCCGGACCTTCGCCATCCAGGAACTGACTCTGCCGCTCGCGCTCGCCGGAAAGGATCTCATCGGACAGGCCCGTACCGGCATGGGCAAGACGATGGGCTTCGGCGTGCCCCTCCTGGATCGGGTCTTCGATGACGCGGACGTGGAGGAGCTGGACGGAACCCCGCGGGCACTGGTAGTGACGCCGACGCGCGAACTGGCGGTCCAGGTCGGCGAGGATCTTCGGAGGGCATCAACCAACCTTCCGATCCGAATCCTGACTATCTACGGCGGACGGCCCTATGACGAACAGATTGAGGCACTGGATGCGGGGATAGACGTGGTTGTCGGTACACCGGGACGTCTGATCGACCTCTACAATCGGGGCTGCCTCCAGCTCGATCACGTCGCGGTACTGGTTCTCGACGAAGCCGATGAGATGCTCGATCTCGGTTTCCTCCCCGACATCGAGAAACTGTTGAAGGCACTCACCCACAAACATCAGACGATGCTGTTCTCTGCGACGATGCCGGGGCCGATCATCTCTCTGGCGCGCACCTTCATGGACCGTCCCGTACACATCCGCGCCGAGGAGGTGGGCGCGGCAGCCACCCACGCGAGCACCCGACAGGTCGTGTTCCAGGCTCACAGGATGGACAAGACCGCAATCCTCTCTAAAGTCCTCCAGAGCAAGAATCGTGGAAGAACGATCATCTTCGCCCGGACGAAACGAAACTGCGCCACGATCGCGGAGGATCTCGCAGCGAGAGGATTCGCGGTTGGCGCGGTGCACGGGGACATGGGGCAGCCCGCCCGGGAAAAATCACTGGACGCATTCCGCAACGGAACTGTGGAGATCCTGGTCGCCACGGACGTCGCGGCCCGGGGCATCGATATTGATGACGTGACCCACGTCATCAATTACCAGACACCCGATGACGAGATGACCTATGTGCACCGGATCGGCCGGACAGGCCGCGCCGGACACACCGGCATCGCAATCACCCTCGTGGGCTATGACGAGATGGTGAAATGGGAACTGATCAACAAGGAACTCGGCCTCGAACAACCTGATCCTCCAGCATGGTTCTCCACGTCACCGGAGCTCTTCGAGGCTCTGGACATTCCCGAGGGCGCCGGGGAGAACATCGGCCCGGCACGCAAGGTCTTCGGCGGCCCCTCCGTCACCAAACCCGCGGGGCCCCGACAGGGCGGGCGGCGCCCGCAGCGTGACCACTCCGCGCCCGGAGCCGGGGGCCGGAACAGATCTACACGAGGCACCCGCCGATGAGTTCCCGTACCCGGGTGCACGTCGCCTCCGGGAGTGGCCCACTCCGCCGCACCCGGGGCGATCTCATCGCCACCACTGTCATAGCAGGGGTCTCCCTGGTTGCCGTCGGTGTGGTCTGGGCGAACTCCGAATCAGGCGCAGCTCACCTGACGACGGCACCGGAATCCTTTGTGTCCACCACCACCGACGCGTCAATTCCGTTTGATCTCCATGAGGCCTGGCGCGCGGCGGACGCGGCGGTACCTGCCCAGGCCCGCCCGGTGACAGCAGCAGGTCTCGTACTGACGGCGGTGGATGGTGTCCTCACCGCCCGCGATCCGAACTCGGGTGACGCTGTCTGGAGCTACCGGCGGGACAACCACCCGATCTGCTCCCTCGGTGCAGCCTTCGATCGGGTGTACGCAACTTATCTCACCCAGGCGGGATGCGGGGACGTCATTGGGTTTGAGGCATCCACGGGCGAGTATCGCGCGGCCCGGTCTTCCCCGGCCCCGGACGAGACGGTTCCCATCCGCTCCAACGATGCCGTGGGAACCGTCTCCGCGGAACGCGTCGAGCTATGGCGCAATGACCTCGTCCGAACCGTCGAATATGGCGAGGTGGAGGCGAAACAGGAACCCGCCCTGCAGCCAAACGAGGACTGCGTGATCGACTCGGCGTTGACCCGGACCGGTAACCTCGCGGTGGTGGAGCACTGTCCGGCATCCGATGAACACGGTGCCGGATACTGGCTACGGCTCCAGAAACGGGATCCGGAGGATTCCCGGAAACCGGAGATCATTGCGGAGGCGTTCCTGGGTACCGAGAAGGCGGAGATAGTTGTCATCGGACAGAATGGCGCCGGAGTGTACCTGGCGGGTTCCGAGACCCAACCCCCCAGAATCGAGGTCTACGATCTCGAAGGTGTACAGACCTCAGTCACGGAGCTCCCCGCCTCACCTCTCGTGGCGTCCGTCCGGGGAGTGTTCGCGCCCGCTACAGCAGATCTTCCCCATCACATGTCCTGGTTCGACGGGGAACGGCTCTATCTCTTCCACCCTTCAACTCTGGAGCTCAAACAGACGTTCACCGATGCGCTGGGAACTGGGATCGCCGTCGAAGGGCGTCTCCTCTACCCCACGGCGGACGGTATCGCCGTGGCCGACTGGGATACTGGCGTCGTGGAACGGACCATACCCGTGGACCGGGGGGCCTACACCGGGCCGGTCGCCCTCGCTTACGTGGGGGGAGCCGGAGTGGTCCTGGAGAAGCGGGCTACCAACGGCGGCACCCTCGTCGCCCTGGTCAGCCAAACACTCCCGCCGCCCAGTTAAGTGATCTCCGATTGAACGTGAGGTAGAGGCCCAAAAGGGCACACACCGAAACCACGAGGGCGGGGAGTATGAGTCCCGCCGAGAAGATGTACCAGGAGATGGGGAGCAGCAACATCTGGAGGATGACAACCGGCCCTCTTCCCCAGCGCCGTCCCCGGCGAAGTGCGAACCCCGCTGCGGCGACGGTTCCGAACACCACAATGAAGAATGCCGCGGTTCCGTATCCGACGAAGATGTTCTCGCTGCCATCGGTACTGACAGTGCCGTAGTCATGCTGCCCTGTGATCTCACGGAAGATCAGGAACACGGCGTAGGCCAGCCCGACGAGAGACTCACCGATTCCGAGTACACCCGCTCTACGGATGTCGACCGGCGGACCCTGATGCTCTGCCGCATGTGCGGCATCCCGGGATCCGGTGTTGGAACGGGGCACGTCGCGGTATGAATCAGTCACACGCTCAAGCCTACCGCGTGGGTGCACAGGTTCCGTGTGTGCGGGGTTACACTCGACGCCATGCGTAGCCTGATGCTCTCCAACCCGAACTCCACGACCCTGACGTCGCAGGTCACCCGACAAGTGGTCGGCCCACTCCTGGAGGCAACCGAACTGACCTCAGCGTTCACCCAGTATGCGGGGCACGCGGAGGATATATGCAGAGGTCTGACACGGTCGGACGTAGACACCGTGATCGTTGTCGGCGGAGACGGCACGGTGAACGAGGTGATCAACGGACTCATCGGCCCGGACCCCGAGCACCGGCCCGATCCAGGCGATCTACCGAAGGTAGCGGTCGTTCCCACCGGGTCAGCGAACGTGTTCGCCCGGGCCCTCGGACTCCCCAACGAACCTGCCGCGGCCGCAGCTCAGCTACGTGATCTCATGCTCTCAGATACCTCTCGACGCCTTCCCCTCGGCAGGATCGAGGACCGATGGTTCTGTGTGAATGCGGGTTTCGGCCTGGATGCGAACGTCATCGACATGATGGAAGATCTCCGGGACTCCGGTAAATCCGCCACCCCGTGGCGATATGCGGCGGTTGCCGCGACAGCATGGCAACGTTTGCGTCGGCACCCGCCCGCGATCTCCTATGTGGCCCATTCCACGGAGGGCCTACAGACCGGCGGTGGCGTTCCGCTGCTCATCGTGTCCAACACCAACCCGTGGACATACGCGGGACCGGTTCCTGTGGTCACGAATCCCGAGCAGAAACTGGATGCCGGGCTCTCCCTCTATGCCTTGCGTGACATCGAGGGGCCCGGCGGACTGGTAGCCCTGATGCACAGTCTGGGGGTCGGTAACAGGCGCTGGCCGACACTGCGGGTGGATCTGCGGGAGATCCGAGTTGACGATATTAGTGAGCTCACACTCACCTCCCCTAGGGCGCTGAAATGGCAGGTAGACGGTGAATATGCGGGCAAAACTAAAAATCTGCGACTTCGCTCCTTTGCCGATGTCATTGATGTTGTGTCATCTCCAGACAATGAGAAGGTGTGATCCTCAACACTTTTAGAGGTGGAACCCTAGCGGACATCTATGTGTACGTGTCATTATCTTCCGGTAGCACAGACACCCGGCGTTAAACCCGGGTTCATTTTCTGGCATGATGCCGGGCCTGCGACGCGGAGTGGGTGACCACACCGTCGACCCCGTTGACACAGCACGGGTAACCATCCCCGGCTTCCGGCACATCACGCAACCAGATGTCGGAGAGTAGTTCAGCCCATGCCGATCGTCTGACACAGATCACTTATTTTCCTGAAGGAGATTCACCCATGGATTGGCGCCACAAGGCAGTCTGCCGCGACGAAGACCCCGAGCTTTTCTTCCCCGTCGGAAACTCCGGGCCCGCTCTGGCCCAGATCGCGACCGCGAAGGTCGTCTGCAACCGGTGCCCCGTCACCTCCGAGTGCCTCACCTGGGCCCTCGAGTCCGGCCAGGACGCCGGCGTCTGGGGTGGCATGAGCGAAGACGAGCGTCGCGCACTCAAGCGCCGTCGCAACCGCGGCCGCACACGTACCCGCGCGGCAGTCAAGTAACACACGAAAACCCCGAAATATTCGGTAACGAGGTTCCCCACCCGGCACCACCGCACCGGATATTTCACACGATACGTCCCCCTGCGTATAATCATCAGCATTTGTCGCTGTGGGGCTGTGTCGGATCCATCTGGCCGGTCCGGCGACGATCACAAGATGTACGCGGCAGGATACCCCTGACCGTCATGCTGCGGCCCCGCCGTGGCATACCCCGATACCCTTCTGGAGGAACACCATGAGCAAGCGTGGACGCAAGCGTAAGGACCGTCGCAAGAACAAGGCCAACCACGGCAAGCGGCCCAACTCCTGATCCGGATTGGACCCGCACGGCCACGTCCCAGTGAGGCCGCGAGAAGAGCCACCTGCTTCCCAGCAGGTGGCTCTTCTCGTACGGCCCTGACCTATTCCTGAAGACCTGTGCTGAATACGGCGCCCGATTTCACCCCCGGTAACGCTCTATCCTCAGACGCAGGACAATTTTCTCCCGCAGCGTCACAGGTGCATGCGTACAGCAGCACCGACGCATGAGCTCACGAATTTCCTCCTCGATACCGAGTTTCGCAAAACACCCCGGACACGCCTCGATGTGGGCCCTGAGTACCGCACGGCGCTCTGCCGTGGTCTCGCCGTCGAGAAGCTCGAACAGTGACTCGTAGACCTCACCGCAATCAGCCATACCCGATGTCTGGCCGCACGTCTCATCCCGCCGCGTCATTTGTCCGCTCCATTCCGTGCCTTCTTCGCCTCCGCGTCTCCCGACAAGGATTTCTGCCCATCCGCGAGATCAGGATGGTTCAGTCCGATGCCCTGCTCGCGGGCCACATCCTTCAACAATCCGCGAAGCTGTTTTCTTCCCCGGTGCAGCCTGCTCATCACCGTCCCGATCGGAGTATCCATGATCCCGGCGATCTCCTTGTAGGCGAGACCCTCCACATCGGCATAAAACACCACCATGCGGTAGTCCTCTGGAAGCTGGTTCAATGCCTCCGTGATCTGCACGTCCGGCAGCTTCTTCAACGCCTCGACCTCCGCCGACTCGAGACCGGCTGAGGTGTGCGACGACGTCTCGACGAGCTGGTGATCGGTGATCTCCTCCGTCGGCAACTGCGAGGGCTGACGCTGCGCCTTCCGGTAGGAGTTGATGTAGGTGTTGGTCATGATGCGGTACAACCAGGCCTTGAGGTTCGTTCCCGGGGTGAAGGAGCTGAACTTCTGGAAGGCCTTCATGTAGGTCTCTTGGACGAGGTCCTCCGCATCGGCGGGATTACGCGTCATCCGGAGGGCACCACCGTAAAGTTGGTCGAGCAAAGGCAGCGCCTCCCGCTCAAATCTGGCCGCCTGTTCGGCGGCACCGGTCATCGTGTCCGGCATTGGCGTCCCTTCCCTCTGCGTGTCGAGGCCCTCCCACCCGCAGGTGTGCGGCGGGGTTCGGCGTCCGGCAGGCGCGTCTTGCAATGACGCGCGCATCCATCCCATTGTAGAAAAACACTGTTCCCCCGCGTACAACTGGCGGTATGTCGAAGCGTAAGTCAAAGTCACCCGGAGCAGGAACCGCCGCCCTCGTCGTGCTGAACGAGGCGGGCGTGAACCACACGGTGCACACCTTCGAGTCCGGCCACGACCATTTCGGGGCGCAGGCCGCGGCCGAGCTGTGCGGTCCCCTCGGGATAGACGAGGGGCAACTGTTCAAGACCCTGGTGGTGGACCTGACCGCCGGATCGGGGCCGAAACGAAGGCTCGGGGTGGTGTGCGTCCCGGTGACCGGCCACGTCAATCTCAAGGCCGCCGCGCGCGCGTTCGATGTGCCGAAGGTCTGCATGGCCGAGCCGCGCGACGCCGAGCGGTCCTCCGGCTACGTCACCGGCGGGATCTCCCCCATCGGCCAGAAGAATGCCCTGCCCACCGTCATCGATTCCTCCGCGCTGGAGTTCGGCGAGATCCTGGTCTCCGGTGGGCGCCGGGGCCTGGATGTCCAGCTCACCCCCGGTGATCTCGCGGCGGTGACCGGCGCACGGTTCGCAGCGGTCGCGGCACCGGGAGCACACTGACCGTCCCGACTCCACCGGGCCCGGGACCCGGGAACCCCGTTCGGAGGGAGCTGAAAGGAACCACCATGAATCCCGCTGAACAGCTCGTTTCCGGCCCTCGGGGCCGGGACCTGCTGCTGAATCTGGAGGACAACACGGGCCCGTCAGGCCCTTTGAACCTGTTTCACAGGGCGGCGACGACTCTCGACGTCGAATCTGGGGCGGGGACCATCTACTTCCCTTCTTCCTCCCCGTCGCCGGGAAAACCGGTTTCCCACGACTGCAGTGCCGGTGTCCACCTCCCTGACGTCGTTGATGTCGGGGACATCGCCGCCGCATTGCGGGGTGTGGAACTCGCGGAGATCACGTGGCCCGTGCTGCGCGACGCACTGGCCTGCTCCGTCGACAACGCCGCCTACTGGCAGGAACCGTACGGTGCCCAGATCCTCGCGGCAGCCCCGGAGATGCGCGGACCACTGCTCCGGATCGCCGGGGAACTCACCGATTCCCCACTGATGGACGTCCTCACGGCCCCGTTCGATCCAGAGCGGCAGTGGACGCTGTCGGTGCGGGGCTCCACCGCTCTGACATCGGGGGTCGGGAAACGCCTCACCGCGGAACGTGACGGACTGATCGCCCGGGAGGCCGCTGCGGCGGCGACATTCGACCCGGAGAAAGAAGTGTCGGGGGTCTGGTGGTCTGCTCCGATAGGAGCACCGGCCACCACGGCCCCGCTCCCGGACGGTGCCCCCTCCGCTCTCTGGTTCGAGGAGGACTCCTTCGACCTCGATCCCCGGGAGACGCGCCGGATAGTCGTCCCGGGAGACGCCAGGATCCTCGAGCTCACCGGTGCCGACTCGTGGGCGGATCTCTGTCGGCGGTTCCCGGTGGAGGTCACCCGGCAGCGCTACCACGACTGGCACCGCACCACGGGGCGTCGGGGGCGGTGGGTGATCCCGGACTGGGCCGCCGTCGCGGAGCACTATGACGCCGTGCACCTGACCCATCTCGGATATCTGTCGGCCGCCGGTAGAGCCATCGACGTGGACGCCGAAACAGCGTCCGTGATCGCCGGCTGGAACCCCGGCGAGACATACTGGCTGACCGATGTGGCGGTCGATGACCCGGTGCGCTGGTCGTGGGACGAGGACGGGAGGATCTGGGCCCGGGGCTGAGACTGCCCCTCAGTACGAGGCTCCGTCTTTCTCCAGATTTCCGGTGCCGCGGGTTCCGGGACAACGTTCACGGTGACCTACGGGGCGGTAACCACGGTGCTGTTGGTCGCCGTCGTCACCTGCGCGGTGGCTCTCCACCGGCCCCGCCGCGCGGTGAGGACCGTCACCCGGTGATCCGCCCGATGTCGTCGATCAACTGCGGCCCCTCGTTGCGCGCATTTCCCACCGCGCGGTCGACCTCCCGCAGTGACAGCCCAGACACCATCTCCGGGCGGGCCGGGCAGAGCAGCTCGCGGGCCTGCTCCGCAGCACCACCGATCCACGTCGCCACCTCCTCAGGGGCGAGAATCCGGGGCATGCGGTCGTGCAGCCAGCTCAATTGTTCACCGACTGGTGTGGTCGTGATGATCGTGGCGGAGACGTTGTCCAGGCCGGTGTCCCAGAGTCCGGCGATCCACATCGCCGGTTCCCCGTCCATCGGGTGCACGTAGTACGGTCGTTTCTCCCGCCACTCGTACCAGCCGTTGAGCGGAATCGCGCACCTCCTGTGGACGAACGCATCCCGGAATGAGGGTTTGTCCTGCACAGTCTCGGCGCGGGCGTTGAACAGCACCGGCCCTCCGTCGTCTGTTTTCCAGTGCGGCAACAAGCCCCACCGGGCGGGGGAGATCTCGACGTCGATCCCCGCCGGAACGTGCCCGACCATGCGCAGGATCGGGATGATCTGTGTGGGGGCGATGTTGTGCCGGGGCGGGGGCGTTCCGTGTGGCGCGGCAACGGAACGGATACCCGGCAGATCAGTCACTGCCCCGATAAGCGCTTCGGATGTGGTGAAGAGGACGAAACGACCGCACATAATTCCCTATCATGGAGGAGTGAATTCCCTGAAGCACTCTGATCCACCCCTGTGGTCCGCCCCCGTCGCATCCACCCCCGTCGATTGCGAGGTCACGGTCCCCGGTTCGAAGTCCATCACGAACCGGGCGCTAGTACTCGCGGCTCTCGCCAACGGCCCCTCCACGATTCGTGGGGCACTGCGGTCCCGGGACACGGAGCTGATGATCAACGCGCTGCGCGGCATGGGTATCAGCATCACCCCATCCGACGACGGCACGACGTTGACGGTCGATCCAGGCCAGCTCGGTGGCGGCGAGGTCGATTGCGGTCTGGCGGGCACCGTCATGCGTTTCGTGCCTCCGGTCGCGGCACTCGCGGGAGCCCCGGTTCATTTCGACGGTGACCCGCAAGCACGTAAACGCCCCATGTCCACCATTCTCGATGCTCTGCGTGATCTCGGTGTTGAGGTAACCGGCGACCGTCTGCCCTTCACCGTCGTCGGATCCGGTACACCCCACGGGGGAACCGTGGAGATCGATGCCTCAGCCTCCAGCCAGTTCGTGTCCGGTCTCCTCCTTGCCGGTGCACGTTTCGAGGCCGGACTCACCGTCGTACACACCGGTGACAAGCTACCGAGTCAGCCGCACATAGAGATGACCGTCGCGATGCTGCGGGAGGCGGGAGTCAGTGTCGATTGTTCGGCGGCGAACCGCTGGACCGTCCGACCTGGACGGGTTGGGGCCCGGGCGTGGCTCGTAGAACCGGATCTGTCCAATGCGACCCCGTTCCTCGCTGCGGCGGCGGTCACGGGTGGTCGTGTGCGCATCCACAACTGGCCCGCGCACACCACCCAGGCCGGGGACGCCATTCGAGGAATCCTCGCGGAGATGGGCTGTAGGGCGGAGCTCGCCGTGGATTCCCGGACCGGTCACACGTCGCTCACGGTCACCGGCCCCGCTGATGGTGAGCTGCGCGGCATTTCCCGCGACCTGGGGGACATCGGAGAACTGACCCCCACGGTCGCGGCCCTCGCCGCGCTGGCGTCTTCCCCCTCCGAACTGACCGGTATCGCACATCTTCGCGGTCATGAGACGGATCGGTTGAAGGCACTTGCCGACGGTCTCAACGCTCTCGGCGGTGACTGCACCGAACTTCCCGACGGTCTGCGCATCCGCCCCACGGGCCGGTCTGCGCTGCATGGCGGGGTGTGGGAGTCCCACCATGATCACCGCATGGCCACCGCGGGAGCGATCCTCGGCCTCGCGGTTTCCGGTGTCGAGGTCGTCGACATCGCAACCACCAGCAAGACTCTGCCGGGATTCGAACGGATGTGGGCGGAGATGCTCGCACCGGATGAGGAGGCGTCCGAGCGTGGGTAGGGGCCGGCGAGACTGGGACGAGTCCGATGTCCGGGTCCGCCCACCCCGTCGGGGAACCAGGCCGAGAACCAAGGAACGCCCGACCCATGATGACGCCGAGTTCGGAATGGTCGTCAGCAAGGATCGTGGCCGTTGGGGGGTCGTCCTCGACGGTTCCGATCCGCACTCCACTCCCCTGGTGTGCATGCGTGCCCGGGAACTCGGCCGCACCGCGATCGTGGTCGGTGACCGTGTCGGGGTCGTCGGAGACACCTCCGGTAACCCCGGGACACTCGCCAGGATCGTGCGCCTGGAGGACCGGACCAGCGTCCTGCGGCGGACCGCAGACGACACCGACCCTTACGAACGGATAGTGGTGGGTAACGCCCGTCAACTACTCATCGTTTCCGCCGTCGCCGATCCCCCTCCCCGGTCCGGTTTCGTCGAACGGGCGCTGATCGCCGCCTTCGTCGGCGGGCTGAAACCGATTCTGTGCCTCACCAAGTCCGATCTCGCGGACCCCTCCGAGTTCGCCGCGGAGTTCCGCGATCTGGACGTACCCGTCGTGATCTGCGGCATCAATGATCCGCTGGACCCCATCCGGGAGATTGTCGACCACTCCGTGACCGCATTGATCGGGCATTCGGGGGTCGGTAAATCAACGCTGGTGAACCGCCTCGTACCCGACGCCGATCGGGCCACCGGTGTGGTCTCCGGGGTCGGGAAGGGACGGCACACCTCCACGCAGTCGGTGGCACTCCCGCTCCCGGACGGCGGCTGGATCATCGACACCCCAGGCATCCGTTCCTTCGGTCTCGCCCACGTCGACGCGGACAGCGTCGTCGGGGTGTTCGGTGATCTCGCCAACGCGGCCGCGGACTGTCCCCGGGGATGCACGCACGCAGGCCCGCCCGCAGATCCTGAATGCGCCCTGGATACCCTGGTGGGAGCCAGTGCCCGCCGAGTCACGGCCGTTCGCAACCTCCTCGTGGCTCTACGCAGCAACGACGACTGGGAGCGACAGGAGTAGGTCATGGGATGGTGGGTAGGAAGCGGGCACTCCCGCGAGCAGGACAAGCAGGGTAATCCGTTGACCGAGCGTAAGCTCACCGACGCCCATCACGACCGCGACACCCACCCCCGTGAACCCGGGGCCAGCCCCGTTCCCCGTCCACCGATGACGGAGACCCCGCTCAACCGGCTCGCCGTCATGGCCATCATCGCCGGTACCTTGACCGGGGTTCTCGTCGCGGCGGGTAACCACCTTATCGTCCTGACCGAACAATGGATCTACGGGGCCAACCACCTCATCGTCCTCGATCCCGGCAGTAACGTGTCTCCGGGACGGCTCGCTCTGACCCTCATCTGCGTCGGTATCGTCACCTCCTGGATCTGGTATCTCCTCGAACGCTTCGGTAGGCCCGCGGTGTCGGTCCCGGGGGCAATGCACGGCAACCCCATGCCCCTGTTCGAGACCTCCCTCTCCGCGTTCACCCAGGTCGTTTCCGTCGCTGCGGGAGCACCCGTCGGGCGGGAAAACGCTCCCCGACTGATGGGCGGGATGGTCGCGTCTCGGCTGGCCACGGCACTATCCATCGATGCCGGTGCCCGGCGTATCCTCGTGGCATCTGCAGCGGGTGCCGGGCTCGCTGCCAGTTTCCACCTGCCCCTCGCGGGAGCATTGTTCGCACTCGAACTGCTGCTCGTCGAGATGTCCACCCGCACCGTCGTAACGACGATGCTGACCTCCGCCACCGCCGTCGCCACCACGGCACTCTTCGTGGAACCGCACCCCATCTACCACACGGTGCCGCTCAACGAACACCCCAGGACTCTCCTCGCGGCGATCCTCGTCGGCGCGGTTTCCGGGATATCCGGCCACTGGTTCGGGATTCTCGCGCGGAAAGCCGCAGCGTCACGGCCCCGGGATGCCAACATCCTCTGGGAAATGCCGTTCGTGTTCACCCTGTGCGCAATCGCCGCCTACTTCCTACCCGGTGTGTCCGCGAACGGGCGCTGGGCTGCTGAGACCGTATTCACGGCGGGCCTGCCCATCGGGATTCTGGTCCTGCTCGGCATTGCCCGCGGCGTCATCATCCTCGCCTGCTTCCGAGCGGGAACCGTCGGCGGTACGCTCACCCCGGCATTTGCACTCGGAGCATTGACCGGCGGAGTCATCGGCATCATCTGCCAACCACTGTTCCCCGACGTACCCGTCGCAGCCTTCGCGCTCCTCGGCGCAGGGGCGTTCCTGTCCACTACGATGGCGGCCCCGATGTTCGGCATGATCGCGGCCGTTGAGTTCACTGACCTCCCTGCCCAGGGATACCTGGCCATGTTCGTCGCCGTCATCACCGCCGCACTCGCCGTCCGGGTGTGGGGTCTCATCGTGAACAAGGATCAACGCCAACTACCGTTCACCTACGCAGCATGGACGAGTGAAGCCTCCGTCAAACCCTGATAATGGGCGACGCCCGCTCCTCATACGGGGTACGGAAGGGGCGGGCGTCGACAGTCGGGACCGGACGGATCAGCCGCGACCTGTGACCGGTGTGCGGTAGACACTCCGACCCGAGAGTCCCCGGATCCCCTCGACGACCGACGGACGCAGCTTCTCCAGCATTTTCAGACCGGTGCGCAGCCCCTTGCGGACACCATCGGCAGCGACGCCGACGTGCAGCTTCTCCTCCACCTCAGGGTGTTTCGTGAACGCCGCGTTCGACCGAACCTCCGGAGCATTGTCCGGGTCAGCCGCAAGATACTTGTTCGGCAGCGACAACTTCAGCAACGTCCGCTGCACCTTGAGAAGCTGCATCGGGAAGGAATCGGTGTTGTAGGGCAACTCGAATTCGCGCGCGATCTCCTCGACCCGCTTCCCTACCTCCGCAAGCCGGTTCGAGGGCATGTCCGGGAACAGGTGGTGCTCGATCTGGTAGTTCAAGTTGCCGGAAAGGATCGTCAACAGCTTTCCGCCCTTGAAATTCGCCGAGCCAAGCATCTGCCTCAGATACCACTCGTTGTGGTCCTCCGTGGCGTACTGCTCCTTCGTGAAAGTCTCCGTCTCGTCGGGGAAGTGCCCGCAGAAGATCACCAGGTACGCCCACACGCTGCGAATCCAGTTGGCGAAGGCATTCGCGGTGACGGTGTGCACATAGTTCGGTCCCGAGAGCGCAGGGAACATGACGTAGTCCTTGACCACCTGCCGCTTCGACTTGTGCACCGCCTCCCAGAAGCGGACCTTCGTCTCATCCCATCCCTGTTTACCCGCGAAATAGCGGCCGAGCTCCACATCGTAGAAGGCGATCGCCCACTGGAAAAACGACGCCAGAACCACGTTGGTCACCGGCTGAAACGCGTGTTGCGGGGTCCACTTGCGGTCACGGGTCACCCGCAGAATGCCGTATCCCACGTCATTGTCCATGCCGATGATGTTGGTGTACTTGTGGTGCACGTAATTGTGGGAATGCATCCACTGGGAGGACGGGCAGGTCATATCCCATTCCCAGGTGGTCGAATGAATCTCCGGATCATTCATCCAGTCCCACTGCCCATGGATGACGTTGTGCCCGATCTCCATGTTCTCCAGGATCTTGGAAACCGCAAGCATCCCACTGCCTGCCCACCAAAGCGGTTTCTTGTGGCTGAACAGGAGAGTAGCCCGCCCGGCGATCTCCAGGGAACGCTGGAAACGGATCAGTCCCTTGATGTACCGGACGTCCCGCTCCCCGAGATCCGCCTCTATCTCCGCTTTGATCGCGTCGAGTCGACGCCCGATCTCGGCGATGTCTTCGTCGGTCAGATGGGAGTATGCCCGGATATTGTCGATGGCCATATGAGTGTCCTTGTGTGTGTTCGGGATATCAGGATGTACGGGTGGAGAAAACGCAGTCGGGTCGGTGCCCGGGAGTCAGACGTCAATGGCGACGTCGCCTGCGGCGACGCATACGCAGGTACGGATCCGCTCACCCGGCCCGTGGATGTCCCCAGTCCGCAGGTCGTGGACATGCCCGCCGGTCAGGGGCCGGACGCAGGTCTGGCAGATACCCATCCGACAGCCAAAGGTGAGCTGAATCCCCACGCTTTCCGCCGCTTCGAGCAGTGTCGTCGCTCCGTCCGCGTGACAGGTTCCACGGTGCCCGAAGGTGATCTCGCCGCCAGTCGCTTCACTGCTCCGGTCGAGGGTGAAACGCTCAGTCCGGAGTTCCTCCTCGGTGTCGAGACCAGCCCACCATGCTTCCAGGGCATCAAGCATCTCGTTCGGGCCGCAAGCGTAGGCTGTGCGCTCAGCTACGTCGGGTACGAGTTCCCCAACCGCCTCCGGGGTGAGCCGCCCCTGCCGTCCCGTGATGCGCACAATGGCCGTGAAACCAGGGTAGTCACCACGGAACTTCTCGATGACATCCGCGAACAGCAGATCTTCTTCGGTGCGCACCGAGTGGATCAGGGTGACGTCGCCGAACTGACTCCGGTCGGCGAGGGTACGCAGCATACTGATCACCGGGGTGATACCCGTCCCCGCGGTAATGAACAGTAGCTTCTCCGGGATGGGGTCGGTCAGATGAAAATCCCCCGCGGGAGCACCGATGCGCACCAGCATGCCCGGGTGGGCGCTACCCACCAGGTGGTTGGACAGTTTTCCCCGTTCAACCGCGCGCACGGTGATGGAGAGCAGATCCCCCGCCGGGCGGGGGCTACAGGTCAACGAATAGGAGCGCCAGACGTACCGCCCGTCGATCTGTACCCCGATCCCGATGTACTGTCCCGCCTCGAAATCGACGGGTACACCCCACCCTGGACGAATGACGAGATTGATGGTGTCCTCCGTGGCCCTGGAGGCACTGACGATCTGCCCCCGCAGTTCCCGCACCGACCACAGCGGGTTGACCAACTGGGTGTAATCGTCCGGCAGGAGTGGAGTGGTGAAACGTCGTAGTACATGGCGCAGGGCGCCGAGGCCGTCCCGTGCTCTGGCGGCTTTTGTTACCACAGGTGATTCACTGTCCTTACGCATTCCCGAATATTCGTACGACACCGTAGCTTACGGCATCGTAGGTTACCGTGTCCATGCAGGACATGACACAAGATCAGGGCGAGCGGATGATCTGCAGCCTCTGACCGGGAACAACGCCACCAAAAAATCAAGCCGCAACATTGACTGATAACCCCGCCACCCCCACTGGAGGACTACCCGGCACGGATCAGAGAAGCTCGACCAACGCTCCGAGCTCCTGGACCTCGTACCACGCCATGAAATTGTCCAGAGCGTCGCCAACAGTCAACTCCGCATCCTCATCTCCGAGATCCGCAGCATCCACAACCTGTACCGCCGCAGCCGTCGCCCCCTCACTTCCCGCAATATCAACATGGAAGCACACGACGTCATCCAGGTTCACCCGGGGTGGATCCAGCCGAACCACGGATTCCCCCGATTCAGCGGAAAACGAGACAGCGTCATCATCAATGTCTGCGGAGACCACCACCCGACGATGCGGAAAACGCTCCTGCTCACCGGTAGCCAAGAGACGTAAAGAGGCACGCGCGGCATCCAGAAAAGCCAGGTGGGCAATCTCTTCCTCATCTCCGGAAGTGTAGAACTCGAGAAGCGCCGGGGTAACGGCAAAACCCCAGCCTCCCCGCGCAGAGAGAACACGCTCCTGCGCGAGTTCCGCAAGCATGTCGAAAGTCGCCGGAATATAGACACGCACGGGTCAGAACTCTCCTTCGATGCCGAACAGTCCGGTGATCTCCACTACAGCGCGATCAAACTGCTGATAATAAACACCGACCAGTCCCGCGCGCACCGCCGCATGAACGTTGAGGATGGAATCATCGACCATGACGCAATCCTGACGCCTCAGCTCGATTGCGTCAGCCGCAGCCTGGAATGCCGCCTCATCAGGTTTCTCCACCCCAACTTCACCGGAGAGCACCACAGCATCCACGACGCCCCGGTACTCCAACTCCCGGATCGGCTCCGCTCCCGGGCCGCCCGGGTCATTCGACAGCACAGCCGTGGCCACACCGTTGCTCTTGGCTGCAGCCAGCAGATTACGCCAACGGCGCTGGTCTTCTTCAGGTCCGTCCAGGACACCACAGTAATCGACGATCAGTCCACGCACTTTTGTTCTCTCCGCTCCTCGAACACGTTTCTGCGCACCCGACCACCCGGTCGGCGCGTGCCGACGGGCGGACATCAACCGATGCCCGTAACCCCGGCACCACCAAGGTAGTCGGTCACTACCCCGCCTGTCGCCCCGAAGCATCCGATGACCACTTGTGATCCCGGGAGAACACCGTTACACATGCTCAACCCTGCCCCCACAGGGAACCTGAAGGCACCTGAACCCGGTCAATAACAACAGATCAGTCCCCTCCCAGTACCCAGGAGCAGAAGATGCTGAGCACACTACCAGGACACATCCACCTGAAAACCCTTCCCGAGCCGAGCCACCGAGGCTTCTCCTCCCACCGGGCGGTCGCCCGCAGATCCTTCAGTCCCTCAACCCAGGCGTCCCAGGAGGCGATGCGCGCGAGCCACCGCCTCACTATGATCAGCCTCGAGGCCGCGTTCGCGGTCCGTTCCCCCTCCCAACTCCGTATGTCTGAATATTCGGCGCAGGTCCGACAACTCGTACAGATCCGACACAGAAGGGCACTCCGCGCCCGTGGGACGACGGGTGGCCGGGTAGCACTGACTTCCCTCCACATCCGGAGAGAGGATCACCACCCCGGGACCTCGGACGGTTCCCGGGGCACCGTCCTGGAAATCTGTGGATCAGCACAAGCAGTCGGGCGGAGATGGGCATTCGCCGCCCGACTAGAAAAAGAATCCGAGTCCCGCCCCTGGCGGATGGCCGTCCTCAAACTCTTCTGACCGCTCAGGAGGTTCCCAGGCCTGCGCAGCTCCATCACCTATCACGGTGGCGGATGCGCTCACCGGCCATCCGACCGGCACACATCCGCGCCACCACCTCCGGGGAATCGGAGGACCACAACCGGTCAGGGAATCAGGATTCCTTCCGGAGGGAGTCCGGGACCGAAGGCTCACTGTCTTCGACGTAATCCATCAGGTCATCTCCATCGAGTTTGCCGTCTTTGTTCAGGTCAGCGGTTCCCTCTTCCTCAATCTTCGGGAGTGCCTGCTTACGTAGGATGAACAGCTTGCGGACGGTCTCTTCCTTGATGCCGTCCTTCATCGCATGGAACATGTCGCCGCCCTCCTTCTGATATTCGACCAGTGGATCGCGCTGTGCCATCGCACGCAGACCGATACCCTCCTTCAGATAGTCCATCTCATAGAGGTGTTCCCGCCACTTCTGGTCAACCACGCTGAGGATCGCCATACGCTCAACGGAACGCATCTGCTCCTCCGAGCCCTGGGTGATGACGAAATCCTCCATCTCGTCGTACTGCGCGTGCACATCCTTGAGCACGGCATCCAGCAACTGCTCCGCGGTGAGTTCTCCCGGCTGCCCGTATTCACTCCCAGAGACGAGACTCTTCCAGGACATGGACGGCCCGTAGAGGCTCTCCAGTGCGTTCCAGAGACGATCGAGGTCCCAATCCTCCACATACCCGTTCGACGTCTCCTCCGCGACATACGCGGTGACCGTGTCATCGATCATCGCCTGCACCTGGGGTCCGACGTCCCGGCCCTCGAGGATCTGCCGACGTTCACGGTATATGACCTTGCGCTGCTCGTTCATCACCTCGTCGTACTTGAGCACGTTCTTGCGCATCTCAAAGTTCTGGTTTTCGACCTGCGCCTGTGCGCCCTTGATCGAGTTGGAGACCATCTTCGCGTCGATGGGCATATCGTCCGGCACATTGAGCCGGTTCATCATGTTCTCCATCGTCGCACCGACGAAACGAACCATGAGGTCATCACGCATGGAGAGGTAGAAGCGCGTCAGACCAGGATCACCCTGACGCCCCGAACGACCGCGCAACTGATTGTCGATGCGGCGGGACTCGTGACGCTCCGTACCAAGGACGTAGAGGCCCCCGGCCTCCCGAACCTGCTCGGCGAACTTCTCGGATTTCGCCTTCATCCGGGCGATCTCCTCATCCCACGCATCCTCGTACTCCTCCGGATTCTCCACGGGATCGAGCCCCCGCTCACGCAGGTTAATGTCGGCGAGGATGTCCGGGTTACCGCCCAACACGATGTCCGTACCGCGACCGGCCATATTGGTGGCGACGGTGACTGCGGAGGGAAGACCGGCCCGGGCAACGATCTCAGCCTCCTGCTCATGGTGCTTGGCGTTCAACACGTGATGCCGGATGCCACGCTTCTGGAGCAGGCTGGAGAGATACTCACTGCGCTCAACAGACGTGGTACCCACGAGAACGGGCTGCCCCTTCTCGACCCTCTCCGCAATATCGTCAACCACCGCCGCGAACTTCGCCTCCTGAGTCTTGTAGACCAGGTCCGTGAGATCCTCGCGCTGATTCGGCCGGTTGGTGGGGATCGGCACCACGTTGAGCTTGTAGATCTGGTGTAGCTCAGCAGCCTCAGTTTCGGCGGTACCCGTCATACCGGCGAGCTTGTCGTAGAGTCGGAAATAGTTCTGCAGGGTGATCGTGGCGAGCGTCTGGTTCTCGCTTTTGATCTCTACCCCTTCCTTGGCTTCGATCGCCTGGTGCATGCCCTCGTTGTAGCGGCGACCGGGCAGCACACGGCCGGTGAACTCATCAACGATCATCACTTCACCGTTGCGGACGATGTAGTCCTTGTCACGGGTGAACAGCTCCTGCGCTTTGATCGCATTGTTCAGGTAACTGACCAGTTGGGAATGCTCCGGTGCGTAGAGGTTGTCGATGCCGAGCTGATCCTCGACGAACTCGACCCCCTCTTCCCGCACACCGATGGTCCGCTTCCGGTGATCCACCTCATAGTGGACGTCGAGGCGCATTCTCGGGACGATCGTGGCGAAAGCGGAATACCACTCACTGGAGCCGTCCGCAGGACCCGAGATGATCAACGGTGTCCGGGCCTCGTCAATCAGGATCGAGTCAACCTCGTCAACGATGGCGTAATGATGCGGACGCTGCACCAGGGCATCAACGCTCTGTGCCATGTTGTCCCGCAGATAATCGAAGCCCAGTTCATTGTTGGTTCCGTAAGTGATGTCAGCGTTGTAGGCACGACGGCGTTCATCCGGCCGCATGTTGGAGAGGATCACGTCCGTCTCCAGTCCGAGGAAACGGTGTACACGCCCCATCCACTCGGAGTCACGCTTGGCCAGGTAGTCATTCACCGTAACCACGTGGACGCCCTTGCCTTCCAGAGCATTGAGATAGGCCGGCAACACACAGGTCAAGGTCTTGCCCTCACCGGTGCGCATCTCCGCGACATTACCGAAATGCAGCGCGGCACCACCCATGATCTGCACGGGGTAGTGCTTCTGACCGAGTACCCGCCACGACGCCTCCCTGGCCACCGCGAAGGCGTCCAGCAGGATATCGTCGAGGGTTTCCCCCGCCGCCAGACGCTCCCGGAACTGGTCCGTGAAGGCCTTCAGCTCTTCATCGCTCACATCGGCGTACTTCGGCTCAAGGGCGATGACCTCGTCGGAGATCTTCTTCAGGCGCTTCACGGCGCGCCCCTCACCGACTCGGAGGATCCGGGACAGTCCAAACACGGGCAGTCGTCCTTTGTCTTTTGGGGTTCAAGCGGATAGATTCCCGATCATTCTACGCGCCCTCCCAGACATGGGAAGCACCCGCCACCTCACATCCGGTGTGGGCGACGGGTGCCGGGCACCTCCCGACGGGGTCAACACAACCCTGTAGAGAGCATCAGTACCGCACGAGAAACACGGTGAAAATCTGCGGAGATCACTCCTCCGGTTCAGTCAGTGTGATCAAGCCGTAGTCGAATGCACGACGACGGTAGACCACCGACGGTTGACCGTTCTCCTCGTTCACGAAGAGGTAGAAGTCGTGTCCGACCAGCTCCATCTCCGATAGCGCGTCATCAACACTCATCGGCACAGCCGGGTGTTCCTTCGAACGGACGATCTGGCCGGGAACTACGTCCTGGACACTGTCCGCGTACGGATCAACATCGAACGGACCCTGCGGCTCCTCAACTTCCTTCGGCTTCGCGGTGAGTTCGGCGGCAATCTCACCGGTGGACAGCGGTGCCCGGTGCCCCGAACGGCTGATCTGCCGCCGTGCCTTCACCTTGCGCAGCGACCGTTCCATCCTGCTGAGTGCGGTCTCCAGGGCAGCGTAGAAGCTGTCTTCCTTCGCCTCGGCGCGGGCGATGTGGCCCTTGCCGGTCGCGGTGATCTGGATCTTGTCGCTCTGATCACTGCGTCGCGGATTCGGCTCGTGCTGGAGCTCGACGTGGAAGAAGGTCAACGTCGGGTCCAGGCGCTCGATCTTGGCGAGCTTCGAATTCACGCGTTCCGCGAAGTGCTCCGGAACCTCCACGTTACGGCCTGTAATACTCACCTGAGTCTCAGGACGCAGGCCGTCTTTGTTGTCAGCAGGCATGGTCATTGCTCTTACCTCCCGGTATCGGCCACCGCACAGAAGTGGGTGGGATTACCCACGACGTCCACGGTGACGGGGACTACTGCAACCTCAAGTTTACCTTCCGGTCATAACCATTGAGACGAATACCCCCGGAGCCTAAGCAGCGGTAAGCGCAACTACCCCCATGACCTTTATTCCGGCGGTAGCGAGGCACTCAACTGTGGCAGATACGGTTGCCCCCGTTGTCACCACATCATCAACGAGAACCACCGACTCCGGGCTTCTCAGGCCCCTGGGATCAGGGGAGTTCAAGCGGACTGCACCCGCTAGATTCGCCCGCCGAGCCGCCGCATCGAGCCCAACCGAATCGGCGGTGGACGCACGGAGGTGCACCAGTGGCACCACAGTGAATCCAGTCGCGCGGCACACCGAAGTTACCGGATCACCGCCCCGCAACCGAGCCATCCGCCTGCGGGTAGGCGCAGGTGAAAGGGTAAGAAAGGACGGGTCCGGCAATTCTCCCCGGGCAGCGAGAAAACGAATCGCGGATCCCAGTACTGCACCGATCGCCGGGACAGCGTCGCGTCTGCCACGCTCCTTGATCTCCAGGATCGTCGAACGGTGTACACCACCCCAGGGCCCCAATGCGAACACCGTCACCCGGGGATCGATCCGCGGGTCGACACGGAACGGGGGCGTCCGCCAGACCATCCGACAAAGTTCACACAATGTCACCCCTGCTGATCCACAACCGACACACCGCCTCGGGAGCAGAAGTTCAAACACGGACACACCCCAGCTCGGATTCCTCTAGTCCGCGACCACAGGCACCGCGCGAGTTCCCTGGAGCGCCGGAACTTCACGCCAGAACGCTGCAGACGGTGTCGACGACGGGAGCTGGAGCATCGCATGAGCGTCAGTCACATAAAGGGTGTTCGAGGATGCTGCGACCGCAACGACCGGAGCAGTGAGGTTACCGGTCGGCAGAGAAGTCACCGCAGAACCGTCAACCTCGACCCGCCAGACAGGTGTGTCCGGTGAGGAGGTACCGACCAACAACGAACCATCCGGCTGCCATGAGAGGGCGAGTGCCGTATCGCCGATGGCCGGTGCGATCTCCACGGGCCGCACGATCTTTCGCTCTCCCGGCGCGGGCCGGGCGACCGTTCCCACCCACACCCTGCCGTTGCGGATCATCGCGACCCTCACGCCATCCGGGGAGAGACGGAGAACAGAGATGAGCTGATCGGGACCCCCGTTGTCAGGTTCATCAAGTACCCCGGCTGCAACCTCCACCTGGGAGAGCTCCCCCGTGGACGTCGAACGTGCGACACGAGCGATGGTTCGCCCGTCCAGGACGGTCCACAGGGCGGTGGCCTCGTACTCGAAGCTCGGCTGTGTCAGCGTCCCAGCCGTGAGCACCTCCGTGGTCTGGCCCCCGACCGGCCCCAGCAGAAGCCGTGATCTGCCCAGACCGGCCACCGGCGCCGGCACCGAATCCGTGTCACCGTCCGCTCCCGGTTCGCCCGTACTTTTCCGGGTTTCCACGACCGCGACCACCCCGCCGGATGACGAGATCTCCGCGGACGCGATGGTGCCCGCCTCACCCAGCGGGCCTGCGACAGGCCGCGACGTCGCCCCATCGACGAGGAATAGCGATCCCTCATTCAACGCGTAGAGCGGACTGATCGCACCGGCAAACGCATTGGGATTGAACTCCGCAACATCCTCCACCGTGAGTGCCTCGTGCACCGGATCAACCGGAGTTCCGTCAAGTTCAACTCGGTAGGGGCCGCGGGTGCCCGCATGAGCGAGGGTCCAGACGACCTGCGCCGCGAACCTGTGACGCTGATCGATGTCGAGGTCACCGAATCCGGTGAAACGGTAGACTCCACCCTCCATTCCGGTGAACACAGCCTCCGGTGGAATCTCATTGACTACACCGGGAGCCAGATCATGCTGCGGTCCCTCCATGAGGAGGGAAAGCAGGGCGGTATCCAGCGATGCCTGCCCGTTGTACACCCATCGCCGGTCGCGCACCAGGAATTTTCCGGTCGGGGCGAAGAAAAACAATTCGTAGGGACTGAACTTATTGCGGAGTTCCGTCCGTTCAAGAACCACTCCCGGTGGAAGAGATGAGATCCGCCACTCACCGTTCACCCGCTCCAGTTCCATCGTGGCCTCATACTCACCGTTCTCCGGGGTATAGACGCCACCCGCCCCCAGGGTTCCGACGACGGTTCCACGAACCTTGTAGGAGATCGACTGATTCGTCGCCCCCGGCTCAGCGTTGAGATCGATACGATCAAGGATTAGGGTTGCCGCGGTATCGTCCCAGTTGGTGGCCATCGATTCAGTGAGAAACACTCTCGCCGCCTGATGTTTCTGGGCCGGGTTTCCCGCGGCAGTGAAGAATCCCCGAAGCAGGAGGTCCGGCTCCTGGCCTGGAACCGGAGCGAGTTCATCCCCGTTCGGATGGGTTCTCTCGAAGGAACGGATCGCCTGCGGAGCGGAATCCCCGGGGAGACTCGTGCATCCGGAAAGCACAGTCGGGACCATCAGCAGGGCACACAACGAACGTAGGCGTCGGTTCATCAACTGCGCTCATCCTCGCCATCGGTATCCGGTATCGGGGGAAAGACACCAACTGTAGGCTCCGGTTGCGGCAGAGCCTGTTCCTGGACGTCATCGGGCAGACCCGGCGGATCCGTGTCGTCCTCAACGGACAATGGCAGTGGAGGATCACCGACCCAGACAGATCCCGGGGTCATGGGAAGGGTGAGCCTGAAGCAGGACCCCACGCCGATCTCGCCAATCGCTTCCAGCGCCCCTCCGTGGAGCACCGCGTCCTCGTGGGAGATCGCCAAGCCGAGCCCGGTTCCACCGGAATGCCGGACCCTCGACGGATCAGCCCGCCAGAAACGGTTGAACACAAGAGCCTCCTGTCCTGGTTTCAGTCCGACGCCGTGATCTGTGACAGTGACCGCTACCACATTATCTCCGGTGCCGATACGGACATGGACGGGATTACCCTCCGAATGGTCCACTGCGTTTGCCAGGAGGTTTCGCAGGATCCTTTCGATCCGGCGGGAATCCCCCACGAGTGCAACCGGAGTGGAGGGGTGATCGAAGGTGACGTCGACCCCGAGTTCTTCCGCGAGATGCTGCACCTGCTGCCACGCTGCAGCGACACACGTCCGCAGATCGATACGTTCCTCAGAAAGATCCGCCACCCCGGCATCATGCCGGGAGATCTCCAGCAGGTCCGTGAGGAGGGACTCGAACCTATCAAGCTCCCGAACCATCAGTTCTGCGGCACGCCGAGTGTAGGGATCAAGCTCATCCGCCCTATCCGCGATCATGTCGGCTGCCATACGCACCGTCGTCAACGGCGTGCGCAACTCGTGGGAAACATCAGACGTGAACTGTCGCTGGAGGTTCCCGTACTCCTCAAGCTGACGGATCTGCTTCGACAGGGATTCCGCCATGGCATTGAAACTCATGGCCAATCGCGCCATCTCATCCTCACCGTCCACACGCATCCGTTCCCGCAGGTGCCCGGCAGCGAAACGCTGCGCGATCCGGGACGCGGACCGTACCGGCGCTGTGACCTGTTGGGTCAGCAACCACGCGATACCGACGAGGAGCAGAATGAGAACCACTCCGCCGAATGAGAGCAGCCCCCGCATGAGAGCGAGCGTCGCCTCCTCGTTCTCAAGGGGAAGAACCAGATAAAGCTGCAGACCTGGGATATCCGACTCAGTCGGTGTCCCGATGATGAGTGCCTTGTACACCGAACCATCGGCCCGGTCGATCGTGGCGTACTGGTAGGAGATCTGCCCTTCCGAGACGAAGGTCCGGAGCCGGTCAGGTATTCGGTACGCCTCCGGAGATGTCGCCATGACGTTCCCGTTCTCCGTGACGACGAGGACGGGTTCGAACACCGCCACGGACTCCGCAGTCGCACCCGCACCCCGATTGGTCAACGCCGCGCGGGCGGAGTTGATACGCACCTGCGTCGAATTCGAGGTGTCCGTCGCCGCCACCTGCTGTTCGACGATTCCCCGGGCGCGGTCAATCTCGGACGTGGCTATCGACAGTTTGGACTCGATCAGCCGCTGGGCGACGATGCTCACCATCGCGAGCCCGAGAATCAACACCACCGCTGCTGACGCGGCCAAAATCGAACCGATGACCCGAACCTGGAGCGAGGTACGCCACGCCTCCGTGAGCCGCTTCCGCACACCCGTGAGTTGTCTTTCTAGAACTGTCCCGCTCCCTCATGTTCCCGTCCACCAGCACCTGATACGGTGCCGCTAGTCTCCGGCTCCTGTTTTGTACCCAACGCCACGAACCGTCAGTACGATCTGCGGATTCTCGGGATCCTTCTCGATTTTCGCCCGAAGCCTCTGAACGTGCACATTGACGAGGCGGGTATCAGATGCATGCCGGTACCCCCATACCTTCTCCAGGAGTTCCTCCCGGGTGAACACCTGACGAGGCCGACGCGAAAGCTGCAGGAGAAGATCGAATTCGAGTGGAGTGAGCTGAATCTCCTCGGTTCCACGTTTCACCATGTGCCCGGGAACATCGATTGTGAGATCACCGACTTCAAGCACTTCACCCGGTTCATCGTCGATACGACGAAGACGCGCACGGATCCGGGCGACCAGCTCCTTCGGTTTGAAGGGCTTGTTGACGTAGTCATCCGCTCCGGACTCCAGCCCCAGGACAACGTCGACGGTGTCCGTCTTCGCCGTCAACATCACGATAGGCACCGTGGATTTCTTCCGGATGATCCGGCAGATATCGATGCCGTTCATACCGGGAAGCATGAGATCCAGGAGAATCAGATCCGGTTGCTCCCGCTCCGCTGCAGCCACCGCCTTCGTACCATCCATGACCGCGACGGTATCGAAACCCTCGGCTTGGAGAACGATGGTGAGCATCTCTGAGATGGCGGGGTCGTCATCGACCACCAGAATCTTGGCGTTCATCTGTCCTACTTCACGTCTGTGTCCGGGGTTGTCCTGCGGCGGCCCCGGGATACGGGAAAGTACCCAACCTACGATGGTGCCGCGCGGTTCACTCCCCAGATACTACCCAGGCTTACCCGTCACGTCTGTTTTACGGCTTCCGGTGCCCTCACCCGAACCTCGGATGGTGGCAAGCGCATCGAGCACCAACCGCGCAGCTTCGCCTGTATCCCGGGGTGAAACGATGAGCCAGGGCCCATACCACGATTCCTCCGCGAGCCGACGGTAGACGGACAATGTCCGCTCCTGCAGACCACGATCGGACTCGTACCGGTCGCGCGTACGGGAACTGTCCGCAGCCTCCCTCGAAGCCGCCCGCGTGGCGGCGATGTCCACCGAGGTGTCCAGCAACACCTGCAGATCGGGAACCGGCAGACCCAGATCCCCAAACTCCAGTTCAGCGATCCACGCACACTGTGAGAAATCATCGGCCCGGGCAGCAGAATAAGCCGCATTACTCGCCACATAACGGTCGAGCAGAAGCAGCTCTGGCCCCCCTTGAAACCCATCCAAAATATCCCTGGCGCCGAATCTGTCGAGGGCGAACAGCGTTGCCATTCCGCTGATGCTGTCCGTGAGATCCCCCATCTCCCCGTGCAGTGCCCGGGCAGCCAGGCGTGCAGGCACTGAACTGTCATAACGTGGGAAACACAGGACCTTCGCCACCGTCCGGCGTCGGAGCTCCGTGACAAGGGTGTTCTTTCCTGCCCCGTCGATACCTTCAATACTGACGATCATGGAAATGGTGGCCCGGATCAGGCAACAACGCCGAGCGCCTCGATATAGGGCTCAGTGTCGTACTCCTCATCGACCTCCTCGAGGATCGCGGTGGCGTCATCGTAGAGCGATTCATCCCCTCGCCCAATGAGCTCCCGGATGAACGGGTACTCCTCGACCACATCACCGGCGGAGTACGGGGCACCGGCCCAGATCGCAGCGATCGTGGCAGCGCACTGTCCGTTCAACCGATCGTCGTCCGTGACGTGCGGATCCCCCAGCAACAACTTGCAGGAATCCGCCACCGCCTCGACGATGTCATCACCGTCGAGGGTGGCCAACTCATCCAGAAAGTCCGTGTTTGCCGGATCGTTGAGGATCTTGTTATCCCATACACCCATGTGGACTTCTCCTGCTCTCTCGAGGGCAACAACACCCTTGACCGGGGTTCCCGGACCGGGCACCATGCTAGTGTTTTTACTGTCATAGAGCCGCCACCTGCGGTTTCCACCCGGCGACAGACCTGGTTCTCCGAGCGATGGACAGGTTTTCCGAGGAGAATGCGATGAGACGAGAGATGGGGAAGACCCTCACCTTCGCCGCCATCGGTTGTCTCACCGCCACCGCTATCGGCTTCGGAGTCTGGCGTTCAACGGCTCCAGCCCCCACCTTAGCCACAACTGCACGGGGTTCTGCAACCACCACACCAGAGGCTGCGGAACCGCTTCCGACAACGGCATCACAAACACAGGTCGCACCCGTTTCACCACCCGCCACAGATCCTCGGGAAGGCCCCGTCGAGGCGCGTACCCCCGGCACAAATCGAGTCATCGTCGACCGATCTGACCCCCTACTGCCTCCGAACGCCTTCATTCCGGAATCCGGGGTCGGTGTTACCCGTACAGCGCAGCCGACCATGACCTTCCGCCCCTCCGCCGAGCCTGCGCCAACCAGAGACCTGTCCACCACCCCTGCGCAACCGTCCCCTACCCCCGGTAGGCCGTCCACGACGGAACAGCAGCCCACCGCTACATCTGAGGACGCCTCTGAAGAGCAGACTGATCCACCGTCCTCAACACCGGCGGTGGACACCGACCCCACCGAAAGCAGTACTGCCGACCCCGGTGCTCCGGATGATGTCGACCCTCCTGCAATCGAACCCCCTGAGCCACCGTTGGTTCTGCCGGGGAAAGAGCCAGACACGGAGGCGGATACGTCAGTTCAGCAATCAGACGGGACACCGACGCCCGCAACCTCGACAGCACAGGAGAGCAGCGTCATCCGAATCACCCCCGGAACGGTCACTCCGACATCTACGCCTTCGCCACGAACAACTGCGCCCCCTCCGGAGCAGACACCGTGACCGCACTGTCTGAGGCGGGAACCCAGAGAGCGGAGCCGGGAGCCAGAATGAGAGGTTCATCCTCGACACCATGACTCGCCGTGACCTGGCCCGCAGTGCAGAGCGCGATAACTGGGCCGTCATGTTCCAGGACCGTCGACGATCCGGGACGAAGGTCGAACCGCGTCAGATCGAACTCGGCGGTGGGAACCGGATAGTGGGTTGACTCGCCGTCCGCTTCACTGTCCACCAGTGGTTTCGCCAACGCCCGGAAAGTGAGCACTCTGACCAGTTCGGGAACGTCAACATGCTTCGAGGTGAGACCACCACGTAGCACATTGTCGGAGTTCGCCATGATCTCGACGCCCATCCCGGCAACATACGCGTGCAATTGGCCTGCATCGAGGAATACCGCCTGCCCCGGTTTCAGATTGATCTTGTTCAGCAGGAGCGCACCCAGAACACCGACGTCACCGGGGTAGCGTTCATTCAGCGCCAGGATGTTCCGCAGTACGTCGAGGATCCACGCTTCACTGTCCCCTCGATCCAGGGCCGATCGGATACAGCGGGTGACGCTCTCAATGAGAGCTAACCGCGTGGCCGCCGGAATGGTGATCCACGTGGTGAACAATGCCCGGAGGTTCGTTTCCTCATGCTCCGGGTCAGTGTCCAGCATGGTGAGGTACCGCGCAAGTTCGGGACAGGCTATGGCATCGAAGACCCGCACCGTCTCGTTGAGCGGACGGAATCCTGCCAGCGCCTCAAAATCTGTGAGCGCGACGATCAACTCGGGTTTGTGATTGTCATCCCGGTAGTTGCGGTTATTCGCGGTCCGAGACAAACCCGCAGCGTCTTCTCTGGCGCAGCCCTCCCTAGCTTGCTCCAGAGACGGATGCGCCTGAAGGGACAGTGGTTCCGCGGCGGCGAGAATCTTCATCAGGAACGGCAGCCTACCGTCGTACTGGGCGCAGACCCTCGGCCCCAGAGCGGACTCGGGGTCCACCGCGATGATGTCGATCAACGGTGTGTCCCCCACCGTGGAGGAACCACCGGGATGCGACCCGAACCACAGTTCCGCCTCGGGCCGAGCCGACGGTGTCGGCAGCCCCCGGAGTTCCGCGATGGCCGTACGGGATCCCCACGGATAGGCACGGATCGTCCCTGTCAACAGATGCATGTTTCTGAAGTCACGTCCTCATTCGGTGGCGCGGTAAATGGATGCGGCCCAGCCGCGGGTGGTAAGGCGCAGTGCGCCCGCGAGCCGCCCGGGCGCGGGATCCCCGCACCCCTGAGCGACCGCATCCGGTAGCTGCGTGTCGTCAGCGGCCCAGATGACGATCCTCAAGGATAGCACCGCAGGGGCGTCGTCAAGATGCGGGTCATAGAACAGATCCACTGTCGACGGTCGTAGCGCAGGTAGAGCCATGCCCAGTTCAGGCCGAGAAATCACGGCCCCCGGAAGTCCCGCCACATCCCAGATCGAAGCGACAACGGATGCGACCGCCATCCCGACCGGATGTTCCGCAGAGTGGATGATCCGTCGCCCCTCGACGCTGTCCCGCAGTCTCCTGGCGGGGTTAACCAGCTCATCACGTTCAGGTCTCACGGACATCAACTCCGTGTCGATCTCATCGGCGACGCGCTCCAGGGAATCCACAACAAGCGTCCGATCCTGCTCCAGTAGATCCAGAACGGCGTCAACGGTCGCTGCAACCCTCGCAGGGGATGTCGCCTGAACGGTCGGTGGTTCCGGGACAACCACAACCCGGGCAGGGGCGTCTTCGGTGAGCGGCCCACGCGAGGGACCGATGAGGACGGTCACGCATCCGCGACTCACCGCCGCCGACATCGCGCGGGCACACTCCGGGGAATCCGCGCGCCCCGAGGCAATGATCACCACATCAAGAGGTCCAGCATAGGAGGGCAGCACATCCGCCACTACCATCGGCTGGCGCAGTGGAGAGCGCAGAGCGACCGCGAGCTGCGCGGCGCGGGCTGACAGGGTGTCTCCCGCGACGATGATTAGGCTGCGGGGCCGGATTCCCGCGAGATCACCAAGTGCCCCCTCCGCAATGAATCCGGCCACACATCTCACCTGAGCACCCTCATGGGCGACGTCAAAGAATCTGACGGCATCACCGTCATACCCCGATCCATCGACCCAACCGTTGCCGTGGGTATCGTCCACCATGCCGCAGAGATCCTTCCTCGGTACGAAGACAGCGCCTCCGGAGGAGCTGCCACCCCCGGAGCATCCCGGTATCGGGTCACCCTAACGGGCGGTGCATACCGCTTCGGTTCAAAACTCCAGGGTAGCGCGGAACGGTGAAATTGCGGCAGAGGTCCTCTCGGGGACTCCGTGCTAGGCCCGGATGATACCTAGAATCTCCTCCGTCAGAGCATCCACCTCAGCAGCCGTAGGAGCCTCGACGTTCAGGCGTAGAAGCGGCTCCGTGTTGGATCCCCGCAGATTGAACCAGGCCGGGGTGTCCCGTAATTCCACGGTGACACCGTCAAGGTGATCGATGTTCTCGGTACGGTCCGCGAATGCAGCGATGACAGCTTCGGTTCGCTCGGTCTGCGCTGCAGCACTGTCCAACCGGGAGTTCAGCTCCCCGGATGCCGCATAACGATTGTACCGGGCCATCATCTCACTCATTGGAGCATCCTGTTGACCAAGAGCCGCGAGAACGTGCATTGCGGCGAGGAGACCGGAATCAGCGTTGAAGAATTCAGTGAAGTAGTAGTGCGCGGAGTGTTCACCACCAAACACTGCGTTCTCCTCCGCCATGGTGGCCTTGATGAAGGAGTGCCCGACACGGGTCCGCACGGCGCGTCCGCCATTCTCCCCGATGATCTCCGGGACCGCCCTGGAAGTGATGAGGTTGTGGATGATCGCAGCTCCGGGGTGTTTCTCCAGGTACCGTTCCGCGACGATCGCACACACCGCTGACGGGCTCACCGGTTGTCCCTTCTCATCGATGACGAAGCAACGATCAGCATCGCCGTCGAGAGCAAGCCCGACGTCGGCACCGGTGTCGATGACGAACTGCTGCAGATCCCGGAGATTGGCCGGTTCAAGAGGGTTCGCCTCGTGGTTGGGGAAGGAGCCGTCGAGCTCGAAATAGAGTGGACGAATCTCAATCGGAAGACCTTCGAACACGGCAGGAACAGTGAGTCCACCCATCCCGTTTCCGGCATCCACCGCGACCGTGAGCGGACGTATCCCGGTGAGATCGACCAACGATCGGAGAAAAGCACCGTAGTCCGCTAGAACGTCGTTCTCGGTGACGGAACCTGCATCACCCGGAAACTCCTCAACCCCCGCTACGAGGTCATCGGCGATGACGCCCAACCCGGATGACTGACCGACCGGGCGCGCACCCGAACGGCACAGTTTGATCCCGTTGTACTTCGCGGGGTTATGGCTGGCGGTGAACATCGCCCCGGGACAATCTCGACTACCGGAGACATAGTAGAGCTCATCCGTCGAGGTCAACCCGAGCAGCTCCACATCGAGTCCCTGCTCGGTTACTCCGCGGGCGAATGCCCGCGCGAGTTCCGGGGAGGAATCACGCATGTCATGGCCGACGGCGACCACCGTCGCCCCTTCCCCTCGCATGAGGCGGGCGAAGGCCGCGCCGGTGTCACGGACGAAATCGGCATCGATTCCGTCCCCGACGACGCCTCGGATGTCGTAGGCCTTGATGACGGCGTCTACCGATTCACGGGTACGCATGTACAGGTTCTCCTTTGAGGGTGCGGCACAAAACGGAGCGACCCCACGAGCACGTGGTTCCGCATATCCGGTTTTTCTAATCCGTTCCGTTTTTCGTTCCGCCCGATCATACCCGCCGCCCGAACGGGTCATCCCGCAGTAACAAACCCACGTGAGCGGTCTCACTCCGCAATCGGAGGGCATGGAACGGGTCAACCCTTTCCCACATCCGTAGCCGACAGATCCGGGGTTCGGGAAGTGCGCTCAACTTTCACTGGAGCCGGGGACGTCAGAATTCCCCTCATCAGGGTCCGGCACGATGTGCAGATGCGAACGACGACGCTGCCGAGCCGCACGAATCCGGGGCATGCGACGCGCCGGGTGCCTCTCCAGATCCTCTCCAGAACCGGGTTCACCAGGATCAGGAACGAGACCGGAGGTGGAACGCCCTGCCTCCCGGACCGCCTCGGCAAGCGCAGTGAGGTCATCGTCTTCCCCGAACTCGGGGTGAATGTGATTGAACCGGAGGAGTTCCCACCCGAGAGGAGCGGTAATGGATCCCGCATGATGGGCACAAAGATCCCAACTGTGGGGCTCACTGTTCGGTGCAAGCGGCCCGATCACCGCCGTCGACTCCGCGTAGGCGTAGGTCAGGGTGGCCACGGCGGGTTTACCGCAGCCCGGGCGGGAACAGCGTCGAAATTGGCTCACAGACACAAAGTCTAGACCCTTGGTTGAGGTTTAGGTAGTACGTCCTCCCGGCGCGCCCCACCGGGAAGATCCGCACCACGTATTACGCTGAGCACATGCCAGTCCAGTCGTCTCGTGACCGGAGGGGCCATGGCATCCGCGGCCCCCTGATCCCGCCCGGGACCCCACGACACCGAAGCGTCAGTCAACGTTTCGATGCCGCCGTCGTGGACGCCTACACCCCACTGCTCGACGCCTACCCTGAGCAGCTCCTCAATCTTGATGTGGCCGTGGACACCATTCCGCGCATGAGGCTCCGACCTGACCTGACTGTTTTCCCCGAGGAGATCGCCGCTGACGGGCCAGTTCCACTCGGACGGGTGATCCCCGCCGGAGTGGATTCACAGGGGCATCCCACGCGAGCGCGAATAGTCATATTCCGGAAACCCGTGGAACAACGCTGCACCGGAGTCATTGAACGCACCGAACTGTTGCGCAGGGTACTCACGCAACTGGTGGCCGCCCACCTGAACATGGATCCGACTGATATTGACCCGGGGTTCCATGACTGACACTTCAGAACACGAGAATCCGGCGACTCCGCTGGAACAGCCACGAAACGGGAAAATGAGGAGGAATGACTAACCGAGCTGTTTCTTCAGACGCCGACGCTCACGTTCGGAGAGCCCACCCCAAATACCGAAACGCTCATCATTTTCCAGCGCGTACTCCAGGCATTCATCCCTGACCCCGCACGCCTGACAGATCCGCTTAGCCTCCCGCGTTGAGCCTCCCTTGTCCGGAAAAAACGCCTCCGGGTCAGTTTCGGCGCAGAGTGCCTGCTCCTGCCACTCCTGTTCGACCGCACCGAACAATGCATCCAAGGGCAGGTTCACACCCCTAACGGAAGAGCCGGAAGAACGGTGCGCTGCAGCATCACCACCACCGTCCACACTGCGGAGTGGCGCGTCGGACGCATAATCCCCCATGGACGCTCCCCTCTCACTGATAGACACGGACGGCACTGACACTGACCAAAATGACACCGATGACACCGATGCCCACACACCCCGGAAGGCGCGCCTTTGAATCTTCCAGATAGGGCACGGAACTCGTCCGGTACCCGCCGGTTACATACGTGTGATTACACACGCACCCCTAGATATCGTCAACCCACTCAGGCTCTATCTCTACCCGCAGGTGCATTTACGCAGGAAGCAAACCACACCAATCACACACGTCACAGCGAGCAGATACTGGGGGTAAAGTGAGGGGGCGCCACATGTAGTAGCTCCACACCTGACAAACCGCAAGTGGCGTGCACCGCGGCGTGTCGCAACCACAGAAAAGGCCTGAAAGATGTTAGGACACCTTCCAGGCCCGAAGCGGCGAAAGCCCACCCCTCACGCGTCCGAGGAGAACCTGATCCCACTGTCCGGTACGACGACACCGGGCCAGACCCGCATCCCATGGCGGAACTCACAGCGTGCTCCGATCTGCGCCCCTTCACCGATCACAGCGTCGAAGATTCGCGCGTTCGGGCCGATGTGCACACCCGAGGCAATGATCGAATTCTTGATGATCGCCCCCGGCTCGATAGTGACACCATCGAAGACGACCGTATCGTCCAGGCGACAACCGGCACCGATCTCAGTTCCACGCCCGACCGATGTTCCACCGAGCAGGAGCACGCCGTCCTTCACCCCGGCTGACTCGTGGACGAGAGACTCCCCGGTCCGTCCCTCAAGCAGAGGAGAAGGTGCGATACCCCGGACCAGGTCACTGGAGCCCCGCACGAAATCATGGGGCGTACCCATATCCCGCCAGTAGGCATTGTCAACGTGTGCGAACACCCGGCACCCCTCCTCGAGGAGCCGCGGGAACGTCTCCCGTTCCACCGATATATTCCGCCCTTCAGGAATCTGCTCGATCAACTCGCGCCGGAACACATAACACCCGGCGTTGATCTGGTCCGTCGGCGGATCCTCGGTCTTCTCCAGGAAGTTCCGTACCCGCCCGTCACCGTCGGTGGTCACACAACCATAGGCCCTGGGATCCGCGACCCGCACCAGGTGCATGGTCAGATCAGCGTCCTTCGTAGCGTGGGTATGAAGAATCGATCCCAGATCGGTACCTCCGAGAACATCACCGTTGAACACCATGACCGTGTCGTTCCGCAACCGGTCGTAGACGTTCCGGATCGCCCCACCCGTACCCCGTGCGGTCTCCTCTACGACATACTCAATCTCCAGCCCCATCTCTGCGCCGTCGCCGAAGTGGTTCTCGAACACCTCCGCGCGGAAAGACGTCCCCATCACCACATGGGTGATACCCGCCGCCCGGATCCGACCGAGCAGGTGCGCGAGAAAGGGCACATTGGCTGTCGGGAGCATGGGTTTTGGTGTGGACACCGTCAACGGCCTGAGCCTGGTCCCCTTGCCTCCGACGAGGATAACGGCGTCGGTGTGCCTGGCGAGCTGGTGCGGGTCAGTCATCTGATCTCTTTCTTCCGATCGGTTCTCCGGCTGACAGTACCGCACCTTCCCCGTTGTTTCGTGGAACCCGTCAACGGAGTCGTGGTAGCTTCCCGGACATCCCGAGAACCACCACTGCACGCATCTTCAACCCGAGCCACAGAACAACGCGGAGTGGTGCCATCCACCACGAGGGGTGTCGGTCAGCCTGAAAACGGTAGGCACTATCGTGGTGCGCGGGAAGCATGAGCCCGAGATGTGCACCAGCGGAATGTCCCTGGTCATGCTCAATCTGGGCGGTGGGACAGTAGATGTTCTCCCAACCCGACCGCCCGAGCCGATCACCCAGATCAACGTCCTCCATGTACATGAAGTAACGCTCATCGAATCCGCCGATTTCATCGAAGGCCTCCCACCGCAACAACAGACAGGAGCCGGAGAGCCAGCCCGCGGGACGCTCGGTATCCATGTCCGCGTCCGCCCGGTACGCCGCGGTCCAGGGATTTCCCGGCCAGAAACCGGAAAATAACGCATGCCCGATACCGTTACGCAACGTGGGCACAGCGCGCGCCGACGGATACGTCCCGCCATCGGGTTGCCGGATCTTGGGTCCGACTGAACCCGCCTGTGGATGCCTGCCCGCGCAGTCCAGCAGCTCATCGATACTCCCCGGGTCGAAGGTGACATCCGGGTTGACCACCAACAGAAACTCAGGGTCGACCTTGCCCGCCTCACGGCGATCCCGCAATATTCGGGCGGCAACGTTGATCGCGCTGCCGTACCCGAGGTTCCCCCCGGTACGGACCAGCTCGACGTTTCCCCACTCTTCAGCGGCCTTCTCCGGCACCCCATCCGTCGAACCGTTGTCGGCGAGGATGATATGCAGATCCCGCGAACTCGCCGCAGGCACCGAACGCAGGAAAGCGCCCAGGTGCCGCCCAGGCGAATAGGTCACGGTAACGACGGGAAGAGGGAGGTTCACGGGGTCAGAGTCTAGCGCCTACGGCCCTGTCGACTCCGGAGCGCCACTCCGGCAGTTCCCCATAACCTCGTGCACACCAGTCGCCGGTGTCGAGGACCGACCACGACGGCCGGGGGGCCGGGCGGGGATACTCCGCGCTGGTGCATGGGTGCACGCGATCCGGGTCCTCGCCCACCGCCGCGAACACCCGACGCGCCAGGCCGAACCAACTCGTGTAACCTTCCCCCGCAGCGTGGAGCACTCCCCCCGGGTCAGCGTCGTCGGCGGCGAGCCGCCACAATCCACGGGCCAGGTCGATGGCGTACGTGGGACTCCCCACCTGGTCGTCCACCACACGGATAGGCCCATCCCCCGCGGCGAGCCTCAGCATCGTCCCCACGAAGTCACGGTGCCCCGGAAGCAGGGCACCGGAGTACACCCAGGCGGTACGCACCACCGTCGCCCGGAGGTCGGTGTGCTCGACGATCTGCTCGATCGCCATCTCCCCGGCACGTTTGGTCTTGCCGTAGACACTGTCCGGGACGGTCGGGGCGTCGACACGCAGTGGCTCTCCCCCCGGCACCCCGGATGCACCGAAGACGTAATCAGTGCTGATGTGGATAAGCCTACTCCCCGCACCCGCGCACCGGCGCGCCAGTAGCTCCGGGGCACGCACGTTGAGCGCCTCCACCGTTGAGCGTCGCCGCGGGTCCTCCGCTGCATCCACGTCGGTGAAGGCCGCTGTGTTGATCACGACGTCGGCCGCACCCAACACCTCCGAAGAACCGACAGTGTCCGCCGAGGTGACGTCCAGCCCCTCCCTGTCGAGCCAGGTGACCCGCATTCCGTCCGGAACAGTGAGCTTCAGCGCGGAAGCAACCTGTCCGTTGCTTCCGGTGACGACAACGTCCATGACATAGACTCCTTCTCTGACGACGACGTGCACTCCACGTCGACGGGTGGTGCCCGGTGCTCCGGTTTCCCCTCCGCCCATTAAAACCTTTTTCGCCGATGCAGTTGGAGCTTGCCCGTGACCGACCAGTACCGCCCGGTACGCGACATCCAGCCTCCACCGTCTCCTGTCCCGGAACTCCGGCAGACCGGTCCCCGACCACTGCGACTTCTGCTCGCCCTGATGTCGGTCGCCGTCCTCACCGTATCCGGGCTGGGCTATGCCACCGTGGGAAGGCTCGGGAACACGGTCACCGGCGCAAGTAACCTGAATCTCGGTGGCGGCACCAAGGTCAGGAAGGGGGAACAACTCGACGGAGCCACCGATATCCTGCTCGTTGGATCCGACTCCCGCTCAGACGCACAGGGCAACCCCCTGACCCCGGAGGAGATCGCGATGCTCCGGGCAGGCGATGAAGCCAATGACAACACTGACACCATCATGGTCATCCGCGTCCCCAACGATGGTTCCTCAGCCACCGCAATCTCAATTCCCCGCGACACCTACATCCACGACGATGAGATGGGAAACACCAAGATCAACGGTGTCTACGGCGCCTACAAGGCCCAGCGTAAGGAAGAACTCATCAACCGCGGGGTCACCGACGAAAACAGTCTCGAGGAACAGTCCAAGGAGGCCGGCCGTAAGGCACTGATCAATTCAGTCGCAGATCTCACCGGCATCACCGTCGACCACTACGCGGAGGTGGGACTGCTCGGATTCGTCCTACTCACCGACGCCGTCGGCGGAGTCGAGGTCTGCCTCAACGAAGCGGTCTACGACGAATTCTCCGGTGCCGACTTCCCCGCGGGCCGACAGAAGCTCTCCGGACCCGACGCCCTGTCCTTCGTTCGACAGCGCCATGGCCTTCCCCGCGGCGACCTGGACCGGATCGTCCGCCAGCAGTCCTACATGGCGTCATTGGTCAACAACGTGTTGAGCAGTAGAACTCTTTCCAACCCCAGAACCCTGACCCAGCTCGGGGAAGCGGTCAGCCGTTCCGTGATCATCGATGAGGACTGGGACGTGATGAGTTTCGCCAATCAGCTCCAGAACCTCGCCGGAGGCCGGGTCCAGTTCACGACGATTCCGGTGACTTCAATTGACGGTGTCGGCGACTACGGTGAGTCTGTCGTCACCGTCGATGTCGAGTCAGTCCACGACTTCTTCGACACGCTCCTGGGAGACGAAGAGGGCAGGGCAGGCTCGTCCTCAGCCCCCACCGATCCCGGCGAGGACCGAAAGCCGGTGCCGGAACTGGATGTCCACGTCCTCAATGCGACCACGATCACGGGGAAGGCTGGCAGGGTCGCCGGTGCGGTGAACGAACTCGGCTACCGGATCGGGGAAGTCAGTAACGCACCCGACGGTCTCTACCCGGAGAGTGTGCTCATCGCGGCGAACGCGACAGACCCGGCCATCGTGCTCCTGGCGCAGCAACTCGGTGGTCTCGAGATCACCGAGTCCTCGTCACTGGTCAATGGAGAGGCCGTCATCGCGGTTGCCGCAGACTGGTCCGGACCAGTGGGTGATGAACCCGTCGACGGTTCCTCACCCCAGGACGGAACCACCGTCGGCCAGCCAGGTCCGGACAGTGCCCCCGCTGCACCAGTCATCGATGCGGGTGGCGACGGACCTCGGTGCGTCAACTAGAACCGAGCCGACGGCTTTCGCCTACCCTTATGGCATGGACCTGCTCCGAGACCTGTTAGCCGCTGACCCCGGGGTGCCCCGCCTGACCGTCTACAACGAGACCACCGGCGCCCGTCTGGATTTCTCCGCACAGACCCTCGACAACTGGGCGGCGAAGGTCGGGAACATGCTCTACGAGGAGTTTGATCTGCAGCCCGGCTCCCGTATCGCCGTCGACCTGCCGGCTGGTTGGCAGGCAGTGGCGGTGGTCCTCGGGGCCCTGGCTTCTGGGATCGGCTACACGATCGGCCCCGATCCCTCCGCCGAGGTACTGTTCACTTCTCCAGACCGAGCGGACGGCACCTTCACCGGTGACGTCGCCGTGGTCACGGATGATCCTTTCGGACGCGGTGTCGAGGAATGTGGCGGTACCGTTCCCGACGGCATCGTCGACTTCGGTCCGGTGGTCCGGTTCTACGGCGATCAGTTCCCGTACCCGACAAAGACCCTCAACGCTCTCGTCGATTCCGCTGTGCCCCGCCCCCCGACAGGGGCGCGGACGCTGATCACAGGATGGAGCGATGACAAGGGTTTCACCTCTGGGGTTCTCGCCCCACTCGCAGCCGGTGGCTCTGTCGTGGTGGTCAGCGGTCCAGTTGATTCCATCCGACTCGATGCCATTGCCACCGCCGAACGGGTGACCCACCGGTGAAGTTCCCGGACCGCTGATAGATTCTCCCCATGGCTACCGTTCACTTCGACAATGTCACCATCCGATACCCCGGCGCCGAGCATCCGTCCGTCGACGGATTCGACCTGGAGATCGGGGACGGGGAGTTTCTCGTTCTCGTGGGTCCCTCCGGTTGCGGCAAATCGACGACCCTCCGGGCACTCGCCGGGTTGGAGGACGTCGAGAGCGGCAGCATCATCATCGACGGACGCGATGTCACCCGGGAAGAGCCCGCAGACCGGGACATTGCGATGGTGTTCCAGAACTACGCGCTCTATCCGCACATGAGTGTCGCGGAGAACATGGGCTTCTCCTTGAAACTATCGAAACTGCCCAAAGCCGAGATCAAAGCCAAGGTGCGGGAGGCCGCCGAGCTGCTCGGACTCATCCCCTTCCTCGACCGTAAGCCCAAAGATCTTTCCGGTGGTCAGCGTCAGCGTGTCGCCATGGGCCGGGCCATCGTTCGGAAGCCCAGTGTCTTCTTGATGGATGAACCGCTCTCGAATCTCGACGCGAAACTCCGTGTGCAGACACGAACCGAGCTGGCCGCACTGCAGCGACGACTCGGAACCACGACGGTCTACGTCACACACGACCAGGTAGAAGCGATGACAATGGGGGACCGGGTCGCGGTGCTCAAGGACGGGGTCCTCCAGCAGGTCGCGCCGCCGAGGGAGCTTTACGAACGCCCCGTCAACGCATTCGTCGCAAGCTTCATCGGTTCGCCCTCCATGAATCTCATCACTGCGGATGATCCCGAATTCGGCCGGGTGATTCTGGGTATCCGGCCAGAGCACGTTCATGTTCTCGCGGACGCCCCTTCCACCACGGATTCCGAACCGGTGCTCGACGTCGTCGTGGATCTCGTCGAAGAACTGGGGGCTGAGTCCTACCTCTATTCGCACCGGGTCGACGCACCGGATGTGACCGTGGTCTCCCGGTTGGGTGCCGTGGCTGTGCCCGCTCGCGGAGACCATGTCCGGCTCAGTCTGGACATGACTCACGCCCACTGGTTCGACGCTGAGAACGGGCAGCGCCTCCAGCGGGGAATCACCTCCGGGAATCTCCACGGCTAGTGCCGAGGCCAGGGTTCCGCGATGATGGATCACCGGACAGGGGCAGGGAATCCGGATTCCCTGCCCCTGTCCCATCGGTGTGGCTCCCCCCACATCCGGCATGGAACAGGCCGAACGCGCCCGATTCGGGCGAAAGCGAAGGTATAGTCGATCACAACCGCCCCGGCATGTGTCGCAGGTCATCCACGCTGCTTCAGCGTGATGCACGCCCGCACTGGAGGGGAACACCGAACGAGAGGTATCCACCTTATGACGATCAGATTCAATCGCAGGGCCGTCACCGCCGTCGCAGCGACCGCAGTTATCGCAACCAGCGCCCTGACAGCCTGCTCCTCAGATGACGCGGCAGAAAAGGCCGGGGACGCTGTCACCTCCGGCAGCTCTGCAGCTTCGTCCGCGGCGAAGAAGGCGACCTCCGACAAGGAGGGCCGCGGCCCGATCACCTTCGCGATGGGTAAGAACGACACCGACAAGCTCAAGCCCATCATCGAGAAATGGAACGCCGAGCATCCGGACGAAAAGGTCACACTGAAGGAACTCGCCGGTGAAGCTGATGAGCAGGCGGACACCCTCAAGCAGGCGCTGCAGGCGAAGAGCACCGACTACGACGTCATGGCACTCGACGTCATTTGGACTGCCGAGTTCGCCGCGAACCAGTGGCTGGAGCCACTCGAAGGCGATCTGGCCGTGGACACCTCCGGGCTACTGCAGTCCACCGTCGATTCCGCAACCTACGTGAACAAGCTGTACGCGGTACCGCAGAACACCAACGGTCAGTTGCTCTTCCGCAACACGTCCCTTGCCCCCGAGGCCCCGGAAAACTTCGAGGAGCTCGCCGAAGCTTGCAAGAAGGTCTCCGAGCAGGACAAGGACTGCCTGACCCTACAACTCAAGAAGTACGAGGGCCTGACAGTGAACACGGTCGGTTTCATCGAGGGGTGGGGTGGTCACGTCATCGACGACAACGAGAAGCCCGTCGTCGACTCTGATGAGGCCAAGGAAGGCCTGCAGGCCCTCGTGGACGCCTACGATGACGGCGTTATCGCCGGGGACTCGATCTCTGCTACCGAGGAAGAGACCAATCTCGCATTCACCGAAGGACGTACGGCCTTCGCCATCAACTGGCCCTACATGTACGGCAATGCGGAGAAGGACAACTCCGCTGTCAAGGGTGAGTTCGAGGTGCAACCGCTGGTCGCCAAGGACGGTGTCGGTGTCTCCACCCTCGGCGGTTACAACAACGCGATCTCGGCCTACTCAGAGCACAAGCACACAGCACGTGATTTCATCGAGTTCATCATCTCCGAGGATAACCAGATGAGCTTTGCCGAGGCGTCCTTCCCGCCGGTTCTCGCATCGATCTACGATGACAAGGATCTCATCGAGAAATTCCCCTACATGCCGGCCCTGAAGGTTTCGCTCGAGAACGCGGTCCCGCGCCCGGTGAGCCCTTTCTACCCGGCGATCTCCAAAGCGATCCAGGACAACTCCTATGCCGCACTGACGGGTGAGAAGAGCGTCGATGACGCCGCTTCCGACATGCAGGCGGCCATGGAGCAGTCCAGCCGTTAGTCCATCCATGGTCGTGGTAGCGCAGCACGCCACGACTTCGGAAGCTCGACGATGAGGGTCCCTTCGGTACGCTGATGTACCGGAAGGGGCCCTCATTCCCTTCCCCCACAGCACCCCCAGTATCCGGGAGAGATCACTTGTCCGGGAGCCGGCGGGTAGATGTTGTAGGCGGTACCTTCCACCGGGTCCGGGACGAATCATCGCCGGATCCTCCCACCCCACCGGACCGAGGAGATCCATGTCCAGGCTGAAGCAGACCCGCTCCGCGGCCGTGCTCATCGCACCAACGATAATCGTGCTGGCCATCGTCATCGGGTACCCCATCATCCGGGCCATCTGGTTGTCGTTCCAGGCTGACAAGGGCCTCGATCCGACGACAGGGTTCTTCGTCGAAGGTGGTTTCGCGGGACTCCAGCACTACTTGTACTGGCTCACACAGCGCTGCCCTGCGGGTGGAGGAGAGTTCAGCACCTGTCCCCCGGGAGTGCTGTCCACCGATTTCTGGCCTGCACTCCGGATCACCCTCTTTTTCGCCGTGGTCACCGTGAGTCTGGAGACCATCCTCGGCATGTGGATGGCGACAGTGATGAACCGGGAGTTTTTCGGCCGTGGTCTGCTCCGTGCTGCGGTGCTGATCCCGTGGGCGATCCCAACTGCGGTCACCGCTAAATTATGGCAGTTCATCTTCGCTGACCAGGGTGTGGTCAACGCCGTCCTCGGACTCAACATCCGGTGGACCACCGACCCGTGGGCGGCCCGGATGGCGGTCATTCTTGCGGATGTCTGGAAGACGACTCCGTTCATGGCGCTGCTCATCCTCGCCGGGCTGCAGATGATCCCGAAGGACGTCTACGAGGCCGCACGCGTCGACGGTGCCTCCCGGTGGCAAATCTTCACCAGGATCACCCTCCCGCTGGTGCGTCCGGCGCTGATGGTGGCTGTCCTGTTTCGTACCCTCGACGCACTGCGCATGTACGATCTCCCAGTAATCATGATCTCCGGGGCGTCCAGTTCCCCGACTGCCACGATCTCGCAGCTCGTGGTGGAGGACATGAGACAGAACCACTTCAACTCAGCATCTGCGCTGTCGACCCTCATCTTCCTGTTCATCTTCGCGGTGGCGTTCGTGATGATCCGGTTCCTCGGTGCAGATATCCGCAGTGCTTCCCGGGCGTCGACGGCCACCGTCCACGTCCCCGTCGATGATGCTCCCCCTGCCGATAACCCGCTCGTCCTGGCCTCCCCGGGTGGGTGCCAGCAGACAGCCGCCCCCCGCCGGAATCACCCCGAAGGAGACGCAGCATGCTGAAAAACATCCGAAACTACCTCGGGGTACTGGCGATTCTTGTCTGGGGACTCGCACCCTTCTACTGGATGCTGGTTACCGCACTCCGGGATTCAGACTGGACTTTCGACACCACTCCTTGGCCCACACACGTCACCCTCGACAACTTCCGTAATGCTCTGGCGACGGATGCGGGAAACAACTTCCTCGCGGCGATCGGGAACTCACTGATCATCGGACTGGTCACCACGGCGGCGAGTGTGCTCGTCGGAGTGTTCGCCGCCTATGCACTCGCCCGTCTCGATTTCCGCGGTAAGGGCATCGTGACCGGTGTGGTCCTCGCGGCGAGTATGTTCCCCGGCATCGCGCTGGTCACCCCCCTGTTCCAACTGTTCGGTGACCTGGGTTGGATTGGCACCTACCGGGCACTCATCATCCCGAACATCTCCTTCGCGCTGCCGTTGACCATCTACACGTTGGTCAGCTTCTTCCAGCAGCTTCCGTGGGAACTGGAGGAAGCAGCACGGGTCGACGGTGCCTCCCGCGGGCAGGCCTTCAGGCTCGTGCTCCTGCCGCTCGCGGCACCCGCGCTGTTCACGACAGCGATTCTCGCATTCATCGCGGCGTGGAACGAATTTATGCTGGCGAAGCAGCTCTCCACCACCGGTACCGAACCCGTCACCGTCGCCATCGCACGTTTCTCTGGCCCCTCAGCGTTCGAATACCCGTATACCTCAATCATGGCGGCCGGGGCTCTGGTGACCGTCCCGCTGGTGATCATGGTGCTGGTGTTCCAGCGTCGTATCGTCGCGGGCCTGACCGCCGGCGGCGTCAAGGCCTGATCTGGGTACCACCCACCGAAAGGGATTCTCGTGAACACATGTCCCTCCGGGTCCGACCCATCCGAGGCCCGTCGACGTAAACTGCAGCGCGACACCTGCACGGGCTTCGTGTCCTTCTTCGCGGCGGTAGCGCTGCTCCAGGCGGTAATCAACGTCACCCGCCCGGAACCCGAGGTGTGGCCCGCGGTCCTCGCCCTCGTCCTCGTCCTCTCAGCGGTATGGCTACGGAGGTCCGGCCGGAGGTGACGGTGCCTTCGGCCGGACGTCAGCGGCGTATTCTCCGCCAGATGATTCGGAGCGCCGAATGCAGCAACGCGAACACCTCACGGGTCCATAAGTGGGGAATCCGCATCGGAGGGGTCCTTGCGGCCACGATCCGGACGCGGAACCCGTGGTGCCACGCCCAGAGCTTCACCCGGGGCATGTGGAACTCGTTGGTGACCACGATCCAGTCCGGCCACCCGGACAGGAGTTCGCGGGTGTTCTCCAGATTCTCGTTCGTTGAGGTGGCCCGTTCCTCGGTGATGATCCGCGCCGGTTCCACTCCTTTGTCCACGAGCCAGTCTCTCATGGCCGGGGCCTCACCGAGCCCGGTGACCACGACCGGCGCACCGGTGTGCTCCCGGACCACCGGGAGCGCAGCAACGAGCCGCTGCTCAAGCGCCCGACCGGGGCGGCCATCACGGAGCCTGCATCCGAGAATGACGATAGGCAGCGGCGGGCAACCGTCCGCTACATGCGGGATCACTGTCCCAGCAACCGCTCACGCAGAGCCGCGTCCTTGGCAAGGACAGCGTCACGCATCTCGGCCTGGTAATCCGCCATGCGTTCGATCAATCCGGGGTTTCCCGCTCCGAGGATCCGGACTGCGAGAAGTCCGGCGTTCTTCGCTCCACCGATGCTCACGGTGGCGACGGGCACCCCCGCCGGCATCTGGACGATGGACAGTAGGGAATCCATGCCGTCGAGAGTCTCCAGCGCCCTCGGGACACCAATGACGGGAAGTGGCGTCGCCGCTGCAACCATTCCAGGGAGATGTGCGGCACCGCCTGCACATGCGATGATGCAGGACAACCCCCGGGTATGCGCCGAGCGTGCATAATCAAGCATCCTCTCCGGCGTGCGGTGCGCGGAGACAACCCCGACTTCGAAGGGAACCCCGAATTCAGCGAGAACTTGAGCCGCCGGTTCCACGGTAGGCCAGTCGGAGTCGGATCCCATGATGAGTCCCACCAGGGGGCTGGCGTTCCGTGCGCTGTGTGTGGTGTTGATGGACATGACCGTCTTTCATGAACTGGGTGATGGTGGTGTGTGCTGTTGTCAGTCGGGAAGCCAACCGTCAGCCCAGGTTGCGTGGACAAGGTAGTGGGCGGCAAGCCGTGCCTTCCTCCGCAGTTCAGCCACGTCCCCTTCGCTGCCGGTGACCGCAGTCATGTTGACGTGTCCGATCTTACGTCCGGGGCGCCACCCCTTTCCGTACATGTGGATCTTCGCCTCCGGAAAGCGCGTCCATACTTCAACCATTCTCTCGTGGAAGTTCCGGGCCGGGTCCTCCTCCGCCCCCAGGACATTGGCCATGACCGTCGTACCCCCGACCGGATCAGTGGCACCAAGTGGAAGATCGAGGACTGCACGGATGTGCTGCTCGAACTGGCTTGTCCGGGAACCATCCTGAGTCCAGTGTCCGGTGTTGTGCGGGCGCATGGCGAGCTCATTGACGAGAATCCGGGGGCTTTCCTCGACATCACCGCAAGTGAGAAAGAGCTCCACGGCCAGCACCCCGGTGACATTGAGTTCCGTGGCTATCCGTGCGGCCAGCTCTCCGGCCTCAGCCGCCAACTCGGACGGAAGATCTGGGGCTGGGGCAACGGCTTCAGTGCACACTCCCGAGGTCTGGACCGACTCAACCACCGGCCAGGCTGCGGTCCTCCCGGAGGGAGTCCGCGCCACCATCGCCGAGAGTTCCCGGTCCAGACGCACCTTCTCCTCCACCATGAGCGGTACGCCTCGACCGAGGAGTCCACTCACCAGGTGAATAAGCTCCTCCCGGGTACCAGGAAACCAGACCCCCTTGCCGTCGTATCCACCGCGACGCGCCTTCAGACACACGCGGGAATCCACGGCGGCGAAAAAGTCCGTGGCATCGGCCACTGACTCCACCGGAGCGAACGGCGGCACAGGGGCGCCGAATTCCCGGAGCCGTTCCCGCATAACGAGTTTGTCCTGTGCATGTGCCAGGGCACCTGGCCCCGGCTGAACGTTGACACCCGCCTCGATGAGCGTGCGCAGGTGCTCTGAAGGAACATGCTCATGGTCAAAGGTGACGACACTTGCCCCTTCAGCAACGACCCGCAGGGCATCCAGATCTGTGTAGTCCCCGATGACGACGTCTGCCGCGACCTGGGCTGCCGAGGCCCCTGATGAACCGGCCAGAAGCCGGACGGACTGGCCCAGTTCAATGGCTGCGGTCTGCATCATCCGGGCGAGCTGCCCGTCACCGACGACGGCTACGACAGGCATGCCCGCGGCATGCGCCTCCGGGTTTCCACCGGCGGGGAGGGGATCACGGGGATGGTTACTCACAACGCATAACTATAGCCGTGGAGTCGTTCGGATCAGGCGAGAGGATCATTGATCATCCGGGCGATCTTCCGAACCTTCGGCAGGCCGCGGTAGTACACGGGGAGATCACTGTCCCGCAGATACACGGCGAGCAGTCCACGTTCCTTCTCCGCCCAGGTCACCGCAGACATGGCGAGGGAGCGGGGACGTGCACGGAAGCCGTCCGCCCGGAAGATGATTCGCCGGTCGGTGACGATCATCCGGCGACGACGCTTCCGCAGGAGTGGGATCACGAAGCGCCAGAGGACCAACACCCCCCAAAGGAACACGAAGCCGTTGCGCCACTCCGGCAGCAGGCGCAGCGGCCCCACCCCGTATCGCCCGGCATCTGCAGCGTCGAACCAGCCGATGACGATCCACAGCACACCTGTGATCACGATCGTCTCCAGAAACGGGAAGATCATCTCCCGGAGCGGCGCCCGCACATCAACGAGGATATGTTCATCGGGTTCTAGAGACATCCGACCACTCATACGGACCTCAGATGGGTGACATCCCCGGCCGCCAGCTCGTGGTTAGTTCCGTCCTCATCACAAAACAGCAGTCGCCCGTCGTCGGCGACCCCGGTGACGGTGCCGTAGATGGTCCGCTCCCCCTCCGCAGTCGGCACGACAACTTTGGCTCGGGCACCGATCGACGCACAGACCCGTCGGTAGTCCCCGAGAAGCCCGGGGTCACCCGCAGCCCACTGGGTGAGTCGGTGGTGGAGAGCGATAAGGACATCGCCAGTCAACCGGGTCCGGTCGAAAACGCGTCCAGGCGCCGCGAGATCCAGGGAGATCGCGTGCGGAACAGGTAACTCATCCTCGGTCAGAGAGACATTGAGGCCCAGCCCGACAACCACAGCCGGGGCATCGGAGAGATTGGCGGCCTCAGCCAGTATGCCGCAGAGTTTTCGACCTCCGATGAGAACGTCGTTCGGCCACTTCAGGACAGCATGCACCTGATCCTGCTCCGCTCTCCCGGAGATGTCTTCCGCCGCGGCGACGGCATCGACAACCGCGAGGCCCGCAGCCAACGGCAGGGTACCCAGTCGCCGAAGGCTCGATCGGGGCGGGCGAATGAGAACACTTAGAGTGATCTGACTGCCGACCGGCGCGGTCCAGACCCTCCCGTGCCGCCCACGGCCCGCTGACTGATGCTCAGCAACCACCGCAGTCCACTCCTGCGCTCCCCGCCCAGCGGCCACGACCAGGTCCGTATTCGTGGAACCTGTCTCCGGGGTGTGATCGATCCGGTTGTATGGACCACCGTCCACACAGCGGCGACGCAGTGCATCGGAGTCAACCGGAGTGCGTGGGGTCGATGAAATCATACCTGTCACGATAGCGCGTGCGAGATGGAGCCGATGACACACCGAAACTCCGCAGCACCCCGGAAAAAGCGACTCACCAGCACGTTCCCTAACATGTGATGCAGATCACCATGATTTTACTTTGCAAACTAAAACTGCTGCTTTAGACTCCCAAAACATGACGATTTCCTCACCTTTGATCGACGTTTCCTCGATGACCGGCCCCATGACAACCGCAGACAAGATCGCGGACCTCAAGGCGCGCCGTGCCGAGGCCACATTCCCCATGGGCCTCGCCCCGGTGGAGAAAGTACACGCGGCTGGACGTCTCACCGCCCGCGAACGCCTGGATTTCCTCCTCGATGAAGGTTCCTTCATCGAGACCGATCAGCTTGCCCGCCACCGCACCACGGCCTTCGGCATGGGAGGTCGCCGCCCCGCAACCGACGGGATCGTCACCGGATGGGGCACCATCGACGGCCGCGAGGTCTGCATCTTCTCCCAGGATGGCACCGTCTTCGGCGGCGCCCTCGGTGAGGTCTATGGCGAAAAGATGATCAAGATCATGGAGTTGGCCATCGAGACGGGCCGCCCCCTCATCGGCCTCTACGAGGGTGCAGGTGCACGAATCCAGGACGGCGCCGTGTCCCTTGATCTCATCGCGCAGACCTTCTACCAGAACATCAACGCCTCGGGCGTCGTCCCACAGATCTCCGTGATCATGGGGGCCTGCGCGGGCGGTAACGCTTATTCCCCAGCCCTGACCGATTTCGTCGTCATGGTGGACAAGACCTCCAAGATGTTCGTCACCGGCCCCGACGTGATCAAGACCGTCACCGGCGAACAGATCACCCAGGAAGAACTGGGTGGAGCCAGCACCCACATGGAGACTGCCGGCAACAGCCACTACACCGCCGCCACCGACGAAGACGCCCTCGAGTGGGTCCAGGAACTCGTCAGTTATCTACCCTCAAACAACCGCAGTTTCGCCCCGCTCGAAGAGCACGACCGCGAGGAGGGATCGATCAACGACAATCTCAACGCCGACGACCTCAAGCTCGACGGGATCATCCCCGATTCGCCCACGACTCCCTACGATGTCCGCGAGGTCATCGAGTGCCTGACCGATGACGGCGACTACCTGGAGATCCAGGAGGACCGTGCCGCGAACGTCGTGATCGCATTCGGTCGCATCGAGGGTCAGTCCGTCGGCTTCGTCGCCAACCAGCCGACCCAGTTCGCCGGCTGCCTCGACATCGACGCCAGTGAGAAGGCTGCCCGCTTCATCCGTACCTGCGACGCCTTCAACATCCCCATCGTCATGCTCGTCGACGTCCCCGGCTTCCTGCCAGGAGCGGGCCAGGAGTACGAGGGAATCCTGCGCCGCGGCGCGAAGCTGCTCTACGCCTACGGCGAGGCCACCGTCCCGAAGATCACGGTGACGATGCGCAAGGCATACGGCGGAGCGTACTGCGTCATGGGTTCCAAGGGCCTCGGCGCGGACCTCAACCTGGCGTGGCCCACCGCCCAGATCGCTGTCATGGGCGCCAAGGGCGCGGTCGGCTTCATCTACCGCAAGCAGTTGAAGGACGCCGCCGATCGTGGCCTCGACGTCGCCGAGTTCGCAGCCTCCTTCGAGCGCGAGTACGAGGACTACATGCTGACCCCGTATCTCGCCGCGGAACGCGGACTTATCGACGCCGTCATCCTGCCGAGCGAGACCCGCGGACAGATCGCCCGCAACCTGCGCCTCTTTGCCGGCAAGAATGTCCATCGGCCCGCACGCAAGCACGGAAACATCCCCCTGTAGAACAGGAATCGGACGCACTCATCAACGCTGGAAACCCGCAAAATCCCCGGAACGGGGGTAATTGTGGCGACGGAGGATGGATCACGGCGCCTCCCCACCACCCGTCAGGGAAGCGGGGAAGGCGTCTTCCATATGCCGCCTCCCGGAACGTTCTCCGCAACAAAAGTACTGCACAAGTGCCACCTGCAGCGGGCCAAGGGCGCGGGCGACGCTGCTAAAGTGTCTCTGTCCGCGAACCTCCGCCACCGGTGATACTCCTCGACCGAAGAACACCGGACGTCTTTCACTCCTTGACCTGGCGCCACCCCTATAAACTTGGAAAGTATGACGACCGCAAACTCCACACCTGACCTGAAAACCACGGCAGGAAAACTGGCCGATCTCCGCGCTCGACTCACCGAGACCGTGGCGCCCATGGGCGAAGCCTCCATCGAACGTGTGCATCAGGCGGGCAAGAAGACCGCCCGTGAGCGTATCGAGTACCTCCTCGACGACGGGTCGTTCGTTGAGGTGGATGCACTTGCACGCCACCGGTCGAAGAACTTCGGACTCGATGCCAAGCGACCGGTCACAGACGGTGTCGTCACCGGATACGGCACCATTGAAGGCCGCAAAGTGTGCGTGTTCTCGCAGGACGGTGCCGTCTTCGGCGGCGCTCTCGGCGAGGTCTACGGAGAGAAGATCGTGAAGATCATGGATCTGGCCATCAAGACCGGTGTCCCCCTGATCGGAATCAACGAAGGTGCGGGCGCCCGCATCCAGGAGGGCGTCGTCTCCCTCGGTCTCTACTCCCAGATCTTCTACCGCAACACCATGGCCTCCGGTGTCATCCCACAGATATCACTGATCATGGGGGCCTGCGCCGGCGGGCACGTCTACTCCCCGGCGCTCACAGACTTCATCGTCATGGTGGACAAGACCTCCAAGATGTTCATCACGGGCCCTGACGTCATCAAGACCGTGACCGGGGAGGACGTCACGCAGGAAGAGTTGGGTGGTGCGAACACCCACATGTCCATGTCCGGAACCTCGCACTACACGGCGTCCGATGACGCAGACGCTCTCGACTGGGTCCGCGAGCTCATCACCTACCTGCCGCAGAACAATCGTGCGGAGGCACCGCGGGTGGAGGCACCGCTGATGGAGGGGTCCATCGTGGACAATGTCACGGACTCGGATCGTGAACTGGACACCATCATCCCCGATTCCCCGAACCAGCCGTACGACATGAAAGAAGTCATCACCCGCGTCGTGGACGACGGTGAGTTCTTGGAGGTCCAGTCGGGTTACGCCGAGAACATTCTCATCGGATTCGGTCGCATCGAAGGCCGCAGCGTCGGGTTCGTCGCGAACCAGCCGATGCAGTTCGCCGGCTGTCTCGACATCCGGGCCAGCGAGAAGGCTGCTCGTTTCGTCCGGACCTGCGACGCCTTCAACATCCCCATCGTCGAGTTCGTCGACGTCCCCGGGTTCCTCCCCGGCACAAGCCAGGAGTATGACGGGATCATCCGCCGCGGGGCCAAACTGCTCTTCGCCTACGCTGAGGCGACCGTCGGCAAGATCACCGTCATCACTCGGAAAGCCTACGGCGGGGCCTACTGTGTCATGGGTTCCAAGGACATGGGCGCAGACATCTGCCTCGCCTGGCCCACTGCACAGATCGCGGTCATGGGCGCCTCCGGTGCCGTCGGTTTCATCTTCCGCAAGGAACTGAAGGAAGCCGCAGCCGCAGGCAAGGACGTCGCCGCAGTGATGAAGGAGTACGAGAAAGAGTACGAGGAGGCCCTGTGCAATCCGTACATGGCCGCCGAACGCGGTTACGTCGACGCGGTCATTCCCCCGTCCCAGACCCGTGGACAACTCGTCGAGGGGCTGCGGCTGCTCGACCGCAAGGTCGTCAACGTACCGGCGAAGAAACACGGCAACATCCCGCTGTAAACCACAGCACCGTTAGCGAAAAACACACAACCGGAGGATCCATGTCTGACACCACCACCGCATCCGCGGACACCGACACCACCGAGACGGCCGCAGCGAAGCCAGCCCTTCGGATCATCAGCGGCAATCCGGATGAAACGGAGACCGCAGCGCTGATGGTGTTGTTCGCGGGACTGGCCGCCCAGGCTGCCGCGGCGGAGGAGAAGCCGGTCCGGTCCAGGAACCTGTGGGGAAACCTGGAGGAGCGCCTGCGCCGCCCCGTGACCCACAACCCAACCGCGTTTCAGAACGTCAGCTTCTACTGACCTCCGTATAAAACGCATCCGACCCCAGCCCAGACATCTGTGATGCTCAGGGTTGGGGTCTTCGCACATCAGTCAACGGAGGCGTCGGCACGACCATAGCCGGCGAGTACGCGGATCACCCCCTCACGAACCGACCGAAGAAACAGGGATTCAGGATCGACACCGGTTCCCGCGAAATGTCCGAACAACTCGAAGCTGATCATTCCGTAGCTCTGTGCCCAGAACCCGATGGTCTCCTCAGTCAGATCGGCTAGCTTCAGGCGGGGTCCTTCCGGACGTAAGGCACGGCTGAGACTATCGATGATGAGTTCACCGACCCCGCTGGCCGGGGCGATGGTGTCCGCAGGTGCGGTGTATCCGGGGACCGGGGAACCGTAGATCAGCGCGTAGCGGTGGGGGTTCGCCACAGCCCACCGGCGTGCCGCAACCAGCATGGTGACTATCTCTTCGACCGCGCGTTCGGTCGCGGATGCGCCCGCAGGTACCGACACCTCTTCCAGTCCGGACCGAACTTCGGCGGCCTGGTCCCGGTAAGCCCTGATGATGAGCGCGGTGAGTAGGGCGTCGATACCGTCAAAGTAGCGGTAGATCGCGGACGGCGCCATTCCGATGTCCCGGGCGATTGAGCGCAGACCAAGTCCGGTGGCTCCGTCCTGCGCCAGCCGGTGCTCTGCCGTAACGAGAATCGTCTCTTCCATCTCTGCACGATGTTCAGCCCGGTTCCTTCGTGGCGGCGACTGTCTCGAACCCATGCTCAGGAGTATCCCACCCCCACGAATTCGAGGAAAGCGAGAACAGTGTTCTTGTATTTTTCCCACGGCCCCCATTACACTTCGAGAACACCGTTCACACTCACACGCAAGGGAAGCGACCATGAACAGGTACCTCATACTCGGCGCAGGTCCGATCGGGCGGGCGGCCGCCACCGCGCTGCTGTCTTCGGGAGAACAGGTGACGGTCGGCACGCGGTCCGGGAGCCACGTCCCCGACTGCGCCACCACGGCCCTCGACGCCACCGACCCCGAACGGATGATCCGCGTCGCCGGGAACCACTCCGGCATCATCGTCTGCACGAATCCCCCCTACCACCGTTGGCCGACCGACTGGCCGCCTCTCATCGAGTCGGTCATCGCCGCCGCCGCACGCACCGGCTGCCGCGTGGTGCTCATGGGCAATCTCTACCCCTACGGGGATCCCGGCGGAGTACGCATGCGCCCCGACTCCCCCGAACTCACCACCGAAGCCAAGGGCAGGACACGCGCGGAGATCTCCCGCCGTCTGCTCGCCGCGGGGTCCGAACACGGATTCGTCGCCACGGAGCTCCGGGCAAGCGACTACTTCGGAGCCGACGCACATTCCGGCGCGATCCTCGGGGAGAGCTTCTTCCGGCGACTGCTCACCGACCGCACCTGTTGGATCCCCGGCGACGCCGATGCCGTCCATAGTTGGTCCTACCTCCCCGATATCGGCACCACTCTGGCCGCCTTGGCCACAACCGAACACGACGTATCGGGCCGAATCTGGACGGGACCGAGCTCCGGTGACGCAAGCATCCGGGAGATAGCGGAGATGTGTCGGAGCACCAGCAGAATCAACAGGGTCCCGGCACCGGCGATTCGGGCGGCGGGTTTCGTGAACCCACTGGCGCGTGAGGTGCACGCGGTACTCCACCAGCACACTTCTCGGTATGTGCTGGATGATTCCGCGCTACGCGGAGAACTGGGGATCGTACCGACTCCGCTCCGCGAGGCTCTGGCTGAGACAACTGCCACGATGGTGTCCACGTAGTGATGGTCCTGCGTAGGAGCAGCCCGATGGTGACGAGATAATGCTCCAGGCACACCGACGGCGGTGTAGGCGATGGCATGGCACACCTAGATCCGCTGACTGGCCGGAGAACGCGTCGCGTTTCGTGAATCGACTGTCCAGCCGCTCAGGACACTCACCTCTTCGCCATCTGAAGGATGGATCGCTCGCGGCACCCGATTCCCGTTGCCCCTCCGGATGAGCGAACAATAGAGTCGGGGCATGAACATCGTCCTCGCATCCGCATCCCCGTCCCGTCGCTCGATTCTCAATTCGGCGGGGGTGGAGCCTGTCATCCATCCCGCCGACATCGACGAAGACGCACTGATCACCGGGATGCCGCGGTCCACCCCCGATGAGGTTGTCTCCGCGCTGGCTGAGGCGAAGGCCCGGAAGGTGGCGCCGGATCATCCGTCCGACATCGTCATCGGCTGTGATTCGATGCTGCTTCTCGACGGCGAACTCCAGGGTAAACCGCGTACCGCCGCGGCAACGGTGGAACGCTGGCGCGAACAACGCGGGAAGACTGCGGAGCTGATCACCGGGCACTGCATCATCGGGCCCGGTGGGCGCGGCACCAGTACGGTCTCACGCACGTCTGTCACGTTCGCGGATGCGTCGGACACGGACATCGAGGCATATGCCGCGACCGGGGAGCCGTGGCAGTGCGCCGGGGCATTCACCCTGGAGGCACTCGGCGGCTGGTTCATCGACCGGATCGAAGGAGATCCCTCCAACGTTATCGGTCTGAGTCTCCCCGTCGTCCGACGCGCGATCTACGAACTCGGTCATGATGTGAGCGAACTGTGGAATCTACGTCCGGGCCCCGACTGGAAGTGAAACCCCAATCACAGATCCAGCAGATGTTCGCGGTAGCCGGATAGAATCCGGGCATGAACAAAACCAGAACAGCACTATCGGGGATCATCGCCGCGACCGCACTTCTCGCCGTAGCCTGTGGCTCACCGGACACCGGCACGGATCCGGCTGGTGTCGACGCGAAGGGTGGAGACTCCACCACCGGCCCGGTCACCTGCGCATACACCGAGGCCGGGAAGGCCGCGTCCGAGGTGGACCTCCCGCCGTCCGAGGCCCAGCGCGGCACTGTCTCCATGACGTTGGAAACCAGCGCCGGGGACATCCCGCTGAAGCTCGACGGTGACCGTGCCCCGTGCACCGTGAACGCGGTCACCCACCTCGCGAAGGCCGGATACTATGATGACACCGTTTGCCACCGCATCACCACCTCGGGCATCTACGTGCTGCAGTGCGGCGACCCGACGGGCACCGGAACGGGCCGCCCTGGATTCATCTACGCTGACGAGTACCCGGTCGGGTCCGGGGATTCCCCTCTCTATGCCGCAGGAACCCTAGCCATGGCCAATTCAGGGCCCGGTACGAACGGCTCCCAGTTCTTCATGAACTACGACGATTCCCCTCTACCCCCGAGTTACACACTCTTCGGCACCATCGAACCGGAGGGAATGAAGGTACTGGAAAAGATCGCGGAGAAGGGTGCCGAGGGTGGCAGTGCTGATGGTGCCCCGGCAGAAGAGGTTCGGATCGAACACGCCACGGTAAACTGAACACGATGGCTGCAACGGGTGGGCCGGGGTGAAGGCGCTGCGGTAGCGGGCCACGGTTGTTAGGCTCGGAGTCATGCAGCAGTTCCTGGCCCTCCTCGGTGCCCTCGGTACGGTGCTGGCACTCATCGCCCGGTTTCTCACCGGACCGGCGTCGGCGGAGAACGAGCTCAGCCCCGTAGCACTCCCGGACGCTCCCACCATCATCCTCACCGACGGACTCGATGACGTCCACATCAACGGGATCACCGTGGGCCAGCCACTCGACGAGATTCGGGCACTGCACGATGATTTCCCGGAGACCGGTGTCTCCGTGTTCCTCGAAACCGGTGAGGTCCGTACCCGGTACGATTTCGAGAACACCGAATATTACGCGGTGGATGGGACGATCACCCGGATCCGCGTTCCCCATACCCCGCAGGGGATCCGCCCCGGTTCCAGCCTCGCGGAGGCTTCAAGTGTCTACGGCCGCCCGGTACACGGCTACAGCTCTTCGAACGGTCGGCGCTATGCCGTCTATAGCGCAGCGGAGAACCTGAACCTGGCTTGGGTCTTTGAGTACAGAGATCGGGTGATCCAGAGAATCTACCTGGAGAACTGTCTGGAACAGAGACGCCGGGATGCAGTCGCAGCACACCCGCCGACCGCACGGCCCCGTGGTGGCGACCCCGGATCCAGTGGGTTCCACTGACACTCCCGCGGATAACGCGGTTACACCCGTCGAACCGGGTCCGACACGTAAGGTTGGTGTATGAACCAGTTCAAGGACATGCTCGCTCCACCACCAGTCACCCTTCCCTCCGATCCTGCGGCATCGACCGTCGCCGCTGCCAGGAATGATCTTCCGGCGCTGGCCATCGAGGCGCAGCGTTTCCCGGATTCTCCCTTGATCTGGGCTGTGCTGGCCGAACACGCGCTGTCCACCGCGGAGGCGGAATCGGCGACGGACACCGAGAAAATAACTGCCTACGCCCTCGCCCGCACGGGATACCACCGGGGGCTCGATCGTCTCCGCGGTAACGGCTGGAAGGGGTTCGGTCCGGTCCCGTACTCACATGAGCCCAACAGAGGTGTGCTGAGGGCTATCGCCGCCCTTGCCCGCGCTGCCCGTCTGATCGGCGAGGACAATGAATACGACCGCTGTCGTGCCCTGCTCTCCGACTGCGATCCCGGTAGCGTCACCACACTCCTGGATATCTGACGTCCCGACGGAGAACCGCCCACGATTGTGCTGCCGCACAGGTGGACGGTTTCGCGGTGATCACGGAGATCCAGCCGTTCGGTCTCAGGCGTGATGCTTCTCTTCGACGCGTTTGATGGCCTCGTCCGCGACAAGTTCCTGGATGCCCATGTCCAGTTCGGACGTGAATCCGACGCAGGAACAGTTGATCTCACCCAGGACGTAGGCGTCCCCTTCACCGTCGACGGCATCGGCGAGCATGAAGTCAGCGGTCCAGATCAGCGGGATGTTGTCGCCACCGAGTTTCTCAGCGATGACCGGGCGGGCGGCGGAGAACTGGTCGATGAGTTCCTGCCATGCCTCCGGTTTATCGTAGGTGTACTTCGCCCCAGAGAACAGGGTCGCGGAGAAATTGTCGCCACCGGCGGCAGGCTTCTTGTGCACGACGAAAACGGGATGCGGTCCGACGAGGAGAATACGGATCTCCCCCTCGACGATTCGAGGCATGAAGCGCATGTCCACGAGCATCCCGTTGTCACCGACGATGTACTGGTCACAGAAATCCATGAATTCGCCGAGTTCGCGGACCTCGGTGTGGTTATCCACCGCCTCGGTGCACTTGAGCTTCGTGTCAAGGGGCAGGGCTGTGCCGGGTTCAACGGAAGCGGCGAGTTCCTTGTCGACGAGCTGGACACGCCAGATACCGGATCCGGTTGAACCACGGTTCTGCTTGAGGACCCGCTCACCGTAGGAAAGGGAAGAGGGGAAGGTCTTGTGGAAGTTCTCCACGTCGTAGTAGGCGTAGGTGTCCTCGGGGACGAGATCGGTGTCAGCGAGCTTCACCAGCGCGTCCTTGGCACCGTATGACATCATCTCGTCGGGGCGGGACATGCCCACGAGTCCCGCTTCATCGGACAGTCGAGTCAGCAGATCGAAGTAGCCGCGCTCGCCTCCGGGGATGTTCCCGGGGTTGACCCGGGAGATGTAGGCGTCGAAATTCTTCGATACGTACTCGAAGAGGGCATCGGCCCACTCCGGTCGGTAGAACACGACCTCGGCGTTCCATCCCTTCTCACGGATCGCGCGGACGATGGGCATGGTGTCCTTGCGATGGCCGTCGATGAACTTGTCGGAGCCGCCTTCGACCTCGAATACGACGATGCTCTTGTGCACGTGTTTTCTCCTTGTGTGTTTCTTCGGGTGATTCAGGGTGCCTCAGATGGTGTGGCGCGCGCGTCCGGCCACTGTGATGACGCTCGCTCCGGACAGTCGGAGCCACATCCGGTGTACAGTCCGGACATCTCAAGGCTATGTCAGATCAATAAGCTGCACCCACGATGGGCACACAACGTAACTAAGCCCACACCACATCCACGGGCGTGCCGTGAGGTGTACGACATAATATGCTTGGAACTCACGTCTGCCACACAGCACCCGTACCCGGCAACCACCGTCGGGTGCGGTACCCGAGAGCCACCGGAGAAGAGGAACCCATGTCCACAGCATCCGATCAGACTCCACCCACCGACACCACCGGACCACAAGAGAAGAAGGGGTACGCCAATCCGGAACGCTTGGTGGAGGCGGACTGGTTGAGCGCCCGCCTCGGTGGCAAAGGGCTGAAGGTCGTCGAATCCGACGAAGATCTGCTGCTCTACGACATCGGCCATATCCCGGGCGCAATCCGCATCGACTGGCGCCGGGAGCTCAACGACCCTGTGAAACGGGATTTCATCAGCCCGGAGGCCTTCGCCGAACTGATGCGTACCAAGGGTATCTCCAGGGACGATACGGTGGTGATCTACGGGGATAAGTCCAACTGGTGGGCCAGCTTCACGCTCTGGGTGTTCGAACTGTACGGCCACCCGGACGTTCGTCTCCTCAATGGTGGCCGTGACGCGTGGATGGCTGAGGAACGCGAAACCTCCTACGTGGTGCCAGACTATCCCCGTACCGACTATCCGGTGCCGGAACTCAACGAATCTGAACTCCGGGCCTTCGTCGACGACACTCTCGCCCAGATCGGCAACGGTCCGCTCGTCGATGTCCGCTCTCCGTCCGAATACGCAGGAGAGGAAGTACCCCCGGAATCCTCCCCCTGGGAATTCGTCATGCGGGGAGGTCACATCCCAACAGCAGTGAACATCGAGTGGAACCGGTCCGTCCATCCGAACAGCCGCTTCCGTTCTCGTGCTGAACTCGAGGAAATCTATTCGGACCTTGATCCGGAGAAGCCGACTATCGTGTACTGCCGGGTCGGTGACCGCGGTGCCCACACCTGGTTCGTACTCAAGCATCTGCTGGGTTTCCGGGCCATCCGGAATTATGACGGTTCGTGGATCGAGTGGGGGAACATGGTCCGGATGCCGATCACCCTGGGGACGGAACCCGGAGACCCACCAAAGATCACCCCCACCTCCCCCAACCGGAGATGAACAATGTTCAACTCTGCTGTTCACACGGCAGACCGGAAAATCGATCCCCCCGACATCGCGGGAAAAACTACCGAGATACAGTATTCCCGACCAAACCAGCCACCACATTGTGCAAGAATGTGAGGGAATCCCGCAGGTCGCACACGATGTGTTGTGAGTGACCCCACGGTAAAAATGTCAGGCCCACCCATACCCTTCCCTTGACCGGGACCACGGCGTGGGTGGCGCAGCAAACTATCAGGAGTGTTTTCAGTGACCGTCGAGACGAAGAAGATCACCAAGGTTCTGGTGGCCAACCGCGGCGAGATCGCCATTCGTGTTTTCCGGGCAGCCCGGGATGCCGGTATCGCCAGCGTCGCCGTCTACGCCGAACCGGACGCCGATGCGCCGTTCGTGACCATGGCAGATGAGGCCTTTGCTCTCGGCGGGCAGAACTCCGCCGAGTCCTACCTCGTCTTCGACAAAATCCTGGATGCCGCCAGGAAATCCGGTGCAGATGCCATCCACCCGGGCTACGGATTCCTCTCCGAGAACGGAGAGTTCGCACAGGCCGTCATCGATGCGGGACTCATCTGGATCGGCCCCTCCCCCCAGTCGATCCGGGAACTCGGAGACAAGGTGACCGCACGGCACATCGCACTCAAAGCCGAGGCACCGATGGCTCCGGGTACCAAGGAACCCGTGAAGAACGCCGAGGAATGTGTCTCGTTCGCCGAGGAACACGGCTTACCCATCGCGATCAAGGCCGCTTTCGGCGGCGGTGGACGCGGCATGAAGGTTGCTTACACGATGGATGAGGTCGCGGATCTCTTCGACTCCGCGACCCGCGAGGCTACCTCCGCCTTCGGCCGCGGTGAGTGCTTCGTGGAGCGTTATCTGGATAAGGCGCGCCATGTCGAGTGCCAGGTCCTCGCCGACCAGCACGGTAACGTCATCGTCGCAGGCACTCGTGACTGCTCCCTCCAGCGCCGTTTCCAGAAGGTCATCGAGGAGGCTCCCGCTCCCTTCCTTACCGACGATCAGCGCCATCGGCTGCACGAGTCCGCGAAGGCCATCTGTCGGGAAGCCGGCTACTACGGTGCCGGCACGGTCGAGTACCTCGTCGGCGCCGACGGTCTGATCTCCTTCCTGGAGGTCAACACCCGCCTCCAGGTCGAGCATCCCGTCACCGAAGCCACTACCGGCCTGGATCTCGTCCGGGAACAGTTCCGGATCGCTGAGGGGGCGGAGCTGCATCTGAAGGAAGATCCCGAACCCCGTGGGCACGCCTTCGAGTTCCGCATCAACGGTGAGGACGCCGGCAACAACTTCATGCCGGCCCCCGGCAAGGTCACAAAGTACGTCGAGCCCTCGGGCCCGGGTGTCCGGATGGATTCCGGCATCGTCGAGGGCTCGGTCATCGGTGGCCAGTTCGATTCCATGCTCGCCAAGCTCATCGTTTTCGGCGAGACCCGTACCGAAGCTCTGGAACGGTCACGCCGTGCGCTGGCCGAGTACGTCATCGAGGGTCTGCCCACCGCTCTGCCCTTCCACCGTCACATGGTGGAGCATCCCGCATTCGTCGGTGATGGGAACGGCTTCGACATCTATACCAAGTGGATCGAAGAGGAGTGGGAGAACACCATCGAACCCTTCGTCGATCCCGCGGATGCGGAGGACGAGGACGAGGCACTGCCCACCAAGAAGGTCGTCGTCGAGATCAACGGCCGACGCGTCGAAGTCGCCCTCCCCGGAGACCTCGCCTTGGGCGGCGGCGGCGCGAAGAAACGCCCTAAGAAGCGTCGCACGGGTGGTGCGAAGAAAGCTGTTTCCGGCGACGCTGTCGCCGCCCCCATGCAGGGCACCGTGATCAAGGTCAACGTTGAGGAAGGCCAGGAAGTCAACGAGGGCGACACCGTTGTCGTGCTCGAGGCCATGAAGATGGAGAACCCGGTCAAGGCCCACAAATCGGGAACCGTCACAGGCCTCGCCTGCGAAGCCGGCGTCGGCGTCAACAAGGGCGCTGTCCTGATGGAGATCAAGTAACACGGTACGTGCCGTCGCCCCCCCGGGGTTTCCGGGAGAGGGGGGTCCATTCACATCCACCACCCAGTCATACACTGGACCCATGAATCATGACGTCCCCAGACAGCCGCCCGATCCCGGTCACATTCCCCCGTCACGGGAGACCCGTATCGGTGACGCCGAACGCACACGGGCCCTGGACCTACTCGCGGGATACCTCGAAACGGGCCATCTCACGATCTCCGATTTCGAGGAACGTTCCGCGGCGGTCCCCGGCTGCCGGACGATCAGTGATCTGGAGGTCATACTCGCGGATCTCCCCATGCACGGAGACGTATCACGGTCCGCCACCGCACGTCCGGTGTCAGCTCGCGTCTCCGGACTCCGCACCCGGATCGGAATTTTCCTCCTCATCGGCGTGCTCTGCATGACCGCCAGTGCCACGGCCGGGAACCCGCTGCCGTTGATCGTCTGGGTGCTCGCGGCGATCGCACTGTTCATCCTCAACGTCGGTCCCGACAGGTGGTACACCCCCTCGCTGCGACAGCTCGAACGTCGTAACCATCATCCCGACGGGAACCACGGGGAATAACACGGTCTCCCCCGCAACCACATTCTCCGGGATGTGTCGTTCCGTAGACTGGGACACATGGAACCCATGGAGATCAACGGCGGCAGGTTCTACGCCCGCCCCCTGCACGATGACGACCGCATCGACGATCGCCCGGCACTCGGAGAGGTGTTCGGCGGACCCGTGGACCCGGATTTCGTCGAGAGGGCCCGCGCGGGCTGGACAGCCGACAGGGCTTACACGTGGGCAATCTGCGAGCAGACCTCCGTGTTCATGCTCGCGCTCGCTACCCTGACACTCCACGGAGACGGTACAGCGAGCCTGGAGGTGTTGCCAGCCGGTGACCCGGATCGGATGTTGCCGAATGATCCGACGCTCCCGCCAAAGTCAGTGGGAGACGGTGTCATCGAGGGCACCGGAACCATCGAACGCTGGGCTCACGGTTACTGCGGGCTGGATCTTCGGTGAATACCGGGAGAGGAACGATGAGCGAGGTCGGCGAGATGGTCGGCCGAGTCACCGGGAGAAGCCGGAGGAAGCGGAACCACCGGGAACGGGACAGTTCCGCCATCATCGCGGCGCTGGACCACGGTACTACGTCGACACGCTGTATTCTCTTCGACGCTCGCGGTAACGCGCTCGCGACGTCGCAACTGGAGCACCGCCAGATCTTCCCCAGAGCCGGATGGGTGGAACATGATGCGACGGAGATCTGGGCGAACAGTCGCCGGGTGCTGGCTGATGCGGTGGCGCGCTCCGATGTCGATCCCGGGGACATCGCGACCCTCGGGATCACGAACCAGCGGGAGACCGTCGTCGTCTGGGATGCGGCGACAGGCAAACCGGTCCACAACGCAATCGTGTGGCAGGACACCCGCACGAAGAAGGTCTGCACAGGACTCGACCCCGACCTGTTCACCCGGACAGGGTTACCGGTATCCACCTACTTCTCGGGACCGAAGATCACCTGGATCCTGGACAACGTTCCCGGAGCCCGGTCCCGCGCGGAATCCGGCGAGCTGCTCGTCGGCACGATGGACACCTGGCTGGTGTGGAACCTGACCAAGGGGGAACGCCACATCACCGACGTCACCAACGCCTCCCGCACCATGCTGATGGATCTGGAGTCCCAGGAGTGGGACCCGGAACTGTGCGCCGCGCTCGGCGTCCCGGAATCCATGCTCCCCGAGATCCTCCCGTCATCAGGCCACCTGGGTACCGTCAATCGGAAAGGTGACTTCTCCGGGGTGCCGATCGGCGGGATTCTGGGTGACCAGCAGGCCGCTACCTTCGGTCAGGCGTGCCTGGAACCTGGCGAGGCAAAGAACACCTACGGTACGGGCAATTTCCTCCTTCTCAACACCGGTACGGAGGTCAAACGCTCGGAGCACGGACTGATCTCCACCGTCTGCTACAAGATCGACGACCAACCCACGGTATTCGCTCTGGAGGGCTCGATCGCGGTGACAGGTTCGCTGGTGCAGTGGTTGCGGGACAACCTGGGGATCATCCGCACGGCCCCCGAGGTGGAGCAACTGGCACGGACCGTCGATGACAACGGCGGCTGCTACATCGTCCCGGCGTTCTCCGGCTTGCTGGCCCCGCACTGGCGGGATGATGCCCGCGGCGTGATCGCCGGACTGACCCGCTTCAACAATAAGGGGCACATCGCCCGCGCCGCGCTCGAGGCGGTGGCCTACCAGACGCGGGAGGTCGTGGAGGCGATGAACGCCGACTCCGGGGTTCCGTTGACCGCGCTACGGGTGGATGGCGGCATGGTGTCCAATGAACTGTTGATGCAGTTCCAGGCCGATCAACTCGGAGTTCCTGTGACGGTGCCTGCGGTACACGAAACGACCGCTCTGGGCGCGGCATACGCCGCCGGGCTCGCCGCCGGGATCTACTCCTCCACCGACGAGATCCGCACACTGTGGCGGGAGGAACACACCTACCAGCCGACGATGCCGAACACCGAGCGCGAAACCCTGTACGCGGGGTGGCACAAGGCGGTCGAACGAACACTGAACTGGGTGGACTGACCAAGCCCTCTGCATCAGATCCCCTCAGCGTCCTCGTCCATCAATTCCAATACGGGGTACGTCCGGCAGGCCCCGTGCCGGAATCCGATCCACATGGGTCCACCACGGAACCGGCCCATGATCTCCAGGTTGTGCGCTCCGGGTGATGAGCCCCCTGGCCTCGCTGCGGAACCGCAGAGAGGTGTGCCGGGCGGCGTCAGAGCAGACGATTTCCGGGGTCGCCGCTTCCATCTAGGCAAACAGGTCCCTCGGGAAGCACCGCGTCGCACCTCATGTCTCCGGAACCAACGATTCCCGGTATGTGGCGGGGATCCGTGCGCGGCTGGCGAGTGGAGAACATGTCGATGTCATGGAGCTTCCGCAGCCATTCACGGATGCGGTCACAGATCCGTCGGCCGACGTTCCCTTTCCAACGAAGACGGGTGCCTCCCTCCCCGACGCTGGTCGCCAGGGTGAGAGGCACCCGGTGTGTCTCATGGCAGAGTCACTCCGCTGGGTCGATGACCACCAGCAGGTCACCCCCCTCCACCTTGACCGAGGTTCCGAGAACGACACGACTGATCCGGCCGGCCACGGGTGCAGTGATGGTGGCCTCCATCTTCATTGCCTCGATGATTGCCACCGGGTCTCCCGCGTTGACGCTGTCGCCTTCCTTAGCATTGACGGTGACGACACCGGCGAACGGAGCCGCGACATGGCCCGGATTCGAAGCGTCGGCCTTCTCGGCTTCGGGGGTCTCGGACTTCACTGAACGGTTTCGGACCCGGATGGGCCGGATCTGTCCGTTGACCGTGCAGACGACGGTGCACATGCCCTTGGCGTCAGCTTCTGAGACCGCATCGAGGCGTACGGTGATGTCCTTGCCGGTACGTAGCCGTACCGTGATCTCCTCACCGTGCTCCAGGCCGTAGAAGAACTGGTTGTCGCAGAGCACGGTCGTGTCACCGTGCAGGCGGCGATGCTCGGCGAGCTCCCGTGCCGGGGCGGGGAACAGCAGCCGGTCGAGGGTTGCCCGACGAACCATCCGGTCATCGTCCGCGAGTAGTGCGGCATCATCATCGGAAACCGGAGTGAGGGTGGAGGGCTTTTCCGCACGCCCTTCGAGAGCACGGGAACGCAGCGGCTCGGGCCACCCACCGGGCGGAGTGCCGAGTTCACCGCGCAGGAACGCGATCACCGAATCGGGAATGTCGTACTTCTGCGGATCCGCGACGAAATCAGCCGGGTCAACACCGGCCCCCACGAGATGCAGGGCAAGATCTCCAACAACCTTGGAGCTCGGGGTTACCTTCGTCGGGCGGCCGAGCATCTCATTGACTGCGGCGTAGTTGTCCTCAATGAGCTCGAAGCGGTCAGCCAGACCCAGCGCCGTGGCCTGGGCACGGAGATTCGACAACTGTCCACCAGGGATCTCGTGGTGGTAGACGCGGCCGGTCGGCCCCGGGGTTCCGGATTCGAACGGCGCGTAGACACGACGGACGGCTTCCCAGTAGGGCTCGAGGTCACAGACGGCGCGCATGTCCAGGCCGGTGTCGTGTTCCGTGTGTTCAAACGCGGCGACGATGGCAGACAGCGACGGCTGCGACGTGGTACCCGACAGCGGTGCCGAGGCACCGTCAATCGCGTCGGCACCTGCGGTCACTGCGGCGATGTAGGTGGCCAACTGACCACCAGCGGTGTCATGGGTGTGGACGTGCACCGGGAGATCGAATTCGCTGCGCAGCGCCGAAACGAGGTTCGCGGCGGCGATCGGGCGCAGGAGTCCCGCCATGTCCTTGATGGCGAGGATGTGCGCACCGGATTCGACGATCTGTTCCGCGAGCTTCAGGTAGTAGTCCAGCGTGTAGAGCTTCTCCTTGGGATTGCTCATGTCACCCGAGTAGGCCATTGCGACCTCGGCAACGGTAGTTCCCGTAGACAGTACTGCGTCGATGGCCGGACGCATCTGGGAGACGTCGTTGAGCGCATCGAAGATGCGGAAGATGTCGACGCCACTGCGTGCGGCTTCCTCGACGAAGGCGTTGCAGACGCTATCCGGGTAAGGCGTATAGCCGACCGTGTTCCGGCCACGCAGCAGCATCTGGATGTTCACGTTCGGCATGGCACTGCGCAACTGATCGAGCCGCTCCCACGGGTCCTCGTAGAGGAAACGCATGGCGACGTCATAGGTCGCGCCGCCCCATGCCTCAACGGAGAGGAGCCCCGGGGTGGAGTGGGCGACATGCCGGGCTGCGGCAACGAGTGCACGTGAACGTACCCGGGTGGCCAGCAACGACTGGTGCGCGTCACGGAACGTCGTCTCCGTGACCGCAACGGCGGACTGTGCCCGAAGCTGCTCCGCGAAGGCCTTCGGCCCAAGTTCGAGGAGCAGGTCACGGGATCCCTTCGGCAGCGGAACATCAGGATCCAGTGGGGGCAGCTTATCCGCGGGAAGCGGCGCATCGGGGCGGGATCCGTGGGGCCTGTTCACCGTGTTGTCGGCTAAGAACGTCAGTACCCGGCCCGCCTCATTGTTCGCCGGCGGTGCCGCGAGCAGCCAGGGGTGCTCATTGATGAAGGAGGTATCGATACGCTTGTCCTGGAAGTCAGGTTCCCGGAGCAGTGCCCGGAGGAAACCGATGTTCGTGGCGACACCGGCGACGGTGAACTCAGCCAGGGCACGCTGGGCGCGGGAGACAGCGGCGGTGAAATCACCGCCGCGACAGGTCATCTTGACGAGCATCGAGTCGAAGTGTGCAGTGATTTCGCCGCCGAGCTGTGCCGCGCCGTCGAGACGAACACCAGCACCCCCCGGCGAACGGTATGCGGTGACGATGCCGGTGTCGGGGCGGAACCCGTTACCCGGATCCTCCGTGGTGATGCGGCACTGCAGCGCCGCTCCCTTCAGCTCGATCCGGTCCTGCGTCAGGCCGAGTTCCTTCAACGTCGCCCCCGCAGCAAGCTGCAACTGGGCACGCACGAGGTCAACAAGGGTGACCTCCTCGGTGACGGTGTGCTCGACCTGGATGCGGGGGTTCATCTCGATGAATACGTGTCGACCTTGCTCATCGACGAGGAACTCCACGGTGCCGGCCCCGGTGTAGTTGATGGAGCGGCAGAATTTCACGGCGTCGGCACAGATCGCCTCACGCTGCTCCTGGGTGATGTGCTGCGCAGGCGCGATTTCCACCACCTTCTGGTGGCGGCGCTGCACCGAGCAGTCACGTTCGAAGAGATGGACAACCTCACCGGTGTGATCACCGAGGATCTGCACCTCGATGTGCTGCGGCTTGATCACCGCGCGCTCGATGTACACCCGGGAATCACCGAATGCGCTCATTGCCTCACGCGATGCCTCGGCGGCGAGAGAGGCAAGTTTGTCCGGGGACTCGATGAAACGCATGCCACGACCACCGCCACCAGCGACAGCCTTGACGAACAGCGGGTAGTCCTGACCCTCCGCCTGGCGGACGATCTCGTCGATGTCATCCGTCGGTGGCGACTCGTTGAGGGTCGGTAGCCCAGCCCTCCGCGCAGCAGCAACAGCCTGTGACTTGTCGCCGGTGAGATCGAGAACCTCGGGTGACGGGCCGATGAAAGTGATTCCGTTCTCCGCGCATTCGCGGGCGAGTTGCGCGTTCTCGGAGAGGAATCCGTATCCCGGATAGATGGCGTCAGCCCCGGAGAGTTTGGCGACGCGGATCATCTCGTCGATGTTGAGGTATGCCTTTACCGGGGAGTCTCCCTTACCGATGAGATACGCCTCAGAGGCGTGACTCCGGTGGAAGGAGTTGCGGTCTTCCTGGGGGTAGACCGCAACGGTGGCGGCTCCGACCTCGTACGCTGCGCGGAACGCGCGGACGGCGATCTCACCGCGGTTGGCTACCAGAATCTTCTTCAGCATCTCGTCTGCTTCTTCCTTGGGGCTAAAACAGTGAATCAGGGGTGGGCCGAACCGTCCGTGACGGGTGCAGGTGGGCACCGGAACCGACGACGGCGGCCTCGGTGAAACACCGCGGCGCCACCGTCGGAGCGACAGTGGCGCAGGACACTTTTGAATCTAGCAAGCGACGGGCATCATCCGCAGTTGTTTTGGTCATGTTCGTCACCCCTGGGCGGGGTCACCCGGGGGTGACGAACAAAGAAACCTGGAATCAGGCACCGCGCTCGGCCGGAACCTCCCGCTGTGCGTGACCGTGGTACGCGGACAGTGGACGAATCAGACGATTGCTCTCGCTCTGCTCGATGATGTGCGCGATCCAACCCGTGATCCGGGACATCACGAACAGCGGAGTGAAGAACTCGACCTCGAAGCCGAGCAGGTAGTACGCGGGGCCGGAGGGGAAGTCGAGATTCGGCTTCATTCCCTTGGCCTCATCGACGGTGGCAGCCATCCGGTCGTACATTTCGACCCACTTGGCACCGTCGTGGTTCTCGGCGAGTGCCTTGAAAGCGGCCTCCATCGTGGGAACCCGTGAGTCGCCCTTCTTGTAGACACGGTGGCCGAAGCCCATGATGAGCTGCTTCGCGGCGAGTGCATCGGTGACCCACTGCTCGGCTTTTTCGGGATCGCCGATTTCGAGCATGGTCTCCATGACGGCCTCGTTCGCGCCGCCGTGAAGCGGGCCCTTGAGGGCTCCGATCGCGGCCGTGATGGCGGAGTAGCTGTCCGACATCGTCGAGGTGACCACACGGGAGGTGAACGTGGAGGCGTTGAAGGAGTGCTCGGCGTAGAGAATCATCGACACATCGAAGGCGTGGATGTCCTCCGGGTTCAGGGCCGGGGAGCCTTCCTCACGTCCGAAGGACATGGACAGGAAGTTCTCCGTGAAGCCCAGCTCCGGATCGGGGGCGATGAAGTCCAGCCCCTGACGACGACGCATGTCCAGTGCAACGATGGTCGGCAGCTTGGCCAGCAGATGCATGCCACTGTCCCGGATGTGCTCGGAGTCGCGGCTGTAGGCATCAGGGTCCTGGGTGCCGATCCAGCTCACCGCGGTGCGGAGCACGTCCATGGGGTGACAGGTGGTCGGAAGACCGCGGACCAGGTCCACCAGGCCCGGCTCGAGTTCACGGAGTGAGCGCTCACGGTCCGAGAATTCCTTCAACTGTTCGGGGGTGGGGAGCTCACCATTCCAGAGGAGGTAGGCAACTTCCTCGAAGCTGCAGTTCGCGGCGAGATCCTGCACGGGATAGCCGCAGTAGGTGAGTGAGTTGGTTTCGGGGACAACCTTGGACACGGCGGTGGAGTCGACGACGACGCCACCGAGGCCCTTGTGGATGGTCGGCTGTGTGTTTTCGGACATGGCGAATACTCCTTGGAGATGAGCTGGGGTAATGGGCGTTGTTGTGGTGCGTGGCGACACCCGCGTGGGTCGCGGTGCCGCGTCCGGGTCGCTCGTGGCGGCATCCGGAGAAGTCTGTGGGGCCGGTCCCGAAATGTCAGGAACGGGACCGGCCCGTCCACCTATTCGCCTGGAGGTCGGCGGTAGGTGAACAGCTTTTGGTCGAAGACGTTGTACTCGGCGTAACGCAGGAGTTCGTAGAGCCGGGAGCGGTGCTGCATCCGGTCGAGCCACCCGGTCTGGGTACCCGTCGCGGCGATGTCGGCGAGGGCGTCCTCGACCTGCCCCATCGCGATCCGCAGGGTGGTGACCGGGTAGATCACCGCGTTGTAGCCAATGTCCTCGAGTAGTTCGGCGCCGATCAGTTCGGTCTTGCCGAACTCGGTCATGTTGGCCAGCAGGGGAACGTCGACGGCGGCCCGGAACTTCTCGAAGTCGGCTGGTGTCCGGAGTGCCTCGGTGAAGATCATGTCCGCACCGGCGTCAGCGTAGGCCTTGGCTCGTTCGATGGCTGCGTCGATACCTTCAGTCGCGGCGGCGTCAGTCCGGGCGCAGATCACGAAACTGTCGTCCCGGCGCGCAGAGACCGCAGCACCGAGTCTGCGCACCATCACCTCCGTGGGGACGACCTCCTTGCCGTCGAGGTGTCCACACCGTTTCGGGTTGACCTGGTCCTCCAGGTGGCAGCCAGCCAGTCCGGCATCCTCGAATTCACTGATCGTGCGGGCTGCTGACATGGGCTCACCGAATCCTGTGTCGGCGTCGACGAGGACTGGTAGTTCCGTGGCACGGGCAATCTGCCGTGCGCGACCTGCGACCTCGGTGAGGGTGGTCAGTCCAATGTCGGGGAGCGCAAGATCGGCCGCGACGACGGCACCGGAGACATAGACACCCTCGAAACCGGCATCGGTGATCGCGCGAGCCACCAGCGGGGAGAAGGCCCCGGGCAGTCGCTGGATTCGGTCACCTGCGAGTCCCGCGCGGAATGCCTGGCGACGTTCGGCGGGGGTGGTGGCGGCGGAGAACAAGTTGGTCATCTAGAACAGCCCCTCCGGGGTCTCGGGTGCACGGGCGAGCACGTCATCGGAGAGCTCGATGTTGAGCTGGTCGAGTTCACCGGCGCCGAGGTCGTCGAGCCGCTGGACGGCGTCAAGGAAGCGGTCCTGTTCCGCGTCGGAGACAACGCCCTCGGAAAGGGTCCGGAACTTGGTGATGTACTGCTCACGGGCGAAGGGACGGGCACCCAGCGGGTGGGCGTCGGCAATGGCGAGCTCGTCGGTGATGACGGTCCCGTCCTTGAGCGTCACCTCTGCGCGGCAACCGAACGCCTTCTCATTCGGATCTTCGGCGTGGTAACGGCGGGTCCACTCGCGGTCCTCCACGGTGGAGATCTTCCGCCACAGTTCGATGGTTTCTGGGCGGTGCGCACGCTCGGGGGCGTAGGAGCGCTCGTGGTGCCAGTCACCGTCCTCGAGAGCTACCGCGAAGATGTACATGATTGAGTGATCGAGGGTTTCGCGGGAGGCATCCGGATCGAACTTCTGCGGATCGTTTGAGCCGGTGCCGATGACGTAGTGGGTGTGGTGGGAGGTGTGGAGTTCAATCTTCTCGACCTGAGCGAGGTCTCCGATCCGCTCCCGCATCCGCCGGGCGAGGTCGATGGGGGCCTGGGACTGGTACTCGGCGGAGTGCTCCTTGGTGAAGGTGTCGAGAATGGCGCGCTTTTCCTCACCGACGGCGGGCAGTGGAATGGTGTAGCTCACCTCGGGGCCGCCGAGCATCCAGGCAATGACCCCGTCTTCACCTTCCCAGATCGGGGCCGGGGCACCCTCGCCACGCATGGCGCGGTCGACGGATTCGATGGCCATCTTTCCGGCGAACGCCGGGGCGAAGGCCTTCCAGGAGGAGATCAGTCCCTTACGGGATTGACGGGTCGCGGTCGTGGTGTGGAGTGCTTGCCCGATGGCCTGGTAGATCGTCTCGCCATCCAGGTGGAGGAGCGTTCCGAGACCGGCCGCAACGGAGGGGCCGAGATGGGCAACGTGGTCGATCTTGTGCTCGTGGAGGCACATGCCGCGCACGAGGTCGACCTGAATCTCGTATCCGGTGGCGATGCCTCGGATCAGGTCGTGTCCTGTTGCGCCACGGTGCTGGGCGACCGCGACGATCGGCGGAATGTTGTCACCGGGGTGCGAGTATTCGGCGGCGAGGAAGGTGTCGTGAAAGTCGAGTTCACGTACGGCGGTGCCGTTGGCCAGAGCCGCCCATTCCGCCGAGTAGGTGCCGGAGACACCGAAGACCTTCGCCCCACCCTTGTTCGTCGGGTGGGCCGTGGCCTGCCGACGTGCGACGCTCACCGGTCGGCGGAGGACGGAAGCCGCGGACACTGCGGCATTGTCGATGATCCGGTTGATGATCATTTCCCGGGTGTCGTCCGGAACCTCCACCGGATCGGTCGCCACGTCGGCGATCCGCTGGGCGAGGTGTTCACTGCGGGGGAACTCCTCCGCGGAACGGCGAGTGCGGACTTCGATGTTCTCCATGGGCTGTCCTATCGGGGTCGGGGCTGGCGCGTCGTCGCGTCACGGGCAATCAGTCTCCGTCACACCCCCGTTCGGAGGTATGAAACGGATATCTTGATGGCCGACTATACAGTGATTATCGAAACCTCCCATCTGCGAAAAGTGCGTAAATATGCGGTATCGAACAGGCCTTTTCGCAAAGTTCGCAAAAATGTCAGGCCACGGCAGCATTATCAGGAAGTGACACCCATGGAGAAGATGTACGCGGGGGCACGCATCCGGACGCTGCGCCGAGCGGAGAACCTCACCCAGGCGGAGATGGCCCGGCGCATCGGACTGTCCACCAGCTACCTCAATCAACTGGAGAATGATGCCCGCCCGTTGACGGCTACCGCGTTGATGGCCCTCGTCCGCACCTTCAACGTCGACGTCTCCTACTTCGCCCCAGAGTCAAACTCCCGCATGGTCGCCGCCCTCAAGGAAGTAATGACCATTGCCGGAACCTCCGGACTCGATGACGCGGAACTCGTGGAGTTCGCCGAGCGCCATCCGGAAATGGCACGCGGAATCCTCCGACTGACCCAACGTCTACCCACGGGCGATGAGAAAACGGATGCCTCCCCCACTTCCACCCCCATGACACCAGGAGAGATTCAATACAGGACTCTTGCAGCCGATAGCACATCCGCCTATGAGCATGTCCGTGACTACTTCTACGCGCGCCGGAATCACATCACCGAGTTGGATGACCTCGCAGAAGGATTCGCGGCGACCCTGGGGCGGCCAGGTCTACGGCTCACCCGACTCCTCGCCTTACTCGACGAAGCCCACGGCGTCACCGTCCGTCTCAACGCCCATGACCACGGCCCCCGCCGTATCTTCGACGACGGAACCAGGCAGGTCCGCCTCCGGGCAGATCTCACCGAGGCCCAGCAGACCTTTGAACTCGCTCTCCAACTCGCGTTCCTGGTCCACGGAGATCTCCTGACACGGTTGGCGGACGACCCAGAACTCCCCACCACGGAGTCACGGGAACTCGGGCGCTTCGGTCTGGCACAGTACTTTGCCGCAGCCGTCGTCATGCCGTACACCGAGTTCCTCAACACCGCACAAACCACAGACAACGACATCGACCGAATCGCCGCACACTTCGGAACCGGGTTCGAGACCACCGCGCACCGTCTGTCCACTCTCCAGCGCCCGGGACGGGAGGGCGTTCCCTTCTTCTTCGTCCGTACGGACCGCGCTGGCAATATCTCGAAACGGCAGTCGGCAACCGGATTTCATTTCTCCAGGACCGGAGGATCCTGCCCGCTGTGGATCGTCCACAGGGCATTCGAGAACCCCGGACACATCGTCCGCCAGATCGCGTCGATGCCCGACGGTCGAACTTATCTCTGGGTCGCACGAACCATCCGCAGTCGCAGCCGGTCCTACGGCGAGGTACCGCGCGAATTCGCCATCGGGCTCGGATGCGACCTCGATCAGGCCCCTAAACTGGTGTATTCACGTGGACTGGATCTCAGCCCGGACTCCGCGACCCCCATCGGTTCCGGCTGCCGCACCTGCCCCCGCGGGCATTGTCGGCAGAGAGCATTCCCCGCGACAGGACTCACCCTCGACATCGACGAACGCTATTCCCCCGATGAGCCCTACCGCGCCTTCACCCCCTCCGGAGAAAACCTGCGGAACTGCCGCCGCTGAGGAAGACCTGGGAAGTCAGCTCAGATCATCGTGAGCCACGAGCTGACGAGCCGCCTCCGTCACCGATCCGGAGAGCGTCGGGTACACCGAGAAGGTATTCGCGAGATCGTCGACCGTCAACCGATTGGTCACAGCAACCGCGATCGGCAGAATCAACTCAGACGCGGTCGGCGCGACGACGACACCACCAATGACGAGGCTGGAGTTCCTGCGGCAGAAGAGTTTGACGAAACCATGGCGTAGGGAACGCATCTTGGCCCGCGGGTTCGTCGTGAGCGGCAGCACGATGGTCCGGGCTGTGACCTCCCCGGATTCGATGTCACTCTGAGTGTGCCCGACCGCAGCGATCTCCGGACGGGTGAATACCGCGGTAGCCACTGTCTTCAGCCGGATCGGGCTCACTCCCTCACCGAGCGCGTGGTACATCGCCACACGCCCCTGCATGGCTGCGACTGAGGCCAACGGAAAAAGATCGGAGCAGTCACCCGCTGCGTAGATACCCGCCACGGAGGTGCGCGACACCCGATCAACGATGATGTGCCCAGACGGAGAGGTTTCGACACCGACGCTCTCCAACCCGAGATTCCGTGTGTTTGGCACAGAGCCAACGGTCATCAGAGCATGGGAACCGAAAATCTCGCGGCCGTCGGTTGTCCGCACGCAGACCCCACCGTCATCGGTGCGCGTCACGGACTCCACCCGGGCGTGCTTCTCCAGGGAGACACCGCGTTCAGCCAGCACGGTTTCCAGGACATCGGCAGCATCCGCGTCATCGTGCGGGAGAATCCGATCCCGGGAGGCAACCATGGTCACCTTCACCCCCAGCTCTGCAAAGGCGGAGACGAACTCGGCCCCCGTGACACCGGAGCCGACGACAATCAAGTGTTCCGGAAGCTCATCGATGTCATAGACCTGACGCCAGGTGAGGATCCGCTCCCCGTCAGGTTGAGCCCCCGGGAGAACACGCGGCGATGCACCTGTTGCGAGGAGAACGAGGTCACACTCGATAACCTGATCAGGGCCACCGTCATTCGGTGTGACAGCGATGTAGTGGGTGCTCTGCTTGGGCTTGTAATCATCGAAACGTGCACGCCCGTCAATCACCCGCACCCCGGCGGACACCATCTGCCTGCGCACGTCCGAAGACTGCGCTGACGCGAGGTTCTTCACACGTTCATTGATCTCGCTGACCTGGAGCAGGTTAAAGGTGTCCGTTCGCTCCAATCCCATGTCATCCGCACGACGGAGATCCGTCTGGATACCCGTCGCAGCGATGAAGGACTTCGAGGGAACACAGTCATGGATAACCGCGGACCCACCGAGCCCCTGGTCCTCGATCAGGGTGATGTCGGCGCCGTACTTCGAGCCTGCGAGCGCGGCTTCGTAGCCGGCGGGGCCACCGCCGATGATCACTATTCGTTTGGACACAGGTCTCCTCCAGATACGCTTCGGGTGTAGTCAGTGCGTCAGTTTCGGGCCACTCCACGTGCGCGCGGCAAAGCCGCCCCACGGGCTGTGTGGGCTGCCCTGGGAGCAGTGTAATGCACCGGCTGTGCAGGCTCCCCTGCACCCGCCCCTCTCGGGGTCACCTGGTGGGCAGAAAACCGTCCGGTCCGACAGGACGCTGGACGTCCTTGTTCATCTCGCGTGAATAACCATCCACAACGGCACCGAATAACCGCACCCCGACTCCGAGACACCGCTCATCCACCACGAAATCACCCTGGTGCAGATCGAACTGGCGGCCAGATCCGGACCAGCAGCCCAGTCTCGCCATCGATCCCGGAACATGTTCGAGGTACCAGGAGAAATCCTCACCACCCGACGACTGCGGAGCGGCAACGATGGAGTGGGCGTCGATACCGCGGGCGGCGTTCGCCATCAGCGCCGTCGCCACGTCATCATTGATCACCGGGGGCACACCCTTCGTGTAGACCACCTCATACGTGCACCCGGTCGGGGCGATGATCTGCCCGATCAGCTCCGTGATCAGTGGTTCCGCAGACCGCCATACCCCAATGTCCGCAGTCCGAAGAGTCCCGGAGATCCGGCCGTCCTCGGGGATCGCGTTCGCTGCATAACCGGCGTTGATCGAACCGAAAACGAGAACAGTCCCCGTTCGCGGATCAAGTCGACGGCTCAACAGCGCCGGAAGCTGGGTAACCACACTCGACAATGCGTAGACGACATCTGCGGTCATCTGTGGACGGGAGGTGTGCCCGCCCGGCCCGTGGACGTTAACCTCAAGGATATCCGCCGCCGAGGTAATCGCACCCGTGCGCAGACCGATCTTCCCGGTCCGCAACTTCGGCTCGACATGGACAGCGAAGATCGATGAGACGTCCTCAAGCCCGCCCCACTCGATCACATCCGGGGCGCCGCCGTCCATGACCTCCTCAGCGGGCTGAAAGATGATCCGGACCCCGTGATTGAGGTCGGCGGCATGCAGCGCGCACGCCGCCCCCATCACGATTGCAGTGTGCACGTCATGCCCGCAGGCATGCATGACACCGGTTGTCCTGGATGAGAAGGCTACCGGTGCCTTCTCCTCGATGGGGAGCGCATCAATGTCCGCACGTAGAGCGATCCGGTGCCCGGTGTCCGGCCCGATGTCGACCATGAGCCCGGTTCCCGGGAACAGCTTCGGTTCCATCCCGTATCCGGCAAGGGTCTCCGCGATCCACTCGGTGGTGCCATACTCCATGTGGCTCAGCTCGGGATACGTGTGCAGGTGCCTCCGCCACCGGGTCAGCTCATCGGTGTGCTCGGTCAGCCAACCGTCGACCTGTGCCCGGATACTCATCTGATCCTCTCACGCTTTCGGATATACGTAAATGTTCGACCACGCGGGCGAAACCCTGGAATGTGACGGAGTTACCACTCCCGTGGGAACCCTCCGTCGCACACTGCGGGAACCGTCCGGCAGTTCCTCCGTAATTCTATATTTGACGGCTGAACCAGCCTGCACCGCCCCAACCACCCGGCGAACGGTGAACATCAGCGATGGCGCAGATGCCGTAAGGCACCGTACCTCGCCATGAGAACGGCCCACCCCCTCTGTTCGCGAGGTCACACCCCCGGCCGTGGTATCTCACTTGCACCAGGGGTCGGTACATCCTACAAGTGAATATTGCGCGGACCGTAGAGCCGATCCCCGGCGTCACCCAAGCCAGGGACGATGTAGGCGGCGGAGTTGAGATCCGGGTCGATGGTCGCGGTGACCAACCGGACCGGATACCCCGATTCCGCCAGCGCATCAACTCCGGGCTGTGCGGACACCATGCAAACGGCGGTGATGTCCGTTGCTCCGCGGTCACACAGGAGTTTCAGGGAATGCAGAAGAGACCCCCCGGTGGCAAGCATCGGATCGACGATGAACACCGTCTCCTCGGACATATCCTCGGGAAGAGCCTCCAGGTACGGCACCGGCTCGTGAGTCTCCTCATCTCGGGCGATGCCGATGAATCCCACTTGCGCGTCGGGGATCATTGAGAGCGCGGGGTCAATCATTCCGAGGCCCGCCCTGATCACCGGCACGATGATCGGAGGCTTACGGAGCCTGGTTCCGGTTGCGGTGGACACCGGGGTTTCGGTGTTGAACGTCTCCACCGCCAGATTCCGGGCTGCCTCGTAGATGAGCATCGCGCCCAAATCCCGCAGCGCCGCACGGAACACGGAGTTGTCGCTGCGGCGGTCCCGCATGATGGTCAGGCGGGCTGCCGCCAGAGGGTGGTCGACGATTGTGATGTCCATGAGCACAATCCTAAGCCACGCCAGGCACACCGGAAATCCGTCGGGAACCTCATTCACGCTACTTCCGGTCTCATGGTGCATGAACACTCTCAGACTCGATCCCGAACACGCCCGTGCTCTGGTGCGTGATCTTGCCCACCGTGCCGCCACAACCCCCAACTGCGAAACACGTGTTCCACCCCAGACTCCCGGGACCAGCGATCTGATCTCCGCGTTCACCGATGCATCCCGGACGCTGAACCGACGTCGAACCACCGTGACCGACCACATCCGTGCTCTCGTAGAGGTACACGGGGGTCCCGGTGGGCACATCGACGCAGCCGTGGAGGCAGACAGAGGGCTGGCGGCGGGGCTCAGGGCATGAACCCGATCCTCCCTACCCTCGACCCCCTGGCCGGTGTCTTCAGCGGACTGGACACCATCTCTTCACTACTGCCACCGGAACTCCACCCACCCGTACTCGATGTACCCGATGTTTCCTCGGCCTCCCCACTCGCCGAGATGTTCGGCACCGATGCGCAGCAGCTCGTGAGCGAAACCATGTCACTGACTGCGGACTGCGCTTCCTTCGCCACAACCACCGTCCGGGCGGCGGTGGTCCTCAATGCCGCCCGGCTGGACCTCACCGGGATCGCCACCGCGGCACTTCGTGACGTCCGACTCGTCGCGCCCCTCGTCCTCACCCCGAATCCGGCCACCGCCCTTTCTGCGGTAGTCCGCATCGCAACGATCACCGGGGCAGCGATCAGCGCGGCGGTGGCCCGAGTTCTCCGAATGGAGGCGGAACTTCGCCCGCATGTGTCCAGATTCCGTGAACTCGCTGCCACGGAAACACACCTGCCGCAGGTTGTCCCATCCGATGGTCCCGGATCCGCACCGGCCCCTCTGGGCAAAACGTTCCCCCTCTCACCGAACCCGGGCCGGGTTTCTCCCTCGGATTCGGGTGCAGGCCGACGTGCCGCAGAGGCGGCTCTCTCGATGGTGGGCACGCCCTACGTGTGGGGTGGATCTACCCCCGACGGTTTCGACTGTTCCGGTTTGACGAGCTGGGCATGGCGCCAGGCGGGAGTCGAGCTCCCACGTCTGGCTGAGCACCAGACCGTCGGCAGGCAGGTCAGCTCGGACGAGCTCACCGAAGGTGATCTGGTGGTGTGGAACGGGCACGTCGCGATGTACATCGGAAACGGAAGAATCGTTGAAGCCGGGAGCCCGGTAGAGATTTCACCGCTGCGCACCACCAACGGTGGGATGGATTTCTACGGATTCTGGCGGCCCACCGGGTGACGCATCCACTGCGGGGTGGGGTGGGTGACGGCGTAGGAAACGTCAGGCTAGGATTTACAGCCATGGCACTACAAGGCATCGTCCCGATCACCGTTTCCCTAACTGAGGGAGACTTCCTCACCCTCTGGGCTCCGAAGTGGAGGGAACACGGCCAGGAATGGCAGGCGTTCCTCGGCGACGGGGATGATGTCTATCTCTTCCGGTCCACGGGAGAACTCCTTGCATTCATCGAGTCCGACTCCCGGCACGATCTGCGGGATCACCCGAAGTGGTCCGCCTTCCAGCATGAGGATTCGACGCGGGTCGTTCCCGGCAAGCGGGGATACTGTGACATTATCGGCGTGCCCGAACTCCTCGCGGGGCGTCCTAGTCATGACAACGTCACCGGTGTCGAGCGCGCGTTCGCCGTCACACGTTCACTGGGCGATGTAACGGGCTCCACCACGATCGGTTCTTTCTTCTCCTCGTATTCGGTGCTCGCCAACGTCGAACGTGGCGCGGACCATTATGCGGTGGAGAACGGCGATTCTGAATGGTCCGCGGTCGGTCGTGCTGTTCTCAGCAACTGGGACCGGATCGTCGACGAACTTGACGGCTGCTACATCATCCCCGAGCAGGACTCCTCAGTGGTCGACGCCGCGCAGGCAAAAGTCGACGCCGCAGTGGAAGCCCGCGAACAGGCCCGCATCGAGGAAGAGTCGGCCGTCGAAAACGCAGCGGAGAAGGTCGATCCGTACGACGTCTCGTTGTGGGGTACAGCGGGCATCGACCCAGTGAAGATCGCCATCGAGGGACGGACACTCTACACCTTGCGCACCTACGTCGACGGGCAGCCAGTGTTCCTCGGACATTTCGGCCAGATCTATACCTTCAGCAATCGCAGGGCGATGCTTCGCTGGCTCGCAGAACACGACGAGCACGACCTGGCTGCGACCGCTACCTGGTCCGAGATCATGGACGGTGTCAATGGTGGAACACTTGACGTCACCGCACACGCCGACAACACCTATGTGTTCACCGGACTGACAGAAGACATCATGAAGGGGCCGAACGCGGTCGATACCGAGCAGATGCGCCAGGCCTACGAGCTCCTCGCGGACGCGGCGGACTGGGCCCGTGACGATGCCGTGAACTCCGTACTCGTAGCGAATCCCGCACTGCAGGAGTACATCTCCTACATGCTGGGGGGATCGTCCGGATACATCCCCTCAGCCCCGTACACTGCGGAAGCCGAAGGCTGGAGAAGCCTGGAAAACGGCCTCGTGGGCCGATTCAGCAGGTTCTGATCACCGCCCGCCGCCACGGGGGAGCGCTGACGATATCCTGCAGTGGCTCCGTGGCGGCGGTGAGTGGCACGGACGGCCTTCCCCGTGCCCAGCAAGTGACTAATCCAGATCTGTCGGGTCGATCCCGAGTTCCGCGAGCAGCCCGGGATCTATCCCCTCAAAAGCGGAAACAGAGCCGCTTCTCTCCGAGTCCGTCGATCTGTCTGACTCCTCCTCATCACTGGCCGCATCGTCAATCGTCGTCTTCTCCCATCCCGGAACGATGAGTTCTTCAAGGATCTCCCGCCGTTGAAGTTCAGGGATGAAGGCCGAGGCGATCGCGGTGACGGTGAGGTCAAAGAGTTCGGGAATCCCATAGTCGAACGTCTCGACGAGTAACATCATCTCCTCCGTCATGGAGGTTCCGGAGACGAGTCTGTTGTCGGTGTTGACGGTACAGGCGAATCCAAGTCCGTGCAGCAGGGGAAGTGGATGGTCCGTAATCTCGTCGATGACTCCCGTCTGGACATTGGAGCTCGGGCACAGCTCCAGGGCGATCCCACGGTCGCGAACATAGGATGAAACGCGGCCGGGATCTATACCGTCGATACCCGCGCTGAAATCCTCGAATAACCGTGCGCCGTGCCCGATCCGCCAGGTTCCCTGGGAAACTGCGTCCGCCAGTGAATCAATGCCTGCGGCTTCCCCGGCATGAATGGTGAAGGGAACGAGATCCTCCCGTAGTACGGCGAATGCTCCCGCGCAGCACGCGGGTGGGAAACCAGCTTCCGCTCCGGCGATATCGAACCCGACGACGTACCCACGTCCGGGAGAGTCGGAACCTGTGTTGGAGGCGACAAGTTCGGCAATCTCCCGGGCCCGGTCCGCGTGCCGCATCGCGCACAGGATCACCCGTGCGTGAATCGTGTGCCCGGACAGATGGGAGGTCTTCTCCCCCTCCATGCACCCGTCGACGACTGCGTCAACGATCTCCTGCAGCCCGAGTCCCTGTTCCTGATGCTGTTCCGGGGCAAATCGCAGTTCCGCATAGACAACTCCATCTGCGGCGAGATCCTCCACTGCTTCCCGGGCCACCCGGTGCAGCGCAGCCGTGGTCTGCATCACCGCGCAGGTGTGTGCGAACGTCTCCAAATACGCGGGCAGTGACCCCGAGTCCGCGGAGTTGACGAACCAACGGGCGAGCTCCTCAGGATTCCCCGTGGGCAGACCTCTGTAATCACAGTCAGCGGCCAGGTCAATGACTGTGCCGGGACGTAGCCCTCCATCGAGATGATCGTGCAGAACGACCTTCGGTAGTGCGGCTATAGTCTCCCGACTGAGTCGCTTGTGCCGGGGGCTGTATTCGGGAGAACCTTGCGCGATCGAGTACATGGACACAATCTACCTGGCGTTCGGGGCGAGGAGTACTCGACCCGAACAGTGCCGTCCCCGGTTCGTGGGGAGTTTGAATCCGCATGGGAGCTGAACGGGACTATCGTGGCTAAGCATGTCTCCACATGTTCGCCGAGCTCCGGTCACCGTCGCCGTGACATCCTCGCTCCTGATCCTCGCCACCGGTTTCACAGGTGCAGCTCATGCGCAAGATGGCACCCTGGCGACACCGACCGCTCCTCCGCAGACCGCCCTCTCCGGACGTCTCACGGCACCGGTCACCGATGACTGCCCCTGGGCAACGACTCCGGCAGCACCAGTCGACGCCTCGGAAGTTCCCGCTGCAGGCGCTCCCCTACCGAGTCTCCTCCCGGTTCCCGCCACACACGCAGGCGGACCGCAGATGTCTGCATGCGGTGTCGTGGCGGCTCCGGCTTTCATCGTGCCGGAGGACCAGACTGCCACCTCCTGGATTGTGTTCGACCTCGATTCCGGCGATGTGCTCGCGGCCAAGGACCCGCACGGTCGCTATCGACCGGCATCAATCATCAAAGTTCTCCTTGCCCTCGTCGTTCTGGACCGCCTTGACCTGGACCGCGAAGTGACCATCGGACACGATTCCGCAGCGATGGAGGGCTCCCGCGTGGGAATCGTGGAAGGTGGCCGCTACACCGTCGAGCAACTCCTGCAGGGACTGCTCATGGCATCAGGAAATGATGCGGCACACGCCCTCGCTCAGGAACTCGGTGGCGACGAGCGCACGCTAGAGCTCATCAATACGAAAACACTGGACCTGGGGACTCAGGACACCCGGGTCGCCACATATTCCGGTCTTGACGGACCCGGAATGTCGACCTCGGCGTTCGACATGGCTCTGGCCTATCGGGCCGCCTGGGAAAATGAGGTGTTCGCCCGCATTGTCCGCACCGATCATGTGGACTTCCCCGGAGCGCCCGACGGTGACAGCTACCAGGTGTGGAATGACAATCATCTGCTGCTCAACGATTCGGACTCCATCGGCGGAAAGACCGGTTTTACCGATGACGCCAGGCACACGTTCGTCGGTGCGATGGAGCGACACGGCCGACGTCTGGCGACGGTCGTGTTGGACACCACCACGGACAAGGGGCGCCCGTGGGAACAGGCACAGCGCCTTCTCAACGCCGGTTACGCCGTACCACCACAGCAGAGTGTCGGCGTCGTCGAGAAACTCGCCCCCGCTGCCCCGACGTCGACTGCCTCCACCATGACGTCACCGACACCGGAGCCCGCACCATCAACGTCCGGTGCGGAGACCGACCCCCGCACCGTGACCCTCCGACTTCCTGCATGGAAGGTGGCCGCGATGGCCGTCGGAGGTATCTTCCTCGGAGCTCTCCTGTTCGGGATCGCACTGAACCGTGTGCTATCAAAGAGGAACCGTGCACGCCGCACAGATCGTCGCCCTGGATCGGTGCCCCGGCGCTAAAATCGGAAAAGAGGCCGAAGGTCGCCATCACGCTGCACCTCCGCCCCGCCCCTAGGACGAACAATGCCGGAAAACTATCGCCGCAGCATCTTCTTCACCACGGCGATTCCGACGGCACCGATCGCCGCACCGGCCCCCACCAGAGCAACGGACGCCTTTGTGTCCGGAATTGGGTCAACGTCGTTACGTACCCGGATGACCGCAGGTTCCGGGATCGGGGTCCGGGTCTTCTTCAGCGATTCCGCCGTCGTTGCTGCCCACGCCGAGCAGTAGAGCAGGATCCGCCAGACGAAGAACAGGAGGACCATCACGCCGATGATCGGACCGAAGGTAGCGCCTGCCGGGTTACTCAGTGCCTTGGAGAAAAACACCGAACCGATCTGTTTGAACGCCTCGAAGACCACGGCACCGATGAGCGCACCCTTGACCGCGGAAACCCTGGGGACGCCGGTGCGCGGCAGGAACTTGATGAGGCAGAAGAACACACAGAAGTTGGTGATCAGGCCCACGATGAGCGCGACGAGATAGACGATCACCGAGATACCGGGAATACCATCGAGATTCACTTTCTCCAAGAGCGTCACCGTTAGACCAGAAGCCCCCACCGCGGTCACACCGAACGCAAGGATCAGCGCCAGCAACAGCCCGATAAGCCCGGCGAGATCCCGTAGCTTGCGCTTCACGATGTTTCCTTCGGAAGGATCACACTTCCACATCTTGGAGACACCGTAGCGGAGGTGGTTCATCCAGTTCAGACCGGACCACAGTGCAGTCAGACCACCGATACCTGCGACAGTGGAGCGCTGACTAATGGCTGTCTCAAGGATCCGGTTCACGGGTTCTCCGACGTCACCGGACACCGACTCACTGATCCGTTGCTGCAATTGAACGACAGCATCCGGATTATTCGCCAGGATGAAACCGACCGTGGCAAAGAGAATCATCAGGATGGGAAACATCGAGAGCACCGAAAAATAGGTGATACCGGCGGCGTACTGGTTTCCGCCCATCTCCCCATACCGCTCCTGCATCCGCATGATGTGATCGAACCAGGGCCATTTGTCCCGGTACTGCTGTAGAAACCCTGGATCGTCCTGATTGACCCGCTCAATGCCAAACTCGTCGGTCTGCTTTGGAGCTGTCTTGGATGAGGCCACGGCGTATTGTCCTTCGCGGGGTTTTGGTTGTGGAGATGGAGCAACCCCAGCCTAGGCATAGGACCCGCTCAAGGAAAACCCGGGACTCACGGCCAACCATCAGATCGCACCGAACCCCTATATAGGGGAATACACAGGGGGGTCAGACAATGCACCCAGAACACAGCTCGCAACACTGAAGATAAACACCATCTAACCATGTAGCTAACAGTATTTCCATGGGATTAACGTGCCCTTTCAACGAGAGGAAGAGTGTATTCCGCCCCTAAATACTACTTTTATTCTATGTATAAGCGGGCATAATGACCACAATGACTCTGTCTCAGTTTCGTCTCCCTACCCAAGGACACTCACACATGCCACGGATCCCCCACCTCGCCACCGTTACAACTGTGTCTCTGGTCGGCAGCCTTCTACTCGCACCGGGTGCCTTCGCCGCGGAGAGCACGACCACAACGACAATCCCCCTCACATGCCAGGCAATCCCGAAGACCAGCCTCGCCGGAGCACAGGACTTCTCCACTGGTGCAGAAGGCGTGACCGTCGACATCATCGCCCCCGAATCCGTCGACATCGGGGAGGACTTCACGGCACAGATTTCTATCCGACCCGTACAGATCAACGTCAGCGGGCTCCCCGCGGGCGCCACGATCAACGAGCTCTCCCGCATCAAACTCGATGTAGCCATTCCCGATGGACTGACCTACCTGGACAACAGCCTGGACACCAGTGATTCCAACCTCACAGGCCTCCAGATCAAGCGGATCAACGAGCGGGGACGGGAGGACGAAAACGGACGGTTCCTTCGTGTAACCAGTGCAGACAACGCGACCATCGGTAATGGCCCCAACGCCAGCACAGATGCATCGGGTGGGGTCAAACATGTGGTGAAGAACGGCAAAATCGATATGAGGTTTCCCGTCGTAACGCTCAGGTTCCGCGCAGAGCAGGCCGGCACAGTACCCCTGGGGGTAAGGACTGCCGGAGCCGCACAAAATTATGGCTCCGACGAGAACTTCCTCACGATGCTCGCCAAGATCAATGTCCCAGTTCCCTTCGTAGGCGGCACCTTCTGGGCGCCGACACGCTGTACCCCGAGAGAGAACAAGGATGCCGCGATTGCACCCCAGGCTTCCGCGCTAGCGACAGTCCGGGTGGTCGACAGCGGACCCGCCGTCGACACGGGCCTGGCCGTATCCGCCTCCGAAGCCACGGCGGGCATTCCTACCACCGTCACCGCACAGGTGACTCCTGAACAGGCCAACGGAACAGTCACCTTCGCCATCGGAGGCTCCACGGTCCAGGCTCCGGTGGCGAACGGCACCGCCACCGCCGAGCTCACGTTCCCTTCCGTGGGCACCCATGAGCTCACCACCACATTCACCCCGGGCAAGCCCCGCCGGTTCAATCCCTCAACCTCCACCACACGGGTCCAGGTACAAGGACAGGACTCGAAACTCTCGATCGTGGCTCCCGATGCCGCCCGGGCGGACACCTCCATCACCGTGGCTGCCACAGTGGACCCCACCGCCAGCGGAACCATCGCCTTCCGCTTCGATGACAACGACGCGGTGACTGTCCCCGTGAAGAACGGCCGCGCCAGCACGTCACTGACTGTTCCGACTACGCCCGGTGAGAATGAACTCATCGCCACGTTCACCCCTGCCGAAGGATCACTGTTCGCAGAGGCAGAGATACGCTCGAACATCACCATCACCGACGCCACCTACACCGTCCTCACACTCGAAGGACCGGAGAGTACGGTCCGACCGGGCGAACAGACCACGATCATCGCGAAACTCCAGCCCGTCGACGGCACCACCACCGCAACCGGCACCGTCACCTTCACCGTTGACGGAACCAGCCGCAAGGTCGAGGTGAGCGACAACACCGCCACCTTCACCTTCACCCCGGACCGGGCGGATTCCTTCACCATCGCCGCGGCATTCGCTCCCGGCGACGACACGCAAACGGCAGCCACCTCGGAGTTCACGCTCACCGCGGCAGCGACGGAATCATCGTTCGCGCTTGAGGCACCGGATCTGGTCCGCCCCTTCGAGGAGGCATCATTCGGGGTCACCGTGACTCCCGCCGCCGACGGAACCCTCACCGCCACCCACGAGGGCCGCTCCACGTCCGTTCCGGTCACCGCCGGTACCGCGACGCTACCGCTGACGTTCACGCGCAGCGGTACCCAGCCGGTGTCTCTCAGCTTCACTCCGGCAGAAGGCTCCTCGACTAAGGGAGTCACGCAATCCATCACCGTCGAGGTCACGACGGTCAACTTCGAATCCGCCAGCGTCGGCATCGAGGCGCCATCGACGATCGAAGCCGACACCCCGCTCCCCCTCACCGTCACCGTCACCCCGGACAGCGGACCGGCGCAGGCGGTATCCGGTTCCCTCTCCTTCGCGGTCGACGGTGAAGAGCTGGTCGACGGTGAGGGCCGGGCCATCACCATGCCGGTGTCCGGAGGGAAGTCCACGGTCAACCTGACCTTCGTCCACGGTGGTGAACGCACTGTCACGGTCACGTTCACCGGTGACAACGGTGTCACCGCGACCGGAACCCACACGGTCACCGTCACCGGAGGCACGCAGGCACCGGGCGGCAGCTCCGACATCACCATCAGCTCCGGGTCCCCCACCAGTGAGGAAGGGACGAACCCCTTCTCGGCGCTGCTCGCCCTCATCGCCCCCTTCTGGGCGTGGCTGCAGAGCCTCTTCGCGAAGCTCTTCGGCGGATCCTCCTAAAACACCCTCCATCATTCACACCACGCACTCCACGGGAGAACTGAGCAACAATGAACGCCATTATTCGCACCACCACAGCAGCGGGAGCTGCGCTGTGCCTGGTGCTGGGAATCAGTCAGGCCACGGCCGCAGCCGCCGAGCTCGAGAGCACCACGCGGCACACCGAGGTCACCTATTCCTGCGAGCATGATTTCGCCTTTTGGGGAAATAACAAGCAGGATGTGTCCCTGAGTCCTGAAATGATCAGCGCCACCTATCCGGAGATCGTCAAACCCGGAGAAACCTTCACCATCACACTGCAGCCCGGGGAGTGGAGCACCGAGGAACAGCTCGGCCGCATCCGCTACGACATTGCGCTCCCCACCACCGGCACCATCCAGAAGGTGGAGCTTGCAGACCAGGGAAGCAATGTGCAGGGCACCAACGCCGAGATTTCCGTGATCCGGGTGAACGACAAGGGGGAGGAAACACCTGACGGCCGTTTCGCCCGCATCTCCGCCGGTAACCTCACCATCGACAACGGCCCCAAGGCGGACAACGGCAACAACGCGGCCACGGGACTCACCGCGGAGAAGGGCGCTCACTTCCGCCTGCCCGGCGTGATGATCACCATGACCGCCCCGGAGACCTCCGGTACAACCATCACCACGGGGCTCCGTAACGCGGGAGGCGGCGACAAGGTATCCACCCTCTCCCTGATCGAAGTCCGCCCGGGTTCGTGGTGGGGTTTCAACAATGACGGTATCAACTGCACGGCCGACGCCGCCGGTGCTGAGTTGGGCAACATGGTCGTCGGCCCAGTGGACTCCGCCGTTACCTTCATCAAGACCGATCCAATCGAACTTTTCTACGACAACCCCCACCTCATCTCAAATGACCTGTCTGTCAAGGTCAACCACCCGGACGGTTCAGCGATCTCACACGGTAAGGTGCGTTTCACCGTCGGCGATCAGAGTGAAGAGGTAGAGGTGGTTGACGGACGCGCCAGAATCACCGACATCCAACTCCCGGTCCCTGAAGGCAGGGAGCCTGCCGTTTATGAGGCAACGGCCACCTACCTCGGAGTGGATGGTATCTACCGCCCTTCCACCGCCTCTGAGACAGTCCCTGTCATTGTCGCTCCCAAAGCCCTGGATGAAGTTCAGGGCACCATCTCCCTCAACGCTGTTCCCGATTATGACGACCTGCTCATCTCGGACGTCACGAATATACCGGTAATACTCACTGCCACGGTCGGGTCCGATGACGGGTCTGCACTCCCTGATGGGCTCACCGTGAATTTCCGCATCGACGACATCAATCTCGGTAGTGTGAGAGTCAACAATGGCACGGCTTCTTTCCTGGCGTTCGTGACCAACGAAGCGCACAGACATACCGTCTCCGCCACGGTCAACGACCACACGACAGACTCCGTACATTTCACGGGAGCCACCGCAGATACCCAGGTAGATATCGTCCCCGTCGCACAGGGTGACATCACGCTGAACCTTGAGCCAAAACAAGCATCACTCGGTGACACCGTGACGCTGCGGGCACAGTACACCGCGTTCGGAGGCACACCCGAGGGCGCCGAGGTGATCTTCCGCAGCAACGGTGTACGCATCGGGACCGCCACCACCGATGGAGACGGAATTGCCACGCTGACCCATCAGATCCGCCAGTCCGGTGACATCACCTTCACCGCTTTCTCCCCAGAACGTATCGCAGGGGACAACCGCCACTACAGCTCAGCGGAATCAGATGGTCGAACCCTGACCGTCGACGGCCCGGAAACCCACACCTCCCAGACCACACTGACCCGCACCGTTCCCGTCGAGGGCAGCAAGCTCACCGCCGGTGACGAAGCAGAGTTCACGGCAACCGTCGACACCGGCAACGACACAATCAGCGGAACCGTGTCCTTCTACGCCGACGATGTCCTTCTCGGAACCGCAGATCTCGACCCCGCATCGAAAACCGCCGCCTTCCGGCATGTCTTCAGCAGCCCCGGCGACGTCACCGTCCATGCGCTATTCGGAGGTGGAGAGGTCCAGACCGATGGCATCACCACCGCGACCTACACGCCTTCTCAGTCTGAACCGCTGACCTTCACCGTGGAAGCCCGCAACGTCGTGGTCCCCGGGCCCGGCGCCCCCGGCGATCCCACCCTGCCCGGAGGATCCTCCGCCGGGGAATCAGGTTCCTTCCTTCAGAAACTGTTCGGTTTCCTGGGACTTGCATCGTTCACGGACACCCTCTCGAAGATCCTTGCCGCAATTCAGAGCTTCTTCGCCGGACTCGGTTTCGGAAAGGCTTGATACCTCTTCCTGACCGCTTCTCCGCTATGGCCCGGCACACATCGTGCCGGGCCATAGCTGTTGTTCCCACCGACATGAGACCCGATTCTCTCCCTTACACTGACCTCCATGAGAATCGCCGTGCTCTCCCCTGCCTTCGCCGTGCCCGCCGTGTTCCCCGACATCCATGAGCAGGCCATGTCCCGGATGCGAGGACTGGGCTGGGAACCCGTCGAGTACCCCACGACGAGGAGACTCAACGCAACGCCCGAGGACCGGGCCGCCGACATCCACGCGGCGTTCACCGATCCCTCGATCGACGCTATCTTCGCCACCATCGGCGGCAACGATCAGATCACCGTGATCCCGCATCTCGACGCCGACCTGATTGCGGCACACCCCACGCCGTTCTTCGGCTACAGCGACAACACCAACCTGCACAATTTCCTCCACAACCTGGGTATCCCCAGCATCTACGGTGGTTCCACACAGGTGCACCTGGGATCGGGCAGCGGTATCGACGACGCCCACCTCCGCACCCTGCGCGCCGCTCTTGCCGGGGAGAGCATCGAACTGACCGCTCCCTCGTGGGGAGCGAGCGTGGGGATCAGTTGGGAGGATCCCCGATCACTCACCGAGGACGGCCCACGCCACGCCCCGATCCCGTGGCAGTGGTCCGGCTCGGCGGAACGCGTCAGCGGCCGCACCTGGGGTGGGTGCATTGAGGTACTCAACCAGATCGCCATCGCCGGACGACTGCCAGAGCGTATCGACGGCACGGTGCTCCTGCTCGAGGCGTCCGAAGAGCTCACCCCCGCCGGGCGTATCAATGACATCGTGCGGGCGTTCGGCGAACGCGGTTTCCTCCGGCAGGTGGTGGGCGTCCTCGTTGCCGCGCCGCCCACCACCAATATCGAGGGGCACACCCTGGACCCGGACACCTGGCGCGATACCGTTCTCGGCACCATTGCCCACTATGCCCCGCACGCGGTGTGCTGCTTCGGGGTTCCCTTCGGGCACACCCTGCCACAACTGGTCGTACCCTACGGCGGGCGTATCACCCTCGACGGGCGACAACAGCGCATCTGGGCTCACTACGAGGTCGCCGGGAGCTAACCTCACTACGTGTCGACGGCCGCGAACCTCCGGGAGGCGCGGCCGTCGACACGTACAAACCGGGCTAGGTGCGGCGCAGGAACCCGATGTTCTCGTAGACGTCGGCGAGCGTGCGGGAGGCCACCTCACGCGCCCGATCTGCGCCCTGCGCAAGCACGCGCTCCAGCTCGGCGCGGTCCGACATGTACATGTCATACTTCGCGCGCAGCGGAGTGACGAACGCCTCCAGAGCCTCGGCGGTGTCCTTCTTCAACTCGCCATAGCCGGAGCCCTCGTAACCGGCGACGAGATCATCGATGCTCGTGCCCGTCAGACCAGACTGGATCACCAGGAGATTGGAGACACCCGGCTTGTTCTCCTTGTCGAAGCGGATCTCCCCGTCATTGTCGGTGACGGCGCTGCGGATCCGCTTGGCGGAGACCTTCGGGTCATCGAGCAGGTTGATCAGGCCCTTGGGGTTGTCCCCGGACTTGCTCATCTTCGCGGTCGGTTCCTGCAGATCATAGATCTTCGACGCACCGGTCGGAATGAATCCGTCGGGCACCGGGAACGTCTTCTTGAACCGGCCATTGAAGCGCTCCGCGAGGTTGCGGGTGAGCTCCAGGTGCTGGCGCTGGTCCTCGCCCACGGGCACGAGCTGCGGACGGTAGAGCAGAATGTCAGCGGCCATGAGCATCGGGTAGGCGAACAGTCCTGCGGAGGTACGGTCGGCACCACGTTTGGTGGACTTGTCCTTGAACTGCGTCATCCGCGACGCTTCACCGAATCCGGTGAGGCAGGTGAGCACCCAGGCGAGTTCAGCGTGCTCCGGTACGTGGGACTGAACGAAGAGTGCGGACTTCTCCGGGTCAATCCCGAGTGCGAGGAGCTGCGCGGCACCGCCGACAGTACGGGCGCGTAGTTCCTTCGGGTCCTGGTCAACGGTGATCGCGTGAAGATCAGGGATGAAATAGAACGCCTCGAACTCATCCTGCAGGTTGATCCACTGCTTCAGCGCACCCAGGTAATTACCCAGGTGGTAGGAGTCGGCAGTCGGCTGGATACCGGACAGCACGCGCTGCTTCTTCGTGGATCGGTTCTGCTCGGAAGGGTTCTGTTCACTCATGGACACCACTGTAGTCCGGGGCTGTTGGCGGAGTTCAACAGAAGGTGACCGCCAGTGTTCCCGCTGAGTCGAGGATCAGTTAGCCGTCACTTCGGGAGTAAGCCGGCGGCGCAGGGATGTGGTGAACCTCTGCGAGAGTTTGACCGACTGGGTCGGTAGCTGTCCATCGACTGATTTTGAGGCCACTAAGGTAGGGAACGATCACCACCCACCGCATCCACACGGAGCTGCACCACACATGACCACCACCATCGTCGCCTGGGGTTTCACCGGCCCGGCACTGCTCACCATCGGACGGGCCGCAGATGAACTGGCCCGGGAGCACGGTGTACGCCTGATCCGTGTGCCACTTGACGATGATCTTCCCCCGGAGGCCGACGTGGTGTGGGTCCAGGGTGCGATGAGCCCGATGCTCGGGGAGCGGGTTCTCGACGCCGTCGGTGAGCGCCCCCTCTTCTCTTCCCCGCCGGTGGCGCAGTCCCTCCAGATCGCCACGGCACACGGCACCGGGATGGGGCGTCCACCACGCGATCCTTCGCCGGAGGCGCGGATAGCGCTCGCGCTGCGTCTGGTCACACCGGGCCGACTGGTGTACGCGGGCCGACTGTCGGCCCTAGTCGCGGGCCACACCGATATCGACCCGGGACCGATGCCCGACGACATCCCACGCGGGCTCTTCGACACCGGTCGCGGGCCAGAGCACCCGGTGGGCACCTGCGGGATCATCGGCACCGGCCTGAACGTCGCCGCGGGTGACGACAGCTACCTGCGCACGGTCGCGGAAGCCCTGCACCGGCGGGGCGTCGGCACCCACACGTGGCTCGGCTCCCCGGAGGACATGCCGAAGGACATGAAGGACCGGGTAGACGTGTGGCTGAATCTCACCGGCTTCACCGCCTGCGGTAATCACGGGACACCCGCCACCGACAGAGGCGTGGCGCTCGCCGAGGAGACGGACGCACCGTTGCTCACCCCGGTCCCTCTGCAGCGTGGCACGCTATCGGACTGGCACGCGGACCCCGGGCCGGTCGGCTTGTGGCCCGCGGCGGTGAGCATGAACATCGCCGTGCCCGAGTTGGAGGGAGCCACCGTGCCGTGGGTGTTCATGGGCCGCGACGCAGACACGAACCACCTCACCCCGGACGACACGGCGGTCACGCGCCTGGCGGAACGGGTACGCCGCACTATCGACCTACGCCGGGCGCGGCCCGCCGACCGGAAGGTGTCGGTGACGATCTTCGGCTACGACGGCGACGGCACCATCGGCACCGCCGCGCAGCTCGACGTCTTCGCCTCCCTCCACGCATTCCTGCATCGCCTGAAGGACGAGGGCTACACCGTCGAGGTACCGGACACCATCGAGGAACTGACGGACATCCTCGTTGGCGACGGCGCAGGCGGAGCACGCTCGCAGGCCAGCGAACTCGCTCGCTGGCGGGCCACCGAGTACGCGAGGGTGCTGGGTGAGCACGCCGCGCGCATCGACACCCCCTGGGGACGGCTGCCCGGGACCGTGGACACCGACGGGCGTGACCTGATCATCCGAGGCGCCCGCTTCGGCAACGTCATCGTTGGCGTGCAGCCGCAGTTCGGGGACGTTTCCGACCCGGCTGAGCTGCTCATGGCGAACGACTCCACGCCGTCGCACAGTTTTGCCGCCTACTACCTGTGGTTGGAACACGTCTTCGGCCACGACGTGATGCTGCACTTCGGCACCCACGGCGCGCTCGAGTTCATGCCCGGCCGCCAGACCGGGCTCGCCGCCGCCGACTGGCCGGTCCTGCTCACCGGCTCCGTTCCGCACCACTACCTGTATGTGATGGCGAATCCGGGCGAGGGCACCATCGCGAAACGACGCGCCGCGGCGAGCCTCATCACCTACCTCACCCCGCCGCTGGCGGACGCCGGACTGTACGGCGCACTGGACGAACTGGCCGAACTTCTCGACACCCACCTGTACTCCAACACGGGACCGGGACCAGTGCCGCAGGAGATCATCGACGCCGCGCTCCGCGCCGACTTCACCGAGGACCAAGCACAGGATCCGGTCGCGCTGCGGCGCGAACTGGAACGGGTACGCCGCTCCCCCATCGCCCTCGGCCTGCACACCGTGGGTCGTCCGATGGAGCAGCAGCAGACGGCCCGCTCCCTGGAACTCGCCGCCACGTACCTCGCGGACACCGGCGAGGCGGAGCGCACCGCGATCCTCGCCGACCTGGAGGAGAAACTGCAGTCCAACACCGAACTGGACGCCCTGGTCCGGGCACTCGCGGGCGGCTACACCCCACCGGTCGTCGGCGGTGACCCGGCACGCCGCCCCGACGCCCTGCCCACGGGGCGGAACCTGCACGCCATCGACCCTGTCTCCGTCCCCTCCGACTCCGCCATCGCACGGGGCAGGAAGACCGCAGAGAAGCTCATCACAGCGCACGTCGACACGCACGGGAGCTATCCGGAGTCGGTGGCGATCGTGCTGTGGGGCATCGACAACATCAAGACCGGCGGCGAGGGCCTCGCCCAGGCCTTCGCGCTACTCGGCGTGGAACCGGTCGCCGGACCCCGGGGCCGCGTGGACACCTTCCGCATCCTTTCCCCCGAGGAGCTGGGGCGCCCCCGCGTGGATGTGGTGTGCACCCTGTCCGGCGTGTGCCGCGACGTGCTGCCGCAGCCGGTGCAGCTCCTCGACGAGGCGGTGCGCGCCGTCGCGGCACTCGACGAACCCGATGAACTCAACCCCCTGGCCGCCCACGCCCGCGCCCACGCCGAGGAGATGGACACCACGGCGGTGGAGGCCGCGACCCGGATCTTCTCCGCGGCGGCCGGGTCCTACGGCACCGGGGTGAACAAGCTGGTGCAGGCCAGCGACTGGGACGGCGAGGAGGATCTCGCCGAGATGTACCTGACCCGCATGGGCCACGCCTGGGGCACCGGCGCCGACGGCGCGGACGCGGGCACTGTTCTGCGCAAGGTGCTCGGCACCGTCGACGCGACCTTCCAGAACATCGACTCGGCAGAGACTTCCATCGCCGGAATCGACCACTACTTCGAGTTCCTCGGCGGGGTGACCAGTGCCATCACCCAACTCCGGGGCGACGCCCCAGCATCCTTCGTCTCCCAGTCGTGGGCAGCCGACGTCAACGTCGGCACGCTCCGGGACGCGATGCAGCTCGAATCACGCACCCGGCTGCTCAACCCGAAGTGGGTCGAGGGGCAGCTCGCCCACGGCTACACCGGTGTCGCACAGGTTCGGACCAGGCTCGAGAACACCTTCGGCATGCAGGCCACCACCGGCACCGTCGACGGCTGGGTCTTCGACCGCGCCGCCGAGAACCTCCTCCTCGACGAGGACATGCGCCAGCGCATGCAGCGGGCCAACCCAGCGGCGGTGAACTCCATGACCAACCGCCTGCTCGAGGCCGCCGACCGGGGACTCTGGGACGCCGACCCGGACACGCTCGACCAGTTGGAAGACATCGCCGACCAGTTGGATGGGGTGCTGGAGGGTATCGAGGAGATGTGAGCGGGGACGGAGTGCCCCGGGACACGACGCTGGGAGACCGTCACGGCTTGGCGTCAAGTATCTCCCGCACCCTGGACCGGTAACTCAGGACCGTGTGCAGATCCCGGTTGAGTATCGCGGCCAGGCGCATGGTGTCCTCATGCGCCGCCTTCGCGTACACACGTATCCGCTGCCCCGGCAGGGGAAACCCGTTGATCAACGGCTCATGGTGGGCGACCCTATTACGGAGTTCGTTGACCCTGCTGACAACGGCGAAGGCGTACTCCCGGTTCCAGCGTTGGTTCTCGGCCCCTCGCCAGAGAACGGCACCGAGAAAGCCTTGACGAGGACACCACGCCACAGCACCTCGTAGTCGCATTTGATTCTCCGGGGTTTCTTTCCCGCATAGCCCCCTTCGTCGAGCAGTCCGCGCCAGAAGCCGAACATGCACTGGGCGACGAGCCTGTCCGCGGCCTTTTCCGTGATTCTCCGTCAGCGTACTGGGGGTGTTCAGGGGTTGGTCATCGAAGTGTTCCTGTACCACTCACAGACCCATTCATCCTCCAGCCGGGCGGACATCGCGTTGCGCAACGCCACCTTGAGGATCGCGAGGTCCGCGAAGAAAGCCGCCGCCAGCTCACGGTCCCACAGATACAGTGCATGTACCCGATCACCGTCCCCCTGGGCGGCAGCCAGGTAGATTCCCATCCGCGCCGGTGTGATCGACCGTTCCCGCGCGGTACCCCGGGGACCGCGCCTGCGATTCTCATCCTCGCAGACCACGGACAGTACCCTGCAACGTCGGGTGCGCCGGGTACCGCATTCGCCGGAGCCACGGCCCCGGCAAGGTACCCTGATGCCGTACATTGCTGTCCCCCGACTAGGAGCCCCTGACCAGTGCCCACTTACCCGTTCACCGGAATCGTCGGCCAGGACGAGATGAAGTCCGCTCTGCTGCTGTGTGCCGTGGATCCGCTGATCGGCGGCGTGCTCGCGCTCGGCGACCGGGGCACGGGCAAGACCACCACGGTGCGTGCCCTCGGTGCCCTTCTGGAAGGGGCGGGGCTGAGCACTCCGGTGGTGGACATGCCGCTGGGTGTGACGGAGGACCGGGTGATCGGTTCCCTCGACATCGATGCCGCCCTCGCGCGCGGGGAGACGAAGTTCCGCCCGGGGCTGCTGGCCGACGCGCACGGCGGTTTCCTCTACATCGACGAGATCAACCTGCTGGACGATCACCTGGTGGACGTGCTCCTCGATGTCGCGGCGTCCGGGGTGAACATCGTGGAGCGTGAGGGCGTGTCGCACACCCACCCGGCGCGGTTCGTGCTCGTGGGGTCGGGTAACCCGGAGGAGGGTGATCTGCGGCCGCAGTTGCAGGACCGGTTCGGATTGGCGACGTGGGTCACCACCATCACCGATCCCGCGGTCCGCCTGGAAATCGTGCGCAACCGTCTGGCCTTCGACCGTGACCCGGATTCCTTCCTGGAGTCCGTGTCCACCCGGCAGGGTGAGCTGGGTGAGCGGGTGGTGTCCGCCCGCGACCTGCTGCCCGAGGTGACACTCGATGACGGACTACTGGCACGGATCATCGAGGTTTGTGCCGCCGCGGGCACCGTCGGGCACCGGGCTGAACTCGTGGTCAGCCGGGCCGCCGCGGCGCACGCCGCACTCGATGCCAGGACCTCGGTCGAGGATCGGGACGTGCATGCCGTCGCGAAGCTGTGTCTGCGGCATCGTGTCGCCCGCGAGGCCTTCGAGACGCCCGCGGACGTGGAGGAACGGCTGGATTCGGTGCTGGCGTGATCTCCTCCGAGCTGCGCCGCTGGTTGGATGCCTGGGCTCGTGCACTGCGGGTGGGGCTGGTGGTCACCGGGGACCCGGCCCTCGTCGACGCTGCCTGGCCGACGCTCCGGGAACTGGCCGGGGGTGTGTCGATCACGCCCGGGATGGAGCTTCCGGAGATCAACCGGACCACCGGGTCCACGCCGACGGCGGTGGTGGCGCACGGTGACGTGCTCGCTGCAGAGCAGGCCGCCGCGATCACGAGCCCCCGGGTGCTCGTCCGCGCCACCAACCTGAATGAGGTGCCAGGCGCGCTGCTGGACCGCTGCCACCTGATCCTTCCGTTGACGGACCACGCTGGCGATGAATCGGTCACGGTGCTCCGCTCGCTTCTCGACGGCCCCCCTACCCGCGGCGTCATCAGTAACAACGCCGACACCACGGCTCCCAGTGCGGAAGTCCCTGTCGAGCGGATCGTGGACCTTCTCACCGCCTCCGGCCTCGCGGCCCACTGCCTCGACGTCCCCGCCGCACGTTTCGCCACGGCACTCGCCCGGACCGGTGCCGGTGCCGATGAAATCCTCGCCGCGGTGCACGCGCTGATCATCGCACCCCGGGTTCCGGACGCCCCGCCACCGGCGCAGCAACCGCCGCCACCTGACGAGCCCACAGAGGAACCGGACCCTCCGGAGGACACAGAGCCGGATCAGGAACCGGAAGAGAAACCGGAACCGCCGCGTCCCCGGGACGATGAGAAACCGGCGCAGGACGCCGACGGGGAGGAGTCCCCTCCCCAGCCACCGCGACTCGGCCGGGGGCGGGCCCGCGGACCGCGCTGGCCGGGCGACGGGGGCGCACTCGAGCCTTCCCGAACACGCGGGCGACCGCGCCGCTCCGTGGCGATGCGGAACCCGGGTGAATCACTCGCACTGTTGCCGACGCTCGCGACCGCGGCCCCCTGGCAACCCGTTCGGCGACGCGGGAACCCGGACGATCCCCGCGGTGTACTCCTGGAACGGGACGATCTGCGCACCCAGGTGCGCCTGTCCCGGGGCGGCGAGCTGGTCGTCATCGTCGTCGACGCCTCTGGCTCGATGGGCGTCGGGGCGATCCGCACGGCGAAGGCCGTGGCACTGGGAGTACTCGAACAGGGCTACCGTCAGCGGAACCGGGTGGCGATCGTCATCGCCCGCGGCCGGGAGGCCTACGTCGGGCTCCCGCCGACGAAGTCCGTTTCCCGTGCCCGTGACTGCGTGCGTTCCCTGCCCACCGGCGGCGGTACACCACTGGCCTCGGCGCTGCTGCTGGCGGCCCAGATCGCCGGAAGGCAGGATCCCGGACGGGTCCGCGGACTGATCCTCACGGACGGCGCCGCGAACGTCGGTCTCCACGCCACGGGAAAAGAGGCCGCCCGCGCCGATGCCGTGCGGGCCATGCGTCAACTCTCATCGAACGTCCACAGCGTGGATGTCGTTCCACTGAACGCGGGCCGGGGACGAGGTCGGCGACGCGGCCCGGGGCACCGTGGCCGTCCGGGAGGAGATGTCGACTGGCTCCGGACTGCGGCGATGTGATGAGGCGGAATAGTTGGTCGAGACGGTGACGGAGATTCATCCCGGCGCTCCCGACCAACGGATACCGCATCGGTTCCCGGGGTCGTGATCAGATACCTGTGACGTCGGTGATCCACTGACGTTCTGCGTCCGAGATGGACATGAACGTGTTGGTGTTTGAGTTCGGCCAGTACGCGACGGTCACACCTGACAGCACACCGTTGCAGATGAGAGATCCCCCGGAGTCACCTGTGTTGAGGAATCCACCGTTCTGCCCTTTTCCACGGAGCTGGGAAGCGTTCGCACTCGTGATGTTGGTGTGTGCTCTGGTGATCCGGAAGTTCAGTCCACGCTGGTGCTTTGCGTACGCCCCGTCTGCGTAGAAGTCATCTTGCCAGAGCCCGTATCCGTAGGCGATGCAGTTGGCGTTCTGCAGTCCTTCGGCTTGTCCACCCCACCGCAGGTTGTATCTGGGTGCCCACCATTGGTCCAGTCCGGGGACATGGACCAGTGCGAGGTCCTTCTTCGGGTCGGGACTGGTCACGATCTCATCGACCGAGGAACTCGGTCCGGAGTAGTAATCGGTGTCCCAGTTGATGTTGGGGTTGCCCCACACGACCTGCGTGGAATCCGTGTTGACTCCAATGTCGTCCACGCAGTGTTTCGCGGTGAGTACCCATCCCTGGCCGATATGGCTGCCACTGCACAACAGATCAGCGGCCTTGTATCCGTAGGCCCATAGCTTCACGGTGGCGGCCTGATTCGAGTTGAATCCACCGACAACCGCTTGTACTGGAACAACGGAAGACACGAGGACCGCAGTTCCGACTGCGGTGGACAGGGCGGCACGTCGGAACTTCTTCAGGAAACTGCTCATGGTGGGCTTCCCTTCACAAAGATATAGGGGCGAAGTCACAGTGAATAATGACTTATAACGCAGATCACTCTGGATAGTACAGCGATGCCCATTGCTTTGTTATGCCTAGTTGACACTTACCGTTGTCCCCGCCCGGCACATCCGAAAGACCGGGGTGGGCCGACCGTAAGAATCTGGTGGTTCACACGCTCCGGACACCTACCCCCTCCCCGCGCGATGGAGTCTCCCGGCCCTCCGGATAACCGAATCCCTACGGCGTATAATTGTTTCTGCGCCCAGTTGGATCATCGGACTTGTTTCTTGCATGCGGTTGAGACAGGTCCCACCATCTCCGGGTGCCCCGCCCGACAACCCGGGCGATATGTGGACCTGTCCGGATCACACGTGGTGATCCAGAAAGTTGGAAAGAAACCATGACACACAGAATGATCTTCAACCAGACGTCCTACTTCGGGCGTGGCGCGATCTCGAATCTCGTTCCCGAGCTGCGTTCCCGCAATCTGAACAAGGTTCTGCTGATCACAGACGCCATTCTCCTGGAGACGGGTGTCACGGCAAAGATCACAGATCTGCTCGACGAGGCCGGATTCCCCTACGAGATCTTCAGTGACGTCCGCCCCAATCCTCCGGTGGAGAACGTCAAGGCCGCAGTCGAGGTGTTCAAGCAGTGCGGTGCCGACGCCTTAATCGGTCTCGGTGGTGGTTCCCCGCAGGACACCGCGAAAGCGGTCGGTATCATCGCGGCGAACCCTGAGTTCTCCGATGTTCTTTCCCTTGAGGGCGTGGCGGACACGAAGAATCCGTCCATCCCGATCATCGGTATCCCGACCACGGCAGGCACCGCTTCGGAGACGACGATTAACTACGTCATCACCGACACGGAGAATCAGCGGAAGTTCGTGTGCGTTGACCCTCACGATATTCCGGTCCTGGCCATCGTCGACCCGGACCTGACCGATTCGATGCCCCGTGGCCTCAAGGCAGCCACCGGCCTCGACGCCCTTACGCACGCCATCGAGGGGTACATCACCAAGGGGGCCTGGGAGTTGTCCGACTCCGTCCATATGACCGCCATCCGGATGGTTGCGGCAAATCTGGAGAAGTCTCTCGACGGCGATGCTGAGGCCGGCGAGAAGATGGCCTACGCCAGTTACATCGCAGGTATGGGATACTCCAACGTCGGGCTCGGACTCGTCCACGGCATGGCACATCCACTCGGCGGGCGCTATCACGCACCGCACGGGGTGGCCAACGGAATTCTTCTCGCTCCGGTCATGCGGTACAACGCGGAGTACACCGGAGAAAAGTACCGGGACATCGCGGACGCATTCGGTGTGAAGAACGCCTACGACATGCCTCTCGACGAGGCACGCACTGCTGCATGCGACGCGGTGGCTGATCTAACCGTTCGGGTCGGCAATCCGACCACGGTCTCCGCGGTCGGGGTCGACGAAACAGGTCTCGACGCGCTCGCTGACGACGCCTTTGCTGACGTCTGCACCCCCGGCAATCCGCGGGAAGCCACCCGGGATGAGATCCGGGAGATCTACGCGTCGCTGCTCTGATCCCAATTCTCTTCATCCGCTGACGGAGGAAGTAAAACGAAGGACCGCCCCGGGACATCAACCCGGGGCGGTCCTTCGTTTTAAACATTTTACGGCAACCGCTCCCTCAGTCGCTTCGAGGGAACGCACCGTTAACTCCTACAGCTTCGGAAGGTTGAAGTGTGCGTGGAGTCCGGCCTGGACCGCGTGGAACAGCCCGCCGATGAGTGCACCGAGGGCGGCGAGCACACCGAGGATGGCGAACAGTCCACCACCTGCGAAGCCGACGCTGGAACTCTTCACGTCAGAGGAGCCGACGGGAGCCTCCGACGAACCCTTGATGTCGGTTGAACCATTTCCTTCGCGACCGACGGTGACCTTGTAGATGGTGTCGTTGTCGCCGAAGTCCCGCGACGGCTTGGTGGTGATGAACACGTTGCCGTTGCCGTCGGTGGAGAGCTGGTTGGGCAGGTAGTCGATCCGGCGGGTCGCGGTGACCTTGAAGGTCTCCGGATCGATCAGGTTCACCGTGGCGCCGAGGCGGTTGATGGAGTAGACCACGTCATTGACTGAATCGTAGAGCACATCCAGCGGGCTAGCTCCGGTGGTGATCGTGGAGATAACCGTTCCGGTGTTCAGGTCGATGACCTTGACCCAGGAAGGCGCCTGCGTGGCGACGTAGAGGCGGTTACGCTTGCTGTCGTAGGCGACACCAGCACCACGATCCCCCTGGACCTCCGGGTTGCCAAGGTCGTAGGTGGTGACCTTGTTGTCGGCGCCAAGCTCGATCTTCGCGGCCGTCTTTCCGGTGAAGTCAACGGTGTAGATCGTGCGGCTGGCCTGATCGAGATTCAGCTCCATCGGCCCCTTCTGGAAGTTCGGGATCGAGATCGAGCCCTTCTCCTCCAGAGTTTTACCGTCGAAGATGCGAATGTTGTTCTCGGAGACATCTGACGTGTTCTTGGAGGTCACATCACCGACATAGACGAGGCTGGTCGTTTCATCAACAACGATGTCACGCGGGTGGGACATGCCCGACACGTTGACGGGGAAGGCCTTCTTCACGTTTCCGGTGGTGGCATCGTACGCGGTGACAGAACCACCGAGGGTACGCCCGACCCACAGGGTGTTGTTCTTCTCGTCAACGGCAATACCGAACGCCCTGTCCTCGCGGGGAGTGACCTCGCCTTCGGGGGTGACGATCGGGTTGAAGTTCGGGTCAACCTCGAGGGTATCGGGATTCAGCTTGAGGATCTGGGAGTGCTCATCGAGGTTGAACGGCGCGCGGGTGACGAACAGAGCATTGAGGCCCTTCGAATACACGGACTGGTAGAGGCCGGGGCTGACCTTCTTTTCCGCGAGGACGTTGATCCTGCTCTCATTCATCGCGTCAACAGCCGGGGTCACACCGTTGCGGCGGGCGACGAGGGTCTTCTCGGTACCGTCGATGAGCCGCAGCGTAGCACCAATACCCTTGCCGATGAGCGACTCATCGTTGGGGATATTGACCTCGGGGACGACGATAGCGCCGTCATCATCAGCGGTGTACGTGACCCCGTCCGGAAGCCAGTTCTGGCCTTCGACACCGACGGCGACCAGAGTCGCACCGGGTTCAAGGTTCTGCAACGTCGCGGTGACAGTGCTTCCGAGGGAGGTGTACTCGATGGCGGGAGCCTCGGTGCGTCCGAAGAGGACGGACTGACGGGCCGCACGGCCACCGACGAATTCAACATCAACGTTACGGGTCACCTCACCTGCGGTGAACACGACAGAAAGAGTTTTGCCGTCAGTGTCCTTGGATGCCGGCGTGATCACCACGGCATCCAACGCACCGGTCTCGGATGCCTTCACAGAATTAACTGCGGTGCCCTTGCCGTCGACAACGACGAAGAACTCTGCGGCTTTTCCGGCGACGGTCACGGTCACATCAGCATCCTTGGGGAAGGCACCTTCACCTGCAGAAACTTTCGCTACGGCAACAGTTCCACGATTGATTCCGGTAGCGGTGACCGTGGCAGTTTCCGAGGCAGCCGTGGTCTCAACGGCGGCGGTCTCCTGTGCCAGGGCGCTCGGTCCGGCGACGGCGATACCACCCGCGAGAAGTGTGGTGGTAACCAGTGCGGCAAGGGCCCGCCGACCGGAACGATGATGCGGCATTACGCTCACGAAAAACTCCTAATAGAGGTTGTCTTCAAAAAAGGGGGAGTGCTTGGAGAAGGGACACCACGGTACAGAATCCATTCACCATCAGCACAGGCTAAGCTAACTCTACCACCGAATCGGGGCAACCCCAGCCCCACGAGAGTGTCAGGAATCACGTAAACCTACGGTTTCCCCCTACACCGCTCAACGCACCCACACCGCCATCCCGCAGATCCCGAAAACCGGTCCCCGACTTCCACTTGCTACGCTTGAGCACCATGAAACGGAAAACGGGCATCACCAAGGTCGAATTGACGGTCGCAAGTATCGCATTCGCACTTGTCCTGTCATGGTCGGCAGGTTTCATCGACACCGCCCACCCGTTCACATCTCTCGGCTACGTGGTATTCACCTCGGCACTCTCAATCCTCGTGTTCGCACTGGTCACCAAGGGCTATAATCGTTTCTTCCGATACCGGGAGAAGTAGTTCACACCGTCCGCACACCCGGACACCGCAACCCCACGAGACGCGATTCTGCCGTGTCCAGACCCCGTGGGCGCACAGCCTCCCCGCGCCCGGAGTCCCGAACCGAATCTGACTGCATTCGATAAGCCACCGGGAGCTAGGCCGCACGGCACGATCGGGACACACCCCACCGAATGCAACGGCGATCCCCTGAGCCAGGAGCCGGAATCGGCAAATCCCCGAAAATGCCGCACCTTGCAGGCCGAAAAAGATCAAACCGCGGGACCGGGGAATAGCCTGCTCACCCCACTCCCGCAGCCACCACCGGCTTGGACAGCCCTCACCGGGTCCCGACCCAGGTGCAACCACACCCCAGAGACATCCCCATATCGATCCACGCAGTACGCGTTGACGTGGAGTGCGCAGAAGATCAATTGTTATCGCTATCAGTTTGTTTTCAAAACCTACTATTTTGCATAGAAATCCCCTGGTAAATCAACTCCACCTGCATCAATGATCAAGTGATACCCATCACCCTTGACAGGGTGCCCCAATAAACGTCACACTTGCACTAAGAACGTTCACACAAGTGAACGGCAGCGGCAAGTAGACACATTAAGACCTGTTCAATGCGATTGCTGGCCGTGAGATCGTTCACACACTCTGGAAAGGATCAATCATGATCAACCATCCGGCAATCGGTATCCGACCCCTCATCGACGGTCGTCTCGGCGGCGTCCGGGAGTCCCTCGAAGAGCAGACGATGGAACTCGCCCAGAACGTCGCGAAGCTCCTGCGCGAGAACGTCCGCTACACCGACGGAGAGCCTGTCGAGGTCGTCATCGCGGACACCACGATCGGTGGCGCCGCAGAAGCTGCCGCCTGCAAGCGGAAGTTCGCCGCCCACAACGTCGGCGCCGACCTGACCGTCACCTCGTCCTGGAACTACGTCACCGAGGTCATGGACCTCGATCCCTCAATCCCCCACGCCATCTGGGGATTCAACGGCACCGAGCGTCCCGGCGCGGTGACCCTGGCTGCGGCACTCGCCGCCTACACCCAGCTCGGAATCCCCGCCTTCGGCATCTACGGCCACGATGTCCAGGACGCCTCCGATGACGGACTGACCGATGACGTCGTCGCGCAGATCCTCAAGTTCGCCCGCGCCGCCATCGCCGTCGGCCAGATGAAGGGCCGCAGCTACCTCGCCATGGGCACGGTATCCATGGGTATCGCGGGCTGCCGCGTCCCCGAGGTCGACATCCTCAAGTACCTGGGCCTGAAGTCCGAGTACATCGACATGATCGAGTTCGACCGCCGCATCACCCAGGGCATCTACGACAAAGACGAGTACGAGATCGCCCGCAAGTGGGTGCGGGAAAATCTCGTCGAGGGCGAGAACCCCAACCCCGAGGACAAGCGTCTCACCGACGCCGAGTACGAGGAGCAGTGGGACTACATCACCAAGATGACCCTCGTCGCCAACGACCTCATGAACGGCAATCCGAAGCTCGCCGAGATGGGCTTCACCGAGGAGTCCCACGGCCATGACGCCATTGCCGCCGGTTTCCAGGGACAGCGCCAGTGGACCGACTACAAGCCCAATGGCGACCTGCTGGAGACCATCCTCAACACCAGTTTCGACTGGAACGGAAAACGTCAACCGTCCATCCTCGCCACCGAGGGCGACGTCCTCAACGGCCTGGCCATGCTGCTCAACAACCTGCTGACCAACCGCGCGCAGCTCTTCAGCGACGTCCGTACCTACTGGTCACCCGAGGCAGTCAAGCGGGTCACCGGATACGAGCTGACCGGCCATGCGGCCCACGGTTTCGTGGATCTGCGGAACTCCGGTGCCACCGCGCTGGACGGTGCCTGCGGTGCCAAGGACGCCGACGGCAATCCCACCATCAAGCCCTGGTGGGAGATGACCGAGGAAGACATCGAGGCTGACATCAAGGCGAGCACCTTCCACGCCGCGATCAAGGAATACTTCCCGGGCGGCGGCTTCTCCACCCACTTCAACACCCCGGGTGACCTCCCGGTCACGGCGTCACGCCTGGTGATGGTCGACGGCCTGGGTCTCGCACTCCAGGTCTCCGAGGGTTGGACGGTCATGGTTCCCGACGAGGTCCGCGACACCATCGCCGACCGCACCAACCCGACCTGGCCGACCACCTTCTTCGCCCCGCGTCTCACGGGCGAGGGCGCACACCGCAGCGTCTACGACTGGATGGACAACTGGGGCGCCAACCACACGGCGACCGGCTACGGCCACTTCGGCGACGAGCTGCTGACCCTGGCATCGATGCTCCGCATCCCGGTGTTCATGCACAACATCGAACCCGAGCGCATCTTCCGCCCGCGGGCATGGTCCAGCTTCGGCACCACCGATCTGGAGAGCGCGGACTTCCGGGCCTGCGCGAACTTCGGACCCCTGTACCGCTGATCCCCCGTCCATCCAACTGAAGTAAGGAAGACTGTCATGTCCCCGAGCCAGTACGCCGCAGTTGCCCTCGATCTCGGGTCCTCCAACGGCCGCGCGATCGTCGGAGTGCTCAACGGCGGCACCCTCAAGATGCAGGAGGCACACCGCTTCCCGCACAAGGTGGACACCGTTGACGGCGCGCTGGCCTGGGACATCGACCGTCTGCTCGACGGCGCGATCGCAGGCATCACCATCGCCCGCACCCGCGTCCCGATCCCGATCAGTTCCATCGGCGTAGATAGCTGGGGTGTCGATTACGCGCTCGTCAAAAAGGACGGGCAGGTCGCACTGCCGGTCAGGTCCTACCGAGACACCCGAATGGCGAAACACCGGGAGAAGTTCGAACAGGCACTGCCCGCCCGGCGCGCATTCGAGCTCACCGGCATCCAGCCTGCGGACATCAATACGGCAAATCAGCTCTTCGCCGACCTTCAGCAGCACCCGGAGCTCGTCGACTCAGTCGAACGTGTTCAGTTGCTCCCCGACTACTTCGCGTCCCTGCTGTGCGGGGAACAGGCCTACGGCCGCGCGATCTGCTCCACCACGGGCCTGGCCACTCCGGGGGCCACCACGTGGTCGGATGAGGTACTTGACGCACTCGGAATCCCGGCGCACTGGTTCTCGGACATTGCCCGCGACTCCGTGGTGCTGGGTCCGGAAACGATCACGGGCATCCCCATGGTTCGCCCGGGTGGTCATGACACCGCCTGTGCCGTCCATGCGATCCCCCACGAGGAGGCGACGGACACCGAATCGGTGTTCATCTCGTGTGGCTCCTGGACCTTGGTGGGTGCCTACACCGATGAACCCGTACTTAGCGACACTTGCTTCACCAGTGGCTTCACCAACGAGGTGCGTATCGACGGCGGAGTTCGATTACTCAAGAACATCACCGGATTGTGGATCTTCCAGGACTGCATGCGCGCATGGCAGCAGGCCGGAAAGAACACCGACCTCCCCGCACTGCTGGTCGCCGCTGAAGCATCGCCCAGCATGGGGTTGGTCTTCGACCCCAATGACGAAGCGTTCACCACCCCCGGGAACATGCCCGAGAAGATCCACATGCGGATGCGTGAGCTTTACGGACGTGAGCCGGAATCCACCGGCCAACTCATCCGGTTGATCCTCGAATCCCTCGCCATCGCCCACGCTAACGCCGTCTCAGAAGTGTCTGAACTGACCGGGGTCAGGCCCCGAGTGGTCAACATCGTCGGTGGCGGATCCAGGAATGGTCTGCTCTGCCAGATGACGGCGTCTGCCACCGGGCTACCGGTCCTCAGCGGCCCCGCCGAAGCTTCCGCCGCAGGCAACCTACTGAGCCAGTTCGAAGCGATCGGTGCGATAGAACCGGGCGAACGCGACGGCATCATCCAACGGTCATTCACTCCCCTGCGTTTCGAACCCCATGACCCCACCCGCTGGAACGACATGCGCCACCGGCTCGCTGCGACGCACTGATCACGCACACCCCAGTGTCGCCACGCGGTGACACCACGACTCAACCCGACAGATTGAAAGGAACATCTCATGTCCAACTCCGAGTACTCCCACCAGGAACTGCGTGACGCCATCTGCAAGGTGGGATACATGCTCTGGTCGCGGACCATGGTCGCCGCCAACGACGGCAACATCACCGCGAAGGTCGATGACAACCTGATCCTGAGCACACCGACCGGCGTCTCCAAGGGCCAGTTGACCCCCGACAAACTGATCGTCATGAACCTGGACGGCGATATCATCGAGCCAGCTCCCAGCGGTATCCACAAGCCCACCAGCGAAGTGAAGATGCACCTGCGGATGTACCGGGTGAATCCCGACATCAAGGCATGCGTACACGCCCATCCGCTGCACGGCACCGCTTTCGCCATCAAAGGTGAGGCATTGACCAAGAAGATGATGCCGGAATCGGTCATCGCCATGCCGGAGATCCCGCTGGCTCCCTACGGAACTCCGTCCACCGAAGCCGTCCCGGATTCCGTGGAGCCCTTCGCATTCACCCACAAGGTCGCACTCCTTGAACAGCACGGCGCCCTGAGCTGGGGTTCCGACGTGTGGGACGCCTACTTCCAGATGGAACGCCTCGAATACACCGCCCAGTTGACTTTCCTCACCCGCATGATCAACGGCGAACGCGAACTTCCCGCCGATGAGATCGAGAAGCTCATCGGTATGCGCGCCCAGTACGGACTCTAAGGTCCACTCTCCCCCCTCCACTCCAGGTCGTTGAAGGACAAGACCATGACGCATTCATCTCCTCCCACAGCACGTACCGCGGACACCACACCGCCGCGGACGAAGCCGATCGTCTACGTGTTCGCCGTTCTCGGCGGCCTCGCAGGTCTGCTGTACGGCTACGACTCCGGCGCCATCTCACTGGCGCTGCCGGACATCACTCGCCAATTCGGACTGAATCCGACCGCCGAAGGCCTGATTGTCTCCTTCCTGCTCTTCGGTGCACTCCCCTCGATCGCGGTTGCCACGGCCTTCGAGAAGAAGATCGAGCGCCGTAATCTCCTGGTCATCGGTGCCGCAATCTTCGGAGTCGGCTCACTGGGCTGTGCATTGGCCCCCAACCCCGAAACCTTGATGGCGTTCCGCTTCATGCTCGGCATGGCGGCAGGTATCGCCAACATGTTCGGCCTGATCTACCTCTCGGAGATCGCTCCGGCGCATCTGCGCGGCATGATGGCCTCGTTGTACCAGCTCTCCGTGAACTTCGGTATTCTGACCTCCTACGCCGTCGGCCACTACTTTTCACTCACCGACCGCTGGCAGTGGACCCTTGGCCTCGGCCTCGTCCCGGCACTCATCTTCGGTATCGGGATGGCCCTGTCACCGCAGTCCCCGAGGTGGCTGATCCGGGACGGGCAGATCGAACGTGCCCGTAAGACCCTCTCCCGGGTCCGGGAGACAAAGGAAGAGGTCGACCGCGAGGTCGCCGACATCCAGAAGTCCCTGGAGCAACAGAGCGCCGGGATAAAAGAACTGTTCGGTACCTTCCGTCCCGTCGTCATCCTCGCCTTCGTCCTCGTGATCTTCCAGGTGTTCACCGGCATCAACGCGGCCGTCTACTACGCACCGAAGATCTTCGAGCACCTGGACATGGGTGCGAACGCCGGTATCGCCGCAAACTACGGCGTCGGTATCGCGCTAGTCGTCTCCACCTTCGTGTCCCTGGCATTCATCGACCGGTGGGGAAGAAAGAAGCTGCTGACGGTATCCCTGGCCGGACAGATCCCGCCGCTGCTGATCCTCACGTTCTTCGCGGAATCCAACGCCACGCTCGCCGTCATCGCGGTCTTCCTCTTCGTGTTCTCCTTCGGGTTCGGACTCGGCCCGGTGTTCTGGACCTACGTCCCCGAGATCTTCCCGCTGCGCGCACGCGCGCTGGGCGTCGGCATCATAACCTTCGCGCAGTACACGATGAACGCCCTACTGTCGCTCATCTTCCCCGATCTCATCGCGGCAATCGGTACCTGGGTGTTCTTCCTCTTCGCCATCATGAGTGGCCTCGCCGTCTGGTTCATCCTGACCCAGGTCATCGAGACCAAGGGCAAGTCCCTGGAAGAGATCGAGGAGTACTGGCAGGAACGCGCGGACATCCCGGCTGAAGCACTCGCCACCAAGTAACTCCCGCTCAACGGAGAATCCCAGACCAATCACAGACGCAGACAAGGAGCAACCATCATGCTGCGCAAGATCCCCAAGATACTGAGCCCGGATCTGGTCCATGTCCTGATGGACATGGGGCACGGCGAAGAGATCGTCGTCGCCGACGCCAATTTCCCCGGAGCCGAGTTCAACGACAACGTCCTTCGTGCCGACGGCCACGGAATCCCGGAAATCCTCGAGGCTATTCTCGAACTGATGCCGCTCGACCCGTACAACGACTGGCAGTTCGCGCTGATGAACACCCTGGGCGATGATCCGACCCCAGAAATCTGGCCGACCTACCGCGAGATCATCGAACGCGCCGAACCCGAGAACCACACGGAAGGACACTTCGACCGTTTCGACTTCTACGACCAGGCCCGCAAAGCACGGGTCGTGCTCATCACCGGCGAGACAGCCCTCTACGGCAACATCATCCTGAAGAAGGGTGTCGTCGTCTGACGACGGCATCAGTCCTCATGCAGCACCCCATGTTCTCTAACGTAGGGTGCTGCATATCTGTTTTAACTACAGGACTAAAATAGGCACCCCAGGGCACCGAGGCACCACGGAGACGATCAACGTGACAACCGCATCCAACCGCGCGACCATGCGCGACGTTGCCGCTCTCGCGGGAGTCAGCGTCCAGACGGTCTCGCGAGTTCTCAACAACTCTGGCCCAGCATCCGAGACTACGCGGAAACAGGTCCAGGACGCGGCAGCAATGCTCAAATATGAGGTCAACCTCGCCGCACGAGCACTCGCGTCAAAACAATCGAAGACCACGGGACTTCTCGTCACCGGTGAGATCCGGCACGGCGTCGCCAGGTTATTTTCCGCACTGGAGTCGGAGCTGGCGGCCCGCGGCAGGCACATCGTCATCGCAACCTCCCCCACCGATAACCCCAGCTCACTGCGGCGGGCGATCTCCTACCTGCACGGAACCAATCCCGATGGCCTCGTGGTCCTGGCCCGCACCTCCAACATTCTCCCCGTGATCGCGGCAAAGGCCCAGGTTCCCTGCGCCGTGATCATCGCTGGCAGACACGAGACGAATCGGGTGTCCACCGTCTCCATCGACCAGTACGACGGCGCCATCGCCGCGAGCCAGTACATCTTCGACATCGGTTGTTCGGCCCCGGTGTACCTGACCGGCGATCTCCGCTGGCAGGATGCACAGGTCCGGCTCCGTGGGTTCCAGACGGTATGCACAGCAAACGATACCGAAGCGGACTGGCTGATCGGCGACAGTTGGTCGAGCGCGAGCGGCTACGCGATGGGCGAGGAACTTCTCTCCCGGGGGCTACCCGACGCCATCGTCGCCGGAAACGATGACATCGCCATCGGAGCAATGCACGCCCTCTACAAAGCGGGTGTCCGCGTCCCTGACGACGTCTCCGTCGTCGGCTTCGATGACATCCCCCAGGCCAAGTTCCAGAATCCGTCCCTGACCACGGTCCGGCAGGATTTCACCGCCCTCGGCAGAACGGCACTGGAGGAACTCGACAGGATCATCGCCGGGGAACCCCGCCGGCACCGCCAACTCCCCGCCGAACTCGTCATCCGAAAATCAACGCGCCCGCGCCCCTGGTGAGCTCGGAGGGAGTTAGATTGTTTCACCGGCGGTGAAATACCGGTGAAATATGCCGACTTGTTCTCTCACCGGTACGTGACATTCAGGGGCGAGTGGTCGGACCAGCGCAGTGCATAATCCTCCGCCTTGTCCACCCAGCTCTTCTCGGCCCGGTCCAGGAGCGCCTTCGTCGCCGCCTGATAGTCGATGCGCCACCCGGCGTCGGTGTCGAAGGCTTTCCCCCGGTAGGTCCACCAGGTGTAGGGGCCGTCGCCTTCCGGCTGCAGCCGACGCGCCACGTCGAACCACTGCGGCTCATCGGGGATTCGGCGCTCTGGGAGTACCGCATCACGAACGTAATCGACGGCTCCGGCAAAGCTACCTGCGCCTTCGACCTGGGTGGCATCATCGGGGAAGGTGCCGAAGACGGAATCCATGAACGCGCGTTCGTCCGGCAGGAAGCCGGACTTCTTCCTGTTCGTCTTCCAGTTTTTCAGATCCTCGCGGCGATGGCAGATGTTCCAGTCCCCGCCGATCACCATCCGCTCGTGGGTGGCTGCTTGCTCCGCGAGAACACCCGTGAACTCATCGAGGAAAAGATATTTCTCATCCTGCTTGGCTGTGTCCGCCGAACCGGAGGGAAGATAGAGCGACGCCACCCGGACATCGTGATCCTCGATGTTCGCCGCAATCCATCGGCCGGAATCGGCGAAGGAACCGAAACCGATCTCCACGTCCGTCAGAGGAGTCCGAGAGAGAATTCCGACTCCGGCGCGCCCCTTAGCTGCCGACTCCGCACCGATCCAGTGCCAACCGGCGTCGAGCGCCGGAGCGAGGGCGTCGCGGGCCTGCTTGTCGCTGGCTCGAACCTCCTGCATGAGAACCACATCGGCATTCGAATGATCCAACCAGGCATGCAGTCCCAGATTTTCCTCACTGCGTTTCTTCACTGCAGCTCGGATGCCGTTGACGTTGACGGTGGTAACGGTGAAAGACATGCCCACCACGATAGTCAGCGACCGGCCCCGGGGACAGATGCCCCGCCTGTTGAGGAGGCCTGTGTTTCCGCGGACACTGGTTCACGACACAACGAGATTTCCACCCGGAAGGACAGCCATGACCTACACCGCGGATTGTCCAGATCGCTGGCCGCTACCCGTCATCATCACCACCGCAGGCCTCAGTATCGTGTTCCCCTGGATCATCGGTTTCACCAGTTTCAGCGGACCACTCGCGGACCATTCCATCACGATCAGCATTGTGCTCGGGGCTGTCAGTGTCCTGGTCAGTACCGTCACAAAACGGTACCGGTGGATCCCACTCGGGGTCCTCGGCGTACTGTCGCCGTTTCTCACCGTACTTCTGGTGACCGTATTCTACGGCTTCACCCGGTGAATGGACCGGGGCCGTGGCACCATCTTCATAGACGCTCCTACTTGCACCGAAGAGCGCGGCGTCGCAACAGATACGCAGGCCCCCACACTCCGAGCCCGATGACAGCCAGAGCTGCACCAGCGAGCGCCGGGGCGGAGTAACCGAGACCGCAGGCGATGACTGCACCACCGATCGCAGCCCCGGAGGCATTCGCTGCATTGAGCGCCGAGTGGTTGAGCGCCGCCGCGAGCGTCTGCGCCCGACCCGCGACATCCATCAACCGAATCTGCAGGGCAGGCACCAGCGTGGATCCACAGAATCCGACCACCCCGAAGCTGATCGTGCCGAGCCACGGGTCGGATGAGGCGACAGAGAAAATGAGTAGAGCCACCGCGATGGACACGAGTGACACGGCGATACCGAGTTCCAGATTCCGGTCCGCCAGCCGACCACCGACGATGTTTCCGAACACCATCCCGATACCGTAGGTGGCGAGCACCAGCCAGACCAGGTCAGAGCGCATCCCGGCGTGTTCCGTCATGGTCCAAGTAATGTAGGTGTAGATGGCGAACATGCCACCAAAACCGACGGTTCCGATCGCCAGAGTGAGCCATACCTGGGCATTTGTGAGAGCACCAAGTTCCGTTGCCGGATGGGTCGCAGGCATCCTGGTCATGTGCGGCATGAGACGCCACAACGCGGCGAGAGTTCCCGTGCCGATAGCCGCAACGAGCGCGTAGGCGAATTGCCACCCCAACTGTTCCCCGAGTGCCTGGGCGGCAGGTACACCGACAACTGTGGCGACGGACAATCCGAGGCCGATAAAAGCCACGGCACGGCCACGTTGTCCTTCCGGAGCCAGCGATGCCGCAGCCAGGCCCGACACAGAGAAGTACGCACCGTGCGGCAGCCCCGCTATGAACCTGGCGACGAGCAACAGGTGGTAATTTTCCCCCAGCATCGACAGGCCGTTGCCGACGGTGAAGGCGAGCATCAGAAGGAGCAGGAGCCGCCGTCGCGGGATCATTCCGGTTACCGCCGTGATCAGCGGAGCGCCGACGACAACCCCGAGCGCATAGGCGGAGATGATCCGACCTGCGGAATCCTCCCCGATCTGGAAGTCGGCGGCAATGAGATTCAGCAGTCCCATCGACACGAACTCGGTGGTACCAATACCGAAGGCACCTGCGGCAAGGGCGAGCATCGTCCATCGGCGTCGAGCTTCCGAAATCTCCGTCTGGACGGGAATCGGACGGCGTCTGGGTTCTGTGAGTTCGCGGATTATTCTCAGTTGCACGGTCGCACACTACTCCGGAGCAGTTTGACACGCTGCACCGTGGAAGGTGATCGTGACTAATTCAATGTCCGGGAGGGCGGTGTGCACCGAACCGGGTCAAACCCCCGAACCGGGTTAGTGGCACCACTTCCGCGCCATCGCGGTCGTTTGCCTTGGACGGCGATGAATCCTGATTTCCACCCTTTTCAAGGGTAAGAACACCACCGACCGAATGTTGAACAGGTATTCTGGACAGTTGAACCCTGTCCGATAATTTTGGGAGAACCTCTTGGCTAAGATCATCTACACCCGCACCGATGAAGCACCTCTGCTCGCGACTTATTCGCTGAAGCCGATCATCGAAGCCTTCGCCTCCACCGCAGGCATCGACGTCGAGACCCGCGACATCTCCCTCGCAGGCCGCATCCTGGCGCAGTTCCCGGATCGTCTGTCCGAGGATCAGCGCGTCGATGACGCTCTCGCCGAACTCGGCGAACTGGCGAAGACGCCAGAGGCCAACATCATCAAGCTCCCCAACATCTCGGCGTCGGTGCCGCAACTGAAGGCCGCGATCGCCGAGCTGCAGTCCCAGGGCTACGATCTGCCCGACTACCCGGACAAGGTCGAGACCGACGAGGACGCCGACGTCCGCGCACGCTACGACGCCGTCAAGGGTTCCGCCGTCAATCCGGTCCTGCGTGAGGGCAACTCCGATCGCCGCGCGCCGGAGGCCGTGAAGAACTTCGTCCGTAAATTCCCGCACCGGATGGGCACCTGGACCGCCGACTCCAAGACGAACGTCGCCACCATGGAGGACGGCGACTTCCGCCACAACGAGAAGTCGGTCATCATGCCTGCCGCCGACACCCTCACCATCACGCACGTCGCAACCGACGGCAGTGAGACGGTCCTGAAGGACAATCTCAAGGTCCTCGAGGGCGAGGTCATCGACGGCACCGTCATGCGCGCCGCCGCGCTGCAGGAATTCCTCGCCGCCCAGGTCGCGCGCGCCAAGGATGAGGGCGTCCTGTTCTCCGTGCACCTCAAGGCCACGATGATGAAGGTCTCCGACCCGATCATCTTCGGCTACGTCGTGCGCACCTTCTTCGCAGACGTCTACGCCACCTACGGTGAGCAGCTCATGGCCGCAGGTCTGGACGGCGAGTCCGGTCTGGCCGCGATCTACTCCGGCCTGGAGAACCTGGACAACGGCGCCGAGATCAAGGCCGCCTTCGACAAGGCGCTGGCTGAGGGCCCGTCACTCGCGATGGTCAACAGCCACAAGGGGATCACCAACCTGCACGTCCCGTCCGACGTGATCGTCGACGCCTCCATGCCCGCCATGATCCGCACCTCCGGCCACATGTGGAACGCGGATGACCAGGAAGAGGACACCCTCGCGGTGCTGCCCGACTCCTCCTACGCCGGTGTCTACCAGGCCGTGATCGAGGACTGCCGCGCCAACGGCGCCTTCGATCCGACCACCATGGGCACCGTCCCGAACGTCGGACTGATGGCACAGAAGGCCGAGGAGTACGGCTCCCACGACAAGACCTTCAAGATCGCCGCCGACGGCGTCGTCAAGGTCACCAACTCCGCAGGTGAAACTCTCATCGAGCACGAGGTCGCCACCGGCGACATCTGGCGCGCCTGCCAGGCCAAGGACGCCCCGATCCGTGACTGGGTCAAGCTTGCCGTGGACCGTGCCCGCCAGTCCGGCATGCCCGCCGTGTTCTGGCTCGACCCGGAGCGCGCGCACGACCGCAACCTCACCCAACTCGTCGAGAAGTACCTCGGCGAGCACGACACCGAGGGCCTGGACATCCGCATCATGAGCCCGGTTGAGGCCACCAAGTTCTCCGTCGAGCGCATCCGCCGTGGCGAGGACACCATCTCCGTCACCGGCAACGTCCTGCGTGACTACCTCACCGACCTCTTCCCGATCCTCGAGCTCGGCACCTCCGCCAAGATGCTCTCCGTCGTGCCGCTCATGGCCGGCGGCGGCCTGTTCGAGACCGGTGCCGGTGGTTCCGCCCCGAAGCACGTCCAGCAGCTCCAGGCCGAGAACCACCTCCGCTGGGACTCTCTCGGTGAGTTCCTCGCACTCGCTGAATCACTGCGCCACTTCGCCCGCAGTGGCTACGAGCGCGCCAACGTACTCGCTGGTGCCCTGGACCGCGCCACCGAGCGCGTCCTGAACGACGGCAAGTCCCCCTCGCGCAAGGTCGGCGAGATCGACAACCGTGGCTCGCACTTCTACCTCGCTACCTACTGGGCGGACGAGCTGGCCAAGCAGACCGAGGACACCGAACTCGCCGAACTGTTCACCACCGTCGCCGGCGAACTGAAAGACGCGATCGACGAGATCGACGCCACTCTCATCGAGGTCCAGGGCGCGCCCGTCGACCTCGGCGGCTACTACCAGCCGAACGATGAGAAGACCTCCGGCGTCATGCGCCCGAGTGAGAAGTTCAACAGCATCATCGATGGTTTGAAGAAGTAACCGTCTTCAGCCCCCATAGAACAACAACCCGCCACCCCGTCGATTCGGAGTGGCGGGTTTCTCGTACCCCTGTGCAGGATGTAACCGCCCTGGATCCCGGGAAACGGACAGAGGCCCACAACCCCTCATCGAATCCCGCAGACCCGGGAGTGTGTGAGCGCCGGGTCACTTACCGATCAGGATCACCCGAAGATGAGCGGCAGCACGAGAACGGTGGTGGATGCGACCAGGGCCGCACATGGAAGAGTGATCACCCAGGCGAGGGCGATGGGCTTCATGAGTTTCCAGTTAGCAGCCCTGTTGACGACGCCGACACCAAGCACCGCACCAATGAGGATGTGCGTGGAGGAAACCGGGAGTCCGAGAACCGAGGCACCCATCACGACGCCCGCAGCGGCGAGTTCCGCAGAGAATCCGGAAGCTGGGTGCATCTTCGTCAGGTCGGAGCCGACCGTCTTGATCACGTAACGGCCGATGAACCAGAGGCCCGTAATCAAGGCGACGCCCATGGCTACCATCGCCTGCGGCGGAACCGCGGCTTTGGAGTTGATCGTCTCAGTTTTCAACACGTCGATAACCGCAGCAAACGGACCGATGGCGTTTGCAATGTCGTTAGAACCGTGGGAGAACGCGAATGCGGCGGCAGTGAATACCTGCATCCAGGAGAACAACAGGAATGTGGACCGGGAGAGATTTGTCCGTTGCAGAGTCTTGGCGAAGATGAAAACCGCCATCCAGACGGCTGCAGCAACCATTCCGAGGATGAGGTAGTTGCCGACCGATGAAATACCGAGGTGCAGGTTCTTCAGCCCCTTGAACAGCAACATGGATCCAATAACTAGGGATCCGAGGGCAGCAAGGATCGGAACCCAGGTCACCAATGCCTTATGCGCCTCAACATCATCCGCTTGGGAATTGATGCGATGCAGTTCGCGGTAGTATTCGGACTCCAACTCCTCAGGATCGTACTCACCTTGTTCGATGAGTGCGGAGTCCCGCACCATCGCATTGGTGTACGAGATTTGCTGGAGTTCGCTCAATCGCTGGAAAGAGGTTTTGTGCCGTTCACGGAGTTCCGCACGCTCCTTTTTAACCTCCCGAAGTCGCTGGTCGGCTCGCTCATTGTAGGAGAGGATATGCTTTTTGACCAGCCAGAAAAGTCCAAACGCAACGACCCCTCCAAGGAGAGGAGAGAGTACCCACGACAGGGCGATAAGACCGATCTGAGACCACTGCACCATCTCCCAACCCGCTACACCGGTGGTAAATCCAAGGGTCAGTGAAGCGCCGACGATACCACCGATGATGGAGTGAGTAGTGGAAACCGGCAGCCCCATCCTGGTTGCGATGAGCAGCCAGATTGCAGCACCGAGTAGTGCCGACATCATTATCCATACGAACTGCATCGGCTCCAGTTCGATGCCGTTCAGGTTGACGATTCCCTTTCGCACGGTGTCAGTGACCTGACCACCAGCGATAACCGCACCGCCGACCTCAAAGATGGCGGCAACGATGAGTGCCTGCTTGATCGACAGAGTTCCGGCGCCAACGGACGTACCAAAAGAGTTGGCAACATCGTTACCACCAATATTGAACGCCATGAACATGGCGAACACGATGGCGGTCAACAGAACAATCGTGTTCGCACCCTCACCGACGTACCCATGGGACCAGAGAGTAAAAGTGACGAAGGCGATGGCAAGCATTGAGCCGAATCCGATGTGCCACCACTTATCCGCCCGGGTATCGGCCTGTACGACCTTTGAGACGGCTTCTAGCGTGCCTGTCGACATATGATATTCTCTTTCATTTCTCATTATTCCGGGAGGAGAGTGCCAGGGAGACCTTAGAGTTGAAGACTGAACAAATGGTGAACAAAATGGATACGTGACATGTCCTGATCGAGAATACTTAGGCGCATCACTACCGTAGCCAGAAACTCGCCACACAGAGTCCACCGATGCCCAGATCAGGAATTGGACGGATAATGGTCACATGCCCCGACGCACGTCCCCCATAACCACACCACCACCCCTCCCACCCCTCCCACCCCGAGTGTCGATCCTCGCCGGAACAACTATCGCAACATGCACATTCACACTATGTACACCATGGATAACGCCCGCAGGAGCCTACACCGTCACAGCGGACACCACCCGCATGGTCTGCACAGTGGATCCAGAAGAGGAGAACTCCGACGTTGTACGGTTCTGGACGACACTCGAAGAGGAAGCCCGAAATAAGCGACTGAATGAGCTGGACGCACTCGACCCGGGACTACGCTCCGCGATCGAGAAATACGATTCCTCAACCGACGCACCTGATATCCCGAGTCCCACCGACCTTCAACGGAGAATAGGCGCAGTCGGCGGAGCAGAAGGCCTCGGAATGCTAACCACCACAACCGCCGAAGATGCGGGCGTGGAGAGTTCCGCTGCCGATCATAAGACCGAATACACGGAGCAGGAGACTCGCGCCGCAGCCGCAGCGATTGCCACAGATCCAGCAGCACAGATCAGGGATGCGCTGCGGAGCCAGGCTGCAACAGGAACCCGCCTCGATGAGATCAAAGCGGAACTCTTCAATGACAGGGCCGCAGAGTACAACCGAACCCAGGAACACCTGAGGAACAGCCTGCTCGACTGCGCGGACGAGTTGAAGAAGGCGACTCCTCTCCCCACATGGATTTGGATTGTAGGGGCCATCACGCTGACAGCACTCCTCGCGACCGTCCTAACGGCAATAAAGAACGCCCGCAGAAAAAACCGGCACTCACGTGACTGAGCAAACGCTCCAACACGCCCCAACAAAGAACCGATCTGTCTATTTTTTTCACCCCATCTACCTTTATCTTTGCCAAAAAATAGACCAAGCTGTTTACTTTTTCTCCGTTCCTGAACTACGGTGATCACCAGCGCAAAACAACGCCGAAAACACCTCCGATTCTGACGAAGGACACCGATCACCATGACCCAGTACGACAACAGCATCGCCGATTCCTGGGGCTTCGATACCCGCTCCGTCCACGCCGGGCAGCCGGTCGATTCAGAAACCGCAGCCAGGAATCTGCCGATCTACCAGACCTCCTCATACGTCTTCCGCTCAGCGGAACACGCCAAGCAGCGCTTCGCCCTCGAGGACCTGGGACCGGTGTACACCCGCCTCACGAACCCGACCGTGGAAGCGGTTGAGAACCGTCTCAACTCTCTCGAAGGTGGGGTACACGCCGTACTGTTCGCCTCCGGACAGGCAGCCGAGACCGCGGCAATTCTCAATATTGCCCGGGCAGGTTCCCACATCGTGGCCTCACCACGCCTGTACGGCGGAACGCTCACCCTTTTGGGCGTAACTCTTCCCAGACTGGGGATTGAGACAACATTCGTCGACGATCCAGATGACCCGGCCTCCTGGCAGTCCGCGGTACAAGACAACACTGTCGCCTTCTACGGCGAGACCTTCGCCAATCCACAAGCCGACGTCCTGGATATCCCCGCCATCGCCGAGGTCGCACACAACAACCACGTCCCGCTGATCGTCGATAACACCCTCGCCACCGCAGCTCTCGTCCGGCCACTAGACCTCGGCGCCGATATCGTCGTCGCATCAACGACGAAGTTCTACACCGGAAACGGATCAGCACTCGGTGGAATCCTGGTCGACGGAGGTAAATTCGACTGGACCGTCGAACGCAATGGCGAACCCATCTTCCCCGACTTCGTCACCCCCGATCCGGCCTACCACGGCCTGAAATACACGGATCTGGGCGCAGCAGCGTTTGGATTGAAGGCGCGTGTCGGTCTCCTCCGCGACACCGGGGCTGCCCCCTCCCCGTTCAACGCATGGATCACTGCACAGGGCTTGGACACGCTGTCGCTGCGTCTTGAGCGTCACAACGAAAATGCGGCGAAAGTCGCCGAATTCCTCGCCAAAAATGAGAACGTCACTGCAGTCAACTACGCGGGCCTCCCCGAGTCCCCGTGGAACAAGGTGAAGGAAAAGCTCGAACTGAAATACACAGGTTCTGTCCTCTCCTTCACCATCAACGGAGGCCGCGAAGAGGCCTGGGCGTTCATCGACGCCCTCAAGCTGCACTCCAACGTCGCCAATGTCGGCGACGTCCGTTCACTGGTTGTCCACCCGGCATCCACCACTCACTCCCAGTCCGATGAAGCCGAGCTGCTGCGCGCCGGAATCACGGAGGGAACAATCCGACTTTCCGTCGGAATCGAAGACATCAATGACATCCTCTCCGATCTGAAGCGCGGTTTCGACGCGATCAAATAGATCCCGAACCCCAGTCCTAGAACACCCCCGGCTCCACACCAAACGGACCCGGGGCCACGTTCTGAAACCACTACGTTCAAAAAGACACTGCCAGACGCCCGATAACGTGTTGTTTCTCCATCCGTGCAGTAACTAGTTTTCACCGTCTCGCCGAATCCCTCCACATGACCCCTCCTGCCCCGGTCAGCGCCTTGAAACCAGGAACGGGACAATGACGGGTACCCCTCAGAGGTTGATATCGAATCAGGTATCGACGAACAGCCTTCTCCACCGCGAAGAACCACCAGGGAGTTGTTCCACACCTACCGACGACGAAGTAGCGGCGAGCCACTCGAGTCCTCGCCGATCCGCCCTGTCCCGCAAAATGATGTAACCCGGAGAAGATGAAAGTGGCCCCGGAATTATCCCGGGGCCACTTTTCACTGCGTCGTCATACTCTCAGAGAAAATCTCCGGATCAACGGTGCATCATCATGTTGATATGGTGTGCGATTGCAGCGATGGCGGCGATTGCAGCACCAATACCAAGCGCAGCCACAACCCCGTTGTTCTTGAAGAGCTTGTTGAGCATGTCCTTCAGATTGTCCACGACCTGATTGAAGCCGTCGCCACCGACGCTCGATCCACCTCGGTCGGACGGATCCTTGGGGTCGGACGGATCCTTGGGGTCGGACGGATCCTTCGGATCCTCGCACTGTTCGCTGAGTTTCGTCTTGACCTGCAGCGGAGCCATCTCCATATCCTTCTGATAGAAACCAGAGAACAACTCGGCAGCAGCCTTCTCCGTCAACAGCACCTTCGCACCGGACAGATCAACATCACCAGCAACAAGATTCGGCGCCGCATCCCAGGTCACGTTCGCAATCACCGCATCATCAGCAACGAACGGCGCATCCCCCTCCCGATTCGGATACTTCACAGAAGAATAATCAGCGATGATCTGCCCCGACTTACCGTCAACCGCAACCTTCACATCCGAGATCTTCTGATCCAGTTCCCACTTATCACCATTCTTGTGACCGTGAATCACAATCGTGCCATTGAGTCCGAACACCGCCTTCGACGCCGACTCAACCGACGAACGCTCAGCATCCACCCCAAAAACGAACGGCCCCTTCCCCGGATCATCAATAGTCACACCATCAGAAACAATCACCTCACCGTTGGTCGCGGGAGACTTCAAGTACCTGAGATAACTATCCTTGATCGACCACGACGCAGAACCCTCATCGACCGAAACGACGCATTTCGGCTGCTCAGCGGCCACCGCGATCCCGGCAGGCACGAGAAGGGAACCAGCGGCCATGGACACTACGAAAGCGCCAGCGCTAAAACGAACAGTGTTTTTCAAAGGAAACTCCTGGAGATACATGCCAACCAGAGTGATCGACAGATTTTTAGATTAGGCTAACCGTACTTAGGGGATCCAGGATGGTCAACAGTAAAACACTGATTTTCCGAATTCACCCCCGCTTGTGGCAGGTCAACCCCGGAAGTCTGCGGCAACGGAGCCGGATACCCCATCAACAACATCTTTCCGGAGCCGGAAGGTTGCCCCTCTTCGGGGTTCCACCAATCACCCTCGATCATCTTCTAAGCAGCGCCACCAGATGCTGCAGCACGACACCGAAGACTGCTGCCGCTCCGATCATCACGAAAATACTCATGACTCCATTGACGGGATTGGTGAGGAGTGTCTTGAAAAGCTCCGGACCAATGGACGAGCCCCGCATCCCGCCGTCCCCTTCATCGATCACCGGGGGTGTCGGTTCTGGGTGTGCAGGCTCTGGGACTGCCCCGGGTGTCGCACAGGTTCCGCTGAGTTTCGTCTTGACCTGTAGCGGAGCCATCTCCATATCCTTCTGATAGAAACCAGAGAACAACTCGGCAGCAGCCTTCTCCGTCAACAGCACCTTCGCACCGGACAGATCAACATCACCAGCAACAAGATTCGGCGCCGCATCCCAGGTCACGTTCGCAATCACCGCATCATCAGCAACGAACGGCGCATCCCCCTCCCGATTCGGATACTTCACAGAAGAATAATCAGCGATGATCTGCCCCGACTTACCGTCAACCGCAACCTTCACATCCGAGATCTTCTGATCCAGTTCCCACTTATCACCATTCTTGTGACCGTGAATCACAATCGTGCCATTGAGCCCGAACACCGCCTTCGACGCCGACTCAACCGACGAACGCTCAGCATCCACCCCAAAAACGAACGGCCCCTTCCCCGGATCATCAATAGTCACACCATCAGAAACAATCACCTCACCGTTGGTCGCGGGAGACTTCAAGTACCTGAGATAACTATCCTTGATCGACCACGACGCAGAACCCGCCGTCACGACGCACTCCGGTTCCACCGCCCCTGAAACCGCACCGGGAGCAGTCAGTGTCAGAACACCCATGGCGACTCCGGTAATTGCAGCCACGGACCTTTTTCCGATGATGTTCATTGTTCTCTCCATTTTTCGGTAGTTCCTGGTGTGGGTGATCAGGTATTCATGAGGTCGAGTAACTCATCGACGGCGGCACCGATTTTCTTTCCCATTCCACGCTCCGGAACAACCTGGAACTGGTCTGCCGTCGGGCGAAGGACCTGGATCGGCCAGTCGTAGACATCACTGAGGATCTCTTCGGTGTACACCTCTCCGACGGTGCCTTGTGCAACCACACCGCCTTTGGCGAGGCAGGCAATTCGGTCACAGTAAGCTCCGGCTGCATTGAGGTCGTGCAGGACGATCACGACCGCAGCCCCCGCTCTGGCCATCCCCCGCGCGAGACCGAGCGCCTGTTCCTGGTGCCCGATATCGAGCGCGGCGGTGGGTTCATCGAGAAGGACCAAGGGAGTCTGTTGAGCGAGCACCCGGGACAGCGCCACACGTGCCCGTTCTCCACCGGAAAGCGTCATGATGTCACGTTCAGCGAGGTGTTCCACCTCTGTGGCTTTCAGTGCCGCATCAATGAATGCCTCATCGTTGCGGGCCCGTTTCGTACGCGCCCACGGACGGCGCCCCATGGCGACGACATCGCGGACGAGAAAAGCGAAGGACACCGAGACGTCCTGGAGCATGACCGATCGGGTTCTGGCCAACTCGAGAGGAGTGGCTGTTGATGGGTCGAGACCGTTGACGGAGATACGTCCACCGCATATAGGAATATCACCGCTGATGGCGGAGAGCAGCGTCGACTTGCCGGCCCCGTTTGGGCCGATCAGGCCGAGCACCTCCCCGGCATTGGCGGTGATCGAGACATCTCGCAACAGAACTCGTTCCCCGAATGCGATGCTCACATCGCGGGTTTCCAGGATGCTCATGTCATGCCCTTCCTCGGCGCATCATCCGGCGAAGCAGAATGAAGAAGGTGGGGCCTCCGACGATCGCCGTGAAAATACCGATCGGGAGATCTGCGAAGGGGATCAGTGTCCGTGCCGCGATGTCCGAGAGCCCGATGAGTACCGCTCCAGCCAGGGCGGAGGCAGGCATGAGGATCTTGTTCGACGGGCCGGTGATCCCACGGAGGAGGTGTGGAATGATCAGCCCGACAAACCCGATGAGGCCTGCATAGGCCACGGCACCGGCTGTCAGGAGAGTCGATGCTCCGATCGCCGCGATCCGGACGGTGTGTACATTGACGCCGATGTGCCCGGCAGCTTTATCCCCGAGTGCGAGGATGTCCAGGGCACCACCGAGAAACAGTGAGATAAGGATTCCCGTGATGATGATGGGAAATACTACGGTGACGTACTTCCACTGGGCCCCATTGAGGGAACCCATCTGCCAGAAGATGATCTGTTCCCTGGATGTCGCCGGAGCAATGTAGACCAGCAGTGAAATAGCGGCCCCACAAACGGCGTTGACCGCAATTCCGGTCAGGATGAGGTTGAGGACGTGCACCCGACCGTCGTGTCTGGCCAGTTGATAGACCACAACCGTGGTGATCACTGCCGTGACGAATGCCGCCGCAGGCACTGTCGAGGTACCAAACCACGTCCAGTTGAAGACGATCACCACGGCGGCGCCGACACCAGCACCCGAAGTGACCCCGATGACGCTCGGCTCGGCGAGCGGGTTGGCGAACACCGCCTGCATCAGTGCCCCGGCAACCCCCAGAGCAGCCCCGACGATGATTCCCAGAACAAGCCTGGGCAACCTGATGTTCCACAGGACCGACTGCTGGATCGAATCCTGCCCGGGGCCTGCGGCGAAAAGACCCGGGAGCTCAGAGGCTTTCAGCGTGTACTGCCCAACCATAACGGAAAACACCGTGGTCCCGAGCAGCAAGAGCACGAGAATCACGAAGAGGATGATTCGGTTGCGTCTCCTTGCCTGGAATGCGTCACCGCGAACGGGTGCCCCGGTTTCACCTCGCCCGGCGGATTTGACCGGTGCCGCCATCTACCTCGACTCCGGCGCATAAAGTTCGAGAGCGAGACGCTGGAGAAGATCACCGGTCTGTGGACCGAACGCGAGGGCCTGACCATCCGGGACGGTGACCACACGACGGTTCTGTCCGGCAATGGTCTGGGCGACACCGGGCCGTTCCAGCAGACCGTCAATGCCGTGTGTCGATTCGAGTCCTTTCTCCATCATGATGAACACATCAGGGTTGAGCTTCGCGAGAGCCTCAGCGTTCGCGGGGGACGCAGTACGGATTCCATTCTCGGTTGCAACATCGATACCACCGACACCTGTAATCAACTCGTTGACTCCGTCTTCTTCACCGAGGATGAAGAAGACTCCCCCGGTGCCACGGGCGTAGAGAAACGCCATGCGCAGAGGATCCTCCGGAGCGATCGTGCGAATGTTCTCGACCGCGCGTTCATATTCCCTGACGGAACGCTCCGCGAGCATCTCCGCGTCATCGGGTAAGCCGATAACCGACCCAAGATTCTGGATGTCCTCACGGATACCATCAACAGTGTGCAGCGGTTCCATGACGACAACGGGAACTCCGACGTCGCGGATCTGATCAATGGCTTCACGCGGTCCGATGGAGTGATCGACGATGACGAGACTGGGGTTTAGCTCAAGCACCGCTTCGACGTTGATGTTGTGCCCACCCTGGGTGACCACCGGAAGGTTCGCCAGCGAGGGCTCATCGGAGCTCACGGTACGTCCGATGATGGCGTCACGCATACCCAGTCCGATGAGGGTTTTTGTATACGCACCGTAAATGTCCAGTGCAAGGATCCGGGAAACATCATCCACCACGACGTCGTAACCGTCTGCATCGGTCAACTCAACAGGTAATGAAGGCTGTGGATTATCAGTAACAGGAAGGGGTTCCCCTATGCCGGTCACAGCGTTAACCCCGGTAAGGGCCCGCGGATCAGGCAGGTCCGCCGGGTCAGGCAACGGAGGTAGCTCGGCACTGATACCGGGCTCAGCGGCTCCACCAGCCACTCCGGGTCCGCTATCAGGGCCCGAACAACCGACCAGAGCGGTCGCCGTGCACGCCACCATGACGAGCATCACGCGGGCTTTTCCGAAGAACCGTGATCGGAAGCTGAGTCGTGTTCGTGAGGTCAACACGTGGGGCCTTTCGCTGGGATTGGTGGAACGGATACCCGCCGCCATGGCGGACTGATTTCTGCGCTATCCGGCGGGATTCCGGGAGACAAATGAGGTCAGGGTACTGCCTGCAACGATGAAGGCCGCGAGGATGAGCAGGAGCGGAGTGGTCAATGTACCGGTCTCACTACTCGCGGCCACATTCTCCGTATCATGGGACCCGGAACCGGAGGACTTGATCTTGAACCGTCCGGTCCCCTCCTTCCCGGCAGTGAAGCCGTCATTGTTCTCACCACTCACCGAACTCCCCAAACCGGAACGACCCAGTTTCGTTGCCGGTGAAACGGACGTTCCATCTTTTTTCGCTCCGGCCCGCGCAGCTCCCCCGCTGGCCCCACCGGTTCCCCCGGACGCCGTAGTGCTGCCCCCCTGACCTGCCGCACAACTGGCGGATCCGCCCAGTGCCGCAGCAAAACTCAGTGGCGCCATTTCCTGCCCAACCGGATAGAAATCGGCGAAGGCGGAGGCCCCCGCCTGGGTGAGGGTGACGGAACTGGTCTGGCCCTCGACAGCCGTCGAAGAGACATCCAACTGGCTGAACGCCAGGTTGGCCACCGCGATGCGGCCGTAGTCGTTGGAGGCGCCTTCCATGTCATTGGAGCTCACATTCGCGATGAGAACACCCGAGTTTCCGTTCCACTGGATTTCCAGATCCGCGATGGTGAGATCCAGGATTCCACCATGGCCGGTGAAATGGACCGAGCCAGGCATGAGGAGTGAGCCGGTCCCGGCAGTCGGGTTCACCGCACCGGAGTTACCCGAGAAAAGGAACTGACCGTTGCTATGCCCGACACCGTTGAGATCCCAGCCCCCTTTGGCGATCGCGCCCGAAATGTAGGTCTGGAATGACGTCTTGACGGCCCATGCGGCCTGCGCCTCAACGACCCCGAGTGAGCCATCGTCCGTGCAGACGTCTCCGCTCCCCGTGTTGGCCCCGGCACCCGAAGTTGCACCTCCGTTTCCCGAGGTTCCGCGTGCTGCGGTAACGGAGGTTCCCCCTCTGGATCCGGTACCTGTGCCGACTCCCGTCATCGCGCCACCACCGGCGCCGGTTTTCCCGCCGGCCCCCGGAGAAGCGCCGGTTCCGGTCGCACCGGTTCCGCTCCCACGGCCACCGGTCAGGGAGTTCCGGTCCTCCGTGAAACGCTTGTACAGCTTGTCGCTGTTCCCCATGAACTTGTCGGCGGTCCCCATGAGGTTGTTCAGGGCGTCAAGGTGATCGTTGACGGAATTGACAACATTGATACCGACGGACTTGGTCCCGGTGTTCTTTCCACCGCTGGTCCCGCCCCCTGGGGCGGGTTGCTTTCCGCAGACCTTCTCCAGTTTCGCGTTCAGTGCGAGATCATCGAACTCCTGACCGGCATCGTAGAACCCGCCGAAGATTCCCGCACCGTCAGTAGAGAGATTCACGCTTCCGGTGAGATCCAGTGAATCGGAAGTGAAGTCCGGGGTTTTCGAGAGCTGGATATCCATGAAATTCGCGTCATCCGCGCTGATTTCACCCTTAACCTGTGTGGTTCCATCTTCGAGTTCGAGGCCCCTGTAGTCGACGACGAGTGTCGCTGCGGATCCGTCGACGACGAGTTTCATGTCGGAGAGCGTAAAATCGAGGGCATACTCACCGGGGCCACGCCCGCCTTCTCCTTCATGGCCGAAGAATCGGAGGGAACCCTGCAACGGAATTGTCGCGGTGTCCGCGTCAACGACCCTCATTCCGTTCGGGTCCGGAGTGAAGATGAACTGCCCCGCCCCATCCTCATATCCGACGCCGTTCAGGTCCCAACCTCCCCGGGTACCTCCGGATTTGATGTAGCTACGGAAGGACTGCTTGAATCCCCACCGCATTGCACCGTCGATCTTCGTGTAGGACTCGGAGCAGTCCTGGGCATCGGCGGACAGAACCGGGAAGACCATGAACCCCGCTGCCGCCGCGGCGGCTATCACGGCGGTGGTGCGCCGTCCGGGGCGGGTGAATGGCGAACGCAGGATCATGCGCCGTCCTTTCTGGATGGTGAACTCTCGGAGGGATGGTCAGGGAAGACGTCCGAGAGAAAAGTCTTTTACGAAATGCGGCACCGGGCCTCCGCTATCGGAGTATCCGTCATGAAAGGTGAGCACACTTCACATTGCACCAGGCTAGACTAACCTAACGCTTTTACTTTGCACATCGACCACCACACCCCGTCCCCCTGCACCAAGGATAGTCACACAAGCCATGACCGACCCCACCTTTGACCGGCTCTACCCCGACATCGACCCAACCGTTCCGCTACCTCCGACCAGGGGAGAACGATTCGGCATGACGGTGTCTGCCGCACTATTCGCGTTCGGGGCCGCGGCCGGGGATCTCATCGTGGCGGGAACCGGATTCGGCCTGTTGATGTTCTGCCTCGTGGCGAACAGTCTGAAAATACACCGGAAGATCCGAAACGAAGCGCGATCAAGGTTCCCCGCGGAAGATTGGGCGGAGTACACGGTAGTCCGAAATCTACGCCTTGACCTGTTGGTACCTGTGCTCTGGGCGATTTCGGTGGTCATCTGTGGGCTGGTGTTCTTCTTCACCCCGGGCAGTTGGTTCCCCTGGGCGCCGGGAGGAGCGGCGGCCCTGGTCGCGGCGATCGTCTGGTTCATGCCCGGCATGTCCCCAGCCTGGTCGAGCCGGACTCCGGAAAACGATTCCCGCGACGATGACTCCACCACGGTCTTTCCCTCGCACCCCGCCCCCGACCAGGAACAGACCGCTTAGTTCACAAGAGGAGCCGCCACGCTCCACCATCCCGCCAAACACCCGTCAAACAGCGAAAATACCCGACCTTTCAGAACTCCCCGAGAGATATTGAACTAGACAGAGCGGTACATCTAGGATGGGCGCATGCGTCGTCTATCCAACGGAGGCCCCCAATGAACAGCGCACACGTGGAACAGTCCACGTCGTCACCGGGACCGTTACCTCTGCCCACACCGGGAGAAGTGGCGCTGTACCCGGTCGGGGACGTCCGTACCGAGGCGGGTGGCTTGATCCAGGACGCCATGATCGCCGTCCAACGGTGGGGCGATCTACACCGGAAACCCGACGGATCAACGAACATCATCCTCGTCGAGCATGCGCTCACCGGTGACTCTGACGCCGTGAACTGGTGGAACGGACTGATCGGCCCTGGACAGTCCCTGGACACGGATCGGTTCTGCGTCGTATGCACGAATGCCCTCGGAGGCTGCTCCGGATCGACAGGTCCATCGTCACTCCATCCGGACGGACAACCCTGGGGTTCCCGCTTTCCGGCTCTGTCCATCCGCGACCTGGTGACTGCGGAACGTCAGCTTCTCGATGTTCTGGGTATTGACAGGGTTGCTGCGGTCGTGGGCGGTTCCATGGGCGGGGCACGCGCACTGGAGTGGTCCCTCATGCACCCGGAGCGGATCGGGGCCGCCGCGGTTCTGGCAGTTTCGGCACGAGCCAGCGCCTGGCAGATCGGCATCCAATCGGCGCAGATATCCGCGATAACGAACGATTCGGAATGGCTGAACGGCGATTATCATTCATCCGACGGATACCCCCACCAGGGGCTGGCCGCGGCACGTCGGATAGCGCACCTGACGTATCGCGGTGAGCAGGAGATTGATGAACGTTTCGGAGCGGATGCCCAACGCGGCGAAAATCCTCTGGGAGAATTCCGTAGTCCGGAGCAGCGTTTCGCGGTCCAGAGCTATCTTGACCACCAGGCACGGAAACTTGTCGAACGTTTCGACGCCGGATCATACGTCGCACTGACCGAGGCCCTCAATCGGCATGACATCGGCCGTGGACGGGGCGGGTTGAACAAGGCTCTCTCGGGAATTATCGTTCCCACTTTCGTCGCAGGCGTGGACACCGACATCCTCTACCCCTACCACCAGCAGGAACACATCTCCCGGAATGTCGGGAACCTACTGGGAATGGCGAAGATCGTCTCACCTGTGGGACACGACGCATTTCTGACGGAAACCCGTCAAGTCGCGCGGATACTACGACGCTTCCTTCTCCTCATGGACGACGTGGAGGACAGCCAGTAGCTGGACCAATGGATTCAACTACCGAGCGGATCGACGGACACCGCCAGAAACACCATGACGCCACCGACAAACAAGGTGAAAAAACCATCGAAACGCCGTGATCGAACGGCGAGAACCCCAAGTACCCGGGAATCGCAGAGAGAACGCAGGAGGCTGAGCCAGATCAGCGCACCGCCGAGGAGAAAAGTCGCGCGGCGCCAATGCTCAGTCACCGCGAAGCCAACGGCGATCAAGAGTGCACTCAGAAATACGACCAGAAAAGTCCACTGGATAACACGCGGGAGCCTGGACGGGGGCAAACCGACGTCATGCGGATTATCCACACCCGGTATGTAGGGAGAGGTCATCATTGACCTACTTCCGGGATCACTCTACTCCAGCCAGGAGTTCAGCACGCTCCACGACATTACGTACGAGAAACGCTCGGGTCAACGGCCCGACTCCACCGGGGTTCGGGGATACTGCCCCTGCCACCTCCCAGACATCCGGATGGACGTCACCAGCAAGTTTCCCATCCTTTCGGGAAACTCCGACGTCGAGAATCGCAGCACCGGGTTTGACCATGTCCGGCGTGAGCATGTGCGGTACCCCCGCTGCGGCTACGATGACATCGGCGGCACGTGTCTCCGCCGCGAGATCCTTCGTCCCTGTATGACAAAGCGTGGTAGTCGAGTTTTCACTGCGCCTGGTGAGCATCAGGCCTATCGGCCGACCAACGGTCACACCACGGCCGATCACCACGACCTTGGCACCGTTAAGTTCCACGCCAAACCTCCGGAGCAGGTGGATCGCTCCGTTCGGGGTGCAGGGCAGTGGTGCAGGTTCGTTGAGCACCAACTTGCCCAGGTTCACGGGATGGAGGCCATCCGCGTCCTTGACCGGGTCGATGCGCTCAAGAACCGCATTCTCATCGAGATGCTTCGGCAACGGCAACTGGACGATGTACCCGGTACACGCATCATCGGCGTTGAGTTCGTCGATAACGGCGTTGAGTTCTTCCTGGCTCACATCAGCGGGGAGATCGCGCCGGATGGAGTTCACACCGATCTGTTCACAGTCCCGGTGCTTCATCTTGACGTAGCTGTGGCTCGCCGGATCATCGCCGACCAGCACGGTGGCAAGTCCCGGAACAACGCCACGCTCGGCGAGTCGTTCCACTCTCCTCTTCAGGTCATCGAAGATCTCGTCCCGGTAGAGCTGTCCGTCAAGTTTCTGTGCAGTCACACGGGTCATTATTCCACGCCTTACCGGAATCCCGCAGGTTCCGAGCTGTACCGTGATATCTGGGCACCGGACACTAGGATCGGTTTTCATGAGTGAGGCCAGTGTTTCCCCGTTCCTACACGTGATCTTCGACCGCCCGTGCATCCCGCCAAACACGGGAAATGCGATCCGGATGTGCGCCGGAACGGGTGCGCACCTACATCTGGCGGGGCCACTGGGGTTCAATCTCGAGGAGAAGAATCTCCGGCGCGCGGGGCTCGACTATCACGATCTGGCACGCGTCAGCGTCCACCCGAACAGGACGGCGGCGCTTGATTCATTACCGGAGGCCAGGGTTTTCGCGTTCACCACATCCGCTGCACGCTGGTACGGGGACATCAGCTACCGTCCCGGGGACATCCTGTTGTTCGGCACGGAGACCAGCGGACTTGACGACGCCGCGCTGGCTGACGCCCGCATCACCGAACAGGTCCGGGTACCTATGCTACCTGGACGTCGGTCGATGAACCTGTCCAACTGTGCCGCCGTGGCTACCTACGAGGCCTGGCGGCAGATGGGTTATCCGGGTGCGGTGTAATCGCCGGGTCAGCCGCGGGTGACGGAGATGGCGGCGATGCCCGCAGCCGTCATCGGTACCTCAACAGGTGTCTGCTCTTCCTTGGCCCCTGCGGGGCGATCGACCCGGACCACAGACATCCCCGGGAACGGTGGTGAAAGAACCGTCAGTCTGGCCCCCGGGCGGATGCCGTGGTCCGCGAGGTAGCGCAGCAGTTCAGGGTCCCGGTCGCTGACCCTGTCAACGGTGACGCGATTTCCTTCCTCGACACCGGTGAGCGATTCAGAGACATCATCTATCATCTCCCCGTCAGTGTCAGGGATCGGATCGCCGTGGGGATCCCGTGCCGGGTGCCCGAGGTGAGCATCTATTCTCTCGATGAGTTTCTCCGAGACTGAGTGCTCCAGAACGTCAGCTTCCTCATGGACCTCGTCCCACGTGTACCCGAGTGTGGTGCAGAGGAACATCTCCAGGAGTCGGTGCCTGCGCATCATCCCCAGCGCGAGGCGGGTGCCTTCCTCCGTGAGGGTCACCCCCGAGTACGGACGGTGGCTCACCAAACCACGTTCGGTCAAGCGGCGAACCGCCTCAGATGCGGTCGAGGTCTTCTGCCCGGTCTGTGCCGCGACATCCTTCAGCGCCGCAGCTTCGCCGGTTCGCTCGCAGATGTCCCAGATCACCTTGAGGTAGTCCTGGGATCTGTCAGGCAGATCCGCAAGGCTCATTGCCACTATGTGTTCCTTCCCTGGAGATGGTCCTATCCGCGACGGACGAGGAACCGTCCGACAACCAGGCACCCCACGTAGAAGACGCCCGCGGTCAATGCGATCATCCCACCGGCCGACAGATTGGCTTTGACGGCGAAGATGAGACCCACTGCTCCGATCGCAACCCCCGCGATGGGCGCCGCGATGAACAGCGCCCTGGTCGAACGCACGAGAGGCTGCAGCCCAGCAGCGGGAGCGGCGACAAGGGCGATGGAGAGAATGGTCCCCACCGCGGGGATCACCACGACGATGGTGGCACAGATCAGCCCCAGGATCACTCCCTCCGCAACCGCGGCACTGTGCCCCGCGGCGCGGTAGCCACCGTTGTCGAAAGCATAGAAGATCAACTGGCGCCCGAACACCCCCAGAACCACGAGAGTGATCACGAGAACCACCACTGCAGCGAGAACGTCAGTCCGGTTGACACTCAGCACCGATCCGGTGAGAAATGACTCGATCTTCAGCGGCAACGGCTGGAACCACTTGCTCAGGAAGTAACCGAGGGCAAACCCGAGAGTCAGGACGATGCCCGCCGACGCCTGGGAAGACTGCCCGGAGATGCGGGTCAGCCGGTGCATCAGCCAGGACAGGGGAACGCACGCCAGGAGTGCACCGGCAAAGAGGAAGAGCGATAGCACTGCATGCTGCGTATCATTATCCAGGTTCCAGTCTGCGGCGATTCCCTTGCCGAGAACAACACCGAGGATCGCTCCGGGAAAAGTACCGTGGGCAACTGACTCTACGAAGAAGACCCGTTGGTTGAGCACCGCCAGGACACCGACCAGACCAGCGAGCACACCGACGACGACGATCTCAAGGATCGGGAGCTGGAGGATCGTCCACAAGGTGGAATCGAAGAAGCTCATACTGCACCTCCGGCGGGAATTCTGACGGGATTGGTGGTCTCGTCCTGATCAACGGGGACTTTGTTCCCGACGAACCTGCTACGAATCCACCGGATCGGAAGTGCAAGGAAGAACAGTGCGATGACAGACAGTGCAACCGATGCCTGGGGAGAAACCGGATGCGGGGTGTCCAATGTCATGATGATCATGCCCGCATAACCGCCGACGACGCCGACTGCGATAGCCACTGGAATCATGAACGAAACGCGATCAACCAGAAGTCGGGCGGTCGCACCGGGGACCACGAGATAACCGATAACGAGGAGTACACCCACTGCGGAGGCGGAAGACACGACGACGGCAGCGATGGCGGCGTTGACCATGAGGTCCACGGTGAAGCCCGAGATCCCCGCGGCACGGGCACCGTCACGATCAAAGGCCGTGAAGATCTGTTCCTTCCAGGACAGGGTGATGATGGTGAGTGCAACGAGGCACACGACGATGGACTCGACGAACCGATCAGGGGTCACCTCGAGGAGGCGCCCGAACATCAGTGCCTCAAGCTGACCTGATCGGTCACCCTTGTACAGGGAGAGCACGATACCAGCGGAAAAAAATGAGGTGAGCACGACGGCGGTTCCGGATTCGGAGACTTTCGTGTTACGCCTGCCAACGGCGGTGAGTGCAATGACAATGAACACCGCGCAGATCGCGGCACCGGGGATGATCATATCGAGTCCACCATAGACCGCGCCGGCGACAATACCCGGAAACACCGAGTGCACCATCGCTTCGGCGTTGAATTCCAGGCAGCGGAGATTGATGATGACACCGACGAGGCCTGCGACGACGCCGAGGAACATGAGCATGAGGAAGGGACGGAAGAGATACGGCGCGGCCGCAACCGTCTGGAGACCCGGAACATCCACGACGGCCAACCGGAGGGCTTCGACGGCATCGGTGACGCCGACGATGACGCTATCCCACATGAAGTTCCTCCTCGAGTCCCGATCCAACGAGTTGGTCGGTGCTACGACTGCCGTACGCCTGCTCAAGATTGGCCGGTGTGAGAACCCGACTTATCGGGCCGAAGGCGATCTGTCGCCCGGCGAGCAGCGCAACATCCTCGCAACACTCGTAGGCGAGCTTGAAGTCGTGGGTGGACACCACCACCGCCACACCTTCCCGTTTGACCGAGTGAATGATCCCCAGCAGGGCCTCACGGTTGGGTTCATCGAGACCGTTGAACGGCTCATCGAGGAGGATCATCTTCGGAGAGGCCACGATGGAACGGGCGAGCAGCACCCGCTGACGCTGTCCACCGGACAATTGACCGAACCTCAAATTCGCACGGTCGGACATGCCGACCCTCTCGAGGGCGGCATCAACACGCTCACGGTGCGCTGCACCGGGGCGACGAAACCAACCGAGTTCCGCGTAGAGACCCATCATCACAACCTGTCGGACAGTGACCGGAAACGTGGTGTCCAATTCTGCTACCTGGGGTACGTATCCGATGGATCCCTTAGGGACCTTTCCGTCCGTGCGCCCGAGAATCTCCATCGTTCCCGACACACTGACAGTCCCGAGAATGCCACGCAGCAGCGTGGTTTTACCCGCTCCATTTGGCCCGATGAGCGCGAGCGCTTCCCCGGGCTGTATTTCACCGGTGACTCCGGTCAGCGTCGGGGGGCCACCGTAACTGAAACTCGCATCGACGTAGCGCAGCGCCGGAGCAGACTGTGTTGTTGCCATGAACATTCTCCCTTGATGGAACCTGTATTTATTATTGGTGAAAGTGAATGCTGTTAAGTCCCCGAACGCACGAGAGCCGCATCCCGGAGAACGGGACGCGGCCAACTCGCTTCAACGTGAGGAAAGAGCCTGTCTACAGGTCCTTCGGGGTGTAAGCCTTGAGGATCTCCGGAACAGGAGCCACCGTGCCACCCCAGGCACGGACAAGGTTCGTGACGTTGTGCATGATGGAACCGATGTAGGTCTCACCATCGGTCCCGTCCGGACCGAGCGAGTCTCCGTAGAGAGCGTCATCCCCGATGACAGCCTTGACACCGGCAGCGCTCGCGATAGCCTCGATCGACTTGGAGTTGTTTGAATTCTCCGCGAACAAAGCCTTGGCGCCGGATGCCCGGACCTTGTCAGCCTCGGAGGCGATGTGCTCAGCCGTGGCATCAGCCTGATCATTGAAGTCAGTCAGTGCCGTTCCGATGAAGTTGATGTCGAATTCCTTGGACAGGTAACCGAAGGCATCATGAGAGGTGAACAGCACCCGGTTTGAGTCCGGAACCGAAGCGAAGGATTCAGCGGCCCACTTGTCGAGTTCATCGAGTTCCTTCTCAAAGCGTCCGACATGCTCCTTGAACAGGGCAGAGTTCTCGGGGGATGCCTCTTCCAGTGCAGCACCGATATTCCTCACCTGGACCATCGCATTGTGCGGTGAGGTCCAGACGTGGGGATCGTAGATGAACTCTGGCTCTTCGCCCTCGGGTGCAGCGAACGGCCATTCGTTGATATCGACCTGCTCCACACCACGGTAGACCTTGTAGGGCAGTTCCTTTTCAGCCTCAAGTACGGCCTTCTCGTTGTCTTTCTCGCCCGAAGTGAGGAAACCACTGGTAACAACCAGGGTGCCGCCAAATCCGGATGCCTCGACAGCACGGTCGAGGAAGTGCTCCAGATCCACGCCATTGACCATGAGGAGGTTCGCCTCACCCATCGCCTGCATCTGCTGCGGCGTCATCTCGTGATCGTGCGCGGAAGCATTGGGGGCCAGGATACAGGTCAGATCCAGCTCCGACTTGGCCTTGTTCGGCTCAGCACCGAAATGTGTGGTATTCCCGTCCGAGCCGGTCTTATTGAAGGAAAGCTCAGCGTCATCCGACTCATCAGTCGCGATCTGGGTGACGTAGTCACAGATCTGGGTGGTGGTGGCCACCACCTTCACCGACTCACCCGACACCTTCTCAACTTCCCCGGTTCCGGCACTGCCGGATCCGGAATCCGAGCCGCATGCGGTCAGGACGAGCGATGCAGCGGTGCAGGCGGCGATAGCCGCAGCTTTTCCGAGCTTCATGGTTCGCAGTCTCTTTTCAGCAGTTCCGGGCCGACAACCGCAGAGCCCACTCGGGAGTTCACGGGAGCCACCCACCAGTAAGTACATGATAACCATACCCAAATGCACCAGTTAAACAAACCCAAATCTTCAAGCCGTTGAACTTATTGAGGACAATACTGCAGATCCCACATGTAAATGCGCCATTCTCCCAGCACAAAACACTGCAAAATCGCTGCGAAGAGATTTGCAGCCCCCTCATTCAGGGGCCACCCACACACCGCATCAGCCTTTAACACCCACCTCCGCCAGCAGTCAACGCAGGTAACCGGCGATGACGCAGCAGTTCCAGCAGCCACACAGCGTCCTCGGTTTCCAGGTTGTCCGCCACCATCAGCACCGGCCCCTCCACCAGGTGCATCTTCACCGAGGAAAGGTTGAGCAACCGGCCGACCGGCCCTGTTTCCAGGGTGATCTCCTGAATGTGCGGCAGTGCGACCATCGACACCCGGCGGGAGAACCGACCTCCGTGAAGAATCACGGCCTCCGGCAGATCCCGTCCACCAGCAAACGTCACCGCCCGGCGACGCCAACAGATCGGTGACACCCACCTGGCCCGGAGCGGGCTCCGCAACACCGGACGCGTCCACCCCTCCGGTTGCGCTGATTCCTCGACCTCCGGAGTTGTCAACGGGCTGAGCAGCGTAGCAATCCGGATCGCCTCTTCCCGGGTACCCACCGGGAGGATCTTCGTCGTCCCGGCTCCTTCCGATATCCCATAGCCCGCCACGCAGACGCGTACCGACCACCACCCGGGGAGACGCCAGAACACCCGTTGCCGGACCTCCACGGAATGCACCCGGGAGAGCTTCAGTGTCTGTCGACGGCGATCAGCGAGCCCGTAGGTGATATCCAGGTCTTCCCCGCCTTCTCGACGGACGGTGAAACGCCAGGAGTTGTCGATGATGTTCCATGTGGACGGAAGCGAACCGATGAATACGGGCCACAGCATCCCCAGTGCTCCCGGTCGGATGATGACGATGATGAGCACCGGCAACGCAAACAGAAACCACCCGGAGAGACATGCAGCGGCGAGCGACCTGGCAACAGGAATCGGGGCCACGACGATGTCACCGGCAGCCGACAGCGAATCAGATTCCGTATTCGGGAATCCAGTCGACGGGGCCTCCTGTGCGTCCTCTCCGACGGTCTCTCCTCTCAGCAAACCGAGGATCTCCGTCCGGAGCTGCTCAGCCATCTTCTTACGCAGATAGGAAATCTCGATGACGGAGTCCTCCCCACCCGCCGTCTCGATGCGGACCGCCGCGAGTCCGAAGAGCCGGGCGATGGCCGATTCCACGATGTCGACCGCCTGGATACGGTCATAGCGGGCGGTACGGACCCGGACACTCACCACCCCCTGCCGGTGAACGATCTCTTCTCCGGTGAGGTGGTATCCCATGGCCCGCCACCAGATGCCGGAGAACAGCCAGATCAGTGCACACACCGCGATGAACCCACTGGCCCCGATCAACAGGGGACGAACATCCACGTGAATCTGCCCGGAGATCAGGCCCCCGAAAATCTCAAACACCGACTCCCCCATGTTTCCCACCGCAATGGCCCCGAGCGCGAGCAGGACCGTCCAGAAGTGCAACAGTGGGCTGATCCGGTGCACCCGCCGGTATTCTCCTACGCCGCTCACAGCCCGCTCATCCTCTCTCTGGCCTTGACCGCGAGACGATCCCGGAGGGCATCAGCCGTCGCCGAATCCAGTCCGGGAATCTCACTGTCCGACGTTGATGATGCGGTATGCAGGGTGAGGGTCTTCAGCCCGAACCGGCGTTGCACCGGCCCGGAGCTGACGTCGACGAACTGCACGCGCCCGTAGGGTACGACGGTGAACGTGCACCAGATCCTTCCTTTGGTAATAAGCAGTTCATCCGTTGTCTCCGCCCACCCGAGGAGACGGACCTGCGCGGGTATCAACCAGGCGAGATACCCCGTGATGATGAGCATGAGGACAACACCGATCCAGAGCCAGGGGGTCCACCATAAGGCCGCGCCCGCGCAGCCCAACGCCACGGCGGCAGGGACAGGGAGGATAATGAGCAGTCGGGCTTTCGCAAGTTCGGGAGATACCCGGTTGAGCGGGGTCGAATCAGGCGCCTCAATCATGGCCCCACTATGCCGAAATTCATGTCCTCCACGCAGGGATCACCGGAAGTCCCTGGCCCCCGTGGAGAGCAGTTCCGCAGCGGGAAACGGTTCGAGCTGGTCCGCCAGTATCGCCGTAGCACCGGACGCATTCTGGACGATGCCCCGGACAATCAGAGCGTGGGCGGTTCGGGCGAGTCGTCGCTGCCGGGCCCAGAGCCCGGGTGAGACGATGATATTCATCAGCCCGGTCTCATCTTCCATCCCGAGGAAGGTCACGCCGCTGGCGGTCCGGGGGCGTTGCCGGTGGGTGATGATGCCCGCGACCCGGATCCGGGCCCCGTCCCGCTGTTCGAGCAGCCGATCTGCCGGGATGATGCCCCGGGCATCGAGCGCGGTACGTAAGAGAGCGACCGGCTGCCTGTCGTGGGTGACGCCGGTCGCGGCGATGTCGACGGCAAGTAGTTCGAAGGCGGTCATTCCGGGCAGTGCGGGAGCGGCGATCCCGGAGATCCCCGGCAGCATCCCATTCTTCTCCGTTGCGGCGACGCCGGCTTCCCACCGGGCCTGACGACGTTCGATCCCGAGACAGTCCGTGGCACCGGATCTGGCCAGCGCCTCGGTCTGTGCGATGCTCAGGTCCGCGCGTCTGGCGAGGTCCGCGACCCCGGTGAACGACCCACCTGTGGACCGGGCCGCGATGATCCGTTGCACCGCCTTGTCCCCCAGTCCTCGAACAAAGTCGAGGCCGAGCCGTATCCGCCCGCCGGGGCAGTCCGTGACGGTACCGGAGTCGTTGACGGAGACCGGATCGACCTGGACTCCGTGACGCCGGGCATCAGCGATGAGAGATTGCGGGGAGTAGAAACCCATCGGCTGTGCCCGCAGAAGGCCGGTACAGAACTCAGCCGGATAATGGTACTTGAACCAGGCAGAGAAGTAGACCAGGGACGCGAATGATTGGGAGTGTGATTCGGGGAAACCATAGGCTGCGAAGGCGACCATCTTGTTCCAGAGATTCTCCGCGGTCTTCCCCGTGATGCCGTTATTCTCCCTGAGTCCGGTGAAGAACCGGTCACGGATGCGCGCCATGCGTTCCGGAGAGCGTTTGGATCCCATGGCACGCCGAAGTGTGTCCGCCTCGGCGCCGGTGAAACCGGCGGCGTCGCGCGCCATCTGCATGAGCTGTTCCTGGAACAGCGGCACACCGAGAGTCTTGGCCAGCGCGGGTTCCAGGCAGGGGTGGTCGTAGGTGACTGGTTCATCCCCGTTACGTCGTCGGATGTAGGGATGCACGCTGCCACCCTGGATGGGTCCGGGGCGAATGAGCGCGACCTCGACGACCAGATCGAAGAACTCCCGGGGTTTCAGCCGCGGGAGGGTGGACATCTGGGCACGGGACTCCACCTGGAACACGCCGACGGCATCGGCACGCGCGAGCATGGCGTAGACCTCCGGTTCGTCCGGATCGAGTTCCCAGAGGTTGACGGTTCTGCCGTGGTGCTCGGCGACGAGGTCGATCATGTGGTGCAGTGCCTCAAGCATCCCGAGACCGAGGAGATCGAACTTGACCAGGCCCGCCACCGCACAGTCGTCCTTGTCCCACTGCACGATGCTGCGCCCTGCCTTACGTGCCCATTCCACGGGCACAACATCGGCGATGGGGCGGTCACAGATAACCATCCCCCCGGAATGTATCCCAAGGTGCCTGGGCTGACCGATGAACCGCTCCGCGAGAGTGATGACATCCGTGGGTGGTTCAACAGCCTCTTTCGCCCATGCATCACACGCTCCCCGCGGATATCCCAGCGCCCGTCCGGCATCCCGGATCGCCCCACGACGTCGATACGTGATGACGTTCGCTACCTGCGCGGCGTTGTCCCTACCGTAACGGCAGTAGACATACTGAATCACCTCCTCCCGGCGGTTGGATTCGATGTCCAGATCGATGTCCGGTGGACCATCCCGCTCCGGGGAGAGGAAACGCTCGAAGAGCAGTCCCACCCCGACAGGTTCAACGTTGGTGATGCCGAGTGCGAAGCAGACGGCGGAATTCGCCGCAGAACCCCGCCCCTGGCAGAGGATGCCACGGTCCCGGCAAAAATCCACCAGATCGCAGACGATGAGGAAGTAACCGGGGAAGTCGAGCTTCTCGATGATGTCCAATTCGTGTTCCATCTGCGCCCCGGCGAGGACCCGCAGGCTTGCTCCCCTGCCTGAATACCTTTCCCTGGCACGTCGTGCCGTCAGTTCCCGGAGCCAACTCATCTCCGTGTACCCGACGGGAGTACCGAAACGGGGCAGCCCCGGTGTCAGGAGATCGAGGGTGAACGCACATTCTGCGGCTATCTCCAATGCCGTTCTCCGCAGTTCATCACTACCGGGCAGTGCGCGTTCGATGTCTGCCCCGCTCCGCAGCCAGGTACCTCCCATCGGATGTAGATCAGCGACCGCACCTGCCAGGCCCGAACGGAGCCGGAGTGCGTGCTTCGCCCCAGCCACCCGGGCATCGTGCCGGGTGGCCGCCCTGGGCACGGCACTGACCAGTGCACGCAGCCCGAGACGCCGGGCCTCCGCGAGCAGATGCTCGTTTGCGTCCGCGTCCCCGGGGCACATCGTCCAAGACACCTGCACTGCCACTTGCTCGACACCGAATGCATCAATCAGCTCAGACAAACGGTCAGCCCAGGTGACGTCGGCGAGAATCTGCCATGTTCCCTCCGCCAGCACGGCGAGGTCTGTGAGACCCGGGTATGATAATTTCCCTTTGCCGCCTGCACCCATATGAGCCGCTGTGATGGTGCGGCTGAGTCGCCGGTAGCCGTCCGCTCCCCGACAGAGCACACAGAGAACCTCCGTCTCTCCACCACCAAGAGAAAGTTCCGCACCGAAGACCGTTCCCAACCCGGTTCCCGCTGCGGCTTCAGCGAAGCGGACCGCAGAGTAGAACCCGTCCCGATCTGTCACGGCGAGGGCCTCCAGCCCGATATCGACTGCACGTTCGACCAAAGATTCCGGATCCGACGCCCCGGAGAGGAAACTGTAGGAACTCTGCGCACGCAGTTCCGCGAACGGGGTGAAACATGCGGAACGAGTGGGATTCCCCCTATTCGAACCCGATTCATCCACGCAAGAACCAGAACCGCTCCTTTTCCACATCTCCCCGGAGAGCATGCGCTCCAGCATGCGCCAGTCCATCGGCAAACCTCCGGCGTCTGCCAACCCTGCATCCCATTCCATATAGAACATATTAGCGAATAATGAAACCCGGAGGACAGTCCAGAAAGGGCTTCAGCCCCACCCTTCGACGCCGGTCGGAGATCAGATACTAGACAAAGCTGTACATGAACGGCATCCACTGCTACGGTAATACGAATGGAACGACAGAATGCTCTGTCTAGCTCCTTCACCGGAGCGGTTCCGTGCAGCTCATTCACCCCGACAACGGGTGAAACAGATGTCAGTCAGACCCCGACAGAAAGCCTGAACCATGAACCTCCGCCGTTTCTCCACCATCGCCGCCGTCGGCATCTTCGCCGCGGGTTCCCTCGTCGCCTGTGGCAACGACTCGGCCGACTCCACCAACTCCGCCACCGGTGAAGAAAGTACGAAGGTCACCATCGGCACCACCGACGCCGGCGGCAAAGCGTGGGAGGTCTTCGAGGAGGAGGCAGAGAAGGCCGGTATCGACCTGGACGTGGTCAACTACTCGGACTACAACACCCCAAACAAGGCCCTGTCCGAGGGACAGATCGACGTCAACCTCTTCCAGCACCTGAAGTTCCTCTCCGAGTACAACAACGGCACCGGTGACACCCTCACCCCCGTCGGTTCCACCGAGATCGTTCCGCTGGCACTGTACTGGAAGAACCACGACTCCCTCGACGGCATCGAGGGTGAGTCCGTCGCCATCCCGAATGACTCCTCGAACCAGGGACGCGCCATCAACGTCCTCGTTCAAGCCGATCTGGTCACCTTGAAGGAAGACGGCCTCATCACCCCGACTCCGGCAGATATCGACGAGTCGAAGTCCAAGGTTTCGGTCACTCCCGTCTCCGCCCCGCAGACCACCACGGTCTACCACGAGGGCAAGCCGGCCATCATCAATAACACCTTCCTGGATCGCGCCAACATCGATCCGAAGTCCTCCGTCTTCGCCGATGACCCCTCCTCCGAGGAAGCCGAGCCATACATCAACGCCTTTGTTGTCCGCGCCGAGGACGCCGACAACAAAAACATCCAGGAACTCGTCGAGATCTGGCAGGGCGACGCCGTCACCGAAGCCGTGGCTGAAGAGTCCAAGGGCACGTCCGTACCGGTCAAGCGCTCCGCTGCTGATCTGCAGGCGATTCTGAAGCGCCTCGAGGACAAACTGAAGAACCAGTAAGGCAGATATTTTCGCAGGTCACAATCCTCAACGAAGGACAGTGACCAGGCATTCCGGCCCCGGTGGAACACTCACCGGGGCCGGAGGCACGCCGTACCCGCGGCATCCCCAACAACAAACCTGCTCCTCCCCACAGAATCGAGCACACACCGTGGCAGACACCGACACCTCACAGCCGGGAACCAGGGTCGAATTCCGGAACATCACCAAGGTGTTCACCAACAACAAAACCTCGATGACCGCCCTCGACAATGTCTCCCTCACCGTTGAACCGGGTGAGATCATCGGCATCATCGGGTACTCCGGCGCCGGTAAATCAACACTGGTCCGGATGATCAACGGACTGGATACCCCGACCTCCGGGGAACTGCTCCTCGACGGCGTCGATGTCGTCGGGATGCCAGAAAAGAAGCTACGCCAGTTGCGTCGTCAGATTGGCATGATCTTCCAGCAGTTCAACCTGTTCAACTCCCGCACCGCAGCCGGAAACATCGCCTATCCGCTGAGGCTCGCCGGGGTGGGTGCCTCGGAACGTAAGCGCCGGGTACAGGAGCTCCTCGAATTCGTCGGCCTGAGTGACAAAGGCGACAACTATCCCGAACAGTTGTCCGGTGGGCAGAAGCAGCGCGTCGGTATCGCCCGTGCTCTGGCAACCAACCCGTCACTGTTACTCGCGGATGAGGCCACCAGCGCGCTGGATCCCGAAACCACCCACGACGTACTTGATCTGCTGCACAAGGTCAACCAGGAACTTGGCATCACGATCGTGGTGATCACCCACGAAATGGACGTGGTACGCAAGATCGCGAACAAGGTCGCGGTGATGGAGAACGGCAAAGTCGTCGAATGGGGCAGCGTCTACGAGGTGTTCTCCGCCCCGAAGACGGAGGTCGCGAAGAAATTCGTGGCCACAACGCTACGCAACACACCAGATAACGTCGAAGCCGATGATCTCCTCGCCGGTGAGGGACGCCTGTTCACCATCAATCTCACCGAGAACTCCGGGTTCTTCACCGCCGCCGCGTCCGCCCGCTCGGCAGGTGTGTCCATCAACATCGTCCACGGCGGTATCACAACCCTGGAACAGCACTCCTTCGGGAAGATCACCGTCCGGCTCACCGGCGATGACGCCCCCATCGAGGAGTTCCGGGCCTCCCTGGACCGTACCACCGACATCGAGGAGATCCTCCGATGACCATCACCACCCATGCACTGGACTTCGACTGGAACCGTTTCGGCGGCACATTCATCGATGCGATCGGTGACACACTGCTGATGGTTATCGTGACCATGGTCGTCGGCGGATTCTTCGGACTGATCATCGGTGTCCTGCTCTACAGCACCCGTGATCAGGGAGTACTGCGTAACAAATTCGTCTACACCATACTCAACCTGCTGGTGAATTTCGTCCGCCCGATCCCTTTCATCATCCTCATCGCCGCAATCGGCCCACTGACGCTCAAGGTCATCGGTACAACCGTGGGCACGAATGCGGTCATGTTCGTGATGTCCATCGCAGCAACCTTCGGCGTGGCTCGCATCGTCGAGCAGAACCTGGTGTCCATCGACCCCGGTGTCGTCGAGGCCGCACGGGCAATGGGTGCTTCTCCCCTGAAGATCATCACATCAGTGATCATCCCCGAAGCACTCGGCCCACTGATCCTGGGCTACACGTTCCTGTTCATCGCCGTGGTCGACATGTCCGCGATGGCCGGCATCATCGGCGGCGGCGGGCTCGGTGACTTCGCCATCACCTACGGCTACCAGTCCTTCAACTGGTCTGTCACCTTGGTGGCGACACTGGCGATCATCATCATCGTGCAGATCGCCCAGCTCCTGGGCAACTGGCTGTCCAAGAAAGTCATGCGCCGCTGATCCGTCAGCAATGAGGGGCCGTACGTGGGATGATGACCACGTCGGCCCCCTTTTTTTCTTCCCCACGGATCACTCCACCCCAGTCACCTCACATTCCGAACGCCACTGATCGCGGTAACCTCCCACGCATCGGCTGCCGCCGGGGGCTTACCGCAGGATTTCAACACCTCCCCCAGCGAACGGTGTTCCAGGTGAACCAACCACTGTTCACCGGTTCGAGCACGGGTGACCATACGCACCACGGATTCGACGTTCCCAGCGCCCGGATCCGTGATCACCAGCTCCCCCGGAGCAGCCGGACACCCAGCAGAGGACAATTCCACGGCGACAGCAACCTCTGCAGCCTGACCTGGACCATCCACGCAGCCCCGCCCCCGCAGCCCCGGTAACGGCAGCTCACCACGGGCGAGAGTACCCAGCATAGCCATCCCTTGATCTGTGCTCATCCGACCATAGGAGTAGCCCCAGGGCAGCAGGATCATCGATGGCGCGAACCTGTGCCCCCCGGTGTGCGAGGACTCCCACACGGTGTCAGCCGCAGTCTCAGTGTCCACGGTGGGTTCAGCCGTTACTCCGCCGATACCGCAGGCAGCCTCTGAGAGACGTCGGACGAGTCCCTCCGCGGACGAGGCTGCCGCCCGCATTGCACTGGCCATGGGGCGTCCTTTCACCGCACAACACACATCCCGTTTACCGTGGGTGCACACCAGAACCAACGGATGTGTGACAGTCCGGGCACCCAGCCCGGTGTTTCGCCCGGGTCCGGAGAGATCAATGTCAAAGATGTCGGTGACACCACCGGGAAGATCAAAGGCCTCCACACTCGGTGGAGGTGCGTCCGGGTCAGGACCTGAGGTGAAAGCCAGGTAGGCACGGCGGGAATCTGTCGTGCCCCGGCCCCTTCCGGGCCTGCGGATGAGGTGGAATGCAGCGCCCGCTTTCTTCATCTTCGCGGAGATCCGGTCCGCGAGATCCTTTCCCAGTGCCTCACCATCAAGCACGTCACGGCCCCAGCCGTGTGGATGCTCGACAATGAGATAAATCCTCCCTTTCTTCGCGGTTCCGGGCAGCGGTTCACCGCGGGCATCAGAACACCGTGGTGTACGGCCAGATTCAGGCTCGGAACTCATACGCCCAGAATAACCCCACCCGAAAAGCATCACCCGCAGACGTTTCGCCCAGACCGTGGTTTTACAACGATTCCCTCACGATCCGCTGCTGAACGTCCTATTCAGTTCCGTCACGGCCCCCACACAGTTACCGTGGACACATGATTACCACGCCACTGACCACAACGCCACGGTGCCTGCCGCGGCGCGCTTTCACGGCGCTCGTGGCGATCACGGCATTCACGCTGACCTCCTGCGGCACCGGACCCGAGAACACTCCCGAGCTGAAGACCCTCACCTCGAACGGCACCGTGACCTCCACGGTGACAGAGACATCTACGCCGGAGAGCCGGGAATCAACGAACGCGACCGGAACCCCTCGTGCCGATGCAGGTCTGACCCCCCTGGGCGACGCAGACATCACGATGAAAACACTCCGTCCGGAGCCCGCAGCGCAGCTCGTGGTCACCGGCGTGCGGCTCGGCACGCATGAGGGCTTCGACCGCGTCGTCTTCGACTTCGCCGGAAACGGATCGCCCGGCTGGTTCATCAACTACACCGATCGCCCCACCCAGCAGGGCAGTGGTTTCCCGATCGAATTCCTCGGAGACACAGCCCTTGAGGTGAACATCGACGGCACGACCTACGCCTTCGCGCTCGACATGGAGGAACCGCAACTCGGCGAGGTCACAGGCCCCGGCCCCATCGTCGCGGGTGTCAGTTCCGCAGGCGCCTTCGAGGGACGCACCCAATTCGTCATCGGCGTCAACGGTGGCAAACGACCCTACTCCGCACAGGTACTGACAAACCCGACCCGCCTCGTCATCGATATTCTCCAGGGCTGATCCACCTGCAACAGAGCTGAAGGGATCAACGGTAACTCGCCTCGATCCGCCAGCTTCCCGACCCCCACACGACAAGCCACGCCCGGTCATCACAACCGGAGACAGCCTCCGCGATGATCTGCATCCTCGCACACCGGTGGGCGGACTCCGGCTCCCACCACAATTCATCAACGGGCCACGGTCCCGCCCACCCGGTGATCCGGTAACGGGTCGCACCCACGTATGCGGTGCACGGGATCCGGTCGAGTAACGCCTCCGCCGTCACCCGCACGCCTTTCCCACCAGCATCCACGAGACGGATACCTGAGTCTGGGTTCGGCGGACCACCGCCACGACGCGCGGGATGCGGCCCCGGCAGCATTCCCGGCCATCGCCCCCGCGGATCCTTTGTCACAGAACGATCCTCTCCGACCGGCACGTACCTGATACGTTCGACTGGACTCCGCCCTCCGGTGAGTTGTGGCCGGAGCACAGCCTCCATTCCAAGTATCGACTGCACCCGGGTGATCACCCTCCGGGCACCACCATCATCCGAGCCCCGCGCAGCCCACAAACCCTCATCTTCCGGAAGCATGACCTCGATGGGTTCCAGAACAAGCTCCACGATGCCGGAATCCACGGTGTCCTCGGTACCATCACCCGCCGCGAGTTGAGCGGTGAGCCAACCGTCAAGCTGCCACCGCACCCGCTCCGCGGTGGCCTGTTCCGTCAATGGTTCCCGGGTATGCCAGATCCGTTCGAGGACGCTTTCCTCTCCTCCGACGAGAATCGTGGCCCGGACCTTCAATCGCTGACAGCACAATCCCGCAGATACCAGTTTCCCGTGTAGTCGGGTAGCCAGAGAACGCGCCAGAAATGCCGCCTCATCGATTCTTCCCACGGGAGAATCAGGACGGTGAGCCACCTGGAGTGGTGCGGTCGGTTGCCGTACCAGAACAGTACGGTCACTCTCCGCACACGCCAAACGGTGGAGTTTCTCACCCGGAACACCGAATCGGGTGGTCACCGCTGTCGCGGGAAGAGCAGCGAGCTCCCCGAACGTCGACACCCCCAGTTCCGCAAGAACGGTGACCACGTCTGGATCACAGCCGAGGGTTTCCTCCGCCGCAGCTAACCGGATGGGCCTCGGAGCGAGAAACACCCGCGATCCCCCGGCTGGCACGACCGCGCCCACTCGGGCGGCGATGAGCGCGGTGGGAATCTCGTCTGCGATTCCCACGAGACAGTCCACACCCGCGATCCCCACGGAATCGATGAGCTGTTGCGCGACCGCGTCCTCACCACCGTGATAGCGCCCCGCGGCAGCGGCATCGACGATGATAAGTCCGGGGCGGAGCACCTCGACGGTGGCCGCGATACCCGAGACACTAGCGACGAAAGGCTCGAAGATACGTGCATCACGGTCAGGACAGTCCTCGAACACGGTGAGCCCGGGACACACGGCCCGCGCCTGACGTAACCGCATCCCACGTCTGATCCCGACAGCCCGGGCCTGTGGTCCACACACCTTCACCTTTCCACAGGATGTGCCCGAACCTGCGACCACCACCGCACTGTCACTGCCAGATACCGGAGTCGTGCCAGAGAGAAGTGCCGCATGGACGGGCCAGTCGGGGAACCATAGAGCCATGACTCTGTCCCAGTTCATCCCACCCGCACCGTCCGACGCAATCCCGATGATTCCAGGGGGAGATCATCCACCCGCAGAATCTCCCCGGCGACCGTGTTCGCAACCGAAGGAATCCGCCCGATCCGGAGTCGGGTACGGCGCACCGAAGCACCCCCAGCGGAGATACAGACGTCAAGGTCCACTGCCCGAATCCGCCCACCACCTGCCTCGATACCGTGATAGGCGACCACATCAGCAGAGATACAAAGCCTCGAGGAAGAGAGCTGAAAACCTACGGTGACCAGCGCGGCAGCTCCACGACGTACCTTGGACAGCAGGATTCTCGATCCTCCCGCACCGATCCTCATCGGCTCCCGGGAATAGTGCACGACGAGATCCATCCCCTCTACGAGCATTCCGGTAACGACGAGTGGCCTGTCCCCCGGGTCAGGTATGACCACGACCCGATCAAGATCACCACCAGCATCAACCACACCGGTGAGAATCAGGTCCGGCCAGCCGACGACCGCAACCGTGGCCCCCGCACGAGTCGCGGCAGCGAGGATTTCCACCACGAGTGCCGGACAGTCCCCCACTGTGGTGACCGCCTGCCGTGGAAGGCCCCCGCCCGGCAGAAATCCGGATAGTCCATCAGGTACCGCGATCACCGCCCCCTGCTCAATCGCTGTCATCATCGCGGCACGATACGGCGACACCGGGCGTGCCCGTCCCACGGTGCCATCCATCGCCAGCAGAGTCGATTTCAGGGCACGGATGCGCTCCTGACGGTTCAGCCCGGTCAGATCGGGAACCTGCGACACACCGCCCGGCCCTCGAACATATGTGCCATTCATACGGCCAGTCAACTGGAACATGCGGCCGATTTCAAGCTCCACCCGTGGAGCCCTGATTCGCTGCAGATAAACCAGATCAGAGTTCGGTCAATCCAGTTGACGGGAGTGCGCCCACCGGGTGAGTGCGTGCCGGTTGGACTGCTGGGTCTTGCGCAGGATATTCGAGGCGTGGGTCTCCACCGTCTTGATCGAGATGAACAGTTCCGCACCGATCTCCCGGTAGGTGTAGCCGCGGGCGAGCAACCGCAGAACCTCAAGTTCCCGGCGGGTGAGCGCATCGACGAGCGGATCCGACGACGGCGCACCCCGCTGCTTCTCGACCGCCTCGTCCGCCTCGGGGGCATCCACCACGCCGACACCGGCTCCGGCGTCCGGTGCACAGAAGGCGTCGAGGACGAATCCGGCGAGTCTCGGGGAGAACACCGCATCTCCGTCCCTAACCCGACGCACCGCGTCCGCGAGTTCCTCCCCGGAAATCGTCTTGGTCACGTAACCCCGGGCACCCTCACGGATCACGGCGATCACGTCCTCGGCGGCATCAGATACGGATAACGCAAGGAATACCGTGTCCGGACACCGGCGTCTGACCTCCCGGATCACAGCGCATCCACCACCATCCGGCATATGGACATCAAGGAGAACGACGTCAGGACTCGTCGAGATGATCTCTTCGACGGCCTCGGCCACGGTGCCCGCCTCCCCGACGATGTCCACCACCCCAGCCAGCTCCGCCCGCACCCCAGCGCGGAACACCGAGTGATCGTCCACCAGAAACACCGTGATCATGCCCGCTCCATTCACCTCACCTGCCGCATCTGCCCACCCCCGAGATTACCCGTCTACAGGTACGCGGAGGATGACCTCGGTCCCGTCCCCGGGGGCGGATCTGATCTGCACGGTGCCACCTGCGCGGGTGACCCGACCCCGCACCGATTCCGCCAACCCATGGTGTCCGTCCGGGACCTTCGCCGGGTCGAATCCGCATCCGCGATCCCGAACGTAGACGGACAGCTCCCCCGCGAGGTTCTCGGCGTAGACATCGATCTCCCTTACCCCGGAATGTCGGGCAGCGTTGACCATGGCCTCCCTGGCAGCGAGGATGACCGCGCGGGTGGTCTCGGCGAGAGGGCTGTCCGCGCCGACGGTGACCGGTGCGATCCGGACGGAGTAGGTGTCCTCCACCTCCCCGCACGCGAGTTCCAGCGCGGCGAACACGGTGGCGGCGGCACCTGCCGCGGCGTTCTCCTGCTGTCCGAACAACCACTGCCGGAGTTCACGTTCCTGACTGCGGGCGAGTCCGGCGATCTCAGTGTCCTCCCCGGCGCGTTTCTGGATCAGCGCAAGTGTCTGCAGGACCGAGTCATGCAGCCGGGAGGCGATCTCGGCACGCTCGGCAGCCGCGAGACGTTCCGCACGTTCCCGGGTGAGTTCCTCCCACATCTTCAACCACAACGGCACCCCGAGAACCGCGACTCCCGCGAGAGTGAGCAGAACCGCCATGAGAGTCGTCCCGAAGGCCTGCCGATTCTCCCAGTTCACCAGAACGAGAATGATGCCGGTGAGCACGAGCGTCCCGCCAGCCAGGAGCGTGGGTACTCCACCACGCAGCTCCGAGAAATCCATGCCGCGGTCATAGGTGCGCCAGACAATGACGGCTCCGAGACCAATGATCAGAAGCGGCCACCATCTCACCGCCGTCGAACCGGTGACAAGCGCGAAGGCCACCAGCGCACCGATAATGGCGAGCACGACCAGAAGATGATCCGTCCGTGATGTCTCCGGCGACCCCGGGACAGGCTCTCCGTCCGTCTGACTGAACAGCACCCAGATCAACGCGTAGCAGAGCACACCCGCACCGCTGAGCAGGCAACTGAGGGCGAGCAGCAACCGCACGATCCGAACATCGACCCCGAAATGCCGGGACAGCCCTGTCGCAACTCCCCCAATGACGCGCCCCTGACGGACCCGGGTGAAACGGGGATAAGGCCGTGGTCGTGTCTGGGCCGGAGCAGGGGGCGTCGCCATGATGTCAATGATCGCACCGGCCCCGTCAGAGGGCATCGGGGACCACCCTGATTTCCTGTTTTTCAGGGTGGTCCCCGATGTGCCGCCACCGGGCCGGGGATCAAAATGAAGACATGGACAGCACACCTCCCCCCACGGCCCCCGATTCCCGTGACCTCAGCGACACCCTGCGCGACATGTGGACGACACGCCCGCCCCGTATTCCCTCCGACCAGGGTGGAAACGCAAAGATAGCCGGCGTCTGCGAGGGAATCGGTACCCGTTTCAACGTCGATCCCACGCTCATTCGTATCGCCTTCGTCGTCGCCGCCCTGTGCGGTGGTGGAGTGCTGCTCTATCTCCTGGCATGGCTCATCATGCCGCGCTGGTCCGTCCCGGTGTCCCCGGTCGAGGCGATCGTCCGAGCGAGTTCCGATCCCCGTTTGAAGAGCGAACGTTCACTCGGTTACACGCTGATCATCGTGATGCTACTGATCGCCTGGCCTGCCAGTTCCTCCGACCTGTTGTCCTCGTCGACTCTGCTCACGACGCTCATCGGTTTCGCCATATGGTGGCTGCTGCACAGCCGTCAACCGGTCCCCCCGGAGGGGCTGCTCGTCACTTCCCCCGAAACCTCCGACACCGAAGCAGGCCCTGCCACCGGAAACCCGTCACCGGACTCCGGAGACAGTCGGATAAAGGTCTCGCCGAACCCCGGTCTCGTGCACCTGAAGCCTGCCAAGGGCTACGACATTCCGGACGCACAGCCGGTGCCGCCCGATTGGGATCCGCTGGGCACGGTACCCGAGCTGTGGAACCTCCCGGAGCCGGGTCCCGTCCCGACACCGCCACCCACCAGGAGCCGGTGGCTCACCGCAGGCGGGATCATCGCCCTCATGATCGGGGCTGCGGGCGGGATCGGGCTGATCTCGCTCAGCGTCGGCACGGCATTCTTCGCTCTTGCCATTCCTACTCTGGCCTGGACGTCCTGTCTCGGGGCACTCATCGGGGGAACCGGGATCGGCGTGGGGCTCCTCTCCCGAGGAGGTCTACGAAAATCCGCACTGATCCTGGGAATCGGCGCCCTCGTGGCCCTGACCATCACAGTCGGCAATACCCCCAGGATCAACTTCAAGGTCGGAGGTGACACCGGATCGACCCGCATCGCCCCAACGTCCGGGGCTACTCTCCCCGCTGACGTGGACAACGGCGTCGGGAAAACCGAACTGGACCTGCGCGGACTGCAACCCCTGGCCGAAAGCCGGAAGGTGGAGGTGTCCAACGGGGTAGGAAAGACCACCGTGTGGTTGCCGACCGATGTGCCAGTCACCGTGACCTGCTCGAACGGGGTCGGCAAGTTGGTGTGCACCCCGGGTGACTACAACCCCGGTGCCGAGGGCGAACGACTCACCCTCGACATCAGCAACGGAATCGGCACGGTCGTGGTCCACACCAAATAACCGGCGGGTCACTCCCGTCCACGGAGAACGGCCCGGAACCGCTCCCGCAGACCGTCGAACCGGCTACCACGGTCTCGGCCGTCGTGGCCGGTTTCCGAGTCACCGCCCTCCATACGGAGCAGCTCTCTGACCCGGACGAACCCCGGGAGACCGACCAGCAGATGCGCGACGAACACAGCGACCCACACTCCCGCGAGCTGCGCACCGTACAACGTGGGGGCAGGATCACCGCCCGCGATCTGCCGGTAGGCCACCATGAAACCAGCGGCGACGGGAACCGTGATGAGCACGGCGGTGAACAACTGACGACGCAGGTGCAGCACGAAACCACTGACCCCCGCGTCCCGGTCCGCCGCGTAGTCGGCACGACGGCGTTCCCACATCCGGGCACCGGCGGTGAGTGTCAGCAGGTAGAACACGGAGAGGGCCACCGCGAACAGCAGCGCGGTCAGCAGGGCCGCCGTGGCCGAGGACCGCTGGACATCGGTGTACACGCCGTCACGCGCGATGGGATAGATATAGCTGTCCGATAGCCCGCCGCCTGCCAGGGCCGTGAGCGGAGACGCCACCCGGTCGAGTTCCTCCGGGGCGCAGAGGCACGTGACGGATTCGGCGAGTTCACGTGTCCCCGGGAGCAGGTCGGGGTCGAGACGCTCGAAGTCTCGCGGGGTGAGGGCCACGATGGGCCGGTTGTCCGGACGGTTCGGTGCACCGGTGCCGTCCAGCATTGACACCGCCGCGGGATCGTTCCCCTCCCGGATGACGGTGAGGCCGTCGGTGACACCGGAATCGGTGATGGCCTCCGTGTCCCCCCACACCACGGCGACCCCCTGGCGGAGCTGGCCGGTGGCCGGGATCGCCTCCGGCTGCCCGACGATGAGCAGGACTCTGTCGTCGGCGACGGGGATCTGTGCGGTGAGCCGCGGATCCTCCTCCATCTCCCCGGCGAGCACCCGTAGATCGGGGCGTACCTCGAACGCCTTCGAAATCTCCTCCATCTGGGCCTGGAATTCGGGATCCACGTCGGATGTCCGCAGCACGCTGACGGGCCGGTCCGGTTCATTCGCTACGACCCCCAGCTCCCTCATCTCCCCGCCACTGCGGGCGGTCGCGAAGGTGAGCGCCATACCGAGGACGAGACCACCGACGACACAGAGCACCGCCCATCCCGGAACAGACGCCAGGTCCCCGGGCAGACCACGCCTCCGGTCCACCACAGCTCTCCCCTTCCCGAGGTCGCCGAGGGAGATCTTCGCGGGGATGATCAGGACGGCCCCGATGATCACCGCCCAAATCACGGCACACAACAGCAGAGACAGCAGCCCGACGGTGAACACCGTGCCGAAACCGACGAGTGTCGTCGCACTGAGCCTGACGAGGTACACCAGCCACACCGCGAGCACCCCGGCCCCGGCACCCGCGGCGAGCACGGAAGCGAACCGGATCAGCCCTGCCCGGCCGTCGACACGACGTAGCTGGCTCACGCTGAGAGCGACACCCACGGCAAGCAGGAGCAGCATCGTCGCGACACTGAACTTCCCGAACGTGGAACCGGCGAAGTCACTGCCGGAACGGGGCAGCGCCACGGTGGTCTCCACGTCGTCGAGACCGGCGGACCGGAGAACATCCCCGACGGTGCCTGCGAGCTCGGGTGCCCCGTCACCGGCGAACAGCCACGTGTCCCGGGGGCCCGGGACCTCGAAGCCCTGCAGCGCCACGACCGGGGTCTTGCCCACCAGGGCACCGGCGGGGAATGTTCCCGCGATCGGATCGTCCTGCAGTCCGTTGAACACCGCCACATAAATGAACCACACACCCGACAGCTCCGAGTTGAACGGCGCATCCTTCAAGTTCTCCGGTAGTGCGGTGGAGACCAGGGTGCGATCCTTCCCAAGCGCAGCATCCAGCTCACCCGCCCCCTCGACGTGGAAACGACCGTCCGGGTCATGCACCGCGAACACCCCCGAACCATCACTACGAGATGCCAACACCGACACCCCACGGGAATCCGCCAGGTCGGCGATCTCGCGCTGCAGCTCCACCTGCTCCTCCGGATCGAGGTCGCCGGTACCTGTTGCCGTCGCCTGGAGCGTCGGCCCGGAATACCCCAGCCGCATCGCGGTGGCGATCGAGCCACCTTCGACCACCAGGAGCATGAAGATCATCACGACGACCGCGATCAGAGCACTGATCACACCGGGGAGGACGATACGTGCGGGGTTTCTGTCCACGCTGACTGCCACCTCTTCTTCGACGGGTATCGGCCCAGGCATACACCAATCCGGCGCCCGGGATCAGAGCTGACCACCTCGAACGGTGGCTTTTTCTCCATAGTAACCCATGCCCGACGTCCAAGAATCTATCCCGATCATCCCGCGGCTACGGAGAAGATACCCCCGAGTTACTCCCCTTTCCAGGAAAAAACAAAAACTCGGTCTCCCCGTCCCCTACGGTAGAGAGCTGACGCTCTCACCGTTCCCTCCTGTCACTCCGATGCGCCGACCCGAAAAGAGGAAAACTGTGCCCACCCGCACACACACCGCAAAAATGACGTCCGCCGTTCTCGGCGCCATCATGGCGATCAGCATGCTCACCGCCTGCGACTCCGATGAGTCCACCCGAAGCGACAAAGAGATCACCACAACATCCAGCAAAACCACCACAGAGCGCACAACCGACTCGATAACAACAACGACGACAACGGAAACGACGAATTCAGAAGAGCCTCCCGCCCCAGCACCCGTGGAGGAAAGCAACAATCAGATGCAAGGCTTCATCGCACCAGCACCGGCCCCCACACCAGTGCCGGCCACTGCACCGGCACCCGCAGCCACCTATTTCGCGAACTGCGGCGAGGCTCGCGCCGCCGGTGCCGCACCACTCTACGCGGGCAACCCGGGGTACAGCCGCAAACTCGATCGTGACGGGGATGGCATCGCCTGCGAATAATCTTCCACTGCAGGCAACACACGGGAGAGGGCCCCACGCTACGCATGGGGCCCTCTCTGTCAGGGGGGCAGGCCGGAGCCTACTCCCACTCGATCGTTCCCGGGGGCTTCGAGGTGCAGTCGAGAACGACACGGTTGACGTCGGCGACCTCGTTGGTAATACGGGTAGAGATACGTTCCAGCACGTCATAGGGAATTCGGGTCCAGTCAGCGGTCATCGCATCCTCGGAGGACACGGGGCGCAGCACGACCGGGTGCCCGTAGGTGCGACCATCCCCCTGGACTCCGACGGAACGGACGTCCGCGAGCAGCACCACGGGGCACTGCCAGATCTCCTCATCCAGACCTGCTGCAGTGAGCTCAGTGCGGGCGATCAGGTCAGCGGCACGCAGCGTTTCCAATCTCTCGGCTGTGACCTCACCGATGATGCGGATGCCCAGACCCGGTCCCGGGAACGGCTGACGTCCCACGATCTCCTGTGGCAGCCCCAGTTCCCGGCCCACGGCACGGACCTCATCCTTGAACAGCAGTCGGAGCGGCTCAACGAGCTCGAACTCGACGTCGTCGGGTAGACCACCGACGTTGTGGTGGCTCTTGATGTTCGCGGTACCGGATCCACCACCGGACTCAACGACGTCCGGGTAAAGGGTGCCCTGCACCAGAAAGTCCACCGACGATCCCTCTGGTGCAGACTCGAGTACACCAGTGACGGCACGCTCAAAGGAGCGGATGAACTCCGCACCGATGGCCTTGCGCTTGGCCTCGGGGTCAGTCACACCGGCCAGCTTCGACAGGAAAGCGTCCTGTTCGTGGGCGGTGACAAGTGTCGCTCCGGTCGCTGCAACAAAGTCCCGCTCAACCTGCTCCCGTTCCCCCGCCCGCAGCAGACCGTGATCGACGAACACACACGTCAGCCGGTCACCGATGGCACGCTGCACTAGCGCTGCGGCCACGGCGGAATCAACGCCGCCGGACAAACCACAGATAGCACGCCCCTCCGGGCCGATCTGCGCACGAATCGACTCGACGAGCTCGTCGGCAATGTTCACGGCGGTCCAGTTCTGTTCGAGCCCTGCGATCTCCGTGAGGAAGCGGGTGAGCACCTCCTGGCCGTGCGGGGAATGCAAGACTTCCGGGTGATATTGGACCCCAGCCATCGAGCGTTCGGGGCACTCGAAGGCCGCAACCGGGGCACCCGCAGAGGTGGCGGTAACGGTGAATCCCTCCGGTGCGGCGTGCACGGCGTCACCATGGCTCATCCACACCTTGTGCGTCGCCTCAAGCCCCTTGTGCAGGGTACCGCCGCTGATGCTCAGGTCGGTGCGGCCGTATTCACGGTCACCCGTGTTAGCAACGGTGCCCCCGAGGGCGTGGGTCATGGCCTGGAATCCGTAACAGATGCCGAACACCGGGACACCCAGATCGAGCAGCTCAGCGCGTAGCTCCGGCGCACCATCCGCATAGACCGACGCCGGGCCGCCGGAGAGTACCAGCGCGGCCGGGTTCTTTGCCTTGATCTCCTCGACCGTGGCGGTATGCGGGACAACCTCGGAGTAGATCCGAGCCTCACGCACCCGGCGTGCGATCAACTGCGCGTACTGGGCGCCGAAGTCGACGACGAGCACCGGGCGGTGATTCGTTGCGGTAGCTTGCTTTGAGTCAGTCACGGGACGTACTTTACCGCACCCAGAGCCGCGCTCTGCTTCTCCGGTACTGCGCCGCACCAATGGATAGAACGTCGGTGATCAGAAAACGGTGGAACGGACGGACAACTGAACCTTCTGGAAGCTCTTCAGGTCCGTGTACCCGCACTTGGCCATCGCCCGGCGCAACCCGCCGACGTAGTTGAGCAAACCATTGGGGTCGGTGGACGGGCCGTGCAGCACCGTCTCCAGGGAGGGCTGCCGCGCCATCTGGTCGAGGTTGTCACCGGACTCTTCCGCTGACTCGACGATGTGCGCCCAAGAGGGCTCGACAGCGCCACGGGGGAACCGTGGGTGTGCCGCCGTGTGTGGCCAGAAGTAGCCACCCGCAGCGGCTTCGCGGGCCCGGGCGAGTGCACGGCCGAGCATAACCCCGTCGGCACCGCAGGCAATTGCGGTGACCGCATACCCGGAGGAATCGAGTTCCCCATCGGCGATGATGTGCACGTAGCGGCCGCCCGTCTCGTCAAGGTAGTCACGTCGGGCTGCAGCGGCGTCCGCGATCGCTGTGGCCATCGGGCAACCGATGCCCAGCGCGAGGTCGTTGGTGTTCGTCCCGCCCCCGACGATGATCCCCGCAGCTCCAGTGCGCATGAGATGCAGAGCGGTCGTATAGTCCGCAACCCCACCAGCGATGACGGGAACGTCCAGTGAACCGATGAACTCCTTGAGATTGAGTGGCTGACCACCCGTTGCGACGTGCTCTGCGGAGATCATCGTGCCCTGGATGAACAGCAGTTCAGCACCCGCCTTGATGACTACGGGCGCGAGTTCCCGAGCATGCTGCGGAGTGACCCGGACGGCAACGGTAGCTCCGGAGGCGCGTACCTCGGCTATCCGCGCGGAGAGCAGTTCCTCGTCGATCGGTGCAGCATGCAGTTCCTGCAGGACCCTGGTGCTCGGGGAACCGAAGCCCAGCGGATCGGACATCTCCGTCAACTCCATGCGACCGGCCTCCACGACCTTGGCGATTGCGGCATCGAGATCGGTATGACGCCCCCACAGTCCCTCGGCGTTGATGACTCCGAGACCACCCTGACGCCCCATCTCCACGATAAACTCCGGTGAGGCCAACGCATCCGTCGGGTGAGACAGGAACGGGTTATCGAAGGTATAGGCGTCGATGTGCCAGGAGGTGTCGATGTCCTTCGAGGACCGTGTCCGACGGGAGGGGATGATCTGGATGTCCGCAAGCTCGTAACTGCGGCGGGCCTCGCGCCCGATTCCGATTTCGACAATGTCACGCATGGGTGATGCTCCTTGGATGTTTTGGGTCCCACCGGGCAATCAACTCCCGGTGGGCGAAGCGGTGGCTTCAGCGCTGGTAGTAGTTCGGGGCCTCAACGGTCATCTGGATATCATGCGGGTGGGATTCCCGCAGACCAGCCGCCGTAATCTGGACGAAGCGCGCATGCTGCAGATCCTCAATGGTAGCGGAACCGGTGTAGCCCATGGCTGCGCGCAGACCACCGACGAGCTGGTGGGTGATCGCATCGATGGAGCCACGGAACGGGACACGCCCCTCGATACCCTCCGGGACAAGCTTCTCCTCGCTCTTGACGTCCGCCTGGAAGTAGCGGTCCTTGGAGAAGGACCGCTTCTCTCCGCTCAGGCCACGCCCCTGCATCGCACCGAGAGAACCCATGCCGCGGTACATCTTGTACTGCTTCCCGTTAACGACCACCGTCTCACCCGGTGCTTCAGCGGTTCCGGCGAGCAGGGAACCGAGCATCACGGTGGATGCGCCGGCTGCCAGTGCCTTGGCGATGTCACCGGAGAACTGCATGCCACCATCCGCGATGATCGGAATACCTGCCGCTTTGGCGGGTACTGCGGCCTCCATGATCGCGGTGATCTGCGGCGCACCGACACCCGCGACGACGCGGGTGGTACAGATGGAACCGGGGCCGATGCCGACCTTGATGGCATCCGCACCGGCATCGATCATGGCCTGCGCTGCAGCACGGGTGGCGAGGTTGCCGCCGATCACGTCGACCTTGTGCCCGAACTCCTTCTTCACCCGGGACACCATCTCCAGAACACCCCGGTTGTGAGCGTGTGCGGTGTCCACCACAAGGACATCGACCCCCGCATCGACGAGCGCGGCGGCACGGCCCCATGAATCCTCACCGGTACCGATACCAGCACCGACGAGCAGCCGGCCAGAAGAATCCTTGGATGAATCCGGGTACTTCTCGGTCTTGACGAAGTCCTTGACGGTGATCAGTCCAACCAGACGCCCCTCATCATCGACGATCGGGAGCTTCTCCACCTTGTTCGCACTGAGGAGTTGCAGAGCATCCTCTTTGCTCACGCCCTCCTTCGCCACGACGAGCGGCATCGCCGTCATCACTTCGGCAACCGTCCGAGAGTAATCCTGCTCAAAACGCATGTCCCGGTTGGTGCAGATACCGACGAGCCGCCGCGCCTCATCCACCACCGGCAGACCAGAGATCCGGTAACGGGCGCAGAGTGCATCCACCTCACCGATCGTCATGTGCGGGGTGCAGGTAACCGGATCGGTGACCATACCGGACTCGGATCGCTTCACCATCTCCACCTGCTGAGCCTGGTCCTCCACGGACAGGTTGCGGTGCAGAACACCCATGCCACCCTGCCGCGCCATGGCGATGGCCATGCGCGCTTCCGTCACCGTGTCCATCGCAGCGGAAATCAACGGAATATTCAGCCGGATATTCCGGGTGAGCTGTGAGGACGTATCCACCTCACTGGGGATCACGTCGGAGGAATCCGGGATCAGCAGAACATCGTCGAAAGTGAGGCCGATGAGTGCGACCTTGTTCGGGTCGTCGCCCCCGGTGGAGACGTGATTGTCAGTCAAGGTGGGTCATCCTTTTTATCTAGGGTGGAACTGGAGCTGGATCGACACGTCGCATCCACCCGCCCCGGAAACCCCGGAATCCCCGCAGCGAGGAACGAGACCCCGGGGCGTCATCGGACGGGAGGGTGTCACAACATACAACAGTAGCGCGCGGGGCGGTCACGGGGGTCACCGGCCGCAGGGTCATTTCACCTGTCTTTGGTTGCCGTTTACCGGCTGCACCCTTAGTGTGGCCTGTGTGAACTTTGATTCGATGATGCCGCCGGACCCCTTCGCGGGTGACCCGAACGATCCCGCGTCGTTCCTTGAGGCGGATGAACCGATGCCGCCACTCAGTGCCGAAGACCGTGAGCGCGTCCGCGAGGACCTGGAACTCGTCGGTGAATTCCGTCGGGCTCTGGAACCCCGAGGTGTCCTCGGGGTGTTCTTCATGTGCGAGGACTGCGACGAGCAGCACTACTACGACTGGGACATCATGGCTGCCAACATGCGCGCCACGCTCGCCGGGGAGCTGTCGCCGGTACACGAACCATCCGCACGCCCTGATCCCGCCGCATACGTCCCCTGGGACTACTGCCTCGGTTTCCTCGACGGAATGGACGCGAAGTAGTACTTCCGCACGCACACGCGTCCGATACACGGGCACGGAAAAGCCCCGTACCCTAGAAATAGGTACGGGGCTTTTCCTTCTCCAAAAATCAGCTCATCGATCTTCGCCCGCACCGGGCGCTTGCCGGGAGCCTCCCCGTTCATTCACTGAAGCTCCGACGTTATCGGCGTTCTCCCCGTCACCATCAGGAACTGAGAAAGTCTCGGTGACCTCACCAACGTCATCAGGCACCGGCAGCGGTGATGTCGTCGGAGGGGTCACCGACGGAGACGGAATGACCGACGATACCGGTGGAACAGTACTACTCGGGAGCTGCGGAGGAGTACCGACCGTGGTGGTGATGGTGACCGTCTCCGGTTCCACCGGGGGCTGCGGTTCCGGTGTTACAGTGACCGTCACGGTGCGGGGAGCCGGAGGACGTTTGTCCGCGTCGATTTTGTCAGTGTTGCGTGCATTGATCTCCTTCGCCATGAGTTTCGCCTGCTCCAGCAGTTCGAGCGCTCCGGCGACATCACCGTTCGCGTTACGGTTGTCGGCTTCTTCCAGAGTACTGGCGAGTTCCACGACGGAGGCATGGTCTCCGAACATCGCGGCGTTGACCCCCCACAGTGCGCTACCGGGTTCCGCATTGTAGATGGCCGTTCCACCACCTGCGATAACGAGGGTCGCCGCAGCCGCGCCGATCATTCCGTGGACGAAACCCGGCACAATTCTCCGACGCTCCTCAAGATCAATCACTCGGGCGCCCCCCTCCACAACAGGGCTCTCCTGAACGGGAGCAGCGGTAACGGGAGCGAATCGGGTCGTGACAGGTCCAGCCCCCGGTACCCCACACTCAGGGAGCCTCGGCGCTGGAGGCATCGGTTCATCAACCTCTGCTTTGAGGCCAAGCAAAAGCCCGGCGAGGGCGTCCTCCCCTCCGGAAGGATCGATACCCCGGGCGAGGTCGTCAAGGTAGGCGTCAACGAGGAACCGGTCATTTCCCTGTCCCCCATGCGCACCTGCGCCCTCGGATCGGCGGTCACTCATGCCTGATGCTCCTGCTCATTCAGCTTCTTCCGCAGTGCTGCAAGCGCCCTATGCTGGGCCACTCTGACTGCGCCTGGGGTGCTCCCCACAATTCGCGCGGTTTCTTCCGCAGACAAACCCACGAACACCCGTAGGGTGATAATTTCGCGTGCCTTGTCACTCAATGAATCGAGAAGTTCACGCACTCTGTTACTACCATCGCTGACCAGCGCATAGTCTTCCGGAGTATCCCCATCGCGCACGTAATCTGGAACATCATCGGTGGGATTCGACAGATCCCTCGACAACGACCGGTGAGCGTCCGCCACTTTATTGGAGGCGATACCATAGACGAACGCCATAAATGGACGCCCCCGATCCACATAGTTCGCCACCGAGGTCGCCACCGCCAGACAGATCTCCTGGGCAACGTCCTCCGGCGCAGGATGACGCCCACCCCCGATCCGGGCGCGAGCGTAGCGCAGGACCATCGGGTGAATAATCTCCATGATCCGCTGCAGAGCAGACCGGTCACCACCGGCCGCCAACGGCACGAGTGCCGCCAGTTCGCTCTCCGCATCATTCACGCCGTAGACCCCTGCTTCATCGAAAATCTGGACACCAGCCACCCCGAATGGACCAGAGGAAGAAGCTGCCTGAAACCCCACCGGAGTTTTCTGTCTGGTCATTCTAGTTCACGAAGCGGACGAAGGGGCCCGACGCAGCCAGTCTTACCGGAGATCGGTGGAAAACAGGTACCGCCCGAGACGCATGAGATGAGACTTTTTACGCACCCCACCAGCGTCGTTCACCACCGGGGTCCCCAATTCAGCCATCTCCCGATCACATCCCGTCGGGTGAACCATCCAGGGGAGGGACGCATACTCACAGATCACCGTTCCATCCACAGGAATGTCCCACCCGACCTGTACCCGGGGATGACGGAATCCGTTACCGGGATCAGTTGTCGTTCCCGGGGTCCTCGGGAGTGATGTCAAACTCCTCGTAGAAACGGCTCATGGTACTCAATACACCGACGAGCATGAGTTCAAGCTGATCATCGAGTTGTTCATCGGTGAGCCCCTGGCTCGTGAATATGGCACCATCAGCAGCCACGAAAACACCGTTCTCGTCACGATTCTGCACGGTGGTAACAAAGTGGGTGTCGGCATTCACGGACTTGACCCAGCCGAGAACCTCTTCTTCCCGAGACTCCGACAGGCGCTCGAACGTAGCTGCACTGACCACCACCGAGAAATCGAAGGAGGCATCGAACACGACAGGGAAACCGTTGATAAAACAGTAAAAGCGAGGAGCACCATCATCCGCCCGATCCGCTGTGATCTCCTGGCGCGAAAGGGCCGCTTCCAGGCGTTCCGGGGTGACCGGTGTGGGCGCGTCCACCGCGCCCTTGGACTTGAACCATGCCATCAGTTGTTCTCCTCTTCGACGACGGGCGCGAGATCGGGCAGATCGGCAGCTAGTCTCTCTGCCGCCATGAAACTTGACTGGAATGACGTGACAATGAATGAACCAAGCTGCTCGTCTGTCATCCCCGTGGCGGTTTTCAGTGAATTCTCGAAAATGATGCTCGGGCCGCTTCCGGCGACAACGGTCTTGGGCATCACGAGATCCTGATTCAGCGAGTTGGCTGCAGAAACTGCCCGTCCCACCGCATCATCATTTCCCAGTTGTGCGTGCCACCAACCGGACAGGCGGAGGAGATCCTCCTGGACGGTAATGAAGAAGGTGAGTCCATCAAAACCGACGACGATGTCATTGTCATCATCCCTGCCGAAATTGAGCTCCTCGGATTTCAGGAAATTCTCCACCCGGGTGAAGGTAACCTTGGGTAACGCCATGTATGGTATTTCCTTTCATGCGGTTCCCGGTCGTTGTATCGAAAAGCCGGGGTCATTCATACAGAGTCCACTCTAGTTTGCCGCAGCAAATCTAGATGTCGCATTGTCCGGAAAGATGGAAAATCAGGCCGTGCCAGCCTCCCGAATCCGGTGTTCGGCGGCACGGCGCACGGGGTGCCCGATGAAACGCCTCGCTGACAGCACCCGCACAGCGTCACGGGCAATCTCTGCCGCAGCTTCCGGTTCACCCCCGTAGAACCGGGCGTCAGACGCGATCATCAGCGCCCTCGCCTGATCGGCGGGTTCTTCCAGGCTCTCGAACCCGGTGGCCGCCGCATTCGCATAGTCCACTGCGGAGAGGAACCGCATAGCACAGAGATTCATGTATGCTTTGTCGACCAACCAATCAGCCTCCCGCCATGCCTGGGTCTTCGGCCCAGGGTGTTCGGGATCGTTGACCAGGGCACGCAGGGTGTCGAGAAGATCGTCAACCACCGCCATGTCGGCGTCACCGACATATCCTGGCTGATTCACCGCCGTGGCACAGCACTTGTAGAGCGCCAGAGCGTATGCCTCTCGGTATTTGTCCACCTGCTCCTGCATCTGCCCGTCCACACTGTCCCCCACCGAGAGACCGTTAACGGCGTCCTGCCACATGGAGTGGGACACCTCGATGATCCGATGCCAGGTCGACACCGCGCGGCGGGTTTCCTGGGCATGGTCGAACGCGACGGCCGCCTGTTGCAGTGCCCCGAGCTCCCGCTCCCGTTCATTCCTACGAACCATGTGTGCAGCGATCTTGAGCAGTTCCTCTCCCGCTTCGTCGTGGAACTCCAGTTTGGCGAAAACCCGGACCAGCGAATGCCGCAGATCCAGTTCGGCACGCGATCCGGGATACTCAGAGATCTTCATCAGCGAGGTCTCGAGAACTTCCGCGGCCTCATGGTACCGACGTGCGGAGATCAGCAGTTCCGCGAGTGTCTGTGCGGCGATGAACGTCAGTCCGGGCAGTTCCGCGGCAGCGCAGAGATTGAGCATTTGCCGGGCACAGTCGATGCCTTCGTCGACGTAGCCTGCGTCATGTGCACCTCTCGCGAGGAACTGCAACGCCGCCAGTCGGACACCGACGGGTTCAGCCGACCCGGTTCGCATCGCGGTGTCCGCGGCTTGGCAGGCCTCCATGACCTGCCCCGAACGGAGGGAAGCCGCTGCATCCTCGATCAACCGGTACGCGGGGTCCCCGGTCGTACCCGGGAGTTCCTCAGACTCGGCGTCGAGATCGACACCGAGGAACCATTCGGCATCCTGGACAGCACGCCGCCAAGCATGCTCCAATTCCCCTGGTACACCGGCGGCCTCCGCTGAGGTGCGCAGCCCGGGATGGTCGAGGAGCAGGTGGACCGCGTGGTGCCAGTGGACGGTCTCGATCTCGTTCCCCACCGCGGCGTTCGCGGCGAGGGCTTCCGCGAGATCGTTGCCACGCCACCAGCCGGTGATATCGATGGGGACCACGGGAGGCTCACCATCCTCGTCACCATCCGGGCCGGGTGCCACGTCCGCAGCGGGACCGGCGGTGGCCTCCGTGGGGGTAACGACCCTGTAGTCGGCTTCATCTGGGGTGAACATGCCGGACACATCGGCGACAGCCCCCTCTGCCGGTGCGGGCAGTGGGGCGACGGGTTCCGGGTTGATGAGCCTCTGCAGCGACGCGACGTGCACGGCGTGTTCCATGCCCGGGCGGGCGTCGAAGTGTTCGGCGATCGACGTTGCGAGAGTGAGGAACCAGGCTCGCGCCTCGGAGAGGGTCGGGCGAGTGAGTGTCTCGATGCCGGTCACCCACGGCAGGTTCTCACCCGCCAGCGTGACGTCCAGTCTGCGGTCCGTGGCACCAGGCAACCGGTCAATGAGTACGACGGCGGCGGCGGCGAGATTCAGCAGGTCCCGGTGGTCCTCGGCGCGTTCCCACCAGGGAAGATGGCGGATCAGGATGCTCTCCGCCCGCTCCAATCGTTCCGGGCGGCCAGCCGCACCGGAAAGCGCCAGATAACGAATGTGGTCAGAATGCTGCGCAAGATCACTCGCGTTTCTGCGGTAACGGCGATATCCACGGACGTGAGCGGACCACGCGCGGTCATCCGCCCCTGTTCGCAGCCACGGCTCAAGCATCTCGGTCAACAGCCCCTCGGGCTGTGACGAGCAACTGTTCTCCATCTCGGGGAGAGCAGCCTCGCCGATCTCCCGGGCGGTCTCCCACTCACCACGACTGGCGTGGTACTCGACCCGCTGTTCTGGGCTGCAGCCGACACAATCAGCGAGTTCGGAGTCAGGGAGGTCCAGCCACTCTGCGTAGGTATCTTCTACTCCACTCCCGCCGGTGTTCCGGAGGAAACCCAGGCGCCGCATCGCGACCGCACGCCCCGGATCCCCCAGTTCCCGGTAGTATTCCGCCATCAGATCCAGGAGAGAGCGGTACTGTGCCACGGGTACGTCAGGGTTGTTCGCCACCGCAGACAACACGTACTTCAGATTCCAGGCGTGCTTGTGATGGAGTTCGGTGCTGAACAGGTCGGGGCGGTGGGACCGCATCTCCTCAACGTAGGAGAACGGGGCGATACAGCGGTAGTTCCGCCCGTCCATGCAATAGGCCGTACACAGTTCGGCGTGACAAATCAGCGCTTCTTCAAGCCGCTCACTGTCGACGGCAAGTTGAGCTGCCTCCGCCCAGAGCTCACTGCAGGTACTTCCCCACGGTGTGCTGTCGGCACGGTGCATGAGAAGGCGAAGTTCATCATGCTGATTATCAGAGTCAGTCATGGGTTTTCTCCTGTATTGTCGGGTAGTTGATTCATACACTGCCGCCGTCACCGAGTGATGCACTGATCAACTCGGTGAAGAGATTGGAGGACCAGGCCCGCACCTGGGCGTCCATACGGTGTCTGCCGCTCAACAGAGCCTGGACGTAGAATCCTCTGACCGAGGATTCAACGACGACAGATCGTCCGCCACCAACCGCGGCACCCGCAAGTTGGTGGATGATCGCGGCATTGGCGTTCAGGATCAGTTGGGGCGCATGATCGTCAGATTTTTCCGGATGCATGAGATCAACCAACCCCGCGAACAACCCCTCGGTACGGCGCTGACGCTCCTCAAGCGCCCGACCTGCGGCGTCCGGATGCGGCAGGAAAAGCACAGGCATCGTGGCCGGAAGGAACTTCCGTACCACGATATTCAACTTTTGTCCCTCAAGTGCCTGCTCCGCCGCATCAACCAGGGGGATCAACGCCGCCTCCGTCCCCAGCTCGACATTCTCGAGCACACCGAGAACATCGCGGGGATCAAGTTCAGCGATGTCCTCCTCCGGGCGATCTAGCCGGACCTGATCGATGACCTCTTCATCGTAGGAAAAACCAGCATTGACGATACAGAGATCATTAGCTTCGGCCACTGGGCGTAGTGCGCGGAAACGATCATCGGTGGCGGTATACGCAATCCTCCCGTATCGGTCCAAAACCTCATCGAGGGTGAGCATCCCGAGAGAAGTGGTGAAGGGGACGCTGGAGGCGACGAGCGTCCGGGTCTCCGCGTCGGTCACGGCGAGCGCCTTCAGACCGGTGAGGTGGAGGGCGAGGAACTCCCGGAATCGCGCGGGTTCCTTATCCGCGAGGGTGTTCATCCAGTTCCGGACCGCAGCGCCGATACCGTCCCGGGTTTCCTCCAGCAGTTCATCATCGAACAGCCCCTCCCGGGAGGCCGTCGGTTTGAGATGCTCGGCGTCGGCGACGACACGGACAAAGTACGCCCACTCCGGCACGACATCATAGGCCCGGTCGGACAGCAGCATCCTGCGGAGGTACACGCGGTGGTGCTGTTCCTGGCCAGGATGCCCCGCTCGTGCGGACACGAACGCGATCCCGTGGAGACCTGCCGCGGGAACGTCGAGGGGAACCTGGTCGAAGGGGTCGAAGCCGAATTCGTCGCGGCACCAGCGTGCGGCGGCGGCATGACTCATCTCCCAGGGCGCGGTGGTCTCGCTGAGGCACTCCGGTTCCGCTCCTCTGCGGGCGAGCGTGACGGTGACCGGAAGATGACTGCCGTAGGACACGATCCTGCGTCGCAGTACCTCATGCTCGGCGTGCCGTTCTCCCGGCATGACTTCGAGAGTCACGGTGGTGCCAGGGCCGACGAGCTCGGGTGGGATTTCATCGTCGGTGACCACGGTCGAGGACCATGTTCCATCGTTGGACCCGCACCAGCGCACCGGTTTTCCCGGAGTCGTCGCGGAGCGACTGTGCACGGTGATCTGTGGGGAGATCATGAAGCAGGACAGCAGTCCGATACCGAACTGCCCGATGAAGTCGCTGCGGGACATCCCCCATTCATCGCGTTTCGATGAGGCACCGATGGTGGCGAGCAGCCCCTCCGCTTGTTCCGGGGTCAGGCCGACGCCGGTGTCGGTGACGCTGATCGTGGTGCCGTCGGTAATCACACGGATCTCTGCGGGGCAGTCCGGGTCGATGGCCCGGTGCGCGGTAATCGCGTCGACCCCATTCTGCAGAAGCTCCCGGATGAAGACCTGGGGCCCGGAATAGAGGTTCCGGCTGAGGATCTCGACGATCCCGCCGAGATCAACCTGGAAGTTGTGGCTTTCGGCGCGTACGTCATCGGGCTGACTCATGGATCGTTCGATACCTTTCTCGGACGGTCTCTGTTGACTGAACCAAGAATACGGTTTCCCCATGGAATGCAGCAGGCCCGGCCCTCCTTTCACCGAACTTCGGACGTTCGGTGTAGTGGGGCCGGGCCTCTGCCGGTGTCAGGCGTTCGACCTAGTGATGATGACCTGCCTGAGAATCCTCTTCCTCGGCGGGCTTCTCCACGACCGATGCCTCGGTGGTGAGCACCATACGGGCGACGGAGGTGGCGTTGACCACTGCGGAGTGGGTGACCTTGACGGGATCAATGATGCCCGCCTCAATGAGGTTTCCGTATTCGAGGGTGGCGGCGTTGAAGCCTTCACCATTCGGCAGTTCGGTGGTCTTGGCGACGACGACGGAACCGTCGACACCGGCGTTCTCTGCGATCCAGAAGGCAGGCTTCACCAGTGCCCGGGACAGCGCCAAGACACCAACCTTGGCGTCCCCCTCAAACTCCTCAGCGTAGACCTTGAGTTCGTGGGCGATCTGCACGAGTGCGGAACCACCGCCAGCGATGACACCTTCTTGCGCAGCCGCACGAGCGGCGTTGATGGCGTCCTCGACGCGGAGCTTGCGCTCGCTGACCTCGGTCTCGGTGGCGGCGCCGACCTTGATGACGGCGATACCGCCGGACAGCTTCGCCAGACGCTCCTGTGCCTTCTCCCGATCCCAGGACGAGTCCGTGGACTCGATCTCTCGACGGATCTGGCCACGACGATTCTCGACCGCTTCCGAGCTACCCGCGCCGTCAACGATGACGGTGGAGTCCTTCGTCACCGTGATGCGGCGTGCGGACCCCAGCGAATCGAGACCGATCTCGGAGAGGTTGATGCCGACCTCCGGATCGACGATCGTCGCGTCAGTGACGACGGCGAGATCATCCATGAACGCCTTGCGACGGTCACCGAAGTACGGGGACTTCACGGCGACGATCTTCAGCGTCTTCCGGATCGAGTTGACCACCAGCATCTGCAGTGGCTCACCCTCGATGTCCTCGGCGACGATGAGGACCTGCTTGCCGGAATCGACGATCTTCTCCAGAACGGGGAGGAAGTCGGGCAGGGAGGAGATCTTGTTGCGTACCAGGAGGATCAGTGCGTCATCCAGGATCGCCTTCTGCGCATCGATGTCGGTGATGAAGTACGGAGAGAGGAAGCCCTTCTCGAAGGAGATGCCCTCGGTGATGTCGAGGGTGGTGTCCATCGACTGGGACTCCTCAACGGTCACGACACCGTCCTTGCCGACCTTCTCCATCGCGCCGGCAACCATCTCGCCGACCTCCGGGTCACGGGAGCTGACCGTCGCGACATTCGCGATGTCCGATGTGGAGGCGACTTCGTTCGCACGCTCCAGCAGCAGCTCGACGGTGCGCTCAGCACCGGCCGCGATGCCGCGGTTCAGCTCGATGGGGTTGGCACCGGCCGCGACGTTACGCAGCCCCTCCCTGATGAGGGCCTGCGCCAGCAGCGTCGCAGTGGTCGTACCGTCACCGGCAATGTCATTCGTCTTGACCGCGACGGACTTCACCAACTGGACTCCGAGGTTTTCGAAAGGCTCGTCGACGTCGATCTCGCGGGCGATGGTCACACCGTCATTGGTCACGGTCGGGCCACCGAAGGGCTTGTCCAGCACGACGTTACGGCCGCGCGGGCCGAGGGTGACCTTGACCGCGTCAGCCAGAGTGTCCACGCCGGCCTGGATGCCTTTCCGGGCTTCCTCGTTGAATGCGATCAGCTTAGCCATGAAAAAACCCTCTTACTTGGTCACGACGGCGAGAATGTCACGGGCCGAGAGAATGAGGTACTCCTCGCCCGCGTACTTGATTTCGGTGCCGCCGTACTTGGAGAAGATGACGGTGTCACCCTCGTTGACGTCCAGCGGGATGCGGTCGCCCTTGTCATCGAAGCGGCCCGGGCCGACGGCCACGACGGTGGCTTCCTGCGGCTTCTCCTTGGCGGAGTCCGGGATGACCAGGCCGGATGCGGTGGTGGTCTCAGCTTCGTTGATCTGGACGAGAATCTTGTCCTCGAGGGGCTTGATGTTGACGTTCGCCACGATGAATTCCTCCATGTGCTCGGGAAGTTGAATGTGATTGTGCCGGTTGAGCTTGCCCAGCACAGCCGTCGTCGCGGGTGAACAACTGTGTGTCAAACAACCTACTGGCACTCTACCCTCGCGAGTGCCAGCACTCAACCGTGTGGGGTGCCACCGTGGTTCGATCACCCACCTCACGCACTCCCAGACGAAGACCCGACTCCAGCCGACAACTCAACACCATCCCCGGGATAAACCCGAACCCACCTGCGATCAGTACCGGTTCGCCCGGCGGAGTCCGTCACCGTCAACGTCACCTCATACGTTCCGGGGCGCTGCCACACATGCTCAACGTAGTCATCCGCCGGGATGACCGCGCCAGTGCCGTCCCCGAAATCCAGATACTGGCGTACAGGCCCCCCTGTGAACACCCGGGAGAGCATTCCCGTCAACCCCGCGGTTCTGCCGGAGAACCAAATCCCCGGAGCATCAAGGACCGCATTGGGGGCCATCGCAATAGTCTCGAAGGCCGCAAGCACCGCACCGGACACCCCAGCCAACGAATATGAAAAAGTGCGCTCCCCCACCGAGACGGTGGCATCCCCGACCGTGATCATCTCCCGCACCAGCTTGGAATCCGGCGCGGAAACAGCAACGCTATCCCCCGTAAGCAGACCAGACGGGTGCAGCAGGGCGGACAGCAACTCAGAAGTGTCCCGGGTCGGGGACACAAGCCACCGAACCTCACCATCCCGACGCACCGCGATCCCGATCCGCGCATCCGGATGCGAATCGGACACTTCCCGCACAATCCGCGATGCCCCGCGCGCAAGATCAGCGAGCACCACCGGATCCTCCGTATCCAAGATCAGTACGCCCTCCACCGGGCGTGTCACCGACGCCCGTCCAGCCCCGGAGATTCGCTCCTGCGCCTGCGCCGTCCAATCGGAGAAGGCATCCACGACAGCACGGTCCGCGCTCGCTTCACCGGGAAGATCCGTGAAATAACTGAGATGCGTCTGCACCGACAGCCCACCAGGATCACAGAAGATATCATTCCGGTAGCAGTAGTCGATCCCGTCCTGCCCCGGTACGCTCAACCCCGGCACGGGAGCCTCCCACGGCGTCTGCGACAGCACCGCCCTCCCCGGAAGCAGGGGCGCACTGCCCACAGCGCGAGGCGATTGGCCATCACGAAGCGGATTGCCCAGGTAAAACACACCCGGAAGATACACGGAGTTCGACAGCGCATGCTCAGCAGCATTGAGCACCATCGCCCCCTGTGAATAACCGGTAGGAATCACCACCGGCTGACAGCCGGAACGCTGGAGATCACCGACACGCCGCACCACCGATCTTCTGCCCCGTTCAACGGATTCCAGCAGTTCATCGAATCGCCACGCCTCCACCGCCGGATACTCATCCAAATCCAGAGCAGACACGGTGAACCCGTGAAGATCAGCCCGTTCAAGCAGCCGGGATATTCCCGTGCCCTCCCACCCCGTCGACGGGCCCGCAGCACCCGGATACTCACGCGAACCTGTGTTTCCGACCCCCGAACCCCGGGCTGCCAAGACCATGGGGTCCGGACAAAACGGAACCACCGGATCCGACACGGTACCAGCCACTGCGGGACTCCCGGCCCCCACCATCCCCCAGGCCACCAACACCGCGCACACCGAACGGATCACTCTACTGCGGGACACGGAAACCTCCTCGGGATGGCGAATCATTCCCCCGCGATACTAGTGGGGAAACCACGCCATGCCGGGCTACCCGTTCCCCGCCTCAACATCCCGGCGAGCGATGTTCAGTACCGCACCGCGCCAGAGGGCGTATTCATCGGGTTCATCCTCCCGATAGTTGCGCACCGCCTGGATACCGCGCTCAACCTTCGCGATATCCTTCTCCGTGACATCCGCGCCGTCCGCGCCGATGAAGATGACCGGCCCACAGATTGCCGACACCGGATCGGTGAGGAATCGGGAGTTTCCTGTCGCGGCCTGGTTCCGGGCCATCGACGCCACCGGATTCGGCTCGGCGCCATTCGCTTTCGCCCCCGCCGAGTACAGCGCAGCCAAAGTCTCGCCGTCATCCTGGAACGCGACATAGACGCGGTCATTCTCCAAGTCTCCGAGGAAGCGGGCGGCCTCCTCGATCTCGAAGGTCAGGGTGCGGCTGGTCAGATCGGGGTAGACCAGGTAACCGATGCTCATGCGGGAGATACTCCAGGGGTTTCGTCGGGACAGACAAAAGTTCAACGAAGCCACGGTATCCCGTCCGACGCACCGGAAACGGCGGTGTCGGGACATCTTCCCCGACAATTCACCGGCGCGTACCCGGTTGTTTCCCGGGGTTACACCTGCGGGATCTCAACATCGAGGCCGGGGTCCGTCCCCGCCGACAGCTCACTCGGCCCAGCACCCGCAGCGATCCGGTGCGCGGCGAGAGCCGCGATCATCACGCCGTTATCTGTGCAGAGCTTCAGCTCCGGAACCCGCAGCTCGACACCAGCGGCACGGCAGCGTTCCTCCGCCAGTTCCCGCAGCCGGGAGTTCGCGGCCACTCCCCCGCCGAGAAGCAGCACCTTTGCCCCGACATCCCCGCACGCGCGCACCGCCTTCCGGGTGAGCACGTCGACCACGGCCTCCTGAAAGGACGCGCACACGTCCGGCACGTCGATGACCCGCCCCTCGCGCTCGGCGGCCTCGACGTGGCGGGCCACCGCCGTCTTCAACCCGGAGAAGGAGAAGTCGTGGCGGGAATCATCGCGGCGCATCATGCCCCGCGGGAAGTCCACCGCCCTCGGATTCCCCTGCTTCGCCAACCTGTCAATGACCGGGCCACCCGGATACCCCAGGCGGAGCAGACGCGCCACCTTGTCGTAGGCCTCACCCGCGGCGTCGTCAAGCGTGGATCCCAGCTCACGCATCGGCAGCCCGACGCCGTCAACCTCGAGCAACTGCGTGTGACCACCGGAGACCAGCAGCGCCACCGAATGCGGCAGGTCCCGGCCATCGAGTGTCGCCACCGCGACATGCCCGCCGAGGTGGTTGACCGCGTAGAACGGCACCCCCCACGCCGCCGCGAAGGCCTTCGCCGCGCTCGCGCCCACGAGCAGCGCACCGGCGAGCCCGGGGCCGATGGTGCAGGCCACGGCATCCGGGCGGTCGATGCCCGCCTGCCGGAGTGCCTCCCGGGTGACCGGACCGATCGACTCCAGGTGCGCACGCGACGCGATCTCGGGCACGACACCGCCGAAACGGGCGTGCTGATCCATCGACGAGGCGACGACGTCCGCGAGGATCTCCAGTTCAGGTGTCACCCCGGGACCGTGGGTGATGCGCACGATGCCGACGCCCGTCTCGTCACAGGAACTCTCGACGCCCATGACGATGGTGCGGCGGATCGTGTCGTCACCGTTCTGTGCCGGTTCCGGAATGGTCGACGTGTTCACAGGTCGTGTCCTCACAGGTTGTCTTCGGTGGCCGTCCACGTTGATACGGGATCTCGGCGCATGGTGTACGCGTCCGCACCGGACGGCTGATAGTAGTTGCGGCGCACACCCAGGCGGACGAAACCGTACCGCTCGTACAGGGTGATGGCCGGTTCATTGTCGCACCGCACCTCCAGGAACACCGGCCCGGAGCGTTCATCAGCGGCGGCGAGCATGGCCTCCAGCAACTGGCGGCCGATTCCCCGGCGCTGGTGTGCGGGGTCCACACCGATGGTGTGCACCTCAAACTCCGGGTCATCCGGAGGGCCGACCATGGCCAGGATCGCGTAGCCCACGAGCTCGCCCGTTCCCTCAGACATGGCGCCCGCACCACCGGACTGATCCGCGCCCCCGGTCTCCACCGCCGCGAGACAGAGGCAGAAAGGGTTGCCCATCTCCGAACGGAACGCCGCAGCACTCCACGGATCATCCCCGGGGAAGAGGATCCGCTCAAGCTCGGAGCACCGCTGCGCGTCGCTCGGGGAGAGACGCCGGATAATGACGGAACCCATCACAGTTCCACGTCCGGTACGGCCGGGCTGATCGGTTTCGGCTTCGGCGGCACCGCGTCCGGGCGCCGCAGGTAGAGCGGGACGATGGGCTCCGGTTCACGGGTCAGATCGGCGGCGCGGACGAGCGACACCGGCGACGGCGAGAGGTCGAACGCCGGGACCTCGGCGAGTGTACCAACGCAGAGTTTTTCGGCCAGACTGGCCGGAACGTTAAGCGCATCGACGGAACCGACGAGTTCAGCGACGTCGGCGGGCTTGTTCACCGCCGGGCCCTCGACCCGGACCGGTACCGCACCGGTGTCAGTGCACTCGTAGCTGGCCCAGTAGACCTCCCGCCGACGCGCATCGGTGGCGACGAGAAGCCGGGGCTGTCCGGGATTCTTTTCCGCAAGCTGGATCGCAATCGAGTCCAGCGAGCACACACCGTGCACCGGGATACCGAGCGCCTCCCCGAAGGCGGTCGCGGTCGCCATCCCCACCCGCAGACCGGTGAACGGCCCCGGCCCGCATCCGACGACCACCGCGCCGAGATCCGCAGGCTTCACACCGGCCTCGTCGAGACACTCCAGGATCGACGGCGTCAGACGCTCACCGTGCTGGCGGCAGTCCGGGAGGATGCGCTCGGCAACGGAGCGGGCAGTCGGGGCGGTGGTTCCGTCGACCGGCGCGTCGGAGGCGGCGACGATACCGGTGACGATGGTCGGTGTGGACGTGTCGATGACGAGGATGTGCACGGGGGACACTGTAGTGGATGGATCGGCACAACCTATCGTGAGAAATCCGCGTGGTGGCCAGGTAGCTGGCACAACTTGCAGGCAATGACCGTGTTCACTAGATTGAGATACACAGAAGGTGAGGACAAGATCCCTCATCACGAGTGAAGAAAGTCCATGGAACCCAGAGCGTCCATGGGCTTTTTTCATCTTCCAGGGCGCCTACCGGCGACATCCTGAACTCGACTGATCCCGCTCACCCACTCTGCAACAGCAGGATCGATACTACGAACGAGTGCGAAGGCCTCTCGCATACGATCCCCCACGTCAATTCCCAGCAATGGTTCCATGTGGGAAACACGGTTCCGTAAATGATGAATATGGACGACTCTCCAGTAGGCCTTCTCCCCCTCTGGGTCAACCTCGTTGGGAAATGAGTTTTTCAGAGCGTCATCCCACAGGAGTCGACGATTACTGTTATCCAGAGATGATCGGGAGGCTTGGGGATGGTGGTTGGGCAACAGGTCTTTCCACATTCCGAACATGACCTGCGCCAGGACATCATCGTGACTGACGGGAACTCCGTGACGGGGATGATCCACCGCCCGCCTACCAGCTTCTTTCTGCGCACGATTAAGCGCACTCTGCCGTTTACCAGCAGTTAGACCACGTAGCGGGGTGGCTGGCTCCTGAAGCAACCAACTCCCGTTCCTGCCGGTGCGCTTCACATTCCATGCCTGGAGTTCCCGATCCATAGCGTTGCGCAGGACCACTTCCGTGACACCGAGAACCTCGTGCACCGCCGCAGTCAGCTCCAGATTCCACCGGTAGAGACGCAACGCGTCTTTCTCGTTCCCACCGGTCTGAACAAGATACGGCTGCATACGAGACCTATGCAGTGCATCAAAGATCTTCACCCGGGTACGAGATTTCATGGCACTATATTTTCACGACTAGACTATTTGCTACCACCCCTTTTCCAGAAATCCCACTTGCGTATCCGGGTCCTCCAGGACCACCGCCACCGGTGGGCCGGAAACTAACGCAGCCGCCACTCCACAATCCGTGCCTCCGACTCCGGGTCCTCCCGCACGGCGCTCTCCCGGTCGAAGGTGACCTCGAGCCAGGTGTCGGTGAGTTGTTCCACCAGCCCCCCGCCCCATTCGGCGACGATGACAGCATCGTCGAGTTCAGTGTCCAGGTCGAGAGAGTCCAGGGCCCCGAGGGCATCGACCTCGGCGTCGGGGTCCTCCCCGAACAACCGGTAGGCGTCGACGTGGATGAGGTCGGGGCCTCCGGTGAGTGAGCGGTGCACGCGGGCGATGACGAACGTCGGGGACGTGACCCGGCCCTTCACCTTCATCCCCTCCGCCAGGCCCTGAGTGAAGGTCGTCTTGCCCGCGCCGAGCGGACCATCGAGAATCACCACATCCCCCGCTTCGAGCACTGCGCCGAGTTCCGCAGCGAACGCGCGGGTGTCGGCAGCGGTCTCCAGCCGGGTGGTTCCGGTGGTCGGGAACGTGGACTTCATCGGTCTTCTCCCACTGTGTGCTGCATGAGGGACACGGTCACTGCCCCACGTACTCGCGGACCACGCGCCCGTGCGGGCGGCAGATGATCTCGTAGGGGATGGTGTCGAGGGCGCGTGCGAGATCGTAGGCGGTCATCTCACCCGAGGTACCGGGGCCGAAGATCACGGCTTCGTCCCCCATAGTGACCCCGTGCGGGTTCGATCCGAGGTCGATGACGATCTGATCCATGCACACGACGCCGACCTGCGGGTACCGGTGTCCGTTAATGGTGACCTCTATTGTGCCGGCCAGACCGCGGGCGAGCCCATCCGCGTATCCCATGGACACGACGGCGAGTACGCCTTTGTGCCCGGCGCGCCAGGTGAGCCCGTAGGACACTCCTTCACCTTTGTCGACCGGTTTCACGACGGTGACGGTCGCGGCGAGTGTCATCGCCGGGCGTAGTCCGTTGTCCCATCCCGCAACGGGTTCCAGGCCGTAGAGCGCCAGTCCCGGTCGTACCATGTCAAAACCGAGGTCATCCCGGGTCAGTACTGCCGGGGTGTTCGCCAGATGGTTGACGCTCGGGTTGAGTCCGGTTTCCCGGGCGGCCGCGATGGCGTCTTTGAGGCGTTGTGCCTGGGCATTGTTCTCGGGGTTTCCGGGTTCGTCGGCGCACGCCAGGTGCGAGAATATCCCGGTGACGTCGACGGCATCGTGCGCGTCGGCGAGCAGCCCGAATACTCCGTTCCATTCGCATCGGGGTACTCCGGCGCGGTGGAGGCCGGTGTCGGCTTTGACGGTGACCCGGGCGGTACGCCCACACGCGCGGGCGGCGGCGACGACGGCGTGGGCTTGCTCCACGGAGCTGACGCCGAGGTCGATGCCGTCAGAGATCGCGGCCCGGAGATCCTGCTCAGGCGTCCAGATCCAGGACAGTACCGGTTGCGTGATGCCTGCCGCCCGTAGTTCGTGTGCCTCGGCGAGGGTGGCCACACCAAATTGATCGGCGCCGTTGTCGGCGATGGTTTGTGCGACTTTCGCTGCGCCGTGGTTGTATCCGTCCGCTTTGACCACGGCCATCAACTGCGCCGCACCCGCACGCTTCTTGAGCAGTCTGGTGTTGTACGCGATGGCAGCGAGGTCGATACGGGCGGTGAGCAAGTTCATGGTTGTCCATTCTGCCACGCGGGAAACTGGCTCTCGCGTTCACGTCGCCCCACTTGTCGACGCCCGTCCGTGCCCGATGCTGCCCGTTATCTAACGGGATTCACTGCCATCCGGACAACATCCCGGACGGCATCGGCGATATCGCTGGATGGGATGGGACCGCGGCAGGCCAGTGCCGCCTCCCCGTGGACCTTCGCCGCGAGCGCGACCATCTCTGGGTCGGCGCGGTGGGCGATGGCGGCGCCAATGATCCCGCTCAGTACGTCCCCGGAGCCGGGTGTGGCGGCCCAGGAGCATCCGGCGTCGACGAGGAAACACTTTTCGGCGGTGGCGACAACGGTGACCCGCCCTTTGAGCAGGACGCAGCAGTTCAGTTTCTCCGCTAGAGCTCGGGCGGCGGCGATTCGGTCGGACCCCGGGGCGGTACCGGTGAGGCGTTCGAACTCCCGATCGTGCGGGGTGAGCACGGTGAATACACCCCGGTGCCCGCGGGTGGTGATCATGTCGGCGAGCTCCGCGCGGGAGGAGACGAGGGTGAGTGCATCGGCGTCGAGAAGCACCGGTAGGTCGGTGGCGAGGAGGTCCGCGAGAATCGTGGCCTCATCCTCCCCGGTTCCGGTTCCGGGCCCCACCGCCCACGCCTGTACCCGGCCCGCTTCGGCGATCGTCGGTGTGCCAATAATCTCCGGATGGGCGGTGATCACCGCGTCGTGGCAGCTTCCGGCGAAGCGAACCATCGGGGAGGTGGCACGTAGCGCCCCGGTGGTGGCGAGCACCGCCGCCCCCGGGTACTGCCCGGACCCGGCGTGGATGCCCACCACTCCCCCGGTGTACTTGTCCGAGGTACGACCGGGCCGCGGCCAGGCTGCGAGGTCCCCACGTTCGACGAGGCGGGCGTACGGGGTGTGGTTCTCCAGTTCCCGGTCGATCCCGAGGCCGTGGCAGATGACGGTTCCGCAGTGTTCCGCGCCGAACATGTGCACGGGTTTCAGTGCCCCGAAGGTGACGGTGTGGGTGGCGGGGAGATGGTCGTCGTGGGCGTACCCGGTCATCGGGTCGACACCGCTGGGGATGTCGACGGCGACGACGGTCGGACCGGTGTCCGGGTCTCCGGTGTCGCAGCCGCGGATGATCCGGGCCGCGTCCGCACCGTGCCCCCGCAGACCGCCGGATGCGCCGATTCCGACGATCCCGTCGATGATGAGGTCGGCATCCCGAACGTCTCCGGCCGGTTGTTCCCCGGGGGCACGCCAGCGGGCGCGGGTTCCGAGGAATGTGGACGCCTCCCCGTGCAGTGTCGAGCCGACGGGCCACACGGTGACACCCGCACCACGGCGGGCGAGTTCGGCGGCGGCGAACAGCGCGTCACCGCCGTTTCCCCCGGAGCCTGCGAGGACCAGAACCTTCGCGCCGGCGGCACCTGGGCTTCGACGGCCGCGCAGGATACGGTCGCAGTCCACCGCCAGAGAGTGCGCCGCACGCCTCATGAGGCCCCCACCAAGTTTCTCCAGCAGCGGTCGCTCGGCGGCACGGACGGTGTCCGGGATGTGGACGGGGATCATGGTTTCATCTCCTGGAAGGTGACGGCGATGAAATCCATGGTAGAACTGTTCATCCGACCTGCACCCGAGCCCGTCGCCGCTTCCGCGTGACGCGCGCCCCGGTGACGGCGAGTGCGCAGGCCGCGGCGACACCGACTCCGGCGACGAGCAGGATCGTCTCACTCCCACCGGAGGTACCGCCGGTGAACAAAGGCAGGGGATGTTCGCCCACCTGTCCCCCGATGAATGCCCCCGACGCGATGGCGATATTGAAGGCCCCGGAGTTGAGGCCGGATCCGGCTTCGGCGTTATCTCCTGCGGCGCGGAGCACCCATGCCTGGGAGACCACGGAGATCGCGCCGCCGAACAACCCCCAGGCGAGCATGACGAGCGCGGCGGACAGCGGTGAGCCGACGAACAGAGCGAAGGCGAGCAGGGCAGCGACGACTCCGGCGGGGATGATGACGACGGTGGCGTTGAGGGAGCGTTTCATCAGGGGCCCGGCGAGGAAGTTTCCGGTGAGTCCGGCGATCCCGAAGATGAACAGTTGGGTGCTGATCCCGGTGACGGGTACCTCACCGAGGTCCTGGAGTAGCGGTGAGGCGTAGGTGTAGGCGGTGAAGTGCGCGGTGACGAGGATGAGCGTGTAAGCCACTCCGAACTGGACACCACGCAGGCGGGCGGTCGCCGCGATGTCGCCCAGGCTGACCGCAGTGGTGGTCGTGGCCGCTGGGACGAGCAGGATCAGGCCAACCGCGATGAGGAGGGCGGCACCCGCCACAACGAGGAATGCTTCTTGCCAGGAGGTGCGTTCCCCCAGCCAGGTCGCCAGGGGGACGCCGAGTACGATGGCGGCCGCCGCGCCGGAGAAAGCGACCGTGAGTGCTTTCGCGGCGTCCTCTTTCGCGGCAACGCGGACGACGGTGGCACCGAGGAGCGCCCAGAACATGCCGAGAGCCACCCCGACGAGGATGCGGGAGGCCAGAAAGAATCCGGCGGTGGGAGAGAGCGCCGAGAGCACTCCCGAGATCGCGTTCGCGGCCAGTGCCCCGGCGAGAATGAACCGTCTGTCGGTGCGCCCGACGAGTTTCGGGGCGAAGATCGCGACGATTCCCGCAAGGATTCCGGGGATGGTGACGCCCAGACCGACCGTGCCGTGGGAGGTGCCGAGGTCATCGGCGACGAGGGTCAGGACACCGATGGGCAGTTCTTCCATCGTGGTCATCACAAAGATTCCCAGACCCAGCATGACGATTCCCGCCCAGGGGGTGCGGTCGGCGGTGTCGGACAACGTTGTCGATTCCTTTCCTCGGCTGGATCGCGCGCGAGTACGCCCCGCGGCCAGAGGTGGCGCGGGGCGTACCGTGACATCGCCGCGTGAGCCGCGACGGTCGGTGACGAAGGGGGAGACTACTCCACGGTGACGGACTTCGCGAGATTCCGTGGCTTGTCGATGTCATCGTTACCGCAGTGCCGGGCGATGTCGGCGGCGAGGAACTGCAGCGGCACGGTGGCGAGCAGCGGCTGCATAATTGATGAGGTTTCGGGAATGCGGATGAGCCAGTTCGCGAACGGCTCGACGGCGGTGTCCCCTTCCTCGGCGATGACGATGGTCTTCGCGCCCCGGGCACGGATCTCCTGGATGTTGGACACGATCTTGGAGTGCAGGACCTTCACCCCGCTGGGGCTGGGGACGATGACCACAACGGGCAGGTTCTCCTCGATGAGCGCGATCGGGCCGTGCTTGAGTTCACCGGCGGGAAACCCTTCCGCATGGATGTAGGCGAGTTCCTTGAGTTTGAGTGCGCCTTCCAGAGCAATGGGGAATCCGACACCACGCCCGAGGAACAGCATGGTGCGGATCGCTCCGAGAGCGTCTGAGATCTGCGCGACCTTCTCATCACAACTCAGTAGTTTCTCGATTTTCGCGGGGATTGCTTCGAGATCCTCCCAGATGTCCGTGATCTCGTCCGGGTACTTCGTGCCGCGTGCCTGGGCGAGGGCGAGGCCGACGATGTAGTTCGCGGCAACCTGCGCGAGGAACGCCTTCGTCGAGGCGACACCAATCTCTGGCCCGGCGTGGGTGTAGAGCACAGCGTCGGCTTCGCGAGGGATCTGCGCGCCGTTGGTGTTGCAGACGGCGAGGACCTTCGCGCCCTGAGCTTTGGCGTGACGCACGGCCTCGAGGGTGTCGGCGGTCTCCCCGGACTGGGAAACGGCGATGACGAGGGTCCGCTTGTCCAGGATCGGGTCGCGGTAGCGGAACTCGCTGGCTACCTCGATCTCGACGGGGATGCGGACCCAATGCTCGATGGCGTACTTGGCGAGTAAGCCGGAGTGGTAGGCCGAACCGCAGGCGACGACGTACACCTTGTCGAGGTTGCGTAGATCATCGTCCGTGAGGCCGTCCTCGTCAAGCCGGATGCGCCCGTCGACGAAGTGCCCGGCGAGGGTGTCGCGTACAGCGGCGGGCTGCTCGTGGATCTCCTTGATCATGAAGGAGTCGTATCCGCCCTTCTCCGCTGCGGCTAGGTCCCAGTCGATGGTGAAGGGCTTGCCTTCTGCCGGGCTACCGTCGAAGTTGAGAAGCTCGTAACCATCGGAGTTGATGACGACGACGGTGTCCTGCCCGAGTTCCACGGCCTCACGGGTGAACTCGATGAATGCGGCGACGTCGGAGCCGAGGAAGGTTTCGTCTTCCCCGACTCCCACCATCAGCGGGGTCGAGCGGCGTGCAGCGATGATCTCACCCGGGTGGTCCGCGTGGGTGAAAAGCAGGGTGAACGCACCCTCCAGACGGTTCAGCACCGCCAGGACACTGGCCCGGAAATCACCGGCGGTTTCCCCGTTGTTGTACGCCTGTGCAAGTAGGTGCGCGGCGACCTCGGAATCGGTGGAGGAGAGCATCTCGATGCCATCGCGCTCAAGCTGTTCCCGGAGTGGGGCGAAATTCTCGATGATGCCGTTGTGCACGATGGCGACCCGACCGTCGAAGGAGACGTGAGGATGGGCGTTCTCATCGGTGGGGCGCCCGTGTGTGGCCCACCGAGTGTGCCCGATGGCGGTATGACCTCCCAAATGATCGCGCCCGGTCTCCGCAATCTTGTCCACCAGATTCGCCAGTTGCCCGGAGCGTTTGACGGCCTGCAGGCCGCCGTCGTCGCCGATGACCGCGATCCCGGAGGAGTCGTACCCGCGGTACTCCATCCGCCGCAGTGCCTCCAGCGCCACATCGAGCCCCTGCTGCTTACCTACATATCCAACGATTCCACACATGCGATCAACAGTAGTGGAGAACAGTCCCCGGTCTGGCCCGCATGTGTATCAATGCCCCTTTCTTCTGTCACCCTGGCGTCCCCTCGCCGTCTCCGTGCATCACCCGACCTCGGCCGAACATTGTGAATGTGAAGAATATGGTGATGTGCGACCGTGAACTATCCTGGGGAGCGTGGCTCAGAAACTGAAGAAGCAGATGTCCAAGTTGTCTAGGCGCGGACCGCACCGAGTGATGGTCGGTAATCTCGACGTCGCGGGTGTCCCTGGCAAGCTATACACCCCCGCCGAGGGAGATGGAATCCCCGGTGTCGTGTTCGGGCATGACTGGATGACCGGTGTCGACAAGTACCACCGGACATTGCGGCACCTCGCCAGTTGGGGGATCGCGGTGGCCGCGCCCGACACCGAACGGGGGATGATCCCGGATCACCGTGGCTTGGTCGCCGACATGGAGACCTGCCTCCAGATCCTCGGCGGAGTGAAGCTCGGCGCCGGAAAAGTGACCGTCGCCCCCGGAAAACTCGGCCTGGCCGGGCACGGAATGGGGGCCGGCTGCGCGATCCTCGCGGCCGTGGACCGTTCCGCAGTACATGCGGTGGGTGCACTCTATCCCGCCGCCACGAGTCCATCCTGTGAGGAAGCGGCGAAAGCCATGACCGTCCCCGGTCTCATCGTCGGGTCAGGGCGGGCATTCCTCATCGACGCCGGAAGCCCCGCAAAGATCGCCGCGAACTGGGGCAGTGACGATGTCGTGTACAGGACGGTGGACAAAGGAACCCAGTTCAGTTTCCCTGAGCGCATCCGCACCAATCTTCTGATCGGGGTTGGTCTTCCGAAATTCTCCGCGCAGGAGGCGGCCCGTGCACTACTCACCGGTTTCCTTCTCCACCAGTTGGGCGGCGACAAGAACTTCGCCGAGTTCTCCGACCCGGAGGCTGACCCCGGGAAGCGTGTCACCGGGTACACCGCAGAGGAAGTAGCGGAGGAAGCCGAGTCCCCGATCTCCTGATCGTCGGGTGGTGATCCGGAAAACCGTCATCCCCACCCGGTACGGTACACAGGGTGGGCGCGCCAGCCTCCGATGGAAACGCCACATCCCGTCGACCTCGGTTCGGCGCGCTCCCGTCAGTAGAAGAAGAACAACACCATCATCCCGAGTCCCCCGAGCACCTTGAGGGCCTCGAGAATGAGTAGACCGGCCATGACGATGGTGATCCCACGGAACCAGCTTCTGCGCCGCTCCCGTTTCCGATTCTCCACCGGTGGAACACCCCACTGCTTCACGACGACGTCGTCCGCATTCACCCGGTACAGGGATGCAGCCGTCTCGCGGATCGCCCGCTCGTACACGTCAGCATTGAGATATCTTCCATCGACCCTGGCTGCGAGCACTTCCTCCGCCAGGGGAGGAACCCCGTTCACTGTCGTGGCTTCCTGCGCGAGCTTGCCGAGCAGATCGAGGAGCGAGCCCGCCCCTTTGACTGGAATCCTGGGGCCGTCTGGGTACTCCCTGTTCGGGATGCTGACCGTGTATTCGGAGAGCACGCTGTCGAAGGTCTCGTCTAGCGGCATCGTCAGCCTTCCGTGGTGGTTGTGGTTGATCTACCCAATTGCACGGGGAGGTGGGCTGCACCCCCAGTATTGACAGCACTGCGCGCCTCCCACACTATAGCAGTGGAGCTACCCAGAACCAGCTACGCGGACCACAGGCACATTTCAGCCGGGTGGTTCGGGAACACGGCTCTTAGGGATCAACTCACTCAAGAGCACCCGCGCCGCCGCTACACCATCATCGGGGGCATGTGTCCACCGCTGCAGGCCCGAGCGCTCTGCAGGTTTCCCGAACTCAAGCACCCGATCCCGGAGGTGTCAGCTCCATCCCCGGCGGAGCACGCCCCTGGTTGCAGCCCGTGACCGGGGGATGGCAGCGGGAACGGTCTTTTTCGCAGGATCCGGTACCCGGGGGCCACCGGCGCTCCGCATGCCGGATGGCGGTTCCCCGTCCCGGTGCCTTTCCCGCGCTTTCTTTTCTGCCGCTTCACGCGCCGAGCGGTGGACCCGGTCGAGCGCCTTCTCAAATTCGGTCAACCGCTGTATGGAGCGTTGTTCGAACTGTGCGATGAACCGGTCGAATTCGTCACTCACCACTGCCCCGCTTTCCGGGTGGTACCTGATGTTCCCTCACCGGATCGGAAACCACCGTCATGCTTGGACCCTGGTGCGGGGGGCTCGGGAGTTGGCACCGGCTGAGGCTTCTTCTCAGGCACCGGCTCCGGTTCAGACGCCGACATCGGTCCGGGTTGCGGTACCGTTTCCGGGACTGGGGCGGACACCGGCTCCGGCACTTCCCGGGGTTCAGGGCAGGGGGTCGTGTCAGTTTCACTCTCCGCGACGGGATCCGGCTCCGGCCCGCACGCCACATCACCACATTCTTCCACCGCGCAGTGCGCGAGTTCGACGAGTATCCCGACACTAATCAATGCGATTCCCAGACCGACCGCACCGAGAATTCCGACACACGGTTCCGGGGTGACACTGACTTCCGGTGCGGTGGCGGAGAACCCTCCAGAAGCTCCCACAGATGACTCAGCGGTTACCACGGAACTCGACTGCACCTCATCGACTTCGTGTGAACCCGCACAATAGTGGTCATTGTCGAAGTGTGCCTCCGCTGCCGGTGGCAGCGGAACCGGGGGCGCACCCGCGACGGCTGCCTGCCCGGTCATCAGATGGTTAAGCCCCTCGCACATCGTCTCATCACGATCGACGCAGAGTGCCCAGATCTCACGGGCACATTCATCGACCAGTACCGCTGCTGCTCCCACGAGTTCCCGGAAACACTCCCAGTCCCCGTCACCATGTGCGATGTCAATCATGTTGACTTGCGCCCTGATGGCAGAGAGCGTCGCCCGCACAGTCACCCCCGCTACTTCACCGGACATCCGGCACAGTGTCGCGTTCGCCGACATCGCCCGCAAGGTTTTGGCCAGTATCTCATCCTGTGCGACGCAGTGCGCCCGAAAGTCATCGACGAGAAGCCCGAGATGTCGGGCGATGACTCCACCCAGTCCTTCCTCCCCGAGTACACTCGCCGCCGTAGCGAACCTGGCGACGATTGCTCCCGGATCTGTCTTCCCTCGGACCGCTGCGGCAGTGTCCAGGACAACCTGCGGCTCAAAACCTGCGATGGTTCCGGTGTTCTCCGCCAGTTCTTCCGGTGTCACCTGCGGCCCGGACCAGGTGCCCCGTGCTGCGGTACGAAGATCAGCGACCACCTCACAGTAATTCTCCACCGCCACCTGGAGCATACGTGCACCGGTACCGGCATCCTCGAACGTAGTAGCCGTTCCGTCCTTCACTGGAGGCGTCCCTTCAACTGGTCACCGAATGCCTCGTCCTCGGCCACCATCAAATCGATCTGTTCCAGAGCAGCCACTGTAGCCGCTCTGATGGCCTCCAGCCGGTAGGCGGTAGCCTGGTGCAGCGCCGTAAGATGCCGGTCCAGTTCCCCCGCGAAGTCCCCGAACCCCCGGCCCAGGTTCCCCCCCACCGGTGCGGGCGACGCTGACATGTGCTCCTGCTGCTGCTTGACTACCTCGTCCAGGAGCTCCCTGAGCTTTTCGACGGTACTGCTGTCGACGTACACAGATGCCGTGGTGCTCGTCACCTGCGCACCGGGAGAGTAACCGTTTTCCACGTTCAGACCTCATTCTTCGGTGCCCTGCTCCGCGCCGGAGAAGCTCGTCGGGGAGGGCGAGGGGTTCCCATCATCATTGTTGATTCTTAGACCGGGAACGAGCACCGAATGGTTCCCACAGGGATCCGGTTTGCGGACACGCTGGTACGAGAAACCATGAAAAATACAGTGACCTGCACAAAAGGAAATATATCTCCTCAGCGTGGGGGTATTTTCAGGGGTATTCTCGGCCAGTGGCGGAACGACCACCTCAAGTGGAACTGATCAGACCTCGGCGACGACTGCGGCCAGTCGCCCAGCCACCCGGCGCGCTGTCTCCGCATCAGCAGCCTCAACCATGACCCGGTAGAGTTCCTCAGTCCCGGAAGGACGAAGGAGAACACGCCCGGTACTTCCGAGTTCCCCCTCTGCGGCCGTAATCGCTTCCGAGACCCGTGTGTTCCCGGAAATCGTGGTCTTGTCCGACACGGGAACGTTGATGAGAACCTGCGGTAGTACCTTCATCGCAGCGGCAAGATCTTTGAGGGACTTTCCGGTTTCCGCCATCCGTGCCATGAGTGCGAGGCCCGTCAGGGTTCCGTCACCGGTGGTCCCGTAGTCGGGGAGGACAATGTGGCCGGACTGTTCACCGCCAAGTGAGAATCCGCCGGCATTGAGATCAGCGAGAACGTACCGGTCCCCCACCTTGGTGGTACGCAACGTGATACCGGCTTCCTCCATCGCGATCTTCAGACCGAGGTTGCTCATCACCGTGGCGACGAGCGTGTTCTTGCGCAACTCACCGTTCTCCTTCATGGCAATGGCGAGAATAGCCATGATCTGGTCCCCGTCCACGACGGTCCCCTCCGCATCGACGGCGAGACAACGATCCGCATCACCGTCGTGAGCGAGACCAATATCCGCTCCGTGCTCGATCACGGCCTGCTGCACCTGGTCGATGTGTGTGGAACCGCATCCGTCATTGATGTTGTAGGAATTCGGTTCATCATGGATAGCGATGACTTCAGCACCAGCGGTTCCATAAGCCAGCGGCGTGACTTCGTGTGCTGCGCCGTTGGCGCAGTCGACGACGACCTTGATGCCCGATAGATCACGGGCGATTGACCGCGACAGGTGCTGCAGATACCGTTCTTGGGCGTCATGCGCCTCCTCGAGAACTCGACCGATCCCGTGCCCGGTGGGGCCACCTTCCGGCAGACGTGCCATGGCCGCCTCAATCTCATCCTCAACCTCGTCTGCGAGCTTGTGCCCGCCAGCAGCGAAGAACTTGATTCCGTTGTCCGGCATGGGGTTGTGCGAGGCCGAAATCATCACGCCCATATCGGCACCGTAGTCATCGGTCAGGAAAGCCACGGCCGGGGTCGGCAGGACACCGACCCTGAGCACGTCGACTCCTTGGCTCGCCATGCCCGCCGCGAGAGCTGCGGCGAGCATCTCCCCCGACACCCGCGGGTCCCGTCCGATAATGGCCATCGGGCGCCTTTTGGAGGTGCGGTTTTCCTTGGTGAGGACATGTGCTGCGGCAACACCGAGGCGCAGGGCCAGATGAGCCGTCAACGCCTTGTTGGCGAGTCCGCGTACGCCGTCAGTTCCGAAGAGTCGAGTCATGTGTCCATTATGCCCGCCCACCGACACCGGAAGGTCAGCCGGGGTTTTTCTCCGGCGAACAGGCCATCAGAAGGCACGGATCACCGCAGATGAGAGTGGTGCTGCACAGCCAGCCCTCCCCTGATTCCTGCGACGCCCTGCACCGGGAACGGCGAAAGCCGCCGTTCCCGGGAAAGGAAACGACGGCTCGCACCGTACCCTCGGTAGACGGGGCATGGATCCGGGGAAAAGATCAGCGCTTCGAGTACTGCGGAGCGCGACGGGCCTTGTGCAGACCAGCCTTCTTGCGCTCGACGGCACGGGCGTCACGGGTGAGGAAGCCCGCCTTCTTCAGCGCATCGCGGTCAGCCGGGTTGTAGGCGATGAGCGCACGAGCGATGCCCAGCCGGAAAGCACCCGCCTGACCGGTGGGGCCACCACCGTGCAGGTTGGCGTGGATGTCGAACTGACCTTCCCGGTCGATCAGGGCGAGCGGGGCCTTGATCAACTGCTGATGCAGCTTGTTCGGGAAGTACTCTTCCAGGGAGCGGCCGTTGCAGAAGAACTGGCCGGAGCCGGAGGTCATACGCACACGCACGATGGCGCGCTTACGGCGTCCGACGGTCTGGATCTGGTGATCCAGCTCAGCGGGAGCAACCGGGGCATCCATGTCGGTTTCGGTCGCCTCGGGAGCGATCGCGTCGCCGATCGTGGTGGTGAACTCCTCGGTCGCTGCCTGCGCGGCGGCGATGTCGGAGGCCTCAGCGGCCTGGGGCTCGTTGGTGTTGTTCTCGGTCACTGGGCCACCTGCTTGATCTCGTAGGTCTCGGGCTTCTGGGCAGCGTACGGGTGCTCGGAGCCGGCGAAAACGCGCAGCTTCTTGACCGACGCACGGGTGAGCTTGGTGTGCGGCATCATGCCCTCGATCGCCTCGAAGACGACGCGCTCGGGGTGCAGCTCCATGGAGCGCCCCAGGGTCATGGTCTTCAGACCACCCGGGTAACCGGAGTGGCGGTAACGGAACTCACGGTCCCGCTTGTTCGACGAGATGTGGACCTTGTCGGCGTTGATGACGATGACATAGTCACCACAGTCGACGTTCGGCGCGTAAAGGGGCTTGCCCTTGCCGCGCAGCAGGTCAGCGACGTGCGTGGCCAGACGGCCGAGCACCACGTCGGTGGCATCGATGACATACCACTTACGGGTGATGTCACCGCTTCTCGGGTGGTAAGTAGACAAAATGACTCCTTTGAAGAGCGTTGTGTCGAAAACTGCCGGCCACGAATCAACATGCGGATGATCGGATACGGCGGCCGGTGGAGACCCGTAGCGACCCGCTGTCCCCCGAACAGCAATCCCGTATCCCTCCGGCGAAACCGGAACAGGAGGAACGCGATGATGTCAACAGGGGACTCCACACACAGACACATCAGCTTAGGGGATGGAAGCAGAATCTCCAACCCCTAACGTCGTACCACCATTGACGATGCCGACACCAGGCAGGTGGTCCGGGCATACCCGCACACGAAAGAAAAAGAAGCCGATCGTGGCGCGGTGTCATCATCTCTTCCCGGTTACACCGGACACAGGAGCAGCCACCCATCCCGACTGCGGGACCGGATGAGACGCCCACGCCCACGAGGTCTCCATGACAGTGCTGGGGGACACCGGAGACCGGACGTGGTCAGGACCTCTCTCCCGGGCCAGGATGAGACGGGTGCAAAGCTGGGCCACGGATGCACCGCGACCGCGACCGGGAACGGGGAGCAGCACCGGAGCGGTTCTCCGCTCCACGGATGTTCGTGGAGACTAATCAAGGGACGAGAACCATCGGTGACGCAGATTCGGTATCGGGGATCCGACGGGCGACGTGTGGTTGCACAGGAACTCATCGGATCCGATGGACGGGAATTTCATGGGTTGAACAGATTTTTCGTGGCGTCACCTCCCTCAACACCCCGGGGACCAGAAAGAAACACCGTCAGCTCCAGCTCGCGGCCGCACGACGGTTAATGTCACTCATACGGTCATTCCCCTCCCCCACTGTTCGCGCAATCGTATCGAGAATGACAGTGAGTTCATGGGCGGCGTTGTCCCATTTCTGCTGGGCGGCCTGGTATTCAGCGGCCGAGTCTCCCTCCCAGGTCTCGGTCATCGGGCGGATCTGACGTTTGATCTCTTCCAGTTGCTGGCTGATACGGCCGGATGTCGCGCGGATGTCCCCGACAACAGTCGCGATCTCACCGAACTGGTAACGGATCATGGATTCCATACTTGTTTCCTTTGTCTGTCTCGTGTTCGACCGGGTACCTAGAGCTGCAATCCGGCGACATCGGTTCGGCGGAGGGCATCTGCGTTCTGGGCTTCGACGTTCTCGAAGGCTCCGGCGTTACCGCGGAGGTTCTCGGAGATGCTCCCCAGGGATTCCTGGAGTTTTACGGCTGCGGTGTTCCACCGACCCATGAGCTCATCGAAGGACACCTGCGCAGCGCCGTCCCATGATCCACGAACCTGTTCGACCACCGAGCGGAGTCGCCCAAGCTCATTACGAATGTCGTCATTCGTCGCATCGACGTTGGCTGCCGCCTGTTTCATCACAGCGGCTTCGGTACGGAATATCTGACTCACTTCTAGCCTTCCTGGTTGTGTGGGTTGCCTGGAACACGACCCATGCGTTCTCCGTTGTCACCCGGAGTCCGGGGAAAAAGCAGTCCGTTGTCCACCATGGCGGGCCTGTTCTGCTCTTTCACCATGGTGAGACCCGTCCGAGGCCTTCACGGTTCCCTCATTCAGGAGAAAATTCAGGAATTTCTTCTTTTCGCAGGCCAACGCTGTCCGTGGCCATACGGCAGATCGCCCGCTGTGAGACTGTGGAGGAGATACGGGTATGGCAGCCCACACTCATCTGGTGCCCGTCCTCGACCCAGGTGATCCACTCCACGAAAGACCCGTCCCCCGGGGACTCCCGGTAGGTGACCACCTCAGCTCCGGGTCTCCGTCCCGCACGGTCGGAACGGTGCAAAACAGGGTCTGTCTCCACTTGCATCGACACCTCCTCGAGAACGATCCCCGGGGGAGTTCCGAGCAGTGGATCCGCAGAGAGGTGTATCCGGAGATCCGGATCAGGACCGGTGGCTGTGACTCCGCCCCGGTCTCCCGGGTTGAGGACATATCCGGCCGGTGTCATCACCCGTATGTTGCCCGCTTCGAGAACAACGCCGCCCACCGGCGCAGGTACCGGTGTAGGGGGGTCAGGAGTCGGTTCCATCGGCTGCCCCCGGAGAATCTTTTCCGCCGCAGCGCTTGGACGTGTCACGGAACTCGTGGGAACTCCGGTGCCCCCGACGGTGTCCGTGTCCTCCGCATCAGGAGCCGCACTCCACCATGCGACACCCGCAACACAGAGCACAATGACAACGACCGCGATATGAAAGAGCGTCGGGCGGAACGTGGAGCGGTGTCGCCTACCCGTACGAGGTCTCCTGATCCGGAATGCCACCTCCGTGGGCGCACCAGACTCAGAACCGACGATTCCTTCATCATCCGGCCGGGCAAGTCGGCCGAACTGAACCTCAGCACCATCGGCGACGAGGATATCGGCGAGTAGTGTGGCCGATCCTGGGTCGGTAGCAACGACGGTGACCGGGTTGTCGTTCCAATCTCCACCGACGAGGTCTCTCGCCTGATCAACAACGGCATCGAGCCAGAGTGTGCTGTCATCGGGGACCAGATCGTTTCGGCAGATCGTGGTTGGTTCCCCGTTGGGGTCCGTCATCTCGAAAACGGTGGCGGTATCCAGGATGGTGATACGCATGGGATGCCTTTCTGTCGGGTCGGTGATGCCCTGGAATTAGGGGTGGGCTATCTGGCAGATACCGTGAACGCTGCCTCCGGTCATCCAGGTACCCCGCCCCGGAGGCTGGGGAAGCGGACGGATACCGAAGAGGGAGCCTTCCTCACGGTCTGCGTCGAGAAGCTGCACCGCCGGAGACTGATCCCGCAGCTCGGCGATGAACGGGTCATACATCGCTCGTGCAGCACCTCCCGCTTTACGGGCGAGAACGACATGGAGCCCGATGTCTCGTGCGTGTGGAATCAACGGCCGTAAGGGTGACAGGACACCGTCCACGAGGAGGTCGTGGTCGTCTATGACGAGGAAGATGTCCGGGCCTGACCACCAGGATCTCGCCCGCAGTTCCTGCGGAGTGATCTCGGTACCGGGAAGGCGTCCCGTGAGAGTCGCGAGAGTATTCGCCACCGCTGCCGCTATGGCATCCGTCGTGGCTGCATAGGAGGCGACCATCGTCTCGTCGAGTTCACCGAGATGAGTGCGGCGCGGATCGATCATCACCATTCTTGCCGTGGCAGGGCCAAGCGCCGTGACACCCGCGGCAACCGTCGAAACAAGGGTCGATTTCCCAGATCCCCGGGACCCGAGACACACCAGATGACCGTCGACCTCCGGATCCCACGTGACAGTCTCCAGTCTCGGGCCACCCACCCCAATGATGATCCCGGCTGGAGCATCCTGCGCATGTCCCCCGGGGTGCAGATCTGTGAGCAGGACGTCCCTCGGCAGTTCACGGAGCCGGGGCACCGGTACGAACCCCGCCGCTTGGGATACCCGGAGTACATGGGCGAGATCCTGTGCCCCCGAGTTGGCCACGAGCATCGGTTCCCCGTCCCCTGTGACACCACGCCCGGGCAATGCCGGAAGATTCTCCTGGGTCCTCCGGTTGATGAGGGAATCCAGGGGTTCGGTGAGTTTCAATTCCAGGCGATGACTGATCAGATCACGAATCGCAGGACGAATCGATGTCCATCGCTGTGTGGACACGACAAGATGGACGTGATTGCCCGGCCCCTCCGCCGCAATCCGCGCGAAGCAGTCCCGGAGGTCCTCCGACACCTCGGAAACCGATTGCCAACCATCCACGACCAGGAATGTGTGACGGTGTTCGTACCCATCGAGCAACCCGAGTACCTCATCGACGATGCGCCGGGTTTTCTCCGGCTCACCTCTACCCGCGCACCCTGCCACATGGGGGAGAACAGCCAGGTCACCGAGACTGCGCCCACCATAGTCAAGCACGTAGAAACGAACGTCCGCGGAGTCATGCGTAGCGGCGAGGGAGAGCACGATGCTGCGCAGCGCCGTCGATTTACCGGTCTGTGGCCCACCACACACCGCAATGTGCCCACCAGTACCCGTGAAGTCGACGCGGTGCGGATCCTGGCGCTGCAGAAACGGTCTGTCGATCACTCCGAGTACGCAGGCCAGGAAACCCACGGTACCGGGGCGGTGACACACGTCCGACAGCCCCGCCGTCCGGTGCACCTCCCCAAGGCCGAGCGAGGATGGCAACGGAGGCAACCAGATACGGTGCGCCGACATTTCCTGATCTGCGGCGGCCGTCACCGCAGCCCCGACCACAACGTCAAGAAGTGTCGGCCCATCCCCCCTGAGTGCGGCCGAGACATCGGGATCCCCGTTCTCCTCCTGTCCCGGGTCAGTATCCACATCCGCCCAGGAATCGAATTTCCGGACCACAGGCACGGAAGCAACCGTCGCTGGAAGCCCCGTCTGTCCCACCGAGATCGGAGCGGACACATAAACGGCGCGGAACCTGGTGAGCTGTGCAGCTTCCGCCCGGAGATATCCGGTGCCTGGGCGTGACGGGAGAAAATGGGCGTCCGGTACTCCCAGTACCTGCCGTGATTCAGCAGCGGAGAAGGTCTTCAGCCCGATCCGGTACGACAGATGGGACTCCAGTCCACGCAGCCTCCCTTCATCGAGCCGCTGGCTGGCCAGCAGCAGATGCACCTGCAACGACCGCCCGAGACGCCCGACAGCCGTGAACAGATCCGCGAAGTCAGGATGCTGACCTAGCAGCTCAGAGAATTCATCTACGATGATGAGCAGCGCGGGCAACGGCTCCAGATCATCACGCTTTTCCGCCGCCGCATTGTGCTCGGTCACATTCGCGAAGCCACCGGCACGACGTAGCACCTCCTGACGTCGGTTGATCTCGCCGGAGATCGCGTCGTGCATGCGCTCCACGAGATGTGCCTCATCCGACAGGTTCGTGATCACCGCCGAGGTGTGCGGTAACCTTTCCAGTCCGAGAAACGTCGCCCCGCCTTTGAAATCCACGAGCACCAGGTTGAGCTCCACGGGACTGTGGGTGGCTGCGAGAGCAACGACAAGCGTCCTCAACAACTCTGACTTCCCGGACCCCGTAGCTCCAACGCAGAGTCCGTGCGGACCAACACCCCCGTGAGCTGCTTCCCGAATGTCCAGCACCAGTGGCGTCCCGTTATCGTCGACCCCGATGGGTACCGAGAGTCGGTTCTCCCGCCGTTTCTCCCAGACGGGCGACTGAGAGAGCTCGGAAACCGAACCGATCCCCAGTAGCGAAAGCAGGTCGGAGCCTGTGTCAGACGTCGCCTCAGAAAGGGGACGTCGATAGCCAGTGATGGCACGCGCCAGCGCCGTGATCTCGTCCACTGTGAGTATGTCGGCGATCCCGAGTTCTTCCCTCCCCACGACTGAATCGACGCTGACGACACCATCGACGTGCAGGAGGATCCCCTCAGCCCTGGCGATGTTCCCGAGTTCGGTACCGGGACGTGAGTCGATGTCGATGACGGTGGTTCCCGCACCACCGACAGACACTCCTCCCCGATGTCCGGGGCCCGTGATCAGAACCCGGAAGTCTGCATTACCCGGACTCCGCGAATGGGGCAGCCATTTCATCCATTCGAACTGCGGCAGAGTCGAGGTGACCCCGACGGCCTCGGGGCCGTGATGGAAAACCATCTGCGCGACCATCGCACGCACGAGCCCCTCCGCATCCGGGCCATGGACCCCGATCACGGGAAAGGCCCCCAGATGAAGGGAGAACGGAACGTCCCGCACGACGCCGACAGTATGCATCATCTGTCGTAGGGCAACCATGCAGACCGGATCGAGATCCTCCGGAGCCCCCGAATCCGCGACGGCAACCGGAGTGCACAAACGAACGGGACCGAGCCCGAGCCTGATCTCCAGCGCATCGGGGTCCACTGCACGCCGCTCCCACATCCGCGACGACCCGGCACGACTGTGAAGAGTCCCCGGGTCCGGGTGCCGGTGAAATTCATACGCCCGTTGTTCCCTCGCGTTGCGACGTGCCTGGTCCGTCACGGCCGCCAAATGACGGAGGTAAACCCTCCGCTGCTCATCGGGATCATCCCCGCCGGGGGGATTCACCATGGCGAACACGCTGACCATCATCATCAACGGGAAAACCAACAGCCCCGGATTCAGCCCGCGGCCATTCATCATCATCACCCCCACCATCGCCACGACAACGACCACCATGATCAGCGGCATTAGCAAACGTACGAGGGGGACCGGTCGAGGCCTGGCCACCGGTGGAACCGGATCGACCGTCAGTTCGCCCACCGGTGGAGGTGGCCCGGGTTCGCGTTCAGCAGGGCTTCGGGGTACGACGATTCCGTCACTGCGGGGAGCGGGCACGGCTGTTCCTCGTGCTTTCCGGGGTCGGTTCCGAAGGCGCACCGATCTTCTGCACACCTAGACTCACCCCCGTCCTGGCGGACCGGAGGATGAATGACGCAGAAACGGTGTCCGACGGAAAAACGTACCCGGATCCCCACATCCGGTTGGACACGAAGACGATTCTAGGTCATTCTTGAGAAGGTTGCACAGGTTCTACATCACCCTCTCCGCCACTCCGTCCGGTATCCGGGTCAAGCGGTGAGGTGATTTGACCATGCCGTTCGCAACCACCGCACAGGGGGATATAGTGGCCATCGACCACGCTCTCCGTATCACCGTCCGGATCGCTCCGGACGCCGTCGATCTCCACCCGGACGCACCGGGACTCCCACCGCCGGAGATCGAACTCGCGCTTCCGGTGCGGGCCAGTATCGCCGAGATTCTTCCGGACATCCTTGATCTCGCAGGTCTCCCCGGGCACCCCGGCCCGTGGGTGGCGTCCACAGCAGTGGGTGTACCTGTGGAGACCGCTGTCCCGTTAACCCACACCGCCCTCCGCCAGGGTGGAATCCTCGTACTCTCTCCAGGTACCGTTCCGGAAGCCCCGGTTCTCCGAGATGCCGCCGAGGTACTCGCGGACGGAGAGAAACAGGGATCATTCCGAGGCCTCGGAACAGTCGCCGTAGCTGGGGGACTGATCGCCTGCACTCTCCTCGCGGTGACGGGAACCGTACCCGGGAGTGATGGTGTACCACCCGCTCTCCGCCTGGCCATGCTCGCCCTTCTCTGCGTCGTGGTCGCCTCCCGGCTCAGCGCTCGGCGCTGGGACAATGACAACGACGTGGTCTCCACCACCGGAGTGCTGGTGGTCGGCGCTGTCGCGTCGGTCAGCGTCGCCGTGATCTCGGGCATCCTCCGCGGCGCAGCAGAGCTCACAGCAGGTCCGGATCCCGCGGTGAGTGCCGCGGTTGTCGGCGGATGCCTCACCGGAGGGGTGGTACTCACCGTCTGCTGGTTCTGTTGTCGGATGACTCCGGCGCTCACCGCTGCACTCGGAAACAGTCTCTTCCTCGTATCCCTGGGCGCATGCACGTTGCCATTCCCCGGCGGGTATCCGGGTGCAGCCGCAGCGACACTGGCACTGGCACTGATTGTGGTGGCGGTCCTTCCCTCCGTGGCCGTCCGTGTGGCCGGGTTGACGGTTCCTCGGCTGCCACCTGCCGGGGAGGACATCGGGTTACCAGAGGACCCGGCACCGGACATCGATGAGCGTGCCAGGTTCGCCCGTTCAGTGCTCTCCGGAGCGCTCGCCGGAACCTCGGTGGTTGCCGGTATCTGTGTCCTGATCGTCGGATGGTCCGGCGGTGTTTTTTCTGCGGCTCTGTGTCTTGCAACGACCGTCGCCACTGTCCTGCACGCACTCCGCCACCGGAATCCGCTCGCGGTGTGGGCACTATGGGTCTGGTCACTGTGTGCCGCGGTAGGAGTGGTGCTATCCGGGGTCCTAGATGATTCAGTCGGCGTGGCATCCGTGAGCTCGGTTGTCGCGCTCACCATCCTCACCCTTCCGTTGTGGGGGCCGAGAGTCGGTGAACTCCGGCCCGTCGCGGTCAACTGGCTGGAGCGGCTGGAAACACTCGCCGTCGCAGTGGTGCTTCCCCTGGCCGCACACATCCTCGGTGTCTTCATCCTGATCAGGGGTCTCTGATGAGGTGGCATCACATCACTTGCACCGGAGCGATCATCGTTCTCATGATGGTGATCCCAACCCCGATCTTCGCCGCCCCACCAGAATTCGACCCAGACTGTGCCGTCCCGGTACCCGCGACACCGTCGCTCATCATGGAACTCGGACCTCCTCCCGATTCCCTGACCAGGGCACACCGGTTCGCCACAGGAGCTGGTGTCAGGGTGGCGGTGATTGACACCGGGATCTCACCGCATCCCCGGTTGCCACCTCCCGTCGCAGGTGGCGATCTCGTGGTTCCCCGCGAGCGTCGACCCGAGGCTCCGCCTCTTCCCGACGGCGCTCTGGATGATTGCGACGGACACGGGACCATCGTCGCTGGAGTCCTCTCCGCACAACCATCTCCCGAAGACGGCGTCCTCGGAGTCGCTCCCGGGATCGAGCTGCTCAGCATCCGCCAGACCAGTCGGAGCCGTGCCGCCGAGTCCCCCGGCTCCGGAGGAAACCTCCTTACGCTCACTTCGGCGCTCAACCTGGCTATTGATCAAGGTGCCCGGATCATCAACGTCTCCTTGACGAGTTGCCTACATCCCGCGCTCGCCGACAAGGTTGACACCCGCGACTTCGACTCCGTCCTCAACCGTGCGGAGGAACTCGGGGTGGTTGTTGTCGCCGCCGCTGGCAACGTCAGTGCCCAGTGCCCACCGGGCAGCACCGTGCTCCCGGCACATCGGCCCACGGTGGTGTCTGTCGCGGCTCTCGACACTCCGCACAACATCTCCGGGTACTCGGTTGAAGGCCCCGGTCCCCTGCTATCAGCATCCGGTCGTATCCCCGTGGCTGTCTCACCCCAAGGAACCGGACTGGCTGCTGGTCTCACAGACGGTACCGGTGTCAGAGCATTCGAGGGGACCAGCTTTGCGGCACCGGTGGTCAGTGGCACCGCAGCGCTGCTGATGGAATTGCATCCCACTGATTCTGCAGCCGGAATCAGAGCCAGACTGGCATCCGCCGTCGACCCTGCGACCGGAGCCGTCAATCCGGACAAGGTCGTGACTCACCTGGCGGCGGACTATCGGGGCACTCCCCATCCAGTCACGATCACAGCACCCGATCCGCCATCCACCGCACTCCATAGAAGAACAATCACGACCTTCATCTCACTGTTGTGTTTCATCGGCCCGGCCTTCATCATCATGCACAGCCGGAGACAACGACGTTCTCGGAACGGTCAGTAGCGGGGTTCCACTGCCCGCTCACGGGTCAGCGACTCACCGGCAGGCAGTAACCGGAGAATCGACCAGGGCGCAGACACCGGATTCTCCACCCCGATGACCGCGAGTTCCTCCACGGTACCGACAGCATGTCGGCGTCCTGTGTCGGAAACCAGGTAGTAACCGTTCCCGGTGTCGGTACCGATTCCGGTGGCGGTGACCGGTGCGTAGCGGGTGGCGATAGAGTCTCCGGAGAGCATTACACCCGCTCCCCGTGCGTAAATACCTCGATCGGCTGCCTCCTCGATGATTCCCAGACGTCCATCCGCCCCTACTGCGCAGATTGTCGTAGTGGAAGGATCAACCCAGGTGAATCTTGTCTCGGGGAGCCTGATTTCTTCCGGAGAAGCGTCCGGTCGTGCTGCCGGGCCATCCTGGGGGGTCGCACGCTCAGTGGCCCCGAGATCGAGGAGTATTCCCCGCTGGAGAGGCGTCACCCGGAGGATTCCGTCAGGACGCAGCAGCCAGGACTCCCTCCCGTTTCCGAGAAGCACTCCGGAATTCGGAGGAAGTTCGTAGCCCGGCAGTTCACGGATCACGTTGAGGATCTCATGTGGTGGAGACCAGGCTGGTGTCCCCACAGTGATTCCAAGGCGCCTGCGCAGCACCCTGCCGAACCGCGTGGTGGGATCCGGCAACGTCACCCGACCTCTGGCTGTGATCACATGATCCACACCATCGACGGTGGCCAGAACCGCCGTGTGAGATGACGGCTCCGGAGGCGGTCGCCCGACCGTCACCGTCACGTCAGTATCCACTTGGCACACACTCCACATCAGGCCCTCCGGAACCGTACGGGCCACCATCCCCGGAGCGCCTGGTATTCCTACGGGAACCCCCCGATCCAGCTCCGCCAGAACAGAGTCCGCAGCATCGACGGGGTCGACATTCGAGCCCACGATCAACCGGGCCGAGGTCAGGTTGCTCACGGGGTGGAGCCGACCGTCGATACGGGAATAGAGCGCTCCCGATTCCGCACGAATCACCGGAGCATCACCGGGATCCGGTTCTGGGATGAAAAACGCCATCGCCCCCGCAACAAGACCTGCGAGCACACATCCCGCAACCCCGACGAGCATGCCCCGCCGACGTCTGCCGAGTGGATCATGGATCAGCCGCGTATCCCCGGTGACCAGACCATGTTCGAGGCGTCTGGCGAGAAACTTGTGGCCGGTGACCTGTGCGCGGGTGGTGGGCAGCGGGAACTGGTTCATCAAGGGCTCCGGTGTCTGAAAAACAGAAGGGACAGAGAAACATAAACATCGGTGTGGGTGTACACGCGGCCCACGCGCCCCTGATCACGCGGCCACCGTTCCACCCCCGGCTCATCCCTTGTATGCCAGAACGAGACCGAGGATTCTCGACCCCATTCACCGATGCCTCCCCCACGATTGTATCGAACATGAAGCCTGAAGGCATCTTCTGTTCTCGGGCAAGCACAGGCGTTGTCACGCTGCGTCAGCGAACGGGCCTTCCTCCGCAGCTCTCGCTCTCTCAAGCTCCGATTCAAAATGTTCCACAGGCCCCTGCAGGGGTTTACTAGGACGATGGTGATACGGGCGTAGGCCATCACCGGAACCTACCGGTGCGACCCCGACCTCCGCGCGGGTCGGAAGCGGCGGCAGCGGCTCGGGAGAATTACCGGGACGGCGCATCAAATCCAGCTCCGAATCGGTGAACCACTCGTTAACGGCGTAGATTGACACCTGTCGGTCCTTATACACCGGCGTGACACCCGGGGTATGCCAGAGTTCAACCTCCATCTCCGGGACCGGTTCCTGGAACGCCCAGAAGCTAGGTGGCGACACATAGATATAGTGGACGCGCAGCTCCCGCGCCGCGAGATCCAGCTCATTCTCCATATCCGGGTCATCATAGTTACCGGTACCAATCCGATTCGGGTTCCAGTACATCCGATTCGTCGCACTGGTCAGTGGAATAGTTGGCCACAGGTAATGCCGAAAAACACTGGGCAGCGAATTGTACGCGTACATCCACCCGGAACCGTCTGCCGGATTGCTCATGATCGTTCCACTGTAGGCCAACGGCTGTTTCGCCAACCAGCGGAACGCCTTCAGATCCGTATCATCGACCATGCGCCCGTCCCGGGCAGCCCCGATCGCAAAATCAGAGACGACACGCATCTCATCCTCGGCCTCCTGCATGAGAAAGAACCCGCCCACCAGCGCAGCCACAACCGACAACGGCACCGAGACACGCACGTAACGACGTATCGGTCCCAGCAGTATCAGCCGTCCGACAGCAGCGAGTGCCACCGCCGCCGCAGCAGCGGTAAGTAGCGCAACCGGCATAACGAGGCGATGCCCCGTGTTGTAATGCAGCGATCCGATCTGCGTAGCCAAGCCACTCCACCACGAATCTCCGAAAGGAAGAAGTGAGTTCACGGTGACAACGACACTGAGGAACCAGAACAACGGGGCCCAAAAATTGCGCCGCCACACGATAAGCACGACTGCGCCCACTGCGGCCGCCCACAACAGGGGTTCATGAACCCCGAAGTCACCGGCGTGCCGCGTCTGCATCTGGATTGCAACCCACCAGGCCTCACTCCGGGTCAAATCTTCATAAGCGACAAAAGACTTGACCTCCTCACTCTGCCCGAGTCCAGTGAGAATCTGAGGCAGCAAGACAAGTGTTCCGACAAGACCCGTCGAAGCGAGAATGAGGAAGTCCCGTACCCGGAACCATATCTCCTCCCGCCGATTCGACGGTTTCCTCGACGGCCGCCAGACCAGGGCCAGCAACCACCACAAGCCGAGCCCGATCACAACAATCGTTGCCGCCGACGGATGAGTCTCCACCATCCCGACGAAAACAAGGACGGTGGCGAACGCTCGAACAGGTACAGCAGGTACCGACATGAACAGGGCAAGAACGATGAAAGCCATACCGATCGCCGCGAGATAGGGCCATGCGCCGACGTAGTAACCCACCCAATAGAGAACCGGCATAGGGACAACTATGATCGCCGCAAACCCCGCCGCGATCTGTGCCGTGACGCCCCGGTTGCCGACCAACCGCCAGGCCAGAACAGCGGCGGCCATCGGAAGCAGGATCGCCGGTAGGACGACCGAAACCAGATTAATCGACGCGATCACGGACATCCCCGTCAGTTCCCGAACGAGAGCCGCCCCGGCATGCCACGCGGTCGGATAGAAGAGAACCTCACGGGATTCAATATTCTGGAGTTCCCCCATCCGCGTCGGTGATGCAACCCCGGTTTCCTCGATGAACCGGACAACGCTCGCATGCCAGTGCACGTCCCAGCCCTGGAAGATGTTCTCCATTCCGTACCGGGTCTGCCGCAGCAGATCCAAGCTACGTGAGAGCAGCAGGACAAAAGCGACCAGTACGCCGGACAGCGGAAGGACCCACACAGGATCGAGAATCGAGCCTGCAAGCCAGCGCTCCTCACGCTGCTTCGATCTCGCCAAAGCCACTTCCGCATCCACGGATCCCGATTCCGGAGGAATCTCCTTCGGAACCCGATGCCGCGGAACCGGGTTACCGTTCAAACCTTCCGCGGGAGAATCCGGCTCCTGTCCCCGATGGGACGCCATCTCCACGGTGCGTGCGAAAGAACGGTCCGGCGCCACAGCAACGACCTGCTCAGGACCGGCTTCCGGAGGAGAGTCTGGGATCGGTGGTACATCGCAGGACATATCGGACGCGCCACCAGCATCCTCCCCGGTATCTGACGATGCCGGTTCCTCACCACAGTCCGGGACCTCCCGGAATCGGTCACGTCGCCTCCGGTCCATGGCTAGCGCCGCTAGTCTCCACCCAGTCGCGAGCACGAGGATAAACACGGTGAACACTCCGACGCTACGGAAATCATAGGCATAAGGAGTGAGTCCGTAGAACCAGGCGGCGAGTCCGTATATTCCGAAACTCGCGGGAACAGATGCCACACCAGCCCAGGGGGCCCGGAGCCCGGAGACCCTGCAGACAAGGAATCCAGGCAATGTGAATACAGCTACAGCGATGAGAGCTGCCTGGTACACGTCCACGAGAATTTCCTCACCTCCACGCCAACCGGATCACGGCCCCTGCCAGAACCGAATGTGTACTTCCACGGGGGATGTTCCGGTTCACCCAACCGAACACTGTTCGACTACAAGAGTCTAACCGTCCGAGCGGCCCTCGCATGCAGGACTCGCGCCGTTCTCCGGGTCTGCACAGATGGGATCTCCTAGAATATCTCTTCGAAGTAGGGGTTACCTTCCGGACATCCCTTTCCCCGGGCCCGGTGTTCCTCGCCCTTCAGGATCCGAACTCCCCGCGTTTCCTCAGCCCGTCGAGCCAATTCACTGTCATCCGGGTAATCAACTCCGACGAGGGACAAACCGTTCGCCGGTGCCACCGGTACCTGCTGGGAACGGGTACGCTCACTCAATAATCCACCCGTGAATCCGGGGGAACGACGTCCTTCTCCGACCGCCAGGCACGCCCCAACCAAGGATCGCACCATGGACCAACAGAATGCATCCGCGGTAACTTCAGCGAGATAGAGTTCAGGTTCTTCAGCGGTGGAGATGTCCCGCCACGTGAACGCCTGGAGATCACGAACTGTGGTCGCGCCAGGTTTCGCCCGACAGAACGCCGCGAAATCGTTGAGCCCGGTGAGAACCTGCGCCGATTCACGCATGGCGTCCAGATCCACCGGTTTCGGCCAGTGTGCCGTGTCCCTGGATCGTGTCGGTAGCGCCCCCCGGGGATGCGTGGTCACGCGGTAGGCGTAATGCCTCCGAAGCGCGGAGAAACGGGCGTCGAAACCCTCGGGGGCCCTCGTGCAACGGTGTACCCGAACATCGGGGGGAAGAAGTCGGGCGAGTCGGCGCACAAGAGCTGAGGGATCGTTGCCGATCGAACGGGTGTCCAGACTGGTGGCCGGGACATCAATGTGCGCAACTTGGGCGTTAGCATGCACTCCCGCGTCAGTCCTCCCTGCGACTGTCAACATGGCGGGACACCGCAGTATGGTCGACAGAGCCTTTTCGACGGTTCCCTGAACCGTACGTAGCTCTTCGCCATCTCGTGGTACCTGTTTCGCCCAGCCATGGAAGTCCGTACCATCATAGGCCAGATCGAGACGAAGCCGAATGTACCCGGAATGATCCGGGGCGCGTTGGGGAGCTTTCACAGCGGATCAGTCTACAGACCGGCCCCTGTGGACGGCGATATGGCGATTCTTCTATGTCCCGGTTGCGCCCGAAAAACGACGAGAACCCACCGCACGCTCTTCTCCCACGAGGAGATGCGTGCGGTGGGTTCTCGTTTCGGTTCAATCCCTCAGGATGATGAACCTCACGCGAGAATTACTTCTCGTCTTCGACCTTCTCCGGCTCAGCTTCCGCTTCAGCCGGGGTGGGGACGTCATCCTGCTCCGCCTCAGCGGCCTCTTCAGCCGCCTGGGCGTCGGTGGACTCGTCAGCTTCGACCTCGACGACCTCTTCCTCAGTCTTCTTGGAAGCGGCGGCGCGGGCGGCACGGGTAGCCTCCGCGGAGACGGTCTCCTCGAGGACGAGTGAGATCTGGCTCATCGGGGCGTTGTCGCCCTTCCGGTTCTCGAGCTTGATGATGCGGGTGTAGCCGCCATCACGGTTCGCGAACTTCGGCGCCAGTTCATTGAACAGGTAAGCGACGACGTCCTTCTGGTTGACCAGCTTGAGGACGTTACGACGGTCAGCGACGGTGCCGCTCTTCGCCTTGGTGATGAGCTTTTCCGCGTACGGGCGAAGTAGCTTCGCCTTGGCGTCGGTGGTCTTGATAGCGCCGTGCTCGAACAGCTGGGCAGCGAGATTCGCCAGGATCTTCTTCTGGTGCTGCGCCGAACCGCCGAAACGGGCGCCCTTCTTGGGCTTGGGCATTGGGGGTACTCCTCGTGTACGTGTGTGTGAGCGCGGCGACCACTGTCCTTCGATCCGTGGACCATCGGTGGCCGCCTGGGCGTGCTACCCGGGTATTACTCGGAATCGTCGCCGTCGATATCGATGAAGTCACCGGTCTCGGCGTCATATCCCTCAATGGTCGAGGGATCGAAGTCCTCCGGTGCGTCCTTCAACGTCAGACCCAGGTTGGCCAGCTTGATCTTCACTTCGTTGATCGATTTCTGACCGAAGTTCCGAATGTCGAGCAGATCCGATTCAGTGCACTCCGCGAGTTCACCGACGGTGTGGATCTCCTGACGCTTCAAGCAGTTGTAGGAACGAACGGAGAAGTTCAGGTCCTCGATGGCCATACTGTAGTTGGCGTTGATCTCGGTCTCCTGGTTTGAGGGACCGAGATCAATGCCTTCCGCATTGGTATTGAGTTCGCGCGCGAGCCCGAACAGTTCAACCAGTGTCTTGCCTGCTGACGCCAGGGCGTCACGGGCGGTGATTGAGTTCTTCGTCTCAACATCGATGACCAGCTTGTCGAAGTCCGTGCGCTGTTTGACACGGGTTGCCTCGACCTTGTAGCTCACCTTGAGAACCGGAGAGTAGATCTGATCCACCGGAATCCGACCGATCTCTCCGGAATCACTGGTCAGGGTGGCGGGCACATAACCTCGCCCACGCTCGACGACCAGCTCGATGTCGATCTTGCCTTGCTCATTCAGCGTTGCGATGTGGAGGTCCGGATTGTGGACCTCAACACCCGCCGGAGGCTCGATGTCCGCTGCGGTAACCACACCAGCCCCCTCCTTGCGGAGGTACATGACGACGGGATCCTCGGAATCCGAGGACAGTACGAGACCCTTGATGTTCAGGATAATGTCGCTGACATCCTCCTTGACACCCGAGATCGTGGTGAACTCGTGGAGGACACCCTCGATCTTGACGCTCGTGACCGCTGCACCCGGGATGGACGACAGCAGCGTACGGCGCAGGGAATTGCCGAGGGTGTACCCGAAGCCGGGCTCCAAGGGTTCAATGGTGAACCGGGAACGAGACGAGTCGATGTACTCCTCGTGAAGCTCCGGACGCGTTGAAATGAGCATGTGGTGACGATCTCCTTTGGTGACGCCCACTATTTGACGTCAATAGGCAGACAGATGACGGTGTGGCAAAAGCCACGCGACGACTGTCCTGTGACCGGCTTCCCGGTGCCGAGAAGCCGAGGACAAGCCGATTACTTCGAGTAGTACTCGACGATGAGCTGCTCCTGCAGCGGAACATCGATCTGAGCACGCTCGGGCAACTGGTGCACGAGGATGCGCAGGGTGTCCGGAACAACCTGAAGCCAGGCCGGGACGACGGAATCGACAAGTCGATCCTGTGCGTCTTCGAACCACTCCATCTTGCGGGACTTCGGTCGCACGTCGATGATGTCGTACTGCGAAACCCGGTAAGACGGTACATTGACCTTCTTGTTGTTCACGGTGAAGTGTCCGTGGGAGACGAGCTGACGTGCCTGACGACGAGTCCGAGCGAGACCAGCGCGGTAAACCACGTTGTCGAGACGAGACTCGAGGAGGATGACCAGGTTGTCGCCGGTTTTACCGGGGCGTCGGTTCGCCTCAGCATAGTAGCGACGGAACTGCTTCTCCATGACGCCGTAGGTGAAGCGAGCCTTCTGCTTCTCCTGGAGCTGGAGCAGGTACTCGGACTCCTTGATGCGAGCACGGCCAGCCTGCCCCGGAGGGTAGGGGCGGCGTTCGAAGGCCATATCTCCGCCGACGAGGTCGACGCGGAGGCGACGGGATTTACGGGTGACTGGGCCGGTATAACGAGCCATAGTGTGTCTGTTTCCTTTCCCTGCTAGACGCGGCGGCGCTTCGGCGGACGGCAGCCATTGTGCGGCTGAGGCGTCACGTCGGTGATCTGGACGACCTCAAGGCCGGCGGCCGAGAGGGAACGGATAGCGGTTTCGCGGCCTGAGCCCGGGCCCTTGACGTAGACGTCGACCTTCTTCATTCCGTGTTCCATCGCCTTACGGGCGGCGTTTTCGGCAGCCATCTGGGCAGCGAAGGGAGTCGACTTACGTGACCCCTTGAAGCCAACGTGGCCGGACGAGGCCCACGAGATGACCGCACCATTCGGATCCGTGATGGACACGATGGTGTTGTTGAAGGTGGACTTGATGTGTGCGGCGCCGTGCGCCACGTTCTTCTTTACGACGCGGCGGCCAGTGCGGCGCGCGCCAGAGCGTGCTTTAGGAGGCATGAGTTACTTCTTCTTTCCGGCGATCGTCTTCTTCGGACCCTTACGCGTACGTGCGTTGGTCTTGGTGCGCTGGCCACGGACGGGCAGACCACGACGGTGGCGCAGCCCCTGATAGCAACCGATCTCGATCTTGCGGCGGATATCCGCCTGAACCTGGCGGCGGAGGTCACCCTCGACCTTCCAGGTTGCTTCGATCACGTCACGGAGAGCAGCGATCTGCTCATCCGTGAGGTTGTCGGTGCGCAGGTCCGGAGAGACGCCGGTCTCTTCCAGCAGCTTCTTGGCTCGGGCGGGCCCGATGCCGTAAATGTAGGTCAGAGCTACCTCCATGCGCTTGTTGCGCGGGAGGTCAACTCCAGCAAGGCGTGCCATATGGCAGTTTCCTTCCGGTTGGTCCGGTGGTTTTCCCCACACCCGTCCCCGTCTGCTGATGCTTCATCCGGGCGGATGCCGGAAAGTGGATCAGGGGTACACGGGGCTTCGGCCACCGATGCCGAAGGTGCATGATGCACGTGTCACGGAGCGCATGATGACTGATCCAGGGAATCAGTACAGCGCAGGACACGTGCGGTGAGTGTGGAGGCTGATGTTTTTCTTACTTGTAGCGGTAGACGATGCGTCCGCGGGTCAGATCGTAGGGGCTCAGAGCCACGACGACGCGATCCTCCGGCAGAATACGGATGTAGTGCTGGCGCATCTTGCCGCTGATGTGTGCAAGAACTTTGTGCCCGTTGTCGAGTTCGACACGGAACATCGCATTCGGCAAAGGCTCGACTACTCGGCCCTCAACCTCGATGGCGCCTTCCTTCTTAGCCATATCCTCCACGTTTCTCCGGTACCGCACATATTGTGAGGCGTTCTCCGGTAGATAGTTGACTGCATTGCCTATTCCGACAAGCGGTGCGCATGATGGTGCACACCAACGTCTGACAATACGCGGAACAGTCCAGTAGCGCAATCCCGGCACAGATGGGTCTACCCCGGTGATTCAGTGAATCACCGGGGTAGACCCATCTGGAGAGACACCGCAGGTTAGTAGACGTACACCATGTCCCCGACCTGAAGGGTATCGAAATATCGGACGGCATCATCGTGATTGAGGTGTATGCAACCGTGCGACCACAAGTTCACATCACCCTCATGAAAAGCGATTCCGGTGTTCGTGAAATACACTGAATAAGGCATCGGCGCATTATTGAACTCGCGGGAGATCTCGTGCCGTACCTTACGATTCACGTAATGTGTGCCCTTCGGAGTCTCCCAGCCCGAGGCCCCCGAGGACATCGGTACAGCACCATGCGTGACGCGACCGTTCTCCTGCAGCCACGTCCGTTGTTTCGTCAGGTCGATACACGCACGCGCCGCCGGCGGGCAGGATCCCCGGTCGAAAGCGGGTTCAGTAACGGCCGGAGCGGGTTCCTGCCGTGCAGATTGCTCCGCTTCGCGCTGAGCGATCAGACCGGGGAAAAACACATCGACGGTACCGTCGGTCAAAGCCCGGACCCCATCTCCGATGACCGGAGGCAATCCGGCGGAACGCTGATGAATATCATTACGGACGTTCCAGGCGTCATCATTGAGATTACTGGACCCCCCCGATGACCCCACATCTGGAGCGGCAATCGCCGTTGCCGGGGAGAACAGGAAACCGAGGGCGACGGTGACAACGACAGCGGCGATTCGACGGCGCGGCACTGACGTCCCCGCGGTTCTGCTGGTGATAGCTGGGTACATGGCTGCTTATCCTAGTCCGTAACCGTGTAAACGTGGAATTCCCCCGCCGATACCACCACTCTAATCAGTACCGGGGCGTGAGAATCCGGGGTCCCCCGGAAGTCGCAGCAACGGTGTGCTCCCAATGGCTGGCACGGGAACCATCGAGTGTCACCACCGTCCAGTCATCCTCCAGCACCGCTGAGTCCGGCGTACCGACCGCGAGCATTGGTTCGATCGCGAGCACACTCCCCTCGCCGATGACGGGTCCTCTTCCGGGCCTCCCCTCGTTAGCGAGAAACGGGTCCTCATGCATCTCCCGCCCTATTCCGTGGCCCCCGTACCCGTCCACGATATGGAGCGTGACCCCGAATTTTTCGGCGGCGACGGCGGTGGCCCGGCCGAGCGCATGGGACACATCGGTCAGCCTATTGCCCGGGATCATCGCCTTCATCCCTTCGTCGAGAACCCATCTCGTCGCATCGTTGAGCCTTTCAGAGGTGTCATCGAGCTCCCCGATTCCGAAGGTCCAAGCAGAATCACCCACCCACCCGTCGAGTGTTGCACCACAATCGATCGAAACAAGGTCACCTGGTGCCAGGACCGTCTGCGATTTCGGGATGCCATGAACGATGACCTCATTCACCGAGGCACAGATCGATCCCGGGAAGCCGTGGTACCCGAGAAACGTGGGATGAGCCCCATGCTCCCGGATCGTCGCCTCAGCGATCGCATCCAGTTCCAGAGTGCTGACGCCGGGGGCGGCCGCAGCACGGACCGCTTGGAGCGCTTTCCCCACGATCTCCCCTGCGGCCTGCATCGCATCGAGTTCTCCGGGTGTCCGCGTGGGCATCGTTCGTTGGCGTTTTCGGAAGGCCATTATCTAGTTCTGCTCCTCATTGAATTGATGGATGATGGTGCGCGAGAAGGCCCGTTCGAAAGATCCTTCGAAATAACGGAGGACCGGCCGCCGATGCGGTCCGGTCCTCCGTCGTACCCTATTTAGGTTCCATGCGCACTACGGCTCGAAAACCCCGCTTACTTCTTCAGGGCCGCCATGGTGCGCTCGTTGATGTCCTGGACGGAGCCTTCGGCTTCGATGGGAATAATCACGTCGGCGTAATGATCGATCAGGGGTGCGGTCTCATCACGGTAGACACCCAGCCGGGTCCGAATGGTCTCTTCATTGTCATCTGCGCGACCACGGGAGAGCATGCGTTCGACTACAATATCTTCGGCGACCTTGAACTGGATGACACCATCAAGTTCATGCCCCAACTTCTCCAGCATCTTCTCCAGCAGCTCAGCCTGCTCAACCGTCCGAGGGAAACCGTCGAGGAGGAAACCCTCACGAGCATCCTCTTCCGCCAGCCGAGACTCAACCATCCTCGCGGTGACATCCGTCGGGACGAGCTTTCCGGCGTCCATGTAGCTCTTGGCCTCAAGTCCGAGCGGGGTACCTTCACCGATGTTGGCGCGGAAGAGATCGCCCGTGGAGATGTGCGGGACATTGAGCTTCTCAGAGAGAATGGCGGCTTGAGTACCCTTGCCCGCACCAGGGGGACCAAGGAGAACAAGTCTCATTTGAGGAATCCTTCATAGTTAGACTGCAGCAACTGGCTTTCAATCTGCTTCACCGTGGTCAGTGCAACCGACACGAGAATCAGGATCGCGGTGCCACCGAACGGGGTGGACCCGGCCGAACTACCGACTCCCAAATCGAGCATGAGGTTCGGCAGTACGGCAATGATACCCAGGTAGAACGCGCCCACGAAGAGAAGCCGGTTCATGACGAAACCAAGGTATTCGGCGGTGGGCCTACCGGGACGTATCCCGGGGATGAATCCACCGTACTTCTTCATGTTCTCGGCCTGCTCATTGGGGTCGTACTGGACCGACACGTAAAAGTAGCTGAAGAAAATGATCATGGTGAAGTACAGGACAATGTACTGCCATGACGACGGTGTCTGCAGATACTGGACGACATTGTTCTGCCACCAGTTGTCCGGGGAAACGGTACCCCCCGAATTGATGATCTGAGTGATCAGAACCGGAACGTAGATGATCGACGAAGCGAAGATGACCGGAATAACACCACCCTGGTTGACCTTCAGCGGAAGATAGGTCGACGTCCCTCCGTACTGGCGACGGCCGACCATGCGCTTCGCGTACTGAACCGGGATACGGCGCTGCCCCTGCTCAATGAAGACGACGCCGATGACGAGGATGAGAACCGCGATGAGAACCATGGTGAAGACGAGACCGCCGGAACTCGCCAGAATCCCCGCGCCATCCGTCGGCAGCCTGGTGGCGATACCGGCGAAGATCAGGAGGGACATGCCGTTTCCGATACCACGCTCCGTCATCAGTTCACCGATCCACATCAGCAGAACAGCACCCGAGGTCATGACGAAGACCAGAAGAACCAGGTCGAAGATATTACGTTCCGGGATAAGCACCTCAAATCCCGACCCCAGCAACTGCCCACGATCAGCCAGAGCGACAATCCCCGCAGACTGCAGGAGTGCCAGAGCGACCGTGAGATAACGGGTGTACTGCGTCATCTTCGCTTGTCCGGACTGCCCCTCTTTCTTGAGCTCCTCGAAGTGGGGAATGACGACGGTGAGCAACTGCGTGATGATGGACGCAGTGATGTACGGCATGATGCCAACCGCAAAAATACTGAGCTGGAGCAACGCACCGCCCGAGAACAGATTGATCAGCGAGTAGACGCTGGACTGATCCTGGGTGAGATCACGCAACCGACCCGCGATCGCGCCGTAATTGACGCCCGGGGACGGGATCTGGGCACCGATACGGTACAAGATGATCATCGCAATAGTGAACAAGATCTTCTTGCGTAGATCAGCGTCCTTGAATGCCGAGACGATGGCGGACACATATCCTCCTGCTGGCTCCCCCCGCCGCAGAAAGCCCCGATGGGCTTCGACCCTACGACGAGGGTCCGCGGTTTCATGGAGAAGGTGACGGTAATTGAGATTCTTCTTCGATGTACCACATCGGACCCGACAACCGCTGGCGGCGGGGTCGGTCAGTGGCACAGAAGTTGTACGACTACGTAATCCTACCAGCCCCTTGCAAAGGGCACACATACTGGGGCTGAAACACACATGAAGACATGCCCATATTCCAGCATCGTTGCTGTACAGGAACCCAGGAATCAGTTAACGCCAGTACCAGCTTAAGCAGGTGCCAACTACTAGTGCCGTACCTAGTGGCCTTCCCTCGGTCTCTTTCGGCTCACATGCTTTGAAAACACTGTGTCCCTGTCTCCAAAAATCAACAGGTAACACTGTCCGCCGGGGACATCGGGAACACCGTACAAGGAGAAACCGCAACCGAGAGAAGGCTCTTCCCCCAGCAAGGGGTCGTCACAGATAACGAAAACCCCGTACTCCTCTGTTACGGGGAGTACGGGGGCTTTCGTTTAGGTGCCTGTCCATTTCCGGAAACCGGGAGGAACCTGCGACCTGTCTCAGGCGTTTCTGTTACTTGCCTTCGGCCATCACGGAACCACCTGCGGCCTCGATCTTCTCCTTCGCGGAGTTCGAGAACTTGGTGGCGGTGACGTTGACCTTGACACTGATCTCGCCATTGCCGAGCACTTTAACGGGCTGCTTGGCGCGGACGAGGCCGGCTGCCACGAGGTCAGCGACGGTGATGTCGCCGCCCTCGGGGAATGCCTTCTCGAGATCGGAGACGTTGACCACCTGGAAGGTGATCTTCGCCGGATTCTTGAAGCCCTTCAGCTTCGGCAGACGCATGTGCAGCGGCATCTGGCCGCCTTCGAATGCTGCCGAAACCTGCTTGCGAGCCTTGGTACCTTTGGTACCGCGACCAGCGGTCTTACCTTTGGAGGCCTCGCCTCGACCGACACGGGTCTTAGCTTTGTTCGCGCCCTTGGCGGGACGCAGATCGTGAAGCTTGATGGGATCGCTCATTTAACTACCTACTCCCCCGCCACTTCTTCAACCTCGACCATGTGGCGCACCACGTTGACCAGTCCTCGCACCTCAGGGGTGTCGGGCCGGACCACAGAGTGGCGGATGCGCTTGAGACCGAGAGTACGCAGCGAGTCCTTCTGGTTCTTCTTGGCACCGACTGTGCCCTTGAGCTGGGTGATCTTGAGGGCCATTGATTAAGCCTCCTTGCCTGCGCGAGCGCGTAGCATCCGAGCCGGGGCGACCTCTTCGAGAGTCTTGCCACGGCGGGCGGCGACCTCTTCGGGACGAACGAGCTGCTTCAGACCGGCGACGGTAGCGTGCACAACGTTGATGGCGTTGTCGGAGCCCAGGGACTTGCAGAGAATGTCCTGGATACCAGCACACTCGAGCACCGGGCGGGCAGCGCCACCGGCGATGACTCCGGTACCCGGAGCAGCCGGGCGCATCATGACGATGCCCGCTGCCGCTTCACCCTGGACCGGGTGCGTGATGGTTCCGGCGACCATAGGGACACGGAAGAAGTTCTTGCGAGCTTCCTCTGTACCCTTCTGGATGGCCGCGGGAACTTCCTTGGCCTTGCCGTAACCGACGCCGACCATGCCCTGGCCGTCGCCCACGATCACGAGAGCGGTGAAGCTGAAGCGACGACCACCCTTGACGACCTTGGACACGCGATTGATGGTGACGACGCGCTCGATGTACTGGTTACGCTCGTCCTGCTGCTGATTGCGACGATCATCGCGGCGTCCTCCGCCACGGCGCTCGTTGCGGTTGTTGTTGTCTTTGCTGTTGGTGGTGCTATCGGCGGAGCGTCCGCCGTCACGCCGTTCACGTCCCGGCATTACGCGATCCTTCCGTTGTTGATCTTGGTGAAAGCGGTCATCAGAACTTCAGACCACCTTCGCGGGCGGCGTCAGCCAGAGAGGCGACACGTCCGTGGTACTTGTAGCCGGCGCGGTCGAATTTGACCGACTCAATGCCGGCTTCCTTCGCACGCTCGGCGATGAGGGTTCCGACCTTGGCGGCGCGGGCCTTCTTGTCGCCTTCGATGCCACGGATCTCCGGTTCCATCGTGGACGCGGCAGCCAGGGTGTGGCCAGCCAAGTCGTCGATGATCTGGACGTGCATGTGACGCGAGGTGCGGTGCACCACGAGACGAGGGGTCTCCGCTGTTCCACGCATGTGCTTGCGCAGGCGCGCATGGCGGCGCGTGCGAGCGACACGACGGCGGGTGGAGATATCCCGACCGATGGGGAGGCGCTTGTTCTGTGCAGTGTTGCTCATTACTTACCCGTCTTTCCGACCTTGCGGCGGATCTGCTCACCGGCGTAACGGATGCCCTTACCCTTGTAGGGGTCATCCTTGCGCAGGCGGCGGATGTTCGCGGCGATCTGGCCGACCTTCTGCTTGTCAATACCCGTGATGGAGAACTTCGTGTTGCCGTCGACGGCGAAGGTGATACCCTCCGGAGCTTCGATCAGGATCGGGTGGCTGTAGCCGAGAGCGAACTCGAGGTTGCTGCCCTTGGCCTGAACGCGGTAACCGACACCGAAGATTTCCATCTTGATGGTGTAGCCCTCGGTGACACCGACAACCATGTTGTTGACGAGTGATCGGGACAGGCCGTGCAGGGCGCGGCTCTTGCGGTGATCGTCCGGGCGGGAAACGACGATCTCGTTTTCCTCCTGGACGACGGTAATCGGAGCCGGGATCGCCTGGGCCAGGGTTCCCTTGGGACCCTTGACCTCGACATTCTGGCCGTCGATGGTGATGGTGACGCCGTTCGGGACGACGATCGGGTTTTTACCGATACGCGACATTGTTGCTCAATCCTCCCTTACCAGACGTAGGCGAGAACTTCTCCGCCTACACCCTTCTCGGTAGCCTGACGATCGGTCAGCAGACCCTGGGACGTGGAGATGATGGCCACGCCCAGGCCTCCGAGAACCTTCGGCAGGTTGGTGGACTTGGCGTAAACGCGCAGGCCCGGCTTGGACACGCGGCGAACACCCGCAATGGAGCGTTCGCGGGACGGACCGTACTTCAGCGTCAGCGAAAGGGTCTTGCCCACCTTCGCATCTTCGACGCTGTAGTCGGCGATGTAGCCTTCCTGCTTCAGAATCTCAGCAATGTTCGCCTTGAGAGTCGAGGAGGGCATCGACACGGTGTCGTGGAACGCGTTATTCGCGTTACGCACGCGCGACAACATGTCGGCGATAGGATCAGTCATGGTCATGGCAGACCAGTAGCCTTTCTCGTTGCGGTTCCCCTGATCACGCTAATGACCACCCGGCGTTATCATCTTCTCCCTGGCCACTTGTCGCCACAATCCACTTAGTAGTGGTGCAGCTCGCTGCCAGCAGTAACCGATGGACGCCATCGGGCGGGGGGCCTACAACAAAGTAGGAGTGGAACGTCTGTACGTTTTCGTGACGGTATTGTCACAAGGGACCTGCACGACACCCGCATCCTGATGCACGGGGCAGCATGATCACGAGCGAACGCAAGTCCAACAGATCACATTACCGCAGTTGAACGGCAGTAAGCAAGCTGTTGGTCCCGACACCTAACGAATTCCGTTTACAAGGGGAGAACAACGCTCAGTTCCCACCCAGGATGACGCCCCCTTCCGGGGTCACGGTGACATCAGCCGCCAACGCCGCAGCCAGATTCAACCGCTGCCAAGAGCCCTGAGAACCCGTCACATCAAGGGGCATCCCGGCAGGTCCGGCTGTCTTACGGAGGATTTCCGCACGTTGCGCATAAGACAACTCTGGAAATGCCCCGAGAAGCAGATCAGGAGCTGCCTGCGGCACGATCATCGGTGCTGCCGTATCTCCCATCGGAGTGAACCCGTAATTCATCCGCCGGGTGTAGTCCCCCACCGGATCAGCGGAGTATGCGGGCCCCACCGACGCACATTCGGAGAGGGAGGCTCCGCACCGCCATTCCAACTCCGCCCGGATCTCAGCGGCGGCAGCGATGAGGTTGGCCCGCATTTTCGGATCATTCCACCGATCCGCTGCAGCGGCGGTACCGGTCATCCTGCCGCCGATGACGTCAAGCGGATAATGCACGCCCATCACCAGGCGGTGCTCCCCCGCCTCAGACCCACGGGCGAGTATCTGTGGACCGAACTCCGGGAGCATCACAGCCAGCAGCGTGGTTGTCCACGTGGCCTGGTTCGTGTGCCCGGAGGGGAAGGATTTCGAGGTGGTGTAGAAATCCCGGTCCGCCGCGACGAATTTGGTGATGCGGTCGGGCGCTACGACGAAGGGACGCGGATTGTCGAAAATTTCCTTCTCCACGAACGTAGAGCTGGCTGGGCCACCGGCACGCGCGAACCATCCACCACCGAGCAGCATCCGGGTTTTGGGGAGCCGGTTCTCTGCGAGTGCAGCCCGGAAATGCTGCGCCAGGACAGGCCCCAGGGCGTCAGCCACGGGATCAAGCACGCCGTCCCGGTCCGCCCTCGCGTCCACCTGTGCACGGAGGATCCGGGCCGGGTCGTTCCTAGCGGCATTGTTTACCGCGATAACCTGCTCCAGGTTGGAACTCATCACATCCGGGTTCTCCCGGATTTCCCCGAATGAGCCGATCACATCGAGATAGATGCCGTAGGGATGCGAACTGATGTCGGAGATGTAGCCCACGTAGTCCTGCGGCCCGAAAGGGACGGGCACCGGTGCGCCATCGTGATGGACGGCGATCTCCTGGCCCGGAAGTTTCCCTGGCACGGGAGGCAGTTCGATCGCCTGTACCGACTGTGCGCAGAGGGTTGCGAACGCGAGGGAGGATACGGTGGCGACAACGTGGCGACGGTACGACATGGCCGACAGTCTAGGGCACCCGCCAGAGGCAGGAACACTATCCCGCCGGGTGCTCACCGGATCGTCATTGTCCGTTCACGTCCTGCGGGGAAACGGGGGTGGTTCAGTTTCTCTTGAGCTCATGCTCCAGAGCATCAAGTTCGCCGCCGCCGGCCATCTGGAGGGCAAGTTCATCGATACTAGTGTTCTCCCGATTCACAGCGAGGATCTGTCGGCCGAGTCCGAGGACGATGAACTCATCTCCGACGAGATAGGCGTGGTGCGGGTTGTGGGTGATGAGGATGACGGCGATTCCCCGATCGCGGGCATCAGCCACGAATTTGAGCACCATACCGGATTGTTTGACACCCAGTGCTGCGGTGGGTTCATCGAGGATGACGACGCGGGCCCCGAAGTAGATGGCCCGCGCGATGGCGACGACCTGGCGTTGTCCTCCGGAGAGTCGGTTCACCTGGACATCGACATCAGGAAGATCGATTCCCATCGCCAGGAGCTGATCACGGGTGATCCTGCGCATCTCCGCGGCCCGGAGGTGTCCGAACGGACCGGTGGTCAGTTCCTGACCGAGGAAGAAGTTTCGCCAGACGGGCATGGTTCCGACGACAGCGAGGTCCTGGTACACGGTGGCGATACCGGCGTTGAGGGCGTCCTTCGGTCCACGGAAGTGGGCGACCTCACCGTCGATGAGCACGTCACCCGAGGTCGCGGAGTGAAGTCCCGAGAGGATCTTGATGAGTGTGGATTTACCCGCTCCATTATCCCCGAGGATGCAGGTGACCTCGCCTTCCCGGACGGTGAGATTGACTCCGGAGAGTGCGTTGAAGGCACCATATGACTTGGCGACGTCGCGTAGTTCGACGATGGCGGTACCCGTATCCCGGGATTCGGGCAGGGTGCTGGTGGTGTTCATCTGCCTGTTCCTACCTGCTCTCCGTGTAGTTGGCTGTCGTTCTGTTGGCAATGACCGCAAACAGGAGCATCGCGCCGAGGAAGAACTTGAACCAGTCGGGGTTCCATCCCGCGTAGACGATGCCCTGGTTTGTCATGCCGAAGATGAGGGCGCCGATGGCGGTTCCCACGGCGGTTCCCTTACCCCCGGTGAGCGCGCAGCCTCCGATGACGGCGGCGATGATGTAGAGGAACTCGTTGCCGACGCCCTGGCCCGCCTGGATCGAATCGAAGGCGAAGAGATTGTGCATACCGACGAACCAGGCAGCGAAGCCGACGAACATGAACAGCACGATCTTGACCCTGCGTACGGGTACGCCGACCGCCTCAGCCGCGGCTTTGTCGCCGCCCACGGCGAAGACCCAGTTCCCGAAGCGGGTCTTGTACAGGATGTAGCTCGCGATCGCGACAAACAGCAGCCACCAGAACACGGTCACCTTCACATTCACCCCGCCGATGCTGACGGAACTCGCGAAGAGTCCCTTGGCGGAGGCGAACCCGTCCATGTCCCCGATGGAGTGCGTGGCCACCTGTCCGGCGATGAGCTTCGTCAGCGCGAGGTTGAGCCCCTGCAGCATGAGAAACACCGAGAGCGTGATCAGGAAGGAGGGTATCCCGGTGCGGGTGACCAGGAAGCCGTTGAGTGCGCCCACCGCCAGAGCGATCCCGAGGGACAGGAACGCTCCGACCCAGGAGTTCAGGTGTAGGTGATAGTTGAGCATCGCCGAGGCGAGTGCCGCCGACGTCACCGCAACACCCGAGGAGAGGTCGAACTCGTCTCCGATCATGAGCATGCCGACGGCCAGCGCCATGATCCCCATCGTCGAAGAGGCGTAGAGAACGGTGGCGAATGCATCAGGTGTACGGAACGGCGGCGCCACGACCATGAAGAGCGTGAAGATGATGACGGCGCCGACGAGGCTCGCCAGTTCCGGACGACGAATGAGCCGATCGAAGACGGTGCGCTCGCGCAGCCGGTCGTCGACCACCCCGTTAGAAAACGGGGTAAGCCCCTCGGTCACGTCCGTGTCACCGCTGGACGTGTCCCCACCACTCATCGAAGACCTTCCGTTGCGGCGTCAGCAATGGCATCGACGTTCGTCGAATCAACAAAGGAGGGGCCGGTGAGGACCGGCTTGCCGCCTCCGAGGGTCGATCCGTTCCGGATCGCGAGCCAGATGGCGTCCACAGCCAGGTATCCCTGCACGTAGGGCTGCTGGTCGATGGCCCACGCGATGGTGCCGTCCTTGATGGCCTTGACCAGTTCGGCGTTGGTGTCGAACGTGGCGATCTTTGCGTCACTGCCCGCGTCCTTCGCGGCGTCGACACTCGTGATCGCAACTGGGGCCACAAGCCCCATGATCCAATCGATGGAGGGATCCTGGGCGAGCTTCGCTTGCACGGTGGAGGCGACGGAGGTCATGTCCATCCCGTTGACGTAGAGAATCTCCATGTCCCCGGAGGTCCCGAGGCCCTTCTTGATTCCGCCGCAGCGGGCTTCCTGGGAGGAGTTGCCCTGTTCGTGGATGACACAGAGAACCTTCTTCGCCCCCTCGGTGGCGAGCCGCTCTCCGGCAAGCTCACCGGCGATGGACTCATCCTGACCAAAGAAGGCGGACAGGCCGTAGTCGGAGTAGTCGTTCATTCCGGCGTTGAGCCCGACGACGGGGATCCCCGCATCCACGGCCTTCTTCGCGGCCGGTCCGATGGCCTCGGCGTTGGGGAGTGTCACGGCGATACCGTCGACGTCGGCGTCGATCGCGGACTGCACGAGGTTCGCCTGGTTCGGCGCCTGCGGATCGGAGGAGTAACGCAGCTCGATGTTGTCCTTCTTCGCGGCATCCTCCGCGCCCTTGCGCACGAGATCCCAGAATGTGTCACCGGGAGCCCCGTGGCTCACCATCGCGACAACCGCGCGGGGCGTGTCGACGGTCCCACCACCGGCGGCGCCACCGGAAGATTCCGGGGCTCCGCCGGTGGATGAACACGACGCGAGAGCGAGCGCCCCGGCGGTGAGGGTTGCGGCCACCGCGGCGCCCCGGCGAGCGGGACGGACCTGGGAGGCACGGTCACGGGAGAACAGCGAGAAGAGATCTTTGAGTTTCACACTGAGCCATTGAACGCACCCCTCCAGCCAAAAACAAGCTGGCTGAACTGCGTATTTACCGATTCAGTGAAGATGACCAGCGGAGTAACAGCAAAAGAAATCCAGCATGCGGAAGCACCATCAACCTCGTTCGGACGTGCGTCATCCCAGTCACCGCCGCTTCCCCATCCCGGTGTCGAGTTCTCCGGCGACGTCACCGGCGGCCGCCAGCAGGATCAGCAACGGCACGACTCCGGGGCCGGGTATCTGGTATTTTCCGTCCCCGTCACGTGCCACGATTCCGGCGGACTGAAGGGGCTTGAGGTGATGGTAGAGCGGCCCGGGTGAGCTGTAGCCGAGGAGTTCCTGTAGTTGCCTGGCACTAGCTGGTTCGACGAGGAGTTCCCGGAGGATGATCAGCCGTACCGGACTGGACACTGCGGCCAAAACCTCCGTGATCCCGTCGCTCGGCACGGAACGCACGGTGTCTGCGTCGAGGGTGATCGTCCAGCGGAGCTGACGTGGTGCGGTGAGTTCGCCGCTGTAGTGGATCGTTCCGGTGATTGCACCGGCCTCGGATTCGTCTGCGTGGTTCTGGGACTGCCCCGGCACCTCGGAATGCTCGAGTTTCCGTACGCGGGACTCAAGGTCGGTGACGCGTTTCCGGAGGTCCGCGAGTTCCTGTGCTTCAGTCATTCTCCACAGGTTAGCTGTTCACGTATGTCGTGGGAGTCAACTGCCTGGAGTATTAGGTCCTGCCAGGCGAAGGCGGCGAGTGTGTCCGTGTAGTCGGCTTCCGGGATCGCGGTGGAGATCAGGACCGCGACCGCCGGGGTTCCGTCCTCGCGGCGGATCTCCATGGCGTCGGCGAGGACGCCGGGCAAACTGCCGCCCTTGTGTCCGATCGCGGTGTAGCCGGGTGCGGGGGTGTGTTCGAGGTGACGTCGTGCGATGTCCCCAGCCGGGCCGAGCTCGCCGGTGGCGAGTCGGGTGTAGACGGCGGCGAGGTCGCCTGCGGTGGCGGTCGCTGTTCCGCGGAGGATGTCCCGCTGCTCGGAACATCCGCCGGATGCGCGGTGGAGGATGGTGGCGGCCCATTCGGGGTCTTCGCGGTATCTGCGGGAGGCAGCGTCCGGGTTTCCTGCACTGTCGGGATCGAGGACAGCGAGCAGTGATCCGAGGTAGTTGGGGATGTGGGGGTTGTCCCATCCTGCTCTGGTGGCGGCTGCGGTGAGGGCGGGTTCCCCCAGTGTGTCGGCCAGCCAGTCCGCTGCAGCGTTGTCGGATTCGATGATCATCGTGCTGACGAGATAGTCGAGGGTGACGGTGGTGTCCGGGTCGGCTGCAACGGCAACCCCGGGGGACGGTTCCCTCCTGTCGATACCGAGTCGGGCCAGTGCCGCTGCGTGCGCCCCACCATCGAGTGGCAGGTAGAAGGACTCCCATTCGGAGACGGGAACCGGGGTGTCGGGGTCGATGGTGCCGTCGGTGATGGCGTCGGCGTAGGCGAGCAGGTGGATGGCTTTCGCTGCGGATGCGATGTCGAGTGGGGTATCAGCGTTCTTCCGTACGGTGTCCGGACCGTCGGGGGCGGTGGCGTCGGGGATTATGAAGACTGCGGAGTCGTCTGGGTGGGCGGCGAGGTGTGCTACCCAGCCGGAGGATTCAGTCAGGTCGGTGTCACCGTGGCGGCATGCGGTGGTGATGTGCCGTGCGGTGTCTCCCCCGTCTTCTGGTGGTGTCGGGGGGCACAGGCCGCCAGGCCGAGGACGCCGGACAGGATGACTGTGGTGAGGGGGCGGGAAGCATGGCGAAGTGACATATTTCCAGAGTTCTAGAATTATGTCACTGGTAGTATCCACTACCTCCCGGGGGTCAACCGCAGATACATCCCCGGCCGAATGATCCTCCCGGGATTGTCGATGTCGGTTCCATCCGCCAACCTGATGCGGTTGATCTGCACACCGTATTCACGCCCGGTGTGGGCTGCGGGACCGGCGACGACGACGATATGCTCACCGTCAGTCACGACACGGCCCGGCGTTCCACCGAAGCGCATCGGGCTAATCTCGACGTCGGTGAGGTAGATGAGCTGCTCCCCCAGGTAGGCCCAGGCGTTGAAGAAGGGGTCGCAGCTCGCCCGGACCAGGTTGAACACCGCGCGAGCACCGAGGGAAAAATCGATCCCACAGTCGGCGGGGCGACGGCGGTGGAAGTAGGTCCACTGCTCCGGGTCCTGCGGAGTCGGTGTCTTACCGGCGTCGAGGAAATCGAGGGAATCCTGCAGGACCGGGCCCACCAGGTCGAGGCACCGGTTGGTCAACGTCAGTGCATCGTCAGAATCCGTGACCCGGGTGGCGCGCTGGGCGACGATGGGGCCGGTGTCGAACCCTTCCGCCATGAGGTGCCCGGTGACGCCAACCTCGGACTCGTCATTGATCAGCGCCCAGTTCGGGGCCCCGAATCCCGCGTACTTGGGCAGCAGCGAATCATGAATATTGAGGGTTCCCAGGCGCGGCGCATCGTACACGTCTTCGGCGATCACCGACGTCCAGTTCGTCACCACCATCAAATCCGCCTCCGCCGCCCGGATGGCGTCGGCTGCCGCCCCGTCCAGGCGTTTCGTCTCGATAACGGGAATCCCACGTTCCCTGGCGAAGGCGGCGACATCCTCGTCCATTCCCGCATAGTAGGGGTCATCGATCGGCGGCTGGGTGCAGACGAGCACTATCTCGTGCCCACTGTCCGCGAGGGCCGTGATGGAACGATAGCCGAAGGTGGCAAAACCGGTGAAAATAACGCGCATACCTGGGTCGAACCCCTTTTTCAAAGAAGTAGTAGATGAGGAGAAGCTGAACGTCGGCAATAGTAACGGAGCCCAAACTTCGGGCACGACGGCGGGGTGTCCACCCGACACACGGGATGGCTCCACAAGCGAAGCCGTCCAGCCGGGCCCCCGCTGTTGACAACACCGGCACGAAGCCTGTTAATTGTGTGGTGCCTAACCTAATTAACGGTGTTTTCCCGGGTCCGCCCCGGACCCCTCGGCACTACTGCACCACCCCTCTTCGCGAAAGGCGCCCCGCTCCGTCATGCCAGGGATCGAATGCCCGTCACAGTCATCATCCACCCTTCTCCACGTCCTGGTCACAGGTGCACGGGGTGGTGTCGGTTCCGCGGTGGTTGAGCACCTGCGGAACCTCGGACACCGGGTGAGCGCCTGGGACCTTCCGGAGTACGACGTGACCGACTCGGACTCCATCGCCGCTGCGATCGCCGACCTCGATGACAGCGATCCACTCGATGCCCTCGTCCACACTCCCGGCGTCCTGCGACCGGATTCCGCCCTGAACCCCGACCCCGCTGCCCTGCGGTTCTCTCTGGAGGTCAACCTTCTCGGCACGGTCGCGGTCTGCGCTCCGGTCGCGCGCCGCTTCGTCGAACGTCGCGGCGGTTCCCTCGTGGTCGTCTCCTCGAACGCGGCAGCCGTACCCCGAGCCGGGATGGCCGCCTACGGCGCGTCCAAAGCGGCCACAACCTCCTGGGTCCGCACTCTCGGCCTGGAGTGCGCCCCGCACGGGGTCCGGTGCAATGTCATCTCCCCCGGTTCCACCGACACGCCCATGCTGCGCGGTATGTGGCCTGAAGGCAGTGATCAGAGCGCGCAGGTGATAGCGGGAACTCCGGAGCAGTACCGTCTGGGGATCCCACTGCAGCGGCTCGCCGATCCCTCCGACATCGCCGGAGCCTGCGCCTTCCTCATTTCTCCGGCCGCCCGACACATCACGATGCACGACCTGCGTATCGACGGTGGCGCCACCCTCGACGCCTGATCCGAGCCCCTCTCCCCCACTCGCGGAAAGCAGAATCTCCCCCGTATGGCTATTCCCCTCATCGCGCCCTATCCTCTCTCGGCGGCCTGTCCCCCCGATGCTCCGGTTCCTGAACCCGTTGTCGACTGGAGTGTCGATCCCGGGCACGCCGCCCTACTTGTTCATGACATGCAGGCCTATTTCCTCGCAGCCTACGACCGTTCCCGGGAACCCGCCTCGACGATGATCCCGAACATCAGGGCGCTCATCGACGCCTTCGACGCGGCTGGGGCACCGGTGTTCTACTCGGTGCAGCCGCCCGCCCAGGCACCCGCCCGGCGCGGCCTGCTCACCGATTTCTGGGGCACCGGTATCTCGGACGCGGAAGAGGCTGCGGTGATTCCTGAGCTGGCTCCGCGAGCACACCACCATCTCATCACCAAATGGCGTTACTCCGCTTTCGAGCGGACGGATCTACGGCAGGCACTCTCCTTCGCCCGGCGGAACCAGTTGGTGGTTACCGGGGTGTACGCGCACATGGGGTGCCAGGTGAGTGCGGCAGACGCATTCATGAACGACATTCAGCCTTTCCTCGTCGCCGATGCCGTCGCCGATTTCTCCGCGGATGAGCACCGTTCTGCGGTGCAGTGGGTTGGCAGACGTGCCGGTGTCGCACTCCGGACGGGCGATGTTCTTGAGCAGTTCACCACACCGGGTAAAGGGGAGTGACCGTGCGCGAGTTTATTTTCTCCGATGGTGAATCGACCCTGACGGCGACCGGAATAGCACGGTTCTGGCCCACTCCGATGGATGCGGTCAAGGCATTGCAGACCGGCGCCGTTCCGCTCATTGTCGGGGCACTCCCCTTCTATACGACGGAGACTCCGGCGCTCTTCACCCCGGACCACTACCGGCATCATCTGGGCACCCCGGAGCTTCCCGACGGCTGCGTCCCCGCGCCGACGAGTATCGACGAGCACCCGAGCACCGAGCAACACGCCGAGCGCGTGGCGTCTGCGGTGGCGGCGATCGAGCGGGGACAGGTCGCCAAGATCGTCCTGGCCCGACGGGAGACCTACCACTTCGACCGGGACGTCAACCCGGAGGTTCTGCTCTCACGGTTCATCGACGGGTCCGGAACCGGAACCGGGTATCTCGTGGATATCAGTGTCGCAGGACGTTCCCACCTCGGCGAAACCATCGTCGGTTCCAGCCCGGAACTGCTGATCCGGAAGCGCGGGAATCGCATCGAATCGCATCCGCTGGCGGGAACCGCACCGCGTTCCACGGACCCGGTGCAGGACGAAGCCCGGGCGACCGAGCTGCTGCTCTCCCCGAAGGATCTTGATGAGCACGCCTACGTGACCTCGGAGATCGACCGCGTCCTGCGCCCCTACTGCACCGAGCTCCACATTCCCCGCCGCCCCACGCTGACCCGCACCTCCCACACCTGGCACCTGGGCACCCCGATCACCGGCACGCTCGGCGACGACCGGGTCTCGGTGCTGGAACTCGCCCTGGCGCTTCATCCGACGCCGGCTGTCGCCGGACACCCAACCAGCAGTGCCCTCGAACTCCTCCGGACCTACGAGCCGGAACGTGGGTTCTACGCCGGGACGGTCGGTTGGGCCGATGAACACGGCGACGGGGAATGGCGCGTCACGATCCGTAGCTGCGTCGTCGATTCCCGCGCCCACCAGATCCGCGCCCACGCAGGCGGCGGCATCGTCGCTACCTCCGTCCCGGACACCGAGGTCCGGGAGACGAGGACGAAGTTCGGCCCGCTCCGCGCGGCACTCGGAATCCACTCCACCCCTGAACCGAAGGCACGACATGTCCGAACACACTGACAGCACCGCGCTCTATCCCGCTGCGGACGTCGCCGCCTGGCGCGCCGCCGGGTACTGGAACGACGACACTTTCGCCACCTTCCTGCGGGAGGCGGCCGCACGCTTCGGTGACAACGAGGCCGTCGTCGGGCATGATCTGCACGGCATCGACCACCGGCTGAGTTACCGTGAGCTGAGCACCGCCGCCGACGCCACCGCCCGCAGACTCCGGGCTCTCGGCATCACCCGGGGAGACTTCGTCGTCGTTCAGCTTCCCAACACCACGGAGTTCCTGCCCACCATCTTCGCGCTCTTCCACCTCGGAGCGCGTCCCGTCTTCGCCCTTCCCGCTCATCGCGCCGCCGAACTCAGACATTTCCTGGCCAGCACGAACGCCGCGGCTTGGATCGCACCCGGCAGCCACAACGGCTTCGACTACCGGGACCTGGCCCGCGAGGTGCTACCGGCGCTGCCGAACCCGGTGCAGGTGATCATCGCCGGGCCCGACCCTGCGGAGTTTGCCTCCCTCGGCGGTGATCCGGTGGCCGATCTTCCGGCCCCCGCACCGGTGGCGCCGGAGGAACTGGCGTTCCTCCAGGTCTCCGGGGGAAGCACCGGCATCCCGAAACTGATCCCCCGCACCCACGCCGACTATCTCTATTCGGTGCGGGAGTCCGCCCGGATCTGTCAGCTCAGTACCGCTACCCGGATGCTCGTCGTCCTTCCGGTCTCGCACAACTTCACCATGAGTTCTCCCGGTGTGCTCGGTGTGCTGTGGGCCGGGGGCACCGTGATCCTCACCGAGGACCCGACACCAACCTCGGTGTTCCACCTCATCGACGCCGAGAAGGTCACCATGACCGCAGCGGTTCCGCCTCTGGCGATGACCTGGCTGGCTCTGCGCCCGAGGATTGACGCCCACCTCGACACACTGGAGGTACTGCAAGTCGGGGGGGCGAAGTTCCCCGCCGAAGCGGCCCGGAAGGTCACCCCGGTCCTCGGGTGTCGGCTCCAGCAGGTGTTCGGGATGGCGGAAGGGCTGGTTAACTACACCCGCGCCGACGATCCCGAGGACGTGGTCACGGGAACCCAGGGTCGGCCCATCTCCCCGGCCGATGAGATCCTCATTCTCGACGACGAGGGACACCCGGTCCCCGAGGGCGAATCCGGCCATCTGCTCACCCGTGGCCCGTACACGATCCGCAGCTACTTCAACGGTGCCGATCCCGGCGCGTTCACCGACGACGGCTTCTACCGCACCGGTGACATCGTCCGCCGACTCCCCACCGGGCATCTCATCGTCGAGGGCCGCGACAAGGACCACATCAACCGGGGTGGCGAGAAAATCTCCGCGGAGGAGGTGGAGAACCATCTCATCGCGCACCCCGACATCATCGATGCCGCCCTCGTCGCAATCCCCGACGACTACCTCGGGGAACGGTCCTGCGCCTGGATCATCAGCGACACGCCACCCACCGCCACGGAGATCCGGGAATTTCTCACCCGCCGTGGGCTCGCCGCCTACAAACTGCCGGACCGCTTCGAGTTCGAATCCTCCTTCCCACTGACAGGCGTGGGAAAGATCAGTCGGAAGGCACTCCGCCGCCGCCTCGCCGCCACCCTCACCACCGACACCAGCAAGGATGATTAATCCATGAGCGACACCCCCGCACTCACCGGAACCCGCATCATCGAAGACACCGCCGACATTCTCGGAATCACCCCGGACACCCTCGATCCGCACGCACCACTCGTGGAACAGGGACTCGATTCACTGCGCGCCGTGACCCTCGTCGAGACCTGGCGCGCCGACGGCGCCACGGTCGACTTCCACGAGATCATGTCCCTGCAGACCCTCGACGAATGGATCACCGCACTCACCTGAGACAGGCCGCGAACACGCCTTCCACGCCGCCATCCCCGCCGAGGAGCATCACCCATGACCACCAGCACCACCATCCATGACATGGGGCCGGGACAAGCCGCCATCTGGTTCGCCCAGGCCGCCGACCCCGGCGGGACGGCGTTCCAGTGTGCCGAACTCATCGAGTTTGACGCGGAGATCGACCTCGAACTTCTGGCAGACACCATCCGCGATTGCCTCTCCACACTCGAACCGTTCCGCTGCCGGTTCCTCCGCACCACCTCAGGAACACTGCGCGCCGAAACCGACCCGCAGTGGGAACCTGCGTCAATAAGCATCATCACCGGCACTCTCGACGCTGACGCGGACATCGACGAGTGGGCCAGCCGTACCATCGCCGTACCCGCCATGACCCGCAGGGACGAGATCTCCGGCACCGAACTCACCGGACATCACCTGATGCAGCGAGCGAACGGCCGCCCGTTGTGGTTGGCCCGCTTCCACCACATCCTCGCCGACGGATACGCCATCGGCGCGCTCATCCGCTGGATCGCGGCCTGCTACACGGCACGCGCCACGGGCGGCGACGCCCCGCAAACGCCGTTCAGCGACCACTGGGCCACCACGCACCCGGGCCCCGGTGACGATGACCTCGCCTTCTGGCGGGATCCGGCGCGGGTAGCCGCCGAGAATCCGCCCACGATTCTCCCCGCGGACGGTCGGGGACCGGTACGCCCACTGCGTTCCCACGCCACCATCGACCATGACGCCCGCGTCGCGCTCCGCGCCCTCACCCGCACGATGCGCGTGACCGAGCTGGACGCCCTCGCCGCCGTCACCGCGCACTACACGGCGGCCGTCACCGGATCCGCAGACATCACCCTCGGTATCCCCCTGATGAACCGTCCGATGGGCAGCCGCAGCATCGACTTCGTCCCCGCCGTCAATCTGCTCCCGCTCCGCCTCGACACCGCGGACCTGCGCGCGCGGTTCGTGGACACCGTCACCGCGACTGGCGCGGCGCTCGCGGAACTCCGGTCACACGGGACGCTGCGCGGCGAGGAACTCCGCAGACTACTGCGCATCAGCGACCCCGCACACCGGATGACCGGGCCGACCATCAACCTGCGCCCCTTCACCCCGACATTCCGGTTCAACGGGGTGCGCGGCGAGTTGACCACTCTCTCCGTCGGCCCGGTCGCCGATGTCGAGCTGATCTTCCAGTCCGAGGACGACGGCAGCATGACCCTGCACTCCCTCGCCCACGGCACTCCGGCACAACAACAGCAGCTCGACGCACACACCCGGCGGCTCGCGCTCCTGGTCAACCAATTGGCCCACGTCGATCCCGCCGACATCACCGCCGATGATGACGCCTTCAGCCTCGGTGATCTGGACCTCATCGACGCCGACGAACGCCGAATCCTACTGGAGAAATTCAACGGAACAACACACCCGATCACGCTCCCCGACGGTGACGACCCCACCCTCCACGCACTGATCCACGCACGGCGCACCGCCGACCTGACCACCAGGCCCACCGAACCGGCCCTGTGGTGGAACGGGCAGTGGATCACCCGGGAGGAATTCTGGGCCGACGTCGACGGCCTGGCCGCGGTCCTCCACGAGCACGGCGCCGCACCAGGAACAACCATCGCGCTGCAGCTCACCCGTTCGCCCGCACTATGCACCGCAATTGCCGCGACCGCACTCACTGGGGCCGCGTGGCTGCCCCTCGATCCCGCACTTCCCGAACAACGACGCCGGGACATGCTCGCCACCGCAGACCCACACCTTCTCATCACCGGGCGCACGACCGGAACACCGACACCGGAACTGAGCCCGATCATCGAACTCGATGAAACGGTGCTGCGCCCCGCACCTGCCGCACCACCCCAGTGGGACCCCGCCCCGGCCCCGCACGCAACAGCCCGGGACACCGCCTACATTCTGTTCACCTCGGGCTCCACCGGAACCCCCAAAGGCGTCGCCGTGCCGCAGGAGGGAATCCTCAACCGCCTCGCGTGGATGGCGGATTACTACGGCATCGGGGAGAACGACACCCTGATCCAGAAGACCCCGGCCTCCTTCGACGTATCCGGGTGGGAATTCCTCCTTCCGCTCACCCACGGCCCGAGACTCGTGGTGCCCGCACCGGATGCCCACCGCGATCCCGGTGAGCTGCTTCCGGTCCTCCGGGAGACGGGAACCACGATCTGTCACTTCGTCCCCTCAGCTCTCGACGCGTTCCTCCGGTGGCACACCGGGAGCATCGACCTCCCAGCACTCCGGGCCGTCATCACCTCCGGCGAGGCGCTGCCCGCTCGTACCGCATCGACCTGCCGCGAGCGCCTCGGGGTCGAGGTGCACAATCTCTACGGACCGACCGAAGCCTCCATCGATGTCACGGCGCACACGGTGCGCCCCGGTGAAACGACCATCCCGATCGGTGCCCCGGTGTGGAACACCCGAACCCATGTCCTCGACCCGATCGGCAGGTTACTCCCCATCGGCGCCCCCGGCAGGCTCTTCCTCGCCGGGGTCCAGGTCGCCACCGGGTACGTCGGTCGCCCGGATCTGAGCGCCGAACGTTTCACCGAAGACCCGTTCCATCCCGGCGAACGGATGTACGATTCCGGGGACATCGCGCAGTGGCGTGACGACGGCGAGCTACTCTACCTCGGGCGCGCCGACAACCAGGTGAAACTCCGTGGGCAACGACTCGAACCGGGCGAGATCGAAGAGGTTCTCTCGGCACACCCCGACATCGCCGCGAGCGCGGTTCTGGTGCGGCCGCTCCCCGGCTCCGGGGAGGATGCGCTCATCGCGTGGATCGTTCCCCGCGACCACTCCGCACCACCGGACACCGACTCCGTCCTGGAGCACGCCCGCAGTCGGCTTCCCGCCTACATGATCCCGTCCGCCGTGGTCACCGTGGATGTTCTCCCGATGACCACCAACGGGAAACTCGATATCCGGGCGCTCCCCGATCCCCCTGCCGTGGACTCAGACGCCGACGACGATCCCGCCGTCGGCCCGCTGGAGGAATCCCTGCTCGACGCCTTCCGGGAGGTGCTGGGGATCCGGCCCGGAGCCCGGGCCAACTTCTTCGATCTGGGGGGAACCTCACTCAGCGCGGTCCGACTCGCCCAAGTGCTCCGGGAGCGGACCGGTCTGGACCTCAACGTGTCCGATGTGTTCGCGGCCCCGTCGATCCGCGCCCTGTCCGCCCACCTCACCGCCCGTGGCGATCACGACTCCGGGTCAGCCGGGTTCCGGCCTCTGCTGGCGTTGCGCCCGCACCGCGCCGGGGTCCCCGTATTCTGCTTCCACCCTGCGGGCGGCATCGGCTGGTCCTACGCCCGTCTCATCCCCTTCCTCGACAGCGGCCGAGGCGTGTTCGCGGTCCAGTCCCCGGGCCTGGTTCCCGACGGTCCCCCGATGGTCGCATCCATCGTTGCGGCCGCTGAACGTGCCGCGACGGACATCCTGGCGCTCTGCGCCGAACAGGACATCACCGACGTCGAGCTCGTCGGCTGGTCAGTGGGAGGTGTACTGGCCCAGGCGTGTGCGGTCCGGCTCGCCGACACCGGTATCCGGGTACGTCACCTCGTCCTCCTCGACGCCTACCCCGCCGAGCTCTGGCGCGGCAAACCCGCCCCAGACGACCAGGAGCGGCTCCGCGGCGTTCTCGTGATGGCTGGGCAGGATCCGGACGATTACGGCGAGCTCGACACCGCCACCGTCGTCACCGCACTACGCGCCGCGCCCGGGGCGTTCAGCACGCTCCCCGATTCCGTGCTCTCCTCCGTCACCACCATGATCGGGCACAACGCCCGCATCATGCGGGAGCACCGCACGATCCCGTGGTCGGGAACCATCGACATGTTCCGCGCCGAACTCAACCCGGAACACATGGACGAAGGGACGTGGCGACCGTTCTGCGGTGACCTTCGTGTCCACCGGATGCAGACCACGCATCCGGGCATGGTGTCCCCCGAGGTGTTTGCCCGGGTCGCTGATCTCATTCAATGACCCGGTGCGTGTGCACCGGCGCCGCATCCACAATGACGAAAGGCCGCCCTCCCCGAGGTTCGGGGAGGGCGGCCTTGTCGGCGGGCTGACGGAGACTAGCGCTCCTGGCCCGGCTTCTTGAAGGGGAAGCCCAGCTCGCGAAGCAGGGCACGGCCTTCATCGTTGTTCGTTGCCGTGGTGACGACGGTGATGTCCATACCACGGGGACGGTCAACCTTGTCCACGTCGATCTCGTAGAACATGGTCTGCTCCGTGAGGCCGAACGTGTAGTTGCCGTGACCGTCGAACTGCTGATCCGACAGTCCGCGGAAGTCGCGGATACGGGGCAGGGCGACGGTCAGCAGGCGGTCCAGGAACTCCCACATGCGGTCACCGCGGAGGGTGACGCGGGCGCCGATGGGCATGCCCTCACGCAGCTTGAAGTTGGCGATGGACTTCTTGGACCGACGGATCTCCGGCTTCTGACCGGTGATCAGGGTGAGGTCCTCGAGTGCGCCGTTGATGAGCTTGGCGTCACGGGCGGCGTCGCCGACGCCCATGTTGACGACAACCTTGACGACGCCGGGGATCTGCATGACGTTGTCGTAGTTGAACTCTTCAGACAGCGCGGTGCGGATGTCCTCGCGGTAGCGGGTCTTCAGACGAGGGGTGTAGTTCTCGCTCATGTTCAGATGTCCTTCCCGTTGCGTCGGGAGATGCGCACGCGCTTGCCGTTCTCATCGACACGGTAGCCGACGCGGGTCGGGTTTCCATCGGAGTCGATGACCATGACGTTGGAGACATGGATCGGCGCTTCCTGGGTGACGATGCCACCGGACTCGGCACCACGCTCGGGCGCGGAGTTCGCGACGTGCTTCTTGATGCGGTTGACTCCCTCGACCAGGACCTTGGAACGCTTCGGGTAGGCCTCGATGACCTTGCCGCGTGCGCCCTTGTCCGGACCGGAGATGACGAGGACGTTATCGCCCTTGTGGATCTTCATTTAGATTACCTCCGGTGCCAGCGAGACGATCTTCATGAACTTCTTCTCACGGAGTTCACGGGCGACGGGGCCGAAGATACGGGTACCGCGCGGATCGCTGTCGTTCTTGATGATGACGGCTGCGTTCTCGTCGAAACGAATGTAGGAGCCGTCCGGACGACGGGTCTCCTTCTTCGTGCGCACGATGACGGCCTTGACGATTTCGCCGGCCTTCACGTTGCCGCCGGGAGTGGCTTCCTTGACGGTGGCGACGATGACGTCACCGATACCGCCGAAGCGTCGGGTGGAGCCACCGAGAACGCGGATGCACAGAATCTCCCGTGCACCAGTGTTGTCGGCGACCCGCAGACGCGATTCCTGCTGAATCACTATGGGTCTCCTGACCTGGATTTCAATGTGCGCCGGATTTCCGACCCGAACACACGCGGTCTGATGTACTTGCACGGCCACTGACGCTCCGGGAAGAACCCGGTGAAGGCGACGAACACCGTACATGAGCAAGCACCGGCCAACCGGACACAGTCCGCCCGACAGTACCTGCGATGTCGAAGGGTCTCGGCCCGCGCTCGGAAACGCACGGCGAACCGACCCACGTCAGCGACCGAATCATTGAACCATACCGGACGAAATGCGGCAACCCACCCCCCTACCCCACCCCTAGTTCTACCGACACCAGCACATATTCGACATGCCGGATAACCCAATGCTCCCGCCTCGCCCACGAACTCACGATCCAGGACGGAGGACCGCTCGCCATCATCCCCATGCTGAATAACCCGGAATAGCAGCTACGGGTAGGGGGAGACGCTCTCTCCGATTCTGCGACTACCGTCGAGTAGCCGTGATCCGCCAGAAACCCCACCCGGCGGGTTCTGCAGTGTCGAGCAGATAGCCAGCCCGCCCGAGCGCATCCCGGATGTCTCGGCGGGTGGGAACCGATGCCCCGGAGACACACAGCCGGATGAGGTCGGCCTCGTAGTCCTCTGCATCCCCGGCGTGCTCCTCCACTTGCGGTGTCACCAGGACTAGCCTCGGGACTCCAGTGGCAGCGAGCACCTCGTCGACACCACCGGGGAACGCGCAGGCGAACGGGTCCACCACAACCAGCGTATCGACGCCCGAGACCTGCTCACCCGGCGCGTAACCGCGGCGGACGACCCCGTCTGCGCGCTGCCCATCCGGTTCTTCCGCCGCACACAGGCACACCACGGAGACATCCGTTCGGCGGTGCGCGCACTCCTCCGCATATGCCGCTGCGGCGGCCCCCATGAAGCCGACCACTGGCCGACGGTCGCCGTCCGCCCGGAGGTCGAGCGCCGCTATCACGGCGGGCGCCGTCCACGCGGCCGCTGCCGCCTGCTGACTGCCCACCACCCGGGACACCGTCCCCGCGACGTCGAGGCCCCCCGCGTCCGCCCGGGCACCGAGGTCAACCGCACCACCGCTGCACACTGCTGCGTCGAGACGCAGAAACGCCAACAGCTTCACCAGCCCCGGACCCGCGAGCATCTGCACCGTACTCGATTCCGGGTCAGCGAGTTCCCGGCCCATCGCCGTCAACCGGACACCGGTGACAACCGGGCCGTCCTCCTGCGTCTCAACGACGAGCCGAAGCAACGCCTGCGATTCGAGATACCGGAGGAAACGCACCGTGATCGCCTCATTCATGCCGGTCGCGGCAGCGAGCGCCGCCGGGGTGTCATGACCGGCCCCAATCGCAGTGAAGATCCCGGTCCGCACCGCCGCCCGGAGCGCCAGCCCACCGGAGACATCCGCGAGGCGCGCCAACGCCCGCACCGGGGCCGCCCCGCCACCGTCCCCCTCAGTCTGTTCACGCCAGTAGCCGGTCAGTTCCCGATCCGCCGGATCAACATCATGGTCCTTGATGACCTGGCGCATTGCCCGCAGTTGTCCCGCTTCCCCGGCACACCACACGTAGACGCGGCCCTCCGGCCAGTCCATCTTGGCGAATTCCTCGGCGAGATCCCCACCATCGGCACGGACGATCCAGCGCAGATCCACTGCGGCGGTGCTGTCGAGCTGCTGGATATGACACCGCTCCGCAACCTCCACGAGCACGGTCACGGACGCGGACCCGGATAGTTCCTCGAGACAGCGGCTGATCGCGGGGAGCGCCGTCTCATCCCCCACCAGGATGAGATGATCAGTGTGGGTGGGCAACACGCCGCACCGCTTCGGACCTGCAACCCACACCTTCGCCCCAGGTGTCGCGGACACTGCCCAACCTTCCGCGAGGCCGTGGCCATGGCGGGCGAAATCGATGGTGACCTCACCTTTGACCACATCGAAGTGCCGTACCGTGTAGGTCCGGAACAGCCGGTTGACCTCTTCATTCCACTGCAACCGCCCATCCCCTGTCGGCGGTGGATAGGGCCTCGATCCGGTGACGGGATCAGGGAAGATGATGCGCACATCATCATCGAATCCATCACTGATGAACTCAGGCACCTCGTACCCGTCCCGGGTGTGTGCCCGAAGACCCGGCCCACCGAGAACCACCCGACGCATCCCGGGCGTGACATCCTCCGCCCGGATCACCTCTAGCTCCCGGATACTGATCGGATAGATGTCGTGGTGCCGACTACTCCGCGCCATATGCGTCAAGGCCCTTCCAAAAGTGGGGAAGAAGGTTAGGAAACCCTCATGCTACCGAACCCCCGGAGGAGCGAACAAAGTTATCGGGTGTTCATCCCCCCAGCATCTTCCGGGGAGCTACACCGGCCCCCGGGTGAGATGACGTTCAATGACCGGCACCATGGATTCCCACGCCTCAAGGGAACTCATTGCGAGGTGGGCGCTGTCCACGGTGTGTGAACTGACCGGCTCCACACCGTCCAGGTCCTCCCAGGCCTTCAGCGGCTCCCAATTCAGGCCCGCCATATCCGTCGTGTCCCCGGCTCGGAGAACAAGCACTGGCCCCGTATAGGGCGAGCGTGTTGCCGTCATGTGAATCATGAAGCACCTGCCGGAGGCGTCCTTCATGGCGTCGATCTCCTCATCCGAGAAGTTCGGGGCGTTCGCCGCCCGGATCATCTCCCCGATCAGTGCGTCATCGAAATGCTCCAGGACCGCGAGTATGTCACCGAATCCACCGTCGCCGGGAAGTTCCGGGATCTCCTCGCCCGGTTTATGATGCCGGATGAAAGTGTCCAACGCCGCAGCCAGGCCATTCGGGGTGTCCGGAGAGATCCCCGACGGATACGCGTCAATGACACCGAGGAACTCGACAACCTCACCGTCCTGCTGCAGCATCCCCGCGATCGTGTGTGCGAGAGCACCCCCGGACGAGTACCCGAGCAACCGGTAAGGCCCCTCGGGCTGCACCTGACGCACGAGGTCAAGATAGTACCGGCACAGCGCATCATGATCGAGACCGATCGACAGCGTGGTCTCCGCGTCCGGGAGCTGCACACCAATCACCCGATAGTCCCCCTTAAGCAACCCCGCCAGGGGCGCGTAGCTCCAGGCCAAGCCGACAACGGCATGGAAACAGAAGATCGGGGCGCCCTCACCGCCGGAGAAATCTACGAGAACTCCCTCACCCGGCAACTGCGGACGGGGGGCGGCGCCATCCCCATCAGAAGCGGTGACCGCCGTGGCGATGGCTTCCGGAGTCCGGTGGGTGAGGATCGTGTCAACACCCACGTCGAGCCCGGCACGCCGGAGCCTACCGAGCAGCTTCATCGCGGACAGCGAGTGTCCCCCGCACGCGAAGAAGTCATCACCCGGCACAAGGACGGTTCCGGTCAGCTCGCTCATGTGGCGTGCGATGAGCTCCGTGGCCTCCGCACGATCCGGAATGGCACTGGAATTCTTGGTCATGGTGCAGGGGCTCCTTGGAGAAGTACTGTATGAAAAACATCGACAGGGTGGAAGTCACTTCCGGGAATGGTAGATCCGGATCAGTTCTCGGCGATCCAGCTTCCCGTTCCCGGTGACGGGAAGTTGTTCAATCAAGGTGATCGTCGAGGGAACCGCGTAGGCGGGAACCCGTCCCCGCATCTGTGCAGCCAGGGCGTCGTAGTCCGGACATCCCGGTTCAGCCACGATGAATCCCCGCAACTCCGGATTCTCACCCGTCGTGTCAGCCACCGCCGCGGCTGCACGGACACCGTCAAGCCCACTCAGTGCTGACTCAACCTCACCGAGGGTCACCCGGTTACCGCGGATCTTCACCTGATCATCGACCCGCCCGGCGTAATACATCTGCCCTCGGTGCCAGCCCGCGAGATCACCGGTCCGGTACATCCGCCCACCGACGTCCCCCTCGAAGGGGCTGGGCACAAACGTCCGGGCGGTGAGCTCCTCATCGCCGATGTAACCGGCGGCGAGCTGCACGCCGGCCAGATACAGTTCCCCGGTTTCATCGTCGCCGACCTCATTACCCTCGGCGTCGAGAATATGGACGGTGACATTGTCCTCGGGCAGACCCAGCAGACAGGTACCCTCTGGACAGGGCGGGGTCGAATCCGCAGTGTATTCGACACAGGTTACATCCATGGCCGCCTCCGTCGGACCGTACAGGCCCAGTATCCGGCATCCGATCTCATCCAGGCAGCGCTGCGCCAGATCCGTCGGGACGGCCTCCCCGCCGAGCAGCAGGAACCGGAGTCCGTTCAGTGCATCGAGAGAGTCCCCGAAGTCCTCAAGAACCTCAGCAACGACCCTCATGTGGCTCGGCACCATGGACAGCACCGTGACCCGGTTGTTCCGGATGACTTCCACAAAACCGTCGACATCCCCCGGCCACCAATCTGCCGGGGGCAACACGACGGCACCGCCACCGGCCAGCGGAGTGATCATCTCCGCAACACTCACATCGAATCCCACGGGCGCCTTCTGCATCCACCGGAAATCCTCGACCGGCCCCAGCGTGCGCACGAACCACTGCATGTGGGCGGCCGCACCCCGGTGGACATTCAGGACACCCTTCGGGGTGCCCGTCGTACCGGAGGTATAGATCAGGTAGACCCCATCCTCCGGGGTTACCGGCCGGGTGAGCTCCTCCGGCTCGACCGTGGAAGTGTCCCCCTCCGGAGCCAGGGGAACCGGAATCACCGGCAGATCCGTGCCGGGAATCTCCACGTCGCCGACTGTGAGCACCAGAACGGGATCAGCGTTCTCGAGTATGAACGCGATACGCTCCGCCGGGTGCGAGGGATCCACCGGGGTATAGACGCCACCGGCGCGGATCACAGCCGCTGCGGCGATCGGCAATGCGGCCGACCGGCGAGCGACAACCGCGACCCGGTCCCCTGTCGAGACACCCGCGTCGAGGAGAGTCCGAGTGAACGCATTGACTCGGGAGTCGAACTCACCGTGGGTCAGGGTCGCGTCAGCCGCGACCACCGCGTCGAGATCCGGGTAACACCGTGCAGCGAGCCGGATCATCGCGTCGACGGTCTCGGGTTCGACCGGGACCGCCGGACCACGGTTCCTAGCGGGCACCGGGCGCATCTGGTTGGGAGAGGTCGAGATCATTGGTCCATTCTCGTCTATCAGTCATAGTTGGCTTACGTCAGCCCGTCATCACGGGACGGACAGATCAGGCACGGTCACAGGTAGCCGGAGACCCCGCGGAAACCAATCCGTCATCATTTCCGGAGAGACCACCGAGAACCCTATCCGCGAGGAGCCCCAGACAACTGAGGTTGCCGAAACCCGGCCCCTGATTGAAACCCGCGAGTGTCGGGAGAACAAGAGTGGAGTTCATCCCATCAACCGTGAGATCCCTGCGGATACTTCCCTCGATTCCGGCCACAAGACCCCCCTTACTCGCGCCATCACGTTGGTCCATCCCGGCCGCGGTCGCAAGTTGCGCACATGCTTCCGTCCCCAGCAGGCCGAGGAACCAGGACGGGTCCGCGCCACGGGCGTCAATGACCGTATCCACCACGATCGACCCTGCGGGGTTCTCGACATGGACGACCGGCCCCGTCGCCCCCATCTTGACCGTCGAGACCGACCCCATGACATGTCTACACCGACCGTCACGACTGATCAGTTCGAGCGACTGTAGCGAAAGAACTCCTCTGTCCGTTCGACACAGCATCGCACGCCTCGTCGCGGCGTCCAGTGTGGTCCACACATCGGGATCCGTGTACAACCCGTTTTCCTGGAAATTCTCTCCTCGTGAGAGCAGGCACGCGGTAGGTGCGACGGTGATGATCTCTGAGACACGGTGAACAGTGAGCTCCTCGATGATGCTGGCAGCGGTCTCTCCACCACCGACAACACAGACACGCCCCGTGAAACGAGCGTCAGCGGCCACCCGAGCCCAGAAACCCGCGACACTCAGAACATTGCTGTCCTGGAGAAAACGTCGGTCACTCGTTCCCGGCCCCGTGAGCATGAGAGCCTCCGAAGAGAGAAAACTCGGGGCCCCCGAGATCGTGTCCTCGACCCGAATCCGCCAGCCCTCGTCAATCGCCTCGGCATTGGTCACTCGTCCCGGTACCGGACTCAGCTCAATCCGGTCACCGACCCAACGCAAATAATCGGCCCACTCACAATGCATCGGTTGGGGGCGACCCCGGTCAATCCAGTCCGCGTAGCTGCCCGTGTCAATGAGATGGGCCGCCCATGAGAGATCGGCCATCTCTCGGTCAATCCTCGCATCAATATCCCGGTCACCGGTAAGTTCGGTCCGATAGGGGAAGCCCACGTCTTTTTCAGGGGGGGTGCCCAGCCGGTGGCGACCGTCGGTCCAACCCCCGGAGGCCAACCAGTGCGCACCGATGCCATGGGGGTCAACAACGATTATCTCCGGCACCTCCAGTCCGAGGCGTCCGGCGACGTGGGCTTTGGCAGCCACCGCGACCGCCTTGGGGCCTGCTCCGACGATGGTGAGGGTACTCACTGGGCTTTTCTCGTTCCTGTATATTGGGGGTTCTTCCGTCCGCCAGATCCGACGGCATAACAGCGCGTGAAAACCACATACGGGTCCACGACATCAGAGGATCGCTACCCGCCGTAGGGCAGCCTTAGCTTTTAGCTCGTATCTACCTTACATTGCCGGCAGACTCATCTAATATCCAGGCCCCTGTCAGGGCCTTCCATCTAATCTCAGTATCCGCTTAGCTAATCCTCCATCCTCCCCCTTCGCACACTTCAGAAGCCATTTCTCGGAATCCCAATGAAGAATGTGCCAGATACGCACCCCAAGGAAGTCACGCGCCGCACAGATATGACCAGTGGTGACGAGACTGTCGCTCAGAGCCCCGCGCATGAACTCCTCGAAGATCTAGATACCGACATTCTTCCCGGATAGGAAACTCCCCGTTGATGGCGAAGATACCGACATCAACGGGGAGCACTATCACCCCGCGTGATCTGCCAAGTCCGTTGGGGCCAATGCGAGTAACTCACCTACACATGTTCCTGTTTCCCTGCCTACACAGAGAGCCCGTGGCTACGCGGGAAGGTCAGGACTTTCCCTCCCCCGAGGACCCGGTACAAGAAGGCGTCATTGATTCTCACCTCACTGCGGTCAGTGAATATCCGGATGCCTAATCCGCAACCGACGCCACTGCCGCGGGGTTGACTGCCCGGGCGAGACGAGTGAAAAACAACGAATGCCCCAACCAGAAACTGGTTGGGACATTCGTTTGATCGTCCGTTCACGGTATTTCCGGATGAACCAGAAAGGGCGAACAGTTGATTCCGGTAGAGAACTAGCGTGCCTTCTCGACGATGTCGAGGAGACGGAAGTGCTTGTCCTTGCTCAGCGGGCGGGTCTCGATGATGCGGACGAGGTCGCCGACGCCGGCAGTTCCGTCCTCATCATGGGCCTTCACGCGGCTATTCGTGCGGATGGTCTTGCCGTACAGCGCGTGCTGACGACGATCCTCGAGCTCGACAACGATGGTCTTCTGCATCTTCGTCGAGACAACGTAGCCGGTGCGGACCTTGCGGGCGCCCCTCTCGTTGGTGGATTCCTGGTTGTTCACGTTTGCCTCACTCATGATTAGCCTTCAGCTCCCGGAACGACGGACAGACCCAGCTCACGTTCACGGATGACCGTGTAGATACGGGCGATGTCACGCTTGACCGTCTTCAGGCGACCGTTGTTGGTCAGCTGGCCGGTGGCCATCTGGAAGCGGAGGTTGAAAAGCTCCTCCTTCGCCTCGTTGAGGCGGGTGACAAGCTCCTCGGCGTTGAGCTCGCGGAGCTCGAATGCGGGGGTACCGTTAGCCATTAGAGCTGGTCCTCCTTCTTGATGATGCGGACCTTGCAGGGCAGCTTCTGGGCTGCGCGACGGAGTGCCTCGAGGGCGACTTCCTCGTTGGCGTAGCTCATCTCGAAGAGGACGCGGCCGGGCTTGACGTTGGCCACCCACTTCTCGACGGGGCCTTTACCGGAACCCATACGCACGCCAAGCGGCTTCTGGGTCAAGGGACGGTCCGGGAAGATGTTGATCCACACCTTGCCACCACGCTTGACGTGGCGGTTGATCGCGATACGCGCGGATTCAATCTGACGGTTGGTGATGTAGCACGGCTCAAGAGCCTGGATACCGTAGTCACCGAAGGTAACGCGGTTTCCGCCCTTGGACACACCTGTCCGGGTGGGACGATGCTGCCGGCGGTACTTGACGCGCTTAGGGATAAGCATCTGTCTAGCCCTCCTGCTTCTGCTCGGCGCGCTGGCGACGCTGGCCACCACGGCGCGGACGCTCGCGACGCTCGGCGCCACCACGACCACGACGGTCGGACGGAGCGTTCATTTCACTCTCGCGCTTGCCGCCAACAACGTCACCCTTGTAGATCCAGACCTTCACGCCGATACGGCCGAAGGTGGTGTGGGCCTCGTAGGTGCCATAGTCGATTTCCGCACGCAACGTGTGCAGCGGAACTCGGCCCTCATGGTAACGCTCGGTGCGGGACATCTCAGCGCCGCCGAGACGACCGGAACACACGACCTTGATGCCCTTGACCTGCGGCTGGCGCATCGCGGACTGGATGGCCTTACGCATCGCACGGCGGAAAGCCACACGGTTGGTCAACTGCTCCGCGATGGACTGTGCCACCAGTTGAGCGTTGGCGTCGATGTTCTTGACCTCAAGGATGTTGAGGGCGACCTGCTTGCCGGTGAGCTTCTCGAGCTCGCCGCGAATACGGTCGGCCTCGGAGCCACGGCGACCAATCACGATACCCGGACGGGCAGTGTGAATGTCGACGCGAACCCGGTCCCTCGTGCGCTCGATGACGACATCGGCGATGCCGGCGCGATCGAGGCCCTTGGACAGGAAATTACGGATCTTGATGTCTTCAGCGACGTAATCGCTGTACTGCTTATCGGCGTACCAGTGGGACTTCCAGTCGGAAGTGATGCCCAGCCGGAGGCCGTGGGGATGAATTTTCTGGCCCACTACTGAGCACTTCCCTTCTGGCTCTCAACAACCACGGTGATGTGGCTGGTGCGCTTGCGGACGTGGAAGGCACGACCCTGGGCGCGCGGACGGAAACGACGCATCGTCGGTCCCTCGTCGGCGTAAGCCTCGGAGATGACGAGTGAGTCGCGGTCCAGGCCGAAGTTGTTCTCGGCGTTTGCGGCCGCTGAAGCGACGACCTTGGCAACCGGCTCGCTGGCCGCCTGCGGAGCGTACTTCAGGATGGCCAGGGCCTCGGCCACGGACTTGCCGCGGACCAAATCAATAACCCGGCGTGCCTTCATCGGGGTGACGCGGACGTAACGGGCGGTCGCGCTTGCGGACGTGATGGTGTCTTCGCTCATCGCTTATCGACGTCCCTTCTTGTCGTCCTTGATGTGACCCTTGAAGGTCTTGGTCGGGGCGAATTCGCCCAGCTTGTGTCCGACCATCGAGTCATCCACGAACACCGGGACATGCTTGCGACCGTCATGGACGGCGAAGGTGTGTCCGATGAAATCGGGGAGAATGGTGGACCGACGGGACCAGGTCTTGATGACCTGCTTGGTGCCCTTCTCGTTCTGTGCATCAACCTTGGCGAGGAGGTGCTCATCGACGAACGGGCCTTTTTTGAGGCTGCGTGGCATTGTCTGTTACCTCCTAGCGCTTCTTGTTCTTGTTGCTGCGGCGACGACGCATGATCAGCTTGTCGCTCGGACGATTCGGGCGGCGGGTCCGGCCTTCAGGCTGGCCCCACGGGGAAACGGGGTGACGACCACCGGAGGTCTTACCCTCACCACCACCATGCGGGTGGTCGACGGGGTTCATGACGACACCGCGGACGGTCGGACGCCAGCCCTTCCAGCGCATACGACCCGCTTTACCCCAACGGATGTTGATCTGGTCGGCGTTACCGACCTCACCGATGGTGGCACGGCAGCGGATGTCAACGCGGCGGATTTCGGAGGAGGGCATACGCAGGATCGCGTATTTGCCTTCCTTACCGAGAAGCTGGATGGACGTTCCTGCGGAACGGGCCAGCTTGGCGCCGCCACCGGGCTTCAACTCGACACAGTGCACGGTGGCACCGGCCGGGATGTTGCGCAGCGGCAGGTTATTGCCGGGCTTGATGTCTGCATTGGCGCCAGCTTCGACGATGGCCCCCTGACGCAGGTTGCGGGGAGCGATAATGTAGCGCTTCTCACCATCAACGTAATGCAGCAGGGCGATGTTGGCGGTGCGGTTCGGGTCGTACTCGATGTGAGCGACCTTAGCCTCAACGCCATCCTTGTCGTGCCGCCGGAAATCAATCAGGCGGTACTGGCGCTTGTGTCCACCGCCCTTGTGACGGGTGGTGATGTGGCCGTGAACGTTACGGCCGCCGGTCTTGTGCAGGGGGCGCAGCAGCGACTTCTCCGGCGTCGAGCGAGTGATTTCCTCGAACATCGACACGGAGCTTGCGCGCCGGCCCGGCGTAGTCGGCTTGTACTTGCGAATAGCCATTGGTTCTCTAAGTCCTTACCTTCGGCGCGCTTACGCGGCCGAACCGCCGAAGATGTCGATGGAATCGCTGCCTTCAGCGAGCGTCACGAAGGCGCGCTTGGTGGCCTTGCGCTGACCGAAACCGGAACGGGTGCGCTTACGCTTGCCCTCACGGTTAGCGGTGTTCACGCTGGCGACCTTCACACCGAAGATCTGCTCGACGGCAATCTTGATCTGGGTCTTGTGGGCGTCCGGGGAGACGAAGAACACGTAGGTGCCCTGCTCCATCAGTCCGTAGGACTTCTCGGACACCACCGGGGCGATGATGATGTCACGCGGGTTAGCGATCGTGCTCATTAGTTCTCCTCCTCCTTGACCGCGCCAGTGGCCCGGTTGATGAAGGTGGTCAGAGCCTCAACGGAGAACACGATGTCGTCCGACTTGAGGACGTCGTAGGTGTTCAGCTGATCCTCGGTGAGGATGTGCACGCCCGGAAGATTTCGGACGGACTTCCACGAGGTGACGTCTTCACGGGTGAGGACGACCAGCACGTTGCGGCGTTCGGTCAGACGCTCGATGAAGGCACGGGCCGACTTCGTCGACGGCGTCTGGCCCTCGACCAGTTCGCTGACAACGTGGATGCGCTCATGGCGAACCCGGTCGGTCAAAGCCCCGCGAAGCGCGGCTGCCTTCATCTTCTTGGGGGTGCGTTGGGAGTAGTCGCGCGGCACGGGGCCGTGCGAGATACCGCCACCGGCGAAGTGCGGGGCACGGATCGAGCCCTGACGAGCGCGACCGGTTCCCTTCTGGCGGAACGGCTTGCGGCCGCCCCCGGACACCTCTGCGCGGGTTTTGGTGGAGTGCGTGCCCTGGCGCTTGGCCGCGAGCTGTCCGAGGACGACCTGGTGCATCAGCGCAACTGATGCCTCACGGTCGAAAATCTCGGCCGGCAGCTCGACCTGGCCGGCGGTTGCTCCGTCGGCCTTCTGGACGTCAAGCTTGAGATTGGTCATGCGTGTGCACCGCCCTTCACTGCGGTTTTAACGGTTACGACGCCGCCACGCACACCAGGGATCGCACCCTTGATGAGCAGCAGGTTGGCATCGGCATCAATCTTCTGAACCTTAAGGTTCTGGGTGGTGACGCGCTCATTACCCATACGCCCTGCCATCCGGGTGCCCTTGAAGACACGTCCGGGGGTCGCGCAGGCACCGATACCGCCGACACGACGGTGTGCGGCCTGGTTACCGTGGGAGGCGCCCTGACCGGCGAAACCGTGGCGCTTCATAGCACCGGCGTAGCCCTTACCCTTCGATGTTCCCGTGACGTCAACGAAGGTGATGCCTTCAAAGATGTCGACGGTGACGTCCTGTCCGAGCTCGTACCCGGAGACATCGTCCATACGAATCTCCGCAACGTGCCGACGGGGGGTAACGCCAGCCTTCTTGAAGTGACCACCGGCAGGCTTGTTCGCCTTACGCGGGTCAATGTCGCCGTAGGCGATCTGGATGGCGTTGTAGCCATCATTTTCGATGGTGCGAATCTGGGTGACCACGCACGGCCCAGCTTCGACGACGGTTACCGGAACAACCCGGTTGTCATCGTCGAAGACCTGGGTCATACCGAGCTTGGTGCCCAGAATGCCCTTGATCTCTGTTTCACTCATTACTTATTCTCCACTGGCTGAAAGACTGGTTACGCGATCACTGAATGTTGACGTCGACACTTGCGGGAAGGTCGATGCGCATGAGCGCGTCAACCGTCTTCGGTGTCGGGTCAAGGATGTCGATGAGACGCTTGTGAGTGCGCATCTCGAAGTGCTCGCGCGAGTCCTTGTACTTGTGGGGAGAACGAATAACGGCGTAAACGTTCTTTTCAGTGGGCAGCGGCACCGGGCCGACGACACGTGCACCCGTACGGGTGACCGTCTCGACGATCTTGCGCGCGGACGCGTCGATCGCCTCGTGGTCGTAGGCCTTCAGCCTGATGCGGATCTTTTGTCCCGCCACGTTTGTCCTCTTTCTTCGCTTCCCCACATCGCGATGATTGGTGGGGGTCGCTGTTGTCATCTCTATAACGTTGTCCGGCCGTGTCTCACGGAAACTCGGGCGCAACGCCAGTTGTCTTGACCTGAACCTGTCTGGAAACCTGACCGGGCCTTCACCGGATCACATGAACCACAAACAACTCCCCCAGCAATGCGACACAGAGACCAATTTCCTTCTGGCCCGGCTAACCGAGCGGGGAAAGGTTACTGTGAGCTTATGAGGTATGTCAGGTCGTCGGGATGAGGTCCACTCGACGTCAGGTGTGGGGAATAATTAGTGAGAAGTACTCACCGGCCGCAACTGACGTGGGCGGGCATCCTGCCTACTGCCGCTGTTTATTTGCCATGTTCCCGTGATGTTTCCCGGCCTCCACTTCCCGGCCGCTGTGCGACCAAGAGTGCGGAGACACCGAGATCCCTTTGATGACCCGATAAATCCGGGAAACCAGAGGCACCAGGTGCCATGTTTGCCTCACCAGCGATTTACCCTTGGTTGACTCAATAACCGACAGTAGCCAGTCAAGTCGTCGCAAGCGTAAAAATCGTGTTGAAGCAACCCAAGCATTGAAACACAGCACCGGCCTGCTGGCAAGCCAACCCCCGGAAAGTGACAAACATGTAACGTATTGCACACAGGGCGGCGAGACTGCCAAACCCTCACCTAGTATCGACCTAGTGCACCGCCAACATGGTGCATCCCCAATCACCTGACTACATGAGGAGCATCTCAATGAGCGAGACCAAGTCCGACAGCAAGACCCCCGCCACCGTCGAAGACAACAGCCCCGAGTACAACTCCGCACTCGAGACCGAGCACGGCCGCACCCACATCGACGATGTTGTCGTCGCCAAGATCGCAGGCATGGCAGCCCGTGAGGTTTCCGGTGTCCACGCACTCGGGGGCGGTGCAGCCCGCGCCCTCGGCGCTCTGCGCGACATGGCCGGTTCCCGTGTTGACGTCCGCCAGGGTGTTTCCGTAGAGGTCGGTGAAACCCAGGCCGCCGCCGATGTCGCGATCGTCGCCGAGTACGGTGTTGCGATCCACGAGCTCGCCGACGCCATCCGTCGTAACATCATCAATGCCATCGAGCGTATGACCGGGCTTGAGGTCACCGAGGTCAACGTGACCGTACACGACGTCCACCTGGATCTCGATGACGACAAGAGCGATGACGACGAAGAGACCAAGGAGCTCGAAGCTCCCGAGGCCCAGACCGATCACGCTCCCCGCGTCAAGTAGGAATTCCGTGCAACCTGATCCCCTATCCCACGAGCAGGCCGAAGCACTTCGGGATGAGATTCTCTCGGTCCCCGGAGTCTCCGGCATGCACGGCGGGCAGTTTGGAGAGGTTGCGATGCTCTATCCGGGAGCACGGGTACGTGGGCTTCACCTGCTCACGCCCCGTGGCTGCCCGGATGAGGCACGGATGGAAATCCATCTCATCGTAGATCTGTCACAACTCCCGGACCTCGGCACACTCGCCGGGGAAGTTCGCACCATCGCAGAAAAGTACATCACCCAGCCGGTTGACGTCTTCTTCAGCGACGCTGAATGACCGGAAGCCCGCCTTCACTCCGTTCTCCACGCCTTCTTCCCACAACACTTCAACTCTGAAAGAGTGTCATGAAATCTCTTACCGTGACCGGACTAATCCTCGGCTTCGCTTTTGCTTTTGCCGTGATCTTCGGTGGCTTGGTCGGCTTCCTCTGGGCACTGCTGTTCGTTACCGTTGGTGGCGTCATCGGCGCCCACTTTGAAGGAAAAATAGATCTCCGCGCAGTCATCAACGGCTCCGGCAACAGGGGGTAATCTCGTTGACGAAACGTTCTGGAAGGTCCCGCCCCTCCAAGCGCCGTTCACCCGGCTCCGAAGCTTCGGCCAACGAGGAAAAAACTTCTATCACGCCGGAGCCGACTGACGCTGAGACTGTAGAAGCCCGTCTCCGTGCCGAAGCCGAACGCCGGGCAGACGAAGCCCTCATCGAAATAGCCCGCGAAGACGCCAAGGTCGACGAAGACCGCCGCATTCTCCGGGAGAATGGAATCCTCGTCGACGGTGACAAGTCCGCTACGGGTTCCGGCGACGCCGCAGCACGCGAGGATACGACGTCGACATCTCCGGAAACGTTTTCGTCCGAAACACCGGCACCGAAGGAATCACCAGAGAACCCGGAGCTATCAGGTGATCAAGTAAGCTCTAACCCCTCCGCGCTCTCGACCCATCAGGAGCTCACCTCCGAACCCCGGGTGTCAAAGACCGAAGACCGTTCGATGACAGCGCGATCAGTCACCACGGATGACAGCCACACGGATCACCCGGAGAATCACGTTGGATCCAGTGAATCCAACACTTTTGATGACGAATCCGGAGACAACGACCTCTCCATTGCTCCTGATATCGAGGGCGGGGATGGCGACTCCGAAGATGCCGGCTCTTCTCCGGCAGGAGAATCCCCGGATTCCGAGGCCGAAACGTCTTCCCAGTCTTCCGACGATAATCACGGTTCCGAGACCAAGCGCGTCGCAGTCCCCGAACGCCTGGCCCCTCCCGATGAGCCTGAAGACGACAATCCGAGCCGCGGTTGGGTAAAGATCTCCGAGAAGACCGTCACCAAAATTGTGCGGCAGGCTGCGGCAAGCGTCCCCGGGACAACCGAGCATTCCGGAGGCCTCGACGTATTGGGGCGCGGATACCCTCGTTTCGATGTCGAGCTGGATAGTAACTCGGACGCTGTCTCCATTGATGCCTATGTCGCAGTCATCTGGCCGTCGCCCGTGACCCGCGTGGCCGAGACCGTACGGACAGCTATTTTTGACTGGATCCGTGATATGACCGATATCCCGGTCGTTCGAGTCAACGTCACCGTCGGTCCGATCGTCCCTGGTGGAGAGCGTGTCACCGAGGCTGAACTCATGTCTTTCGACACCACCCCTCCGCTCCGACCCGTTGTCGTGACCGCCAGGAACGCATCTCTCGATGAAGTTCGATGCAGCGGGGAGTACGAGAATCTCCGAGAAATCGTCGTTCAGACCGGGAATGGGGAGCTTGCTCCTATTCGGGTCTCAGAGTCTGATCACTGCGAACTTCGAGAGATTGGGGTTGCCCCCGGTGGTGACCTAGCAACGATCTCTGCGGCTGAACCAAAGGATCTGCGGAAGATCTCTGTGACCGGTGAAGCCGCAACTTCGGTATTCTCTCCAACCGTCTCATCCGACACCGAGCTGCGCCCCATAACAGTTCCCAAAGCTCAACCCCTGAAAGAAATCTCGTTACCCGCGCCCACTCCGCTACGGGAGATCTCCTCAACCGAACTCCCGACGTACACCGTTGCGGTTCCTCCTGCTCGACAGGTAATTTCCGTGCGCGTGCCCGATGCTCCAGAGCCTCGGTCAGTCGAATTGCCGCACCCCGCACCGTTACGGAAGGTCGAGACCCCGAAGGCGCGTCGGCTCCGACGCGTCCATGCTCCGGATACCCATCGTCTCGCCCAGATTCATGCCGAGGCACCCCGAGTAAGCCCCGTTAAACAACCGACACCGGCCCGGGTACGTCCAGTCAAGCGAAACCCACTTCAGGTGGACAAGAAACCACGTGTGGATAAAAGAGTGGATCGCGTTCGTAGCTCGGCTTCGGGAACTCCGCCAACCCCGAAACTCAAGGAACTTCGGCCGATCACAGTCAAACGCACCACCATCATCCCGGTGCATGTCGACCCTGCCAACGCAAAGGCGGTTTTGAGAGATGAGTGAAATCCAGACGGTTCGGGGACACCGGCCCGCAGCCAGTCCGGTCGCGCGGTATCTGGCGATCCTCCTCGGTGTACTGCTAATCGCAGCGGCTGCTGTCGCAGGTCGCGATCTCTACATTCGTTACACCGACATCGATTGGCAGCCATGGATCTCAACTGCCACTGACTGGATCGGTCATCTGACCTATCGGAGCTGGATGCTTCCTGCTGGTATCGCAACCTTGATTCTCGGGTTGCTCCTGCTCTGGGCATCTCTGCGTCCGCGGACCAAGACCCACCGCGAACTGGATTCGGCCGTAGCGGTCTGGATGCGCCCCGTGGATGTGGCACGGATGTGTACAGCCAGCGCTCAGCGAATCCCCGGGGTCATGGCCGCTCACACTGTGGCCAAGAAGCGAAGCATCAACGTGACCGTTATCGGTAATCCACAGGACTCCGAACTCCGCGACAATCTGCAGCGTTCTCTCGAACCCTTGGTCAGTCTCGTCGGCGGTTCCCCCTCACTAAACGTGAGTGTCCAGAAGAAGGAGACCAACAAATGAGCCATGGACTGGCTTTCGTCGATCGACTGCTCGTGTTCATCATCGGCCTCCTTCTCACGCTCCTTGGGGCCTGGTCGATCGCACTGTTCTTCGATGTTGAACAAGCTGAACGCATCACCGCCTACGCCGACCAAGAAATGTGGCGTAATGCCGCAGACCAAGCATGGTATCTCTGGGCGCTCATCGTTACGGTGGCTGCCGGTATCATCATCGGCCTGTGGCTAATCATCGTGAATGTGCGGCGCCGGTCAGTATCGGTGGTGACGAGTGTTGCCTCGACCGACATGGGAGACATCAGCTTCCATCTCGGTAACCTCGCCGACGCGGTAGCGTTTTCAATCGACGCGGCTCCCGGGGTTTCCAGGGTACGACGACGGGTTGCAGTCGATCGTGGTCTCACCACCATGGAGTTCACCATCGACGCTGACCCCGATTGCAGCGTTCCGGGAATCTACAAAGCGGTTGAACAAGCGGAACGCGATCTTCGGGATGCGGTAAGGGATCGCGAGATCGCAACTTCTTACCGGATACACATCGAGCGCGTACCTCAGAACCACGACGTCTGAACACCAGTATCCGGGCAAGAAATTCAATAATGGTGCCCCTTCTGCTCTCATCCTCTTCCCATCAACCGGTTCGGGAAAACAGAGCAGCAAGGGGTTTTTCCATGTCTAAAGTGCACCCGCCCTGCAAGAGCAACATCAAATAGGGTCTCGGAGCATCGGAATTCAGAACCGACAACGATCCATCCAATTTTTACTGAATACCATGCGAACACTGTATTTTAGACGAATCCTGTTCTTACCGATCCAACAATACTATCTTCGCCGTTGTGGGTTCTGGAGAAGGGAGCCTGTGCAGGCGCTCCGTTCTCACGAAGAATGGACGGAGCAACACCGGGAATACAGGGCGGAAACAACATGCTCCAAACTCTATTTTAATGTCTGCTCCGAATGAGACTGTTTCAAGCACAGCTTCCTCCCTCACTGAACCATGTTTCTTCGCCGCCGACAAACTTTGGTTCAACAGCTTTTATTTGGGCCCGCATACGCGGTCCCACCGGGTCCAGGTATGATCACGGACCGACATTCCGTCCGCCGAGACGAGCCGACATAGGCTGTCCGGCATATTCCGACTTTTTGGTCCAAGGTTCCGGAAATGGACATCACGGGCTACGAAAGACTTCCTTCCGGACATCAACAAGCGCGCCTTCTTCCACCATCCCTGTGACGGCGGCCTCCTCGACAAGCTGTACGACCAAAACGCGCTACCCCCGGATACTGCTACTAAGCCACTGAGAGCCGTTCCGCCCCGAAAAACCGCCTAGCCAGTTTTCCTGAGAAAAGCCCTGCACGGGACTCGACTCACAGCAAAGTGCACCCCACCCCACAATCAAGCCCACCGACTAAAATATATTTTCTCTCTCTCCTCTCCAACGCGAACGAAAAATCCTATAGAAGCACTCCTCTCCCCCGGGGAGAGTAGTTAACAAGCTTCCAAGCGTGCCTTTCCTCACGAGCCATCCCAAGGTAAAACCGGGGAAGAAACCGTACAGAAACGCGTTCCCGGGACCTGTACACAGCGAAACACCCCGTCCCAACACAAAAATGGAAACGGGGTGTTTCATGATCCGGGAACAGCGGGGAATTTACTCCCACGCACTCCCAAGATGGTTCAGATCATCAAATTACTTGGTGATCTTGGTGACGCGGCCTGCACCGACCGTACGGCCACCCTCGCGAATAGCGAAACGCAGGCCTTCGTCCATGGCGACCGGCTGAATCAGCGTGACAGACATGTCAACGTTGTCGCCGGGCATGACCATGTCCGTACCCTCCGGCAGCTTCACGACGCCGGTGACGTCGGTGGTCCGGAAGTAGAACTGCGGACGGTAGTTGTCGAAGAACGGGGTGTGGCGGCCGCCCTCATCCTTGGACAGGATGTAGACGGAACCCTCGAACTCGGTGTGCGGGGTGTAGGCGCCCGGCTTAGCCACAATCTGACCGCGCTCGACGTCTTCACGCTTGATACCACGGAGAAGCAGAGCAGCGTTGTCGCCGGCCTCAGCGGAGTCCAGGAACTTATTGAACATCTCGATGGAGGTGACGGTCGTCTTGATGGACTTCTCGCGAATACCGAGAATCTCGGCCTCCTCGTTGACCTTCAACTGGCCACGCTCAACACGGCCGGTGACGACGGTGCCGCGACCGGTGATGGTGAAGATGTCCTCGATCGGCATCAGGAAGGGCTTGTCCGTCTCGCGCTCCGGATCCGGAACAGCGTCGTCGCAGGCCTGCATGAGCTCAACGATCTTCGCGGTCCACTCGGGGTCGCCCTCGAGGGCCTTCAGAGCGGAGATGTGGATGATCGGGGCATCCTCATCGAATTCCTGCTCAGCGAGAAGCTCACGAACTTCCATCTCAACGAGCTCGAGGATTTCCTCGTCGTCGACCATGTCACACTTGTTCAGTGCAACGAGGATGTAGGGAACGCCAACCTGGCGCGCGAGCAGAACGTGCTCACGGGTCTGGGGCATGGGGCCATCGGTGGCGGCGACAACGAGGATGGCACCGTCCATCTGAGCCGCACCGGTGATCATGTTCTTGATGTAGTCGGCGTGACCGGGGGCGTCAACGTGCGCGTAGTGGCGCTTCTCGGTCTGGTACTCGACGTGGGAGATGTTAATCGTGATGCCACGCTCCTTCTCCTCCGGCGCCTTATCGATGGCGTCGAAGGCGAAGGCCTTGTTCAGATCCGGGTATGCCTCAGCCAGGACCTTGGTGATGGCTGCGGTGGTGGTGGTTTTACCGTGGTCGACGTGACCAATGGTACCGATGTTGACGTGCGGCTTTGTACGCTCGAATTTCGCCTTTGCCACTGTATGTCCTCCTGGACTTCGCGGTGGCTACGACTCTCGCAGCCACATAGGTGGTAGTGCCATACTGTCGGCAGCCCCACGTTTTTGAAAGGGGGCATACGAGTATGACTGGTTCATTTTTGTGCCAGTTACCTGATACTAGGTGCTCAACGCGCAGTTTTCAAACCACGGGTGAGGCCCGTACCTCGGGTAACGGCCGGCTCAACATCCGGTGCCCGGAAATTCAGCGGACCGTTACCCGCGACTGGAAGGTTATAGCGGATTCATCCCAGCGGAACAACTTTGTGTCGCTGGCTATCCGTACCCGGAAAGCTCCGGGCTGGGTGCCCCTGTTTCTTCGCCAACGACGGCGTGGAAGAAACAGGGTCACACGGGCGTCGACTGGGGGACACCCGGGCGAACGGCACCTAGTTGGAGGTGCCGTTACGCTGCGCGATGATCTCCGTCGACACGCTGGCCGGAACCTCGGCGTAAGAGTCGAAGATCATCGAGTAGTTGGCGCGGCCCTGTGTCTTTGAGCGCAGATCGCCGACGTAACCGAACATCTCGGAGAGCGGTACCTTCGCCTTGACGACCTTCGCGCCGGCACGATCTTCCATGGCCTGAATCTGACCACGGCGGGAGTTGACGTCACCGATGACCTCACCCATGTACTCCTCGGGGGTGGTGACCTCGACGGCCATGACCGGCTCCAGGAGTACAGGCTTGGCCTTCGCGACCGCTTCCTTCAGCGCCTGCGAACCAGCAACCTTGAAGGCCATTTCAGAGGAGTCGACCTCATGGTACTGGCCGTCAAGTAGCGAGGCCTTGATGTTGACCAAGGGGAAACCTGCGAGGTAGCCATACTGCATGGCATCGCGGATACCGGCGTCGACAGAGGGAATGTACTCGCGCGGGACGCGACCACCGGTGACGGCATTCTCGAACTTGTAGGTGGCGGACTCGCCCTCTTCAAGATCCTCGGGATTCGGTGAGTACGGTTCAAGAGCGATAACGACCTTGGCGAACTGACCCGAACCACCGGTCTGCTTCTTGTGGGTGTACTCGAGCTTCTCGACGGGCTTGCGGATCGTCTCACGGTACGCGACCTGCGGAGCTCCGACGTTGGCCTCGACCTTGAATTCGCGGCGCATACGGTCGACGAGGACGTCGAGGTGGAGCTCGCCCATGCCGCCGATGACGGTCTGACCGGTCTCATCGTCGAGCTTGACGGTGAAGGTGGGATCCTCTTCCGCGAGCTTCTGGATGGCGGTACCGAGCTTCTCCTGGTCAGCCTTCGACTTCGGCTCGATGGCAACCTGCAGAACCGGATCCGGGAAGTCCATGGACTCCAGGATGATCTGATCATTGAGGTCACAGAGGGTGTCACCGGTGGTGGTGTCCTTCAGGCCGATGAACGCGTAGATATTACCTGCGCGGGCCTCATCAACCGGATTCTCCTTGTTGGCGTGCATCTGGAAGAGCTTGCCGATGCGCTCCTTGTTGCCCTTGGTCGAGTTCATGACCTGGGCACCCGGATCGACACGGCCAGAGTAAACGCGAACGAAGGTGAGCTTGCCGAAGAAGGGGTGTGCGGCGATCTTGAAAGCCAGAGCGGAGAAGGGTTCGTCGACACTGGGCTTACGGGACATTTCGACGGCTTCGTCGCCGACCTTGTGCCCGTGAACCTCACCGATGTCCAGTGGAGTCGGGAGGTAATCGATGACGGCATCGAGTAGGGGCTGGATCCCCTTGTTCTTGTACGCGGAACCACACAGAACCGGGAAAACCTCGGAGTTGACGGTCATCTTACGGATGGCGGCCTTGATCTCGTCGATCGACAGACCCTCGCCCCCGAAGTACTTCTCCATGAGTTCTTCGTCAGACTCGGCGACAGCCTCAAGCAGCTTCTCGCGGTATTCCTCGGCGATCTCCTTGAGATCCTCCGGAATGTCCTCGTAGGTCGGTTCGGTTCCGATGTCGACCTTGCCGCGCCACGTGATGGCGCGCATGTTCAGGAGATCAACGACGCCGTCAAAATCGTCCTCAGCACCGATGGGTAGCTGAAGAACCAACGGCTTGGCACCGAGGCGCTCGATGATGGTCTTCACGGTGAAGTAGAAGTCGGCGCCCAGCTTGTCCATCTTGTTGACGAAGCAGATACGCGGAACTTCGTACTTGGCGGCCTGACGCCACACCTGCTCTGACTGCGGCTCAACGCCTTCTTTACCATCAAAAACAGCGACTGCGCCGTCGAGAACACGAAGAGAACGCTCGACCTCAACGGTGAAGTCGACGTGACCGGGTGTGTCAATGATGTTGATCTGGTTATTGTTCCAGAAACAGGTAACGGCGGCGGAGGTGATGGTGATGCCGCGTTCCTTCTCCTGCTCCATCCAGTCGGTGGTCGAGGCGCCGTCGTGGGTCTCGCCAACCTTCCGGTTGATGCCGGTGTAGAAGAGAATTCGCTCGGTAGCGGTGGTCTTGCCGGCATCGATGTGGGCCATGATGCCGATGTTGCGGACCTTATTCAGGTCGGTAAGCACTTCTTGTGCCACAGTGTTCCCCAAACTCGTTGGTTCTTGGTGATTACCCGGGCGTCTGCTCGGGCGATGTTGTCACCGGTGGATATGAATTCTTTGCCGTACCGCGCCACGGCCCGAAACCCGGGCCAGCCGCTCGTGGAGAGCTTAGGCACCTCAGATGAACCGAAGGTGAACGGCGCCGACCGTCTCGCGACCCGCGACTCATGTCCGAGAGCGGGCCGATAACGGACGACCGTGGATTAGCGCAATGACCCCGACACCGGACCAGGTCTGAATACACACTCCGGATACGCTGGGTATCCAATGAAACGTGCGTGACACGGTGTGTTCGGCGAGGGGGCCATGAGCTGATCTACTGCTGTTACCAGCGGTAATGGGCGAAGGCGCGGTTGGCCTCTGCCATCTTGTGGGTGTCCTCGCGACGCTTCACCGAGGCACCGAGGCCGTTGGCGGCATCCAGAATCTCGTTGGCGAGACGCTCGGTCATCGTCTTCTCACGGCGCTGGCGGGTGAAATTCACGAGCCACCGCAGCGCGAGGGTGTTGGCGCGGCCGGGGCGAACCTCGACGGGCACCTGGTACGTGGCGCCACCGACGCGCCGGGAGCGTACCTCAAGGTCAGGCTTTACGTTGCCGAGAGCCTTCTCCAGGGTGCCGACCGGGTCGGTGCCCGTCTTCTCGCGACAGGCCTCAAGCGCACCGTAGACGATTCGCTGTGCGGTGGACTTTTTACCGTCCAGGAGCACCTTGTTGACGAGCTGGGTGACGACCTCGGAGTTGTAGACCGGATCCTTGACTACTTCGCGCTTCGGCGCTGCAGACTTACGCATGTCTTACTTCTCCTTCTTCGCACCGTAGCGGGAACGGGCCTGCTTGCGGTCCTTGACGCCCTGGGTGTCCAGGGAACCACGTACGATCTTGTAACGGACACCGGGAAGGTCCTTCACACGGCCGCCGCGCACGAGCACCATGGAGTGCTCCTGCAGGTTGTGGCCCTCACCGGGGATGTAGGCGGAAACCTCGATGCCGGAGGTCAATCGAACACGCGCGACCTTACGGAGCGCCGAGTTCGGCTTCTTCGGGGTGGTCGTGTACACACGGGTGCACACACCACGACGCTGGGGTGAACCCTTGAGCGCCGCAGTCTTCACCTTGGTGGTCTTGTCATGGCGGCCCTTTCGGACCAACTGCTGAATAGTGGGCATGAACCGTCTTTCTTGTCTGATCGGCTTCCTCGGTTCGATGACGCCGACCGAGTACTGTACGTTCCTTGCTTGTCGCCTGATCGCGCGAAACGTAATGAAAACGCGCGAAACCCAGTCAGCCGCTCTCGCTGGCCTACCGGGGAAATTCAGGCTCCCACCATGGAGACGTGGGACTAACTAACTACCATACCTCACCAGCCACAGGAATCCAACCTCACCTCCAATACCACGGTATCGGCGGAACAGAGACACCGTTAAATCCAAGGCCCCCGGAAGGTGCGAAGCACCACCGGGGGCCTTGCCCACGGGGGAGAGCTGCTCTCCCCCGAAGGAAACGGTTTAGCTGTAGTCGTCCAACGGGACGGAAGGCCCGGTGAACTCACCGTAACCGTCGTCACCGTAGATCGAGTCGCCGTAGGTCGGGATCGCGTACGCCGCATTCCGCGCCGCCTCGGTCGGCTTGACCGAGATGTTGCGGTAGCGGGAGATGCCGGTACCGGCCGGGATCAGCTTACCGATGATCACGTTCTCCTTGAGCCCGATGAGCTTGTCAGAGCGCTTGTTGATCGCGGCGTCCGTGAGCACGCGGGTGGTCTCCTGGAAGGAGGCCGCCGACAACCACGATTCGGTTGCGAGCGAGGCCTTCGTGATACCCATGATCTCACTGCGTAGTGCGGCGACGTCGCCGCCCGCCGCCCGAGCCTCGGCGTTCGCGATCTTCGCTTCAGCAAGGTCAACGAGCGTACCGGGAAGGAACTCGGTGGAGCCGGATTCGATGACGGTGCCACGCCGCAGCATCTGGCGGATGATGATCTCGATGTGCTTGTCGTGGATTGCCACACCTTGAGCACGGTAGACAGCCTGCACCTCGTCGATGAGGTGCTGCTCAACGCCACGGCGTCCGAGGACCTCGAGGACGTCGTGCGGGTCCGCCGGACCACGAAGCAGTCGGTCGCCCACATCAACATGGTCGCCCTCCTGTAGGGTGCGGTCGATGTGCGAACCTGGCGAGAACTCCATCGGGGCGTTGATCATCGCGAGCCCCTGTCGTTTAGACAGTTTCTCGTAAATGACCTCGTCCGAGCCGTCATCCGGGGTGATCGTCAACGTCCAGAAGTTACCTTCGTCCTCGAGATGAACGGTTCCGGCGACGGACGCGATCGGCGCCTTATTCTTCGGAACGCGGGCCTCGAAAAGCTCCTGGACACGCGGCAGACCACCGGTAATGTCACCACCGACACCACCCTGGTGGAACGTACGCATGGTGAGCTGGGTACCGGGCTCGCCGATCGACTGCGCGGCGACGATGCCGACGGCTTCTCCGATGTCGACCTGCTTGCCGGACGCCATCGAACGGCCGTAACACTTAGCACAGACGCCGGTGGGGGTCTGGCAGGTCAGAACGCTGCGGAGTTTAACCTCGGCGACACCTGCCTCGACGAGTGCGTCGATCTCCAATTCACCGAGCTCTGAACCTGCGGCGAGAATGACCTCTCCAGAGGAGTTCGTGGCATCCGCTGCGAGAACCCGGCCGGTGACCGAGGTTTCGACGAGCTGGTGACGCCGATGTCCGCTCACGTTGCCCTGTGCATCGGTGACCTCGACGGACACCGGAGCCTTGATGCCCTGTCGGGTCGCGCAGTCCTCCTCGCGGACGATGACGTCCTGTGCGACGTCGACGAGACGACGGGTGAGGTAACCGGAGTCGGCGGTACGTAGCGCGGTGTCGGCCAGGCCCTTACGGGAACCGTGGGAGTTGTTGAAGTACTCCAGAACGGACAGGCCCTCACGGAAGGAGGTCTTGATCGGACGGGTGATGTAGTCACCCTTCGAGTTCACGACCATGCCCTTCATACCCGCCAGGGTCCAGATCTGACGCATGTTACCGGCGGCACCGGACTTCACGATCATGGGGATCGGGTTGTCGTCGGGGTACATGTCCTCGACGGCCTTACCGACCGTGTCCGTGGCATCCTTCCAGAGTTCGACCAGACGGTCGTAGCGCTCACGTTCGGTGAGTGCGCCCTGGACCCAATACTTGCGCTCGACCTCTCGTGCCTCAGCTTCGTAACGGTCGAGGATCTCCGCCTTGTTCGGAAGGACGAGCACGTCGGACATGGTGATCGTGACGCCGGACCGGGTGGCCCAGTAGAAACCGGCGTCTTTCATCTTGTCCATCGTCTGCGCGACGGTGATCATCGGGTAACGGGAGGCGAGGTCGTTGATGACGTCACCGAGCATGATCTTGTCGGTGCCGCCGCCCTTACGGACCATGACGCCTTCCAGATACGGGTAGTTCCACGGCAGCAGATCGTTGAACATGATCCGGCCGAGAGTGGTGTGCGCCATCCAGACGTCACCGCGGTTCCAACCGTCGGGGAACTGCTCCGCTTCGATGTCCGCCGGCGGGCGAAGGTGGGAGATCCGAACCTTGATCGGGGCCTGTAGACCGAGGACGCCCCGGTCGTAGGCCATGATCGCCTCAGCGAAGGAGCTGTAGACACCACGTTCCGGGCCATTCCCGGTCGCGGCTTCGTAGGCACCCTGACCACCCAGTTCATCGGTGTTCTTCTGCAGGGTGAGGAAGTACAGACCGGTAACCATGTCCAGTCGGGGCATGGCCAACGGCTTACCGGACGCCGGGGAGAGGATGTTGTTCGAGGCAAGCATGAGAATACGAGCTTCGGCCTGTGCCTCTGCGGACAGTGGCAGGTGGACGGCCATCTGGTCACCATCGAAGTCAGCGTTAAATGCCTCACACGCGAGCGGGTGGAGCTGAATGGCTTTACCCTCGACGAGCACGGGCTCGAAGGCCTGGATACCCAGGCGGTGCAGGGTGGGAGCACGGTTCAACATCACGGGATGCTCAGAGATGGCTTCCTCGAGCACATCCCAGACCTCGGGACGCTGACGCTCGACCATGCGCTTCGCGGACTTGATGTTTTGCGCGAACTCACGCTCAACGAGCCGCTTCATGACGAAAGGCTTGAACAGCTCCAGCGCCATCAGCTTCGGCAGGCCGCACTCGTGCAGACGGAGCTGCGGACCGACGATGATCACGGAACGACCGGAGTAGTCGACGCGCTTACCAAGCAGGTTCTGACGGAAACGACCCTGCTTGCCCTTGAGGAGATCGGACAACGACTTCAGCGGGCGGTTGCCCGGCCCGGTAACGGGTCGTCCGCGGCGACCGTTGTCGAACAGTGCGTCGACGGACTCCTGCAGCATCCGCTTCTCGTTGTTGACGATAATCTCGGGTGCACCGAGATCGATCATGCGCTTGAGGCGGTTGTTGCGGTTGATCACGCGACGGTAGAGGTCGTTCAGGTCGGACGTGGCGAACCGACCACCGTCGAGCTGGACCATCGGGCGCAGCTCCGGCGGGATGACCGGGATGCTGTCCAGGACCATGCCCGCCGGGTCGTTACCGGAGCGTTGGAACGCAGCGACGACCTTGAGTCGCTTGAGCGCCCGGGCCTTCTTCTGGCCCTTACCCTCGTTGATGATAGTGCGCAGTTCCTCGGCCTCAGCGTCGAGGTCAAAGTTTCGGATCAAGGTCTGGATAGCTTCCGCACCCATACCACCCGTGAAGTAGTCCTCGTAACGGTCAACGAGCTCCGAGTAGATCGTCTCGTCGACGATCATCTGCTTAGGTGCGAGCTTGACGAAGGTGTTCCAGATCTCATCCAGTCGGGCGATCTCGCGCTCTGCACGCTCCCGGATGTGCTGCATCTCCTTGTCGGCGGCATTCTGTACCTTGCGGCGTGCATCAGCCTTCGCTCCGGCGGCCTCGAGCTCCGCGAGATCCTCTTCAAGCTTCTGGGCGCGGTCTGCGATATCGGACTCGGCGTCAGCCTCGACGTCCTTCTTCTCCAGGAGCATCTCCGCTTCCAGAGTGGACAGGTCGTTGTGGCGAGCCTCGTCGTCGACGGAGGTGATGATGTTGGCGGCGAAGTAGATGATGCGCTCAAGGTTCTTGGGCGCGAGATCCAGCAGATAGCCGAGACGCGACGGGACACCCTTGAAGTACCAGATGTGGGTGACCGGGGCCGCCAGCTCAATATGGCCCATGCGCTCACGACGTACCTTGGACTTGGTGACCTCGACGCCACAGCGCTCGCAGATGATGCCCTTGTAACGGACACGCTTGTACTTGCCGCAGGCGCACTCCCAGTCGCGGGTGGGTCCGAAGATCCGCTCGCAGAACAGGCCGTCCTTCTCGGGCTTCAGGGTTCGGTAGTTGATGGTCTCCGGCTTTTTGACCTCGCCCTTGGACCAGCGGCGAATGTCATCGGCCGTCGCAAGGCCGATGCGGAGTTCGTCGAAGAAGTTGACGTCAAGCACGTAACTCCCTTTCCCCCCGTCTTTCCGGGGGTGTTGTGTGAAGAAAAGAATATCGGTGATTAGCTGCCCGTCCGCAGGCCACCGTTCCCTCGCGGGTTCGGTGGCCTGCGGTCAGACCGTCGTGCGGTGTCCGTTCGCTGTCAGGCCACGTCGTCGGTTCGCTCGTCGCGGGACAGGTTGATGCCCAGTGAGGCACCTGCCTGGTCGAACTCGTCGTCGTCCGTGGTACCCAGCTCCATCGGGGTGCCGTCAGCCGAGAGGACCTCGACGTTAAGGCACAACGACTGGAGCTCCTTGAGGAGAACCTTGAACGACTCCGGGATACCCGGATCGGGGATGTTCTCGCCCTTGACGATCGCCTCGTAGACCTTGACGCGGCCCACGACATCATCGGACTTGATGGTCAGGAGTTCCTGAAGAGTGTAGGCGGCACCGTATGCCTGCATCGCCCACACCTCCATCTCACCGAAACGCTGTCCACCGAACTGGGCCTTACCACCGAGCGGCTGCTGGGTGATCATGGAGTACGGGCCGGTGGAACGGGCGTGAATCTTCTCGTCGACGAGGTGGTGCAGCTTCAGCATGTACATGTAGCCGACCGACACGGGGTACGGGAAGGGCTCACCTGAACGACCGTCGAAGAGCTGAGCCTTGCCGTTGCCGTCGACCAGGGTCTGACCGTCACGGTTCGGACGGGAGTTCGCGAGCAGGCCCGCGAGTTCCTCGTTGGAGGCACCGTCGAACACCGGTGTGGCGGTAAGGGACTCCGGCGGGACATCGTAGAGCGAATCCGGCAGCGTCTTGATGAGTTCGGCGTTCTTGGCGTCCTCCGGATCGACGTGCCAACCGGCGGCCGCGAGCCAGCCGAGGTGAACCTCGAGAACCTGGCCGATGTTCATACGACGCGGAACACCATGGGTGTTCAGAATGATGTCGACCGGCGTGCCGTCAGGCAGGAAGGGCATGTCCTCGGCGGGAAGGATCTTACCGACAACACCCTTGTTTCCGTGGCGTCCCGCGAGCTTGTCGCCGTCCTGGATCTTGCGCTTCTGTGCGACGTAGACACGGATCATCTCGTTGACTCCGGGCGGGAGGTCATCGTCGTCCTCGCGAGCGAAGCGGCGCACGCCGATGACCTTGCCGGTCTCACCGTGCGGAACCTTCATCGAGGTATCGCGGACTTCACGGGCCTTCTCCCCGAAGATCGCACGCAGCAAACGCTCTTCCGGGGTCAGCTCAGTCTCACCCTTCGGGGTGACCTTACCGACGAGGATGTCTCCGTCGCGGACGTCGGCGCCGATGCGCACGATGCCACGATCGTCGAGATCCTTGAGGACATCCTCGGAAACGTTCGGGATCTCACGCGTGATCTCCTCGGCACCGAGCTTGGTGTCGCGGGCGTCGATCTCGTGTTCCTCGATGTGGATGGAGGTGAGAACGTCCTCCTCCACCAGACGCTGGTTGAGGATGATCGCATCCTCGTAATTGTGACCTTCCCAGGGCATGAACGCGACGAGCAGGTTCCGTCCCAGGGCCATCTCGCCCTTGTGGGTGCCGGGACCGTCGGCGAGAACCTGTCCGGCTTCGACCCGGTCCCCCATGTCCACCAGAGGCTTCTGGTTGTAGCAGGTGCCCTGGTTCGTTCGCTGGAACTTACGCAGCATGTAGGTGTCACGGATACCGTCGTCGCCCATGATAGTGATGAAGTCTGCGGCGATGTTCTCCACGACACCGGACTTCGCGGAGATGATGAGGTCACCGGCATCGTAGGCTGCGCGCAGTTCCATACCGGTGCCGACGTACGGCGACTCGGCGCGGACCAGCGGCACGGCCTGCTTCTGCATGTTCGCACCCATCAGGGCACGGTTGGCGTCGTCATGCTCGAGGAACGGAATCATCGCGGTACCGACGGAGACCATCTGACGCGGGGAAACGTCCATGTAATCGATGCGCTCGCGCTCGACAACCTCGTTGTCCCCGCCCTTCATACGCACGACCACCTGTTCTTCGGTGATCAGTCCGTCCTCGTCGTACGGGGTGTTCGCCTGGGCGACGATGTGTCGGTCCTCCTCATCCGCTGTGAGGTAGTCGATGTCATCGGTCAGACGTCCGTCGACAACCTTGCGGTAGGGGGTCTCGATGAAGCCGAAGGGGTTGACCCGAGCATACGAGGAGAGTGAGCCAATCAGGCCGATGTTTGGGCCCTCAGGGGTCTCAATCGGGCACATGCGCCCGTAGTGCGACGGGTGCACGTCGCGAACCTCAATGCCGGCGCGTTCACGCGACAGGCCACCGGGACCGAGCGCCGAGAGGCGACGCTTGTGGGTCAGCCCGGACAGAGAGTTGTTCTGGTCCATGAACTGTGAGAGCTGCGAGGTTCCGAAGAACTCGCGGATCGAGGCGGAGACCGGCCGCACGTTGATCAGTGAGGTCGGGGTGATCGACTCGGCATCCTGGGTGGTCATCCGCTCACGGACGACACGCTCCATCCGTGACAGACCGACACGGACCTGGTTCTGGATGAGTTCACCGACGGTACGTAGACGACGGTTACCGAAATGGTCGATGTCATCGGTCTCCACCGGGATCATCTGACCGTCCGGGGCTTTCATCGAGGTCTCGCCCGCGTGCAGCCGGACGAGATACTCGATGGTGGTGGCAATATCCTCTTCGGTCAGCGTGAGGTTGCCCTCATTGTCGCCACCGAGCCCCAGTTTGCGGTTGACCTTGTACCGGCCGACCTTCGCCAGGTCATAACGCTTCGCCTTGAAGAACGAATTGTCCAGGAGAGACTGCGCGAGGTCACGCGTGGGCTGCTCACCCGGACGCTGCTTGCGGTAGATCTCCAGGAGTGCCTCGTCGGTGTTCGAGACACCATCAGCCTCCAGGGTCGACATCATGATCTCCGAGAAGCCGAAGCGCTCCACAATCTGCTCGGTCGTCCAACCGAGTGCCTTCAGCAGTACGGTGACCGGCTGACGACGCTTCCGGTCGATGCGGACACCAACGGTATCGCGCTTGTCGACGTCGAACTCAAGCCAGGCACCACGGGAAGGAATGACCTTCACGGCATGCAACGGCCGCTCGGTCGACTTGTCGATGGTCTGGTCGAAGTAGACACCGGGAGAACGCACCAACTGACTGACGACGACACGCTCGGTGCCGTTGACGATGAAGGTGCCCCTGTCGGTCATCATCGGGAAATCACCGATGAAGACCGTCTGGGACTTGATCTCTCCGGTTTCGTTGTTGACGAACTCCGCTGTGACATACAGCGGAGCCGAATAGTTGATGTCCTTGTCCTTGCATTCGTCAATCGAGTTCTTGAACTCGTCGAAACGGGGCTTCGACAGCGACAGGGACATATTTCCGGAGTAATCCTGAATCGGGGACAGTTCCTCGAGGATGTCCTCCAGTCCACTGCTCACTCGGGTACCCTCGGGCATTGCGGCCTGGGTACGTTCACGCCACTCGGGCGTTCCGATGAGCCACGCGAAAGATTCAAGCTGCAGATCGAGAAGTCCAGGCACCTCGATCGGCTCGGTGATCTTCGCGAACGAATAACGCTGCGGAGCTCCGGGGATTTCGGTCACTGACTTGGTCTGGCGGGAGACTGCCAAGATGCGTCCTTCCAGCACCTCACGCGGTGGGCACACCCACGACGATGGTGGGCCCGTTCCGCTAGAATTTTTAGCATTTGGTCTGCTGTGGAACCATTCATCCCCGGATAGCACTGAATGACCTTGTCAAACCGGGTTTTTGAACCCGATTGGTCAAGGTCGGACAGCATAACCGGAGAGATATTCCAGCGCAACGACCTAGCCTATACCAATACCCACAGCTTGTAAAGCGCCAGTTTCCGGTGATAAGCGGACGGGACCCCGGAGAAAGGGTTTCCGACGAACTCGCCGAGCCGGGCGGAGAGGGAGGTGCAGGCGCCACCCTAACAGATACGGCCCCACTTCGATGCACAGCGTCCCCGGAAATTAGCTCCGTTACCCGGAAACACCCTCACGGTGTTCCACCGGCCCCCTCGGCCGACGCCAACCGAAGAACGCGCCGAGTAGCCCGACGAGCATCAGGAAGCCTCCGAGAACGAGGAGAATCCTGGTGAACGTGCGCTGGCCCGAGCCGTCGGGAATTCTCGCCGCCTCCGCGAGAAGACCGTCGACTGACTCCTGAGTGCCGGCACCATCGAACCGGAGAACCGGTTTCCGGACCTCCCCATCGCGAGTTCCGTAATAGCTGTCAAGTTTCTCCCGAATATCGACGATCAGGCCCGTCTCCGTATCGACGTACCAGTCGCGCTCCGCGGAATAGAAGAGGTAGCCGGGTTCCGTACCACCGTCTTCCGTATCAAAGGTAGTGGTGTTGAAGAAGTCCGCATAGCGAGTGGCCAAATTCGTGGGTTCAATCGTTTGCCGATAGATGTTGACCATGCGGTCGCCCAATACAACAGAATCGATGTACACCGCCGGTGCACTGCCCCGCAGCGAGCCATCGAAAACCTCATAGGTCGTTTTTCCCGGATTGACAGGGAACTTCGCCCATAGACCCGTCACCGGGACTTCCGATGGAGGCAAGCCGAGCTGCGAGGTCATCGTCGCAGGACCGACAGCTTCACCTGTCCTGCGGTCCATGACGAAACTCCACACCGATGCCTCGACCAGACGCTCGATATCATCCACGTCCGCCTCGCGCATCATCGTCGACCCGATCCGGACGGTCACAGTTTCCGCATCGGCGGGATCGACGAGTTCGACGTGATGCTGCCGGATCACCGGCCCGGGCACGATCTCACCGGGACCGGGATTCACCGTTGTTTCCGCGGTGTCGTCCCGAACTGTCAGGGTCGTATCTTCCAGCGACAGGGGAAGCCTGCCGTCGTCGTGAAAGAAATGCGGTGACACAAGTCCCCAGGTGAGGAGAGCTGATCCAAACCCGAGGAGCAACACCGAGAAAATACGCGACTTCGCAAGCATGCCCCCGATGCTACCTCCGATGCGGGCCGCGCTACGCACCCGGTCCATCTGCTCGCCGCTCTCCGGTGGGACTGGAAAAGGCGAACGGTCCCTACCCTACTCCTTGACGGGAGTGGTAGGGACCGTTCAAGTTGTCACCGCCAGAGGACGGGAACAGAAGTGGAACCCAGAGGATTACTTCAGGGAGACCTTTGCGCCAGCGCCTTCGAGCTTCGCCTTGGCGGCCTCGGCATCGTCCTTGGACGCGCCTTCGATGATGGCCTTCGGAGCGGACTCAACGAGCTCCTTGGCCTCCTTCAGACCCAGGCCGGAAACGATCTCGCGGACAGCCTTGATGACGCCGATCTTCTTGGCACCGGCGTCCTCGAGCACGACGTCGAACTCGTCCTTCTCTTCTTCAGCGGCGGCCGGAGCGGCTCCACCGGCGGCAACAGCAGCGACCGGAGCGGCGGCGGTGACGTCGAAGGTGTCCTCGAAGAGCTTCACGAACTCGGAGAGCTCGATGAGGGTCATTTCCTTGAAAGCCTCGATGAGCTCGTCATTGGTGAACTTAGCCATGGTGGCAGTCCTTTCAGTTGGTGGCCCGGACGAACCGGACCGAAAAGTTTGTGCGGTGGTATAACTCTGTGCGTTTCATGCCGTGTGGCGGAAACGACTTATTCTTCGCCCTGCTTCTTTTCCTGGAGCGCAGCACTGAGGCGTGCGATCTGGGAAGCCGGTGCGTTGAACAGGCCTGCGGCCTTTGCCAAGCTGCCCTGCATGGCGCCAGCCAGCTTCGCGAGGGTGGTCTCGCGATTGTCCAGCTCGGCGATGGCTTCAACCTGAGCTGCGCTCAGGAATTCGCCGTCCATGTAGCCACCCTTGACCACGAACGCCTTGTTGTCCTTGCCGAAGTCCTTCATCGCCTTGGCTGCGTCAACAGCCTCGCCTTCGATGAAGGCGATTGCGGTGGGACCGGTCAGGACATCATCAAGACCTTCAACGCCGGCTTCTTTCGCAGCCAGCTTGATCATGGTGTTCTTGGCGACGGAGTACGTGACGTCCGAGCCGAGAGCCTTACGCAGTTGCGTGGTCTGAGCCACGGACAGTCCGCGGTACTCGGTGAGCACGACGGCATTGGTGGACTCAAAACGCTGCTTGAGTTCAGCCACTGCGGCGACGTTCTTTGCGTTAGCCATTACTTCGCCTCCTTCCTCATGTGTGTATGTCATCTGATCCGCCGGGGCTTTCTCCGCTGCACCGTCCACAATGCGGCCGGAACACGACAAAGCCCCGTGCAAGAGCACGGGGCACATACCTGGTAGGAGGTAAGTGGCTCCAAGTGTCTCCTGCGTGGGCCGATCCGCAACATGGCGGACTCCTTCGATCCTCTGAGGGATGACCGACGGTCTTCGGTGAAACTTGAGCTCGGCGCAACACGATACACGCCGTTCAAACTTCAAATGGTCATTGTAATCTTTGCTATCGCTACCGTCAAATCCCGTACCGAATCCAAGCGAGAGTCCCTCCCCACAGCCGGTTCCGGGGCACCACGAGGTGCGTCGCGCCCCTCTCCATAAGACGAACCCCCTCGCCCTCACATATTGGAGGGCCAGGGGGTTCATCCGGAAGGAACCGGGAAAACCGTTCCCGTTTTAAACCTGCGGCTCGTCGAGATAATTCTTGACGACGGTGTTATCCACCGGGATTCCGGGTCCGTTGGTCGAGGAGATCGTGACCTTCTTCAGATACGTTCCCTTCGAGGATGCGGGCTTGAGACGCAGCAGCTCATCGATGAGCGCACCGTAGTTCTCAGCCAGTTTTTCAGCGTCAAAGGAAGCCTTGCCCAGCACAGCATGCAGGTTCGAGGCCTTATCAACGCGGAAGGAGATCTTTCCGCCCTTGATCTCGGTGACAGCCTTCGCGACATCCATCGTCACGGTTCCGGTCTTCGGGTTCGGCATGAGACCACGGGGGCCGAGGACGCGGGCAACGCGGCCAACCTTCGCCATCTGATCCGGGGTGGCGATCGCGGCGTCGAAGTCAGTCCACCCGCCCTGGATCTTCTCGATCAGCTCATCAGTCCCAACCATGTCGGCACCGGCCTCTTCAGCCTGGGTTGCCTTCTCGCCTGCAGCGAAGACGACGACACGGACGGTCTTACCAGTTCCGTTCGGCAGGGAGACGGTACCGCGCACCAACTGGTCGGCCTTGCGGGGATCAACACCGAGACGTACCGCGACATCGATGGTGGCGTCGAAGTTGTCGGAGGAGGTCTCCTTGACCAGACGAGTAGCCTCAATCGGTGCGTAGATACGGCCCTTGTCGATCTTTTCGGCCTTGGCGCGGTACGCCTTGGACTGCTTGCTCATTGTGATTCCTTAGTTTTCTGGTGGTGAAAAGTGGTTGGAAACTGTGGTCCGGGCCGAAGCGGGCCCTTCCACCGGCTCCACGCACCGCAGCGGGTACACGGAGCGCAGATTGAGGGATCAGCCCTCAACCTCGATGCCCATGGAGCGGGCAGTGCCGGCGATGATCTTCGCTGCAGCGTCGATGTCGTTGGCGTTGAGATCTTCCTTCTTGGTCTCGGCGATCTCCTTGATCTGAGCCATGGTGACCTTGCCGACCTTCTGGGTGTGCGGAACACCGGAGCCCTTCTGCAAACCAGCCGCCTTCAGGAGCAGCTTCGCTGCCGGAGGCGTCTTCAGCTTGAACTCGAAGGAGCGGTCCTCGAAGACTGTGATCTCGACGGGGATGACGTTTCCGCGCTGCTGCTCGGTCGCGGCATTGTATGCCTTGCAGAATTCCATGATGTTGACACCATGGGCACCCAGGGCGGGACCAACCGGAGGAGCAGGGTTGGCCTGGCCCGCCTGGATCTGCAGTTTGATCAGGCCGGTGACTTTTTTCTTCTTCTTCGGGGGCATCGTAATACCTCTTCCTTGTTACCGACGGCGGTGGCCGATGTCCATGGGTGGGCGATCCCGGAGTTATTCACCCGGTGCCGCACAACCACTGTCGTCGTCCGGATGCCGGGCCCCACCCGCAGTTCCGACTGCGTTGAAGGCGTAACCCGGCCACCGGGGATTGATGTGTGTGGATGTCGACGAACCGAACCGGAGTGTGAGAGCCCCGGCCCGATTCAAAATGTTTCTGCGCGTATCCGCAGGCATACACTCTCGCGGTGTTTTCTTTCTTCACCGGTTTGCGAAATACGCATACACGCGACTAATCAGAATACTCCAGTTTCCCGAAACACACAAGCCCGCCCGCCACAGTAAATCTGTGCCGGGCGGGCTCAGACAGGCCCAGTGCTATGCCCCTAGCTGATCTTCTCGACCTGGTCGAAGGTCAGGTCGACCGGAGTCTCACGTCCGAAGATAGAGACAAGAGCCTTGAGCTTGCCGCCTTCAGCATCAATCTCCGAAATTGTCGCCGAGACGGAGGCGAGGGCTCCGGTCAGGATGGTAACGGCTTCACCGACCTGGAAGTCCACCTCGATCTGCTTTGCGACGGACGGGGACGGCTGCGCGACGAGCTTCTCACCCGAAGTATCAACGGCACCATCCGCACCTTCCACAGGTGTGGTCTCCTGCGGCATCAGGAACTTGGCAACATCGCGATGCTTGACCGGCGTCGCGTTGCCTTCGTTCCCCACGAAGCTGGTAACCCCGGGGGTATCCCGCACAACGGACCAGGAACGGTCGTTGATGTCCATGCGAACGAGAACATAGCCGGGAAGGAGTTTACGCTTGACGGGTTTACGCTTGCCGTCGCGGATCTCGATGACCTCTTCGATCGGAACAACCACGTCGTAGATCGAATCCTCGACCTCCAAGGTCTGGGCACGCATGTCCAGGTTTGTCTTCACTTTGTTCTCGTAGCCGGAGTAGCACTGGATGATGTACCACTGACCCGGGAGCTTCTTCAGCTCACGGAGGAACTTCCGCAGCCGTGCCTTGTACTCTGCGAGGGCCGTGTCCTCATCACTCTGCTCTGCCGGGGCTGCACTTGCATCGCCCAGGGCGGCCGCGGCGGAAGCAACGTCCGTAGGCTCCGCCATAGCCGTCTCCGGTTCAGATTCACCGGCGGCATCCTCAGCAGTGACATCACCCAGGGTCGGCCCTTCCGAGTCCTCCACCATCTGCAGGTCGGCTTCCTGCACCGGCTGCTCAGGAATGGTGCTCTCGTCGGTGCTCTGTCCGACGTTCTCGGTCGTGGTGTTGTCGTCGCTCATCTGGGTGTACTCCATTGGGTGCTTGTTGGGGTGGGGCGCGGAGAGGGGAGCCGACCCCGGTCGGGTTTCGTGGTCATATTCTACGCTGCCCACCTCATGAAATATCCCGCCGGACCACGGCGGGCCTGGCGGGATACTGCGTACTTTTTGTTCTCACACGGAATTCTAGTTGGCGGTGAGCGCCTTCTCAACTCCGAGACCAGCCAGGAAATCCACTCCGGACACCAATGCGGTCAGTGTGATGAGGAAAATGAGCACGATGACCGTGTAAATAACCATCTGCTTGGTGGTCGGCCAGATGACCTTGCGCATCTCCTGGACAACCTCGGGAAGGAAAGTGCCAATGCGTGACCCCAGCCCCGCCTTGTCATCCTTGTCCCCTGCGGTAGAGGTAGAGTCCTTGGCTCGCTTCGCCGCGTAGGCATCGCTACCTGTGGTGGACACCCCCACAATCTGGCGCTTACCGGCCGGACGCGCCGAACCTGTTGGCTGCGGCTTATTCTCGTCGGTCACGGTACGGTGCTCCTTGATTCTGCGTGTGCATAGAAGTTTTTGCAGGGGCGACAGGACTTGAACCTGCAACCTGCGGTTTTGGAGACCGCTGCTCTGCCAGTTGAGCTACGCCCCTTCATACACTGCATTCAGCAGTACGCGACTACCCTACCAGATACGCAATGGGCCGATAAAGCACCACCACTGCAGTGGGGCAAACGCGGGAATATCAGACAAACAAATACCGTCCCGACACTTCTCAGCGCCCGGACGGTGGAATGATATCCCAGTAGCGATGGCGAGAATTGAACTCGCGACACAACGATTATGAGTCGTTTGCTCTACCACTGAGCTACACCGCCATGTGGCTTCCCCACTACCGTGACCGTAGGTGATCCCAGCGGGAAAAACAACAGAGCCCCCTGACAGAATCGAACTGTCGACCTTTTCCTTACCATGGAAACGCTCTGCCGACTGAGCTAAGGGGGCACAGCCTCTGGAACCGTGTACGCCAAGCGCCCGTTCCGTTGAAGCCTCACAAAGATTAACCCGACTACCTAGAGCTACACAAATCACCAGCTCAATACACATTTTAAGGGGACATTCCCGTTCTCTCGACCGCATCCGGGCGGCCACTTCATTCCCCAACCCAGTCCTGGAAACAAACGCAAAGCCCGTCCCCGACTGGAACTTCACTTGGAAGAACAAGCCGAGGACGGGCCTCTACTGCGGTGCCAGGTGATGGATTCGAACCAACGTAGGCTAAGCCGACGGATTTACAGTCCGCTCCCTTTGGCCGCTCGGGCAACCTGGCGTACATCGCTTTCGCGGTGCACTGCACACTCTACTACGGCATCGGCGGTTGTGCGCAAGTCCGCACGTCACACTACTTTTTCAGGGTTTCCGAATAATCATCCGACGCGGCTGACCGTGAATCTCGTGAGATTCCGAAGCGCCGTCGTGGTGTCGTTCTGCGGTAGTTTGCGTAGTTCTGCCTCCGCAAGGTCAACATAGTGACGAACATCAGCCAGTGCTTTCTCCCTGCCGGTGGAGCGGTGTAGCAGATCAAGGACACGAGACACCTCATCATCGTCAGTGACCGGACCGGTGAGTTTCGCACGGAGCTCCGCACCAACGGGACTGTCCTCCTCCATGGCATAGAGCACCGGAAGTGTGAATACTCCCTCCTTTAGATCCGTTCCCGGGGTCTTCCCCGATTGGGCAGAATCCGAGTAGATGTCAATGATGTCGTCGACGATCTGGAAAACCATGCCGATGGCGTAGCCGAAACGCTGCAGTGCTGTGATCTGATCAGGAGTGGCCCCACCGTGTAACCCTCCCAGGTACCCAGCGGAGGCGATGAGGACACCTGTCTTCTCCCGGATCACGGCACGATAGTGCTCGACGGGGTCACCGTCGCCGGCACCGATAGTCTCCCGCATCTGTCCGGTAACCAATTCTCCGAAGGTTTCGGCGAAGTGGGCTACGGTATCGACTCCCAGTTGAGCCATGATCCGGGAGGCCCGTGCCAGGAGGTAATCACCGGCGAGAATCGCCATCGAATTCCCCCAACGGGAGTTCGCCGAATCCACTCCCCTGCGTTTTTCAGCCTCGTCCATGACATCGTCGTGGTAGAGGGTTGCCAGGTGGGTCATTTCCACCACCGCTGCGGCTCTGACCACGTCAGGACTGCCCGGGTTCACCCCGTATCTGGAGGCAAGGAGCGCAAACATGGGGCGGAAACGCTTCCCTCCCGCTGCAGCCAGGTAACGAACCTTGTCGGTGACGAAATCCTCACCGACGGTGAGTTCGTCGCCGAGGAGTTCCTCGACCTCGCGCATACCGGTGGAGATGGCTTCATTGAGTTGCTCATCACCCAGGTTCACGGACGTCCCAGGGGAGGACATCTTATCGTGGTCACCTGACCCGTGTGACACGGTGCGGCCGTTGCTCATGCGTCGTTGCCCTCGTTGTCTTCTCGCGGCGGGCTGGACCGGCCGCCGGATTGGAGTGGTGTGCTGGGCCGTTTCCGGTTCCCGTACATCAACGCCGTCCAGCGCGGATGTACGGGTGGTGTCACGTTCCCGCGCGACGACCACCGCGGGCCCGGATCAGACCCGGAATCAACCGTAGTCGACGCAGGCGTTCCCGGGACACTCCGGGGTAAAAACCTGGTGCCTACAACGGGTGCGACAATGGTGCGGTGAATATTTCCGAATCAGTCGACGTCCTAGTCGTAGGAGCGGGTCCTGCGGGCTCTGCTGCCGCGATCCACGCCGCTGGCCGCGGGTTTGAGGTGATGCTGGTTGACGCCGCACGTTTCCCTCGTGACAAGACGTGCGGCGACGGATTGACTCCACGTGCGATGCATCAACTCCAGCTTCTCGGTTTTGGTCCGGAGATCGCCCACGGATACCGCTCACGCGGCTTGAAGTTGCACGGTTTCGGCGGCGATGTGACAGCACCGTGGCCATCATCACCGTTCGGAGTCGAAGGCTCCGCAATGCGACGCACAGAACTCGACGCGCTACTCCTGGATTCGGCACGCGCCACTGAGGGTGTCACCGTGTACGAGGAATCCCCCGCAGTCGACGTGACGCTCGGCGGAGGCAGGGTGGAATCGGTAACCCTGTCAACAGCGAGTGGAGAGCATGTGGTCCGCTGCGGCACGGTACTCGTCGCAGACGGTGTGCGCTCCACCTTCGGCAAGCTGCTAGGACGGGTCTGGCACCGGGGTGAGGTGTACGGGGTGGCTGCCCGCGCCTACTGCAGCACCCCGTTCTCCGACGAGGAGTGGATTCACTCTCACCTGGAGCTTCGCGATCCCGACGGGATGGTGCAACCCGGCTATGGGTGGATTTTTCCGCTGTCTGACGGTCATGTGAACATCGGGTGCGGCGCATTATCGACGAACTCCCGCCCGGCAAAGGTGAACACGAAAAAACTGCTCGCCCACTACGCCACTCTCCAGCGGGCCACCTGGGGACTCGGGCCGGTGACCGATGTAGCGGGAGCCTTGTTGCCGATGGGAGGCGCTGTGAGCGGGGTCGCAGGCCCCAACTGGATGCTCATCGGTGATGCCGCGGCCTGCGTCAATCCTCTGAATGGAGAGGGCATCGACTACGGTCTGGAGACCGCACATCTCGCGGTCGACCTGATCAACCCGCGGCGGGATCTGACGGTGGTGTGGCCCCGGGTGCTCCGAGAGAACTACGGGGAGGCCTTCCTGCTCGCCCGGACCGCAGCCCGACTGCTCACCTACCCGCGACTGCTCCCGATGGTCGGGCCCCTCGGTTTCCGGGGGCCGCAGGCAGGTCCACTGATGCGCGCCACAGCACGACTGATGGGCAACCTCGTCACTGACGAGGACCGTGACGCGGTGGCCCGGGCGTGGCGTCTCGCCACGGGTGGCCTGTACCGGATGCAGGGCACGAACACGGTTCTCTGGAGCTGACCCCCTAGCTCGGTTTCACAGCGGAATGAAGGGCCGTGATGCCTCCGGTCAAGTTTTGCCAGCCAACCTCGGTCCACCCGGCGGCAGCGATCTCACGGGCCAGTTGTTCCTGATCCGGCCAGGCGCGGATGGATTCCGCCAGGTACTCGTAGGCCGACGGATCTGAGGAGATGAGACGGGCAAGAGCCGGCAGTGCCCGCATCAGGTATTCCTTGTAGACCTGCGCGAACACGGGAATAACGGGAGTGGAGAACTCGGCGACGGTCAGCCGTCCCCCGGGCCGGGTCACGCGGGCCATCTCCCGGAGGCCGGCGCGAGTGTCGGCGAAGTTACGGAGACCGAAACTGATGGTCACTGCGTCGAAGGACGCGTCGGCGAAAGGCAGTGCGAGGCCGTCCCCGGCGACCTTGGACACGGCACGGTGTGCACCGGCGGCAAGCATCCCGGTGGAAAAGTCACAGGCCACGCACCAAGCCCCGGAGCGGGCGAGTTCGACGGTGGACACAGCGGTACCTGCGGCGAGGTCCAGGACCCGTTCCCCTGGGCGCAGATCGAGGCGCTGCCGGGTACGCCGACGCCAGTGGCGGTCACGTCCGAGGGAGAGCACCGTGTTCGTGATGTCGTACTTGGCACCGACAGCGTCGAACATCCGCGCGACCTCGTCGGGATTCTTGTCCAGGGATGCCTTAACCACGTGGCCCAGGCTACGCGACGACTAACGCCACCGTGCCCACGCCCCGGGCCGTACCCCACCGGGGTGTTCCGTCCGACACTGGTCAGCGAGAACCGCCGAATAGTGTCCGCGCAGTTCACCGCAGACACCTTCCCAGGTCCGGGCGGCGACCCGGTCGAGCGCCGCCGCCGACATGACCTCCCGCTCCGCCAGGACCCGGTCCACCGCAGCAGGAAGATCCACGCTGAACGTCACGACGTCCAGAAGCTCCCCCGTCTCACCCGGGGTGATGAGATCGATCGGCCCACCGGCACGGGGCCCGATCGTCGGTACACCGGAGGCCTGCGCCTCCTGAATCGTCTGGCAAAACGTCTCGAACTCACCGGGATGGACGAACACATCGAAGCTGGCGTACGCCCTTCCCAGGTCCTCTCCCCCGAGGGCCCCGGTGAACACGGCACCCGGTAATGCATCCCGCAGGACGCCGTACTCGGGCCCGTCGCCGACGATCACGAGCTGGAGATCATCCCTGCCAACCAGGGAGACGAGCCGCTCGACGCCCTTCTCCGCCGCCAACCGACCGACATAGCCGACGATGCGCCGCTCACCGCCCGGGTCCCAGGAGCGACGCAGTCGCTCACTGCGGTGGGCCGGATTGAACCGCACGGTGTCCACACCCCGCGCCCAACGGTGGACATCGGTGATCCCGTGAGCCCTCAGAGCCTTGATCGCGGGAGTGGCGGGGGCAAGGGTGCGGGCGCAGGAGTTGTGGATCAATCGGGTCCATTCCCACGCAGCAGCCGACAGTGCCGCCAGGTGGTATTTCTCCGCGAAACCAACAACGTCGGTCTGATAGACGGCGACAGCCGGAACCCTGAGCTGGCGGGCCACGAATGCTCCCGCAGCCCCGAGAACGAACGGGCTGGCGAGATGCACCACATCGGGTCGAAAGGCGCGCAATGCATGGTTGACAGCCGGGACGGGGACACCGACGGGGAGAGAGTTGATCAGCGGAATCATCACGGTGGGCACCCGCACCACCGGGAACCCCGCGTAGGAGACCACCTCCTCTTCGAAATCACGCGCACCCGGCGCAATGACGAGAGCGTCATCCCCGTGGCGGTGCAGGTGTTCGAGCACCCGGAGTACTGAATTAGTAACACCGTTGACGTTGGGGAGGAAGGATTCGGCGACAATGGCTACACGCATGTTCCCGATGATGGGTGTGCAGTTGGGCGCCGGGGTCACGGGCGGGTGACGGGAGGATGACGATGTCCGGAATTATCGGTGTCGCAGGATCTGCCGGTAGTGGTCCATGAGTTCCGCACAGACTTTGTCCCAGGTTTGACCCGACACCCGCGCCTGGGCCGCCGCCGACATGACCTCCCGCTCCGCCAGGACCCGGTCCACCGCAGCAGGAAGATCCACGCTGAACGTCACGACGTCCAGAAGCTCCCCCGTCTCACCCGGGGTGATGAGATCGATCGGCCCACCGGCACGGGGCCCGATCGTCGGTACACCGGAGGCCTGCGCCTCCTGAATCGTCTGGCAAAACGTCTCGAACTCACCGGGATGGACGAACACATCGAAGCTGGCGTACGCCCTTCCCAGGTCCTCTCCCCCGAGGGCCCCGGTGAACACGGCACCCGGTAATGCATCCCGCAGGACGCCGTACTCGGGCCCGTCGCCGACGATCACGAGCTGGAGATCATCCCTGCCAACCAGGGAGACGAGCCGCTCGACGCCCTTCTCCGCCGCCAACCGACCGACATAGCCGACGATGCGCCGCTCACCGCCCGGGTCCCAGGAGCGACGCAGTCGCTCACTGCGGTGGGCCGGATTGAACCGCACGGTGTCCACACCCCGCGCCCAACGGTGGACATCGGTGATCCCGTGGGACGTTAACGCCTCGATTGCCGCTGTCGAGGGTGCGAGCGTCCGGGAACAGGAATTGTGGATCATGCGGGTGACCCGCCAGGAAGCGAAAATGAGCAGCCGGAGGTGGTAACGGAGAGCGAACCCTGCAACGTCTGTCTGATAAACGGCGAGCGCCGGAATCCCCAGGTTGCGGGCGGCGAGCGCCCCCGCAGCACCCAGCACGTACGGACTGGCCAGGTGAATGACATCGGGCCGGAACTCCCGTAGCGCCCTGAGCACGAGTGGTACCGGGACACCGACGGGGAGAGAGTTGATCAGCGGAATCATCACGGTGGGCACCCGCACCACCGGGAACCCCGCGTAGGAGACCACCTCCTCTTCGAAATCACGCGCACCCGGCGCAATGACGAGGGCCTGGTGTCCCTGCCCCGCGAGATGCTCGAGAATCCGCAGGACAGAGTTGCTGACACCGTTGACGTTGGGGAGGAAGGACTCAGCGACGACGGCGATCCGGAGTCGCTGTTCAGTCACCGTCCGGTCTCTCCTCCCGACTGGTCCGTCGGCGATCGAGCATCGCTATGAGCCACCAGGCTGTGGCAGCGATGAGGCTGGCTACAGTCGCGGTGAGTAGTGCCGGGGGGATCGCCCGCCGGAAGTCCCTCCCGGAGACCTTCACCAGGTCAGGGTTTCCTCGGTCGTAGTCCACCCAGATCCCGGTTCCGGTTGCCAGGTCGCTCGGGTAAAGCACACCTCCCCGGGGAGCCCGGAGGAGCCCGTTCTCGTCCCGGTATTCGACAGTTGTCCGCCACCATCCCGCGTCAGTGACCGTCGCGTACGCCTGTCCCCGATCAGCGGATATCGCCCGGTCGTTCAGCCAGGGGCCGATGATCATCGCTGACACCATCAGCATGGCCGAGAGCCAGAACAGGATTACCAGTTGGTGCAGGCGACGGCGTATTCGGTCGCGGGGCACGCGGCGCAGTGCCGTCCGGGGGTTGACCCGGTTCGACCTCGCGGTCACCGACCCACCACTCTGCTCACCAGTGCCGCATGCAGATCCCGGCGGGTGGCGCGGGTGGTCCGGGCCTCGATGATCAGCGGCGGATGCGGGAGTTCGATGGACTCATCCAGTGCGCCGATGAGGTCAGCGGTGTTCTCCGCCTTGCGGTGCTCCCAACCGTAAGCTGCCGCAAGCTCCGAGAGATCGACGCCGTGTGGGGTGCCGAACACCCGCTCGAAGCTACCCCGTAGCCCAGGTTCTCCGGATTCGAGGGTCTCGAAGATTCCGCAGCCGTCATCATTGGCGACGACTATCGTCAGGTTGTTCGGTACGGGGTCCCCGTCACTGATGAACAGGCCCCCGGCATCATGCAGAAAAGTCACGTCCCCGAGCAGGGCGACGGTGCGCGGGGCACGCGGCGAGATTCTGTCACGGGCCTGCGCGGCCAGGGCGACGCCGACCGCCTGGGAAACGCTGCCGTCGATGCCGGCGGTTCCGCGCGGGGCGTGGGTGGCGACACCGTCGAACGGCAACCCCACGAGCGCGATGTCGCGGACGGGGTTCGACGACCCGACGAACAGGGTGTCACCAACCGCAAGGCCGTCGGCGACCGCCGCAGCGACGTGCAATCCGGTGAAACCGAATTCCTCACCGTCAAGAATCTCGCGGACCGCGTCCGCAGCCTGTTCCCCCGCGACCTCACAGAGCTTCAACCACTGCTTCGTCGGCTCCCCGTCGACACGCACCCGACTGGCGACCCGCGTCGCGGTGCCCGCGGGATCGGTGTACCCGTCGGACCGGGTGAGCACGGTGACCTCGATACCGGGATCCGATATCAACGCCAGGACATCGCGGTGGAGTGTGGGATGCCCGATGACGACGATCTGTTCCGGTCGGGTGTGCAGAACGTGCCCTTCTGCGGAGACCTGTTCCCTGGTGAAGACACCTGCGGCCGCAGGATGCACGGGCCGGTCGGGGGCTGGGGCGGTCGGTTCAGCGATGGTGGGGACCCCGGCGAGTTCCTCCACCGGCCAGGCTCCGTCACCGGCGATCACGAGGGTGGGGCGGGTCAGGTCGAGGTGCGCGGTGCCCCAGTCCCGGTGAGGTCGACGTCGCGGGGGCACACCGACCGGAAGCTCCGCCGGAGCGGGAAGCTCGTCATCCACGAGCGGCACATCGAACGCGACATTCAGGTGCACCCGGCCATAAGCGAGAGCACGACGGGTGACGGCCGCGGCCTGCCCTGCATCGGATCCCGCCTCCACGAAAGCACAGTCTGCGAAACGACCGAAGATCCCCTGCTGATCGATGGTCTGCGACGCGCCGGTGCCGACGAGCCGGGAAGGCCGGTCAGCGGCCAGGATGACGAGCGGTAGATCACTGTGGTGTGCCTCCACCATCGCGGGCAGACAGTTGGCGACGGCGGTACCTGATGTGACAATCACGGCGGCGGGCCGATGGTCCACCCGTGCCATGCCGAGAGCGAGAAACGCCGCGGAGCGCTCATCAAGCCGCACATGGAGCGTCAGCTCCGGGCGGGCCGCCGCAGCCAGGGCCAGCGGAGCACTGCGTGACCCGGGACAGACAACGACGTTCCGGATTCCTGCGGCGACGAGTTCCGCAATGATCGCGGCGGCGGTTGCGGTGGCGGGGACAGTCATGTTCTGCAGAGTCTAACCGGGTCACCCGGGATGACCTTTCACACACCGACCTGTCGCTTCAGACACTCCAGGGACTCCCGCAGATGGGCATGCCAGAAGTCGACGGTTGCGGTGTCCGCCTCGAGACCCGCGAGCCGGTCCAGGTCCGGTTGAACGGCGGCGCAGGAGATGTGACCATCCACGATGCTCCGCCCCGCCGCAGCAGCGTCGACAACGTCTTCAATGAAGAATCCACCGGTTCCCAGCCCAGCCGGGGCGGGTGGGACGTCGATCTCGTCGTCATCCGTATGTCCGGGCAGGGCGGCCACCGCGGCGAGACCGGCATTCACCCCCACCGCAGTGTCCAGGGCGCTGGCGACGGTGACCGAGACCCCGTGGTCGGCGATCTTCTCCGCGATGTCGAGCAGCCGACGCACTCCGCCGAGTGGGGCGGCCTTCACCACCGCGACATCCAGTGCCCGGGCCTCCAGAACGGCGAACGGGTCTCCGGCACGCCGTATCGATTCATCGACCGCGACCCGGCAGAAAATCCCGGAACGGACCAGGCGCCGGCGCAGTTCCGCCAGTTCCGCGGTGGTGGCGCAGGGCTGCTCGAAATAGTCGAGTGGACCGAAGGCGCGGGCCGCGTCGAGCGCGCGGTCCACGGTGAAGCCACGGTTCGCGTCGACCCTGACCAGTGCATGCGGGACCGTTTCCCGGACGGCGGCGATGCGGGCGACATCGTCATCGAGGGTCTGTCCCGGCTCCGCGACCTTCACCTTGACTGTGCGGCAGCCCGGGAATCGGGCGAGAATCTCCGGGACCTCCCCCGGTTCCACGGCGGGGACCGTCGCATTGATCTCGATGCTGTCCCGTTGCGGGGCCGGCGCCCCGAGGTACGCCATCTCGAGGGCTGCCGCCAGCCAGGCTGCGGCCTCGTCCGGCCCGTAGTCACGGAACGGGGCGAACTCCCCCCAGCCGACGGGTCCCTCAATCAGCAGCGCCTCCCGGCTCGTTATGCCCCGGAACCGCACCCGCATCGGCAGTGCGACGGTGTGTGACCGGCCGATGAGTTCATCGGCGTCGAGGATCGCGATCAGTTCGACGAGGTGGGGGTCCAGGGGGGCGTGGGTGAACGGCATGGTCCCCAGGATACGAAACGCTACCGTTGTCCCCATGGACACACCGGACTACAGCACCGACAACCCCTTCGACCCGACGCAGTGGCGCGAGGTCCCGGGATTCGATCTCACCGACATCACCTACCACCGGCATATCGGCGCAGGTCGGGCGAACGGCATCGTGCGCATCGCCTTCGACCGGCCCGAGGTCCGCAACGCGTTCCGACCGCACACCGTCGATGAGCTCTACCGGGCGCTCGATCACGCCCGCCGCACCCCCGATGTGGGGTGCATCCTGCTGACGGGCAACGGCCCCAGCGTGAAGGACGGTGGCTGGGCGTTCTGTTCAGGTGGGGACCAACGCATCCGTGGCCGCTCCGGATACCGGTACGCCGACGGTGAAACCGCCGACACCGTCGACACGGAGCGGGAGAAGGTCGAGGGCGGGCGCCTGCACATCTTGGAGGTCCAGCGCCTGATCCGCACGATGCCCAAGGTGGTCATCGCCGTGGTCAACGGGTGGGCCGCAGGAGGCGGCCATTCGCTGCACGTCGTCTGCGACCTGACCATCGCCTCGCGCCAGGAGGCACGGTTCAAGCAGACCGACGCGGACGTCGGGTCCTTCGACGCCGGCTACGGCTCGGCGTACCTGGCGAAGCAGGTGGGCCAGAAGTACGCGCGCGAGATCTTCTTCCTCGGGCGGACGTACGACGCGGAACGGATGCAGCAGATGGGGGCGGTGAATGAGGTTGCGGACCACGGGAAGCTGGAGAACGTTGCCGTGGAGTGGGCTCGGGCCATCAACGGCAAGTCACCCACGGCGCAGCGGATGCTGAAGTTCGCGTTCAACCTCACCGACGACGGGTTGATGGGACAGCAGGTGTTCGCCGGTGAGGCGACACGCCTGGCGTACATGACCGATGAGGCTGTCGAGGGCCGGGACAGTTTCCTGGAAAAGCGGGAACCGGACTGGTCGGCGTTCCCGTACTACTACTAAACAGCTCCCACAGGACCGGGCGGGGAGCCCCTGCGCCGGTCCATCGGCCCCGCCGGTGACCAATACCACGGCAGAATTCACCTAAAATTCATCTTTCCGTCTCCGGAACGCCACAATGACCACACTCCGTCATTCACACAGGAACAGGCACACCCCAAAAAGAGGTTAACGCTGGTGAAACGATGGATGAGCAAAATCCATCGAAAGGGAAAACTACAATTGAACACCCCCGTTTGGGTGACGTGACCGAACCGGTTCATCACTGCACTTCCGATCATCTGTTTTCCCACTCCTGAAGGAGAGGGTCCTGCGGCATACTTCTGTGATGTGACCGAACTGATCATCCTGCTCATCGTGGTTGCCACGGCCCTGGCGTTCGACTTCACCAACGGCTTTCACGACACCGGCAACGCCATGGCCACATCCATCGCGACCGGAGCTTTACGACCCAAGGTGGCGGTAACACTCTCCGCCGTACTCAACCTGGTCGGGGCGTTTCTCTCCGTGGAAGTCGCCACAACCGTGGCCAAGGGCGTCGTCGATCTCGATCAATTCGACCTCGCGGACCCGAGTCAGGCGCATCAACTGCTCCTCGTCGTCTTCGCCGGGCTGATCGGCGGCATCGTATGGAACCTTCTGACCTGGCTTCTCGGAATCCCATCATCATCCTCACACGCACTCTTCGGTGGCCTGATCGGCGCCGCTGTCGCCTCCTTGGGCATGCAGGGGGTCGCCTGGAACGGCGTCGTCGCCAAGGTTGTCGTTCCCGCCCTCTGCGCACCCGTTGTCGCGGGACTGGTCGCCACCGTCGGAACCTCGCTGGTGTACCGGTTCACTCGTCCGGTCCCCGAAAAAGAGAAAAACCGCTACTTCCGGTGGGGCCAAATCGGTTCCGCCTCCCTCGTCTCCCTGGCCCACGGCACGAATGACGCACAAAAGACGATGGGCGTCATCTTTCTTGCCCTCGTCGCCACGGGAAGTCTCGGCACGGACGCCAACATCCCGTTCTGGGTGAAATTCACCTGCGCCATCGCGATCGCACTCGGCACCTACATGGGGGGCTGGCGGGTGATCAGAACGCTCGGCAAGGGCCTCGTGGAGATCGACTCACCCCAGGGAATGGCTGCAGAGACCTCTTCCGCGGCCATCATCCTAACCTCCTCGCACTTCGGCATGGCACTGTCCACGACTCACGTCGCCACCGGCTCGATCATGGGTTCGGGACTGGGGCGGAAGGGCGCGGAGGTCCGTTGGAGCGTCGCCGGGCGCATGGCCATGGCCTGGATGATCACGCTCCCCGCAGCCGCACTCGTCGGTGGCCTCACATGGCTGCTCGCACACGCCGTGGGACTTATCACCAATGATCTGGTCGGGGTCATCCTCGCCTTCACCATCTTGATCGCCCTAGCCACCCTGATCTGGGCGCGTTCCCGCCGGGCACCCGTACATTCCGGAAACGTCAACGCCGCCTGGGATTCCCACACAAACCGCGTGGCACCCCCGGAACCGACCACCGACAACGACGAGCCACTCCTGCCGACAGACACCCTCGAACCCCAGAACAGTGAACATGCCGGGAGGATCAACTCATGAGTATCACCACCCTGATCTCCGACCTGCTCCAGGTCATTCTCGCAGGTCTCGTCCTCGGCGCCGGCCTCCCGGCACTGTTCGCGGTGGGTGTCCGGCTGGCCTCACCCTCCGCAGTGGACACCATCGGCGGTACCCGGCCCGTTCCCGTATGGAGGAAAGGACTCGCCGGTCTGTGCTTCGCCGTGATCATCGCCTCGATCGTCCTCGGGATACTGTGGATCACCAAGGGCGTCTTCCACGACACCTTCGGCGTTGACATCTTCGGCACCGAGGCACACTGAGACACCAGAAAGCCCCGAGCCCCGTCAAGCTCCCCTGATTTTCAGCGACTCCGGCCCCGCAAGCATTAACCGCGTGCGGGGCCGGAGTCGTTTCAACACGCCATCCAGCAGGTCAGAGTTGCGAGCACACCATCAAATGACTAATATGATCAATCATTGATATTAACCAACTAATTATTCGCCCCATCATAGTCGATCATCCACTACCGGATCCGGGGCGTTGACCGCGGAACTCTCCGCACCACAGAAAGGAAGCCGACACCATGTCACTGTTACGCGTGTCCGCCACGAGCCCGTTCCGTAGCGCCGTCGGCCGGATCCTCGACTGGCTGCGCCCCACCCCCACCCCCATCCCCGCACCGTTGACCGTTCTCACCGAATCCATCCATATCCGCGATCTGCTCCACGAGGATGACGACCTGTTCGTCTGGTACCTCATCGATGCCGGAATGACCCCCGCCAACAGGGAAGACATCGAACTCGCGTGGGTGATCCTCCACGGTCTACGCCCCACCGAAGAAACACTGTCTTACCTCCGGGATTCCGTTCTGGAACCACTCGGCCTGAATGCTTCTTAAGAAATACTTACCCCGGACGTAGACTCTCATCCCATGAGCACCCGCATTCTGCGCCCGCTTCCGGTACCACCGGACGATCCCGCAGCCATCCTCCCGGATCTCGCAGAGGCGATCGCCGGGAACGTCACCTGGCTTCCACTTCCCGGTGGTCACAGCCGGGCGGATCGGGAACGTGCGGAACTACTGATCAGCTCCCAACGTCCCGGTGACCCCGTCGATCCGGGGGTCGCACTGGTCGTCGCGACATCAGGGTCGACGGGCACCCCGAAGGGCGCACTCCTCACTCCCACCAATCTCGTCACTGCTGCGGATGCCACACATTCCGCATTGTCCGGGGAAGGCTACTGGCTCCTGGCGATGCCCGGACACCACATCGCGGGCCTACAGGTTCTCGTCCGCTCACTCGTCGCCGGTACGGAGCCATCCTGCCTCGACGTGTCCCGCGGATTCGATGTCACCGCCTTCACACACCTGGCCCAGAACTTGGCAAACGATGCCACTGCCCACAAGGCACCCGTCTACACCGCTCTCGTTCCCCTGCAACTCGCCAAGGCCCTGGATACGCTCAACGGTATCGAGGCACTACGGCGTTTCGATGCAGTCCTCGTCGGCGGCGGGTACCTTCCACGCCACCTGCGGGAGTCCTGCGACCGTTTGAGAATCCGGGTTATTCCCACCTACGGCTCTTCAGAGACCACCGGAGGCTGCGTGTACGATGGCCGCCCGATCCCCGGAGCACGCATCAAGGTCCACGACGGCCGTATCCTGATCGGCGGGACGATGGTGGCGGCCGGTTACCGGACGCCACCCCCGAGAGACGACCCCTTCGCGATTCCGGGCTGGTTCGCCACCTCGGATCGGGGCGAACTCGTCGATGGGGTGCTGCACGTCACAGGAAGGATGGATGACCTCATAGATTCAGGGGGACTCAAGTTACACCCCGGAATCGTCGAACGCGCCATGCTCGACATCAACGGGGTGGATCAGGCCTGTGTCACCGGTATCCCGCACCCCAGGCTCGGGCAGGCCATCGTTGCCGCCTACACAGGTTCCCTCGACCCCTGGGAGGTCATTGAGGGGCTCGATGACCTCCCACGGTGGCAGTTACCGAAGGAGATCCGGCATTTGCGCAACATGCCGGTCACCGGCCCCGGGAAACCTGACCGCGCCGCCGTAGAGAGACTGTTCACCGGTCCCACCCGGTGATCCAGATTTTCTGATTCCCCCTCCGGCCTGTCCGTCAGCCAAGATGGTGTCATGGCTGATTCCACCACAACTCGTTCCCCGAGCCTCGCCGACTGGTTGGGGGGAGCACGCCCACGCACCTGGCCCAATGCCTTCGCTCCGGTCATCATCGGCTCGGGCGCGGCCGCAGACGCGAACGGGTTCGTCGCCTGGAAGGCCGTGGCTGCGGCCACCGTCGCACTGGCGTTGATCATTGGGGTCAACTACGCCAACGATTATTCCGACGGGATCCGGGGTACCGACGACGACCGATCCGGCCCACTCCGCCTGACCGGATCGAGGCTCGCCCGCCCGGAACACGTCCGTACCGCCGCCTTCGCCGCCTTCGGGGTGGCCGGTGCGTGCGGACTTGCCCTCGCCGCAACGAGCGCCTGGTGGCTGGTTCTGCTCGGTGCCCTCTGCATCGCCGCAGCCTGGTTCTACACCGGCGGATCCAGGCCCTACGGGTACCGGGGGCTCGGTGAAGTCGCGGTATTCGTGTTCTTCGGCCTCGTCGCGGTGCTGGGGACTCAGTTCACTCAGTCGGGTCATATCACCTGGGTGGGATTCGCAGGGGCTGTCGCGGTGGGTTGCTTCTCCGCCGCCGTGAACCTCGTAAACAACCTCCGAGACATCCCCACGGACGAAGCCAGTGGAAAGATCACGCTCGCGGTACGGCTCGGCGAACGGCACACACGCACACTATGGGTCGTACTGGCCGCCGTACCGTATCTCATGACCCTCATCCTCTCGACCGGGCATCCGCCCGCCCTGGCCGCCCTCATCGCACTACCCGTGTCATTGGCTGCGGCGAAACCCGTCATCCGGGGCGAGACGGGCGCGGAGCTCATTCCAGTGCTCGGAGCCACGGGCAAGACGATGCTCATGTGGTCCGCCGTAACTGCGGTGGCGCTGGGCTTCGGCTGACGGCCAGCGAGCGGATGTTTCACGCCTCGCCGTTTCCACTACCAGGCCGTCACAGCGCCCCTAGCGGTCCGCGATCTGGGCCTTCACCCACTCCTTGTGTGCACGCCGTTGTGCGTTCCAATCGGCGAGATTCCGGGTAACACGGATCCGGAGTGAACGGAACACGAACATCGACAACGGGAAGGCCACGAGCAGCGCCAGCAGGGATGAGATAACGAGGGGTACCGGTGCCCCGACGAGGATCGCCAACCCCTGAATCACCACGGTCAGAAGGAGAAACAGGCCCAGGCGGGCGAGGCCGTAGAGCACCATGTCGCGTCGGACACGACCACGCAGATCCTGATCGAGTTCCGGGGCATCATTGACGGGGTTTTCACTCACAACCATCGACACTACTAAACCGCACCCCACGGTCCGTATTGTTGTTGGGGTAACTCCGTCGGAAGGAATCCCCGTGGGACGCTTGATACTGTTGCTGCTCATCATCGTCGTGATCGTGCTGGTGTGGAAGGCTTTCGGTCCGGGTAGCTGGCGGACCCACCGTACGGTACCCGCACAGCCACAGATCAAAGGCCCGGACGATGACGACGAGTTTCTCTGGAATCTCAAGAAGCAACGCTTCAAGGAACGCCGTGCAGCGGAGCAGGCTGCCCGCGAGGAGAACGAGCGCATCCGCCGCGCGCGATCGAAGTACAACGATGAGCCGGATCAGGATGACGGTGGCGACAGGGGCGAATCACACGGGCCAACAGACCCCGACACCACGAAGCAGTGACTTTAGCCACTCTTTGGGGACATATCCCCGAAGCGTGGAACGGAGCTTCCCCCGACATCCGGGACAAACAATCAAATCCAATACAAGCAGCACACCCCCGGTTTCGGGGAATCTCCAGAACAAGAATCCGACACGCCCCCGATCGAGGGAGTGTCACCATCACAGGATCGACACAACAAATCACCCGGGAGACGATCGGATAAAAACCTGGCAACCAGCGGTTATTAGGCTACCCACAGTTGCGCTATATTGGTCAGCATGCCCACCATGAACCAGATCACCGACCTTGCGGGTCAACCGGTGGACCCCCACCAGAACGCCCCCACAATAGGAGGTATCACAGTTGGTGAAAGTCCGGAATTATCCCCGGATGATGGAGTGATCAGGGCACTCCCTCCGGAACTCAGCGAACGCGCCAGCGAGCTGTTCAAGGCCCTGGGAGATCCGACGAGGCTCAAGCTTCTCTATCTCATTGCGGAGAGCCAGACGAATGAGATCTGCTCGCACGAACTCTCCGAGGCCCTCGAAGTTTCCGCGCCGACGATCACACACCACATGAAGAAACTGGCTGCTGCCCGGCTCGTCCACCGGGAACAACGCGGAAAGTGGGCGTACTACACCGTTAACCCTGACGAGTTCGACCGCGTCCACGCCCTGATCCACGAACTTTGATCGGCCTCGACCACAGGATCTGCGGAGTGGTTCACCGCCCCCGGTGCAGCGTCTGCAGCAGATAGTCACCGTACCCGGATTTCCGCAGCTTTTCCGCCCGTTCCGCGAGTTCCACGTCACTCAGGTACCCCATCCGCCAGGCGACCTCCTCGGGACATCCGATCTTCAGCCCCTGCCGCTGTTCAATGGTGCGCACGAAATCACCGGCAGCCATGAGCAGGTCAACCGTCCCGGTATCGAGCCACGCCGTGCCCCGGGGCAGCACCTGGACCTGCAGACGCCCCTGCTCCAGGTATGCGGAGTTGATGTCGGTGATCTCCAACTCACCCCGTGCACTCGGTGTCAGACCACGGGCGATGTCGACCACCTCGTTGTCGTAGAAATAGAGGCCTGGGACCGCATAATGGGACTTCGGTTCGGCCGGTTTCTCCTCCAATGCAAGCGCACGACCGGAATCATCGAACTCGACCACCCCGTAGGCGGAGGGATCCGCCACCCAGTACGCGAAAATCGCGCCTCCCTCCGGCCGTGTGAACCGGCGGAGTTGGGTACCCAGCCCCGCACCGTAGAAGATGTTGTCCCCGAGAATCAGCGCTACCGAGTCATCACCGATATGCTCCGCCCCCAGGATGAACGCTTCAGCCAATCCATTCGGTTCGGACTGCGTGATAAAGCTCAACCGGATCCCGAACTGGCTACCGTCGCCGAGTAACCGCTCGAACTGGGGCAGGTCGGCGGGTGTCGTGATGATCAGGATGTCATCGATACCCGCGAGCATCAGCGTCGACAGCGGATAGTAGATCATCGGTTTGTCATAGACAGGAACGAGCTGCTTGCTCACCCCGAGTGTGATCGGGTGCAGGCGCGACCCGGTGCCACCGGCGAGGATGATGCCCTTCACAGTCCGGCGTCCTCATTTGCCAGCGCCCAGCCGTTCTTCAGCTCGGACTCGAATGCGAGGCAATCACCGAGATCCGGGAGAATCCCGGCGGCACGAGCAGCGGCCAGCGAGAGGGCGGCCGCATCCTTGTCGGACACGATCCGCTCCCCTTCAGCCACCGGCCACCCGATCCCGAGTTCCGGATCGAAGGGATCGATACCGTGCTCGGCATCCGGGTTGTATCCGGAGGAGGTCAGGTACACGACGGTCGCTTCGGTGATGGCGGCGAACCCGTGGGCGAACCCCACGGGGATATAGAGGCAGCGCCGATTCTCGTCGTCGAGTTCGACGGCCACGTGTCGGCCGAAGGTGTCCGATCCGACCCGGATATCCACCACCACGTCGAGGACCCGTCCGTGTACACAGGTCACCCACTTCGCCTGACCAGGCGGAACGTCCGCGAAATGCAGTCCCCGCACCACACCAGGCCGGGAGACACTCAGGTTCGCCTGCTGCAGATCGAGCGGGTACCCGGTGTGTTCCTCGAATCGGGCGGCGGAAAACCACTCATGGAAACTCCCCCGCGCATCAGGGAAAACTCGGGGATCATCGACGAGAATCTCGGGCAGGTCCGGGTGCGGTTGAGGCATGCCACCAGTCTATCCGCGCGCACGGGCGCTAGCCGATGACCGCCTCGGTTTCCGCGTAGTTCGCCTCCGCGGCGGCGCGCGCCTCCCGCCACCACTCGGGGTTGTCCCGGTACCAGTCGACGGTCTGTTCAAGCCCGGCCCGGAAATCGGTGTAGCGGGGTTTCCACCCCAGAGCAGTCGTCGAGGCAGCGTCGATCGCGTAACGACGATCATGCCCCGGACGGTCGGTCACATGCACGAAGTCATCGCGGTCACGACCGAAGAGCTCCAGTAGATCCCCCACAACCTCGCGGTTCGACCGCTCCCCGTCCGCACCGATGAGATAGGTCCGCCCGACCTCTCCTCGCTCGATGACCGCCCAGACAGCATCATTGTGATCGTCGACGTGGATCCAGTCCCGGACATTGTCGCCCGTCCCGTAGAGCCGAGGTGTTCCGCCCTCCAGCAGTGTGGTGATCTGCCGGGGAATAAACTTCTCCGGGTGCTGCCTCGGCCCGTAGTTGTTGGAGCAGTTGCTGATCGTCGCCCTAAGCCCCGCGGAGCGGACGTAAGCGCGGACGAAGTGATCACTCGCCGCCTTCGACGCCGAGTACGGGCTCGATGGATTGTAGGGGGTTTCCGGAGTAAACCGGGCCGGGTCGTCCAGCGCCAGATCCCCGAACACCTCGTCGGTGGAGATGTGGTGGAACCGTACCCCGTGTCGGGCCGCAGCCTCCACGAGCGTGACGGTGCCCTCCACATTGGTACGGACGAAGGCGAAGGGGTCACGCAGCGAGTTGTCGTTGTGGCTTTCGGCGGCGAAATGCACCACCAGATCCGTTTCCGCGACGAGGTCATCGACAAGGTCCGCCGCGCGGATGTCCTCCTTCAACAGCGCGAACCGCGCGGGATCCAGTCCAGTGAGATTCGCGGGATTGGCGGCATAGGTCATCGCGTCCAGGACAGTGACACTGGCATCGGGGCGCTTGTCCAGGGTACTGCGAACAAAATTCGAGCCGATGAAACCGGCTCCACCGGTGACGAGGATTCTCATGCAGCCGATTCTACGGGGCGGAATCCCCCGCACGGCCTGCTCAGTGACCTGCCGCCACGAACCCCGCCATGATGAGAAGCAGGAGCCCACCGACCGCCTGTATCCACACCAATCCGTTCTTCGCCCCCGTCAACCAACCTCGCACCCGGGCCGCGGTCTCCACCCACGCGGCGTCGATAAGCACCCCGACGACCATGGGTACCAGACTCAGGATGATCAGTCCGGGCAGCGGATCCGCCCCCACCGGAAGATAGCCGGGGACGATCGTCCCGAACATGATGATCCCCTTCGGATTCGACGCACCGACGAACAGACCCGAGACGAACGCCGCCTTCACTCCGGTATCCCCGTCCGCGACCTCCGGGATGTCGAGGCTTACGGTGTCCCGGTGCAGCCGCCACGCGGAACGCAGGTAGACGATACCCAGACCACCGAGCACCACCACGGCCAACCACCGCAGAATGGTCAGGAAGCCCGTTGCCGTCGCGGCAATCGTTCCCACCGCCATCAGAACGATGACACCCGTGAACGCGATACCGAGACAGTTACCCGCCACCCCCGCCATCGCGGGACGTCGCCCCACCGCGAGTGCCTGCCCCACGAGAAACAGGACGCTGGGCCCCGGAACTGCGATGAGAACACCGGAGATCAGGCCCAGGGCAAGGACAGCGGAAAGCACGGTGGATCACTCCGGAGTGAGGTAGGACGTCTGATTGATTACGCGAGAACCCTACAGCACCGGCGCCACAGAGGCTCACGGGCACCCGGTTGTCGACACCTGCCCTATGTTTCTCCGGTCTCGATGATTTTTCGTGGAATCCCACCCCTGGGGCTCCACGCCGGAGCCCCACCTCCGGTCAGACACACAGAAGACCCTCCCCGCAAACGGGGAGGGTCCATGCACCCGGTGGGAGAGTCAGTTGGGGAGACCCGCATAGGAGTGCAGGCCGGTGGTCACCAGATTGATGAAGAACAGGTTGAACACCATCGCCGTGAGACCCGCAATGTTGATCCAGGGCGCCGCCTTGCGCCAGCTCGGTGTCGAGCGGGCGTGGAGGTAGGCGGCGTAGAGAATCCAGGTGACGAAGGACATCGTCTCCTTGGGATCCCACCCCCAGAAACGGCCCCACGCGGATTCCGCCCAGAGGGCACCGAGGATCACGCCGAGACCGAAAACAGGCACCGCCCAGGCTGCGGTACGGTAGGCGATCCGGTCCAGCGTGTCGGCACCCGGAAGCGGCCGGAGTATTTCTCCGATCCTGCCGCGCTCCTCGCCCTTCGGCTGGACCTGGCGAAAGAGGTAGAGCAGCGACGCCACCCCGGAAAGCATGCAGATTCCGGCGCCGAAGGAGACGATCGAGACATGGATCGGCAGCCAGAACGACCGGAGTGCAGGGACCACCGGCGCAGAGGCGACATGCAATTTCGTGCCACCGTAGAACATGAGGATGAGCACCGGCACGAGAAGCCATGGCCACATGGCGCGTAGGTCTTTCCGCTGGATGACGACTGCTGCGATGGCCATGGTGAGGAAGGTGACCAGTGAAATGTACTCGTAGAGGTTGCCCCAGGGGAACCGACCGGCGGACAGGCCACGCAGTACAATCGATGCCCCCTGCAGGATGAGGCCGAGCCACAGCAACGACTGCACCATGCCCCCGAGCTTCTCGACACTACGCGCCGATGTCCGTCCAGTCTCCGCCTTTTGAGAGGACGCGGAGATGGTTCCATTCCCGGGTACACCGACGAGTTCCCGCTCACGGATACCTGTCATCGTGGTGGACGACACCTGGTTGGACCGGCGAATGTAGTAGACGAGTGCGAGAACGAGTCCGAGGACATAGATCGCGAACGCGGTCCGGTATGACAGATCGGAGAAATATGCCAGATTGCTGTTGACGGGCATCAAGTCCAACTCTCGGTTACGGGGTTCTCGCCGGGCCAAGGGGCCACGGATGTTCAAAAGGCCAGCTTACGCTACCTCATCGGGGTGATTCCACCCGGCAATTCAGGTCGGGTCCTGCTCATCTTCCCCCTCATCGAGATCCTCCGGCAGACCCAGAAGACGACGGTGGAAACGTCCGTGTTCCTCGCCCCATCCGGCACTGTCCGTGCGGGACAACCCCGCCGTCTCAACGAAGGTAATACCTTCCTCAGTGGCACGCACCCGGACCCAAATACGTCGACGCTTCACCGCGAGAGAGAGGATGAGCCCTCCGAGCATCGCGACGGCGCTGACGAGAACCCACCGTTGGGTGGGGTCATGACTGATCTGTAAGTTAACAAACTCGTGCGCGCCATCGAACGTCACCTTCGTGCCATCGTCCAGAGTCACCGATTCGCCCCGCAGAAGATTGACGCGTTCAATCTTCTGCAGAGCACCGTTGTGAATCTGGCCGGAATCGAGACTGAAGATGCTCTGCCCGCGTCCCGCGTCGAGACCTGTGTCACCACGGTAGATGTCGATAGCCACCGCCGGATCCCGCATAGCCGGGAACGCTGAACTCAACAGCTCATTGTTTTCCCCGGTGAACTCCGCAGTAGGGGCGAACAACCCCTGGATACCAATCTGGTTCTGCCGCCGCTCGAACAGATCCGGATACATGCCAGCCGGCGGATCGAACCGCATCGCCCCAGAAGACAGAAAGTAGGTGAGATCGTCGGGACGGAACTGCACGGTCTGCGAGCGGGACTCACCGTTGGGCCAGGTGACCGTGATCTGTGGGGCGAATCCATGTCCCTGGAGATAGATCCGGTCACCCTCGATCCTCAGCGGATGGTTCACCTTAAGGGTATACGGGTGCCACGCTGAGGGATCGGTGAAGATGTCGTCGCCCTTCGCCCACCGGACATTGGAGGTAAACATCTCAGCTTGCCCGTTCGGCAGATAATCCGCGGTGAAATCCTCGACCTCGACGCAGAATGGTGAGAGGTCGGTGCCATCGACCAGAGTCCCCCACCTGTAGGAGTCGTAGTTCGCGAAAGCCGTGTTACAGAACTGCGGGTTCTCTCCATCAGCGACGACGATCACCTGTCCCTCGTAATACACCAATCTGCCGAGACCGATCGTGAAGAGAATGCCCACCAGACCCAGGTGAAACACGAGATTGCCGAACTCACGCGCGTACCCGCGTTCCGCCGACAACGAGCGTGCCCCAGCACGATCCTCATCCGCGGTATATTCCGCAACACGCCACCCCCCAAGCAGACCACGAGCCTCCGCGAGAACCTCATCCGGGGTTTTCGGCACCTCACCGGAATCGTGCAACGGTAGCCGTGAGAGATTACGCGGGGTACGTACCGGCCGACTGCGCATGGACCGGTAGTGCTCGAAAGAACGGGGAAGGATACAGCCGATCAGGGAGATGAACAGCAGGACATAGATCGCGGTGTACCAACTAGAACTGAACACATCGAACAGTTCGAGCCGATCATAGATCTGCGCGACCCTGCCATTCGCCGCGATATAGTCCATGACCGTCTGTTCGTTGAGCTGCCGTTGCGGCAGAAGGGCTCCCGGAATCGCACCGAGGGCGAGGAGGAAAAGCAACGCGAGGGCGGTGCGCATGCTGGTGAGCCAGCGCCATGCCTTCAGCGGATACCTGGAGAGGGTGGTCAACATCGTCGGGGTCTTCGTCCTCCAACAGGAAACAGGGGCCGGGGTGGCTGCGCCCCGGATTGAGTCATCGACGTGTCAATCTACCAGCCGTCACACCCGGAACCTCATTCGCGAATCTGAAGGGCGGCTCCGCCATCGGTTGTGTCGTCCGGCTCCACGGAACGCCGTATTTCCCGCCGTGTCGACGTGTTCCCCTAGATCAGCACCCCACCGTATTCCACGGTCCACTGTCGAACCCAGTTGATGAAGTGTGCCCACTGTCCGCTCACCAGAGCGAGACCGACGAGTATGAGAGTCACTCCCCCAATGATCTGGATGGCCCGGGAGTGCTTCCGTAACCAGCCAACCCCACGCATCGCGGATGCCGAGCCAAGGGCCACGAGAAGGAACGGAAGCCCCAGACCGAGACAGTAGAAGATGATCAGCACGACTCCTCTGGCCGCCGTCATTCCCTCGGTTCCTGCCGAAACGGAGATGATCGCAGCGAGCGTCGGACCGAGACACGGGGTCCACCCGAGAGCGAACACACCACCCAGTAGTGGGGCCCCCACCCAGGTTGACCACTGACGCGGATGGAGACGGTGCTCGGACTGTAGTGGCCGGATGAAACCGAGGAACGCGATACCCATGACGACGGTGACCACACCCCCGACACGTTGCAGCAGTTCAGCATTCAGGGTGAGTGCCCGTATCGCCCCGAACACGGTAGCCGTGGCCAGGACGAAGATCACGGTGAATCCGAGGACGAAGAGGAGGGCCGCGCCCGCGACGCGCCACCGCCCGCGCTTCGCGACGCGGGGCCCGGTGTCCGACGAGTACTCCATCTCACCACCGACCACCCCGGCGAGATAGGACATGTAGCCGGGGACGAGCGGAATCACACAGGGGCTGGCGAAGGACACCAATCCGGCGAGCGCCGCAGCGAGCAGACCGAGCAACAGCGGACCGGAAACGGCGGCTTCGGCAAACCGGGACCCGAATCCGGAATCGGCGAGCAGGATGAAGTCGCCCGTCACCGCGATTCCTCCAAGAGGGGTTCGGTGACAGCGAGGATGTCGTCGGCGGTGATCTCCCGGAGAAACACCGCTGCCGGGCGGTGCTGCCGGTCGAGGACGATGGTGGTGGGTACCACTGATGCGGGCACTCCGCCGAGAGCCGCCGCAGTCTTGAACGGCGGGTCATAGATAGAAGGGTAGGTCAGCCCGTTATCCTCCATGAAGTCTCGGGAAATCTCCGGAGTATAGTCCCGGACGTTGATACCGAGAACCGTGCCACCGCGGCCCTCGATGGTTTCCTGCACGAGCTGGAGGTCATCGGACTCCGTCCTGCACGGGCCGCACCACTGACCCCAGGCGTTGAGTACCACGACCTGCCCCTCATAGTCCGCCAGGTCAATGGTTTTCCCCGGTTCCTGGAGAGACTCACCGGAAAACGGGGTGACGGGTCGTCGTTCATCTTCCGGATAGGTGATCTCACGCGCACCACCGGGCGACGCGAACTGGAATGTCGCCGCCTTCTGAGCTGGGGTGTCTCCATCACCGGACGATGAGCATCCGGCGAGCAGGATCGCCACGGCAGCTAGAACGGCAGGGACAGAACGGGGGTGGCGGTGCATCACTAGATCTCCTGCGCGGGTTCCGTGTAGTAGATGTCGCTGATTTCGTCCCCCTGAAATACGAGGGAAGTGACGGAGGCGAGGTTGCACTGACGGGAGAGATGAGCGAGCGGTAGCCCCTGTACGGTGCGCTGGACGCAGACAACGGGCAGTTGATGGCTGATCAGAATCGCCTCGTGTCCCTCCGCGTCACGACGAGCCCGTTCAACAGCCCCCATCATGCGCTCGGCGATCTCGGTGTAGGGCTCTCCCCAGCTCGGTGCCCAGGGACGGGCCAGCAACGGCCAACGGGTCGGATTCCACAGTTGGGACCGCCAGCCTTTCGTACGCAGTCCCTCGAACCGGTTCCCCGCCTCGAGCAGCGCATCATCGGTGTCGATGTCGCAGCCGGTGATCCCGGAGATTGGCTCTGCGGTCTCCTGAGCCCGTTGCATCGGCGATGCACGCAACACGGTGACATCGTGCCCCGCGAAACTCGCCGCCGTGCATGCGGCCTGACTCCGGCCCCGACTCGAGAGCCGGTATCCGGGAATCCTTCCGTAAAGGATGCGTTCGGGATTGAATACTTCGCCGTGCCGGACAAGATGGACGATCGTGGTGCTCATGGGGCGCTTTCGGTCGTGGTGTGGGACGTGGACTGGGTCAGGCGGCGGCCGCAGCCGCGGCCTTCGCCGCTGGAACGAGGGCGGCCTCTATGCGGGCGAAGTCATCGTCCGTGAGCGCAGAGGAGACGAACCAGGTCTCGAACACCGACGGGGAGACGAACACCCCGTTGTCCAGCAGCGCGTGGAAGAACGGTGGGAAGCGGAAGGTATCGGCCGCCTGCATGTCCGCGAAATTCCGGCCCTCTCCATCAGCGAAACGGACGGAGAGCATGTTCGAGGCACGCTGAATGTGGTGCGCCACCCCCTCGCGGGTCAGTGCCTCGGACACGAGGGCGTCGAGCCGGTCGGCGTTGGCGTTCACCGTGTTGTAGACCTCCGGGGTGGCCAGCCGCAGTGACGCCATCCCCGCGGCCACGGCGACGGGGTTCCCGGAGAGTGTGCCCGCCTGGTAGACGGATCCGCCGGGAGCGAGATGTTCCATGATGTCGCCCCGCCCACCGAAAGCAGCCGCGGGCAGGCCTCCGGAGATGACCTTTCCGAAGGTCGTGAGATCCCCGGCGACCCCGTCGACGCCGTACCAACCGGAGTAGGAGGTACGGAACCCGGTCATCACTTCATCGATGATCAGGAGCGCACCGTTGTCGTGGGCGATCTCCTTCAGTGCCGCGTTAAAACCGGGCACCGGGGCGACGGTACCCATATTTCCGGCGGCAGCTTCGGTGATGATGCAGGCGATCTCACCGTCGTTCTCGGCGAAGGCGGCACGCACGGCGTCAAGGTCGTTGTAGGGCACGACGATCGTGTCCTGAGCGGTCGCCCCGGTGACTCCGGGCGAGTCCGGGAGGGAGTACGTGGCAACTCCGGAGCCTGCGGAGACCAGCAGCGCGTCGACGTGTCCGTGGTAGCAGCCGGCGAACTTCAGCACCTTCGCCTTCCCGGTGTATCCGCGCGCCAGGCGGACGGCCGACATGGTGGCCTCGGTGCCGGAGTTGACCAACCGAACCTCATCGACACTGGTGCGCTCGACGACGAGCTCGGCGAGTTCGACCTCGGTGGTGGTGGGGGCGCCGTAGCTCAGGCCCCGCGTGGCGGCGTCCTGCACGGCGGCGACGATCTCCGGGTGCGCGTGCCCCATGAGCATCGGACCCCAGGAACAGAACAGGTCGACGTAGTCGTTACCGTCAACGTCCGTGAGATGACTGCCCTTCGCCGAAGCAATGAAACGGCTCTGCCCGCCGACCGAACCGAAGGCCCGGACCGGCGAGTTTACTCCACCCGGGGTGAGTGCACGGGCACGCTCGAACCAGCGTGCAGAGCCGTCGGTGTTCTGGGACGTCGGAAAGCGTGAAGTCATGGGGCCATTGTAGGCGGTGCCGACGCGGGTTCCACGTCCTGTGCGGCACCTCGGGCGGCAGCACGCCATTCCGTACCGGAGAACTTGGTTCTTGGCGCCCAACGCCATGAGCGGTAGCATCATCGGTAACATGACCGGTTCCACTGCCCACCTTCGTGTGGGAGCCCAGGGCCGGTCCTTGTTTTTCACCGATCCCGGTGACGATGTGCCCGTGAGCACACGAGCTAACTGGCTTCGACGAGTCTCCGCGCCGCTGCCCGGGCTCCGGCGATGATCGCCGGGACACCCACACCGTCGACCCAGGCCCCGGACACCGCAACGGTCGGAATTTCGTCGAGCGCCGCTCGCACGGTGGCGACGGTGGCGAGATGGGTGTCGGAGAACCGGGGTAGCCCACCCCACCAGTACTGGGTGTAGATCTCGGAGAGACCAGCAGCGCGCCCGTCGAATCCGGTGATTTTCTGCAGGTCGTCGAGGGCGTGATCGACGAGTTCGTCCTCATCGATCTTCAGCATGGAATCGTCACCGAAGGTGCCGAAGGAGGCGCGCACGAAGGCCCCTCCCCGTTCACCGATGTGCGGCCACTTCTTCGACGAGAAGGTGAACGCCTTGGCGTGCATGCCGGGTTCGTCGGCGGCGATGAGCACCCCGGAATGGTCCGGTAGTCCGTCTGCGGAATCGAAACGCATGCCGACGACGACGGATGAGGACAGTTTCACATCCCGTGCTGCGGTCGCGGCGGCCGGGGCGACCCCACGCAGGAGGACGGCGGCAGTGGGAGCGGGCACGGCGACGAGAACCCGGTCGTAGACGGTGTCACCGGCGCCGGTGACACGGTATTTCCCCGAATCAGGCACAATCCCGGAGACAAAGGTGTCCAGGTGGATGTCCGCCCCGGACTGTTCCGCGAGTTCCTCGTAGAGTTCCGCGTACCCGCCACGGAACGCACCGAACACGGGAGTCTTTTCCGGGGTGAGTTTCTCCTTCGGGGTGAGGGTCTTGCGGGCCTGTTTCTTCTCGTCGAGGTTCTTCAGGGCCCGACTCAGGGTGACGGACTCCCCCGCCTCGGCGAGGGCGTCGAGTTCCGCGGCGAGCTGCGGAACCGTGGCGCGCAGACCGAGTTCATCCGCGGGGCAGGAATACACGCCGCCGAGCAGTGCCGAAACAACGTGATCGACGACGTCATTCCCGAAGCGCTCACGCACCAAGCTGCCGACGCTCGTGTCTCCCCCGACCGTCCAGTCGATGCCCGGCGCGTCCCCCTCGGCGTCGATACGCGCCCGGGTGTCCTCTCCGATGAGGTCCCCGAGGGCTGCCGAGACCGAAGGAATTCCCATCACGGTGTCGTGCGGGAGTGGGTGCAGCCGCCCGCCGGAGTAGATCATCGAGGTGTGCGGCCCGGGGTGCACGATGCGGTCAGCGAGTCCGAGTTCGGTGAAGAAGTCGGTGGCGTCCGCGCGGAACGCGAGGTATGCCTCTGCACCCATGTCCGTCGGGCCCGCATCAAAAGCAACGGTGTGCAGTTTGCCGCCGATGCGATCGGTGGCCTCGAACACGTCAATGTGTGCGTCCGGGGCGAGGGTACGGATCTCGCGGGCGGCGGTGAGGCCGGCGAGACCGGCCCCGATGATGGCGTACGAGGTGCTCACGGGTTAAACAGTGCTCCTGTGGGAAGAGTGCGTGATAGCGGACGGGCGTGGTCCCCGACCAAGCCTAGTACCCCGACACGCACCGGTTCCCGCGGGTCCGGGCAGGTGGGGAATGTAAATTCTACCCGGCGTGGATCGCGGCAACGGCGGCGGTGATCGCCTCGGGGTTGGTGTCGGGAAGCACACCGTGGCCGAGATTGAAGATGTGGCCGGTAGCGTCGCCCGCGGCGATCGCGGCGGCAGCCTCCCCGCGGATGCGGGCGATCTCCTGTTCGACAACCGTCTCTCCGGCGAACAGGAGAGCGGGGTCGAGGTTGCCCTGGAGAACCTTCGGTCCGCTGGTGGCGCGGACCCGGCGGGCCGCCTTGTCGAGGGGCACGCGCCAGTCCACGCCCATGACCTCACTGCCGGCCTCCGCCATGGAGCCGAGAAGCTCGCCGGTGGTCACACCAAAGTGGATGCGCGGGATCTCGCCAGCGATGCTCGCCAGTATTTCGGTGGAGTACGGCAGCACATGGTCGCGGTAGTCGCGTTCGGTGAGGAATCCTGCCCAGGAGTCGAACAACTGCATGGCGTCGATTCCCGCGGTGACCTGGGTGCGGAGGAAGGCGGTGACGGTGGGGACGATGCGGCGCATGAGCGCGTGCCAGGTGTCAGGGTCGGCGTGCATCATCGACTTGGTCACCTGGTGGTTCTTGCTGGGCCCGCCCTCGACGAGATAGCTGGCCAGGGTGAACGGGGCGCCGACGAACCCGATCAGTGCCTGGGTGTCGGTCAGCTCGTCAAGAATGAGATCGATGCCGGCGGCGACGGGTTCGATCTCGTGATCGAGGATCGGGAGGGCGTCAACGTCGGCTCGGCTGCGGATCGGGGAGGCAACCACGGGGCCACGACCGGGGACGATCTCGACGTCGACACCGGCCGCTTTGAGAGGGACGACGATATCGGAGAAGAGGATCGCCGCATCCACGTCGTGCCTGCGGACGGGTTGCATGGTGATCTCGGCGAGCAAGTCAGGCATGAAACAGGAATCCAGCATCGCGATACCCTCGCGGACCTTCCGGTACTCCGGGAGGGAGCGCCCGGCCTGCCGCATGAACCACACCGGCGGGCGGGAAGGGGTCCGGCCTGCTGCGGCGTCAAGGAGGGGAGCGTTGTCGAGCGAGCGGCGGGCCGCCGGTGTGGATGCTGTCATGACTCCCATCCTGCCTGACACCCAGACCGTAAAGCCAGATCACCGGCGCGACGGAGCGAGACCTCTCTCACACTCCTCCTCTGAAGCACACCTTCACGTCCTGTGGAGAGTTTAAATAGTGACGTCACCTTTCTTTCCCCCAACAGAGGACACAGGCATGAGCGACCATCATCCGACAACACTGACTGACGCTGAGATCTTCGCGGCGCACGAGGGCGGCAAGATCGGAACCTCGTCCCGCAGGCCCTTGGACAGCGTCCACGACCTGTCCATCGCCTACACTCCCGGCGTCGCGCGGGTGTGCGAGGCGATCCGGGAGGACCCCGCACTCGCACACGACTACACCTGGGCGGGCCGCAACGTCGCGGTGATCTCCGACGGGAGCGCCGTCCTGGGGTTAGGCGACATCGGGGCGAAGGCAGCACTGCCTGTCATGGAGGGAAAAGCTCAACTGTTCGGCCGTTTCGCCGGCCTCAACGCTATTCCGGTGGTCTTGGACACCACCGACGTCGATGAACTGTTCAGGACGATCGTGGCACTGGCTCCGTCATTCGGGGCAATCAACCTGGAAGACATCTCCGCGCCCCGGTGCTTCGAGTTGGAACGGCGACTTATCGATGCCCTCGACATTCCGGTCATGCATGACGACCAGCACGGTACAGCCATCGTGATCACCGCGGCACTGCGCAACGCGTGCACTCTCCTGCACCGGAAGCTCGGTGACCTGAAGGTCGTGATCTCGGGCGCGGGTGCAGCCGGGGTCGCGTGCGCGAAGATGCTCGTCCACGCCGGGGTACGGGACGTCGTGATGCTCGACTCGCGGGGCATCATCCACCCGGACCGTACACCCCTGAATTCCGTGAAGCAGGAACTCGCGCGTATCACCAACCCGCGCCGCGTCATGGGTGGTGTTGCCGAGGCTCTCGCCGGTGCGGACACATTCATCGGATTGTCCAGGGGGCACATTCGCGAGGAGGAACTGAAACTCATGGCCCCGGATCCGATTCTGTTCTCCCTGGCGAACCCGGATCCGGAAATCGCCCCGGATCTGGCCCGCCGCTACGGGGCTGTTGTGGCGACCGGGCGGAGTGACCTTCCGAATCAGATCAACAACGTGCTCGCTTTCCCCGGTATCTTCCAGGGCGCTCTGGCGGCCCGGGCGACCGCCATCACCCCGGCGATGAAACTCGCGGCGTCACGGGCAATCGCGGCGATCGCGGCAGAGAACCTCGATGCGGACTACATCGTCCCTTCGCCTCTCGACGCCCGCGTGGCACCAGCGGTGAGTACCGCGGTACAGGCCGCTGCGTTGGTGGAGAACTGATTCCAGGGCGCTCGGCCCGTCAGTCGGGTCCGGTCAGAATTTCCGGACCCGCTGCGAGCGGTACTCGATGATCAGGGACGAGGCGACCATGAGCACGGTCGCCGCCATCGGAGGCAGAACACCTGCCGCTGCCGCAGCCATCGCGATACCGTTGTAGGCCCAGGCGAGGATGATGTTCCGGTCCGCGAGCGCCGAAACTCGCCGGGATAGGACGATCATCTCGGGAACCGTCTCGACATCGTCACGCAACAGCACGACATCCGCTTCCTCATGGTCAAGGTCATCTGCAGATCCCATCAGGACACCGATGTCCGCGACGCGGAGACAGCCTAGGACGGATGAGTCACCGATCATCGCGACGGTCTCACCACGGGCGTGTACGCTCCGCACCGCGATGTCCTTCTTGCCGGGGGAGATACCCGCGAGAACCTTCGAGATGCCGAGGTTGTCGGCGAAACGCCGGGCGACAGGATAGGTGTCACGGGTGAGCATCACCGTCTCCAGGCCAAGGTTCTCCAGCTCCGCGATCGCATCGATCGCGTCCTCCTTGACCTTGTCATAGAGGGTTATCACTCCACGGGCTTTTCCCTTCCAGCTCACAACGAGCGGGGTACCGCCGGAAACCGAGGCCGTCGCGAGACGACCATCGAGTTCCGAGAGGTCACGCGGACGCCAGAGCATCGCTTCAACGGTGCGAATCTCCAGATTTCCGTCAGAGTCCGGCAGCGGAATATCGACCTGCCCGGAGAAATTTCCGCCCTCCGTGATCCGGACGTGGTTGACCTCGATCCAGTGCGGGATCTCATCACCACCGGCGCCGGAATCACGAGCCTCCCGTGCCGCTCGGACGAGGGCCTTGGAGACGGGATGATCGCTCTCCATGGCGAGGGCACCGGCGACGCGGAGCACGAGCTCCGGATTCTCACCGGCCTCCGTGGTGATGGTCTCCAATCCCATTTCGCCCTTCGCCAGGGTTCCCACCCGGTTGAAGATGACGGTGGTGACTTCGTCGAGTTCCCGCATGGTTTCCGCATTGCGCATCAATACCCCACGTCGCGCGGCGGTCTCGATTCCGAGGCGCATCGCGATCGGTGTCGATAACGCCAGCCCCACGGGCCCGACACAGGCGAGAATGGCAAGGCCCGTGGCGAACGCTGCATTCAGGTTTCCGCTGATCAACCACCACAGCACGAAGTCGAGGGTAGCCAGACTGAGGGCCCACGGTACGAGAAGGGACGCCGAACGGGTGGCCAACTGGGCAGACCTGTTCTGGTACTGCGACGCCTCAGCGATCCACCTGTGCATGCTGGCCAACCGGGTACGGGAGCCGGTGCGCTGCACACGGATCTTCAGGGGCGCTCCGAGATTCACGCCACCCGCGTAGACGTCACTGTTGACCTTGACGTCGAGGGTCTGCCTGCCGCCACCGATGAGACCGGGAACGATCGTCGACGCGCCACCGATGACCTTCCCATCGGAGGGGATGACCTCTCCGGCTGGAACAATGATGTCGTCTCCGACGCGGATCTCCTGCAGAGGGATCTTCTTCTTCACCGGTTTACCGCTGCGTGTGTTCTTCCGTACGACAGTCACCTCGGACACCGCGGACTCGATGTCCTGTCCCTCCTCGTCGAGAAGAGAGTTCCGGCCCGACCGGGTGGCGAGGCGACCCACGAGGAGTAGAACGGTCGATCCGCAGGCCACATCGAGAAAGAGTTCCCCGGAGGAGAAGATCGAGTGGTTCACGGCGAGCCATTCAGGTGCGGAGGTCCACCCCACGTCACCGGCCTTCGTGAAGGTCAGTATCATCACCGACCACAGATATGCGGAGAGGATCGCTGCGGAACTCGCTGCATCGAGAGCCGACATGCCCCGCCGGAGGCCCCCGACCATCGCGCGGTGGAACGGCCACGCACCCCAGAGGACAACAGGGGTCGCGAGCGCGAGGCAGGTCCACTGCCAGTAGTCGAACTGCAGATCCCGTACATAGTTCATCACGAGAACCGGAATGGCCAGCAGCAGGCTGATCAGGAATCGGAGGGGGGTGATCAACGCACGGGCGGTGAACAGGACATCGGTCGGTTCCGCTTCGCGGGGAAGAGTGCGCACATCGGAGCGCAGCCTCCCTCTGTCCCGACACGCCTGCTCCTCCTCCCGGGAGTGTCTCTGTCCCGGACGCCGCCCCAGTCCCCGGATCGACAGCCCCGACCGTGAGTGCCGGTGCTGGGCCAACCGTTTACGACGGTTGGCGATCTCAAGACGCTCCGCACGCCGCCGCAGGGATGAACGGGTCAGGTACGCCTTGACCCCGACCTCCGCGAGCTTTTCGATGAGATCTTCGGGGTTGACGTCGTCGGGGACCGTGACCCACGCCGTCGACGTCGGATAGATCACACTCGCACGAACACCGTCGATATTGTTCAGGGCACGTTGGATCTCGGTGACGTGCACCGCAGACTTCACCCCCTCCAGCTCAAGGGCGAAAGACGTCCAACCACCACCTGAGCGGCGAGCCAGGCGCAGGTGGAGCGACTCCTCGTCAGTACGATTACCCAGACCCGCCTTGTCTGCGGCTTTCCTGGCCTCGGCGATCGCCGCCTCAACCTGGCGTTCCGCCGCTCTCAGGTCTTTCGGAGTGCTGTCGTGGGTACGTTTCTGGGAAATCGAACCACCGGTGTTCGCGGGGGCATCCTTTTTCGGGGTCACGGTATTTCCTGGTGCTGGTCGGAAGGTGAACATCCCGGTTCCCCGGGAAGCGGGTGTCCTCGATCTTCGAATCTACCCGGAACCGGGCACGGGACACGGAGTTTCCCGGTTACTTTCCTGAATCATCCGGGGACCGGCCACCCCGGTCCCCGGAATCCCGCTTCTCCCGCCACTCCAGCGCATCTCCCCGACGACTGAAGACGATGCCGAGGACACCCGCGACCGCCGTGAGGATCTGCAGACTACCGTCTACGAGGTAGAGTGCCGTCGGTACTGCGGTACCCGTCGGCGTCGCGGTGAACACCACGACGGCACGGATCACGAAGTAGACGCTGAAGAACACGAGCAGCGTCCGCAGCCACTTCCTGTCACTGTTCCTGGCGTAGGAGTAAACCGCGAAACCAAGAAACATCATCATCCCGATACCGAGCACCCCGGCCATGATGATAGCGACCGTGATCACCGCCTCGACGGGAACTCCGGCGGTCTGTCCGAAATCCACGTTGGCTTTCACCTCGGAGGGATCGATCAAACCAATCACCACGTTGAACACCTGGTGAATGATCTCGAAGAGCACCATCGCCCACCAGAGCTGAACGGCGAGTCTCACAGATTCCGGAATGGTGGTGGACGGTGTCTCCTGGGGCCGCCCGGTCTGCAGCGTCATACGGGTGTCCTGTCGTCGGGAACGTGGATCATGCGGATAAGTTCTTCATGCCCGTCCGGGCCATAACCTCCACGGTAGCGGCTGATGGAGGAGCCATCGGATCGGGGTGCGTGCCGCACCACTCCGGGATTCTATGCCTCATGCAGGCGACGGGCCGCGTCGACCGCGAAGTAGGTCAGGATCTGGTCCGCCCCCGCCCTCTTGATGGAGGTCAACGACTCCATCATCACCACGTCGGCATCGACCCAGCCGTTCGCGCCGGCAGCGGCGATCATCGCATACTCACCGGACACCTGATAGGCCGCGACCGGGACAGGAGAATTGTCCGCGACGGCACGCAGAACGTCGAGATAAGGCAGTGCAGGCTTCACCATGACGAAGTCGGCACCTTCTGCGACGTCGAGTTCTACCTCCAGGAGTGATTCCCGGAAGTTCGCGGGATCCTGCTGATAGGCTCGGCGGTCACCGTCGAGGGAAGAACCTACGGCCTCACGGAACGGGCCGAAGAAGGCGGACGCGTACTTCGCGGAGTACGCCATGATCGCCACGTCCCCGTGCCCCGCGTCATCGAGGGCTTCACGGATGGCCGCGACCTGGCCGTCCATCATCCCGGAGGGACTGACGATGTGCGCACCGGCCTCCGCCTGGGAGACGGCCATCTGCTGGTACAGCTCGACGGTGGCGTCATTGTCGACGATCATCCGCCCCGAGGGATCCTCGGTCAGAACACCGCAATGCCCATGATCGGTGAACTCGTCGAGACAGGTGTCCGCCATGACGAGAATCTCGTCGCCGAAACGTTCACGGACCGCCGCAACGCCGCGGTTCAGTACGCCGTGCGCACTCCACGCCGCGGAACCTGTGGCGTCCTTGTCACCGGGGAGCGGAACACCGAACAGGTCGATGCAGCGGATACCCGCAGCACGCGCCTGCTCCACCGCCGCGAGAAGAGAATCGGTGGTGTGCTGCACGACGCCAGGCATGGAACTGATCGGGTTGGGCTCGTCGATACCGTCCGCGATGAACATCGGCAGGATGAAATCCGCGGGCCGGAGCATGTTCTCGGAAACCAGCTCACGCATCGCCGGGGTGGTACGCAACCGGCGCGGTCGCCGAACAAGACTGCGGGAGCGCGCTGACGGGGAGAAAGCAGTCACTGGAAATAGACCTCTCGGAAGAATCGGGTGTCGGAAGAAGAACTCACTTAACGTCCTACTCCCCCGCCGACGGCCGTGCACGGCCCCGTGCGTGGAATCAGGACGTCGTCCGCCGCGCCCGACGCTTCTTGCGCGGCGGCGGGAGTTGCCCGGCTGCGCGCAGGGCAGCCACGTGCGCAGCGAGGGCATCAACGAGTTCAGCGACACCCGCGACCTCCGGCTGGACGTCGACCCTTAGCCCGAGTTCCGTCGCCGTCGCTGCAGCCATCGGACCGATACAGGCAATGATCGTCCGCTGATGCGGTTTACCTGCGATACCGACGAGATTACGCACAGTGGACGAGGAGGTGAAACAGACCGCATCGAACCCACCGGATTTGATCATCTCGCGGATCTCGGCGCTCGGAGGCGCCGCACGAACCGTGCGATACGCGACGATGTCATCAACCTCCCAGCCTAGGTCGACGAGTCCCTCAACGAGGGTTTCCGTCGCGATGTCCGCACGCGGCAGCAGCACCCGACCCACCGGGTCGAGATCAGAGTCGTAGTCGGGGAACACCTCAACCAGACCGGCCGCGTTCTGGTTGTTGACCCGCGGGGTGAGCTCCGGGGTGATCCCCAGGTCACGGATCGCCGCCGCCGTCTTGTGCCCGACCGCTGCGATTCGGATACCAGCGAAGGATCGGGCGTCCAGGCCAAATTCAGTCATCTTCGACCACAGTGCCTTCACCGCATTCACCGAGGTGAGAATGATCCACTGGTAGCGCCCCTCAACGATGCCCTTGACGGCACGTTCCATCTGTGCGGGATTCCGTGGCGGCTCCACGGAGATCGTAGGTACTTCCTGCGGAATCGCCCCGTGTGTGGCGAGGCGGGTCGACATCGCGGCTGCCTGCTCCTTGGCACGCGGCACGAGAACACGCCACCCGTAGAGCGGTCGGTTCTCCCACCAGGAATACTTCGAGCGGTCATCCACGGAGGTACCGAGGGACACGACGAGCTGCCCTGGCAGTTCTGCATCCAACTTTCCCAGGGTGGATAGGGTCGTGTCGTGGGTACGCTGCAGCCGGGTTGTACCGTGCACCGTCACGGACACGGGTGTCTGCGCGGACATTCCACGTCCGAGAAGTTCGTCGGCGATCGTCGAAAGCTGCTCCCGGGTGGCCTGCAGCACGAGTGGCTGTGGAGCCGTCGCGAGCTGGCCCCAATCGACATCACCGCGGGTGATGTCCGTCTCAGTGTAGGTGGAACCCAGCGCAATTCCGGCGAAGGCCGGAACCGTGGAAGGAACGGACATCCCGGGCACAACCTGGAACTCCAGACCGGCTGCGGCAACCGCGTTAATCTCCGCCAGGACGGAATCACTGGTCAACGGGTTTCCCGCGACAAGCCGGATCACGTCGGAGCCGTCCGCAACTCCTTCCGCGAGAAGCTTCGCGATATCTTCCGGCCCGGCATCCGAGACCTCGGTGATCTCCGCTGCGGTCGGCGCGGGAGGCCGCGGCGGCTTACGGCGCGCACCGGCTTCTTTCGCTTCCGCACACTGGCGGGCGTACTCCTTCTCGGCGGCGTCGAGCTTCGCCTGCGGGACAGCCAATTCACTGGCAATGATCTCGAGAACACCACTGAGTATCCCTGAATCGGTCAACGCGATGGCTGTGTGACTGAGTACCTCACGGGCGCGGACGGTCAGCAGGTCGGGGTTTCCAGGACCAGCACCGACGAAGATGACGTTCCCCGTCGCGGGTTCCTGGGCCTCGGGGGCCGGTTGGGCCATGCTCATGTGTGTCTTTTCTTCAAGGCTTGGGTTCTCGGGCGCGGCCCGGTGGGACGCCGCACGTGACGGACAAAAATCTGGGTCCGGGTTCGGTGCCAGATGCCCCGGAGGGGCTACAGCACCCGGAGTACCCGGATCGGTCAGCCGACCGGGAGTGTTGAGCGCATACCAGGACAACGATAAAGCATCGGCGGCGGCGTTGAAAACCGGCGAGACTCTCAGGGGGAGCGCATACTACGGGGGGCACGGGCGGGAACCGAGTTCACGTCGAGTCTGGAGACCAGTTCCTCGGCATCCGCGACAACCACGACGATCCGCTGCACGGTCGGGTGATCCAGCAGAATCTCTATACCTGGTTCAGTACCGTGACAGACAGCGAAAGTCGAGGTGAATCCGGGGCTTCCCGGGGCTGCTGGCCCGGTGAGCGTTCCAGACCGGGTGACGCCGCTGATGGAGGTGCCCGACAATTGCGAACCGGCGTACCCCTCCACCGCGGCCGCAGCATTGTCCAGTGGACGTGCCGCGAGGATCACGCGCCTGGGAACGGTGAGGTGACTGCGCCTGGCTGCGGCTTTCTCCCACCATTTCAAGTGCACGGTGAGCGCCGTATCGGTGAGTTCAAGGCGCACCATGGTCAGTGCTCCCGTTCTCCGGCGTCCGCCATGACGTCAGCGGCACCGCGGTCGAGGAGCTGTCGCGCCAGATCATCTCCGAGTTTGAGATGCTCAGCCACGTCCGCGACACCGGAGAGCACCAGCCTGGTCGACCCATCCAGGGCGAACACCCCGGCGGTGAGGGTGATACGGCCGTCCTCGATGGTGGCGTGACTGGCGACGGGGGCGGTACACCCCGCCTCCAGCTTCGAGAGGATGCGTCGTTCAGCCGCTGCACATGCCGACGCAGCCGGGTCGGAAAGCGTCTCGATGGCGGCGACCGCATCAGGGTCAGACTCCCGGCATTCCACCGCCAGTGCGCCCTGTGCAGGCGCCGGCAACAGGACATCCGGGGAAAAGACCTCGGTGGCCCGTTCACCCATTCCCGTGCGTTCCAGCCCCGCGTAGGCCAGAACCACAGCATCGAGACGCCCGTCAAAGACGTGCCCCATACGTGTGTCGATGTTTCCGCGAAGCGGCTGGATGTCCAGATCAGGGCGCAGGCCACGGAGTTGACTCACCCGCCGCGGAGCAGAGGTGCCTACGCGTGCCCCCTCGGGGAGCTCACTGAGTGTCAGACCGTCGCGAGCGATGAGTGCTTCCCGGGAATCCGCGCGAACGGGCACGATGAGCCGGAACCGGGGATCCGGAGCCGTGGGCAGATCCTTGAAGGAGTGCACCGCCAGATCACACTCTCCTGCCGCCATGGCGTCACGCAGCGCCTGGGTGAACACGCCGACCCCGATGCGTTCGACAGGAGCCTGCGAACGATCTCCCGGTGTGGAGATGATGGTCAGTTCGGCGTCAAAGCCCGCGGAGATAAGCGTATCGCGGATCGTTCCTGCCTGCGTGGTAGCCAACTGGGATCCACGGGTACCGATGCGGAAGGTCATGACTGCGGCTGCCTTTCTGCGGCGCGGGCCGGCGCCACCGGGTCGTGGGGCGTCTGCGGGTAGAACGCCGTCGCTTCGAACTCTAGCGCCCTTCGACCGCCGGTGTAACGCCCGGGGTGTGGAGGAACCGGTCAGGCACCCGCGATGGTATCCGCGACGCTGGCGCGGATGGAAGTGATCGCGCTGATGTCCCCCACCGGCAGGTCTACCGCAGCGACCGCGACGGGACGCGCCGACTGCGGTGGGTTGAGCCCGAAGAGCTCCTGTAGCGCAGACTCGTAGGAGACGGTCCCGGAATGTGCTGCGAGTTCTTTCACTCGGACAGTCGGCTGGTGCAACAGTTTGTCCACGACGCGCCGAACGGTTCGGGCAACTTCCTCGCGGTCGGCGTCAGACATGGTAGGGGTCCGCTGCGCGAGGCGTTCCATCTCCGTCCTGACCAGATCAGAGGCATGTCGACGCAGGGCCGCGACCGCGGGGACGACATCACGAATCCGCTGCGCGGAAGAGTAGGATTCGAGTTCCTCCGACACGATCCGCATCGCCTGCGCATGACTGTCATCACCGCTGTCACGACGCGCCTCATACAACCGCCCGATGTTGACCAGACGAACACCGGGGAGTTCCGCGACCGCGTCATCAATGTCCCGGGGGAGGGAGAGGTCCACGAAAGTGAGCTCCCGCCCCACGGGCACGTCCCCCCGGGTGACCGTGAAAGTATCAGCTCCCGTGGCTGAGACGACGAGATCGACCTCAGACAAGGCTCTGGCACGCTCCCCGAAGTCTATCGCCCGGGCCGATACCCCCGCTTCGCGGGCGTGTTCGGAGAGCACATCGGCACGGCTCCGGGTTCGGTTCGCGAGGACGAGGCCGTCGACACCCAAACGCCCCAGATGGGTCGCCGCGAGTGACGCCATGACGCCAGCACCGAGAACCATCGCGGTTGTTCCTTCGAGAGGTCGTTCGACACCCTCGAGCCCCATCTGCCGGATCGCCTCGGAGCAGGCGAAGGAAACCATGGACGCACCTGCGTCATCGATGTCTGTTTCGGTGTGCACACGTTTACCGGTGTGCAGCGCACACTGGGCCAGGGCGTGAAGGGTGGGGCCTGCGGTACCAAGTTCGCGGGCGTGCGAATAAGCGGTCCGCACCTGCCCGATGATCTGCTGTTCACCGACAACCATGGAGTCGAGCCCTGCCGTGACAACGAGCATGTGCTCGGCGGCGGCGTCAGCATAGCGGACGTAGAGGGAACGACGCAGAACCGCCATGTCCACCCCGGACATGGCGTGAAGCACCTCCACCACATCATTGACCCCGGTGTGGAAACTGTTGGTGACACAGTAGATCTCGACCCGGTTGCAGGTCGAGACGATCATCGCCTCCGAGAGCGACGCTCGCCGGATCAGGGCCCGTGACGCCTCCTCACGAACCGCGTCATTCATGCTGACCTTCTCGAGGACAGCCACAGGGGCCGACCGGTGCGACATGCCGACCACGAGGACGCTCATGCTGTAGACCTCACCGCTTTCACTGCTTCATCATCACTGGTGGATCAACCTGACTAAATTAGCCATCAATCAAAAGGTTGACCCCGCGGTACACCCCGCGCCATCTTCGCTCAAAAGTAACCTGCCGCCCGATTTCCTACAACAAAGCCTGCGCTAACTCGTCATCGTCCACTTCCCAGCAAGCGAACTCTTCACCGTCTATGAGCACGACAGGAACCCGGTCACCGTACTCCATCGCCAGTTCAGGGTCGGTATCGACATCCCGCAGGTAAAGCACCCCCCCTGCTGCCCCCACGACAGGCCTGATTTGTGTCGCCACACGCACACATGACCCGCATCCCTCACGGACCATCAGCTCCACAATATGCTCGCCCATTTCCGCCTCCATCCGAATCCCGGCACCGGCGCCCGATCTCGTCCCGCACCCGGCACGGTCGCCGGGTGCCCTACGATTGGAGACGTTACTGCACGCTCCACTGACGAAAAGGCACCTGACGCGCGTGAGCACTCCCATTCCAGATGACAGTATCCCGGGCAGCCCCGAGGACTTCCTCGCGAGCTGGTCCGCATCCCGAGGTAACCTCCGCAGGTTCCTGGAGGAAACCGCTTTACCCCCCATCGACGAGTCCACCCAGCGGGCCGCAGGTGAGGCCGCTGCAGCCGCAGCCATCGCGCAAATCTTTGATCTCGATCTGGAGGACTTCACCTCCGGCATCGCCTCGGTGTCCGGGGCCTTCGAAGCCGCCGGGTCCAAACACGTCAACACACCTGATCCCGCGATCCAGCAGGACATAGGTGCCGCCGCTTTTTTCGACGTCGACAACACCCTCATCCAGGGTGCTTCCATCCTCGTTTTCGCACTCGGTCTGGCCCGGAAGCGTTACTTCAGGGTCAGCGAGGTCCTACCCGTCATCTGGAAGCAGGTGAAATTCCGTGTCACCGGTTCCGAGAACGCCGAGGACGTGGCGGAAGGGCGGCAGCAGGCACTCGAGTTCATCAGGGGACGGGAGGTGTCGGAACTGGTGGAACTGTGCGAGGAGATCGTGGACACCCACATGTCCGAGAAGATCTGGCCCGGAACCCGGGAGCTCGCCGAAACCCACCTAGCGGCCGGGCACCAGGTGTGGCTGGTATCCGCCACCCCCGTGCAGTTGGCGCAGATCCTCGCCCGTCGTTACGGATTCACCGGCGCACTCGGTACCGTCGCTGAAGTGAAGGACGGAAAATTCACGGGCCGGCTCGTCGGCGACATCCTCCACGGCCCCGGTAAACGCCACGCCGTCGCGGCCTTGGCCGCCGTCGAGGGGCTGGACCTGGAGCGCTGCGCCGCATATTCGGACAGTATCAACGACGTCCCGATGCTGTCGATGGTGGGAACCGCCGTCGCCATCAACCCGGATTCAGATCTCCGCAAGGAAGCACGATCCCGGGGCTGGGAGATCCGTGACTACCGCAGTCTGCGCAAGGCGGTGCGCACATTCGGCCTTCCTGCTCTCTTCGGGGCAGGTTTTACCGTCGCCGGCTGGAAATGGGCCAAGCGCCGCTAGGAACCGACCGTCACACCAGCTCCGGAACAACCATCGGCCCACCAGTCACCGGGTCTGGAACGATACGTGCCTTGAGTCCGAACACGTCACGGAGCATCTCCGGACTCATCACCTCTCCCGGTGTCCCCCTCGCCGCGATCTTCCCTTCCCCCATCACCAACAGGTGGTCGGCGTAACGTACAGCGAGGTTCAGGTCATGCAGAACCATGACAATAGTCTTGCCCGCTTCGTCGCACAGGCTACGCACGAGAGAGAGCACATCGATACTGTGTGCGAGATCCAGGTAGGTGGTCGGCTCATCAAGCAGGAGCGTCGGGGTGTCCTGCGCCAGAGTCATCGCGATCCATACCCGCTGCCGCTGTCCACCGGAAAGCTGATCTAGGGTCCGCTCCGCGAGATCCCGGACGCCGGTGATCTCCAGTGCACGACCGACCTCCGCCTCATCCCGCGTGGACCACTGACTCCACCACGACTGGTGCGGATGCCTACCCCTCGCGACAAGCTGCGCCACCGTGAGCCCGTCGGGTGCCGTCGGAGCCTGCGGCAGCAGAGCCAGCAATCGTGCCCGTTCTCGACGTGGTACGCAGCCAAGATCCCGATCATCGAGCAAGACCGATCCACCGTATGGCAGGAGCGTCGAGAAACACGAGAGAAGTGTCGATTTACCGCAACCGTTCGGGCCGATCAAGGCGGTGATCCGCCCCGCTGGGATGTCGGTGTCGATGCCGTGCAGGATCTCCGTGTTCCCGTAGCCCGCGGTCAGCCCACGGACCCGGAGTCGGGGTTCGCTGGTGGTAGGCATCAGTGTCCTTTCCGGTTGAGGGAGATGATCATCCAGAGCAGTACCGGGGCACCGGCGAGGGCCGTCACAATCCCGACCGGGACTTCCCAGGGAAGCAATGCCCGGGCGGCGAGATCCGCGGCCGCGACCGTTACCGCTCCGGTCAACGCGGACAACAGGAGGGGCGGGGTCGGTGAGCCGGCTGCGATTCGGGCGATCTGGGGGGTCACAAAGGCGACGAAGCCGATCGGTCCCGCAGCACTGACCGCCACCGCCGCGAGCACCACCGCTGTCACCAACTGCGCCGCCTGCGCCACCGTGACATGGTGCCCTAGTGTGTGCGTCGTCGCCGGTCCCAGCGCAAGCGCCCCGAGAACGAAGGCGAGCCACCCCGCAGCGAGAACCGCGACCAGCAGAACCACCGTGGGTGCCCAAGCATGGGCGAAGTCACGGCCATTGAGTGAGCCAGTGAGCCAGAGCTGCGCGGCCGCCGCACGTTCTAGGGTGGTGCGTGCGATGATCCAGGTGTTCAGTGCGCCCAGAAACATCGACACGGCGACACCGATCAGCACGAGGCTCAACATGTTGTTCCGCTCACGACCTACCAGGAACCACACCAGAACAGCGGTACCGAGCGCCCCGATGACTGCAGTGAACGTCATTCCGATAGAACCGAGCAGCAGGCTTGTCCCGTGACCGAGGGCACCTCCGGTACCGGCAAAAGCGATGACACTCACAGCGGCGAAGCTCGCCCCGTGGGTCACTCCGAGAATGTCGGGACTGGCGAGCGGATTACGGGCCAGAGTCTGAGTGAGCGCCCCGGAAAAACCGAGACATGCGCCGACGAGCAGGGCGACAACCGCCCGCCCCAGGCGCAGATCCCAGACGATGGTGCGCTCGATCTCCGTTCCACGGCCAAGAAGGATCCGCCAGACCTCAGCAGGATCCAGAGGATAACTTCCCAGTCCGAGTCCCACGGTGAACACGGTTGTTCCGAGGACGAGGAGGAGCGCACCGATGAGAAGCGGACGTAACCGCCAGACGACGGATATCCGCCCGATGCGCACTGCTCTGATACCGGTCACAGCCCCACCACCGTCCGTCTCCGGACCAGGAGGATGAACACGGGCACTCCAACCAGCGCAAGGACGATTCCCATGGCCATCTCGTCGGGTCTGGCCATGACGCGGCCAGCCATGTCCGCCCAGAGCGTCAGTATGCCTCCCGCCATCGCCGAGCCCGGGATGATCTTCCGGTAATCAGGTCCAGCCAGGGTACGCATGATGTGTGGTGCGGCGAGACCGACGAAGGACAACGGACCCGCCGCCGCCGTCGCCGCGCCACCAAGGAGAGCCACAGTCGCGAGGCCCAGAATCCGGACCCGAGTGACCGGCAGACCGAGGCTCGCCGCCGTCGTCGTGCCCAGAGCGAGGAGGTTCAGTCCCGGCGCCTGACCGAGCGCAAGTATGAGTCCCACACAGATCACCGGAGCTGTGGCGGTGACCACGTCCATCCGGCGTCCGGCGAGTGATCCTGTCGCCCAGAGCCGCATCTGGTCCAACACCAAATCACTGGACAACACCATGAGATGCACATACGCCATGAGCAACGCGCTGACAGCGACTCCCGCGAGAATGACGGTGACCGGGTTCGCGGCCGTCGGTCCACCGGAGGAAAGCAGGAAGATGAGGATCGTGACGGCCGCACATCCCGCCATCGCAGGATAAACGTAGCCGGAGGCGGTCGTCGCAACGCCTGCCCCGATCACGGTGACCACCGCAGCGGCGGCCCCTGCGTTGATGCCCAGGACACCCGGGTCCGCGAGAGGGTTCCTCGTGTGCCCCTGGATGACGGCCCCCGCTGCCCCGAGTGCTGCACCACACAATACCGCGAGGATCGTACGCGGCAGTCGGTATGTTCCGATCAGCACGGTGAGTTCATCGACGTCCCCCGGTAACACCGTTGCATCCAGGAGATAGTTCAGCGCATCCGGCACCCTGTGCAGTGCCTCGCCGATGGAGTTCACGCGTGAACCTACTGTGAGGCTCATCATCGTACTCCCTAGCAAAACGCCGATGAGCAGGAAGATCACCAGCACGAACCGCCCGCTACCGGGGTGATCCTGGTGAGCGGGCGGAACGTGGGTTGTCGTTGAGGAGTGCATACCGGAGATCAGGAGGCGAAGAGCTCCCGGATGTGCTCGACCATATCGGTGGCCGAGAAGTAGTCCAGCCGGAAGGTGTCAGCACCGAGAGCGTAGACCCGCTCATTCTGGACGGCAGCGGTATTTGCGAGCGCTGGATCCGCGAGAACCTTGGGAACGAGTTGTTCTGCAGCAGCGGCCAGCAAGACGGTCTCACCGTTCATGGCCACCGGGAGATTCTCACCGGAAACCTTCACGATGTCGCTGCGCTTTCCCTTGGACTCGTTGCCCTTGACCGAATCGGGGATCGGGGCAATCTCGAAGCCGAGGGACGCCAGAAGCCGGTTCTGTGCAGCTTCATCAGTAAATACGTTCGCGCCCTTGCCGTCCGGCAGGTAGACCATCGTATTGACGGGCTGCTCAGGCAGGGTGATGGCGTCGGCAACCTCCGAAACGAGGGCATCGAAGTCACTGAGCGCCTTGTCCGCTTCCTTCTCACGTCCGGTGATCTCGCCGAGCTGACGGGTGACGTCCTCCCAGGTTTTGTCACCGTAATCGATCACCACGGTGGGCACCACCGGGGAAAGCTGCTCCACGAGATCGACCGCTGAGTCACGGCCTGTGGCGGCCACGAGGATCAGGTCGGGCTTCTCCGCGAGAATCGCTTCGAGATCGGGTTCCTTGGTGTACAGCGGCTTCACACCACGCTCATCCGCGACATCAGCCCACTGCTTGAAGAACCCCTGACTATCGGAGAAGGGGGTGTCCGGCTGACCAGCTCCGGAGGCGACGACGGGTGCGTCGATCGCCAGGAGACTTCCGGTCAGGGTGACGGAGGTGGAGACAATGCGCTCGGGTTCGGCAGGGATCACGACCTCCCCGTTCACGGCATTGACGGTGCGGGGCCACGCTTCTTCCGTGGCACCCTGAGACATCGAGGTCTCCGAAGTGGAATCCTCGGTTTTCCCGGATTCATCCACCGATGAATTGCAGGCGGCGAGTCCCAGAGCGAGTACCACTGTCGTGGCCCCGACTTGGAGGATCCGCCGAAGGCGATGGGGGCGGCGCAGGTGTGTCATTGTCATGTGTCCGGACTCCAGTCCACTCGGTTTCCCTCTCCGAGGAGGGCTTTGACATACGACCGCAACCTTACCCTCCTCTGGCTCATTGCGTTAGACTGGGCAACCCTTTGAACACCTCCATGCAGTCGGAAGACCTCCGGAATAAAGACACAAAAAACAGGCCCCGACCCCCGATATCACGGGGATGGAGCCTGTCATCCTGGCCTGAGCCTACTTGCCGAGTTTCCTACGCTGAACGCGGGTGCGGCGGAGCATCTTGCGGTGCTTCTTCTTCGACATGCGCTTACGGCGCTTCTTGATCACAGAACCCATGGGGTTTCCTCGCTTTTGCTCGTAGATGTATGTACATACCCTGCCCACTGTCTTCGGCGTGCGGTCACGGGGACCGAGTGCACTTTCAGCCCACCGGACACCACCGAAACAATTGGAACGACCGTATCGACCGGGGACTCCGGCGATACCACCGCCATCATCGTCAGATCGTGATCGACCAGCTTCATAACGGCGGTCGCCGAAAACGTTCGCAGGCACGAATACCCCCATCATACCGGCGCCGCCGGTCAGCACAAAAAAATCCGGCCGCAGCAGCCCGGATAACCGAGACCACTGCGGCCGGAACACCCTCAGGATGAGAGCGGTGACAGCAACCCCTCAACCCACGTTGTAGTAGGAGGAATCGAGATAGTCGTTGACTGCCTTTTCATGGACGCGGAACGAACGCCCAACCCGGACCGCCGGCAGTTCACCGGAGTGGACCAGGCGATAAACCGTCATCTTGGAAACGCGCATGATCTCCGCGACCTCGGCAACGGTCAAAAAGGTTCCGTTTTCTTCATGTGCCATATTCTTTCAACCCTTCAGCCCGTGGCGCGCTGCGGGCTTCCCCTCCCGCAGATCGGTCACGCACGTGCCTCGATAAGCCTACCGTGAAACATGTGACTGTTGCGACATGAGTGGTCGGGGGCCCCATCCGTGTCCCACCTCGCACAGGGATAGACGCCGTCACTAACAGCAAGATCCCTCGGTATCGGTGCCAATAATTCTCACCGGTCCCCTCCAACCGGAGTCTCCACACAGCCCCGGAAAATCAGTCCTCGTCATCCACCCCGCCGGACTTACCAGCGCTCATCCGGCCAATTTCCGCAGATCGCTGGGCACATACCTGCGTCGCCCGGTAGAAGGCCGCACGAATACCGCTTTCCTCCAACGCCCGTACCGCGGCGATCGTCGTTCCACCGGGCGAACAGACGTTGGCACGCAGTTCCGACGGCCCGAGATCTCCCTCAAGCATCATGTGCGCTGCACCAGTCAACGTCGAAATCGCCAATTTGGACGCCAGCTCTCTGGAGAGTCCGAGGTTCACTCCACCGTCGATCATCGCTTCAGCGACGAGGAACAGGTAGGCGGGAGACGAGCCGGACATTGCCGTGACGGCATCCATCTGACATTCCTCGACCATGACGACGTCGCCGACAGTATCAAGCAGATCACAGACATGATTCAGTTGGTCTTCACCGACGAAACGGCCCCCTGCCACAGCACACATGCCCCGACCTACCAGCATCGGAGTATTCGGCATGACACGCACGACCGGGGTACCCGCGGACACGACATCCTCCAGGGATTTGAGTGACACCCCAGCAGCCAGTGAGATCACCGTGGTGTCCTCCGGATTGTTGTCGATCGCATCCGAAAGGTCAGAGAGCACTCCCACAGCATCCTTCGGCTTCACGCAGAGGAAAACAATGTCGACACCGTCAATGGACTGTCGGTTGTCCGTAAAATCAATGACCCCGTAGGCATCACCGAGTTCCTTGCCGCGCTCCGGTCGCCGGTTCGACACATGCACGTCCTTGGCAGAAATTCCACCATTGACGAGGCCTGAGATCAGGGCCTCCCCGATCTTTCCTCCACCGATTACAGCAATCTTCGTCATGGCCTACACCATGCCATGAACACCCCGAGTTCGCAGAAGTCCCCGTTTTATCCGAACTACTCCTGAAACGAACTCATGCCGTGAGCAGCGGACCGAAGGTCACCGCCAGCCCCGCCAGCCCCGCGAGGAACATCGACAGTCCGTCCCTTTCTGTACGCAGGGCATGTACGACACCGATGATGCCGCCAGTGACCGCAACAGCGAGAACAGCCGTGATCGCGGTGTTGAAATGACTCCACAGTTTCTCGAATCCGAAGAAGAGAGCAACACCCACGACGAGACCGAGCAGAATCATCCCGATGACAACCGGAATCGATATCTTTTCGGACTCCCCGGCGCCGAGATCGTCATCGGCATCAGTGGACGGATCATCCTCGACGGCGACCTCCGTGGCGGAGGTCTCTCCGGAACCTGGGATGACCTCCATCTCGGTCGTTGCCGTGGCCTCATCCACAGCGGGGGTACGGGCGCCCTCCACCGCCTCCGGTCCGGGAACCGGAATCACGGTGCCCGTGGACACCTCCGCAGCCGGTGCAGCGACACGCTCCTGCTGCACCTGGCGGGGGGTGACAGCAGGGAACTCTCCGGTTGTCAGACGAATCGGATCGTCGTCGGTGACGATCGAGAGAACGACGGTCTCCTCCGTACTGGGAACGGTGTTCTCGGTGACTACTGGGGCATCCCCCCGCTCAGGGACATTCGTGGGAGAGGTTTCCGCGGTCACCCGGGTATCGTCCGCATCCCCGATGGCTTCCCCGGAACCGGTGCTCTCACGGTCATCGACAACATCCACACCGTCGTCGTCGGCGGCGGTCTGGGCCGCCATTGCCGCAGAGGTTTCACCCGCCTCCCCGCTTCCCGGGCCAGTCTCCGCACCATGTTCCGTGGTGTCATCCAGCGGCACGCTCGAATGACGGCTCTCTGCAGGTTTGGATTCGACGGCGCGAATGGACCCCGTCAGTTCAGCGACGGAAACCCCACCCTCATCCAGGCTGCGACGGCGACGGCGGCGGGGGACAGAGCCCTCCCCCTGCCCTTCCTCGGCTGCGGCGCGCGCCATCAGCTCCGCCACGGTGAGTTTCTTCTCGCTCATGTGCGCGTCCTTTCATAGTCCATTCCCTGTTCCGTCCGGCGCAGGATCACTCCTTCACGGAGCGCCCAAGGGCAGATCTCCAGTTGCTCCAAGCCAAGCGCACGCATGGCCGCTTCCGCAACCAACGCCCCCGCCACGATCTGGTGGGAGCGGTCGGAACTGACGCCTTCCAGCTCCGCACGATCCGCAGCCGTCATCCGAGAGATGAAGGCGATGAGCTGGCGAAGACCCGGGGCCGTCAGCGTACGCTTCACCCGCGGACCCGCCGAGGACGGGGCGGCCCCAGTGAGCCGCGCAAGCGTCCGGAACGTCTTGGAGGTACCCACTGCGAGTTCCGCCGGTCCGCAACGCTTCATGATCTTCGCCGGTTCCACCAGCTCCGCGTCGATGTAGTCACGTAGAACGTTGATCTTCTTTCTACTCGGCGGATCAGTGTCGAACCATTGGTGGGTCAGCCGACCAGCCCCCAGATCAAGAGAGAACGCGGCATCCGGCGTTTCATCTGTCCCCGTGGACAGTTCCAGGGACCCACCCCCGATGTCGAGGTTGATGATCCGACCTGTCGACCAGCCGTACCAGCGGCGCACCGCGAGGAACGTCAGCTTCGCTTCATCCTCACCGGAGAGAACCTCCAGCCGGACTCCGGTCTCACGCTCGACGGTGTCGATCACATCCTGGCCGTTGGTGGCGGATCGGATCGCAGAAGTGGCAAAGGGAAGAATGTCCTCACAGTTGAGCTGCTTGGTCAGCTCTGAGGCCTCAGCAACCCCCTTCACCAGGCGTTTCACACCTTTCTCGTTGATCGCACCCGCGTCATCGAGATACTCGACGAGCCGCATGGTGGTCTTCCAGTCGCTCATTGCGGTGGGCCGTCCGCCCGCACGGGCATCGACCACCACAAGATGGACCGTGTTGCTTCCCACGTCCAATACACCTAATCGCACATTCCCAGGGTAGACGGTCTAGCGTAGGCAGGTGTGAATTGCCCGCAGACCGAACCCGTGTCGCGACCGGTGCAGTTGGGTTTTCCGGCCAGCTCACCGGCGGCAGCATCGATCCGTTCAGGCGCGGAACTACCACCGGACCATCCTCGAGAATGGTTCGAGTTCTCCGATCCCGGCGATCCCGAACACGTCTTCTCAATCGACCTGACCTGGCTCGAGTCCTACTATCGGTGCCAGTTCGGCACCGGAGCATGCAAGGGCATAGACGCCACACAGTCCGATGTCGGATGTTGCGTGCACGGTGCCTTTCTCTGCGACGAGGAGGACCGGGAACAACTTGTCGACGCGGTATCCCGGATGCCCGCACACTTCTGGCAGCTCCGCCCCGCCAGCGCCGACGGATGGCTCGCGGAACGCGCGGCAGATCGGGAACCTGACACCCTCGAACCCTGGTTGGAATGGGATGAACTCGACGGAGAGGACGGCGAACCGGAGCCCGCTTTGAAGACGGTGGTCGTCAAAGGGGCCTGCATCTTCGCGAACCGCGCAGGCTGGGCCACCGGCGCGGGATGTGCCCTACACCAGTGGGCCACCGCCACTGGGGAAGATCTCACCGTCGTGAAACCCGAAGTGTGCTGGCAGCTTCCCCTACGACGCCTCGAGGACTGGGAAGACCGCGGCGACGGAACTGAGATCCTACGCACCACAATCACCGAGTACACGCGCCGCGGCTGGGGCGAGGGCGGCGAGGATTTCGACTGGTACTGCACCACGTCACCGGCCTGCCACACGTCCACGCAGCCTGTGTGGTTGAGCCACCGGCAGGAACTGGTCGCGCTAATGGGAGCAGACGCCTATGCGGTTCTCGCTGAGCACTGTGCGCAACGCCGGGCGGCCGCGGACTATCTCCATGATTCCGGCTTCAGAGCGGGCGCTTTACCAGGCATCCCACACCCGGCGACGGCGGCCGCTCACCAGGCCCCGGAACCGGGTGGGGGTGGTGCAGATCAGTCCTCGAACTTGTAACCGAGTCCCCGAACGGTGACCAGGTATCTCGGACGGGAGGGTTCTTCCTCGATCTTCGCACGCAACCGCTTCACATGGACGTCCAGAGTTTTAGTGTCACCCACGTAGTCCGCCCCCCAGACCCGATCGATGAGCTGACTGCGGGTGAGCACTCGTCCGGTGTTCCGCAGGAGATACTCGAGGAGATCGAACTCCTTGAGTGGCATCGCCACCTCTTCTCCGGCAACTGAGACGGTGTGCCGTTCCACATCCATCCGCACGCGACCGGCGGACAGAACCTGGGGGTCTCCAGCTTCATCCTCCACGTCACCGCCACGACGGAGAACCGCGCGGATACGGGCGATCAGTTCCCGGGACGAGTACGGTTTGGTCACGTAATCATCAGCGCCGAGTTCGAGGCCGACAACCTTATCTATCTCGGAATCGCGGGCGGTAACCATGATGACCGGAACGGACGAGGTGGCACGCAGTTGTCGACAGACGTCCGTACCGGACATCCCCGGCAGCATCAGGTCGAGCAACACGATATCGATGTCATTACGTCCGAACTCGATCAGAGCAGTCGGCCCATCAGGGGCGATGATCACTTCAAAGCCCTCCTTCTTCAGAAGGAAGGCCAATGGGTCGGCCAACGACTCCTCGTCCTCCACGAGCAGGATGCGGGTCATGTTGCACGGTCCTTTCTGCGGGCGCGTAGTGGCGCCGGTTTCTTCGTCAGTTCTATGGATTCAGCTAGGTCCACACCATCAGGAGGGTCGTCCTCCCCGGCACGGTGCACGGGAAGAATGAGTGTGAAGGTTGACCCGGTCCCCGGCCTGGACCACAGCGTGATGGATCCACCGTGGTTCGCTGCGACGTGTTTGACGATAGCGAGTCCCAGTCCGGTACCGCCGGTGGATCGCGACCTGGCTTTATCGACGCGGAAGAACCGTTCGAACACGCGTTTCTGATCTTCCGGAGCGATCCCGATCCCCCGATCCGTCACGCGGATGTACACCTCGGATCCATCGTCGGAGACCTTCTGAGACACCGAGACGGTGGTTTCGGAGGGAGAGTAGTTGATGGCGTTGCCGATCAAGTTGGATACCGCGGTGATGAGCAGGCTCGCGTCCCCGTCCACCTCAACACCGGTATCCGCTCCCCGGACCAGGGAGATACCCGCGTTTTCTGCGGACAGTTCGTTACGCGAGAGCGCCTCCGCGATGACGGAGTCCACGGAGACCGGTTCCATGCCTGGGAGTTTCTCGGCACCCTGGAGCTTCGACAGGGAGATCAGTTCATTGATCATGTCGGCGAGCCGGTGTGCCTCCTTGGTCAGTCTTCCCCCGAAATAGCTGACCGACTCCGGATCGTCCGCAGATTCGATGAGCGCCTCGGCGAGCAGCGCCATACCCCCCACCGGTGTCTTGAGCTCGTGGGAGACATTGGCCACGAAGTCCCGCCGAGCCGATTCCATCCGCAGATTCTCCGACTCGTCAGTGCCGTACACGATGACGAACCTGGAATCCACGCGAGTGAGCGGTTTGACGACAGCCTGAACCGCCATCACCCGGCTACCCGCGCGACGGGCCGGCCCCGCGAGGTCGATGACCCGCGACTCCCGGTCTTCGAAGACCTTGAGAGCACACTCCCAGACCTTCTCGTTCAGGGAGCGCTCGTGGACGATACCCATCTCATGCGCCCTGGAATTGGAGAGGACCACGTCCCCCCCACGCCCGACAACGGTTACCGCTGTCGGGGCACCCTGCACGGCGAGGTGCAGTACCTGGGAGACCGTGGTCACCTGATGCTCCGCCAATGTCGCGGCAGAGCGTTTCGTTCGGAGGCGCCGACGGAGGAATTCAACGGCCGGTACCGCCCACAGTGTGAGGATCACACCGCCGACGAACCCCGCCCACACAGACAGAGACACCTGCCGTCAACCTCCGGCTCGTCAGCTTCTGAACCTGATCCGGTTACTTACCACCCTGGGCGGCGACAGCCGCGGCACCGGCTGCTGCTGCCTCGGGATCAAGGTAGGTGCCGCCCGGGTTGAGGACAGCCCCGTTCTCGTCGAGTTCATAGACCAGTGGAATTCCGGTAGGAATGTTCAGACCCGCGATATCCTCATCGGAGATTCCATCGAGGTGCTTGACCAGGGCACGCAGCGAGTTGCCGTGCGCAGCGAGCAGTACGGTCTCACCGGCCAGCGCCCGGGGCAGGATCTCCTCGGTGAAGTACGGCACGAAACGGGCGACGACGTCCTTGAGGCACTCCGTGTCCGGCACCTTGTCCAGATCAGCGTAACGGGGATCGTGTGCCTGGGAGAACTCGGAATCGGCTTCCAGCGCAGGCGGCGGTGTGTCGTAGGAACGACGCCAGGCCATGAACTGTTCCTCGCCGTACTTGTCCTTCGTCTCGGCCTTGTTCAGGCCCTGCAGCGCACCGTAGTGACGCTCGTTGAGACGCCAGTCACGGACGACGGGGATCCAGTGTCGGTCTGCGGCGTCCAGAGCGAGATTCGCCGTGTTGATCGCTCGGCGCTGCAGAGAGGTGTAGACCACGTCCGGCAGGATGTCGTTCTCGCGCATCAGTTCACCACCGCGGCGGGCTTCGTCGCGACCCTGATCAGTCAGGTCGACGTCCACCCACCCGGTGAACTGGTTCGAGGCGTTCCACTGGCTCTGGCCGTGGCGGAGCAGAATTAGCTTTCCGGTACTCATGACCACCATTGTTCCACGCCCCGCCACATCGTGCCGGAACCGGCGGAAAAGCCCAGGCAGGATTCACCGGATGTTCACACTGACGTCACCGCGGATGACGGTCGGCCGCCGCCCGGCGCGAATAACAGCGTTCCGGTGTGTATCCGATGACTTCGCGGTACAGATCCGCGAGGTGTGCAGCCGTCCTCGGCCAACTGAATTCCGCGGCGTGGACAACCGCGGATTCCCCCATGGCGATCCGCAGCTCATCGTCATCGAGCACCCGGGCCAGTGCATCCGCCCAGTCCGCCGCCTCATGCGAGTCGACCAGTACTCCGGTCTTCCCCTCCGCCACCGCGATCGGGAGTCCACCGACCCGGGATGCCACGACCGGGGTTCCCGCGGCCTGTGCCTCGATCGCGACCAGTCCGAAGGACTCGTTGTAGCTCGGCACGGCGACGACATCCGCAGCCCGGTAAACGGTGACCAGCTCCTCCGGGGGACGGGGATCCAGGAAGCGGATGCGTCTTTCGACCCCCAGTTCCTCCGCCAGATCCCGGTACTGTTCCGGAGTCGCGGATCGACCGGATGGTCCACCGCAGATGATGACACGGAGATTGCGCTGCGGATCTCTCTCGGCTAGTTCCGCAACCGCCCGGATCAGCACCTGCGGTCCCTTGAACTCTTGAAGTCTGCCGACGAACGCCACGACCTTCGCGTGCAGTGGGATTCCGAGTTCCCGGCGGCATCGTTCGGTGGCGCGCTCGGTACCCGGAGTGAACAATTCTGTGTCGGCCCCCGGGGGGATGACGGTTATTGAATCGGGTTCCGCGTCATAGTGGCGTTCGAGGTTCAGGGCTTCCTCCCGCGTGTTGACGACGAGCTGATCGGCGTTGTCCACGATCTGTTGTTCACAGATCCGGCGGGCTTCCGATTCCGGAGAGTCCGCTGCGCTGAGGTGTTCGTTCTTCACCGCAGCCAGCGTGTGTGCCGTATGCACCAGTGGAACCTGCCAGATGTCCCGGAGCAACCACCCGACCTGGCCGGACATCCAGTAGTGGGAGTGGATCACGTCATAGGCCAATGCCCCGCACCGGGCGAACAACAGGATTCCCCCGGCGAAGGCTGTGAGCTGGGTGGGCAGCGCCTCCTTGTCCAGTCCCTCGTAAGGGCCGGCGACAATGTTAACCACCCTGAGATTCGGTTCAACCTCGACCACTTCCCCCTGGCTGGGGCGAGTCGCACGGGTGAACACGTCCACCGAGATTCCCATCCGCGCCAGTTGGCGGGCCGTGGAGGCAATATAAACGTTCATCCCCCCGGCGTCACCACTACCCGGCTGCTGCAGTGGTGATGTATGCATGGAGATCATCGCGACGCGCATGCGAGCCATCCTAATTCGACGATGCATGAGGTTCCCACACGGTCGGAAGGTGAGTGATCACTCACCTTCCGACGCTATACTCGGGAAGTACTGACGTTCTCCGAACCGGATGAGAAAAACACCGGTAACGACCGTTGCGCGATTCATCGCGCCTGTTCACCGGCCACCATCCACGACATCGACACCGCTGCGGGCGTTACGTACGCCCATCTGTGAGCAATCCTCCTACGAAGGGACACCATGTCGGCACTTGAATCAAAAGCCTGGCTCGACCATTACGCGGACTGGACGCCGCACAGTCTCGAGTACGGCGATGCAACGCTGATCGACCACTACAACAACAACCTGGCGGTCAACGGTGATAAGAACGCCACCCGTTTCTTCGGCCGTACGCAGTCCTACAGTGAGCTCGACCGGCAGGTCCGCCGGGCGGCCGCTGGCCTCCGCGCCTTCGGTGTCCGGCGCGGTGACCGGGTCGCACTCCTGATGCCGAACTGTCCACAGCACATTGTCGCGTTTTATGCGGTCTTGAAACTCGGTGCCACCGTCGTCGAACACAATCCCCTCTACACCGCCCACGAACTGGAACACCCGTTCAACGACCACGGTGCCCGGGTCGCCATCTGCTGGGACAAGTCTGCGGGAACCCTGGAGAAGCTCCGCGGCCGCACACACCTGGAGACGATCATCAGCGTCAACATGACCGAGGCCATGCCCCGTGGCCAGCAGCTCCTCCTTAAGCTGCCTCTGCCGATGATCCACAAGATGCGGGACCGCTTGACTGCACAGGCACCGAACACGGTCCCGTGGGAGGCTCTCATCGGGCAGGCGATCGGCGGCGACGGCCGCACCCTGGAAGACCCGGAGATCACGAAGGACGACATCGCTCTGATCCTCTACACCTCCGGCACCACCGGTGCCCCCAAGGGCGCGCAACTGAGTCACGCGAACCTCGTCGCCAACATCATCCAGGGCAAACACTGGGTCCCCGGACTCGGTGAAAAGGATGAGGTGCTCCTCGCAGCATTGCCGATGTTCCACGCCTACGGCCTGACCATGAACGTCACGCTCGGAGTTTTCATCGGTGGCGAGATCATTTTGCTGCCCGCCCCGGACCTGAAGCTCATCATGAAGGCGATGCAGAAGAACACCCCCACCTGGCTGCCCGGCGTCCCGGCACTCTACGAGCGCATCGTGGAAGCGGCCGAGTCCGCTGGGGTGGACATCTCCGGCGTACGCAACAGCTTCTGCGGCGCTTCCACTCTGCCAGCCCGGACGGTCGAACGGTGGGAGCGCTACACCGGTGGACTCCTCGTGGAGGGCTACGGCCTCACCGAGACCTCACCGATCATCGTCGGAAACCCGATGACACCCGAACGCCGCCCCGGCTACGTCGGGGTGCCCTTCCCCGACACCGAAGTGCGGATCGCCGACCCGGATAACCTCGACGTCACGGTTCCGGACGGCCAGGAAGGCGAGGTTCTCGTCCGCGGACCCCAGGTTTTCCAGGGCTACCTCAATCAACCGGAAGCCACTGAGAAGTCCTTCCACGACGGCTGGTACCGCACCGGGGACGTCGGGGTCATGGAGCCCGACGGGTTCATCCGCCTGGTGGCACGCATCAAGGAGGTCATCATCACGGGTGGTTTCAACGTCTATCCCGGTGAGGTGGAGGAGGCGCTGATGGCGCACCCCGACGTCGCAGACGCCACCGTGGTGGGAATGCCCCGCTCAGACGGTTCGGAGTCGGTCGTGGCGGCGATCACCCTCGCAGAAGGCGCTGCCCTCGACCCCGAGGGATTGAAGGAGCACTGCCGTGAGCTGTTGACCAGGTACAAGGTTCCCCGGCGGTTCTACCACTTCGATGAGATGCCGCGGGACCAGATCGGCAAGATCCGCCGCCGGGAGGTCCGGGACCAGCTCGTCGAACGGTACGGCAGCACGGAAGAGAAGAAGGCGCTAAAGGAATCCAAGGAAAACCGGGGGGCGTAGCCTTTTCCCCCGACAGGAACGGCCCACCCGAATGGAAAATACCTCGAGCGGGCCGTTCCTGTATCTCCTGCCGTTCTCAGGGAAACGGAGACACTCATCCGTCGATGTCGACACCGACCCAAACCGGCTCCGGGTGCAGGGTGACGCCGAACGCCTCCCGAACCCCGGCTCGCACTTCACGGGCGAGTGCCACGAGATCTGCGGTCGTGGCCCCTCCCCGGTTCGTCAACGCGAGGGTGTGGCGGGTGGACAACCTGGCTTGCGCGTCCGGGCCTGGATATCCTTTGACGAACCCGGCGCGCTCGATGAGCCATGCCGCCGAAAGCTTCGACAGCCCTTCACCTGCGGGATAACAGGGCATCGCATCCGCGACGGCGGCACCGTGCAGGGCGGCCACGGCGACCCGCACGTCCGTGACGTCGCTGTCGGCGATGACGGGATTGGTGAAGAACGACCCGGCGGACCAGGTGTCGTGGTCCGCCGGGTCGTGGACCATCCCTTTTCCGCGCCGCAGTTCGAGGACGGCATCCCGCACCAGGGCCGCCGGTCGACGTACACCGTCGGTGGCCCCGACATCGGCGGCGGTCACGCCCAATCGCCGGGCGAGTTCGCCGAACCGGAGTGGTGCGCTCAATCCATCGGTGCGGAGGTTAAGCTCGATTGCGAGGAGGACACCCCTGTCCGTGTGTTTCAGGTTCGAGGTGCGGTAGCCGAGTTCGAGCGCTGCGGCTGGCACCCAGTCGACGGTACCTGTACTCCGGTCGAGCAGGAGTACCCGGGTGAGTACATCGGCGATCTCCGCTCCGTAGGCCCCGACATTCTGTACCGGCGTGGCACCGGCGCTCCCGGGGATGCCGGAGAGGCACTCGATCCCGCCTAGTCCCGCGTCGATGGAGGCGGCGACGACGTCGTCCCACACGGCTCCCGCTTCCGCACGCAGAACCCCCCGTTCTACGTCGATGTGAACATCCTTGCAGTCCACAACGACAGCAACCAACGGCAGATCACCATCTGCAACGACGAGGTTCGAGCCTCCTCCCACCACCAACACCGGAAGGTCGAGGGCGTCAGCGCGCATGACTGCAACGCTGAGCGCGGCCGTCGTCGCGCAGCGGACGGCTCCGACCGGGCGCCCTCCGAGGTGGAGGGTCGTGACGTCGGAGAACCGGAAATCGTGATCGAACCGGATGCTGTCAATATTCTGGAGAGCAACATGGAGTTCGTTGAATCTGTGGGCCAGCGATGAAGGAGACACCCCCTTAACGGTAGTCTTAACCCATGACCACGCGTAAAGAGAACACTGCAACCGTCAATTTTCCGCCGGCAGCGGTCCACGCTGCACTGACCAACCGCGAGTACTGGGAGTACAACGTCGCCAACCTCTCCTCTGAGGCCGGTGAGGTGCATTCCTTCGAGGAGGTCGACGGAGGCGTCGAGATCGTGCTCTACGAGGTCATGCCAACCGACCTCCTGCCCGAGGCGGTTCGCGCGATGATCAGCCAGGCGCTGAAGATCAAGCGCACCGTGAAGATCGGTCCGCTGAACGGAACCGAGGCCGAGGGCCGTTACGTGGCGGATGTCAAGGGCGCCCCCGTGGACTTCGCCGGCGACCTGAAGCTGACCGGTGATGACGCCACCGCCACGATGCACTACAACCACGAGATCAACGTCACGGTTCCGTTCATGGGTCCCGCCATCGAACCGAAGGTCGCGGACGCCGTCGCCGAGCTAACGGTCACCGAGGCCGAGCTGACGGAGAAGTGGATCTCCGAGAACAACTGACTCACAGCACCCTTCATGGCCGATCACGCGCATAATCTAGCAGCGGATTTCTCCGCCAGCCGTGGTCGGCCCATCGGTGTGTCCACCCGTGGCACCACTAACCGGAACCGGCTCCGTAGATGCGACCGGTGGATGGTGCATGAACCGCGTATCCGGCAAATCGTGCGGCGGGCAGAGTCCCCGTTGGCCCTCGACGTCGGATATGGTGCCTCTGACACCACGACGGTTGAGTGGGCACAGTGGCTGCGTACGCTCCGTCCGGACATCACCGTCACCGGGTTGGAGATCACCCCGGAGCGGGTCCTTCCCCCCAGGGACGGGGTCACTTTCGAGCTCGGCGGATTCGAACTCGCCGGGCACACTCCACACCTTGTCCGTGCCTTCAATGTACTTCGCCAATACGACGTCGAGCAGGTGCATCCAGCATGGGAAACCGTGATTTCACGGCTCGCACCGGGCGGTCTCTTCGTCGAGGGGACCTGTGATGAGCTGGGACGCCGGGGCAGTTGGGTGCTTCTCGACGCCCACGGCCCGGTCTCGCTCACCCTCGCCTGGGACCCCTTCGATGTGGAACGCCCCTCCGACGTCGCAGCCCGGCTCCCGAAGATCCTCATCCACCGGAATTTCCCAGGTGAGGCAATCCACGATCTTCTGACCGCAGCCGATCGTGCCTGGGAGTACGCGGCCGGTTGGGCCCCGCACGGGCCACGCGTCCGGTGGCGGGAGGCCCGCCGTATCCTTGCCGGATCGGGAATCCCCCTCACCCCCATCCGACGTCCGGTCAGGGATTGCCTCCTCACCGTACCCTGGTCCGTCATTGCTCCTGAAGAAAATGTGGCGACCTTCTAGCAGTAGGAAAACCATGGCCCCTGATCCGGTGGCTTAACCGAGCTAACTGTACAGTCGCAGCAGGTTTCTCGACGGCATTCCTCCACGGCCGAGTAACATCACCAGCGGATGTGGCACCGGAGGACAAGATCAGGAACACTGGGAAAAATGAGTAGACCTGTGAGCAAAAAACGTGGTTCCATCTGGTGGAAGATTCTGCTGGGAATCGTTGTCTCCCTGTTGATCATTCTCCTGATCGCCGAAATCGCCCTGAGAATGGTGATATCGAAGGAGCTCAAGGATGATTTCGATGAGCAGGCCACCCTGAACGGAGTGGTCACCAGCCGCGAACCAGACATCGGGTTCGGTCCGACCCCGCTCCTGCTCTCTATTGCCACCGGGACGATTCCCACCGTTAACGTCTCCACACCGGCCACACTCCAGATCACCCGCAATGGGAGTAACGGTGGGCCGGACATCAAGGGAACGCCCGCAGCGGATATCCACATCACCGATCTCGCACTACGAGATCCCGATGGCCCCGTTGCCGGTCACATCACCATCGAAACCAAGATCCCCGACGATCTCATGCTCGCCCAGGTGCAGGCTGCGATGGCCGAGCAGACGAGCATCGCCGGAGACGGACTCGCGGGAGCACTCCTGCAGAACCTCGTTCAGGTCACCGACATCCGGACGGATCCGGAGACGGACACCCTCGATGTCGAGTTCACGGATGGCGCGGCGAGGCTCATCATCAGGCCAAGTGCCGTGGACGGCCAGCTCCAGATGGAAGCGACGGAAACCCGACTGTTCGGTTTCACGCTCCCCGATGAGGTGACAGGAGCCATCAGCAAGGCGCTGAAGTCCAGTGCGCCAGAACTCGGCGAGGGTATGCGGATTGATACTGTCTCCGTACGGCGAAACGGCATGCACCTCAAACTCAGTGGTGAGAACGTCAATCTCGACGAGGTTGGTTGACAGCCGCCTACTCAGCCCTCGGAGTCACCAGCGGCGGCGTCGAGAAGCGCAGATGCCGCCGCGCCGACGGATAGTCGGGTGGCACCCGCCGCCACGAGTTTCCGGACTTGTCCAATCGTCGTGATTCCTCCGGCAGCTTCAATACCGAGACCGTGCCCGACCTCCTCCGCAATGATCCCGATAATCTCCGGTGTGGCACCGGGGCAGTCCACCCAACCGGTCGAGGTTCGGATGTAGTTCGCCCCCGCAGTGCGTGCCGCCCGGGCCGCAGTACGGATCTCCGCCTCCCCGACGAGTCCCGTCTCGATGATCACCTTGAGGGTCACCGGTGCAGGGACGGCTTCACGGACAGCCACGATTTCCCCGATCATCCGGTTGGTGTCCCCCGTCCGAACCGCAGCGAGGTCGATCACGACGTCCACCTCATCGGCCCCCGATTCGACGGCCAGGCGAGCCTCCGCAGCCTTGATCAACTGATGGTGTCCACCCGAAGGAAAACCACAGACTGAGACGACCCTCAGACCGAACCCGTCCGCAGCGCTCGTCGCGTGCAGCATCGACGGCGTCACACAGACCTGCCCGACGCCTAGCTCCAGTGCTTTCGACACATGCGCACGGACTTCCGCGGTGGTCGCCCACGGGGTATCGAGAGTGTAGTCGATCATGCGGGCTAGACGGTCACGGGTGAGGGAATCATTCATGGTTCACGAGCCTAGCCTGTTCGAGGACGGACCGGCCGATCTACAGTGGTTGACCACCGGGGTAGAATTCGTGAAATGAGCAACGCCCACAACTCCCACACCGTACCCGTCGCCGAACGCCAACTGGTTCTTACTCTCGGCTGCCCCGACACCACGGGAATCGTCGCCCGTCTCTCCACCTTCGTGGCCCAGCACGGCGGATGGATTACTGAAGCGGACTATTTCACGGATCCTGACTCCGGGTGGTTCTTCACCCGACAGGCACTCCGGGCAGAATCGCTCGACACCCCGGTCGACGTGTTCCGGGAGGAGTTCGACAAGGTGGCCGCTGAGTTCGGTGCTGCGGCCCGCTGGCGGATCTGGGATACGGCCCGTACCAAGCGGGCTGTCATTCTGGTTAGTAAAGAGGGACATTGCCTCCATGATCTCCTGGGACGCGTCGAGCAGAACGATTACCCGATGGAGGTTGCGGCCGTCATCGGTAATCACGAGGATCTGCGCGGTATTGCGGAGAACCACGGTGTCCCCTTCCACCATGTTCCGTTTCCCAAGGATGCGGTCGGTAAGCGCGCGGCATTTGACCGGGTTGCGGAGCTGGTCAACGAACACGAACCGGACGCCGTCGTCCTTGCTCGATTCATGCAGATCCTCCCCCCGGACCTCTGTGAAATGTGGGAGGGCCGGGCCATCAATATCCACCACAGCTTCCTGCCGTCGTTCATGGGCGCCCGCCCCTACCACCAGGCATACAAGCGGGGCGTGAAGCTGATCGGCGCCACCTGCCACTACGCCACCTCCGCGCTGGATGACGGCCCCATCATCGAGCAGGACGTCATTCGGATCACCCACAAGGACACCCCAGCAGACATGCAGCGTCTCGGTCGGGATGCCGAGAAGATCGTTCTCGCCCGTGGACTCCGCTTCCACCTTGAGGACCGGGTCCAGGTCTACGGCAACCGCACGGTCGTCTTCGACTGATCCGACGTTGTCCGCCGGGATGGTCTACGGCGGATATGGAGATGCCCCGGATGGTCCCACACGGAACCAACCCGGGGCATCGTCACATCTGCTTCACCAGGTGGTCTCCCCGTCCACGATATCCTTCAGTTCGGGGCGTACATCAAACCAGTAGATTCCGATGATGACCATGCCTGCCCAGTACATGAACGGGATGACCAGGAACAGCGCAATCCCGGAACCGACGAGTAATCCCACCCAGACCCACTTCTGCTGCCTGTCTGCAGCGGTAAAAGCGTCCTCGCGTGTCGCCGCACACAATGCCGCCCCGATGATGCCGAGTAGACCGACGACCGCCATCAGAAAGCGGCTGATGTCCTCGATAGCTTTAAGCGCAGTGAAGATGTAGATGTCCATGTCGGACCGGGGTCCTTTCCGGGATCGGGTTGAACGGGGTGGGACCTAACCCGGTGGCACCCCGTGGGACTTACTTTCCGGGTTCGGTTTCGTCACCCTCGTGGACGACTTCTCCGTCGATGATATCGGCGGCCTCCTGTTTCTCCGAACCGGAGTCCTGGACCCGTGTGCGGAGATCATCGAGCCGTTCGCCTCCGGTGTTCTTCAGATCGCGAACCACTTCCCCCGCCCGTGCAACGAGGTCGTCGACGGCACTGCGAAGTTCGTCGACTGTGGAGGCGTTCTCTGCAGCATCCGTGTCGCGACTGCCCCTGCTGCTGCGCTCACGGAGTGCCTCGACCGCTTCATCGAAGGTACGGCGGGTGGACTCCACTGCCTCCTGAAATGCGGTGCGTGCCTGCTCGGCCGCCTCGGTGTCCCGGGCCTGTCCGGCTGCATTGCGGACGGAGTCGGACAGATCCCGCAGTGTGTTCTCAGCGGTTGCCGCGAACCCGGCGACCGCTGATTTCGCTTCCTCTGCGGAACGGGCTGAGCCGAGATTCTCAGCGGCTTTCTTGGCTTCGTCCGCGGTTTCCTCAACACGTTCTCCGACCGCTTCACGGGCCGAATCCGCATCCTCGCGCTTATCCACGTGGCGCAGATCGGCGCGGAGTTTGTCCCCCAGTTCACCCACTAAGGGCCCCAGGGAAGCTCCGGCGCTGACCCAGGCGTTGAACGGCTCGCGGAGCTTCTCCAGTGCCTCAGCCAGCACACCGCTGTCGCGTCCACCCGCGGATGCCGACTTGTCAGATGCGGTTGTGTCCTCGTGTCCCTTGTCGTTCGGGGTTGTGGGGGCCATGTGAAACTCCTTCTGTGATGGGCTATCAGATCGGTGCCTGCAGGTCACCCGTCAAGCGCCGAAAAGCAGGTGGGATACGGCGTAGATACCGAGTCCGGCCAACGCGCCGACGATGGTGCCGTTAAGTCGAATGTACTGGAGATCCTTCCCGACCATCAGCTCGATCTTCTCCCCGGCTTCATCCGCGTCCCAGCGCTCGACCGTCTCGCTGATGATAGAGGTGATTTCTTCCGCATAGTTGTCTGCGAGGAAAGCAGCCGCCCCGGTGACACGTCGGTCGAGTGATTCGCGGAGCGCCGCATCGTCAAGGAGGTTGTTTCCCCAGGTGATCGCAAGCTCTCTGGTCTTAGACCGCAAGAGGGAGTCGCGATCGGCGGACGCACTGAGCAAGGACCTCGATGCACTACGCCAGATGGTTGCCGCCGCCCCCTGTACCGGAGTGGACCCCATGATGTCCCGTTTTATCTTCTCCACACGCCCGATCATCTCCGGATCATTCTGGAGGTCGGTGGAGAGCTGTCGAATGAAACGCCGCACGGCCTGCCGCGCCTCGTGTTCCGGGTCAGCGGCGACGGCAGCGGTCCACTCGACCAATTCCCGGTGCACTTTGTCCCCGATCACGTCATTCAGTATCTGGGGGGCCCAACTGGGTCGCCGTTCGTCCAGCATCCGGGTGATGAAGGGACCGGCGTCCTCGGCCTTGATGTGTAGCCAGTACACGAGTTCATCGACGATGGGTTCGGTCTTCCCTTCCTCGATGAGCTGGCCGATGAGTTTACCTGCGGGAGGTCCCCACTCCGGTTCTGCAAGTTTTTCGATTAACGTCGAATTGATTACCGCTTCAGCGTCTGCGGGATCCAGCGCGGTGATGATCTTTCCGGTGAGTCGCCCGATCTCCCTGGACACGGTCTCGGCGTTGTCTGGCTCCGACAACCAACGTCCGAGCCTGTTGGGGATCCCGGCCGCGCGTACCTTGGCGGTGATGAGCTCCGCGTTGAGAAAGTTTTCCCCAACGAAACCACCGAGAGACTCACCGATCTGGTCCTTCTTGTTGCGGACGATGGCGGTGTGGGGGATGGGCAATCCGAGGGGCCGACGGAATAATGCGGTAACTGCGAACCAGTCAGCAAGACCGCCGATCATCCCCGCTTCGCTCGCAGCCCGGACGAAACCCACCCAGGGGTCGACTCCACCGGGCCGGGTCTCCAACCATCTGCAGAACAGGAAGATCGCAGCGGCGATGATGAGGAGACCGGTGGCAAAAGCCTTGTAGCGCCGCAACTGTCGACGCCGTTCAGCCTCTACCTCGGGAGAAGGCCCTGGGACGGCCAGGGGTTCTGCATCCCTGTGCGTGGTGAATTCATGTGTGCCCATCGCACCATTATGACGGTTACCCTCCGATTTACGGGTATCGCCGCAGTCAGAACTGGCTCTGCGCGACAGCGCTCCGCCACGGAGGTTCAGCATCCCACAGTTCAATGGCACGTGGAATGAGACTGAGTGCGACAAGAACGGTGAACACGGTGATCAGAATCCAGAGAATCTTGCGTTGCATTCCGATGATTCTACCGATCCCAACAACGAAAAGACCCCACAGCTTCCCGATTTGGGCCTGCTGAGGGGTCAGTGCATGTGCCGCTTCTAGGGTTCAGTGCCGACCGGTGCGTGCGGCGTACTCGCGGTAGTAGCGGCGCCCGTGATGGATGAGCCAGAAGCCACCCACGAGGAACGCTGCCGCGATGATGGAACCGATGATGGCTACGGTTCCCCAATGCGGCTGGCTTCCTACGGACCATGAGCCGAGGCCGTAGACCAGGCCACCGAACCCAGCGAGGGACGCCAGAATCAACCCCATCCCGGCCCACGTGGACAAGCGAAGAAGTGAGGAGTGCTGTGCGTCGAGGCTGGAGGGATGGTAACCCTCGACGTAGTGTGGCTCACCCTCGAACAGTGGGAACGACTGCTCGGATTTCACCGGATTAGCGGACATAGCGGTTGCTGCCTTTCGTCATCGTACCGTCGGCCCGGATTCATCGAACGATGACCCTAGGCATCCTTTGCGGTGAAGGCCGCGCGGGCCCTCTCTTTGTTGATGGCCGCGACTGCGGTGAGCGGAATCCCGGCCGGACACACGTCCGCGCATTCACCGAACAGTGAGCACGGCCCGAAGTTGGTCTCAAGCTCATCAACCATATTACGCGCCCGACGACCCCGTTCATTCTTACCCAGGGGCATGAGCGAAAGGTGAACCAGCTTCGCTCCGGTAAATAGGTGTGCAGCCCCGTTGGGGCAGGCTGCGACACAGGCTCCGCAACCGATGCAGGCCGCATGGTCGAGCGCGAGCTCAGCGGTCTGATGGTTCATGTGCAGCGTGTCGGCATCCGGGGCGGTACCGGCATTCACCGATACGTAACCACCCTGCTGCATGACCCGGTCGAGTGCGGAGCGGTCGACAATCATGTCCTTGATCACCGGGTACGCGGCAGAACGCAGGGGTTCCAGCTTGATGGTGTCACCGTCGGAGAAGTTGAACAGCCGCTGCTGACAGGATGGCTTGTTCTGTTCGGGCCCATGTGGACGACCGTTAACCGTCAGACCGCAGGTACCACAGATACCCTCACGACAGTCAGAGGCGAAGGCAAAGGGTTCCTTGCCCGACTCAATCAGTGTTTCGTTGACGTGGTCCAGAAGCTCCAGGATGGACATCTGCTCCACGGCATCGGGAACATCGATGGACTCGTAGTGACCCTCGGTCGTGGGTCCGGCCTGGCGCCAGATCTCGAGATGCAGTTTCATTACTTGTAATTCCTTGTCTGCAGAGGGATCGCTTCGAAGTACAGCGGCTCAGCGTGGCGGATGAACTTATTCTCGCCATTCGGTTCCCAGGCGGAGACGAAGCACCAGTTCAGGTCGTCACGCTCGGCTTCGCCCTCATCGGAAAGGTGGTCATCGCGGAAGTGCGCACCGCAGGACTCGTCACGGTCCAGGGCGTCGACGCACATGAGCTCGCCGAGATCGATGTAGTCGGCGACTCGGTTGGCGTACTCGAGAACCTGATTCATCTCGTCAGCATTACCGGTGATGTTGAGGTCATTCCAGAACTCCTTGCGCAACGCACGGATCTTCTCGATCCCGTCCGCGAGGTCTTTGATGTTCCTGGCCACACCACAGGAGAAGTAGAGGATGTCCCCGAGCTTCCGGTGGAAGAACTCAGGACCGTGGGTGCCCTTGATATTCATGAGCTTGTCCAGCCGCGCCTGTGCACGTTCGACAGCTTCGACGGCGACCGCGTCATCTTCCGCCATACGTTCGGACCCCAGCAGCGGGCCAAGGTAGTTCGGAACGGAGAACGGGAGCGTGAACCATCCGTCAACGGACGCAGAGAGCAGCGAGTTCGCTCCCAGGCGGTTGGCACCGTGGTAGGTCCAGCCTGCTTCGCCACCGGCGAACAGGCCTTCGATGGAGGTCATCATGTTGAAGTCGGTCCACAGCCCCCCCATGGTGAAGTGACAGGTGGGAGCAATCCGCATCGGAGTGACGTAGGGGTCCTCGCCGATGGTCTCCTCGTACATCTGGAAGAGGTTGGAGTAACGCTCGCGGATCGTGTCCTTGCCGAGGCGCTCGATCGAGTCCCGGAAGTCCAGGTACGCGGAGTTGTGCATCGGACCACAACCGAGACCGGCGTTGATCTGCTGTGAGATCGCGCGGGAAGCGACGTCACGGGGAACTAGGTTACCGAATGCCGGGTAGCGCCGCTCAAGGAAGTAATCGCGCTCATCCTCGGGGATCGAGTTCGGGTCGCGGTCGTCCTTCGGTTCCTTCGGAGACCAGATGCGCCCGTCGTTGCGGAGAGACTCCGACATGAGAATCGTCTTGGACTGCCATTCCGAGTTGACCGGCAGGCCGGTCGGGTGGAACTGGATGAAGGACGGGCTGGCCATGTAGGCACCGTGGTCGTATGCACGCATGATGGCGGAGGCGTTCGAGTTCTTCGCCAACGTCGACATGTAGTAGACGTTTCCGTAGCCACCGGTGCAGAGAATCACCGCATGACCAGTATGTGCTGTGATTTCCCCGGTGATGAGGTTACGCATGACCGCGCCGTGACAGCGCTTGGTCCCGTCCGCCTCTTCTTTGACGATGAGGTCGACCATCTCATTGTGCGTGAAGATCTCCACCGAACCGAGGTGGATCTGGCGCTGCAGCGCAGCCGCGGCGGAAAGCTGGAGCTGCTGGCCGGTCTGTCCACGGGTGTAATAGGTGCGTGAAACCTGCACACCGCCGAATGACCGGGTAGCGAGGGTGCCACCGTACTCACGGGCGAAGGGGGCACCGATCGCGTTCATGTGGTCGATGACACGCACGGATTCGTAGGCGAGGCGCCAGCAGTCCGTCTCACGGCAACGGTAGTCGCCACCCTTGACGGTGTCCTTGACGTGGCGGTAAGCGCCGTCGTTGTCGACCTTCTTGCCCCGGGCGGAGTTGACGCCACCCTGGGCGGCAATCGAGTGGGCACGCCGAGGAGCATCATGATAGGTGAAGGCCTTGACGTCATAGCCAAGCTCACCGAGAGCTGCCGCCGCACCGCCGCCGGAGAGGCCGGTGCCGATGACGATGATGCGGAATTTACGACGGTTCAGCGGTGAGACCAGGTTGTAGTGGTCCTTCTGCCATTCCCAGGCGTCCTTCATCGGGACCCCCTTGGGGGCGTGGTCTTCGAGGATCCGCCCCGGGGTTACGCCCTCGACGCAGGAGAGCGGCTGGACGAAGTCGGGCTTGGTGGCGGTTTCAGAGTGAGTGCTCATAGTGTGATTACCTTCCGTGGCCTAGTGGATCCAGCCGAGGGCGATGGCCAGCGGGATGGAGATGTTGCCCACCATGACGGCAGCAGGTACCAGGTAGGAGACGAACAAGAGGACGGCACGGGTGCGGTGCCCGGTGATCCCCAGGTCACTGACTGCGGTGAACAGTCCGTGGGAGAGGTGCACGAAAAGCACGACCATCGCAGCGATGTAGAAGATCGCCACAGGCCAGCGGCTGAAACTCGCGACCATGTTCGCGTAGACCGCCCCGTGCTCGAAAACCTCTGAGGCGGCGGGCTGGACGCCAAGGGTCAGGTCGAGGATGTGGAAGACGATGAACAGCAGGAGCACCAGACCGGAAACGATCATGGTGCGGGTGGCGAAAGAACTCAGGCCACCCATCAGATTGGTTCGGCGGAACTTACCGCGTGACTGATGTGCGCGTCCGGTCAACGCGAATGCACCGTAGACGTGCAGAATCAGAGCGGTGAGCAGAACGATACGGAAGATCCAGAGCACGCCTTCACGGGGAACGAGCGGTTCACCGACGGTTCGGAGAAACTCCCCGTAGACGTCGATCGCCGGCTCACCGTCATGGGCGGGCAGGAAGATCTTCAGGTTTCCGATCATGTGGATGAGAACAAAGCCGCCAAAGATGAGTCCGGTCACGGCCATCGTCAGCTTCAGCGCCCAGCTCGGAACCTTCGGCCGCTCACGCAGCGGTTTCTCAGTAATTTTGCCGTGACGGATTGCGTCACGGTCCATATCTTTAATAGTCATGGCACCTCCAGTGTTGACCTAACCTTACGGCGCGTTAATCCCGCCAAACCAGCCGTTAATGAACCCGGTGATGTAGCTCACACGCCTCAACCCTGCCGCTTTAATGAACTTTAGGGTAGCGTTACCTCTTTTTGACATTCCCTCATGACCAATCCAGCGTCCCCACCAGCCGAAACAGTGGCATATTTAGAGAAATATCTCAGGATGTGATCTCTGACACGTGATAAGGGTTTGTCGTGTCACGCCTACCCCATTCGGGATCAATCTTTAGTTGAATCTACCCCCGTACCACTCGCAGTACCGCAATTAAGCCCCCCAATCACCCCCCGCGGGACCACGCAACCTCACCAGAACAACCACCTAGCCACACCTGCAGAGCCAAGCCACCCAAGATGCCACCGATGGCAGACACCCAGGGGCAGTCAAGTAACCGGCGACAATCGCCCACACCGCCAGCAGTGGACAGAAGCAATGCAGGCCACGCCCTCATCCCCCCGACAGAGATCACCACCCCTCGCACCAGCGGCGGACAACTCCCCCCGTTTCACAGACATCCGCAAAGCTCCGCCGCCCGAGATTTTCCATCTCCCCCAGTTCGAGGGGTATTGCAGATATGTGCATTCCACGAGCAAACACCTGCAAAGGGAATACGCCCTCACTTAGACTACGGTCCATGAGTAAGACGTATGTGGGCTCCCGATTGCGGCAACTTCGACGCGAACGCGACCTCAGCCAAGCTTCCCTGGCTGCAACGCTGGGCCTTTCGGCGTCTTACGTCAACCAGATCGAACACGATGTGCGCCCGCTCACAGTCCCGGTCCTTCTCCGGATCACGGAGGCATTCGGTGTGGACGCCACATTCTTCTCCCGAGACGACGATTCGCGTCTTCTCGCGGAAGTACAAGATGTGGTCCTCGACCGGGAGATCTGCCCGGATCCAGTGGAACTCCAGGAACTCTCCGAGTTGGTGTACAACCATCCCTCACTCGCGAGAGCGATGGTGGACATGCACCGCCGCTACCGAAACGTCAGGGACAAACTCTCCCTGGCCACCGACGCACGCCACTTCCCGCCGCAACCGGAAATCGGTCTCCGCGCCGTCGACAACCCACTCGGAATGCCACACGAAGAGGTCCGGGACTTCTTCTACTCACGCCAGAACTATCTCGATGAACTGGATACCTCGGCAGAGATTCTCTCCGTCGAGGTCAATCCGGATCCCACCGATCCGAGCGAGACGGAGGCATCGATCACCCGGAGGCTCTCCCGGCACGGAATCTCAGTACGGAAGGGGACAGGGCAGAAGGGTACCCTGCACCGGTTCGACCCTGAGAAGGGCGTGATATTCCTCTCCCCTCGATTGACCAGCGGCCAACGTTCCTTCCGGATGGCGGCCGAGCTGGCGCACCTCGAGGCACCCGACCTCGTCTCCGAAGCAGTCGACGGTGGACACTTCACCTCGGAAGAATCCAGAATCCTCGCCATCCGGGGCGTCGGGAGCTACTACGCGGCCGCACTGCTCATGCCGTACCAACGTTTCCACGCAGAAGCCGAACACTCCAGATACGATATCGAGTATCTCAGCCAATTATTCAGTACCGGGTACGAGACCATCTGCCACCGACTGTCCACGCTCCAGAGACCGCAGATGAGGGGGATCCCCTTCACCTTTGTCCGCGTGGACCGTGCGGGCAACATGAGCAAACGGCAGTCTGCGACGGGTTTCCACTTCACGCATTCCGGCGGGACCTGCCCCCTCTGGAACGTCTACGAGACCTTCACCAATCCGGGCACGATCATGCGTCAGCTCGCACAGATGCCCGATGGCAGGACCTACCTGTGGATCGCGCGTACCGTGCACCACCACCGCAGTCGCTTCGCAGAACCGGGGAAACTCTTCGCTATCGGGCTCGGATGCGAAGCCCGCCACGCGGAACGGACGGTCTACGCGGAAGGACTCGACTTGAGGAATCTCAACGCCGCCACTCCGATCGGCGCAGGATGCCGTGTGTGCTCCAGAACCGACTGTGCACAGCGCGCATTCCCACCTGTGCACCGACCACTGAAAATCGACGCACACACCTCGACCGTCGCCCCCTACTGATCCCGTCCCGGATACGTGGGGAACGACACGGGCACGGATTCGAATCACGGCAAAGACAAGGGCCGTACCGGTTTACCGGTACGGCCCTGGAACAGTGTCGATCAGAGGTTGATCATGTGTCCGGAGATGCCCTCGACAGCTTCCTTCATCGCTTCGGAGAGCGTCGGGTGGGTATGCACGTTTCGCCCGACCTCTTCAGCGGTGAGATCGAAGCGCTGAGCCAGGGTCAACTCGGGCAGCAGCTCGGACACGTTGGATCCGACCATGTGCGCACCGATCAGTTCACCGAACTCGGCGTCGGCGACGACCTTGACGAAACCGGCCGGTTCGCCTAGCCCCTGCGCCTTACCATTCGCGGAGAACGGGAACGTGGCGGTCTTGATCTCCCAACCGCGCTCATCAGCCAGCTCACGGGCTCGTTCCTCGGTGTATCCAAAGGAAGCCACCTGCGGGTTACAGAACGTGGCACGCGGCATCATCATGTAATCGCCCAGCTCCATCGTCTCGGCACCCGCGATCGTCTCGGCAGCGACAACCCCCTGCGCCTCTGCGACATGTGCGAGTTGAAGCTTCGCGGTGACATCACCGATGGCATAAATGTGCTTGACGTTGGTGCGCATGCGCTCGTCAATATCGATGGCGCCACGCTCAGTGAGCTTCACGCCCGCCTTGTCCAGACCGAATCCCTCAACCCGGGGAGCGAAGCCGATGGAGACCATAACCCGGTCGACGGTGAGGGTGTCGGATTTCTTGCCGTCCTTCGACTCGACGTCAACCTCGACGCTGTCGCCGTTGTCTCGGACCGCGGTGGTCTTGTGTCCCGTCAGGATCTTCACACCGAGCTTCTTGTACTCCTTGGTGATCGCCTTGGAAACATCCGCGTCCTCGTTGGGCAGTACCCGGTCCATGAACTCAACTATGGTGACGTCAACACCATAGTTGGAGAGCACGTAGGCGAACTCCATACCGATGGCACCCGCCCCGACGATGACCATGGATTCAGGCAAATCCTTGTCGAGGATCTGCTCCTCGTAGGAGACGATGTTGCCGCCGATTTCGATCCCGGGCAACGAACGCACGACTGAGCCGGTGGCGATGATGCAGTTGTCGAAGGTGACCTTCTTTCCCGCATCGTCACCGTCCGTAACCTCAATGGTGTGATCATCAACGAAAGAGCCCAGTCCGTTGATCTCATCTATCTTGTTTTTCTTCATCAGATAGTGGACACCCTTGACGATGCCTGCGGACACCTTTCGCGACCGGTCATGCGCCACGCCGAAATCAAAGGAGACGTCACCGGAAATGCCGAAGAGCTTCGCCTCATGATTAAAGGTGTGGGCCACCTCCGCATTCTTCAGCAATGCCTTCGACGGAATGCAGCCCACGTTCAGGCACACTCCACCCCAGTACTGCTTCTCGATGACGGCAACCTTCTTGCCGAGCTGGGAAGCACGGATGGCGGACACGTAGCCACCGGGACCCGCGCCGAGTACAACAACGTCATAATGTTCAGTCACACGCACAAGGATACGTGTCCGTGCAAGGAATGTCGTGCAAATGCCCCACCAATTCGCGGGCAGCACCCGACAGTCACCCTACGGCGGAACCCGGCCCCACCCCACAGACACCGGAAGTACCGCCCACCCGCACGGAACCCAAGCTGAAACGAGGGGTCCACCGTACACCTGGGTGCGTGGTGGACCCCTCGTTCTGTCCCCCGGAAATCAACGCTCACGCGAAGCCCGGGAACACTGGGTACTGATCTCAGAAGCGCCCTACTCCGTGAGAGAGTGCACTGGTCACGGAGGAACCCGCATGAGCGATGACCCCGAGGAAATTGTTGATCATGAGAATGATGGGTTCGAGTGCCTGCATCAGATTATTCTGCCTTTTCAGTCGAAGGGTGTCGGCTCCGGGCATGGAACCGGGGAAGTACCGGAGTACCACTGTCCGGTGTATACGGACGAGGTGTCTACGACGTTACGCCCGACGGGGTATCGACCCGCCCAGCTATGCGCGATGGACACGGGGCATCCGCCACAAAGGCGGAACAGCCCGGGTGCGATTGCCCCTTGTGTCACATTAACAACACCAGTAACTTGAAGACACACGCTGAGACGCGGCTCCGCTGTCGTACGATGCGGGTGCCGAGCGTTTCCGGAACACCCCGTCACGCCACCACGTTTCCGCCCCTGCACTGGATTCCCCCACAAAATCCGGGTGGGGCACCGCTCGGACACGGAGTGCTAACGTTTGGGTGACGATCCACGACATACCCGTCAGATCCGGTCAACCGACACCATCCCGAAGTTCGCCCAGGGATGACGGAGACGACGCAGCCGACTGCCCCGCATCCCGGAGCGGGACGCAGCGGCCGGGAAGACATTCCCCGATACAGCGCACGACTACAACAAGGAACATTCATGAGGAATCTCCGACGCATCGCGGCCCCGGTCGCAGCTCTAGCCCTGTCCGCCGCAGCCGTGACGGGTATGACGCTTACCGCCCCCGTTGCACTGGCCTCCGATCTCACCCCGGCACAGGTGGCGGGAGACACCCCCCGCGCCACCGTCACCGAGGGGCCCCGCGATGTCGAGGCTGGAACCGCCTATGATGGCAACACCTCGCTGATCTGGCGTGACAAGATCAGCGAATACGATAACAGTCGGGTCGTCGAGATGTGGGCTCACTCTCCCTCGATGAACCGGGACATTCCGCTCGTCGTTATCAAGGCCGATCCGACTGCAGGTCCCCGCCCGGTCATCTACCTTCTCAACGGCGGCGACGGCGGCGAGGGTCGAGCGAACTGGATCATGCAGACCGATGTGATCGACTACTACCTGACGAAAAACGTCAACGTCGTCATCCCGATGCAGGGCAAGTTCTCCTACTACACCGACTGGGTCGAGGACGTCCCCGCGCTCGGCGGCAAGCAGACCTGGGAGACGTTCCTGACGAAGGAACTTCCCGGACCCCTCGAAACGAAATTGGGGGCAACCAACAGGCGCGCGATCGCCGGTATGTCGATGTCGGCCACCTCCTCGCTCCTCCTGGCCCAGCACAATCCCGGTTTCTACGACGCCGTCGGTTCTTTCTCCGGCTGCGCCGAAACCTCCCGTGGACTCGCCCCCGAGTACATCCGGCTCACTCTCAACCGAGGCGGGGCCACGCCGGAACAGATGTGGGGCCCACTCGGTACCCCGAACTGGCACTACAACGACGCCCTCATCAACGCCGACAAGCTCCGCGGCACCGAGGTCTACGTCTCCAACGCCTCCGGTTACGCCGGTACCGAGGATCTCTGGACCTCCCCGTGGACGGGTGGCGAGCCGCTCAACGTCTTCATCCATGTCGTCAACGGGGGCATCATTGAGGGTGCCACCAACATGTGCACTCACGACCTGAAGGTGAAGATGGATTCTCAGGGAGTTCCCGGAAACTTCAACTTCCGTCCGACCGGAACCCACTCGTGGGGTTACTGGCAGCAGGATCTCCGTGACTCCTGGCCCGTCTTTGCCCGAGCCTTCGGCCTCGACGAATAGAAACCCATCCGGCCATCAGTTCCCCGATGGCCGGACGTTTCATTTTCCGGTGTCCTCCACCGGACCCGCACATTTCTTCCATCCCGACGACCGATTGGCTCCACCGTGAACCTTCACCACCGCATCTCTTCCCCCGTCACAGCCACCGCTCTCGCTGTGTCCCTTCTGGTCACCCCTGCATCCGTGGTTCTCACCGCACCCGTCGCAGCGGCCGCTGAACTAACTCCCGAGGATGTCAACGACGGACTCCCTCCCGCCCAGATCACCCAGGGACCCCTCGACATCGGCGAACCCGGTACCGCCTACGACGGAAACAAAGCCCTCGCCTGGCGCGAGCTGGTCCAGGCGTACAACAGGGAATACAAGGGCCGCGTCGCGGAATGGTGGGCGTACTCTCCGTCGATGGACCGTCAGGTTCCGTTCGTCATCGTCAAAGCCGATGAGTCCGCCGGGCCGCGTCCGATCATCTACCTCCTCAACGGTGGAGACGGAGGCGAAGGGCGCGCGAACTGGGTCATGCAGTCCGATGCACTCAAGTTCTATCTGGACAAGAACGTCAACGTGGCCATCCCAATGCAGGGAAAGTTCTCGTACTACACCGACTGGGTGGAGGACGTTGAGAGCCTGGGTGGAAAGCAGACCTGGGAGACATTCCTGACCAAGGAACTTCCGGGCCCCCTGGAAACCGCACTGAACACCTCCGGCAAGCGCGCAATCGTCGGGATGTCGATGACGGCGACGTCCTCGCTGCTGCTCGCGGAGCACAATCAGGGCTTCTATGACGCAGTCGGGTCGTTCTCCGGCTGCGCCGAAACCTCGAACGGGTTCGGGCCGACATTCATTGATGTGACGCTCGGTAGGGGCGGTGCCACCAAGGAACAGATGTGGGGCCCGCTCGGTTCCAAACTGTGGACGTACAACGATGCTCTCATCAATGCAGCGGCGCTCAAGGGCACCGCGATCTACGTGTCCAATGCCTCCGGTCTCGCCGGACAGAGTGACCTGTGGAGTGCCGGGCGTGGTTCCTCCACAGTCGCAACCCTGGTGATCGAAGGCGGCCTGATTGAGGCTGCCACGAACAAGTGCACCCACGACCTCAAAGCCAAGCTCGATGCCGAGGGTATTCCGGCGGACTTCAACTTCCGCCCAACCGGCACCCACTCCTGGCCGTACTGGCAGCAGGATCTCCGTGGTTCCTGGGTGACGTTCTCCAAGGCCTTCGGCCTGGACAACGAGATCACCGATGCCGATAGGCGTGCCGCGAACGCGGAAGTCATGACACCCGCAGATGTCGAGAAGGCCGTTGACCCCGGCACCATCGACGTCAACAAGATCATCGAGGAGCTCCGCAACCCCGCTCCCCTCGAGATCACCGATCTACCCGGTGCCAGCCCTGCCGCAGGCTAGGCCCCGACGTTCCACGAAGCCCGTCGTTCCCTTCCGGACGGCGGGTTTCCTGCTCCCGTCGGCCGGTACGATGACGAGCATGACCCAGACCACCGACCCGGCAGACTTCGGCGCCCCGGCCTCCCTTCACCCGGAGCTGGAACCGATCCATTCCCCCACAGCTCTCGCCTGGGCTGCGGAGCACACCGACGACACCGTGGCGCTTCTCGACGCTCCGGATGCCACGGTGGATCGCGCCGCACTGGAGTCCCGCATCCGTGGGGTCCTGGATACTAACGACCGGATCGCGTTTCCGAGTCGGCGTGGCGGGCACGTGTACAACTTCTGGCGGGACGCGGAGCACACCCGTGGCCTGTGGCGACGGACGCGACTGGAGGACTATCGTGCTGGGTCTCCGGTGTGGGAGATCCTCCTGGACCTCGACTCCCTGGCCGATGCCGAGGATGAGAACTGGGTGTGGCGGGGTGCCCACGTCCGTTCCCCTGATCACGACCGGGCTCTGGTGCGACTGTCCCGAGGCGGGGCGGATGCGGTGGTTATCCGCGAGTTCGACCTCAACACAATGGATTTCGTCACGGATCATCCGTTCACCGTTCCGGAAGCGAAAACGACGGTGAGCTGGATCGACCGGGACACCATCTTCCTCGGAACCAACACGGGCGCGGGTTCTCTCACCGAGTCCGGTTATCCCTCCCGGGTGCTGCGGTGGCGGCGTGGTGTCCCGCTCTCCGAAGCAGAACTGTATTTCGCTGGACCGGAGTCGGACATCACCACGACAGGGTGGGCGGACACGACACCGGGACATGAACGCCTGTTCGTGCGCCGCACACTCGATTTCTACCGGCAGCGGACCTTCGTGGAAACGGATGCCGGGCTCCAGATCATCGAGGTACCAGAGGACTGTGCGGTGTCGGTGCACCGGGGGAAACTCTTCGTGTGCCCCCGCACGGGGTTCGGCGGTGTTCCGGACGGTGGCCTGGGGGTCACGGACCTGGATGCCTACCTCGGTGGGGATCACACGCTGGATTGTGTGTTCACCCCGTCACCGTCGAGTGCCCTGGAAGGGTTATCGGTGACCCGTAACCACCTCATCCTGACGGTGAGTGACACGGTGGCGACGATTCTGTTCTCCGCGCCGCTGGGCGATCCGGCATCTGGGCTCACGAAGCTGGAGGTACCTGACCTGGCGACGGTCAGCGTGGTGGACACCGCGCCGCTGGATGACGATCAGGTCTGGCTGGCGGCCCGGTCCTTCACGGAGCCTGTGAAACTGCTGTGTGGTGATCTCTCGGATGGCCCCGGATCGTTGGAGTTGCACACGGTATATCGCGCACCGGAGGCGTTCGACGCCGACGGTCTCAGTACCCGGCAGCACCATGCCCGGTCCGCCGACGGCACGCTGATCCCCTACTTCATCACGGGACGTTTCGCCGACGGCGCGGACGGGAGCGACATTCAACCACGCCCGTGCCTGGTCTACGCCTATGGCGGTTTCGAGGTGTCTCTCCTACCCGATTATCTCGGTTCGACGGGGGTCGGCTGGTTGGAGCGGGACCGGTTGTTCGTGCAGGCGAATCTGCGTGGTGGTGGTGAGTTCGGCCCTGCCTGGCACAGTGGCGCGACGGGCATCAACCGGCTGCGGGTCCACGAGGATCACGAGGCCGTGCTGATGGATCTGGTCGAGCGCGGCTACACCACCCCGGAGCAGCTAGCCGTGTGGGGCGGATCCAACGGTGGTCTGGTGACGGCGGTGGCCCTGACCCGGTATCCGGAGCGCTTCGGGGCAGCGGTGGTGCAGGTGCCACTCACGGACATGCTCCGCTATCACCGCATGTCGGCCGGCGCGAGTTGGACCGCCGAGTACGGGGACCCGGATGATCCGGAGTTCCGCGAGGTGCTGAAGCAGTATTCCCCACTGCACAATGTCACGCCACGGGCACAGCGGCCCTATCCACCGGCGTTGGTCACAACGTCGACACGCGATGACCGCGTGCACCCCGCCCATGCGCGACTGTTCGCCGCGGCGCTCACGGATGCGGGGCAGCCCGTGGACTACTACGAGAACACCGAGGGCGGGCACGGCGGTGCGGCGGACAGTGCCCAGCGGGCCCGATTGTCGTCGATGATCTTCGCCTGGCTGGATCGTCAGGTCGGACACGTGCCTCCCGGCGCGGTATCATCCGCTCACGATGACTAGCCAACGCCTGCGCAATTCCCCGATCCCGGGGACCCGCGATTCCTACACCGGGGTCGACTTCAATCTGGGGTTCCACATCCGGCATTACCGTCTTGACCTGGACTATCGGGTCGAATCGAACCGTCTCGCGGGTTCCGCGACGCTGGAGATGGTGAACTATCTGCCGTTGAAACAACTGACCCTCGATCTGGGGCCGTCACTGAAGGTGGCCAAGATCACCACGAGTGGATCGGGCGCGGTGCGCGTCGAGGTGGCCCGGTGGCGGCACGCTCGTGGCAAGCTGCTGCTGACCTTCGACTCGGAGATCCCGGTGGACAGTGAATTCACACTGTCGATCACGTATTCCGGTTCGCCACGCCCGGTGCGCAGCCCCTGGGGGACGCTCGGCTGGGAGGAGCTGGAGAACGGTTCCCTGGTAGCGTCGCAGCCGTGTGGCGCGCCAAGCTGGTTCCCCTGTGATGACACCCCGGACGAGAAGGCCCGCTACGACATCATCGTCTCAGCGGACAATCCCTACGTGGTGGTGTGCAACGGGGAGCTCGTGGAGCGGCGCCGGGCGGGGTCACGGACGTCGTGGCACTACCGGACGGAGCACGTGATGGCGACCTACCTGGCGACCGTCCAGGTCGGTCAGTACACGGAGTTCGATGCCGCCGACTTCGATCCTCGCTTGTCGACGCCCGCCCCTTCCGCAGCTCCTGCGCCCGTTCCGGTGTCCGTGTTCCTTCCCGCAGGGACCGCTCCGGCGGCGCGGGTCGAGTTCGCGGATCAGGTCGAGATGATGCGCCTGTACACCCGATTATTCGGCCCGTACCCGTTCGCCAGTTACCGGGTCGTGGTGACCGAGGATGACCTCGAGATTCCACTGGAGGCCCAGGGCCTGAGCATCTTCGGTTCAAATCATGTCGACGGCCGGAAGGAACAGGAGCGACTCATCGCGCATGAGTTGTCGCACCAGTGGTTCGGTAATTCCCTGGGTCTGGCGCAGTGGAACGACATCTGGCTGAACGAGGGCTTCGCGTGCTACGCGGAGTGGCTGTGGTTCGAGCATTCGACCGGGGTGCCCGCTGCGGAGCCGGCCCGTCGGCATTACCGGGTGTTGACCCGGCTGCCGAATGATCTTTTGCTCGCTGACCCGGGTCCGACGCTGATGTTCGATGACCGGGTGTACAAGCGTGGGGCGCTAGTCGTGCACGCCCTGCGGTGTCTGATCGACGATGACGCCGTCTTCTTCGCGGCGATCCGCCGGTACACGGCGGCGAACCGGCATTCTGTGGTGGAACCGATCGATCTACGGACGGTGATGTCGGCCGCCTGCACGGAGGTCGGGGTGCCCGTCGACACGCTGACTGGGTTGTGGAATTCGTGGTTACATAACGTGGCACTGCCACCATTCCCGGAGCCGCGGTCCCGGACCCGGAGCGCGGGCTGATGCGCGCGCTGAGCCTGGCGACGGTGTTCGCCGCGGCCAGTGGCTTCATCATCCTGACCGTCGCATCCTGGGCACTGGGAGTGCAGCGTTTCGGTCAGTTTATGGCGTTCTGGAGCCTGTTCTTCGCGCTCGCCGGGGTCGTTGACGGTCTGATGCAGGAAACGACCCGGGCGGTCGCCGGTGCCCGGACCGACGAGGGAGCACCGTCACGGGGTGCCCGCCCGTTCCGGGTTGCCGGGATGGTGGGAATCATCGTTGCACTCGTCCTCGTCACTGCAGGCCCGTTGTGGGCACCCCGGCTTCTGGTCGAGGATCACGGACTGGCGGTGGTGCTGCTGGCCGTCGGCCTGGTCAGCTACACCTATCAGGCAGTGTTATCGGGTGTGTTGTCCGGATGTGGCCTGTGGGCGCAGTACGCCTGGCTGATGGCGGTGGATTCGGGGGTTCGGCTCGTCCTCGTGCTGGTCGCCTGGCCACTGGGCTGGGGCCTGCCGGTATTCCTCGTGGTCACCGTGCTCGGGGCAGCGACGTGGCTGGTCATTCTGGGGATGTCTGCCGATGCGCGGGCTGCCCTGCGTTCAGGCGCAGACGTGCGTACCGGGCGGTTCGTCCGTAATGCTGTCTCGGCAATGCTCGCCACTGGGGCAACGGCGCTGCTCATCGTGGGGTTTCCGACCTTCGTCAAGGCCGTCGCCGGAGATTCCGTGGACGCGGGCCTGGACACCACGGTCGATGGAATCATGCTCGCGGTGATGCTCACCCGAGCCCCCATCCTCGTACCGTTGCAACGGTTCCAGTCAGCCCTGATCGTGCATTTCGTGGAGAACTCCGCTGATCTGCTCGGTGCGCTGCGTAAGCCGTTGAGTGCGGTGTTCGGTGTCGGGGTGCTCGGTGCAGTGGCTGCCTGGCTGCTCGGCCCGTGGATCATGGGGGTGTTCTTCAGCGCCGGGTTCGTCGTGCCGGGTCCGGTCCTCGCCGCGCTCACGTTCGGCGCTGCCTGCACGGGGGTGCTCATGATCACCGGGACCGCGACGCTCGCGGTCAACCGGCACAACCGATATGTGGCGGGATGGGTGACCGGAAGCATGGTCGCCTTCGGTGTCTTCCTGGCCCCGTTCCCCCTGGCGATGAATGTCTGTCTCGCACTGGTCATCGGTCCTGTCGCCGGTGCCCTGGTGCACGTCACGGGCCTGCGTCAGGGTGCCGCGCCACTGGTACGCTGACCACATGCCGACGCTCACCGCCCTCGTCACCGTCTACCACGGAAACAACCCGGACCATCTGAGGCAGGCCCTCGATTCGGTGGCGGGACAGACCCGCCCGGCGGAGGAGATCCTCATCGTCCGGGACGGTCCCGTCCCGGACGACGTCGCAACGGTGGTGGCGGATTTCCTCGCGGAGAATCCGTCCGCCCGGCAACTTGAGTTGCCGGTGAACCGGGGGCTGGGTCCGGCGTCCCAGTCCGCGCTGGATGAGATCGACACGGACTACTTCGCTCGCCTCGACGCGGACGACATCGCGGAACCTGAGCGGTTCGCCGTACAACTCACTTACCTCGCGGAGCACCCGGAGATCGATGTACTGGGTACCGCTATGTCCGAGTTCACCGATGATGATCCGGACACGATCACCGGGGTACGCACCCTGCCGGAGGATCACGACGCAATCGCCCGGTACGCACGCATCAACACACCTGTCAACCATCCAAGTGTGATGCTGCGGACCAGTGCCGTCCGCCGGGCGGGGGGTTACCGGGACGTCCACTTCATGGAGGACTACGACCTGTGGGCGCGGATGCTCACCGGAGGGGCGCGCTTCCACAACCTTCCTGAGCCATTGACCAGGTTTCGGACGGGTGATGAGATGTTCGCCCGACGCACAGGACGGGGAATGTTCACCGCCGAGCGCCAGATGCAGCGCAACCTCGTCGATTATGGCCTGGTGGGGCGTGGGCGAGCGGTACTCAATCTCGGGGTGCGGACCCTCTACCGCGCATTACCGCCACGACTGCTGAAATCGGTGTACCGGACGCTCTTCCACAGAGGAGACTGAGCGGACGCCGCGAGCGGGGGCATTCCCCCTGCATCTCTTCTCCCCCGTGCACCGGCGCTCACCTGTACCTCTCCCACCGTCGGCTAGCATGTTCACCATCATGGAATCTCCCGACACAGTTTCACCGGATACCGCAGGCGTCGGCGGTGCCACGACCCCGGATTACCGGGACACCTGGCTCGTCATGCCCTGCTACAACGAAGCAACCGTCATCGGGGATGTCATCCGCGCCGCCCGCGAGACGTTCCCCAACATCGTCGCGATCAACGACGGCTCCGCCGATGATTCCGACATCGCCATCCACGCCGCCGGTGCACACCTGATCAATCATCCGGTGAATCTCGGCCAGGGTGCAGCGATCCAGACGGGTGTCGAATATGCCCGAGCTCAGCCCGGCTCCCGCTACTTCGTCACCTTCGACGCCGACGGGCAGCACCAGGTGAAGGATGTCGTGGCCATGCTCCAACGGCTGCGCACCGAGCCGTTGGACATCGTCGTCGGCACTCGCTTCGGCAGGCCACGCAGCGAGGGAGATCAGGTTCCGCTGCTCAAACGCGTCGTCCTGCGAACGGTGGTGATGCTGTCCCCCCGGGCGAAGCGGATGGGACTCACCGACGCCCACAATGGATTGCGCGTATTCAACCGTCGGGTTGCCGAGGAATTGAACATCCGGATGAACGGAATGAGCCACGCCAGCGAGTTCGTCACCCAGATCGATGAACGCGGTTGGCGTGTCGCCGAACAGCCCGTGGACATCCTCTACACCGAATATTCGATGAGTAAGGGCCAGTCGCTGATCAACGGTGTCAACATCCTGGCCGACGGACTGCTCGCCAGGAGGCTCCCGTGATCACCGGACAACTGCTCATCCAGATCCTGCTCCTCGTCTGCACGACCGCACTCGTCGTGTACTTCTTGTCCAACCGGCGAAAGGCCCGTGCCAAGGCTGGGGTGAAGATCGGGTTCATCCTGTTCATTTTCGCAGCGATCTGGGCGGTCCTCCGCCCGGATGATCTGACGGTGGTGGCGAACTGGGTCGGTGTGGACCGGGGCACGGATCTGCTGCTCTATGCGCTGACCGTGGCTTTCATGTTCACCACCTTGAGCGCGTGGGTGCGGTTCCGTGAACAGGACTTGCGCTACGCACGTCTCGCGCGGGCCATCGCCCTGCGCAATGCCGTCCGCCCGGAGGACGAGTATCCGTCCGTGTAGCGGATCAGACCGATTGGTTTTCGCCACCGATCGTGGACAATGAGACACTGACCGATTCATCACACCAAGCCCCTCAGAGAAGGAGCCCCTCGTGTCCGACGAGAATGCGGAGACCACCGCAACAGAAAACACCTCCGTCCCCGCATCCGCCGAAACCACAACGAATCAAATCCCCCCGATGCTGTGGGCCTTCACCGCACTTCTCGTCATCATCGCGGGTCTGGTCGGCTACGTCATCGGAGACCGCACCGCAGATCATCCCACCACATCCGCCACAATCGGCACGACCGCAGCCCCGGAGAACAACACCGGGGCCACAACAGGTTCCTCGCCGTCCTACGATGACGTCGTCAATGCGGTCAAAGCTGGTGCAGACGGGACGCGCGGTAGCGGACCGAAGAAGCTGTCCGACGGCAGCTACGATGCCCTGTTCTGGGGTCCGCGGGGTCCGCTGCAGGCCCAATCGGACATCCTCAACATCCACCGCCGCAACGTCCACGATCCCTTCGCCATCGGCGCGATCGACGCCCCCGTCGTCATCTCCGAGTTCTCCGACTTCGAGTGCCCGTTCTGCTCACTGTTCGCCAATAACACGGAACCGACGATCCTGAGCAAATACGTCGACACCGGTCTGGTGCGCATGGAATGGAATGATCTTCCGATCAACGGCCCCAACGCCGAAGCCGCGGCGCGGGCCGGACGGGCCGCCGCAGAGCAGGGCAAGTTCATCGAATTCAAGCACGCTCTCTACACCTCCTCGAAGGACACGTCCGGCCACCCAAACTACGGGATCGAAGATTTCATCCGCTTCGCCAAAGAAGCCGGGGTACCGGACATGGAGAAGTTCCGTGCGGACGCGACCAGCGACAAATACGACGAAGCAATCGCCAACGCCCGTGCCTACGCCAGCGGTATCGGTGTGAGCGGAACCCCCGGTTTCGTGATCGGAGAGACCTTCATCGGTGGCGCACAACCCCTTGAGGTGTTCGAGGAGGTCATCAATACAGAGCTCCAACGCGTGGCCGACGGGGAGAACACGGTTCCTGATGCCGACACCCGTTCCTCGGCTGAATTGACAGCACAGGAGGCCCGTTAACAGTGCTGTCGATCGGCATAGTCGGGGCGTTCCTCGGCGGGGCACTCTCCATCCTGAGCCCCTGCTCGGCGCTCCTTCTCCCCGCATTCTTCGCCTACGCGTTCAGCTCGAAACGCCAGCTCGTGGCACGGACCGCCGTGTTCTTCGCAGGACTCGCCGCAGTACTCGTCCCGGTCGGCGCGGGAATCGGTGGATTCAGTTCCTTGTTCACCCAGCACCGGGACACCGTCATCGCCGTGGCTGGTTGGGTGATGATCGCCTTCGGTTTCTGGTCCCTCCTGGGCCTGGGATTCCGCATCCCGGGCCTCTCCACCATGAACAACCGGATCCGCGGTACCGGATGGCTGCCCGTGTTCGCGCTCGGGGCGGTCTACGGCTTCGCCGGTTTCTGCGCCGGTCCCCTCCTCGGGGCGGTGCTCGCTACTTCGGCGCTCGGCGGGTCCGCCGTCTACGGCGCGCTCGTCATGGCCTGCTACGCCCTCGGCATGACCGTCCCACTGTTTCTTCTGGCTCTCCTGTGGGACCGCTTCGACCTCGGCCGGGCCTCTTGGCTCCGGGGCCGGGAGATACACATCGGCCCGATCCATACGAACACACTCAGCATCGCCGCCGGCTTTCTGTTCATCGGTATAGGTGCCCTCTTCCTCACCAGCCACGGAACCTCCGCTCTACCGACCCTGCTGGACACCGAAACCCAGTTCCGGCTACAGAACCGGGTTGCGCAGTTCGCGGCCGGTATCGACAACGTCGTCGCCCTGATCGTCGTCCTCAGCATCATCGCCGTGGGAATCGGTGTGAAGCTCCTGCGGCGCCGCTAGGCTAGCGCCACCGGGGGATACCACCATCAGAACCGGCGCCCCGTCACGCTCACCACGGCCAGCACGATCATGGCCACCACCGCCCCGAAACCGAGCATCAGCGGGTAGCTGAACCAGTCACTGAGTCTGGTCAGCAGAGCCGGGAACGCCATCCCGGTGTAGGTGAAGCAGTAGAAGATACCGGTCAGGGCACCGAGCTCGTTCGGGGCTGCCATCCGCTGCACCTCCGACAGGCCCGTGTAAACGCACAGCCCGTAGGAGAGACCGAGGAATACGCACGCCACGAGCATCACCGGCACAGACGGATTGAGCACCACCGCGACAGCACCAACGAATCCCGCGATGGTCGCCACCATCGCAACGACCGGGCCGCGGGGCCCTCCGGTTCCGGCAATCGCAGGTGCCGCCTGCTGGATGGCGAAACCGACTCCCAGGGTCAGCAGGGTGATCGCACCGGAGAACGCCAACGGGTGTGCGACGTGGTCCTGCATGCGTGCCGACAGCGTCGCGTAGGCGGTGAACCCGGAGCCGAACACCCAGGGCGCGATGGGTAGAACCACCGCGTAGAACCGGGGGTTCCGCAACGATGGGACCCGCAAGCTATCCAGTACCGACCGGCGCTTCGCGTGGATCGCCGGTTGCCGGGTCTCCGGGATCGTCAGGAGCAGGGGGACCAGAACCAGGGACAGCACCACATGCACACCGAAGGAGAGCTGGCCGGGCCAGGGCAGCCACTGCGCGAGAACACCGGCGACCGCCGGGCCGACGGCGAACCCGGCGGTCAATGCCATCGACGCCCGTTTCGCGCCCGACGAGGGCCGGGCCCCCGGGTCAAACAGCGGCGAGGAGAGTTCCTTCACCCACGAGCCGCCACCCGTCATCGCCATGCCGACTGCGAGCCCGGACAGGAACCGCCCGATGGTCATCCACCCCGCCGTGTGCTCCGCGAGGGCAATGATCACCGAAGCAAGCACCGCGAGGATCGGGGCCGGCAGCATGATCGGGCGTCGCCCGTACCGGTCGGTCAACGGGCCGGTGACCAGCAGCCCCACCGCGACGCCGATGGCGTAGGCGACGAGCATGAGATCGACGAACACCGGGGAGAATTCCCCAGCCTGGCGGTACAGCACGAGCAGTGGCGTGAACTCGTTCCCACCCCAAGCCACCGTGAACATGCTGAGCGCCACGGGGAGCCAGGCCCGGCGTTCCCCGGCGACGCGTCTGAACGCGTGCCCCGGTCGGACGTATCCGGGCACGTGCGATTCGGGTCTCTCCTCCACCATGCGGGAGATGTTAGACCTTCGTCCGGCTTTCAGGGGCACGGGGCGCTCGGGCGGGGTCGGCCACACCGCTCCAGGTACCCCCTGGCCACAACCCATACTTTTAGGTTAGCCTCCACTTATCTTCAATTCAGGGTCGTCACAGCGCAGTTGGGAAAGAGGAGCACACTATGGGTAGACCACAGCTTCGGGTCGGGCGGCGGGCTCTCGCCGGGATCGTCACAGTCTCCCTCATCACCGGGGGAATCGGCGTCATCGGTAACGCCACCGCCATGCCTGCCCCGGCACCGGAGTCGACCAGCACCGCGGGCACCGCATCCATCGTCGTCACCGATGCGTTCACGTGGTCCTCCGGTGGCACGGTCCTCCGCACGAAGGTCACAGGTTTTCCGGCTGGGGCGGTACTCTCCGCGCAGGTCGACGGCACAGCCCAGAAGTGGGACATCGGGGGCGGAAACCTGGTGGACACCGTCACCGCGGAGAACGGCACGTTCAAAGGAACCGTTTACACCTTGAGCACCAGTCGCCTCACCGCGGGACAGGAGCACACCCTGCTCATCAGCGACGGGGACAACAGCGTGACCACGGTCTACCGGTCCCACCCGCGGATCACCGTGCACGACCCCGACTCCGGCTCCGAGACCGCGCCCCGCCTCGGGGCTGCGGTGGCCGTCGAGGTGTTCAACCTCCCGGAAGGCGCCGTCATCGATCACGTCGGCATCGAGGGACACTCCGCCAACCTCCTGCCCACACCGGTGACCGTCCCGGAAAATCGACGCGCCCGAACCACGGCGGTGTCCCTTCCCACAGACCCGGCGATCATAGGTAAGCCGATCACCGTCGGATACACCGTTGACGGTGGGCCTCCGCTGCGTACGAACGGCCCGGTCGTGGCCCCTCTGAACGACACCTACGGCGGAGAGGGGTTCGACGTCACCATCGGAGAACTCCCCCGCGGTCTCTACCAGTCGGTGTATTCCGCACGCCAGGGAGCGCTGTTCGTCACCCGGACCCACTTCGATCGGGAGACTCGCAGTCCCTCCGCGATCATGAAGGTCGATCCGGCGACACTGGAGGTCCTCGGTGAAGTTGAACCCGCTGAACCCGCCGAGGGCGACTACAAGGCGTACAAGGCGTTCGGGATCGGTATCGACGACAGCAATGACCTTCTCTGGGTGACGAACACGATGGGCGGCACCGTCGCGGTCTACGACGCCAACAACCTGAGCCTCATCCACCAGTTCCCGGTGGTCGACGGTGGCCACCCACGCAGCGTGGTCGTGGACTCCGCGACCCACCGCGTGTACGTCACCAGTCCGTACAGCCGGGATGATAGTTGGATCACCGTCTACGACGGCTCCGATCCCACCGCTCCCACGAAGATTGGCACGATTCCGCTCCCCGAGGGCTTCACCCGGCCCATGGACGCGGCCTACGACCAGTCCACGCACACCCTCTACACCGTGAGCCTCGACAAACCGGCGGCACTCCGGATCAACATCGAGGATCCCTCCGATGCGGAGGTATACCAACTGGACCCGCAGGTGATGCGTCGTGGCTCCGGCGTGGCGCTCGACATCGGACGAGGAAACCTCGCGGTGGCGAATCAGGACACCGGAAACGTCCTCATCATCGACCTGGAGTCAGGAGATGTACTGGCAGACATCGCGACCGGTGACAAAGCCGTGGCCGCGGTCTACGAGCCTGTCACCGATCTGTTCTACGTGAGTAACCGTGACGGTGGCACAGTCACCGCGATCGATGCGGACACCCTCATTCCGGTGGCCAACCTCGATGCCGGCGCGAAGCCGAACCACATCTCCTTCGATGGGGACGGCACCATCTACGTCACCAATAAACGCAGTTGGGGAAATGGAGACGGTGGGACCGACCAGTTGCACAGCTACCGGGCAAACCGGCTCGCACAGGTCCGGCTGGCGGGACTGCGGCAGGCTTTCCACGACATCCGGGATGACCGCGATGCGGCCCGGGATGCACTGGCCGAGACTCACCGGGAACTCGCGACGGTACGTGAACAGCTGGCTGCAGCCGAAAATACGGCCGCGCTGGAGAAAACTCGCGCGGAAGCAGCTGAGGAGGCCCTCGCCGAGGCGGCAGCCGAGCATGCGGCCGACACTGCCGAACTCGAACAGCGACTCACCGTCGCGCGGGAGGCACTGGCCGCAGCCGAAGAAAAGGTGACCTCACTCACCGCAACACTGGCCGCAATCGAATCCCGGCTGGCCGCAGCAGAGCAGGCGCACGCCGCCCTCGAGGCCGCACTCACCACGGCCGAGCGGGCGCACACGGAAGCGGAGAAAACAGCTACAGACGCCACCGTACGGGCAGAGCGGGCCGAAGCAGCACGGATCGAAGCAGAAGCCGCCGCGGAACTCGCGGAGCAGGCCCGTATCAAAGCTGAATCCGCACGTGACGCCGCGCTCGCGGACCGGGATTCCGCACGCGCCGACGGATCAAGCACCGGGACGTTTACCGGGATCATGGCCGTGCTCGCAGTACTCGCCGCGCTCGGGGGACTGCTGCATCAGGTCTTCCTCGGGCTCTTCCAGATCCCGGGCAGGTGAGTCCGTAGGCACTGTCCTCAGAGTCGACAAAAGTCATCCAATGGATGACAGGTCGCTCCGAATCCCTAACCACTGTGAGGACATACCACCCAGTTTAGATTGCTGGCGTAGATGGCATTTTAGTCTAGTTCGCGACATAGGACATCTGCGGAGAACTCACACAGTACGAGACCTTAATCCCGATGAACTGCGTGGAATGCCCTATGCTGCGACACGTCTCGATGAGAATGGCACCCCGATCACACAAACCGGCCGGGGACTTCGCCGCCGGACGGACTATGCTATATAAGTCAATCGATCATACTGACATCAGGGACAACAGCCATCCTCGATTGATCGTTGACTAGTCTAGCGAGCTGCATGTCCTCCAATAGGATTTGGGTGCCCAGAACACGGAAACGCATTCTGACGCTGCACAGCTATCTTCCGCGGAAAGCCGACCTTCCGCCACGCTTCTCCGAACCGTCCGTAACCAAGCTCGCTGAGAACGGAATTGCCGACACCGGTGCCCTATAGCCTGTCGCACCATATCATGCGACCGCATCCCCAGCGGTTGGCACATAAGGTCACGCAATCGGAGCGGCAGCCATCACCTTTTCTGTGTCTTTTGAAACGACCCGTCATCTGGTTTCAAGTTACTTTTTCATCCGAAGCAAACGCCGCGGAGGAAACACTGCCAAAGAACAACGAGTCACTGATTTGACACGAACAACTCAGCGCGTCCGGCCTTCCGTCCGAGACAACCACGCGATGATCCACCACACTGGTGTGCGATGGATTTTAACGAGCCAGACCTTCACGGCTGGCATGTAACCGAACGCTACCGCCACAGATCGGAGCAATGTCCGCAGATCTACACTGCCACGTCATCATGAATGCATTACCCCACACAGGTCGCGGGCTAGAAACCACATAAATTAGGGGAACCGGTAGAAAAACCCCACGTGAAGGCGTAACGCGCTGACGTAGAGAGGTAAAATACGGTACACCGTAGACGTTAAGCCTGGTGGATGTCAGATTAAGCAACGGGGTACTGACCCGAGAGTTTGGCAAGTACACCCCGGTTGACCTCGAGCGACACGATACTGTCGGCGTTGGAGTCTCAATCGTTTTGGCTACAGGATGACGCCCAGGACCGGAGACGTGACGGTTCTAACAGAGGCTGCGGTCCACAATCATCATGTAGATGAAGCGAGATCCACCAAACACTGCGCCCCAGCACACTTATACTAACTAACACCATTGAGCACAAGACCATCCCCATCTCCCAAATCGACATTCACGCCCAAACAACGCAGTTGTCACATACCCATGACGCACCGGTTCGGACCACATAAGTATGCTTCCAGAAAGAACCCGACGTGTACGTTCACTACCAAAAGTCGAAAACCAACTCTACTGTAGTTTTTCAAATTTTTACCCCCCGATACATACCCCTTGACCACCGACCACACAACTGAGAAACTGTCTCTACGAGCCTAAAACAGGGGGCCAAAGATAAATATAGTCGAACATTAGCGCCCCTTGCCCTACACTACTTATGTAGCAAACCCCCAACCACCCTAAAGAACAAAAGATTACAGCACTGAAGTATCCCAGGCTTCCAATCTAATTAAATATAATAGATTTTCTAAAAGTATTGAGCATATAAATGTTTATATTGAAGTTCAAATCACCCAAATGGCACATTTTCAGAAAGGCGAATCCGTGGCTAGACAGAAGGATATACAACCACTAGTAATCGACCGTATCAGTAAATACTACTCTGTGGGAGAAGAAAAGGTAACTGGGCTAATTGATGTCGAGCTAAAGATACAGGCAGGAGAATTTCTTGCAGTAACCGGCCCTTCTGGATCTGGAAAATCGACACTTCTCCATTGCGCCTCTGGTTTGGATTCTGTTGATTCTGGACAAATATTGCTTACTGGCATCGACATCACCAAACTCAATGATCGTAAATTGACTGAGATGCGTCGTGAATCTGTTGGTTTTATTTTCCAAGCATATAACCTCATATCCTCAAAGACTGCACTCGAGAATATCCTCTACCCTCTTCGACTCCGACGCTGCCGGGAGGATACGGCTTGGCTAGAAGAAGTTGTCGAAATTCTCGGAATCGGTAATCTACTCGAACGCTTCCCTAGTCAGATGTCAGGTGGACAACAACAACGTGTTGCAATCGCTAGGTCGATGCTCAGTCGGCCACAAATCGTGTTTGCTGATGAACCGACAGGTGCGCTTGATTCAGAAACAAGTTCACAACTATTAGAGCTTTTCGTTTACTGCACTAAACAGTTGGGCCAATCGATAATGATGGTTACCCACGATCACGATGCGGCTAATCGTGCTGATCGAATTGTGCGCATGCTTGATGGTCGAATTGAAGGCATCGAGATTCCACGTTCACAGCACTTCACTTCTACTGAAGGTGACATCTCATGAGGAATTCATTTTCCAGACTACGGCCGGTTATCATAGCAGTAACCCTCGGAGTGTTCTTCCTCACCTCGGTATTGACTTTCAATGATTCCCTCTGGAAGACCACTGAAAAGAACCTTCGAAATGCATTTAAAGACTATAACTATGCGGTGACTATATCTGGACCCCGGTATGACACAAATCCAATCAATGCTGAATTGCGCGATCAGATTCTCAAAGTTCCGGGAGTAAGCTCAATTCAACCTTCTGTTGATAGTATCGGATTTATCCAACGCGGCACTCTTGAAAATCCAGTGCGCCTCCGCTCACTCGATTGGGTCTCAGAGGACTCCGAGCTTATCTCTGGATCATTACCGAAGGCGCCTAATGAAATTTTGATAGACGCTTCGATTGCTACTAATTGGGGATTGTCGGTCGGAGATATAGTATATATCAAGTGGAATGTGGAAGATGCTGACCCTAGTGCTGCTATAATATCTGGCTTAATTGAAACTCCCGGCTCCTCGGTACCCGGGTCAGATCATGTTGTTTATGGTGGCGTCGAAACGATCAATAGCATTCGTGACGTTGCCTCTGATAGCTACTCACAGCTTCTAATTCAAGCACCAGAATCAAATGAGGTTCTGGAGGGTATTCGTTCTGCAGTATCGACTTCCGAAAAACACCCAACCGTTATTTCGATCAATGAATTTATTAAGCAAAAGACCCGATACTCATTACCAGGTGCGACGTATATTCAGATGGGAGTTGCCGGAGTTCTACTTGCCGCGTTCCTCGTTCTGGTACTGGTAATTCGGTCGGTTTTTGTTGTACGAATCGAAAAAGATCGGCGCGATTATTCATTACAACGTTGTCTCGGGGCTAGCCGTGGCCAGATTTTCCGATCGGTACTTGGTGATGCTGCCGGTACGGGGCTATTTGGAGCTATCTTGGGCGCCACCTTTTCGCTGAGCATTATCGCGTTCGTTCTTTTAATTCCATCAATACCAATGACCTTTGGAACGAGCGTTAAGAGTATCATCATTTCGCTAACGCTTGGAACGGTTGTCTGCATTGTCGGTGCGCTTGGACCTGCGAAACAAGCAATGAGAAACACCCCCCTCGGGGCTCTTAGAGAGTCAAGCTATACGAATACTAGTCATGGAACTAGGAAACTAGTGACTACGGTGACTAACCTCTTCTTTCTTCTCGGTGTTGTTGGGATGGTCCTGTCTGCGTACTTAGGAATGCTCCTCGTAACAATCGTTATTAGTGCGATCACTATTGCGCTTGGACTATGCCTGATTTCCGGCCTGATCCATAAAATTTCTGGTATCTTGCTGAACATTCCCGGAGTAGAACGTTCCGTTGCAGCAACCGAGGCGTTGGAGAAGATTCGCACCCATCAAATGAGGTCATCTTCAATTGGAACCCTCACAGCAGTTACGGTTGCCTTTATCGCATTAATCGGAACTGGTAGCTCGACGGTTTTCGCATCAATAAATAAGTCGCTCACTGATGTACCTTTGCCCAGTATCTCTATTTCTTTCGATGAGGATCACGTTTCTGCCGAGGATATTATAAATAAAATTTCTACACTTGGCATTATCAAGAGTAGCGCAGTTGTGGAAACTTTGAGCGCCGATGTTCAAAGCAATGGTGAAGTCATCAAAGGGGCAAAAATTGTTAAAATTAGCCCCGAGTTGCAGCAAGCTGTTCAAACACCCCGGTACCTTGAAATAGTAAAACCAGGAACCGTTTTTCTCGGAAATCAGTTTGAGATCAGGAATGGCAGTGCCGTCAAAATCGAAAGCCCGGGAGGGGTCTTAGAACTTCAAGCGGATACACGAGACGAGGGAACCAACTATGCCTATGTTACTCAATCTGATTTTGATTCTATCGGCGGAGAACACAGATTAGAGGTGTGGGTTAAGTTTGCCGATAACGTTGACGTCACTGATGCAGTTGCCTCCCTATCGCAGGCGTTGTCGGGCCTACCAGTTTCATATCAAGGATCAAGTCAGCAAGTTGCGGAACTAGAAGGCTACATTAAGCTCTTAACTACTTTCGCATTATTGCTATTAACAATTGGTGTATTAATTGCAATGGTTGGTATTTCTAATACTCTTCGCGTTTCAGTCATGGAAAGGACGCAAGAGATTGGACTACAGCGAGCCCTGGGAAATCTGAGGTCAGATATTCGACTTTCGCTTGTGTTGGAAACCCTGTTACTTACTAGCTTAGGTGCTTTACTTGGCGTGATGGCTGGAATGACTGTAGCAGTGAGCGGAGTGTATTCGCTCGTGAACAGAGCAGACGAATTGCGCTTCGAATTAGGTCTCCCTCTGGGATTCTTCGGACTGACCATCGCAGTCACTATTGCAGTTGGTGCGTGTGCTTCACTGATTGCGTCTCGGCGCGCGGTTGAGGTGTCCCCTGTCCAGGCGCTAAGGGTGACATAGAGAAACAGAGTGTCAAAGATACGAAATAATGTATCTTTCCCGCCAGCTTTTGTTTAGACGGATTTTTACTACAGAATTTTTGGCATTCCCGATATGAGAGTCTCGCGAGATGCTGGATTGATGATGTCGTATCGGATTCGCCAATGCTAGGGCCGCCAGGCCGGGTAATATTGATGACAAAGATTCCGCTCTTCAACATCACGCATAACGGCGGAGAACGCCGTGAAACTTGCAGAACAGGCCCGGTCAAGGCTAAGTCCAAACGTGATGCGACATTCGCCTACAGGGACACGGCCCGAGCCCCAGCATCGATCAGCAGTGTATTCGCGGTATCACATCGCCATGCTCGCCGTGGTGGGTGCACTCGAGGGCCTGCTGCACCATCTGTTTCTCGGGCTCTTCCAGATCCCGGGTAGGTAATTCCGTAGGTACTGTCCTCAGACTCAATGAATAGTCCTTCGATGGACAACAAGTCCTTTTGCAACTATAACCGTGGGGTAATCGGTTCTGTTTGTACGGGTAGGTAACAGGTTGTAGTCACGCAGCCAGTGTGCCTGTCGTGTTCATGACCGTCTCAAAACCGACAGGCATCAAACAGGCCAGACGATATCGGCGATAAAAGACTCACTCAATCCAGGCCACTACCTACGATCAGCATCTCCCCGCAGATGGGCCTAGGTACGGCGCGGCCGAGGAGCACTGTTTTACAGGAGCGCAAACAACGATTCCACAGCGGTCAGCGGTATTGTCCCCACTCGGCCCGACCAGGCCAGCGACAACGCGCAAGAACACACCAGAAACTCCCGGCGGGAGAAAAGTGACTGCCCCTATCGTTGTAAACGACGTGGCCAACGACATCGCTACAGATCACGACAGCGTTCCCGAGCACCCGGACAGCCAGCCGCGACTTCACCCTCGACTCGATCGAGCACCCTACGATCCGAGTAGACACCACTTGATCACACAGAGGCAGAACTTGCCCTCGACGGTCTTGTGCTCGGTGATGTCGGTCAACCACAGCCCGTTCAGCGTACCCACAGCGAACACGCGCCCGGGCTCAGGACTATATCCGCCGCCTACAGCACAGAAGTCGTCGTGCACTGGCCGACCATGCCTGCATGGCTGGTGTTCTGCCTAGGCGTCCCGAACACGCTAAACCAGCCACTGCTGAACGCAATCGGCCACGCAGCCCGGTCCGACATCGCCTCACCGTTTCGCCGGACTCCTCGGCACGGGCCCGATGCCCGGACCCAGGGGCCGTCTCGGTGGGCGTCAAACACCGCGTTCATGCACTACCACCTCACTCGGGGTGATCGAGCCCACCAGCCACCGGTAGTTGGCGGGAAAGCTTGAGCACCCGAGACCTCCACCGGAAGCCTTGTGCAGTGCAGTACTTTCCGCCCGGGTAGTGAGTCAGCACATTTTAACGCCACCCATATACTTTTGGGCGGAAGCCAATACCTTTGACGCTTCATGCCGTCAGAAGACTCAACCCACATCGAAGCCGTGAGAATCGTCTGTCCGATACCCCCAGCGAATCCTCGTAGCACCACAGCCCAGTACAAGCGAACCGCCAGAAACCCGAGATAACAAGTAAAAACGCCCTTTCTGATCCGCCACCCGTCAGACCAGGCTTTGTATCAAAATGGGCGTCTAAGTGGAGCCGCCTGCGAGAATCGAACTCGCGACCTTTTCATTACGAGTGAAATGCTCTACCGACTGAGCTAAGGCGGCGTGGTATCGCTACCGGTTGTCCACTCTAGCGCATGATCACCTCTGACACGAAAACCCACCGTGATCCGGTTTTTCAGGACACTCCGCATGCTTTGCGGAGCCGTCCGACGAGCGCGTCCATGGCCACGACGGGCCGTACACTCTGTCCGAGGGATTCCCGGCAGAGCGTCACGGCATCGAGGCACGCCACCAGAGCTTCAGCGGTGTTGCGTTCCGCGAGTTTGTCGACGATTTCCGCCATGTCCGGATGAATGCGTTGCACCTCCTGCGCCCCGGATGAGGTGAGCAGGGCGTCCCTGTAGAGTCCCGCGAGATCCACTAGGGAGAGGTCGAGGGCGTCCCGCAGGTAGCGGGTGCGGCGTCGTTTCTGTTTCTCCTCCAGGTCTTTGATCTCCGTGCGGGTGCCGCGCAGGGCTTTCACCGTTCCCTTGCCCTTCGCCCCCATTCCGAGCGCGACGGCCAGTTTCTCGGTCTCCCTCTCGTCGAGGGCATCGAGGGTTTCCCCGGCTTCCGTCTCGATGGTGCGGATGAGGTTGGTCACCTCCCGGAATGCGAGGTCACCCTCGTACACCAGTCTGGCGAGCCCCAGCACTTGTGCACGTCGTTGCTGCGCCGCAGTGCTGCGCACAAGATTCCTCGCACGCCCGATGTGCCCGGCCGATGCTGCGGCGGCGAGGTTCGCGTCCCCTTCCGCGACTCCGAGTTCACGGACGAGAATGCGGGCGACGTCGGGGATCGCTGGTGTCGGGATGTAGACGTGTCGGCACCGCGAGCGCAGCGTGATGGCGATGTCCCGGGGGTCCGTCGACGGGGCGCATAGGATGATCACCGTCCGTTCCGGGGGCTCCTCCACCGTTTTCAGTAGTGCGTTGGCCGCCGCGTCACTCAACCGGTCGGCATCTTCGATGACCACGACCCTCCAGTCGGCGGTGGTGGGGCGTTTGGAGGCGTCCCGGATCACGTCGCGCATCCGACTGACACTGATGCTCAGCTCGTGTGGCACCACGTGGATGACGTCGGCGTGTGTCCCGGCGAGCGCCGTTCGGCAGGCGGTGCATCTCCCGCATCCCGTACTATTCGGATCTCCGCACACGAGGGCTGCGGCGAAGGCGAGGGCGGCCACCGAACGTCCGGAGCCTGGAGGCCCGGTGAACAGCCATGAGTGGGTCATGCCCGCTTCCGTGGCTCCGGTCGATTCTGTGTCGTCCCTGCCTCTCCGCGCTGCGCGGGTGCGTGCCGACGCCGCTGCGGACGTTAGCGTGCGGCGGACGGCCGGGGAACCCGCGACCCGATCAAAGACATCGTTTCCGTCCCGGTCCGGTCCGGTCACCGGGACGTCGGCAGGGTTCTGGGGGGCCTTCGGCGTGCTCACTCCCCCAGCCTATAAGCAACGCCACGCACGTGTCCGGCGGGCCGGATAAGGTGAAGGTCATGAGTCGTGTCGCACAAATCATCAGGTGGCTGTGGGGTACCTCGTGGCCACTGTATGCCGCGACGGTGCTCGGCTCGAATGTACTCGGCGCCGTGGGTGTCATGCTATTTCTGAAGTTCCTCGTTCCGCTGCCCGCCACATCCGAGGTGACGCACCGCGCGGAGTATCTCCCGGTACTCGCTGTCGGGTACCTCTTGTTCGCCATCGTCGTGGGCGTCATCGCGACGGCAGCGCTGTTCCTTCCGGTACTCCGCTGGCAGCGGCACCCGGAGGCGCATGACCCGAATATGGTGCGCAATCTGGTCATGCGAATACCGGTGTACCAGTCCGCGCTCGCGGGGGCCGTGTGGATGATCGGTATCGGCATCATCACCACCGTCGCGGGGGTGGAGGAGTCTCCCAGACACGCTCTGGTCGTGGGGCTGACGAGTTTCCTCGGAGGATCAGTCATCGTCCTGCTGACCTATCTTGAAGCGGCGCGGCTCGTCCGCCCGGTCGCGGTGATTGCTCTCGCCCGCCGTTTCGAGGACTCCACTCTGGAACCTCCGGTACAGCGACGTCTCCAGCTCACCTGGTTATCCACGACCGGCATCCCGGCCATCGGCATTCTTTTGCTCATCGCTGGACAGAAGAGCGGTTATTTCACGGCGGATCCCGAAGACATTCTGCCCGCAGTGATCGCGCTCGCGCTCGCGGCCCTCGTGACGGGATTCGCGGCTACAGCGCTCGTGATCATGAGCGTCGTTGACCCTATCCGTGAACTACAGGACGCGATCAACAAGGTTCGACGAGGGGAGACCTCCACCCAGGTAGACATTTACGACGGTTCCGAAATCGGGGTGCTCCAGGCCGGGTTCAACGAGATGATGCGAGGTCTCCGGGAGCGTCAACGTGTCCGTGAGCTCTTCGGCCGTTACGTCGGTACGGAGGTCGCGCACAGGGCTATGGAGGAACGCCCAACCCTCGGGGGCGAGGATCGAAAGGTGGCGGTTCTGTTCGTCGATGTCATCGGCTCAACGGGATTCGCGGTGAATCACACCCCTGAGGAGGTCGTGGCGGCACTCAACCAGTTCTTCGAGCACGTCGTGGATGTGGTGCACCGGCACAAGGGCATCATCAACAAGTTCCAGGGGGACGCAGCTCTCGCTGTCTTCGGTGCGCCGCTTCAACTCGCCGACGCCACCGGGCATGCTCTCGCAGCCGCCCGTGAGCTACGTCAGGAGCTCAAAGGCATGGAGTTATCCTGCGGCATCGGTGTCTCTGCAGGACATGTCGTTGCCGGGCACATCGGTGGGCATGACCGTTTCGAGTACACCGTCATCGGGGACGCCGTGAATCAGGCCGCGAGGCTGACTGAACTGGCCAAGAACACCCCTGGGCAGGTGCTCACCTCCGCCGCCACCCTGCGTGACGCGAACGAGGCCGAGCGCGCCCGGTGGACGCTGCTGAAGTCCGTGGAACTGCGGGGGCGCCATGAGTTGACCCAACTGGCACGCCCTATCCGCGCGACACTCGCCGAGCGGGCATAGCTCCGTGTCCGTCAGGGCCACCGGGATCTGAATCCCGGGTCCTCCCGCGCCAGCCGGGCACGGATGCCCTCCGGCATCACCGAACATGACGTCGGGGAGGGCCTGGAATCCGAGTGATCACCGGCCGAGTCGTGGATTCCGATGCTCTCCATGACGTTTTCCCACCCTCCCCATGCTCGGAGGCGCTGCGGGATGTCGACGTTCAATGCACCGTTGATGTGGTAAGCGGCGCTGGGATATTCGGCGGTGGCGGGGTGTGACACCCCGCCACCCTGCAGCCGGACGACGTCCTTGGGGTTCGGTAGCATTCCGGCGAGCTGGGCGGCTTCGGATTCAGAGACAAACCACGGTGGAGTGTCGAAGTAGTACCAGGACGCTGCGCATACCCCGTAGATGCCGTCCCCGAATTCCGCATAGTTCGCGTACAGCTCGATAATCCTGGAATCGGGCAGGGAGAAGGCGAGAAACGACGCCGGGTACACCTCCACCGCCTTGCGCACTGCACTGGGTTCCGGGGAAAAGAACAGGTTTTTGGCCAATTGCTGGGGAATTGTCGAATAGGTCTCTTGTTTGGTTCCTGTCACATATGCCCGAGCCCGCCCCAGAAAATCTCCCCAGTCAAAAGCCTGAACCCGGGGACCGAGCTGATCATCCTCATGCAGGATCATGGCGGCCAGCACATTCCGACTGATGTGGTCGACCGAAACGTACTCGTATACGTAGGGCCCCTCATGGTTCCTCATGAATGCCGTCGACGGCGGCGTCCAGAAGCGGAGTGACCCGAATCCGATGGTCGAGATGAGACAGAAGAAGAGCAGCGCGGTGGCGGTCTTGAAGAGAAAACCGCGTTGCCGACGTTTCGGCGGCGTCGGGCTAAGAAAGTCGCAGGATTGTTCCCCATCCGGGGCCGGTTGGATTGTGCGGCAGTGCGGGCACACCACGGGACCCGACGAATACGCCGGTATCCACCTGCTACACGTTGAGCAGAACATGCCGCGAACATCCTCCCTGCGGCTCCGGGATTGTCCCGCAGCGGTCGACCTCGAATCCGCACTGTACATGGACCATCATCAGGGCCGGGACCGCTGGCCCATGCGGATTACCGCACGAACCCGCCGCAGTCCGATTCAGAGCTATTTCTTCTTCGTTCCCGCTTTGACCACACGCTTCGTGGTCTTCTTCACCGTTTTTTTCGCGGCTTTCTTGGTCGCTTTCTTCCGAGTCTTCTTCGCCGGGGATGGGTTCGCGGCTTCCTTGGCGCGCCGCTCGGAGAGCAGTTCACACGCCCGAACGTCAGTCATCGTCTCGGGGGTGTCTCCCTTCCGCAGCGACGCATTGGTTTCGCCGTCGGTGACATAAGGGCCGAAGCGGCCATCCTTGACCACCATCGGTTTACCCGACACATCATTGTCACCCAGTGTCTTCAATGGCGGAGCCGCCTGCGCACGACCACGACGTTTCGGTTCTGCGTAGATGCGGCGCGCCTCGTCGAGAGTGACAGTGAAGATCTGCTCTTCGTCCGCGAGCGACCGGGAATCGTTGCCCTTCTTCAGGTAGGGACCGTAACGACCGTTCTGGGCCGTGATCAGTTCACCGTCCGTTGGGTCGGTTCCGACCTCTCGCGGCAGAGACAACAGCCGCAGCGCATCCTCCAGCGTCACCGTCGCCGGCTCCATGGAAGAAAAGAGTGATGCGGTTCCCGGTTTGAGGGTCTCCTCGATGATCTGGTTGACCCGCTTCTCCTTCTGGTTCGCGGCGGTTTTGGTCTCCCAATTCTTCGCCCGCTTCCCCTCGGCGGCACGCTGCGCGTCCTCGGCGGCACGCTCCTCGGCGACAACCTTCTCTGCAATCCCCAGAGCACCCTCACGTTCCGCATCCGTGACCAGTTCGGTCACGTACGGGCCGTAACGCCCCTCCTTGGCCACGATGATCCGCCCATTGGCAGGATTGACTCCCAGTTCCCGCCCACCCTGCGGCGTAGCGAAAAGCTTCTCTGCCGCTGCAAGGTTCAGTTCGTCCGGAGTCATCGAATCCGGCAAATTCGCCCGCTGATGTTCCGGGGAACCGTCCTCTGCGGTACCTACCTGCCGCTCAAGGTACGGGCCGTAGCGTCCGACCCGGACGAAGATACCCCGGCCTTCCTCGTCATCGAACAGATGCAGGGAGTTCACGCTGCGGGCATCGATGTGTTCGAGGTTGTCACCGACGAGCGCTTTCAGACCACCGAGCCGGGCCACCGTCTCCGCCATCGCGTCGGATGCCTCCACGTTGCCGAAGTAGAACCCGTTGAGCCAGTGCGTACGGTTCTCCGTCCCCGCCGCTATCTCATCAAGCTCATCCTCCATCGAGGACGTGAAATCGTAGTCCACCAGCGATGAGAACGACGCCTCCAACAGCCCGACGACCGCGAAAGCGACCCAACTGGGTACCAGCGCACTACCTCGCGGATAGACGTACCCGCGATCCTGGATCGTCTTGATGATCGACGCATACGTCGACGGACGCCCGATACCCAGATCCTCCATCTTCTTCACCAACGACGCCTCTGTGTACCTGGCGGGTGGATTGGTGGTGTGGCCTTCTGCCGTGACGTCGGAGATCGTCAGGGCATCACCCTCGTTGAGGCGCGGAAGCTGCTTCTCCGCGTTGTCCGCCACATCGCGGCCATCCGCTTGTCGGGACACCTCGACATATGCTTTGAGGAAACCAGGGAACGTGATTGTGCGCCCCGTCGCAGCGAACTCACAGGCCGACCCGTCATCAGCGTTACCCGCGATGGTCACCTTCATGGAGGTGCCCCTGGCATCGGCCATCTGGGACGCCACGGTGCGCTGCCAGATCAGTTCGTAGAGCTTGAACTCCTCGGCATCGAGCTGACTGTGCAGCTCACCCGGGGTGGCGAAGGTCTCTCCTGCCGGACGGATCGCCTCGTGCGCCTCCTGGGAGTTCTTCGCCTTACGGGTGTACTGGCGGGGAGCATCAGAGACATAGTCCCGTCCGTAGAGTTCGACAGCCTGGGTCCGGGCCGCTTCAATGCCCGACGCGGACAGCGTCGTGGAGTCGGTGCGCATGTACGTGATGTGGCCGTTCTCGTACAGCCGCTGTGCGATACGCATCGTGCGGTCCGAGGTGTAGTGGAGTTTCCGGCCGGCCTCCTGCTGCAATGTCGACGTCATGAACGGCGGGTACGGGCGGCGGGTGTACGGCTTCTCCTCGACACCCACAACAGCCATCGTCGACTGTGCGAGGCCATCCGCGAGCTGACGTGCCCGCTGTTCGTCGATGACGACGACAGAATCGGTCTTGAGAACACCTCGGTCGTTGAAGTCCCGACCCGCTGCGACACGTGACCCATCGACAGCCGTCAGGCGTGCAGAGAAGACTCGCGGGTTGGTCGCGTCCGCGGACGGGTTACCGGTGTCGAACTCAGCCGCAATATCCCAGTAGTGCGCCGAAATGAACGCCATCCGTTCACGTTCCCGCTCGACGATCACCCGGGTTGCCACGGACTGGACACGACCGGCCGACAAGCGAGGCATGACCTTCTTCCACAGCACCGGGGAGATCTCGTAACCGTAGAGCCTGTCCAGGATGCGGCGGGCCTCCTGGGCGTCGACGAGATTGGCGTCCAGTTCGCGGGTATTTTCCGCAGCCGCAAGGATCGCGGGTTTGGTGATCTCGTTGAACACCATGCGCCGGACCGGGACCTTCGGCTTCAGCACCTCGAGCAGATGCCAGGCGATGGCTTCGCCCTCACGGTCAGGGTCGGTGGCGAGGTAAAGCTCATCGACATCCTTGAGTTTGGCCTTGAGGTCCGAGACCTTCTTCTTCTTGTCCGCGCTGACCACGTACAGCGGAGCAAAGCCATGCTCGACATCCACCCCGAGACGTGCCCAAGGTTCCTTCTTATACTTCGCCGGTACATCAGCGGCACCGCGCGGCAGGTCACGGATGTGCCCGACGGATGCCTCGACGATATAGTCGCTTCCCAGATAGGGGGCGATCTTCTTCGCCTTCGTCTGCGACTCGACAATGACCAGTCGTTTCGTGCCTGACCGCTTAGCTGCTGCCACTTGGGTTACGTACCTCTCGAACAGTGGGTGTTCTTCATCTTCGACTACCGTACACAGTTGTATATGTCTCCACTGCACGGCATCACCGGGGATACTCCTCGTTCAGATGCACCTGCGGTACACCGTTCACGCCGGACAAACCCACTTTCCCGCCATACAGTTAGCACCTGGGAATTACCCCCACCCGGGTCTAGCCGCCTAAGTTTCTTTACCTTCCAAATGCACCCATCACGAACCACAGTGACAGGTGGCACCCCTCACGCTGGGTATACGGATACACTCGCCACACTTCAGGAAGCCGCTAAAAATCCGCCCAGAGATGCAGAAAACCCGGCTTCCACCGCATCACTGCGGGAAATCCGGGTTTTCAAGTCAGGTGGTGAGACCTTAGAGGGCGTGAACCTGCTGGGCCTGCGGGCCCTTAGCGCCTTCACCGATCTCGAACTCGACCTGCTGGTTCTCCTCGAGGGTACGGAAACCGTTACCCTGAATCTCGGAGTAGTGAACGAAGACATCATCGGATCCATCGGCCGGGGCAATGAAACCAAAGCCCTTTTCAGCGTTGAACCACTTCACAGTTCCCTGTGCCATACTTTTAACCTTTTTCTTAACTTTAGGATGCGGTTGAACTTCACCTGACGAAGAACACCGGGCCGTCACGGATACCTCCTGACAGGCTTCAAACAGAATCCTAAGAAACTGTTGGATGAAACCTGGGTTCCGTGACACTATCCTCTGCGTGTACCGAAGTACCCCGCATGAAAATCTGCGACCGATTACCAGTGTGTCATGTTTGCGCGCTGAGCGATAGTCTGAATCGGAAATTAGTTTATTCTCGCAGGTCAAAAGGATTAATAAAGGGAGTGCGATGGCGGCCATCAGGACATTAGGCGATGAAATAGGAGCAATTCTTGCTACCCGGCTCCCCGAATCGCACTGCACCTTCTCCATCACCACCCCACCACGACCCGCGCGACACGGCCATTGGCCGGAATGGGTTCACCCACCACTGCAGAGGCACCTGTCCGAGGAAGAAGACATCCAGCGCCTGTTCATCCACCAGGAGCAGTGCGCACGGCTGGCCTGGGAAGGCCACCACGTCGTGGTCTCCACAGGCACCTCATCGGGCAAGTCCCTCGGTTATCTCCTACCGATCCTGTCCACGCTCGCCACCGACACCGTCGCATGTGCGCTCTATCTCACACCAACGAAAGCACTGGGGAGCGATCAGCTCGCCACCGCCAGCCGACTATCCCGGAACGTCGACGGACTCGGCGGCATCCATCCCGCGCCCTACGACGGCGACACCCCACACGAGGTCCGCCACCACATCCGGGACACCAGCCGCATGATCTTTACCAACCCGGACATGTGCCACACATCAATCCTGGCCAACCATGCCCGATGGGCCCGGGTTCTACGACACCTGGCCTTCGTGGTCATCGACGAATGTCACACCTACCGGGGCATCTTCGGGGCGAATGTCGCCCTAGTCCTCCGCAGACTACGCAGGATCTGCTCCCACTACGGCAGTTCCCCGGTGTTCATCCTCACATCGGCGACCATCGCGGACCCAGGTGGCCACGCGAGCAGACTGGTGGGCCTCCCCATGGAAACCGTGACCGATGACGGGGCACCCACGGGATCGAGGACGGTGCTGCTCTGGGAACCCGGATTCATCGCTCCTCCGGATGATACGCCCACGCCCCCATCACGACGGGCCGCGTCAGCAGAGGCCGCACTGATCATGGCGAGTTCGGTATCAGAGGGGGCACGGACCCTGACCTTCGTGCATTCCCGTCGTGGTGCGGAGGCAGTTGCCCTACGCTGTGCCGACGAACTCTCCAAAATGGGGCGTCGGGATCTGGCCGAGCGAATTGCGGCGTACCGGGCGGGATATCTCGCCGCAGACCGGCGACGACTGGAGCGGCAGTTGGACGATGGCACACTCCTGGGGGTCGCCTCCACAAATGCACTGGAACTCGGTATCGACGTCGGCGGTCTCGATGCCGTCATCACCGCAGGATTCCCCGGGACAGTCGCATCATTCCGGCAGCAGGCCGGTCGTGCCGGTAGACGCGGTCAGGAGTCCATCGTGGTATTCATCGCCAGGGATGATCCGATGGACACGTATCTGGTGCACCACCCCGAAGCTCTGCTGGGATCCCCCATCGAGCAGAGCGTCTTCGACCCGTCGAACCCCTATGTCCTACGAGGTCACCTCTACTGCGCGGCCGTGGAGTTTCCGTTGACGGAAGCGGACCTCAAGCTTTTCGAGCCACACTCCGGAGGCTCCCCGAGCTCCATACGCGACACCATCGACACGTTGACAACGGAGGGGTTTCTGCGGAAACGCCCCCGAGGATGGTTTGCGGTAGACCGCTTGACCGATGACGAAATAGGAGTACCGCAACCACACACCGCTCACGCATCAGTATCCCTTCGGGGTGGTGCAAATGGGGAGATCACCATCGTGGATTCAGAGGACGGTCGACTACTCGGGACAGTCGACGCGACACGGGCGGTGTCCCAGGTGCATCCCGGCGCGGTCTATCTCCACCAGGGCGAATCCTTCGTCGTGGACGACCTGCTGCTAGATGATCACCTCGCCCTCGCCCACACGGAGATACCCGATTACACGACCTTCGCACGGAGCACCACCGATATCCGCATCACCGGGGATCCCACCGAAGGGGAACTGCACAATCCTTTCCCGGGGTTGTGGGTCGCGAACGTCGATGTGGAGGTGACGGAGCAGGTGACCGGGTATGTCATGCGGTTGATGGACGGAACAGTGCTCGATCAGGTTCCCCTCGATTATCCGGCGCAGCAATTGAAAACACGAGCGGTCGCCTACACCATCGATCCGGCGACACTGGCTGCGATGGGTCTTACCCCGGCTGATCTCCCGGGTACCCTGCACGCCGCAGAACACGCCGCGATCGGCATGCTGCCGCTGATCGCGACATGTGACCGGTGGGACATCGGGGGTGTCTCCACGGCGCTGCACCCGGATACCGGTCTCCCCACCGTCTTTGTCTATGACGGGCATCCCGGTGGCGCAGGGTTCGCGGACTGTGGCTTCACCCGTTTCCGGGAGTGGATCACAGCCACCTTCGAGGCGGTCCGTGCCTGTCCGTGCGAGGACGGATGTCCTTCGTGTGTGCAGTCCCCGAAATGCGGGAACGGCAACTCACCACTGGATAAACAGGGCGCACTGAAGCTACTCGGGGCGATGGTGACGATGCTCTCCGGGCACTGATCTCACAGGGGACCAGCCCGGGCACGCCCCGTCGCACCCGACACCGCGACAAGTACCGTGACATCCATTCCGTCGACATTGCACTCCTGGAGTTCTCCTCCCGCGTTGAGCGCTGCGGTCCCGGCAGCCGCGACGCACGGATCATCACCGAACCACAGTGCCGTCGCCGCGGTAACGGCCGAGAGATCCGCAGAGACCCATGCGCGGTGTCTGGCCAGAAGTTCACCGGTGGCATCGAACACGATCAACGCGAGCACCATGAATGCGGCGGCGGCGGTTGCGGCGATGAGTGTCGTCGATCCTCTCTCACTCTGTCGCACCGGGGTACTCCACGGGATAGAAAGCTCTGGCCGTGGCCACCCCGAACGGAGCGGGAACGGAAACTGTTGCGGTGACTGTCCCTGCATGCTCCGTGACGGCGATTCTGGTTCCAGGGCCTGGGTGGATCTCCTTTCCCACCGCGTGTGCACGGGCCACGGCACCCGCCAGATCGATTGCGGCGACATGCGCCGAAAGAGTCACGACGCCCGCTGCGATGACGGCACAGAACACGATCAGCGCACTGATGGAGATGGCGGCCTCAATGGTCACCGATCCGTGCTCGTGCGTGCGCGTCGGTGTTTCCGGCATCACGCACCGGGTCCGCCGGACAGGGCATCGAGAACGATGCCACGGATCGCGTCAACGACGTCAGATCCCGTGATCACCGTGTACAGCACCGCAGCCAGCGCCGCTGCCGCGATGCTTCCCATGGCGTATTCGATCGTGCTCATGCCGTCGTCGTTGTACAGCGAATGGAAGGGCGTAGCCACCTTGCCGACCTCAGTCGGCCCGGAGTACGGGCTCTCAGATGCAACCGGGTGTGCGGAGTGCGTGGGGGGCGTGGTTTCAGGGGTCATGGTATTTTCCTCAACTTTTCTTTCTGAGATTCTGGATGATGGTGATGATGGGGTCCATGTCCGGCCTCAGCCGAGCAATTGACCGCCGAGACTGATCACGATCGGGACCAACCCGAGGAGAATGAACGCGGGCAGGAAACAGAGGGTCAGGGGCAAAGCGATAAGCACTCCCGCACGTTCCGCCGCACCTACAGCTTCATCTGCGGCATCCTCGCGTAACCGACGGGCAATGCGCTCACATCCTGCGGATACGGTCGCTCCGGATTCCCCGGAGTGTAGGGCGATACGCGCGAGTTCATCGAGCCCCCGGACTCTCGTGAGCACCTGCCAGGCATCAGCGCCGGGTGCACCGACTGCGATCAGGGCCCCCGCTGTCCGCCATGCGTCCACGGTCGTGGGACCGGCGGCGGCAGCGACTGCGGTGATGACTGTTTCGGTGGGGAGTCCGGCGGCAGTGCATGCTGCGAACAACTCAATGTCTGCGGCGACGTCGAGTGGCGAGGCCTGAGCTGGGTGATCACGAGGCTGTTTGGGTTCGTGTCCGGTCGCCACACGAATCCGGTGGAACGGGGAAGGTGGTGCGCAGAGAGCGGCGGCGGCGAGAATGAGCAACGTCGCTGCGCCCCAGAGGGCCGTATCTGTCATGGTGCACCCCCTGCAGCACGAAGAACGATGATCCTCGACGAGACAATTCCCGCGCAGGTGAGCAGCACTCCACCGAGTAACAGCAGACCTCCGGCGCCACCACCGGTCAGCAGTTCGATCGGATGCGCCCCCATCAGTATTCCCATCAGCATCCCGAAGGGAGGAAGGAGCGTGAGCACGAGGGCGCTCGCCTGTGGCCCCTGGAGCGCGGCTTGTGTGCGACTCCGGTGACGGATCCGAGCGTCGGTACGGCTCCTCGCCTGGTCAAGAAGCGTGGCCAGGGGAATCCCGTAACTTTCGGATAGTTCCCATAACCGGCCGGCGGCGGCGAGATCAGGCAGATCACCGGCCTCAGCTAGAGTCATGGCCGCTCCCGACCCCGTGGCGGCACGCCGGGCTGCGGTACACAGCACTTCCGTGATCGACGCCGGGACTTGCCCGCGCTCCCCCAAACTCTCTGATATGGATCTCACGGCATCCGGCATGGCGGTTCCGGCGTGGAGATCGGCCACGAGCCGACTGATTATGTCTGCGGTGGCATCTGCGACGCGTGCCCGCTGCCGGTATCGTCGCGCACTGAAGACCCACCAGGTGCATGTTATGACCGCAACAATCAGGGACAGGGAGACGGTCAGCGGTGTGAGAAAGACAAAGGGGACAGCGAGGACAAGGAGGAAGATACCGGGCATGACGCGGGTGGATCTCACGGGGCAACCCCGTGAGATCCGGGTTCCCGGAGCGGGTGGGCCGAACAGACAGGCGACCGCCAGAATGAGGAGCGGAATCATCGGGAAACCATCTCCCGTAGGTCAGCGAAACCAGCTAGTTCGCCTGCATCTGCATCCCAGACCGGTAACACCCTGATCGGATTGTCACGCAAGACCCCGATCTGGTGGACCCGTCGGTCACCGGCCGGGGAACGGTGTACTGACACCACCACCCGGAGTGCCGCGGTGAGCTGGGAATGCAGTGCGGTCCGCTGCAGACCTCCGAGCGCCGCGAGCGCTTCAAATCGTGCAGGCACCTCGGTCAGGCTGTTCGCGTGTACGGTTCCCGCGCCTCCATCGTGGCCGGTGTTTAGCGCGGTTAGGAGATCAACGACTTCCGCACCTCGAATCTCTCCCACGACGATCCGATCGGGACGCATTCTCAGTGCCTGCCGCAGCAGACTGGACATGGTAATCTCACCGGCCCCCTCGGTGTTCGCTGGGCGGGCCACAAGGTTGACCACATGAGGATGGGGCGGATGGAGTTCCGCTGTGTCTTCGATGCACACAATACGTTCGTGGTGGGGTACCTCGGCGAGCAGTGCTGATAGGAGCGTGGTTTTACCGGAGCCTGTCCCACCGACCACCAGCAGTGAGTGCCGGGAACGCACCACATATCGCAACAGTTCGGCGATTTCGGAGGGCATCGCTCCCCCTGCGGCAAGGGCCTCCAGGCGCATCGTTGCCTGCCGCAGTACCCGAAGGCTGATGCAGGTCCCGTTCTCGGCGGGAGGTGAAAGTAGTGCATGGACCCGGACCGCGGTACCGTCAGCCCGGTGCATCCTTCCGTCAGCGAACGGGTGGGCGTCATCGAGGCGCCTGCCGCAGAGAGCCGCGAGCCGTGTCGCCAGACGGCGGACCTCCGCGTCGGAGGTGAAGCTGCTCTCCGCACGCTGCATGCCTTCGCCACTGTCGTACCAGACTTCGTCGGGGCCATTGACCACGACATCAGTGACACCTTCCACCGAGAGCACAGGTTCGAGTGGCCCAGCGCCCGTGGAGTCGTACCGCAGTTGACGGAGCACCTCGAGTACCTCGACGTCACTGATCACGCCGGCTTCCTGCCGGATGACCTGGGCTGTGTGGCGCTGATCCAGAATGGCTCCCGCGTGACTGGATTCCTCGGCAAGGCGCCGACGTACCCGCTCCACGAGGGATTCTCTGCGTGTCATCACAGATCCCGGAATTCGGCGACGGCGGCACGAGCAACAACCGCCAGAGCCTTCGGCGGTCTCATCGGGAGCCCGTGTATCTCACATGACTTAGCCAGGCCCGCGATCTGTCCGAGTTCCGCGAGACAGTCCGTCGCCGTGAGACGTTCCATTTCCGCAACGTCGATGCCGGACCATCCCCGGTGCCGGAGCACAGTGCACACCGGTGTCTTCCGCGCCGCGAATTTCGCGGTAAGTGAAGCTGCGGCAGCCACCGCCCGAACCTCCGCCGGTACCAGGAGTATCACGAGGTCGCAGCACTCGACGGCGAGGTCGGCGCCACGGGCTCCGGCGGGTAGGTCGAGCACGGCAGTGCCGGAACCCGATCGGACGCAGGTCAGTGCCGCAGCCAGTGTTCCGGAATCCAAGGTGAAGGGGTCGGTGATCCTGCTCCGGGCGGCGGACAGGACGGTGATGCCATCAGCACTTCGGGGAAGCGCATTGCGAAGATCATCGAGTTCCACACGCCCACGCCCCAGGGTGACCTCCGGCCACCGGGCCCCGGGTGTGTCCTCCATGCAGAGCAGTAGATCCAGGCCGCCGGACTTGTCCACAGCGTCAATGAGAAGTGGACGATCGTCAGCGAGTTCGCGGGCAACCGCCGCAGCGAGAGTGCTGGTACCGGCCCCTCCAACGGCACCGAGTATCCCGAGCACTCTGCCACGGGTGTCCGTCGTGGTCTGATCCCCCAGTGCCGCCAGCAGTTCCGGTGACTGCGCGGGAAGCACGAAAGCCGCCTCCGCATGACAGCTCATCGCCGTTCTCCAGTCGACCGGCCCCGGGTCCGCTGCAAGGAGGTAAAGGTGCGGGTGGCGGGCCCCGGAACGGAAGCAACCAGCACCATCAGAATCCACGAGGACTGCGTGTGCCCGACGGGCGTGTCGGTTGACCTCCTCGGGGTCGGGCATATCGATGACCGGACGACCAGTGACAGTGGCCACGTGGATGGCCTCAGGATGGAGAACCGGGTCCGTGACCGCGACGAGGATGGGTTTGTCCGCTGTGCTCATACACCAGAGCCTCACGTATCCGATGATCCCGTCGCACGAGCGTTCCACTGTGCTGTGGAGAACCATCCCGAAACCGGAAAATTCAACAGCCTCGGTGGACTATCCCCGGGTCGTGAACATAGGGAGGACATGGGGACGGCCCGCGTATCGGGGGGGGTGTTACGCGGGCCGTCGTAACCCGGTCTCGGGGGGGTGTGACCGGGGCGGGCCGCACAGTATATCGGGGCCCAGCAGTGGCAATTATGTCATAGACATTCGACAGGTTCAACAATCCCCCCGTGCATGGACTCATGCATGTAACCGCATCACGCCCTCCACCGATATACGAGCCAGAGACCGCGGCACCGAACCGCGAGGGCCGGGCCGCGAAAGGAGCACCCCATTAACCACATTGATTCACACCAGCCCCACAAGCTTCATGCCACCTGTGGGTTTTCACCGGGGAATGAAGCTACACTGGTTCCCGTGTCTGAACAGCTCCCGACCCAGGACGTCACCACTGCACCAGTGGCGGCATTCTTCGATCTGGACAAGACAGTGATCGCCAGATCATCCGCCTATGCGTATGGCCGCGAGTTCATGAACAACGGCTTGATCACCCCCGCAGAAGCCCTCAAGATGACTCTGGCGCAGTCCACGTACATGCTCGCCGGGCATTCATCCGAACAGATGGACTCCACTCGGGATCACCTGGCGTCGATGGTCGCGGGATGGGATGTCGAACAGGTCCGCGGCATCGTCGAAGAGACACTTCATTCAGTGGTGACCCCAGCGATCTACGCTGAGGCACGCGCACTCATAGAACAGCACCGAGCGCGCGGACATGACGTGATCATTATCTCCGCATCCGCCGCTGAACTGGTCGAACCGATCGCACGGGAACTGGGAGTCCACCGCATCGTCACGACGCGACTGGGTACGGAACACGGAAAATTCACGGGAGAAGTCCTCTTCTACTGTAAGGGTGCCGCCAAACGGCAGGCGCTCCTCGACCTTGCCCGCGAACACTCCTACAATCTGGACCGCAGCTTCGCCTACTCAGACTCCGCCACCGACATTCCGATGCTTGAGGCCGTGGGTACCGCCGTCGCCGTCAACCCTGACCGGCCGCTGAAGAAGACAGCACTGCAGCGCGGCTGGGAAATTCGGACGTTCAAGAACCCGGAGCCACTGTTCCAGATGCCGAGCAGCCGCGATGTCGGGATTGGTACGGGCATCGCCGCGGGAATCGCCGCTGTGACGGTGGGAGGCTTCTGGCTCGCCCGGCGTGCCCGCGCCTGATCCGCAACCTGATGACGGGTGTGCCGCCTGCACCACTCACAGAAGAGCGGCGATCCCCTCCGCTTCCGCCGCCCCCGCCACATACGAGCGCAGATGCAGATCAAGGAATCGTCCCACTCCGATTGCTCCCGTACCGAACTCCTTTCCGGCAGCCAGGTATTCCGCTCGGTGACGGTTGAGCCAGGGCTCAGGCACCGCCAGACCCCGCGGATCAAAACCGCCGGCCACGGCAGCCAGTCGGGATATGGCCCGCGCAATGACACCACTACGTTCACCGAATGGGACGGTAGAGAGTATCTGGCCGTGCATGACCCCGGGCAGGAGATCCGGATCTGCACCGGCGGTCACGGTGGTTGCCAGCACCGCCAGTTCGGCTGAGGCCCTGACGGGACGCCCGGTGCCACCCGCGAGTACGTCCATTCGCGCCAGCACTTGCAGCGGAGAACGCAAGAACACGCGTGCGGTTTCCTGAACGAGGTCAGGGGCCAGGATGCTGTAGACGTCCAGTGCACGGGTGAGGATCTCCGGGTCTTCGCCCGTGGCCCGGTCGATCATTGCTCCTGCACGCGCCCCTCGCAATACGGATTCTGCACCGGTGATCTCCGGACGACGTAGATTGACCGGTCTGCGGTGCACGGCGGCGAGTGCCGCTCGGGCTTGAGAAGCGGATTCCGACACTCCGGGCAGGTCCCGCAGTGGTGCCAGTGGATCTCGTCTGGGTTTCACGGCACCAGGGTAACCGTCCTTCAGGGTGTTCCCCGCAGTCAGCACATCGACCGTTCGGGGCTCCTGCCCCGGCAGATCCGAGCACTCCATAGCTCCTGCGGTTCGCACAAAGCCCGTGTTCATGGCACGATTGACTGTATTGAACTGACAGTGCCCCCGCAGTGTTCATCCCGTACTCTCAATCAGTACTGTCGCACACACCATATTTCACCCACGTGGAGGACAACCTACCGTGAGCAACTCCGATGGCCTTTTCACAGACGGAAAAGACTCATTCACCCCCAAAGTGAGCAGCATCCCTCTGTCCGATGTCGATACCCGTGCAGCCGGCCAGGGTTCCATCGGCGACCTGGTCTCTGATGCCACCGCGCAGATGTCCACTCTGATCCGTGGTGAAATTGAGCTCGCCAAGACCGAGCTAGCGCAGGAAGCCAAGAAGGGTGCCGTCGGTGGCGGCATGTTTGCGGTCGCCGGTACCATCGCTCTTTACAGTTCTTTCTTCTTTTTCTTCTTCCTGGCAGAACTGCTCGCCACCTGGCTGGACCGCTGGGCCGCTTTCCTCATCGTATTCCTGTTCATGGTCGTCCTCGCCGCCGTGGTCGCCTTCATCGGATACAAGAAGGTGAAGAAGGTCGGTGCCCCGAAGAAGACCATTGATTCGGTCCAGAAACTCAAGACCCTGGTTCCCGGTCAGGCCGAGAAGAAGCTCGAGACGTCATCCCGCAAAGGCATGCTTACCTAAGACACACTGTTTGTCTGTCTCTCTCCTTCGCCCCGCCCCGACGTCTTACGCCGGGGCGGGCTTGTCATTCTGCCCCGTTTCACGGCTCCCACGGAAAGGATGTGAAACGCTTGTTCCGCAAGAAGGGAAAACCGAATCCGCCGTCCGTCGTCGCTCTCGACGGTCCGTGGAGCCACGAGCGTGTCTATGCTCGCGGCATGCGCTTCCATGTGGCGACGATCGGTCATCCCACCGCACCATTGATCGTGCTCCTGCACGGTGCGTTCGGCGGCTGGTTCGATTACCGGGAGGTGATGGAGCCGCTGGCTGCCGCCGGTTTCCGCGTCGCAGCCGTCGACATGCGCGGATACGGCATGTCTGACAAACCTCCCCGGGAGTATGAGTTGCGCTACGCCGTGGGTGACATCTCCGATGTGATCGACGCCCTCGGTGATTCCGGCGCCATCGTCATCGGTTCCGGTACCGGCGGAGCGGTCGCATGGACGCTGGCAGCGAACTATCCACAGTGCGTCAATGCACTCATCTCCGTGTCGGCTTCCCACCCTATCGAGATGAACCGCGTCATCGCCGCGCGATTTTGGCAGCACACTGTTCCGCTGACCCGCGCATTGGCAGTACGTCTCCCTGCACGGTTGGCTCCGGATCCCGTGAAGCTGGCGCGCCTCGACCTGGCAACGAACACGGCGGTTCCCTTCCATCGAACCAGTCGCTTCGCTGATTACCTGGAACTTCGGATTCAGGCCGCCAGAATCGATAACGCGGGGCCTGCGATGATGCGGAACGCCCGACTTGAGACGGCGCAGCTTCCCGCCAAGTGGGTCTCCACGAAGGTTGAGGCTCCTGTGCTCTGGATCAGTGGGGCGAACAGTACCTGGCGGGCTCTCGCCGCGCGGAACGCTCGCCGTTCAGTCGGGCACTGGGTTCAGACAACCGTCCCCGGGACCAAGAACCTCCCCCATATCGAGGACCCGAAGACTTTCACGAGACTCGCCACAGGTTTCCTCGCTGATCAACTCCCCCGGCGGTGACCGCCCGGATCAGCGGACCACGCATTCTCGGGTGTCCACCGGTTCGGTGAGCTGAGTGATGTCGCCGATCCTGCCCTGCACCTCATCCGCAGTAAGGGTGTACCCCACATCGGTGTTCTCGGTGGCTGCGCCGAAGACGACTCCGAGGACCTCTCCCCGATCATTGACCATGGGGCCCCCCGAGTTACCCTGACGGATCGTGCCGCGCACCGTGTACGCCTCACGTTCGACACGTCCGGTGGCGTAAATGTCGGGGCCGTTGATGGTAAGGCGTTCACGAATCCGGGCGGGCGCAGCCTCGAAGGGACCGGACTCGGGATAGCCCATGACGATGGCTTCCACACCGCTGGGTGCTGGTTCAGGTGCCCATTTCAGTGCAGGTAGGTCGAGGTTTTCGGCGCGGAGAACCGCGATGTCCTCCTCGGGATCGTAGAGGACGACACGGGCTTCCTTGACGCCGAGTACGGTGTCGAGGAGCACCTCATCTGTCCCAGCGACGACATGTGCGTTGGTGATGACGAGATCGGGGGCAGCGACGAAACCGGAACCCATGAGCCGACGACGGCACTGGTGGGCGTCGCCGAGCACATGGATGACGCTGGGGCGCAGTGCCTCGACAAGGGCGGGGTCACTGACTTCCGGGGCTGGCGCATCCACGTGTTTGACCCTGCCGTCGAAGGGGGAGACCATAGGCGGGAGTCCGGTGTCGTTGAGCATCGCGGAAATTTTGTCGGGCAGGGTGTCCAGTACGTCCGGGGTGGACTTGTCGACAATCCCGAGCACCACTGAATTGCGGATTCCCCGCGCTATGGGTCCGGTGATCCCACTTGCGAGGGTACTGGCGACGAGCCAGGTGACGATAAGGGTGGCTAACGCCTGGAAGATCGCCCCGATGACGGAATCGATGATCAGGGTGCGCCGAAAACGGACAGATTCGCGGAGCCCAGAACCCGTGACTCCACCGATGAGGTTGCCGAAAGCGACGAGGGCGAGGACGGTACCGAGGGCGTAAAGGTATCGGAGTGCGGTCGAGTCGGTGTAGCTCATCACAGCAGGCGCGAGTGCTGCGCCGCAGATCAGACCTGCAAGCACTCCGACAGTGGACAGTACCGAGGCAAACGCTCCCTGCCGCCAGCCCCCCCAGAAAGAAAGGAGCACGGCGGTGACGAGTATGCCGTCGACAATAAGCTGCGGGGACTCTGTCACTTCGTTGGATCTTCCTTACTTTGTCCCTTGGGCGGGGTGGGGCGGTCCGGGATCATATTCTGGCCGCGAGTTACAGCAGCCCTTCATTATTGCGCGAGCGTGCGAGGGCGTCGTGGAGGTTGTGCACCGTGTCGCGATCCCAGGGGCGTTCCCAGCCAGCCTGATGGAATGCGGCGTCGAGCAGTCCGGCGGTGAATCCCCAGATGAGGAAACCATCGATGGTGAACGCTGTTCCACGCCAGTTGTTCCAGCCGACGGTGAGTCTGTTCGCCGGGTCCGTGAGGTGCATGAGAGGAACCTCGAACACCTCGTCTGCCTCATCGGGGCTGACCACTCCGACCGGTGTACGGGTGTGCCAGTAGGCGACGATCGGGTGCACCGGATACCCAGATGCACGAATGTGCACATCATCGAGCTGGGCGAGTGGTGTGGTGCTGGTGCGGTCGAGGCCAGTTTCCTCCCACGCTTCACGGAGTGCGCAGTCGACGGCGTTAGCGTCTCCGGGGTCAACCCTGCCACCGGGGAACGCTATCTGTCCCGAATGGGAGCGCATCGTCGACGAGCGGTGGGTCAGGAGAATCCCGGCGTCATTGGGAAGTTCCGCGGACACTTCCGTCCCGGAGAAGAGCATCAGTACGGCGGCGCGCCGGGCGCGGTCACCACCTGAGCGGGAATATGCAGGTAGGCGGCGGTGCAGTTCTCCCGAGGTCACACTGTCGACGAGCCTGCGCATCCACACTGGTGCAGCGTGCGGCAGTAGGTCGGTGTTCTCACCGGGCCGGTCGACGACGGTGTGTCTGTCACCCCGCCCGATTCCTGCGTCACGGTCGGTCATGACAGTGCTCCGTCCACTGCCGCACGGATTTCCTCGACACTGGTGAACGTCCGGGGGAACGTTCCACGGACCGCGCCATCAGCATCCGTGACCACGGTGACCGGAACGACACCGGGTAATCCGAGTGTTCCCGCGAATATTCCGTGGGGGTCAGCGTAACTGGGCAACCCAATGCCCCAGTCGTTGAGCTTGTCGAGGCCTGCTTCCGTGGTTGCATCCGCATGGACCGCGACCACGGTGTACTCCGGGTGCTGTTCCGCGAAACTGTCGAAGAGCGGCATCTCCTCGCGGCAGGGCGCACACCACCACGCCCAGACGACGGCGATCGTGGGACGGGCAGCGGGGGCCTCCGCAGTGTGCCCGAGGCAGTCCAGTTCCACTCCGGCGACGGCAGGGCCGGGACAGTCTGGGCGCCCCTCTGCACTATCGGGGAGAACGGATGTCCGGTCCACGGCGCTCTCCACCGGCACCGGGTGGGTGCCGGGTTCAGGGGAGTCTTCGTTGACGGCACGGAGCATCGCGGGCACAGCGAGGATGACAAGAACAGTGAACACGAGGGCAGCGGCGATACCCCAACCGAGACTCCGGTTCATGCAACCACTCCCGCGAGTTCGAGGAGGTGTTCACGGTCGTCGCTGGTTATCAGGCGGGCAGCTTCGGCGGGTTCCGTGGGGCCTGCAGCGCCGAAAGAGGGGCAGTCAGCCGCCAGGAAGCAGGCTCCGCAGGCAGGTTTTCGGGAGTGACAGACGCGACGACCATGCCAGATCATGCGGTGCGAAAAGATCGTCCACTCGCGGCGTTCGATGAGTTCGCACAAGTCACGTTCCACCTTGACCGGATCGTCGTTGAGTGTCAGGCCCATTCTGCGGGAGAGCCGACCGAGATGCGTGTCGACAGTGATCCCCGGGACGCCGAAGGCGTCGCCGAGGACGACGTTCGCGGTTTTTCGGCCGACTCCGGGGAGTTTCACGAGTCCTTTCAAGCTATCGGGGACTTCTCCGCCGTGATCGTCGACGAGGGCTCGGCCGATACCGATGAGGCTCCGGGACTTGGCCCGGAAGAAACCTGTCGGCCGGATGATCTCCTCAATCCCCTCCTGCTCCGCGTGGGCGTAGTCCACGGCGGTGGGATAAGCGGCGAAGAGCGCGGGAGTTACCTGGTTGACCCGGACATCAGTGGTCTGGGCACTGAGTACGGTGGCGACGAGAAGTTCGAGGGGGGATGAGAAGTCGAGGTCGCAGCGAGCTTCCGGGTAGCCGACGGCGAGAGTCCGGTTAATTCTTCGGGCCCGACGTGTGCGCCCGAGCGGCGTCTCCCGACCGGAAGCTGCCGGGTGCGATTCCACCCGGGGGCGGTTCCGGCTGGTGAGTGTGGAGGGAGAGGCTGACATGACAACCACTGTAGTCGGCAGTAGGACGGACACCGGAACGTCCTTCGACGTCGGGTTTCGGGACAACTCCGAAATCCGATGCCGTGAAACCCTGAAGGGGGCTAGACTATGGAAATATGACCCTCATCGCCGTAATTCTCGTTCCCATGGTTCTCGCCGTGTTCGCGATGCAGATGGAACGCTTCGAGGCTTATTCCACACGATGCACCACCGCTGCACCCGTGGAGGTCTTCACCGAGTAGCGGCACAATGCACCGACTGCAGCAGGGTTGGTTGATGGTCAGCGACACACGAACGCGGGGAAACACTCCGGGGACTACCACGGGGGTTCGAAACGGTCACACAAGGCGTGCGTTCGTGACATAAAACATAGTAGAGTGTTGGGGAACAGCGTTATATTTCTACCGCACAAGTTTTTCCGTCACATGCCCACGGGCGAAGTAAGTGAGCTGGAGAATCTGCGGACCCAGCCTGTCCCTTACATGCGGACCTGCTTCATCTGATTAGGAGAAACGAGTGGAAGCCGTACAGGAGATTCTGTCCCGCGCAGGTATCTTTCAGGGCGTCGATCCCGTCGCCGTCACCAACCTCATCCAGGAACTTGATACGGTGCGCTACCCGCGCGGCACCACGATCTTCGACGAGGGTGAGCCCGGGGACCGGCTCTACATCATCACCTCCGGCAAGGTGAAACTCGCCCGGCACGCCGCGGATGGGCGTGAGAACCTCCTCACCGTCATGGGCCCCTCGGACATGTTCGGTGAACTCTCCATCTTCGATCCCGGCCCCCGCACCTCTTCGGCCGTGTGCGTCACCGAGGTTCAGGCCGCAACGATGAACTCCGAGATGCTCCGCAAGTGGATCAGCGACCACCCGGAGATCTCCGAGCAGCTTCTCCGGGTACTGGCCCGCCGCCTCCGCCGGACAAACGCCTCCCTCGCCGACCTCATCTTCACCGATGTGCCCGGCCGAGTGGCCAAGACCCTGCTGCAACTCGCGAACCGCTTCGGCACCCAGGAGGGCGGGGCACTGCGGGTCAACCACGACCTCACCCAGGAAGAGATCGCCCAACTCGTCGGCGCCTCCCGCGAAACCGTGAACAAAGCCCTGGCCACGTTCGCACACCGCGGCTGGATCCGCCTCGAAGGCAAGAGCGTCCTGATCTGCGACACCGAGCACCTTGCCAAGCGAGCACGCTAGGAAAACCCTATTCCTTGATCTGAGAGAGCCCCGTTCTCTTCCCGACACGGAAGGCGAACGGGGCTTCTCGCATGGGGTGGTCTACTCGCCGTTGGCTTCCAGGTACCGCAGGGTGACGCGGGTCGACTGCTCGGCTGCGCCCCGGAGGACCGGGTCTACATCGGTGTAGATCTCGTCGACGATGGTTTTCAGCGGAACATCCCTGCCGAGGCGGGCGCGCACTTCGCGGACCTGGCGGAGACGCTGCTCACGGCGGTCGATGTACTTGCGGGCCATCTGCGCGGTGTTCGGCAGATCAGGGCCATGGGCGGGTAGCAGGTGGATGCCGTCGCCCTCCTTCTCCAGCATGTGGAGGGTGTCGAGGTAGAGGCCCAGGTCGCCGTCGGTCTCGGAGATCATGGTGGTGTGCCGACCGGCGATGGTGTCACCGGTGACGATACCTTCGAGAGTGGACTCGTGGGGAACGCCGCTCCAGATGAAGAAGCAGGCGGAATCGGAAGTGTGCCCCGGGGTGTGCCGGACCTCAACCTGCGGGGTCACGCCGTCAATGGCGAGGATCTCGCCGTCCTCCAACGGAGCGCCTTCCCGGCAGTACGTCTTATCGAAGGCTCGGACGGGTGCGCCGGTGAGCTGGCGGAACCGGCCGGTGGAGTCGGCGTGGTCGTGGTGCCGGTGGGTGATCAGGATCAGTGCGACCTCACTGGCTTTGCTGTTGAGGACGTTGAGGTGGCCCTCGTCCTCCGGCCCCGGGTCGATGACGATGCTCCGTGGATCGCCCTCAGCTCGGATTACCCAGGAGTTTGTTCCCTCCAGGGAGGCGTAGGACGGGTTCGGGCTGAGGACAACTGCAGCTGACGGTGTGACCGGACGCAGCTGGCTGTAAGCGGGGTGCTCCATGCCCACTAGCTTAACCGCCAACGGCGTCCATGCACGGTGTTACTCCTTGATTTCCACCACAATCTCCACCTCAACCGGCGAACCGAGAGGCAGCTCATACACCCCGACGGCGGAGCGAGCGTGGCGTCCGGCGTCCCCGAAGATCTCGGCGAGGGTGTCAGAGGCACCATTGAGAACCGCAGCCTGCGCGGTGAATCCTTCGGCGGAGGCTACGAAACCTGTGACCTTCAGTACGCGGGACACATTGTCGATGCCGACGAGGGAGTCGACGGCGGCGAGTGCGTTGAGGGCGCAGGTGCGCGCCAGGTGCGCGGCGTCGTCGACGCTGACATCCACGCCCACCTTGCCGGTCGCGACAAGTGCGCCGTCGACGATGGGAAGTTGACCAGAGGTCCACACCTGGTCACCCACCCGAATCGCCGGCTGGTAGGACCCTGCGGGAGCCGCGACTGAGGGGAGAGTGATTCCGAGTTCCTGCAGACGTTGTGAGTTCCCCATATCAGTCCTTCGGGCGCTTCATGTAGGCGACGACGTTCTCCGGGTTCGGCCCCGGGACAACGGTGACGAGTTCCCAGCCATCCTCGCCCCAGGTGTCGAGGATTTGCTTGGTGGCGTGCGTGAGCAGTGGAACAGTGGCATATTCCCAGGTGGTTTTAGTCATGCCTCACACTGTAGGCGACGGGCATCGCAGGGGAAAGCACCACGATCCGCGCACGGATCGGAGTTCGCGCAGTCTCTCTCGGCGAGTGCACCTGAAATCCGGGACGCTGACCGGGCTTTGGGCGCAGATGCCGATAACGTCGATACGGGCTATGGCTAGATGCCGACCAATTCACCACCGGAGGCGAGATACTCGGCCCAGTTACTGATGTGCGGGTTCTTACGCAAGAGGGCCCGGCGCTGGCGTTCCGTCAGCCCACCCCAGACACCGAATTCAACTCGGTTGTCCAGGGCATCGGCGCGACATTCCGTGAGAACCGGGCAGCGGCGGCAGATCACTGCGGCCTTCCGCTGTGCGGCGCCGCGGACGAACAGAGCATCCGGGTCGCCTTCGCGGCACTTGGCCCGGGTGACCCAGTCACCGCGACTCGGGGAGGTGGAGACGTTCGGTGCGGTGCCTGTGCCGCCGGCGAAGTAGGGGTTCGTGCGCGGATCCTGGATAAGTGATGCGGTCATCGCTGATCTCTCCTACTGCATGCCTTTACTGACGCATGTAAGTGTATTCACACTGCACACCCGATGTCGAATGCGTCACATCGGTGGGTGGAGTGGACTTTTCCACGGGCGCGCAATTGTTACGTAAGGTAAAAGGGTGTCTCTCGTGAAATCCCTCTCCAAGACCGTCGGCGCAATCGTGGCCGTCGGAGTCCTCGGCGCAGCCGTCGTCGCCCCGGTTGCCGGAGTCTCCGGGCTTGCCGTTGCCCGGACGCAGGAGGCGATGGAATCCAACCTCGCTGACCTGACCAATGGCGAGGCTCCCGGCGTGACCGAAATGGTGGATGCCCACGGTAACCACATGGCGTGGCTGTATAAACAGCGTCGTTTCGAAGTCAACGGTGACCAGATCGCCCCCTCAATGAAGCAGGCGATCGTCAGTGTTGAGGATCGTCGTTTCTACGAGCACGAGGGCGTCGACTGGCAGGGAACCATCCGGGCCATGGTCACCAACATCTTCTCCGGGTCCGTGCAACAGGGCGCATCCACACTCGACCAGCAGTATGTGAAGAATTATCTGCTGCTTGTCGACGCCGAGGATGCGGCGGAACAGGCCGCTGCCACCGAAACCAGCTACGCACGCAAGCTCCGCGAGATGCGCATGGCCTCCGATCTGGAGCAGCTCCTGACCAAGGACGAGATACTCACGCGCTACCTCAACATCGTCCCCTTCGGAAACGGTGCCTACGGTATCGAGGCAGCCGCCCAGACCTACTTTGGAATCCCCGCCAGTGACCTCAACGTCGCACAGTCCGCGATGCTCGCGGGCATCGTCCAGTCGTCGTCCATCCTCAACCCATACACCAATGAGGAGGGCGTAACTCTGCGGCGAAACACCGTCCTGGACACGATGGTCGCGACTGGGGCGATCACCCCGGAGGGGGCAGCGGAAATTAAGCAGCAACCCCTCGGCGTACTCCCGAAACCCAACGAGCTGCCCCGCGGATGCATAGCCGCAGGAAACCGAGGTTTCTTCTGCGATCATGTCCTTCGCTATCTAGCAGAGAAGGGCATCAGCCTCGATGAACTCGAGAAGGGGGCATACCGGGTGGAGACCACCCTGGACCCCAACATCCAGGACATCACACACAGTGCGGTCGTTAGCCAGGTCAATCCCATGGCCGACGGTGTCGCCGGTGTGATGGATGTCATCGAGCCCGGGGAGAATGACCGACCCATCCGCGCCATGGTGTCCTCCCGAAACTACGGCCTGAACCTGGAGGCCGGAGAGACCGTGCTCCCGCAGACCTCGACCCGTGTGGGTAGCGGTGCTGGCTCTGTGTTCAAGATCTTCACTGCGGCTGCGGCACTCGAAAAGGGTATCGGCGTGGACACGGTCCTCGATGTTCCCACCCGCTACGAAGCTAGGAATCTCGGTACCGGTGGTGCGCAGAACTGCCCACCGAACACCTACTGCGTCGAAAACGCCGGGGTTTACAAACCGAAGATGACCCTCAAGGATGCACTCGCCCACTCCCCCAACACGACGTTCGTGAAGCTCATTGAGACGGTTGGGGTGAAACCCACCGTCGACATGGCGGTGAAACTGGGTCTCCGGGACTACACGGACCCGGGGAGCTTCGATGGTGAGTCCTCCATCGCGGAGTACATGAAGGACAAGAACCTGGGTTCCTTCACTCTCGGCCCTACCGCGGTCAACCCACTCGAGCTGTCCAATGTCGCAGCGACAATCGCCTCCGGCGGCGTTTGGTGTGAGCCGAACCCAATCGTGCGCGTCACCGACCGTCACGGTAAAGAAATCGCTCTGGATCAACCGGAGTGCGAACGCGTCCTTGACCAAGGCATCGCGTACGCACTCGAGGACGGTCTCTCGCAGGACGTCATCTCTGGTACAGCGGCCGATGCCGCCCGGGCGGCTGGATGGTCGGCGCCCACTGCTGCGAAGACCGGCACGACCGAATCTCACCAGTCCGCCGCCTTCATGGGACTGAACAGTGGTTTCGCCGCAGCACCCTACATCTACAACGACGGAACCACGATCTCCCCACTGTGTACTTCCCCACTACGCCAGTGCCCAAACGGGGATCTTTACGGTGGTATGGAGGCTGCCCGCACCTGGTTTAGTGCGGCTTCCCAGATCCCCGCCGCAACTGGCGGAGGACTCGGCATGGTCGACGGCCGCTACCGACAAGGCACCGCCGTCGCCGACCTCCCGCAGGTATCCGGCCTGAGTGAGGATGACGCACGGAAGAAGATCACCGCCGAGGGCTACGCAATCCGGACGCAGTATGTACCAGGAAATGGGATACCGCTCGGGCGTGCCGTCAACGTGGTTCCCGCACAGGAACCCCTGTTCGAGGGTGGCGAGGTCATCCTGCAGCTATCCGATGGGTCCCGCCCTGTCTCCGTCCCCTCGGTTCCGGCGCCCGAGTCCCAGCCACGCGACCGTCGACAAGCGCCCGATCCCGGGGAGACCGTGGAGAGCCTGCAGAACGCACTCAACAATCTTCTCCGGGAAAACGGATTCTGAACGTAGTCAGGCCCGCTGCAGCCGCTCCCTGACCGCAGCGGAGAGCCGTTTCCCGTCTGCTCGTCCCGCCGCTGCAGCCTGGGCTGCTTTCATGACCTGCCCCATCTGTTTCATCGTGACCGGGACCCCGGTTCCTGCTTCGACTTCTGCAACGGCAGCGTCAACAACCTTCGTGAGTTCCGAATCATCGAGTTGCGCAGGTTGGTAGCGCGACAGGATCTCGGCCTCGGTCTCCTCTGCGTCGGCGAGTTCCGTGCGCCCGGCCTCCCGGTAGATCTCCGCGGACTCGCGACGCTTCTTGATCTCCCTGGCTATCAACCGGAGAACGTCCTCGTCCCCGACCTCATGTTTGGCACCTGAGACAGCCTCGGTCTGGATCGCCGCGAGAAGACTACGCAACGTACGCTTGGTGTCTTCATCACGCGACTTCATGGCTGCGGTCAGGTCTGCACGGACGGCATCAGTCAACTCACTCATGCCGTCCACGATACGCTGGACGGGTGCAACTGAACACGAACCTCATCCTCCGATACACCCTCACCGCCGCTGGTACAGCCGCCGCGGGTGGGGCCGCCCTCGCCGCCTGGGGAACCCAGGAACTGGTGAACTTCCGGCTCCACGAGGTCACGGTCCCGGTACTGCCGCCCGGTACACTGCGCGGCGGCAGTGACTTCCGGATTCTGCACATCAGCGACTTACACATGCTCCCCGGCCAGGAGGCGAAAAGCGCATGGGTGAACACCCTCGTGGATACGGATCCAGACCTGGTGGTCAACACCGGGGACAATCTCGGGGACCCAAAATCCGTTCCTGACGTGCTCCGGGCACTCAGCCCGCTGATGGAGCGGCCCGGGCTTTTCGTGTTCGGGAGCAACGACTACTGGGCCCCCCGCCCGGTCAACCCACTCGGCTACCTCGCCAACCGGAGGCGTCCGGTCAGTGACGTGGAACTGCCGTGGCGGGGAATGCGTGCCGCCTTCATCGAACACGGATGGCTCGACGCAACCCACGCCCGGAGAGAGTTCAAGGCCGGGCATGTGCGGATCGCCGCCGCAGGTGTCGACGATCCGCACCACGATCTCGACAATTACGACACGATAGCGGGTCCGCCACACCGGGACTGTGATCTCGCACTCGCACTGTCACACGCCCCGGAACCCCGAATTCTCCGGCGCTTCGCCGATGATGGCTACCATCTCGCTCTGTGCGGTCATACCCACGGCGGCCAGATCTGCCTCCCCGGAGGTCACCCCATCGTCACCAACTGCGGCATCAATCCCGAGCGCGCCAAGGGACTCAGCAGGTTCGGGCCGATGTACCTCCACGTATCCGAGGGGCTGGGTACCTCCCGCTACGCTCCGATACGGCTGTTCTGCCCTCCCGCAGCAACACTCCTCCGCATCACCGAGCTTCCCTGACACAGACCGTGAACCAGCATCCATCTGCGGTTTTGCCCGGAACGCGACCGTAGGATAAAGTGTTCCGGGTAGCAGATAGTTTCTACACACCGGGATATGGCGCAGCTTGGTAGCGTGCCTCGTTCGGGACGAGGAGGTCGCAGGTTCAAATCCTGTTATCCCGACCATCACCTGTGGGCGGCGAACTTGAACAGTTCGCCGCCCACAGGTTTTTCTTTCCCCGGCTACACCCGCCACCGTATCCGGTGCATGCCTTGGCACGGCGATCAGCCACCTGTGGTACCGAACGAGGTGGCCTGCTCTTCGGAGGGGACCAGCCCAGCGCATCCCTCCGGCACCCCCGACCCCGGGGCAGATTCGGGGGCCGTGTCCGCGACGGGGCCGATTCTCGCGATGATGACAGCCCCGAAGACCACGAGGGCACCGAGTACAGCGACAGTCACCCACAGCACGGGTCCTGCGGCCCCGGAACCGAGTTCGCTCAGTGCGGCTGCCGGATATCCGGACGGAGTCAGAGCAGTGAGCACCCGCCAGAAGGTCGACACCTCCGCACCGTTCACGGTGTTCGACCAGACATGCCCGAGGACGCCCACCTGGGCCGCCAACCCGGTGATGAGGACGATCCGGCCGGTCATCGGCCCCAGTAGAGTCATCAGCGCCCGCCCGAGAATGGATCCCGCCACCGCAGTGAGAGTGACGACGAGCAGCACCGCACCGAGTAAAACACTGTCTGAGGGGCGCGCCGCAGTGGCCACAAAGGCTGCGCCAGTCACAGCGACACCGAGAATCGCGGTGACCGGCGCGCTGAATACCACGCGGAACGCTGTTCCACTGGTGGTACCAGAACTGTTCCCCACCCGCCGGGACACCGGTTTGCCGACCAGCCACAGGCAGGTCGCCGCAAGCCACACGAGTATTGCGGTGAACAATGCGTTCATCGGGTTCATGCCTGTGTCAATGCTGTTTCCGACGTCCGTCGGGGAGTTACCGGGGCTACCGGTGCGTCCGGATGTCAGTCCAGCATGGATCGCATTGACCTTGTTTTCGTTCGCCTCCGCCATGGTACGGATGCGTTCGGCACCCGCCCGGAGTTCGTCGGCGCCGCTCTGTAGAGCACGGCTCCCTTCATCGAGTTCGTGGAGGCCATCACTCAGTGACCGGGAACCTGTAACCGCACTGTAGACACCGTCGTGAAACGGCTGCCCCGGAGTGGAGAGCTGTTCAGCCACCTGACGAGAACCACTCCGCAGTTCATTCAACTGGCCGAGCATCTGCGGATCGACGCGGAAATTGACCACCTCAACCCGGAGCTTGACCAGTTCCATCCGCAGTCGCGGCGATTCCGGGTGTTTCGATGTGGCGAGGGTGGCATCCAGTTCATCGAGGACTCCGAGGAGCTGATCTCGGGCAAGGGGCATCGCTTCTATCTGTTCGACGGCGCGGGCGACTCCGTCGGCGACCTGTGTGGCACCGACCCCGAGCTGCCCGGTACCCGCCTGCAGTTTGACCAGTCCGTCGGTGAGCTGCTGCGCCCCTTCAGCCGCTTTCGCGGCCCCCTCCGAGAGTCGTTTGCTTCCGTCTGCGAGTTCCCCCGCGCCGACAGTGAGCTCTCTCGTACCGGTGACGAGAAAACCCGCCTGTGTATCCGCTTCACCGGCCGCGCGGCGCACTGCGACAAGATCGGCGCTCCCCGTGGCTGAAGAAACTGCCACCCCTGTTCCGTTACTCTCCCTCCCGTCATCGGGTCTGGGGCTGCCCGCTGTGGTCAGATCCGTATCCGTTACCGTGCTGTACACAGCTCCGGCAGCCACCGGCAGGAGCAGTAGCAGGCTCAGCAGGGCACGGGTGACGGTCATTCCGGTTCGTCTCATACCTTGAAATCTATCGTCAACGCAGGTGCCCGGATGTCACGGCGCACCGGACAGTTGTCCGTTCGGGTTTCTGCCCGGCGCATGACCTTCCCCGACGACCACGGCTGACAGCATTCCCGTGACCTCCGACCAGGCTCTCCGACGGTGCTGACCGGCTGGTATCGTCTACAAGGGTATGTCTGACTCCAGCATGACACGAATCTCCTCACGACTCTCATCCAGAAACGCAGGTGTGATGCCCAAGTGACGCTGTTCATCGTCCTCGCGTTGGCGGCGGCCGTTCTCGGGCTCGCCCCCTTCGCTGTCCGCGTGTTCGATCGCCGCGCCGGATGGCCACTGGCGGCGGTATTCCTCTTCGCCGCAGGACTCCTGGCACGGCATATCCCCCAGCTCATGGACGGGGAGGTGATCACCTACCGGCACATCTGGGCGCGTGATTTCATCGCCACGGGCCAGCACGCGACCTTCGCGTTACGGGGGGATGCACTGAGTGTCTTCTTCGCACTCCTGGCTCTCGTGATCGGCGCGGTCGTCTTCATTTATTCGGCGTCCTATCTGCACAACAAGCAGTCCAATGGCAGTTTCTACGTCATCATGTCGGCGTTCATGCTTGCGGTTCTGCTGCTCGTACTCTCGGACGACGTGATCCTGCTGTTCATCGCCTGGGAGCTGGTGTCCATCGGTTCCTTCCTGCTCATCGCCCGGGCAGGCTCGGCCGGGGAGGCCGGTTCGGTGCGTACCCTGATCCTCACGTTCACCGGTGGCCTGACGTTGCTCGCGGCGTTGACCATAGCGGCGACGCAGGCGGGCACCACGGATCTCTCCCTCATCCTCGCGTCCGGATTCTGGTCGGAGAATCCACGGTTGGGTACTACGGTGGGCGTTCTGATCGCGGTGTCCGCATTCACGAAGTCCGCGCAGTTCCCCTTCCATTTCTGGCTCCCGGAGGCAATGGCGGCAGCGACTCCGGTGTCGGCGTTCCTGCACGCTGCGGCGGTGGTCAAGGCCGGTATCTACCTGCTGCTGCGGTTCTCCACCGTGATGCACGACAACCATGTGTGGAACCTCCTGCTCATCACCGTCGGTATGTTCACCGCCGTGATGGCGTCCCTCTTCGCCATCCAGAAAACGGATCTGAAGCGACTGACGGCCTATTCAACGGTGTCCCATCTGGGGTGGATCGTCGCCACGATCGGTATCGGCACCCCCTTCGCACTGGCTGCTGCAGTACTGCACACTCTGACTCACGCGCTGTTCAAGTCGTCCTTGTTCATGCTCATCGGCGTGGTGGACCACGAGGCCGGATCACGTGACGTGCGTCGTCTCGGCCCGCTGTGGAACAAGATGCCGTTCACGTTCACCGGTGTACTCGTCGGTTCACTATCCATGGCTGCGGTGCCGCCGATGATGGGATTCATCTCCAAGGAGAGCATGCTGGAGGCGTTCACTGAGGCACCCCTGGATGCCGCCGGTGTGTGGCTACTTCTCGGGGCGGCTGGGGTGGGTGCGGTGTTCACATTCACATACTCTGCCCGGCTCGTACTGGGTGCTTTCGTCGACGGCCCCCGCGACATGTCTTCGGTCCACGAGGCTCCGGCCCAGTTGTGGCTCCCTGCGGCTCTGCCCGGGTTGGTGTCCCTCCCGTTGGCGTTCGTCGTGGCCTCTCTGGACGCACCGTTGGACGCCGTCGTCGGGTCGATCACCGCTGAACCACATCTGCACCTCGGACTCTGGCACGGCTTGACCGTTCCGCTGGGAATCTCCGTAGCAGTCATGGTTGTCGGCGTCCTCGGGGTAGTTGCACGGAAACGGATTCTCCCGGCTTTCGACGGTCGTTCCCTGTTGCCGTTCACCGGAAACATCGTGCTGCGCCGTGTCGTGGAGCTGTGCGGTCGCTGGGGAAGAACTGCGGGCAGCATGGCGGATTCGTACTCCCCTGCCCGGCATCTACTGTTCCCACTGCTAGTGCTCCTTGGTTTCGCCACGGTGGTACTGGCCACGCCGGGTATCGACGGGGTTACTCCCGCGCCGCGGATCGACGGCATTGATCGCCCCATCGACCTACTTCCTCTGCTCATCGTGGTGGTGTCGGTGTTTGGTCTTACCCGTGCACGCACCCGCCTCTCCGGCGCGGTGCTCCTCGGCACCACCGGTGTTGGTGTGACACTGCAGGTTCTGGTGCTCGGCGCCCCGGACGTTGCGCTAACGCAGTTCCTCGTTGAGACGCTCATCGTCGTCATCGTCATGATGGTCATCCGGCAGCAGCCGGAGGAGTTCCATGCCACGTCAGGGAAGCGCCGCACCTCGGCTGCGGTGCTCGGGGTCGCTACCGGTACTGCGGCGTTCGCCGCCGTGATGGGGTTGCTCGGCAGGCATCCCCGGTCGGATATTGGCCTGTACTACCTGAATGAAGGACCGGGGATCACCGGGGGCGACAACATCGTCAACACGATCCTCGTCGAGTTCCGTGCTTTCGATACCCTGGGCGAGTTGGCGGTGCTGGGCATGGCGGGCGTCGTCATCGCCGCAGTCGTCGGCTCTATACCCAGGCACCCTTTCCAGCATGGAACCCAACCGTTGTTCCTCGCCGCACCAGCACGCAACGTTGTCCCTTTGGAGCAGGTGCGGAAGTATCTCCTCCCGGTTCTCGGTGTCCTCTCGTTCCTCATTTTCATGCGCGGACACAATTCCCCCGGAGGAGGCTTCATTGCCGCACTGGTGGCAGGAGGGGCGATCATGGTCGTTTATCTGGCCTACGGCACCGACAAGCCTGTTGTTCGCCCGAACACCCCATATCTGTTGACCGGTATCGGGATTCTCACCGCCGTCGGCTCCGGTTTCCTCGGGTTCTTCGAGGGGTCATTCCTCTATCCCCTGCACGGCCACATAGGCCCGGAGCATGTGAGTACATCGATGATCTTCGATGTCGGCGTGTTCCTGGCGGTGCTGGGTATGCTCACCCTCGCGATCAACGCGCTCGGCGGATACCTGCGCCCCGGTGCCGACAAGAAACTTCTGCCGTTCCATAGAGGCGGCGATCATCCCCTGTCCACGACCCCCGATGTCAGTCCCGAATCACGGCTCGACGCCCCACAACAACCACGGAGGTCGAGCGGGTCGAAAACCATCCCGGTCGGTGCAGAACACGGCACCGACCGGGACCACCGATCCTCCGGGACCACCGACGAGCAGAAGGGAGACAAACAGTGATTCTCGCACTGACCATCGCGTTCCTGCTCGGCGGCGGCGTCTACCTGATCATGCAGCGGGGTATGGTGCGCATCGTGTTCGGCATGGGCCTCGTGAGCCATGCCGCGAATCTCATCATCCTCGCCACCGGCGTCAACGCCTGGCGTGGTGAGCCGTTCGGTGGACGCACCCCCCTTGATGAGGCGGCGGATCCGCTGCCGCAGGCATTCGTGTTGACCGCCATCGTCATCACCATGGCGACCACCGCGTTCATGCTCGCACTGGCCGCGCTGGGACGCTCGGATGACACCCGTTCCGCGGAAGATCCTGATGAGGAGTCACCGCTGGAGACCCGTGGCCGGACGGCCGCACCAGTTCGCCCCGGTTCCCACCGTGCGGCCCGTGTCGCCGACCGGCTGGCCAAGGAGGAGAAGTAAACCGTGAACACTGATCTTTCCTGGGTTCTCCCCCTTTTCGTCGCTGTCCCATTGGTGGCTACCGCTCTCGCTGTGATCACGCCGTGGCGGGTCGTCCGTGATTCCATGATGGTGGCGGTCCCCGGTGCGGGGGTCATCGCCGGTGGATGGTTGTTCGGGCACACGGAGGCGCAAGGCACGGTCGCGCACTCGGTCGGTCTCTATGCGGGTGGTATAGCAATTCCCTTCGCCGCCGACCCATTCTCGGCAGTGATGATTCTGACCACCTGCGTGGTCGCCCTTGCTTCCAATCTGTTCGCTCTGGTTGCCGGTGAGACACGCGCCCGGTTCTACCCGGCCCTCGCCCTGATGCTCACAGCGGGTGTCAATGGTGCTCTGCTCACCGCCGACCTGTTCAACCTCTTTGTGTTCATCGAGGTCATGCTGCTTCCCTCCTACGGCCTGATCGCCATGACGGGAACCTGGTCCCGGCTCGCCGGTGGTCGGATGTTCGTACTGGTCAACCTGACCACCTCGACGGTTCTGCTCATCGGTGTCGCCCTGGTGTACGGGGTCGCCGGTACGGTGAACATGGCTGCACTCGCGGGGGCTGCCGCGGGAAACGGTCCACTCACCGTGGCGATGGGCGTCGTGGTGATCGCGCTGTGCGTGAAGGCCGGTGTCTTCCCCGTGCATACCTGGCTACCCCGAACCTATCCGGGTACCTCACCATCGGTGATGGGACTGTTCTCGGGGCTGCACACGAAGGTTGCGGTGTATGCGCTATTCCGGATCTACACGGTCGTCTTCGACCTTGATGCCCGCTGGTCGTGGCTGATCGCCATCGTCTGCGTCGTCTCAATGCTGGTGGGTGGTTTCGCGGGCCTCGCCGAGCACACCATGCGCCGGGTCATCGCCTACCAGATGGTCAACGGCATGCCGTTTATCCTGGTTGTACTGGCGTTTGCGGCGCTCGATCCGGTTCGGGCACTCGCCGCCGGCATCCTCTACGCTCTGCACCACATGGTGACGGTCGGTTCCCTCGTTCTCACGGTCGGAGCCGTGGAGGAGACCTACGGCACGGGCATGCTGACCCGGTTGTCGGGTCTGATGCGTCGTGAACCGCTCGTATCCGCGGTGTTCGTGATGGGCGCATTCTCCGTCATCGGTTTCCCACCGTTTTCAGGTGTGTGGGGCAAACTGTATGTCACTCTGGCTGTCGCCCGCGCCGGGGATGTCCAGGCGTGGCTCGTCATCGCCGCTATTCTGCTGGCGAGTTTCGGTGCACTGTTGTCCATGCTCCGCCTGTGGCGCAGTGTGTTCTGGGGCAAGGACATGAAGGAGAAGGATTTCCCCGCCACGCTTCTGGTGTCCGGATCCAAACTCGCCCCGGGTGCGGCGCTCGCTGTTCTGAGTGTGGCGATGTTCGTTGGTGCCGGGGTCTTGACTTCGGTGACGACCACTGCGGCAGAGGGGCTTCTCGATGTCGATGGCTACCAGCACGCTGTACTCGGCGATGTACCTTCCGCCATCGGTGTTGTCCCGGAGGACTCGCCCGTTCTTGGGGCTGATACGGCAGAGGAGAGCCACTGATGTTCCATGTGATCCGATTCGGTGTCTGGCTCATCGGCCAGGTGTTCGCTGGCGCGTTCACCGTCGCCCGTGACGTGGTGCGCCGCCACTCATTGATGCACCCGATCGTGGTGGCTTATCCGCTGCGGGTGACCAAGGACTGGCAGATCGCCGCGTTCTCGACCTGCATCACGATGACGCCCGGCACTCTGGCACTGGGTCTGCGTCCGGCGGGGCTCGACGGTGGGGATGAGAACGGCCCGGAGATTCTTCTCGTGCAGGCCGTGTACGGGGCCGATGCCATGGAGGTGTTCAAGGGTCTGGCTGACATGGAGGAACGCATGGTTCCCTCCGTCCGAGGGATTGATCATGGTGCGCCTGGACAGGGTACCGGAGAGGGGAAGTGATGAGCGCTCTGACCATCGTCGTCGCGGTATCCATCGTGATGATGACGCTGGCTCTGCTGGCGAGCCTGGTGCTGCTGCTGAAGCATCGTGAGGACACCACACGGATCGTCCTCGCGGACAAGGTCTTCTACACCATGATCGCCGCGTTCGTGACGTGGACATTTGTCAATCCGACATCGATTTCCTACGAGATTCCACTGCTCGCAGGCTTGCTCGGACTGTTGACCACCATCTCCCTTGCCCGGATTCTGTCGAAGGGACGCCGCTAGTGACCGTTATAGAGATCATTATCAGTCTGACCCTGTTGTTCGCCGCCTCCATGACGTTGGTGACCGCGGCTGCCCTCTGGCGATCACCGGATGCGTTGTCCCGGGCGAATCTGCTGGGACCGACGATCGGTGTGGCGATCCCACTGATCCTCGCCGCACATCTGCTCCATGATTTTTCCACTGCCGGGTTCAGCGCCGCTGATCTCGTCCGTGCGTGCATCGCCATCACCGCACTCCTCGTCATCTCCAACATTTCCACCTACTATCTCGGCCGGTCCATCTACGCGTTCGAGAAACCCGACGTGATCACCGTCGACTCCGTGTGCAGCGGCAGCCCTCCGGCTTCCACGGACGTCACGGACGGGAACACCACCTCCACACGCTAAAACGACGTGAACTCCCCCACCGGCCGTGTCTGGTGGGGGAGTTCACGTGTTGGGGGCAGAATCAGGAGGCGGTGAGTTCTGCTGCACCGAAGGGGGAGGTGAAGCGTTCGCACCAGATGACCACACTGTTGACGTCGGCAAGATCAACATCCTGCGGGATGGTGTAGTTCTGGTTGCCGTGGGTCGCCTTGAGCGCACCGAGACTGGTGTAGCTGGAGGCGTCGAGGTCAGCGTAGTTTCCGGTCTGAGATGTGAGTACGACCTTCAGGTCCGGACCGTCGAGGCTGGCGAGGTTCTCCAATCTAAGGACGCGAGAACCGTCAGGTAGCTCAGCGATGAATGCGGTACCGGAGGTGTCATGGTCGAGAGAGATGAACTGTCCTCCCTTGATTTCGATGGGCGCCACAGGAGCTACGGTTTCATCACTGCCTACGGTGGCTTCGGGATTGTGTGTCGGCGGCTCTTTACCAGAGTCAGATACGGGGGCTACCGAAGGGAAAGCTTCGTCGACGGTGGATGAGGTGAAGGCCCGCCACGGCTGCGTGAGCGCGAGTACGACACCGATAACGATGATCAGGATCGCAGCGACCACTGCAATATAGATGGACTTTCTGGGATTGTTCTTCTGCGTGGGCATATTCCATTCAACACTAGATGACGCGTCCACATTCCCACATGTGAAGCTCTTATTCTCCGAAGGACACGACAAAGCCCCACGAACAGTGTCCGTGGGGCTTTGGGTGGTGTGAAACTAACTACTTGGCAGCGTCGGAGCGGAGCTCACGGACGCGGTTCCCCAACCACTCGTCAACGTTGGTCCAGTACTGGTAGACGTTCTTCTCGACCTCACTGGTCAGGCCATCCATGGTGCGCGCGATGTTTCCGGCGAGACGCTCACGGGCCGCATCATCCAGAACCTCACGGACAAGGATTCCGGCCTGGACGAAGTCACCGTCCTCGGCGTGCTGCACGTAGGCACCACGAGTGAAGTCCGTGCCATGGGTGTCCCACAGACCCAGGTCACCGGCGATACCGACGGTAACACCGGAACCAGAGGTCTGACCGTCATCCAGATAACCACCCTCACGCTGAGTCTGGTTCGGAGTGTAGACCGGCTGCTCCGGGGCGGAGAACTGGTAGGTCATCGAGCCATCCTGCGAGTAGCTGTTGACCGGGCAGACCGGGCGGTTGACCGGAAGCTGCTCACTGTTCGCCCCGACGCGGTAGCGGTGGGCGTCAGCGTAAGCGAAACCACGGGCGATGAGCATCTTGTCCGGAGAGAAACCGATGCCGCGCACCAGGTTCGACGGAGCGAAGGTAGCCTGCTCAACCTGCGCGAAGAAGTTACGCGGGTTACGGTTCAGGGTGAAGTGACCGACGTGGATCAGCGGGTAATCCTTCTGCGACCAGGTCTTCGTCAGGTCAAAGGGGTTGTAGCGGTAGCCTTCTGCCTCGTCGACGGGCATGATCTGCACCTTGACATCCCAGGTGGGGAAGTCGCCGCGCTCGATGGCCTCGTAGAGGTCCTGGCGGTCAGCGTCGGGATTCGCTGCCACGACCTCAGCGGCCTCCGCGTCAGTGAGGGTCTCCCAGCCCTGACGGGTCTTGAAATGGTACTTGACCCAGAAACGCTCGCCCGCTTCATTGACCCACTGGTAGGTGTGTGAGCCAAATCCGTCCATGTGCCGGAAGCTCTTCGGGATACCGCGATCACCGAGGAGGTAGGTCACCTGGTGGGAGGACTCGGGGGTACGGGACCAGAAATCCCACCGCATGTTCCAGTCCTGGAGACCAGTGCCGGGCATACGCTTCTGCGAATGGATGAAATCCGGGAACTTGATGCCGTCACGGATGAAGAAGATCGGGGTGTTGTTACCGACGAGATCGTAGTTACCCTCAGTGGTGTAGAACTTCAGGGAGAAACCGCGCACGTCACGCAACGTGTCAGCGGAACCCTGCTCACCGGCAACGGTGGAAAAACGCGCGAGCATCGGGGTGACGGTGCCCGGCTGGAACAGTGCGGCGCAGGTGTACTTAGATACGTCCTCGGTGACGGTCAGTTCACCGAACGCACCGGATCCCTTGGCATGGACGACGCGCTCCGGGACACGCTCACGGTTGAAGTGGGCGAGCTTCTCGATGAGGTGGAAGTCGCGCAGGTCGACGCTTCCCTGCTGCCCCTGGGTGACCGAGTGGTTCTCGCTCGGAACCGGAGCTCCGGCAAGGCTGGTGGTGGAACCGTGGGCAACAGGGCACTGGCCGGCGGCGACGATATCGTCGACGCTCGGAGTGCGGGGGGTTTTATTCTGATTGGTCATGCAGGTGAATCTCCTCGAACGGGCTGGGTGAGGTAAAGGTGAAGCAACCCTAAGTTTTACTTATCGGTTGCCGGTGACTCAAAGTCTATGCCATTCAATCATGGGATGCCAGCGGCGCAGAAAAATACCAACTTTCGACGGATACACTGCCCACCCCCTACCCAAAAGGCGCAGGAACAAACCATCTCGCAACCCCGGACCCCCGGTCACGCTGGTATATTTCTTGAGGTGAAGTCACCTGGTGAGAGCGAGCGGGCACAGGTTGATGCGCGCGTCACCGCACTGGCCCTCAAAGCTGGACGGGGCGACCGTGACGCCCTCGCAGAGTTCGTCGCCGCCACGCAGGGCGATGTATGGCGCCTATTGGCACATCTCGGCGACCGTGATATCGCGGATGATCTGACCCAGGAAACGTACCTCCGCGTGATGAGCGCTCTCCCACGGTTCGCCGCACGATCATCAGCCCGGACATGGATACTGTCACTGGCACGCAGAGTCTGGGTGGACAATATTCGCCACGACATGGCACGCCCACGGAAATCGGTGGTGGAGTATGAGGATGCAGCAGCATCGTCGGCTACATCGGATTCGTGGGCGGAGTGGGTCGACATACGAATCGTCCTCGATACATTAACCAATGACCAGCGGGAAGCGCTTATCTTGACACAAATTTTAGGCTATAGCTACAAGGAGGCCGCAAAGATTGCAAATGTACGAACCGGGACAATTCGATCAAGAGTAGCTCGAGCCAGGGCAGAAATCACCAAAAAAACCGGACCAAGCAACAATGTCGAGCAAGTTAACAACCAGCCAAAGACAAAGGGATCAAAATGAATTTAACCTTATCTAATTATTTTTAAAACTAACCCTGATCCCTAATTTTATTATCGCTCAAAATGAAAAAAGACCCCATTGACCTCAATCCGTCAATTAAATTCCACCGCCCGTCGAAGCAATCGATATAGCGCCACATATAGACGAGACTATAAAACTTAAACTTGAATTAATGCTCATTTTCACTATCCCCAACCAACGGAATAAGAAAATGGCCCGTTACCCACGATTTGGTCGCGGGAACGGGCCGAGCTTCAACTACGAAAAGCCTAATGTCCTGACCGCTTTCTGCGTCTAAGAATAACAAATCCAAGCGCAGTCAACACCAGACCTATCACATACAGTCCAATGACATTAGCACCGGTGTTCGGCAGGTATTCCAGAATACCCTTCGTCGAAGTTTGTTGTTCTTCCTGCATTTCAGGTAGCCGTGGCTTAGGAGTCGTATCCATGCCGGGACCGTGGGGCACTTCACTAGAACCAGGGGTCTTTCCAGGAACAGGAATTGGAATAGGTACCGGGATCACACCGCCCGATCCGCCCGACGAACCAGGCACCTCGTCCCGTGGTTTAATTTTCGGCGTTACAGAAACGTCATAAGCCCATGAGCTTCCGGTTTCATCACCAACTGGCAGAGATATCAAAAACGGTGCTGAGATTCTAAAGTTTTTAGCAGGTTCGTCAGGTGGAGTCTCAGAGACGCGGTAGAGGCCCATCGGCAATTCCTGGAAGACAGCGTTACCTTCACTGTTGGTTACTGCGTTGAAAGTATCTAAAACCTCCGAGTTTTTTGTATCCGAAATGTTGAGCTCATTAAAGGATTTCCAAACTTCCGGATCGCTTAGATCGTAACCACCAAGACGTTCTAACGTAAAGGTTGCTCCGCGAACATCTCCGGGCGGCAATTCCCCTGGCGGGATATCATCATAGGGGTTAGCTGGTTCTTTATGCAGGGTAAGCTTGACGGTCCGTCCAACCTGTATAGATTCCGCCGTGAGATTACCAACATTTCCAGTCACTACCGCCGCTCCGGCAAGAGGAACCAAATTTACACTCAGCGCAGAAGCAATAATCATAGCGCCCAGCGTCTTCTTTATTGAAATTCTACTTTTCACAGGTATCACCGATTCTGTATATCGTTATTCGGCGCGGCATGGCGTCCGCGAGAGCGTTTTTTTGAACCAGCAAGTGCTCGGAAAAGCCACCAAACCAGGAAGATGAGAGCCAGTAAGGCCGCTGCGATTGCCGCAATCATCCACCACTGCCAGACCACTCCGCCCGTTTCTTTAAAAGCGGCTTCTTCTTCGGCAGGGTCAAGGGGTACACGAGTTCCACGCACCAAGAGGCGGTGAGAGTTAATACCGTAAGGTGTACAGGTTATCAGAGTGACGAGATCACGGTCGGGAATAGCACGAAGATCATCGGATTCCTCCGGGAGCACGACTTTAATCTGATCAACTTGGTACTTCATTTTTTCACCGAACGTATTGATGTAAAACGCATCCCCCTCTCTTAGTCGTGGAAGATTATCAAAGAGGGTTGCGTTCGTTAGGCCGGTATGCCCTGTAAGAACTGCGTGTGTACCTATTCCACCAACCGGCAATGCCGTGCCGAATAGATGGCCGATACCCTTTTGCAAAGTATGTTCATCTGAACCGTGATAAATAGGGAGGTTAACTTCGGCTTTTGGTATAATAATCTGCGCCATTGCGTAGTTGTTATTTAGTTGGCCCAGATACTCCTGATAAGCAATATTATCTTTACTGACCCTACTTAACCAGGGATCCAATATAGGCGCGCCGATATGGTCCGAATTATACTGCCGAGCCCGTTCGACTTGCTCACTCAGGAAAACGGGATCTTCCTGCTGAATGACCTCGGCGTAGCGCTCGGCGACTTCTGCCTGGCGGTAATTATTCCATTGTGTTGAGACTACTGGGTAGATAAGAACAGCTATACCAACGAAAATCAAAAGTGCCGGAAGAATTATGGCCCTTACACTGTATTTTTTTTCGTTCCGCAAAGCCCCGGAAGGAACCTCGGTTAGTACATCATGGACCATTATCTACTCCGTAGCGGTAAAAATCTTGCGAAAAGGGGCGGGGAAGAGGCACTCCCCGCTGGTGCTCCCCAAAATCGGACTTATTTGACCGATTTAGGGGACCTTGATCTCTCAGGTAGAGTGGTCAAGGCTCAGATCACCCAATTACTGGGTTTTACGGGATGCACGCTTTGCAGCGAATGCACCAGCACCAAGAATCGAAGCACCCAATGCCATCAGAAGACCGACGCCAACTCCACCAGTCTCAGGCAGCTTCGACGAAGTCGACTTGATGTTGGTTACCTCTTTCTCGACGGTATTTGCATTTTCCGCGACTGTAGTGACATCCACAACCACGGGCTCGACCAACAGTTCATATCCGGACGGGGCCGTGATCTCCTTGAGGCAGTACTTGTACTCGCCCGCATCCGGTACCCTCACGGAGCTGATGGTGACAGTACCCTCTTCGCCGGCCGTAGTCCAGGAGTTCTGACCATTAACGGTCAGCTTATCCGAAGTGAAGGTATTCTTATCCGTACAACGGAAGAGTTCGAATACAGCCCCTTGGAGCTTCTCTTTGTTCCCGTCGGACACCTTGTTGATCTGGATATCCGCCCAACGCGACGTAACCGGATCACTGGGGACTACGTTGGGGTTTTCCGGCTCATCCGGGGTATCTCCCGGATTATTTTCAGGGTTCTCGGGATCGTCGGTATCCACCGAACCACCGGGCGTGGACTTTTTGTTGATTTTGAAAATTACCGTACCGGTGTTATCGCCCTTACCGTCGGTACTTCCGCTCTCTTTGTTGCTCAAGACCTCGACGGGAAGTTCAACAGATACCTTGCTCTTCGCGCCTGCGTTCTTGAGCTTAATCAGGCCACCGTTAGTGAAAACGACCGAAACTTTCTGAAGGCCGCCTTCGGTTTGCTCCACCAAGATATTGTAGTCGGTTCCCTTTTCAAGAGGCGTCTCGCCGATTTTGACTACCGCCTGATTCGCGCCATCAACATCGTACTTGAAGACTGCCGGAAGCTCGTCCACGACGCTGAAGTACGAAAGATACGACTTGTCGGGGTTGAAGGAGGGGCGCTCCGTGCTGATTTCAAACTTGACCATATCTCCGGCGTTTGCCTCTTCGCCGTCGATGATCTTCTTGGTCACCTTTTTGTTCTGAGTGTTCTTGGGGTAGGCAACCACATTGTAGTTCCACTCACTGAGATTCGCCGGATTCGTCATCGGCAAGAAGACGATGAACGGATCGGCTTTCACCACTCCCTCAGGAGCCTCGGTCTCGGTGACAAGGTATGCACCGACACCATTGAGATCGTCATTTGAGAATACGATACTTCCCTCTTGATCCGTCGTCTTCTCTACCGAGAATTCTCCGACCGCATCCGCAGCCTCGGCGGGGGTCATATCCGCCGCCTTCTTGAAGCCTTCTGCAGTAGTGATATCTGCGTTGATTTTCTGAACCCGGTACTTGACGCCCTGGAGCTGATCACCATCAACATCGTTGTCCACGTTACCGGTCGGCTCGTTGAAACGATCAGCGTTGAGTCGCTTATTGATCGTCAGCGAGACGTCGGCATTCGAGTTGATACTTGCAACCTGCGGAGTATTGGACTCATCATCCCCAGCATTCTGAGCAGCAAAAGTGGAGGGGGCACCGATGGAGGCTGTGGCGAACGCCAAAGCGACGATCGTGGCGTGGGTGGCAAAGCGCTTAGTGCGCGTGTTGGTACTCATGTGTGAACCTTTCTAATCCTCTTGCGAGGTTGCCCGAAGGCTGGATGTACTTGATTGAAGCTTGAAATCCGTGAACGTAGAACCGAACCGCATATCTTCCAGTCCGATGTCTGACGTTTTTCGACGCAGAGCGGGTCCCGCTCTTTGCCGTATTGAATTTCCGTATTTGTTCATGTTTTTAAACCTTTCTTTGCCGCCGGTTAATCAGTAGTGCTCCGGCGAACAGAAGAAGTGTAGTGATCCAATATGGAGCGACACCCCAGCCCCCCGCATCGGGGAGTGAACCTTGATTTTCCGGAACCTTATAGGCCCAGGCATCATCTTCATCGGTAATCGGGGTGGAAGATTCCTGTTGATTACTCTGTTGAAACTCCGCCGATACTTTCGCTCGGTTAGCGTGGTATCCGTTGTCGTCATACCCAAAATATTCACCATTGTCTTGCGCCCAGCTACAGGTAATAGATTCACCCTGCTGCATGGGTTCTTTCAGAATAATCCTCGCCGAAGAATTCTGATAGTAAATATTCTCACTCTTATCTTCACAGTTCAAGTTGCGAATCTCAAGAAAAGAATCGCTAACCTGTCCGTTTTTGAAAATCCGATCGCTGATGGAGAAACCGGTTATTTCCACTTTCCCCCTGTTTATCACAGTATAGGAAATCGGCACGTTCGCCTGCCCCGGGAAGATGAATGCTGCTTCGTCCTTATTTACAGCCCTTTCACCATTGATCCTTTTTTCGACCTCAACTTTGGGCACCATCAGACTTATACAAGCATCGTCGGAGTTTTCTTCATCTTCTTCAAAATAGACCTCGTTATGGAGACCCATACCGGGCCGATTAGGGTCAGAGCACTCCAATTCCGTCGAATCTGCTTGGATCACGCTAGGGTCTTCGACTTCGTAGAGTACTTCAATATTTATCGAAGATTCGGAACCCCATCGATCATCGTTACCCGATAGCTTATTAAAATGGCGGGCGTCCAATTTATATAGGCTATCATTGTCAGCAGTTGTTACTTTTTCTAACTTTACGGGCTCGTCAGTATTCAAAAGCTTCGTACTTCCACCGGAGTTTGTTGCCTTGATGCTGACCACACGGAATCCAGCGAGTGGAGTGGGATTCTCGATAATCGATCCCGGTGTCCCCGAGACTTTTGATTCGTTTCGGACACTGACGGAATAACGTGCGGGAATCTGCTGATTATCTGAACCATCGACCACCCGGGACAGCTCTAAAGGAGTTTTACTCAGTGAGAAAGTAGCTGGGGCAGGGAACCCGACCCACGCCTTGTCAGTCACCGCAGGTCCTTCAGCAGTATCTGTGGTCGTGCCATCGGAATCAGGTACGTTCTGGTCTCTTTGGACCCTATAGGTAGGAGTGACTTTGATTTCGTCCCCATGAACACCATCATGAATGTCATTCGCGCTGAGCTCGGCGACAATAACTTTTCCGGTACAAGTCACTTCAGAGCCGGCCGGAATTGCTGGATTAAAGGTATAAACTCCGGTTTCCGGATTATAGTTGCCGGACTCCTGACCATTACAGCTCAAGCCTTTTACGGGAACCTTGCTCAACGTAGGGTTACCACTTTCATCGAGCGCAGTATCCACAAGCTTCACCGAAACCAAGTCTGAAGAAGGGAAGTCGCCATTATTTGACGCAACATTCTTGGGGCCTGTTTTACTATTATTTTGGATAACGTAAGACACATTGAACTCTGTCTCGCCTGGCTCCAAATTAATAGTTTTATTGGCTTTTTGCTTTTGGTAATCGTCGTTAGGGTTTACTTTCTCTCCCTGATCGTTGATTTTTTTTGTTACACCCACGTCCGCCTTCAACAGTGAATAACAAACATTACGCGTTGAGCCTTTGACGTTAGGAACACCATCTGACTGAACTATGTCAATGGAATTATAAAGACCACGACCACGATTTCTTTCGCCTCGGACAGCTTCGCACCTGTAGTTATCCTCGTCATCGCCACTTAGAATCTCCGTGACTTCATAAGTAACTTCTAGTCTGAAGTTGCCCTTATGCCGCGCTTTAAGAATCTCCATTTGAGATGAATCGAGTTTCCAAGTACCCGGTCTTTCCTCACTAAGAGTCGCGACACCATCACCGGCGATTAATTCATTTTGGGCCGTTAAGCTACCTACATTCGTGATGTCCCGATTATAGGCTTTGACTCCTATAATTTTCAGTGAAGGGCGTTCCCTATTAGGGCCGGAAGCGGCAGGCATCGGCGTATCAATAAGGGAGGGGAATGTCCCATCCACATATCCATCATTAGTTAGGACAATATTATAATTTGCCCGAATCTGCTGACCAATTTCCCCGGTCACAGTCCTGGGGACACCGCCGATGTAGGATTTAAACAATGTTAGATTAGCTTGTGCTTTTGCCCATGCTTGATCCTTTTTCGTTGTGGCGTCTTTTGCATTGCGATCAACTTTCGCAACAAGAGTTGCTTCATTTCCGTAATACTTATCCACCGCAATTGGATTTTCGGGGTTATGGAAGTTTGATTCCGCTATATCCCGCTGGATCGTACAGGTCAAAGAATTTCCATTGGTAAGCGGGTTAGTTAAGGTTACGGTCGCTTTAGTGTCATTTTCGCTCAGGACGATTTTGTGATCACCGCAGCGTAGTCCTCGGAGCGATTCCGGAGCTTGACTGTTCTCTACTTCAAGTTGACGATCTGTCAGTTCGAGATAAGTAACTGGGCTATTTCCGACATTGGTTACCTCAAATTCAACATTGAAAGAACCATAGTTATTGTCATTGCCAAGGTCTAATGCTCCCTCTTTCGTGTTGGCATCAGCCGATTGGGAACCGTCAAAACCTGCTCGAATAAGCTTTCTAAACTGAACGTCTGGTGCCACGGACGCACAACCGGCAGTTTTTTCTTTGAGCTCTTGCGTTAGTTGATCAAAGTTATCGAGAACGTCTGCACGACCATCTTGTGACAAGCTGCCTGCCATCATTTCAGGCGTAGCCCGGGCAATAGTGTAGACAAAATTATTCGTTCCCCTATAGCATCCTTTTTGTGCATAAACAGTTCCGAGGTTAATCCCATCCTTGTTGTATGTGAACGTCCGTATATCGTGACATGTCACTTCCGAGCTGGGAACAGTGCCGCCGTTTTCAGCAACATTCTCATAGTCGACACCACGCGGACGGTTCTCAGGAGCCAAGAAGTAAAAACCTTCTTTTGCTTGCCAGTTAAGCGTATTACATGTTCCTTGGCTGTTACCGCTTTTACAACCCGGAACCCATACAGGCTTCCTTTTATTTTCTCCAATAAAAATTGGGATAACGTTGGCACCCTCGTCGGCGAGTGCATCAGCTTGTTCTTGTGCCTTCAACAGGGAATAAGTATTAGACTGTGCTCCGCCTGCTGCATTACCGGGCTTATTGGTTACACCATCAGTGATAAAAATAACTGAATCATAGCCTTTTCCCCGAACCTGCTTTAAGGCATCTTCCCAATTAGTCTCATTAAAAGTACTATTGGTTCGCAGATTGTCTACGGCCTTTTTCGCCTGAGTCGCATTATCAGGCGTGAGAATTTTTGGCCCGAACTGAGCTTCGGGAATCATGTTCGCATTATTTGCAAAGTTGTATAGACCTAGCTTCGTTCCATTGCCCGAAAGCTGATCGATAGCACCTTTTGTAGCTTTCTTTATTTTATTTATGCCATTCGGATCACCTTCGTTCACACTCGATGAAACATCTATGACGATAGCGACGTTCAATCCACATTCTTTCGAAGGATCTGCCCCGGGATTTTGGCTGCGTCGCGATAACCTAAAATTATGATCTTGTATCGGACTAGCCTCATCACGACGCAACCGGGCTACATCGATGAGTTCAAGCTCGTTTGGGTGGTCACGGTAATAACGTCGAAACTCATCAGCTTCATCCGCCGGCCAATTAGCCAATGCTTCCTCGTATTCGACGGGGAGCGGAACGGATAAACGGTTAGGTTCCGTAACCTGTTCAGCATTTCCCGCCCGAGAGGGCACATTCCCCTCTTCGGACTTGTCCGCCTCCGGCGACTGTGAGGTCCCTTCGAGGGTTAGGGATGGAAAGCCCTCATTGGTATCAGTGACTACAGGAGTATCGCCGACAAGCTTATTGTCCGTTTCCTCCGCGAAGGCATGGTCGGATACCTGGATTGAAATGACGGCAACCAGCAATGCCACAACCGAAATCAGGGCCAGTACGTGTTTTATCGTGACGGCGACGCCACCCGCAAAAAAGTTGCGGTTCAGTAGTTCACTCAAAGTTCTGGTGCCTTTCGACATGTCCGTCGACTTAATATGACGGTACGGTTTCACTCAGGCAGCTTCGATCCTCACGGAAAGAAAACGTACCCATAAGGTAATTGGTTTGGTGCCATTCATTCACGACACATGCATGTAGTTAGTCTGATCCTGCGTCCAACTCAGTCCTCTTTCCACTCCAACCTACCATCCATCTTGACAGAAAACAAGAAAACACTAAATTTGCTCCTCCCGGACAGCGTCCAGAAAAAGTTGGGGTAGGCTGACCTAAATTAGTGCCCAGCAATAGAACGGGCGGGCTGCACCACGTTAAAAATTACCAGGGAAAACCATGCATCAAGCCAGGAGCTCGACCGTCTCAGCAAGACTCAACCGTTCTACCCCTTAGATCTCACCAACACCTTCATCCGTTACATCAAAGTCCGTATTTTTCACCGTAACCTCAGTTTTTTTTGAGAATTAGATTTGTTAGCAAACAAAATACTAAAGCGGCCCCTGCTTCAATTGAAGCAGGGGCCGCTTTATCTTATTTCTAATTATTTTTTGACCAGCAGTTCCGCGATCTGAACCGTGTTCAATGCCGCGCCCTTACGAAGATTATCCCCGGAGACAACCAGGACTAGTCCCCTGTCTCCGTCGATGCTCTGATCCTGTCGTATACGACCGACCAGAGAGTCGTCACCACCCGTCGCTGCCAGGGGCGTAGGTACATCAACAACCGTTACCCCGGGCGCATCCTTGAGCAGGTCCGTCGCCTCCGCAGGCGTTATGGGCCGATCAAACTCAGCGTGAATCGTCAGGGTGTGACCAGTGAACACAGGTACCCGTACACAGGTTCCCGCCACCTTAAGATCCGGGATACCCAGAATCTTTCGGGACTCGTTGCGTAACTTTTGCTCCTCATCGGTTTCCTCCGAGCCATCCTCGACGAGGTTCCCCGCCAGAGGAACGACGTTGAACGCGATCGGAGCAACATAGGGCGTGGTGTCGGCAGGCGCCACAGCTCCAGGGTCCAGCGCCAGGGAGGTAGCCCGGGCCCCGACGGCTGCGGTCTGATCCGCGAGCGCCTCCACGCCGGCTAGACCCGATCCGGAGACAGCCTGATAGGAGGACACATGCAAGCGAACGAGTCCCGCAGCGTCGTGCAATGGCTTGAGAACCGGCATCGCAGCCATGGTTGTGCAGTTGGGGTTCGCGATAATGCCCTTAACCAATCCGTCCTGGGCTTCCGGATTCACCTCAGAGACGATCAGCGGTACTTCGTCATCCTTGCGCCAGGCCGAGGAATTATCCACGACCGTAGCTCCAGCAGCAGCAAACACGGGGGCATACTTCTTCGAGGTCGACCCCCCGGCCGAGAACAGCGCGATGTCAATGCCCTTCAGCGATTCCTCAGTTACCTCTGCGAGGTCCTCCACCTTGATGTCTTTTCCACGGAACGGGAGGACAGTGCCCGCGGAACGGGAGGACGCGAAGAAACGAATACCGTCCAACGGAAAATTACGTTCTTCAAGGATGGCCCGCATGACGCGGCCAACCTGTCCGGTGGCGCCAACGACGGCTAGGGTGGTCATGGAATCAGAACTCCTTGTTTTTACATGGGAACAACCGGCCGAAGGCACTCAATGCCGGTCAAGTGGTGAAGATAACTAACGCCCGGAACCGGCGTAGACGGTAGCTTCGGTATCGCCGCCCAGTTCGAAAGCATCGTGGAGTGCACGGGCAGCAGCCTCCACGTCAGTTTCCCGGATAAGCACCGAGATCCGGATCTCCGACGTCGAGATCAGTTCAAGGTTGACGCCCGCGTCGCGCAGTGCCTCACAGAATACGGCAGTGACCCCAGGGTGGGACTTCATTCCCGCACCGACGAGGGAGACTTTGCCGATCTGATCGTCGTACAGGACATTCTCGCAGGCATCCTCCGCCTGCAGCTTCTTCAGCAGTTCCACCGCGCGCGGCCCATCGGATCGTGGGCAGGTGAATGTGATGTCGGTGCGGTTGTCCTCCAGAGACGAGATATTCTGCAAGACCATGTCGATGTTGATTTCGGCGTCGGCGAGCACGCGGAATACTCGGGCTGCTTCGCCTGGCGAATCGGGGATTCCGAGGACGGTGACCTTAGCTTCGGAAAGATCGGTTGCGACGCCGGTGAGAACTGCTTCTTCCACGGGAATATCCTCCATTGAACCGGTCACGAGAGTGCCGGGATCGTTGCTGTAGGACGAGCGTACCCGGATCGGGACGCCGAATGCACGAGCGTACTCAACACTGCGCAGCACCAGGATCTTCGACCCGACCGCCGCGAGTTCAAGCATCTCCTCAAAACACAGATGATCGAGTTTGCGGGCATTCTTCACGATACGGGGATCAGCCGTATAGACCCCGTCAACGTCTGAATAGATCTCACAGACATCAGCGTTGAGGGCCGCAGCGAGAGCCACCGCAGTGGTGTCAGAACCGCCGCGACCGAGCGTAGTCACGTCCCGGGTGTCCTTGTTAACCCCCTGAAAACCTGCGACCAAACAGATGAAACCCTCATCCAGAGCCTCCCGAACCCGATCAGGCGTGACATCCACGATACGGGCATTGCCGTGCCGCTCCGTCGTGAGCACACCCGCCTGGGAACCAGTGAAGGACTGGGCCTTGGCACCAAACGACTCAATGGCCATAGCCACCAACGCATTTGAAATACGCTCACCTGCAGTGAGCAGCATGTCCATTTCACGCGCCGGCGGAACCGGGTTTACCTGCGCTGCCAGATCAAGGAACTCATCAGTGGTGTCACCCATGGCGGAGCAGACCACGACAACGTCGTTTCCCTGCTTCTTCGTGGCGACGATCCGCTCAGCCACACGTCGGATGCGTTCAGCGCTCTCCAGCGAGGAACCACCATATTTCTGGACGACCAGTGCCACCGCGTCACCTCTCGGTTTTCATGTCTGTTGCAAAATAGTCAACACCATCGTACTAGGCAGCACCATCACTGTATTCCACGGGCACACCACTGCCGCCCGGAAACCCGCCGACAACAGTATGGAGCTCACACGAATGGGCGTCATCAAGTGCATCCGCTAGCGTGGAACGGGTGCACAACAACGTCATCGCAGTGTTGTTCGCCCTCGCCTCCGCCCTGACCATCGCCTGGGGAACCGTCATCCGCCACCGGGTAGCGGAAGAGGCCCCGGGTGACGGCACGACACTCCGGAACACACCGATCCTCGCGGTGATAACCCGGCCCCTGTGGTGGGCCGGAACCTTCGCGGCGCTCCTCGGCTACGCGCTACAGATCGCGGCACTCGCATTCGGGACTCTTCTCGTGGTCCAGCCCGTCCTCGTACTCTCCCTCATGTTCACGTTCCCCATGTCCGCGGTCTACGACGGACGCCGTATCAGCAAAGCGGAAACCTTCTGGTCACTCGTCCTCACCATCGCCGTCGCAGTCCTCGTCATCCACGGCAAACCACGACCGGGACTCCTCGAACCTCCACTTGAACGCTGGCTTCCCGCACTCGCGGTCGGCGGTCTGCTGCTCTACATCATCAACCGACTCGCCTACACGCGGGTCCGGCGACAGAAAGCCCTCCTCCTCGGCGTGGTCACCGGTGGAGTCATGGGATACGTCGCCGTACTCTCGAAGGCCTTCGTCGACGTCTTCGTTCACCAGGGATTCACCGGAATCCTGCTGAGCTGGGAATCCTACGCACTACTCGGCGGAGCGATCCTGGGTACCGCCGTCCAACAATCCTCCTTCAACGCGGGAGCACTCCAACAGTCCCTCCCAGCCATGACCGTCACTGAACCCATCTTCGCGTTCGCCCTCGGCTACACCGTCCTCGGAGAGACATTCTCCGTCAGCGGATTCGACTGGACATGGATGGCCCTCGCACTTCTCGCCATGATCGTCTCCACATTCCTGCTCTCCCGCCGCGGAGTCAGCTAACACATGCAGACGGAACAACCGATAGAATCAGCACAGACAGAGCCTCTCACCGATTCCACCCCAATGACTATAAGGAACCGGTGCATCCCCGCCCCACCGCATGAACCCCACAGGAGAACCATGATCATCATCCCGATTCCCGTCCCCGTCGTCGTAGAGGGCCTCCGCGACACAGGCTCCGCCGCCATCGACGCCTACGTCGCGTTCATCGACTGGGTCCGGGCAGCAACCGGCTCCGCATAAAACAACACACCAGACGGCTGAACCCCACCCGGAATACCGGGGTGGGGTTCAATCGTCCGAGTCGCTCAAACCTTCGGATGCTGCTCCTGCACCTGAGTTCGCGGACGCCGAGTCTCTTGAAAACCGAACGGCACGCGCGGGAACTCTCGGTAGTACCGCTCCGGATCACACTCCAGCAGACGCATCCTACTCAGCAGCATCTCATCGGTCGGTCGTGATCTGTTGTTCACTGTGCACTTCCTCAAAAAAGTAGGCTCTGCCTCCGATTATCCCATGCCACACACCAATCGTCCGTCAAGCGGCACCGTCTGTGTCGGCCCGGATACCGGGGGCACTCTTCTCCACGGCGAACGTCAATGACATCACCGCAGCGAAGGTGCGGAACATATCCACATCATGGTCGGTTATATCACCAGCAGCGGGCGCATCAATGGTGAGTATCCCGTAGAGGGTACCTCTGATTAGCAACGGCCACGTGGCGAAAGTCTGATAGCCGCTACCATACTCTTCATGCACACGGGTGTTAAGAGTATCTCTCTCAAACCTGTTGATACCTTTGAGGGAGTCCTCGAAAGTCTTATCCCCCCTTCGAAACACACGGTCCGACAGTTTTCCGCGGGTCCGGCCATCCTCCTGCCAGGCGGACAACGATGACCGATCAGGATTAACCGTGAACAGACAGGCACGGACCCCGTCAGTCGGCCCCAGGTCCTGGCGAATCATGTTCAGGATGATCTTCCGCACAGATTCCATCTGGAGGCGAAGCGGTTCCTCACTCATATCGCTCATCCCATCCGCAGTCTTCAGGATCGCGCCCGACAGCTCGTTCATCGCCCAGCGGAATGCCTTGTCGTCCTGTTCAATCTGCTTCGCAACCTCCGACTGCATCTCCTCCCGTAGATCCTTCTGCTGCTTGGAGAGCTTCTCGCGCAGGTCTTTCTGCTGCTTAGAGCGAAGGCTGATAAGCGCCAACCCGACAAACAGAGACAAGACACCGAGAATGACCATCCACGTCCGGCCATCGTTCCCGAGAACGTAGAAAGTAACCGAAGGCCCAATCGTCACACACGCTGTGGTCAGCCACTCAGGCGCATCAGTAAGAAACCCGGATATCCGTTCCTGCAGGGTTTTTTTCTCGTCGCCCACCACTCACCTCCATTTGCCTTCATAACAACCGCCGCCCTGGCCAAATCATCCCCTTAGCAAGTCTGCATCCTTGAGGCATTGCAGTCCATTCCCTTTCATCGAACGAACCATCCGCCACCCCCGCACCACACCCGTGCACAGATTTTATGGCGACGACATGTTCAGAACACAGCGGTGAGCAAATACGTTTAGATGCCGTAAAAAAGTCCTGACCAGGAAAAATGATGACCGCACGGCGAGGACCCCCACACTCTGAATATGTCGCAATGTCCATATAGTGGAATTGCTCTCCCAAAATCGAGGTTCTGTTGTACCGTATGCCCCATGCAGCGAGCGCTTCTCCTTAGCCGCCGCGGCGGGTGGAACAAGGTCTGACACGACCGGCACCCCGTCGCGGAGTAGAGTTCTGCCGCCGGTCGTGACTTCACCACCACAACCGACCGGCCCTCATATAAGGGTCCAACAAAGGATTGAACTCTCATGGCTCCCTCTGACGCATTCATCTCAGCTCCCGCAACCATCAACACCCCCTCCGGCCCGCGTGCCGAAGATCAGGCCTCCTGGAACATGCAGCGCGGATCCGATATGCCGATCCACCGCTACCAGCCCTTCCACGAGGAAGTGGAGCCGATCAGCCTGCCGGACCGCACCTGGCCTGACCAGCGCATCACCCGCGCCCCGCAGTGGTGTGCGGTGGATCTGCGTGACGGCAACCAGGCACTGATTGACCCGATGAGCCCGGAACGCAAGCGCCGCATGTTCGAACTGCTCGTAGAGATGGGGTTCAAAGAGATCGAGGTCGGTTTTCCCTCCGCATCCCAGACGGATTTCGATTTCGTCCGTGACATCATCGAGAACAACCGCATCCCGGATGACGTGACGATCCAGGTACTGGTGCAGGCCCGCGAGCACCTGATTCGGCGCACGTTCGAGGCGTGCGAGGGCGCGAAGAACGTCATCGTGCACTTCTACAACTCCACCTCCAAGCTGCAGCGCCGCGTAGTGTTCCGCAAGGATAAGGAGCAGATCAAGAAGCTGGCGACGGATGCTGCGGAACTGGTCAAGTCCCTGGCCGCCGACTACCCGGGCACCAACTGGCGGTGGGAGTACTCCCCCGAGTCCTTCTCCGGCACCGAGGTCGCCTACGCCAAGGAGGTGTGCGACGCCGTCGTCGATGTCCTGGAGGGGACCCCGGAGAACCCGGTGATCCTGAACCTGCCCTCCACAGTGGAGATGATCACCCCGAACGTCTACGCCGACTCCATCGAGTGGATGCACCGGAACCTGGCGAAGCGGGATTCGGTTATCCTCTCCCTGCACCCGCACAACGATCGGGGTACGGGTGTCGCAGCAGCCGAGCTGGGCTACATGGCCGGTGCGGACCGCATCGAGGGATGCTTGTTCGGCAACGGTGAGCGCACCGGCAACGTTTGCCTGGTCACCCTGGGTCTGAACATGTTCACCCAGGGCGTCGACCCGCAGATCGACTTCTCGGACATCGACCGGATTCGCCGCACGGTGGAGTACTGCAACCAGCTCCGTGTGCCCGAGCGGCACCCCTACGGTGGCGACCTGGTCTTCACCGCGTTCTCGGGTTCCCACCAGGACGCCATCAACAAGGGCCTGGACGCCATGGCCGCCGGTGTCCGCGCGGGCGCAACACACACCGACGTCTCTCCCGAGGAACTGCGCGGATCAGTCTGGGAGGTGCCGTACCTGCCCATCGACCCGCGTGACGTCGGCCGTACCTACGAGGCTGTGATCCGCGTCAACAGCCAGTCCGGCAAGGGCGGCGTCGCCTACATCATGAAGACCGACCACGGCATCGCACTGCCCCGCCCGATGCAGGTGGAGTTCTCCGCCGCGGTGCAGGCCGTCACCGACGCCGAAGGCGGCGAAGTCAACTCGAAGAGCATGTGGGACATCTTCGCCGGTGAATACCTGGATCAGCGAACCCCGCTGGAACAGGTCTCGGTGCGCGTCGACGCCGCCGAAACCGAAAACGACCAGGCCTCCATCACCGCACACGTCATCCACAATGGTGAGGAGAAGACGGTCACGGGCCACGGCAACGGCCCCGTCGCTGCCTACGCCAACGCCCTCGAAGCACTGGGCATTGATGTTGAGGTGCAGGACTACAGCCAGCACGCCCGCAGTGCCGGTGACGACGCCGAAGCCGCGGCCTACATCTACGCCGATGTCAACGGCACCCGTGTCTGGGGCGTCGGAATCGCGGGCTCCATCACCTACGCATCACTGAAGGCCATCACCTCCGCCGTCAACCGGGCGAACGCAAAAGCCCCCGCATTCACCGGAGCGTAACCGCACCTTACAGAACCAAACGGCGTCACCCACACGCCTCGACTTGACCACGAACGCGGGGATCATCAAGGCCGACTACTTCATACAGCAGACCCAACACCACGTGTTGAGTCTGCTTTTCTTTTTGTACGGGTACTTGGGGTGTGGGGTGAACTCAATCCTCCAACCGCTCTCGCTCACGCTCTTCGAGTGAGACAGTCGCACGCTCCCGGCGGCGCGCGGCTTCATGCTCGGCACGCACCGAGTAGACATGCTCCAACTCGTCAAGGTACTTACCCAACGCTTCACGGATGTAGAACGCACGCGGGCATCCTGTTTTTCCGCCAGTGCATCCAACCGGTTTTTCTCATCATCCGTAAGCCGAAGACTCACAACCCACTCATGTAAACATGTTTACACTTCCCCGGTATCCCCACAAGAATCTCAGTGGGCAGTGCAGGGCAGGCACGCAGCAGGCGAAGGGGCACGGGATCAGACCATTCGCACGCGCACACCTGGCACGCCAGAGGAACGCGCACACCGCATGAAAAAACGCACGCCGCTACGACACTACGAAGCACTTCACGCACAGATAACTGGCACACTTCGAAGCAAAAGTTACCCACTTTTTCCGCCGCAGACGGTCGCCTCCGGCGAGCACAACAAGACCGATCCGTGCCACAAAAAGTCGCGACACCGGACCACCTACGGACACAAAACCGGCCACACTATCGGCAGAACACTAACCCACAAACCGGCAACAAGTAGCGACTCCCCCGCCTTTAACGCGCGCTCCCGTCCTCCGCTTCGCTCCGGTTGGGCCGTGACAATGGTGGAGACACAGCACAGGACAACGCACCGGAACGTGACACAACAGAGAGAAAGAAGCGCCCCTTTTCTTCTTTCACTGGCGTTAAACCCATCGTTTTAGAGCCACTTGTAGACGCGCGTAAACCGGCTACTATTTTACCTGTTGGTCGGTCTGTTAAACCCCGGCCGTTAACCGGTAGGGTCGGGGTGTGAGTGTTTACGGGTATGCGAGGGTATCGACCAGGACGCAGAAAACCGACCGGCAAACAGACGAACTAACAGCCGCTGGTGTCGAGCACATCTACACGGACCACTACACCGGGCGCACGATGCAGCGCCCGAACTTTCAGACATGTCTTGAAGTGCTTAGCGAGGGCGACACCCTTGTGGTGTGCGATCTAGACCGGCTAGGGCGCACCACCGTAGAGATCATTCACACCGCCGAGGAACTTCAACAGCGTGGAGTGCGGTTGAAAATTCTTCGACTCGGGGTGGACACATCAACCAGTGAAGGAAAATTTTTCTACCGGCTAGCCGCCTCCTTTGCCGAACTAGAAGCCGGCCGGCTCAGAGACCGCACCATGCAAGGACTAGAAGCCGCACGCAAACGCGGCCGGATCGGTGGCCGCCCCAAAGCCTTAACCCCCGCCCAGGCCGACCGCGCCCGCGAGCTACACGCAGCCGGGGAATCCCAACGGCGATTGGCTGAACTGTTCGGAGTCAGCCGCACTGCCATCATCACCGCTCTCAACCAGCAGTAGCCCCATAACGAAAAATGGGAAAAGCCCCCAGAACACCCTTGGGGGCTTTTCCCATTTTTCGTTATTGCTCTAGTGCTCGGCAACGGTTCAACTAGGCCATTCCCGCGCAAATACTGGCTGCGACGGTTTACGAACGGCGGTGTTTCCACGCTACGTTTGAAGCTGCCAGCACACTGGCCGCCACACCAATCGAAAAGAACGTGACCATCCCTTTTGCTTGGAGATCCAGCACAGCGGTGACCACGCAACCAATCGCGAAGAGACCACAGATCCCTGCGATGACTACCGGCTCTCCCCGGCCATCACCGTCGGGGAGACGCCACTTCCAGTACTGGTAGGCAAGTACAGCACTCGCCGCCATCGTGGTCGACGCCGAGAAGTACCAATACTCGAAGGACGAGGCACCAGAGCCGCCGCCAAAGTAGGCCAGAGCCAGCGACAATGAACCAATGGTGGCCAGTATTACAGTGGCCACCGCAACAGACCCGGACCGCATCATTCTGGCTCAGGTGCATTCAAGAACGGAGCAAGCTGGGCTGCTGTGATGCCGACGACACCCAGCGCGGCTGCGATCCGTTGACGGTTCTGCCAAATCAGCTTCGCGACTTTCGTAGTCAAAGCGGAAGCGAATGGGATGCCAGCACATCCCATAACAAGGTCCGCTAATTGATAGTAGATTCGATCCGCATCGTAGCCGTCACGGAACACCCACGCGGCATTGAGAACACATCCGACAATCGCTGCAGGGCCAGGAAGTGGGATTCCACGCTCTTCCTCCACAGCATTCCTATTTTCATAAGCCTTACGTATCTCTTCCGGACTCGCATCACCAAGCCAAGTAAGAGCTTCTTCTATAGTGGCCAAATTTGCATCTTCGGAACGGTCCCCGGCCGCCGTCGTATTACCTGCACGGTCAGTCATCAAAACGCCTGCGTTGGCTGGCACGATGAATCCACTTGCGAGAGAGATGGCCGTAATTGCCGCCACCACACAACGTCTCGTCTTCACCGTATGCCGACACGGTCGGACATACCCAAATTGCATCACGATCACGCCTTTCCGGTCGAGAATACTTGTCGTCCCCGGCAGTCGAGAACCTATCGCGTTTGGAAACAGATTTCCAATAGATGCGTGTATAAAATCACCTCCGAACCACCCCCTATTCGGACTATTCTACTACCAAATAGAACTGGCAACGGGGGCTTTCTCGACATCTTGAAAATGGTCCACACTCGACCACTTATCAGGCCAGGGCATGACTGCCAAAATGTCATAGTTGGGCGAACAGTGCTTTTCCATTCGCCACCATCGACCGGTCAGGCCAGACCGGCGTTATTACCCACAGCAGCCGGGAAAGAAGCCGCCGCACCCGCCCACAAAACGGGCTTCACATTGGCGAAATGCCGTCCGCCAGCAATCGCCCCACCTATGCAGGTCAGAGGCTGACTGCCAACTTGTCACAGTGGGACGAACAGGGAAAACAGGATCACCGGAAAACCCGGCTTCAGGCAGCCACACATCACCACAGCTAGAGGGCTGTGCGCCAATCTGACACGGGGGGCTGACTACCGAGTAACCCGCGTCCAGGAGCGCGGCGAGACCAAAGCCGAGATGCTGGAAACCGAACGGCAGCGTGACGAGGAAAGGCACCAGGCCGAGCTGTCGCGGATGCAAGCCACCATCGACACCATCTTGGCCAGTGCCAAAGCCGCCACCCCGGCCAAGAAGACCGCCAGGAAAACCACCCGGCCGGCCGCAGCGAAGAAAACCACCGCAGACAAGTAACCCTCCCTCCCTCCAAAAAGCCCCCAGCAACGCCGCTGGGGGCTTTTCACGTCCCAAAGAAACGCCTCATCCCGGTCACGAACCGGGGTGAGGTGTCGTTCTTCTTGCTGGCACAGATAAACCCGGTTACACCTCCGGTCGCCGATCCTCCAGACCCGCGATGATGAAATCGAGCTTCGAGTCCAGGAATCCCCTCCCGATCCAGGACTCCTGTGGCTTGAACGCATCATCCTCCTGCGCCACCTCGACCAACTTCTCAAACCCTGTCCGGCCGTCCTCCCCCGTTCCTCGCATCGTAGAAATGCTGATGTGCGTGGATATCACCGTGTCCCCGATGAAATCCAGTGCGAACAGAGCCTGGGATTCAGTGAACCCAAATTCATGAAGCGCATCGACGAGCGTCCTGGCGATTCCCTGGATGTGACGAAACGCCCCGGGGAACGTGAACAGAACCTGATCCAGACCCTGATACCGCTCACACACCATCCACGTCGTCTCCGCCCACTGTCTCAGCAGTTCCTGCCACGATCCAGCGGCGGCGTCCGGCCACTCCACTGACGCCGCTCCATGCGCCAGACACGCATCAACGAGATCATCTCTGCTATCGAACACGCGATACACCGCCGACGTCGATACCCCAATCTGCTTCGCCACCTCAGCCAGGGTGAAACGCGCAATACCGATCTCCAACGCAGCATCCACAACATCCTCGACCGAAAAACTGGGCTTCGGGCCCGTCTTACGTCCTACCCGGCGCACCGGGTGGTGGGGAGAACTCATCGGGATCATGCCGTCCAGATTAGTCATGAATCCCCGATACCTGCGCACCGACCTCACCACCATTGAGCCTATGATGGAGGTGATGACAACGACGATGCCCGGCACCACAGACAGCGCGAACGAGCGCTCCGGAGACAACCGGGACCGCGCACAACGCCAGCGCGATCGCGCTGCGGAGATCGCCGCCGCGCCATATGTCGTTGCGGCGATCCAATCCACGGGCATCCACCCCAGCACCGCACGCCTCGTCGCCATCGACCTTGTCACCTACTCACCCACCGGCGATGAGGTCGATTCCTACCACGCAGTCCTCAACCCGGGTACGGATCCCGGCCCTCCCCATCTCCATGGCCTGAGTTTCGCAGAGATCCGTTCCGGACAGCGATTCGACAACGCTCTGCGCTCGGTGACCAGGCTCATCGACGGCCGTACCCTCCTGGTCCACAACGCGCCCCGGGTCTGGGGATTCATCGTCTCCGAATCCCGGCGTGCCATCCGGAGCAACACCAACCGGACGAACCGAGGCCGTCGGGCCCGGGGCCGTAAGCGCAGACCCGGGCATGTGCCCCGACCCGTGGCGATCATCGACACACTCGCGACCGCCCGCAGGCGGTCGGTCCAACTCGATGACACCCGGATCCGAGGTGTCGCCCGTACCCTCGGACTTGATGCGCCGACGCCAGTGGCATCCGTGGAACGAGCGGATATTCGCGAATCCGAACACACCCGCACCGACAACCGGCTCATCGCGCAGCTCTTCTTCGACGCCTACGGTGGCCCAGCGGCCCTCGATGAGCAACGCCCCTTCGCGCGCCTGGACCCCGGCAACCTCCACAGTGACCGCTTCGGTCTGCAACGTAGCCACCTCCGCGTCGATGCCGCCGATGCGGAACGCCGCTTCATCAACCCCGGCCCCTGGCAGCGCGGCACACCGCTGACCGAGGGCATGGAAATTGTCGTCTCCCCGGAGATCGCGGCCGATCCGGACGACATCATCGCTGCAGCGGTCGGCGCGAACCTCAACTACTCTGAGAAGCTGACCCGCGCCACGAGTCTCGTCGTGTGCAACCAGACCACCGACCTGTCCGGGAAGGCGATGCACGCCGCGCGCAAGGGCATCCCACTGATCAGCGATTCCGCTTTCCTTGAAATCGTCGGCGGCGACATCGTACCGGGCACCCGGGAGTGACCAGTAGCATCGGGCGGTAGACTCGGCAGAATGAAACTCAACCTCCCAGCACCCGTGAAGCGGTTGCGCACCACCGTCGCCACCCTCGCGGCGACGGCCGCGACGGCGGCGTCACGGGCCACCGGACGTGGCGCGGGCGGCATGATCGGCGGCCTCGTCGCCGGCGCCATTGATCCCGCGATCATGGAGGGGCTCGGCAAAGGCCGCCCCGTCACCCTGATCACTGGCACCAACGGTAAGTCCACCACCACCCGCATGCTCGTCGCCGCGCTCCGTACCCGGTTCGACGTGGTGACCAATGAGGGCGGCGACAACATGGACGCCGGCATCATCTCCGCGCTGCTCGGCGGGCGCGACGCCAGCCACATCGTCCTTGAATGCGATGAACTGCACGTGCCCGGTGTGACGCGTCGGCTCCGCACCGACTGCCTGGTGCTGCTCAATCTGACCCGCGATCAGCTCGACCGCGTCGGGGAGATCAACTCCATCGAACGCGCGCTGCGGCAGTGCGTCACCGACAATCCGGACATGACCGTCATCGCGAACTGTGATGACGTGCTGATGACGTCTGTCGCCTACGACGCAGCGAACGTCGTGTGGGTCGCTGCCGGTAACGGCTGGCACGGGGACTCGGTCTCCTGTCCCCGCACCGGTGGGCACATCGTCCGAGACGGCGACGACTGGTATGCCGTGAAGCAACTACCCGACGGTCGCGAGTTCCGCCGTCCCACACCGGCGTGGACGATCACCGGCGACGGTCTCACCGGACCAGATGGGGCGACCCATCCCGTGAATCTCACCCTGCCCGGTACTGCGAACCGGGGTAACGCGGCCCAGGCCATCGCCGCCGCCACAGGGCACTACGCTGTCCCCGTGGGGGAAGCGTTGACAGCGGTGGAGGCGGTGGACAACGTCGCCGGACGGTACTCCACCATCCGGTTCGAGGGCCGTGACGTGCACATGCTGCTGGCGAAGAACCCCGCCGGCTGGCAGGAGGCGCTGAGCATGGTCGACCGCACCGCCGACGGGCTCGTCATCGCCGTCAACGGTCAGGTCGCCGACGGTGAGGATCTGTCCTGGATCTGGGATGTCCGTTTCGAGGACTTCGGGGAACTCTCCGTCATCGCCGCTGGTGAACGCGGCACCGATCTGGCGGTCCGGCTCACCTACGCCGACATCGACCACACCCTGGTCAAGAACACCGTCGACGCGATCCGCGCCTGTCCCGAGGGACGCATCGAGGTGCTCGCGAACTACACGGCCTTCCGCGATCTGCGCCGCGCACTGGCCAAACTCACGGAGGACAAGCAATGACCCAGATGACTATCGGCCTCATCCTCCCGGAGGTTCTGGGTACCTACGGTGACGACGGCAACGCCCTGGTCCTCCGCCAGCGTGCCCGCATGCGTGGTATCACGGCAGAGATCCACACCGTATCTCTCGGCACCCCGGTGCCGCAGAGTCTCGACGCCTACTGCCTCGGTGGCGGTGAGGACACGGCCCAGATCCTCGCGGCGGAGCACCTCATCAGCGACGGTGGTCTACGTCGGGCGGCGGACGCCGGGCGGCCAATCCTCGCGATCTGCGCAGGCTTGCAGGTGCTGGGTACCTCCTTCCGGGCGGCGGGCCGCACCGTCGACGGTGTCGGGCTGCTCGACGCCACCACCTCCACACTGGCGCAACGCACCATCGGTGAGGTCGCGTCGATGCCCACCGGCGCAGGTATCAGCGCAGCTCTCGACCAGCCGCTCACCGGCTTCGAGAACCACATGGGTGCCACGATCCTCGGTCCCGATGCCGAACCCCTCGGCACCGTCACCCGGGGTGTCGGTAACTGCGACACCCACGGCGCCACCGGAGCCGACGATCCCGGCGCGCAGACCACCGCAGAAGGGGCCGTCCAGGGCAGCGTCATCGCCACCTACATGCACGGCCCAGCGCTCGCCCGCAACCCGCAACTCGCTGACCTCATCCTCGCCCGGGCACTCGGTACCGAGCTCACGGACCTCGCTCCGCTGGACCTCGACATCGTCGACAAGCTGCGCGCGGAACGACTGCGCTAGAGGGTCAACCGACCGCTGAGCGCCCTGGACAACGTCAGCTCGTCGACGAACTCCAGATCCCCGCCCAGCGGCATGCCCGAGGCCAGTCGGGATACGATCAGGCCCGGGAAGTCCCGCAGCAGGCGTGCCAGATACGACGCCGTCGCTTCCCCTTCCGTGTTCGGATCGGTAGCCAGAATCACCTCGGTGATCTCCGGCGCGTCATCGAACTTCGGTTCCTCCGGCGTCGAATCCGCCAGTTCACGATCCGGCAATACCCCGCCGATGCGCTGCAGCAGTGGGGAGATGTTCAGGTTCTTCGGGCCGATGTTCGCCAGCGGATCCAGTGCGCCCCCGAGCACGTGATAACGACCGTTGTACTCACCGGTCCGTTCGATGACCTGGATATCTTTCGGCTCTTCCACCACGCAGATCAGACCCTTGTCACGGCCTGAATCTGCACAGATCCGGCACACCGACTCCCGCGAGATGTTGCAGCATATCCGGCAGAAGGCCACCCCATCCCGGACCGCCCCCAGCGCATTCTGCAGCCGGGTCACATCCTCCGGTTCGACGGTCAGCAGGTGGAACGCGATGCGCTGCGCCGACTTCGGCCCCACGCCAGGTAGCCTGGACAACTCATCGATGAGGTCCTGGAGTGGTCCTTCAAACACCGGCGCTTCTCTTTCCTGTTCGGGGATGGACTATGCTGACCGACCTGAACAGCAGGCCGAACACCCTGATCAGACTACGGTTCGCCACGGCCCGAGGACAAAGTGCGAAATGACGCGTCCACCCGGCAGCACGGAACCCGCCTCACTCTGCGGGAGCGGTGAGGCGGGTTCCGTGGGAAAATTCGGGCAGAGGGGAGGATCAGCCCATCAGCCCGCCGAGGTCACCACCACTGAAGCCCTGCGAGAGCGGCGCCATCTTGGCTTCGGCGATCTCCGCGACCTTACGGTGCGCGTCCTCGTACGCTCCGACAATCAGATCCTGAAGGGTGTCGATGTCCTCGGGGTCAACGACCTTCGGGTCGATCGTGACGGCAGTGACCTGGCCGTTACCGGTCATGGTGGCCTTCACCAGACCGTTTCCGGCTTCACCGACGACGCTGGAGGCCAAGATCTCCTGCTGGGCGGCTTCAAGTTTGGCCTGCATTTCCTGGGCCTGCTGGAGAATCTGGTTCATGTCGGGCTGAGTCATTGAGTGACCTTCCTGGTGTGGGTTCCATTGGTGTGCGGTACTTCGCACGCTGTCATGACCCCCGGTGAAAACCGGTGGCCGTCTGTGCGCAGTCTACCTTCCGTTGCTCCGGTTCAGAGCTGACGTGCGCCGAGTTCCGCCGAGAGAAGCTCCATCGCGATATCCCGGGATGTACGCCGGTCGAGGGTTCCTGGACCGGATTCCGCTTCCCGTAGCATGTCCTCTTCCTCCTCGTCGATCCCGTGTACCGGGTCCGGGTCAGCAGGTCCGGGTTGCTGCGGCTGGTCATCGGTACGTTCCCGACCCACATCGGGGTGGGAGACCTCCGACGATGAAATGGCCTGTCGCGGCATGGGTGCTTCCCCGACACGCGGAACACCCTCATCATCGGAATACCCGTAAGGGTCATCGGGCATGGGGGCATCGTCATCGAAAGGCTCTGGAGGTAAAGGCACGCCTCCGGTGAAGCTGTGTGTGTCCTCGCTCGCGCCCTCCTCCCGTGGGGTGGGATATTGTTCCCGCTGTTTGGTGACGCGGGTGATGGTGCCCTTCCATGACCGTTCCCCCGGGGAGGTGAGCCGCTCGGGCCGCTCCCCCCCGTCACCGGTGCTCCCGGTGTCTGCCGGGGTCTCGGATGCCGGGCCACCGAGTGGCGCGGGCGCGGCCCAACCGTCGACGGGCGGCTCATCGACAGAGGTCTCCGTGGCGGGGCCTTGGCGCGCCTGCTTCATGTTCTCTGTCTCGGGGCTCGGTTTCGGTGCTATCTCCTGGTGCGGCGTCATCTCCCGGTCTGGCGCAGGTTCCGGTTGAGGCTCCGACTCCGGTTTCGGCGCACTTTGGGCAGGGACCTCCGGCGGAGCCGGGGGCGCGAAGTCAAAAGGGCTGGTCCCCACCTCACAGACAACATCGAAGTCGAGCTGGAGTTCGTTCTTCAGTGCCGCGACGATGGCTCCGTTGTTGGTGGGGGCATTGAGGCGTGCTGCGAGTGCCCCGGTGTTGTGCCCGATGACGAGGGTTGTTCCCCGGACTCCGAGCACCGTGGCTTCGGTGAGCATGATCTCGGCGACTTTGTTGTTCGCTCCAATGGTTCTACGGAGTTGCTCCCAGTTACGCCGAACGAGAGCAGCGGGGTCCTCGGCGGCAGGGACTTCCTCGCGTTTATCGACGCCGCGGGCGGCACTGTCCGTGTTTTCTGCCGGGGGGTGGCCCGGTTCCGGGGTGGGTGTCGGCGCAGGGGTTTCTGTGGGTTTCCGGGTGCGGGAGGAGCCGCGGCGGGCGATGCGTTCCGCGGTTTCACGGGCTCGGCGAACACTCTCCCTGGGTGACCCCGGCGATGGTTGCGTAACCCCACTATCGGCTGAGGTCGAGGCTTCGGACTGCTGTTGACTCTGCTCCTGATTACTGGCGGCGAGTGCCGCCGCCCGGGCGGGGGGCGGCGCGTCGGGAAGCTGACTGAGCCCTTGTTCGATGAGATCGAGTCGCTGGCTCACCCCAGCAACGCTGTCTGTGCCTGCGGGCAGCAGCATGCGGGCACAGAGAATTTCGAGGAGCAGTCGGGGGGCGGTGGCACCACGCATCTCGTCGAGGCCGTCATTGGCCAGTGCCGCCAGCCGAGCGAGCGCGGACCCCCCGAAAGCGGAGGCCTGTTCGGTGATCCCGGCTACCTGGGCGGCGGGCACGTCAACAAGCCCCATCTCAATAGCCCCTGGAACCGCTTGCAGGATCATGAGATCACGCAACCGGTCGAGGAGGTCGGAGGTGAAGCGGCGTGGATCGTGCCCGGCTTCGATGACGTCGGCGACAGTACGGAACATCGTTGCACGGTCCCCCTGCGCGAGGGCGTTGACGGCGGCGTCGATGAGAGAAGAATCCGTGACGCCGAGCAATGGGACAGCCATCTCATAGGTCAGACCGTGGGGGCCCGCCCCCGCGAGAAGCTGATCCATCACCGACAGCGAATCCCGCGGCGAACCACCACCCGCACGGATCACGAGTGGATAGACGGCGTCCTCCACATCAACGCCCTCGGCTCTGCAGGTCCGCTCAAGGAGACTACGCATCGCGGGCGGGGTGAGAAGCCGGAACGGGTAGTGGTGGGTCCGGGAACGGATGGTACCCAGAACCTTCTCGGGTTCCGTGGTGGCGAAAATGAAAACGAGATGTGCCGGGGGTTCCTCAACGATTTTCAGCAGTGCATTGGCCCCCGCAGTGGTGATCATGTGAGCTTCGTCGATGATGAACACCCGGTACCGGGACTCCGCAGGCGCGTACAACGCCCTGTCGCGAAGTTCACGCATGTCATCGACTCCGTTGTGGCTGGCTGCGTCAAGCTCGGTGACGTCGAGATTCCCGGGTCCCCCCGGAGCGAGCGACACACACGAGTTACAGGTGCCACATGGCGTCGACGTAGGCCCCTCGACACAGTTCAGCGAACGCGCCATGATCCTCGCGGAAGACGTCTTACCGCAACCCCGTGGCCCCGAGAAGAGATAGGCGTGGTTGATCCTGCCGGAATCTAACGCCACGCTCAGCGGGTCGGTGACATGCTCCTGGCCGATGACCTCGGAGAACGTTGCGGGACGGTACTTACGATAAAGAGCCACTCCCCCAGCCTACCGGCGTGCGGGCACCTCAGTTCAGCGCCCCAGATCGAGCAGGTTGACGTTCTGCTCCACCATCGCCTGCTGGAGTGCCGGAATGCCGTACGTCCTGGCGTAGGAGAACTCGTCATCGGTAAGCATGATGAGCTGAAGCAACACCGTCAGACGGGCATTCACCGGCCGCGTACCGACCCCCGGATCAGAGCCCACCTCCCCAGCTTTCTCCAGCATGCGGGGTACACCCCGCGCCCAGACGTACGGCACGACGAGGAGCCCGTGACGCACCGTCACATCCGGTTCCGCAATGAGACCCCCGAGAACACCGACACCCGGCAGCAGTTGCCCCGGGGACGCCGGAATCCTACCCATGGCGTCCCGGAGAAGCGACGCTGACGCCGCGACCACACGATCAAGACAGTCATAGGTGTCCGCAGCGACAGCGAAGATCTCACTGCGCACATCGACGGGGCAGGCGTCGAGATCGGTGGGCACCGTCGGCACACTATCAGCAGCGGACTCCGAGATACTGGACGCATCGGTGATCAGCCCGGTGTCGATCCGCCCGAAGTCGAGGGTGGTGGCGAGGCGTTCCCCGGAATCGAGGACACCGGAACCGATGTGGAAATCACCGATCCGGTGCACCTCCAGTGACCCCGGAATGAGATCGTTGATCCAGTAGGTCGTTTCCTTGAGGTCCACCGGGCCCCTCCTTCTCGTCACCGGTCACATGTCGGTGAAACGAGTATAGGGCCAGGATCAGCCCGCGAACTTCTCCGCCGCGGCAAGGAGCACACAGGTGGCAACGCCGTCCATGGCAACCTCAAGTTCCTCAACGGGCGGGAGTGACGGAGCGAGTCGGATATTGCGGTTGTTCGGATCATCGTGGAGCGGGAACGAGGACCCGGCACCGGTCAGCGCAATCCCGGCCTCCTTCGCGAGCTGAACCACGCGGGAAGCGGTGCCGTCGACAACGTCAAGAGAAATGAAGTATCCACCCTCCGGCTTCGTCCAGGTGGCTACACCGTGCGCACCGAGGCGGGTGTCGAGGATGTCGAGGACCTTGGCAAATTTCGGGGCCAGCGATTCGGCGTGCCGACGCATGAGGGCCCGGACCCCCTCGGCGTTGCCGAAATAGCGGGCGTGCGCAAGCTGGTTGACCTTGTTCGGACCGATGCCCCGGACACCCGCGTGAGTGCCGTACCAGGCCAGGTTTTCCTTCGAGGACGCAAAGATCGCAACACCCGCACCCGCGAACGTGATCTTGGAGGTCGATGTCATGAACCAGAAACGGTTCGGGTTACCGGCCTTCTCCGCAAAATCGATGACATTGTGGATGACCGGGAATTCATCGGTGAGGGTGTGCACCGCGTAGGCGTTGTCCCACACGATACGGAAATCCCTGGCGGCGGTCTCCATCTCAGCGAGTTCACGACAAACCTTCTCCGAGAAGGTGACACCGGTCGGGTTACCGAACACCGGAACGGTCCACATACCCTTGACTGACGGATCCTTGACCAGATCACGGACGACATCCATGTCCGGGCCCTCATCCGTCATCGGAACAGTAACCATCTCGAAGCCGAGATGCTCCGTGATGGTGAAATGACGGTCATAGCCCGGGACCGGACAGATCCACCGAACCTTATCGAGCTCACGCCAGGGCACTTCCGAATCATTATTTCCCCAAACGTAGGACGCGAGAATCAGATCGAACATGATATTCAGGGAGGACGCGTCACCAGCCCAGATCTGGTCCACCGGGATCCCCAGCAGATCAGAGTAGATCGCGCGAATATCAACGATGCCTGTCAACCCACCGTAATTGCGGACATCAATGCCATCAGCCGTGACGTGCTCACCGGTGCCCGGCTGTCTGAGGAGTTCCTCGGAAAAATCAAGCTGCTCCGCCGACGGCTTGCCGCGCGTCAAATCCAACTTCAGGTTCCGGGCCTTAAGTTCGTCATATTTCGCCGAGATCTCCCCGGTGAAATCGGCGAGTTCCTTCGCATCGAGATCCTGCAACGGCATAGGTGCCACCTTCCACGGTGAATGGGTGCAAAACAGTCCTGGACACCCGCCCGGGAATCAGCCCCGGCAGCAGACGGTGTCTTTCGCAATCCACTGTAGCCGCCGACGGGCACCACGGCTGGAGCACGCCCCCAGAAAGAAGCGGACACGCAAAAGGTGCACCGCCAACTACTGCCGGTGCACCTCCGAGAAAAATAAGGGGACCCCGCGCACCCGTCAGAGCTCGCTGACCCTTGCTGCATTCCTGCCCTGGGGGAGTTCACAAGATGTACGCCGCACGGGGTCCTGATGACAGGGTAACCCACAATGCACCAAAGCCCCAAGCCGATAGCCGGTTTGGCCCAGAGAGCAGGTTTAGGTATAGTACACCGCAGACATGACGGGGAAACCTGCCGTGGCTTTTCTGGAGGATTCGACTAGCGGCCTATGTCGCACGCCTGGAACGCGTGTTGGGAGCAATCCCTCAGGGGTTCAAATCCCCTATCCTCCGCCACAAAAACCGTGGCCCGGAAATTTTTCCGGGCCACGGTTTTTTGCGTTCCTCACCACGATTCCCCAGCGGAAAACCGCTGGTTGCGCCGGTCCTGCTCGACACCGTCACGAACTCAAAACTGGGCGATGCGGGCATTCTCCTGGGCCTGATCACGCCCGTCGTCGCCGTCGTGTTCATCCGCGTGATGTACTGGAAAACCCCAGCCAACAGCATCCAGTTGACGGAGAAACAGCTCTCTGAGCTCTACACCGAACTCGGCACATGGATGGACTTCAACCAACCGAGTGTCCACAAACCACCGAAGCTCTACCTGCACAACCTCAAACGGCACAATAAACGCCTTCACCAGCAAGTACAGAATGCGTACCTACATTGTGCTGCACTCCGACATCTTCGATCTCGCGTACAGTCACGGGAACTTCGGTGGCCTCCGTTTCAGCATGGCCCACGAACTCGGCCATGCGAAGTGCGGGCACATCTCACTGTGGCGTCTCATTTACGCACCCGTCATGACTCTGCTGTTCCTCAGCAAATCAACGACCCGCACACAGGAGTACACCGATGAGTACTTCCGCACAGTCGACGCACACGAGGGCAGCATCTGGCTGCGCTTCGCCAACTTCAGAGCCGATCACGCCGTCGGATTCCGCCTCATGAGAGCCCTCCACCGAAACACCACCGAGGGGCTGGAACGTACACGAAAGATGCTCTGATCCGCCTGGAAGTGCCGCCGTCCGGATCAGTCCTCCGACAACCAGGCCGCGAGCTCATCAGCCGCGCGCCTGGCCTGGTGGATAGCCATCCCGAGCTGCGTGTCCTCCGCGGACACACAGAGCAGTAGATTTCCCACCGGTTCGTAGACGATACTCACCACGATGAGGATCTCCCCGGGCATCGTCACCGCGACCACGGTTTCACCCCCAACGGCACCGGGATGCCCCATCAGCTCCACCTGAGCTCCAGTGACACCGAACATCGAGGAGTTCAGTGCCGACAGTCGCGCCGCATCCTCCGGTCCACTCATGCCGAGGGAACACACATGGATACCGTCACCGGTGCCGAGCACGACCGCTCGTATTCCGGTGACCTCCTCCCGAATCGTGGAGAGATAGGGCAAGGCCGCCCGCGCGATCTCATTCGCACCGAGTTCCCGCCCCCGGATTCGGCGGTGCTGCGCGCCACCAGCATGACCACGTGCACTCATCAGTATCCCCCCGTCAGTCGGATGGCCGCCGTCACGAGCCGGACCATGTCGTCCATATTCCGGGGATCGGCTTCGACAACCTGAATCGAGTCATAGCCCAACCCATTGAGTGAGGCCCGAGCCCGTTCCAGAGCACCGGGCACCGTGAAATTTAAAGCAACCATCATCCGGGCCGCCACATCCGGTCCTCCCGCGGCGGCAATCCAGTATTCAAGTTCATCGTCTAGGTTTCCCCGGTCACCAAACAACCAAACCACAACCCCCGCATCGGGATTATTCAATGCGGCCCGACTGTGACTGAAGCGGTCCTGCCCGGCGGTCCCGAACAACCCGACGAGGGTTCCGTCACCTCGCTCCCAGATCCCGTAGTCGATACCTACCGTGGTGGTTTGTTTGGCGGTGTCCCCGAATTCTGCAGCATCATCGACCATCAGGACTTCAGTGGTCACAGGCGCAGCAGTCGACAACGTCGTGACAGCGGTCGTTTTCCCGACACCAGGCGGACCGACAAAAACAACTTCCGAATCCGAGGGAGAACCAATGATCGCATCGATCGGCAACGCGGGTTCCGATTCCTCGGATCTCATATGGGAATGATTCACGGGGGCTCCTGAAAAGACGGTACTCTACAGCCTCAGTCATGCTTCTCCAGGTGTTTCGGTGTTCACCTAGGGCACCACACCGATACTCACGAGAATTAGTAGCACAATACGCTACGCTCAGAGCATCCACCCCCTTTCGAAAGGATCACCATGTCCCGTCAGGAAGACCTGAACAACCTCATCGCCAACATCTCCAGTGATCTGGATGGTTTCATCGGCGCTTCCATCGTCGACCTCGATACAGGCATGTCCCTCGCGAGCGCCTCCAAGATGGCAAACTTCGACCTCGATGTCGCCTCCGCCTACAACAGCGAAATGGTCAAGGCCAAGTACAAGACAATCAAGGCCCTGGGGCTCAAAAGTGGTCTCGAGGACATGCTGCTCACTCTCGACGATCAGCTACACCTGATCCGCATGCTCGACGACCAGTCCTTCATCTACGTAGCCGTCGACCGGGAATCCTCCAACCTCGCGCTCCTGCGCACCTCCGTCAAACGGCGGGTCGCCGAGATCGCTTGAAGTACCCTCGGGATCCGCGGGAGGCTCACACCCGAGACCCAAAACTCCCCGGCCCCCAAGACACTTCCTGAAGCGTCGTCCTCCACACGCCAGGAAGCAGAACCGGCAGATGACACCGCAACGGCCAGCCTGCCGGTCGTCATCGCGAATCCGGCCCCCACCGAGCAGAAGACGGAAACACCCCGCGCCATCGTGTACCGAATCTGGCGACGTTTCCTCGGGCATTAAAAGAGAGACACCTCTGTGGTGTCTCTCTTTTTGCTCACATCAGGGGCACCTCGCCACACATACACCCGTGCCACTCAGCCGGAAGTAGCCCACACCACATCATCATCGGGGAGCAGCGCCGGATCGAAACTCTCCAGCAGCTCAGCCATGTCCGATACCCCGGGAACCCCCACGGAATCCGCTATCCGTCCCCGAATCCACTCGATCGACTCATGTTCGAGCATCTGCCGCAACGTCACCGCCCCATCTCGCTTCGCCAGACGCTTTCCCCCCGGCCCGAGCACCAACGGCACGTGCACGTACCCCACCTCCGAATAACCGAGCAGGTGTGCCAGGTACGCCTGGCGGGGCGCCGACGACAACAGATCCCGCCCCCGCACAACCTGATCCACCCCCTGCGCCGCATCATCGACCGTCACCGCAAGGTTGTACGCCCAGTCCGGGCACTGCCCACCACGGCGCAGCACCAGATCATCGACCTCCCCGGTGTACTCCCCGGCGTAGAGGTCATGGACTGTCCACTCCCCCACCCCGGAACGCAGCCGGAGCGCCGGAACCCGATTATCGGCGGCGAGTGCCGCCCGCCGTCGCTCCCGCGTCGCATCATCCAGATCACGGCACGTCCCCGGATAACAGCCCGGGAGCACATGCGGTGCACCGGATGCCTCCCGAATCTCCCGGCGCGAGCAATAGCATTCATAAACCAGCCCACGGGCACGCAGTTCGTCCACCGCAGCCGCGTACGCCGGATACCGGTCCTGCTGCACCCACACCTCACCATCAAAGTCGAGCCCCAGCAGAGTCAGATCCTCGATCTGCCGCCCCGCGGACTCCGCCGAGGACCGCTGCGTATCGATGTCCTCCACCCGCAGCAGAAAACGCCGCCCCGACCGCCGAGCAAACAGCCAGGCGAGCACCGCTGTCCGCAGATTGCCGAAGTGCAGGTCACCACTGGGTGAGGGCGCGTAACGACCGGCGCCGGGCGAAGAAACGGACATGGGCCCATGCTAACGGTGCCAAAGAGTCGGGCGTCGATAAGCAGCCACGCGCCCCCGTGTGGCACGATGTTCGCCATGACAAAAGCCATGAACTCCCTGCCTGGGCAGGGCGCTGCCGACACGTCCGCAGCGTCCGCAAACGCCCGCTTCATCCCCGTCCAGCGCTCCTACTACCCCGTGCTGCTCGCCCTGTTCGTCTCCGTGTTCGTGATCTCGAACATCACCGCCACCAAAGGCGTGACACTCGGCCCCATCATCACCGACGGCGCCTTCTTCCTCTTCCCCCTCGCCTACATCATCGGTGACGTCCTCGCCGAATGCTACGGTTTCCGCGCCACCCGGCGCGCCATCTGGACCGGCTTCGCCGTGATGCTCCTCGCCGTCGCCGCCTTCACCATTGCCATCGCGCTCCCAGCCGCCGACTTCTACGACGGCCAGGACTCATTCGCCAGCGTCCTCGGCGTGGTCCCCCGCATCGTCATCGCCTCGCTCGTCGGCTACCTGGCCGGGCAACTACTCAACTCTTACGTGCTCGTCGCCATCAAGAAACGCACCGGCGAGAAAACCCTCTGGGCCCGTCTCATCGGATCCACCATCGTCGGCGAGTTCGGTGACACCCTGCTGTTCTGTCTCATCGCCGCCCCCGTCATCGGAATCACCACCATCGGCGACACCATCAACTACACGCTCGTCGGATTCCTCTGGAAAACAGGCATCGAGGTCATCATGATGCCGCTAACCTACGCCGCGATCGCCTGGGTGAAGAAACGCGAGAACTACTGACCCCGCCTCCCGCGGGACTGTCACCGACGACGGCCCCAGCCCGGCCGGGGCCAGCCGACACCAGTACCGCCCGGGGATTCGATCCGCCTACCGCTTCGACGCGTAGTAGCGGCCCATGAACTCGTCCCGGAACGCCTCATAGTCACCGTTGTCGATCGCGGCCCGGATGCCGTCGACGAGGCGGATCATGAAATAGAGATTGTGCATCGTGCACAATGTGCCCGCCAGGAACTCCTTCGCCTTGAGCAGGTGGTGGAGGTAGGCGCGGGAGTAGTTCTCACTGACGTAGCCGCCGAGTTCCTCGTCGATACCCGTGAAATCCCGCTTGAAGCGCGCTCCGGTCAGTGTCATGCGCCCATCGAGGGTGTACACGCCACCGCGTCGCCCAAGCCGCGTCGGCGCGACACAATCAAAGGTGTCGGCACCGGATTCAATCGCGGTGAACAAGTCATCCGGCTCGGAGATACCCAACAGATGCCGGGGCACCTCGACGGGCAGTTCATCACACACCCAGCCGACGATGGTGCCCAGCCGTTCCTTCTCCAGGGCGCCACCGATGCCGTAGCCGCCGAAACCGCGTTTCCCCTCCGCGCGGAACTCCTCCGAGAGGGACACCAGACCGCGCGTCGCCTGCCTACGCAGATCCTCGTACTGGGCACCCTGCACCACCCCCCACAGGGACTGCAACGGCTTGCCGACGCGCTCCTCGGTCAACCGGTTGTGCTCCTCCAGGCAACGGCGCGCCCACCGGTGGGTCCGCTCCACGGATGCGTCCTGGTACTCGCGGGTGTCCATCAGCGTGGTCAACTCGTCAAAGGCGAACATGATGTCCGCCCCGAGCTGGTGCTGGATCTGCATGGAAACCTCCGGGGTGAAGCGGTGCCTCGACCCGTCGATCACACTGCGGAAATCAACACCATCCTCATCGACATGCGCGAAACGGTCCTTGTTCCGGGCCTTCACGTCGGCGGCGGTGAGATTGGTGGTGTCCATCGCCAGGACCTTCTTGAAACCGACGCCAAGGCTCATCACCTGGAACCCTCCGGAATCGGTGTAGGTGGGGCCGTGCCAGTTCTCGAACGCGGAGACGCCACCGGCAGTATCAACGATGTCAGGGCCGGGCTGCAGGTAGAGGTGGTAGGCGTTGGAGAGAATCGCCTGCGCGCCGGTTTCCCGGATCTGCTCCGGAGTCAGGGTCTTCACCGTCGCCTTAGTCGCCACCGGAATGAACGCCGGAGTGGCGATGTCGCCGTGCGGAGTGTGGATCACCCCGGTACGCCCGTGCGGGCTGGATTCCAGGCGGGTACCGAGGGTGAAGGAGGTATCAGTCATGTCAGACACTGTAGTGCCGGTGCGAGCCGATGACGGTCAGCCGCCTGCACCCACGGCCGCCGGCGTCCGGTCCTCAGTGGTTTTTCCAGGCTCGTTGAACTGTTCCTCCAGCACGGCACCCTCGATGTCGAGGGTGGGGAGGATGCGGTCCAGCCAGCGTGGCATCCACCAGGTCGCGCGGCCCAGGAGGAACATCGCGGCGGGAACGAGGCCCATGCGGATGAAGAAGGCGTCGAAGAGGACACCTGCACCGAGGGCAAAGCCGAAGATCTTGATGAACGGCAGGGGTTGGTCGATGAACGCGGCGAACACCGCGATCATGATGAGCGCGGCGGAGGTGACCACGCGGGCCCCCATGCTGAAGCCCTCGATGATGGATTCCTCGACGGCGTTGTAGCGGGAGCCTTCGGTGCGTTTCCCTCCGGTGGCGATCCAGTGTTCGCGCATGCGCGTGACCAGGAACATCTGGTAGTCCATCGCTAGGCCGAAGGTGACCCCGATGAGGAAGATCGGCATGAAGGAGATGATCGGGGCGGGTGTGTCAACGATGCCCCACAGTCCCTGCTGCCAGAACAGGACGGTGACGCCGAATGCGGCACCGACCGAGAGCAGGAACCCGAGGCCCGCGATGACGGGCACCATGATGGAGCGGAATACCACGAGCAGGAGCACGATGGCGAGTCCAACGACGACGGCGAGGTAGATGGGCATCGCCTCGGCGAGTTTCTTCGTCACATCACGCTGGATCGGGGTGAGCCCGGTGACGCCGATGTCGACACCGGTGGCGTCCTCGATCTCGAGATCGCTGGCGCGCAGTGAGCCGAGGAGTTTCGAGGTGATCGGGTCCGCTGGGCCACTGCGTGGGGTGATCAGGAGCTGGGCGGCGCGCCCGTCATCGGACAGGGCGATGATCTGGACGTGCTTGATGTCCGGGTTCGTGCTGTAGCGCTGCGCGACATAGGCGTAGGAGGCCATCGCTGCCGCGCTCTCGGGGTTGAATTCCTCGGGGTTACCCTCCCGTTGAGCGTCAACGAGGGGGCGGAGGATCTGGGCGTCGGGATTGACGTCGTGGGCGTCAATGATCATGAGGAACGGTGAGTTGATGCCCTCCCCGAAGCCTTCTGCCAGGAGATCAGCCGATTTGCGGTGGGTGGAGTTCTTGCTGAAGGTGCTGTCGGAGGGTAGCGCCATCTGGAGGTCGAGGACGGGATAGGACAGGGCGGACAGTCCTAGGACCACGACGGTGAGCACGAGGGCAGGTACCCGGTGTACAAACGTGGCCCAGGCTCGGCCCATGGTGCGCTTCTCGACGCCCGCTCCTTCCGCTGCGTCGGGAGTTTTTCCGCGGCGGCGCCCCAGGCCGGGAACCCGGCCCGCGAATGCGAAGCGGCCGAACAGTCCGAGGAGCGCCGGGAGGAGGGTGAGGGCGACGGCGACGGCGACGGCGACGGTGAACGCTGCGGACACGCCCATCCAGGAGAGGAAGGGGATGCGGACCATCGTCAGTGCGACGAGCGCGATGATGACGGTGAGGCCGGCGAACACGACGGCGGACCCGGCTGTCCCAACGGCCATGCCCGCAGCGTGTTCGGCGGAGTCCCGCCCATGTCCGTGGTTCCGCTCGGCGCGGTAGCGGGAGAGGATGAACAGGGTGTAGTCCACCCCCACCGCGAGGCCGAGCATCACGGCGAGGACCGGGGTGACGTTGTTCAGCGGGGCGAAGTGGGTGGCGATGAGGATCGCGGAGGATCCGACCGAGATACCGGCGACGGCGGTGATCAGTGGCAGGCCCGCAGCGATGAAGGAGCCGAAAGTGAACAGCAGGACGAGGAAGGCGACACCGAGGCCGATGATCTCGCTCGTCGATTTGATGACCAGAGGGTCACCGAATGCCGGGCCTCCGGCTTCAACCTGCAGTCCGGCTTCCCGGCCAACGGCCATGGCCTGCCGGATCGTGGCTCGCTGTTCATCGGTGACGTCGGCGGGCAGGGGGACGTCGAGGCTGAAGCTGGTGTATCCGATCCGCCCATCCTCACTGACCAGTGCCAGGTTGTTCGCGTCCGCTTCAGCGGTTTCCTTCGGGAGGCCCGCGCCAACCGACTGGTCAATGACCATCTTCTGGAGCTTCGGGTTGAGCGTCACGGGATTACCGAACCGCTCCCGGTCGATCACCCCGGGTACGTGTTCGTCAATGTCCGCAATGACCCGGTCGATGGCCTCGGTGTAGCGGGACTCATCGAGCCGTTCGCCTTCCGGCGCGGCGAAGACGATGGTCACACCGGTGGATGCCAAGGGGTTACGTTGGTCCGGAAAGTTCCGGACCAGGGAATCAGCGGCCGCCTCGGAGGCAGTACCGGGAATGTTGAAGATGTCATTGAAACCGCGCTGGAGTGCGCCTGCACTACCGCCGATACCCGCGACAATAATCACCCAGGCGACGAGGACAACCCATTTCCGCCGGTAGGACCAGCGTCCGAGTTTGTACAGCAGCTTGGCCACAGGTGCTCTCCTCTGTCGCGGCGGGATCCATCAGAGTAGTCCGGACATGGGGTCCGGTACTCCATCGCACCGTCAACGGCGCGGTACCGGTGTCACTGTAATACGATTCCGCCCTCAGCCGCACGGCCCGCGATCCCACACGGAAAAGACCCCCGGTTTCCCGGGGGTCTTTTCGACTGGCGGTGGCGGGGGGATTTGAACCCCCGGTTGGGGATTACCCAACACTCGCTTTCGAGGCGAGCACCTTCGGCCGCTCGGACACGCCACCGCCGACCAGCCTAACCGCACAGGGCGTCAAGGAACAAATTCCCACGACACCGTGCGGTTTGAGGACTAATCTTTCTTGAAGATGTCCTTGACCTTATCGGCTGCGTCACGGACGACCTCTTCGGCCTTCTCAACGCCTTCCTTGATGTCGGACTTCACCTGGTCGGCACGACCCTCGTTGGCCAGGTTCTCGTTATCGGTGGCCTCACCGACACCTTCCTTGATCTTGCCGCCGAGATCGTTGGCCTTGCTTTCAAAACCCATGATGAAAACTCCTTTGTTGATGGGTGAATAGGATGGCCCCATCTTAGGTGCCTTCTTTGGAACAGGCACGCCCGGACATCAACTTTATCCGTACCGTTATCTGCCACAGTCATTCCGAAGCAGCGACCGAACAGCACCTCAGCGACCACACAGGCTCCACACATTAAATAGATTGAGCTGGGTAATCTCCACCATCACGGACAGTTCCCACCACCCCTTCCCGTCACTTGCACCCCCGCATGCCCACGGAATCGATCAAAGAAACCGGTCATGAGTTCAGCACACTCCACACCCAGCACGCCCCCACGCACAGCAGGCCACCGCACAGCACCAGATGGCCGGAGAACATCGCGGACACTGCCACAGGCACCGGTCCTGGGTTCGAAGGCACCGAAAATGACGGCATCCACCCGGGCATCCATCAACGCTCCAGCGCACATCGTGCACGGTTCCAGGGTCACGACGAGTGTGCAGCCCGTGAGACGCCAACCATCACCGTGAACGCGGGCGGCACTCCGGATCGCCAGTATCTCCGCGTGGGCCGTGGGGTCACCGTCCACCTCGCGCCGGTTCGTCGCCGCCGCAAGCTCTCTGCCTGCCGCATCGATAATGAACGCCCCAACCGGAACGTCATCCTCCGGTGTCGTGCGGGCAATCCGGATGGCCCTGCGCATGAGCGCCTCCGCCCGGACCAACCCCTCCGGTTCAGGCAGCACCGACACGACTGAAATCCCCGTCAGTCAATGTCGAGATCGACGGCATCCGCCAGCTCAGACTCGAAGCCGAGCTCAGCGGCGATCCGCAGCAACTGCTCGGAAGCCCACAACTCCGAGTCATCACAGATGACCGTCATCACCTGTTCGCTGACACCCAGGTCAGCGAGGATCGCGATGTCACCCTCAGCCCACGGATCAACCTTGTCCAGCTCATCAGAATCCAGTTCCGGAATATCCGCCCCGATCTCATCCAACGCCCCGGCCGCGAGTTCATCACCGATCGCCATGGTCGCATCAGACAACAAAATGCGGACACCCCCAGGAGTGGGACGGAGAATCAGGAAGTACTCATCATCCACACAGAGCATCGCGAATGAGGCGCTCTCGCTCCTCAAACGCCCGACCGCGGCAACGGCATCATCGATCGAATCGAAGCAATCATCGATCTCACGGACATCCCACTCACCGCCTGCACGCGAGACGGTCACGGCGAAACAGAGATCATCGTCATGTTCGGCGGCATCACCGTCGAAACCGTCAAAGCCATTGGAATCCATACCGGTAACCGTAGTCGCGGTATGGGAGAATTGTCAGATGACCACCACCGTAATTTCCCGCCCCGTCTGCATCCTCGGCCTCGGGTTGATCGGCGGATCGCTGCTCCGCGATCTCGCCGCATCCGGGCATCCCGTATTCGGCTACAACCGCTCCCCCTCCGCAGCCCGCACCGCCGCAGGCGAGGGCTACGACGTCTCCGATTCACTCGTCGATACGCTCACCCGGGCACAGGAAAGCAACGCACTCATCGTGTTGGCGACTCCAATGCCCGCGATTCCCTCCCTCCTGGATACCATCGACACACACGCCCCCGACTGCGGTTTCACCGATGTGGTCAGCGTGAAAGCGAAGGTGTTGGAACTCGTCCGTGAGCGCGACATGACTGACCGCTACGTCGGCGGTCACCCCATGGCCGGAACCGCGGACAGTGGCTGGACAGCCAGCCAGCACGAATTGTTCAGGGGAGCCGCCTGGGTGGTCACCTTCGATCGCGCTCTCGACGACACACCCCCGCCATCCGACTGGGTGTCCCTCTGGATCGACGTGGTGCACATGGCGACCCGCGTCGGCGCCGAGGTCATCCCAGCTCAGGTCGGCAACCACGATGCCGCAGTAGCACGCATCTCACACCTCCCACACCTGCTCGCCGAATCCCTCGCCATCGTCGGAGACAACGGTGGTGCGCTCGCACTTTCTCTCGCTGCAGGCAGTTTTCGCGACGGTACCCGTGTCGCGGGCAGCGCCCCCTCCCTCGTCCGCGCGATGTGCGAAACCAACAATGAGGCACTCCTCGAAGCACTCGACGAGACTCTCGCACTACTCAACGATGCCCGTGCCAACCTCACCGGGGAACGCCCCAGCATCGAAGAACTCGTCGATACCGGATACCGCTCCCGAATCCGCTACGAAGCCCGATCCGGAATGCACACCAGCGACGGCAGCCTCCTCGCCTCACCCCGCCCAGTGATCCGCTTCCAACCCGGTACCCACGGATGGGTCAACCAGCTCGCTCACGCAGAGATGCTCGGCGCACGTATCGAGGTCTACTGACACAGAAAAAGAAGAACCCGGTACCGCGTGGTCATGGTACCGGGTTCTTCCGAACGGTGCGCCCGGAGGGATTCGAACCCCCAACCTTCTGATCCGTAGTCAGATGCTCTATCCGTTGAGCTACGGGCGCATGTCATCATGACCGAGATGGCCCTGGCAACGAGGAACTACATTACACCCGCACCGGATGGCTCTACAAACACGCAGGTGAATGAATGCCTTCGTGTACACAAAAGGAACGGCCCCGAACCAGTTTCCCAGTCGGGGCCGTCGCCATTTCTGTCTCAACACAGAGTGCGCCCGGAGGGATTCGAACCCCCAACCTTCTGATCCGTAGTCAGATGCTCTATCCGTTGAGCTACGGGCGCTTATTCAATTAACCCTTACGGGTGGCGGAGGCGAGAGGATTTGAACCTCCGGTCCTCTGTTAGGAAGACAACTCATTAGCAGTGAGTCCCATTCGGCCGCTCTGGCACGCCTCCATCGACCCCACAAACACTGCACGAATGCAGACGATGTGAAACCAGCGATGATATTACCCCGCGCACACCCACCACAGCAAAACCACAGGCCATACAGCCACATTCACCGGGTTGTAGTCTTGAACACATGATCCGCGATGATGTTTCCGCCATTCCCGCCTACGTTCCGGGAAAGGCAATGCCCGACGCCCTCAAACTCTCCAGCAACGAGGCCGCACACCCACCGCTCCCCAGCGCCGTGGAGGCGATGATCGACGCGGCACGTGCCGTGAACCGCTACCCGGACATGGGCGTCGTCACGCTGAAAGCGGAACTCGCCGACACCCTGGGACTCACCCCCGAACAGATCGCCGTCGGCTGCGGATCCTCCGCACTCTGCCAGCAGCTCATCCAAGCCACCTGCCGAGCCGACGACGAAGTCATCTTCGCCTGGCGTAGCTTCGAGGCATACCCAATCTTCTGCAAGGTCGTCGGCGCGAAACCCGTCATGATCCTCCTCGACGACAACCACCGGCACGACCTCGACGCGATGGCCGCCGCCATCACCGAGCACACCCGGCTCATCTTCGTCTGCAACCCGAACAACCCCACCGGCACCACTATCTCTGACGCCGAGTTCACCGCCTTCATGGACCGCGTCCCGAACGACATCGTCGTCGTCCTCGACGAGGCGTACATCGAATACGTCCGTGACGAGAACAACCCGGTATCCACCGAACTGATCCACCACTACCCGAATCTCATCGGCATGCGCACCTTCTCCAAGGCCTACGGCCTCGCCGGGGTCCGCGTCGGCTACGCCTTCGGCAACCCCCTGGTCATCGACGCCGTCAACCGCGTCGCACTCCCGTTCAGCGTCAATGCCGTCGGCCAGGCCGGGGCACTCGCATCCCTGGCGGCAGCCGATGAACTGCTGAGCCGCACCGACGAAGCGGTCACCCAACGGAACATCGTCACCGCCGAGATCCCCGGTGCGGTGGAATCCCAGGCCAACTTCGTCTGGATCCCCACCGGAGACGCCCGCCACATCGCCACCGAACTCGCCGGTCACGGCGTGCTGGTCAGGGCATTCGACGAAGGAATCCGGGTCACCGTCACCACAGACGACGAGACCCGGACATTCCTCGACGCCTGGCGGCAACTCATCTAGCGGAGCCCCTAATCTGCACGGTTTCACCACACATGGCCCAAACCGTGCAGAATAGCGCCCCCCCTAATCTGCACGGTTTCAACGCGCCGGACCCAAACCGTGCAGAATAGCCACCCCCCTAATCTGTTGATACGGTGGAGGCGGCGGCGTAGCCCCCAACCACCGTAGGTCGCATCAAGGCAAGGGTCCCCATGGAGAACTTCAAGCCCACCCGCAGGTCAGAGCTTGAGAATCTGGTGGAGTCAGTGTTGTCCGCCGAGCGGGACGGGCGCCTGCTCAAGACAGACGAGTCCGAGGCCCTCGATTTCAAAGAAGAAGCCGGGCGCCGACGCGGTCGCGAGCTCGAACCAGGGCAACCGACCAATCCTGAAGCAGCGCAGAAGCTCGCCGACGAAGTAGCGTGCATGGCCAACTCTCCCGGGGGCGGGGTGCTCATCGTCGGTGTCGAGGACCGCAGCGGTCGGCTCATCGGTACCGAGCTGGACAGCGAATGGCTTCGACAGAAAATTCACCATGCAGTCGACGTGGCCCCCCGCATCGATGTCCGGCACGTTGCCGGCTTTCGACTCCTGGTGATCTATGTCGCCGAGGCACGCGAACCCGTTCCCGACACGGGAAACAATTTACGCTGGCGCGTCGGTGATTCCTGCACGAAAGTTGACCGCGCCGAGTGGTGGGCCCACCGCGATCGAGCCCGGGGGCTCGATCCCCTCGCTGCCCGAAGCGACAAGAATCTGGATGCTGTTCGACCTCATGCGCTGGAACTCGCACAGAGTTGGTCCCGCGATCACTCCTCCACCCCGGAGGAATACCTCCGAAAAATCGGTGCGCTCAGCGCCGACGGATACCTGACAGTGGCAGCAGAAATACTCTTCACCGACACCGGCAGAACGTGGCTTTCCTTCGCCGCCATCGACGTGGAGGGCGGTCACGTCCTTGACCAGTACGACGCGAACCCGAGGCACAGCCTCCTCGAACAGATCGCCGCCATTGAACAACGGGTAGACGCCCACAACACCACCTTCACGCAGAAAGCGGGGCTGTCACACCGTCGAATCCTGGCTGTCCCGCAGGAAGCGGCGCGCGAAGCGATGCTCAACGGACTCATCCACCGCGACCTCGAACGACGGGAACCAACCGACATCAGGTGGATGACCCTCGACAGCACCCATATCGTACGGAGCCCCGGCGCCTTTCCCGACGCGATCAGCACCGACAACATCCTGAGCAATAGAAACGCCCGTTATCCCGCCCTCGCCGACTTGTTCCGGGCGATTTCCCTCGTTGAAAAGCAGGGGCTGGGGGTTGACCGAATGTACCTGTCGATGATGGCTCTCGGCCACCGGCCGCCCCTCATCACCGAGGTCGCCGGGCCCTTCGTCGAGTGCATTCTGCAGGGTGGGGAACCCCTGTACCCGATGATCTCCCTCGTCGATCATCTGCGCCCGCAGGAGCGTGCCTCAGACCTACGTATCATCGCAATTCTCTACCGGCTACTAACCCACGCCTTTATCACCACCGGCGAAATCGCGAGCATTCTCCAAAATTCCTCACAAGCCGCAGAAATCGCCATCTCCGCGGCTCGGCAGACCACCATTGCCGGCCATCCGCTCATTGAATCGATCCAACCGAGCGCCTGGGTACTGGGGAAAGGCGCCCGAAGCGTGGCTCTCGAAGAAGGCGACGCATGCAGTGCAGACGATTTCGTCGGATACCTCAACCCCACTACGGAAGGGCCACTCACCGAAACCGCCCGTCAGTGGCTCCATCAGTTCGAGGAGATAACGACCGGTCAGCTCATGTCGCTGTGCGACATCGGCAGAACCAAAGCGAGACGCATTCTCGACGGTCTCGTATCCTCCGGGGAGGCCACGTTCATCAAGGCTGGGCGAAGCAGCCGCTACCGGGCCATCGTCGCCACAGATACCCCGGGACATTGACCGACCGGTCCATCGCCGTCTTCATCCCCCTAATCTGCACGGTTTCACCACACCCGGCCCAAACCGTGCAGAATAGCCACCCCCTATTCTGCACGGTTTCAATGCACCAGGCTCAAACCGTGCAGAATAGCGCTCCACCACTAAACGACATCCGTACGTGATCCCCGAAGATCCAGAAAACCCCCTGCTGCACAGGGGGTTTCTCTGGCGGAAGTAGAGGGATTTGAACCCCCGGTCCGTTTCAAGGGACGCTCGCTTTCAAGGCGAGTGCATTCGGCCGCTCTGCCATACTTCCAGAACCATCGCAGTGGTCGGTTCCATCGACAGAGCCGACGGGACCGAGTCAAAAACAACGGTGTCTTCCGATGATAATCAATCTGGTATCGGTTATGCACATCGAGGCGGTGTGACACCCTCGGGTGTTCCACCAAACACGGACGCGACGTGTCTAGCAACCCGCGCTCCCCGTTGCCTGCCGGAGATGGTCGGTCACGGCGCGCAGGACTTCCTCCAGGTTTTCCTCGACAACGAAGTGCCCGGCGTTGACGGCCCCACCTCGGACGCGGGGGAACCACGCCCGCCACGCATCGAGCGGATTCACCTGCCGCCCCACCACCCCCTGGTCTCCCCAGAGTACGAGCGCCGGGATATCGGAGATTTTGTCGAGGTCTGCGCGGTCGTGTTCGACATCGATCGTCGCTCCGGCGGCATAATCACCGCACCATGCCGCGATGACCTCGGGGCGGAGGGCAGCGTTCTCGTAGTCCTGCAGGGCTTCCGGATCAAAGGAATGGGACGTGCCGCCCATTCCGGCGAGCTGCGCCCGGAGAAATGCCAGGGGGTTCCCGCCAATCAGACACTGGGGTAGTGGTGCGGGCTGCGAGAGGAACACCCAGTGGAAATAGCGTTTGGCCAGGGTGGCGTCCATGATATCCCAGACCAGGTAGGTAGGGAGGATATCCAGGAGGGCGACGGAGAGCACCGCATCCGGATGGTCGAGAGCCATGCGGTAGGCGGCGCGGGCACCTCGGTCGTGGGCCACGACGTGGAACCGATCTCGTCCGAGGTGTGCCATGAGTGCGATGAAGTCGGCGGCCATCGTACGGAAGCTGAAGTCTCCATCATGGGCTGCGGATTGGCCATATCCGCGAAGGTCCGGGATGACGACGAAATGATCCTCCGCGAGGTACGGGGCCATCCGGTGCCACATCGCGTGCGTCTGTGGATATCCGTGCAGCAACAGAACCGCTGGGCCGGTACCCCCGGTTCGGGCATGGATGGCAGCTCCGGGGACCGGAACCCTGATGGTGTCGAATCCCTCGTACACGGCGAAAATCTCCCATCTGATAGCGCGGAGCAGTGCCATTTTTACGGCGCCCCGTGCCCCGATGCTACCGATGCCTGCCCTCAAAGATCCATCTTCGACGTACCGTCCTTCCTGCTTTCCGGACGTCCAGTAGGGGTGGTGGCCAATGTGAACTTGAAAGCCTCAGCGCGACATAGGCCATCTCCCCTACGCTGGTCCATATGAAGGCAATCACACTGGCGAATCCCGACGACAAAACATCACTCACATGGAGTGAGGTCCCCACCCCCACCATCAGGCCCGGTGAGGTGTTGGTCGAGGTGAAGGCCGTGGGTGTCAACCGTGCCGATCTATTACAGGCTGCGGGTCACTATCCGCCGCCGCCCGGGGTGTCCGAGATCATCGGTCTCGAGTGTGCGGGAGTGATCGCGGACCCGGGTGACTCCGGCCGGGAGAAGGGGGAACGGGTGGCATGTCTGCTGGCAGGTGGCGCATACGCGGAGTATGTCGCGGTTCCGGCCGGTCAGCTCCTGCCGATCCCGGAGGGGTACTCTTTCGCGGAGGCGGCCTCCGTCGTCGAGGTTGCCTGCACCCTGTGGTCAAACCTGGTCATGGTCGCAGGACTCCACGAGGGGCAGACGGTGCTCCTGCACGGTGGCGCAGGCGGGATCGGCACGTTCGGCATCCAGTTGGCGAAGCAACTGGGCTGCACTGTCGCTGTCACGGCCGGGTCCGCAGAGAAACTTGCGACGTGTCGTGAGCTGGGCGCAGACATCCTGGTGAACTACCGGGAGGAGGATTTCGCAGAGGTGCTGAAAAATCGCGCCGACGTGATCTTGGACATCATGGGCGCCAAGTATCTCGACCCGAATCTCCGGGCGTTGGCGATGGGCGGGCATATCGTGGTCATCGGTATGCAGGGTGGCGTGAAGGGTGAGCTGAACATCGGCCGCCTACTGTCCAAGCGTGGCTCGATCTCGGCGACTGGTCTGCGTGGCCGTGATCTGGAGGACAAGGCGCGGATCGTGGCGGAGGTCATCGAACACGTATGGCCGATGCTTGACGACGGTCGCATACAGGTCACCATCCATCGCACGCTCCCGATCAGTCAGGCCGCAGAAGCACACCGACTACTGGATTCCGGCGAGGTCACGGGCAAGCTGATCCTCACCGTCGAGTAGCCTCAGCCGAAGGAGGCGACGGCGCGGGTCAGTTGGTCAATGTCGGCCGTGGTGTTGAACGGGCCGAGGGCCACGGTCACTGATCCACCGGCCTCCCACGCACCCATCTGTTCCAGAAGTGGGTCCGACGGGCTGACCGTGGTGATGAGCCGGTTGGCCAGGAGCCGCTGCTGCACGACCTCTGCGGCGACGCCGGGAACCACGAGGCTGACCCTCGGGACCCGATCCTGCCGGTACACGTCGCCTGCGGTCTCCCCTGTGATCCCGAGCAGGTGAAGACGACCGAGCCACTGGAGGGAGTCGATGAGGTGAAGGGAGAGGAAGTGCATGTAGTCCTCCAACTCACCCGTCGACGCGATGAGTCGGTTCCGTCGACTGCCACGGGCGTTCTCCTTGAGATCGGCGAGGTGATCCACCGCCGGGGCAACACCTCCGAGGAGACCTGTGGGTAGGGGGCCAAGCTCAAGTTTCGCCGCACTGTTTTCCGGCGCACCGTCCCAGATGGCGTCGAGACGCGGGAACATCGTCGTGTCCCGGAACACCAGCGCCGATATCTGGGGTCCACCGAATGCCGCACAATCCACGAGGACGATATCTGCACCCCACTCGTCCATATCAATGCCACGATATGGCGCAATCGCCGACGCATCAACCAAAACCCAGGCGCGTGATCGGGAGTGTACGGTCTCCGCGATCTCCCGGACCGGAGCCACGGTACCCAGGAGCCGGTGCGCCGCGTTGACAACGACGAGTCTGGTCGAGCCGTCGACGAGCTCCCGGTACTGCCAGGCCGGCCATTCCCCGGTACCCAGATCCGGCTCCGCCCATCGCAGCGTGACCCCCTCACCCGCCCCCAACGCGGTGAACGGCCCGTTCAGCGACGGATCCGCGAACCTGCTCAGAATGACTGATCCGCCTCGACGTAGCCGCGGGCGGACCGCGTCAGCGAGGGAACGCAAGAGTACATCCCGATTCGGCCCCAGCACCACCCGGTCTGCGGACGCGCCGACGAGATCGGCGAGGGCACGACGGGCGGCAGTGGCGTGTGCTCCACCGATGAGCTCGCCCCCCGGGGCGGTCAGACCATGGGTACCGGTGGCAACCTGGCTCTGCGCGGCTGAGGCGGAGGTACGAAAGGCTGTGGCGACACCCGATGCGACCCGTTCCGGGATCTGCGGGAGTTCGTGTGCGTTGAGATACGTCCACCCGTCACTCAATGACACATAGAGTCCGCGCACTCGGGCAACATCAAGCGCCATGTCCGCCTCCTCTTCCATCCGGGTGATCATCCGCCAGTATGCCCGCCCACCGCGCACAGCGCATCCGGGGCCGCTAGGGTGTTCAGTGTGTCAGATAGCCATTCAACCAAAGACCTGTCAGGGGACATAGCGCGGCTGGTCCGCACGGAAGACCCCGGCGAACATCGTTCTCGGTCGACCACGTTCGCCGCGGCGTGGTCTGATCTCGTGCGTGGATTCTTCCAGCATGAGCTGTGGCTTCAACTCGGCTGGCAGGACATCAAGCAGCGTTACCGACGCTCCGTTCTCGGCCCGCTGTGGATCACCATCGCCACCGGCGTGATGGCTGTGGCCCTCGGACTACTCTATTCCGTCCTGTTCCGGATCCCGGTGTCCGAGTTCCTGCCGCATGTGACCGTGGGCTTGATTATGTGGAACTTCATCTCGGGCGCGATCAAGGACGGCTCGGACATCTTCATCGAGAACGAGGGGTTGATCAAGCAACTCCCCAGCGCACTGTCGGTGCACGTCTACCGGCTGGTGTGGCGGCAACTGCTTTTCCTCGCGCACAACATGGTGATCTGGCTCGTGCTGATCATGGTCTTCCCCCGCCCACTCGGGATGCAGGGGTTCCTCGCCATCCCGGCGCTGTTTCTTCTCGTACTCAACGGCGTATGGGTGTCTATGTTCTTCGGCATCATCGCCACCCGCTACCGCGATGTCTCCCCGCTCCTCGAAGCACTGGTACAGCTATTGTTCTACATCACGCCCATCGTGTGGACCACAGAGACCCTCAAAGGTCAGGGTGGGGAGATCTCGGAGCGGGCGAAACTCGCTCAACTCAACCCGTTCTACCACTACATGGAGGTGCTGCGGGCACCGCTCATCGGTGCCGATCTGCCCGCATACCATTGGTGGATCGTCATCGGCTGCACCGTCCTCGGCCTGGGCCTGGCGTTACTCGCCATGAAGCAGTGGCGATTCCGCGTCAGCTACTGGGTGTAAGGAGAAAACACCACATGGTTTCCATAGACACCTACAACGCCTGCGTCGATTTCCCAATCTTCGACGCCAAATCCCGCTCCATGAAAAAAGCGTTCCTCGGCGCCGCGGGCGGGGCCATCGGACGGAACTCCGACAATGTCGTTGTCGTCGAGGCTCTGAAGGACATCAATCTGCACCTGCGGGAGGGAGACCGCGTCGGCCTGGTCGGACACAACGGAGCGGGCAAATCCACACTGCTGCGACTACTGTCCGGCATCTACGAACCGACCCGTGGCAGCGCGCACATCCATGGCCGGGTCGCACCCGTGTTTGATCTCGGGGTGGGGATGGACCCGGAGATCTCCGGCTACGAGAACATCATCATCCGCGGTCTCTTCCTCGGTCAGACACGGAAGCAGATGAAGGAGAAGATGGATGAGATCGCGGATTTCTCTGAACTCGGCGAGTACCTGGCGATGCCACTGCGCACCTACTCCACAGGTATGCGGATCCGCCTCGCGCTCGGAGTGGTCACATCGATCGAACCGGAGATCCTGCTTCTCGACGAGGGTATCGGAGCAGTCGATGCGGCATTCATGGCGAAGGCACGCGCGAGGCTGGAGGAACTGGTGTCCCGTTCGGGCATCCTCGTGTTCGCGTCGCATTCCAACGACTTTCTCGCCCAGTTGTGTGACACGGCCCTGTGGGTCGATCACGGCCAGATCCGGCAGGCGGGTCGCGTCGATGACGTGGTCGAGGCTTACGAGGGCAAGGGGGCCGCAGATCACGTCCGGAATCTGATCCGTCGGATGGAGCGGGAAAAGACAGGCATCGACGGGGGCTGACCACCCCAAACCGCGAGGTGCGGTTACCGGTTGTCGAGGATCATCTCCAGCGGCCGATAGTGATCCCGAGCCGCCCGCTCATAGGCGCGGACATCGCCCGCCATCGCCGCCTCGAGCATGTCACCGTGGGCGTGCGCGGTCTGGACGAGTCCCTCGTGTACGGCCAATCCCAGGGTGGGCACCACCGCCTGATGAATCTGCCAGAAGGAACTGACCAGTTGCCGGACAACCTCGTTCCCGGCAAGGGCGAGCAGCCCGTCATGGAACGCGAGATCCGCATCCGAGAAAGTTTCCCCCCGTTCGGCGCTGTCCACCATCGAATGAACCAGTGCGGTCAACCCAGGTTGATTCGTTCCGCGCAGTTTCCCGCAGAGCGTCTCCGCCATACCCAGATCCAGGAACCTGCGAACCCGGACCACCTCACGCAGTGTGGCCAGATCGCCGCCCGCGGACAACGTCGCTTTGAAGATGAGGGCCTCCACCAGCGGAGACATAGACAATGCGCCCACGAATGAACCTGCCCCCCGGCGGACGATGACAATATCGAGTGCCTCAAGTCGGCGCAGTGCCTCCCGGACGGAGGATCGAGAGACGTCCAGTGCCTCAGCCAGACTGGTCTCCCCGGGGAGGGGATCCCCCGGGCGTAGCTGATTATCCAGAATGAACTGTTTGATCGCCTCGCTGGTGGCATCCTTCCGGTTAGGCACCTGCGCCCGGGCTCGTGACACCGACCGCCCCACGGGCCGCTCCTCCACCGAGTCTGTCCCCGGATCTCCGGCATGCGTCCTGCTCATGCTCCCAAGCTATCACGGTTGTCCGACATGCCAATCCCATAGATGACACTGTGGCGGGAATCTGTCAGTGCAACAACTGTGCCTGTGGCCATAGTTTCAGTATATTCAGACACATCTCACTTCATGGAACTATCACGGATTACCCGTTTAACACACCCCCGTGGGGGTAGTGTGCAATCCTAAAAGCACATGTCACGAACCAATATATTGAGTTTGTTCACCATGTGTTTCGGATATCGTTGAGCTGGCGTTATTCACCACGTATCATGAACATCGTTAGATGTCTGACAAGTTTCCCGCGTCCCCCACTGAGGAGCCCCTAATGCGAGCACCCACTTCACAGCGCACACTGGCCCGAATGGCCGGGCTGGTAGCCATCGCCGCTCTCGGCCTGACCGCCTGTGGCGGCGGCACCACCACCGGCACAAACTCAAGCGGCGGTGCCTCCGGTGACACCGGCGACGGCACCAGCATCATCACCGCCGCCGTCGGATACGACACCGACAACTACGATCCCGGTACGACCACCTCCGCTCTTGCCCTCGCCGCCAACTGGCACACCATGGAGGGTCTGACTGAACTCGACCCGGCGACGCGTGAGGTTTATCCGGCTCTCGCCGCGGCGCTGCCCGACAAGGTGGACGACACCACCTACGAGGTCACCCTGCGTGACGGCGCCAAGTTCTCCGATGGAACCGACGTGACCTCCGCCGACGTCGTCGCCGCATTCAACCGCACCATGGAAGGCTTCTACGCCCCCATGCTGAGCTTCATCGACACCGTCGAAGCCAACAGCGACAACTCCGTGACTATCAAGACGAAGTACCCCTTCTCCCTGGTCAACGAACGCATTTCCTTGGTCAAGGTCGTCCCCCAGGACCAGACCGACGACGAGCTGAAGTCCGCACCGATCGGTACCGGCCCGTACAAGATGACCGAAGCCATCAAGTCCAAGCACGTCAAGTTCACCAAGAACGAGAACTACAACGGCGACCGCCCCGCCGGTGCCGATGAGATGCGCTGGGACATCCTGGTCGACGACACAGCGCGAGTCACCGCCATGAGCGAAGGCTCCGTCGTCGCCATGGAGAACGTTCCCTCCGTGAGCAAGAGCCTGCTCGAAGGCAAGGTCGAAATGGAGTCCAAGCAGGGCTTCAACCTCCCCTTCGTCATGTTCAACACCCAGAAAGCTCCCTTCAACGACCCGAAGGTCCGCCAGGCGGTACTCTACGGAATCGACGCCCAGGAGCTGATCGACAACACCCTCGACGGCAACGCCAAGGTAGCAACTTCCTTCCTCCCCGAGGCACACCCGAACTACCACAAGGCGTCCGAGGTCTACTCTTATGACCCCGAGAAATCGAAGGAACTGCTGAAGGAGGCCGGTGTCGAGGATCTGCACTTCACCCTCAACACCACAGACCACGGCTGGATCGCCAACATGGCGCCGCTCATCCAGCAGCAGCTCGCCGGTGCCGGCATCACCGTCGACACCATCGACACCCAGGCGTCAGGCGCAATGTACTCCAACGTCACGGACGTGGATGACCCGCAGTTCGACGTGGTGCTCGCTCCCGGAGACCCCTCGGTCTTCGGCAATGACCCCGATCTGCTGATGAACTGGTGGTACGGCGACAACGCCTGGACCCAGAAGCGCTCCGGCTGGAAGGGGTCCGAGGGCTACACCAAGCTCCACGAACTCATGGACAAGGCCGTCCGTGCCACCGGCGACGAGCAACAGGATCTGTGGAACCAGTCCTATGACGTTATCGCCGAAGAAGTTCCGATCTACCCGCTGTTCCACCGCAGCGTCACCTCCGCGTGGAACAAGAACAAGATCGAGGGATTCCAGCCGATCGCTCTGACCGGCATCTCGTTCCTCGACGTCAACACCAAGTAACACCCCCACCCGAAGCAGACACCGTGGCCCCCGCCCCGCTTGACGCGGGGGCCACGGGTCGCATCGTCCACAACCGGGCGTCGTGACGCCACCGCACCCGGATCCCCGTCCGTGACAACTACTTGAGGTACTCACGTGTCCAACCTGATCAGGCTCATCGGGCGCCGCCTCCTGGCACTCCCCGTCATGATTCTGGGCATCACATTCCTCGTCTTCTTCGTGATGTCCTTCAACCCGGTTGATCCGGCGTACGGCGCCCTCGGTGAAGGCGCGTCAGCCGAACAGATTGAGGCCTACCACGAGGAATACGGCCTGAATGACCCACTCTTTGTCCGCTACTTCGCTTTCCTCGGCGGCCTCCTACACGGCGATCTCGGAACCTACACCTCACAGCGGCTCCCCGTCTCCGGACGAATCGCGGAGGCGTTCCCGGTCACCATCTCTCTAACCTTTTACGGCCTGATCATCGCGGTCGTCATGGCTCTCATCTTCGGTGTTCTCGCAGCGCTCTACCGCGACTCCTGGATCGACCAGATCATCCGTATCTTCTCGATCATCTTCGTTGCGACGCCATCCTTCTGGCTCGCTGTTCTGCTGATCCAGGCGTTCACCATCAACAATGACATTCTTCCGGCATCCGGCCCACTCATCGCCTTCGAGTCCGATCCCAAGGCCTACATGATGCGGATGCTCATGCCCGCCTTCGCCCTCGGAATCCCGGTCGCCGGTTCCCTGATCCGCGTCGTCCGTACCTCCATGGTGGAGGAACTCGACAAGGACTACGTACGTACCGCGCTCGGTGCGGGCATCCCCAAGCACGTCGTCGTGGCCCGCAACGTCCTGCGCAACGCGCTGATCACGCCGGTGACCGTTCTCGGCCTCCGGATCGGCTATCTCATGGGTGGCGCCGTGATCATCGAGGTCATCTTCGCCCTTCCTGGCATGGGGCAGGCGATCCTCGAGGGCATCCAGTCGAACTATGCCGACCTCGTCCAGGGTGTGACGCTGACGGTGGCGCTCGCCTTCGTTGTCGTCAACATCGTCGTCGACATGCTCTACATCCTCATCAACCCGCGTATCAGGACGGTGTGACATGCGCAGAGAACTCACCACCAAACTGTCCAGGCCTGGACTGAGGTTCGGCCGCTGGCGGGCGATGTCGGTGCCGTCACGCATCAGCGTCGTCATCCTCGTCTCAATCGTCATCATCGCCGTGTTCGCGCCGGTGTTCGCGACCCACGATCCACTCCTGATCACCAGGCCGAATGCGGCGCCGGACTCCGAGTACTGGTTCGGCACCGATTACCTCGGCCGTGACGTCTACTCGCGCATGGTCTACGGTGCCCGGATCTCCCTGACCATCGGAATCTGCGCGACCCTCTTCGCCCTCGCGTGCGCAGCCGTCCTCGGCTCCATCGCCGCAGTCAGCTCCCGGTGGGTGTCCGAGACCCTGATGCGCGTACTCGACATCATCATGTCTTTCCCCGGGATCGCACTCGCCGCCGTCTTCATCGCGGTCTTCGGGAACTCAATCCCGATCCTCATCTTCTCCATCGGGTTCCTGTATATCCCCCAACTGACCCGTGTCGTGCGCGCCAACGTCCTCGACCAGTGGGGGGAGGACTACGTCAACGCGGTCGTTGTCTCCGGTGCTGCCCGCACCTGGATCCTGATCAAACACGTCGCCCGTAACTGCGTCGCACCGATCCTCGTGTTCGCCACCGTCCTCGTCGCCGACGCGATCGTCTTCGAGGCCTCCCTGTCCTTCATCAACGCCGGTGTCCCCGAGCCCGACCCCTCCTGGGGTTCGATCATCGCCTCCGCACGTCAAGGTGTGCTCACCGGTTTCTGGTGGGCCGCAATGTTCCCCGGCCTCGCCATCATGATCACCGTTCTCTCCCTCAACGTACTCGCGGAAGGAATCACCGACGCCCTCGTCGCCGCACCAGGGGCGACCAAGATCGATCCGGCGGGCACCGACGGCAAGCGTGAGGCCGACCGCCTGGCATCCGATCCCGTCGCCGCCTACCGGGAACAGGAGGAGGACCTAAACAAGCGACTCGCCGAACTACGCGAGATGGAGTCCCGCCGTACGGACCGATTCATCCCCGATTACTCCGTTCCCCCACTGCTTGAGGTCAACGATCTCTGCCTTCGCTTCCCACGCCACGGAGACGTCGATGTCGTCGACCACGTCAGCTTCGAGGTCCGCCCCGGGCAGACGATGGCACTCGTCGGTGAATCCGGCTGCGGCAAATCCATCACGGCACTCACGATCATGGGTCTGCTCGATCACCGGGCGACGATCACCGGCCAGATCCTCTACGACGGCACCGATCTGCTGAAGCTCTCGACAAAACAGCACGCGGCGCTCCGGGGCCACGAGATCGCGATGATCTACCAGGACGCACTCTCCTCGCTGAACCCGTCCATGCTCATCAAATCCCAGATGAAACAGTTGACCAAGCGTGGCGGCACCCGGAGTGCAGAGGAACTCCTCGAACTCGTGGGCCTCGACCCGAAGCGCACTCTGGAGTCCTACCCGCACGAGCTCTCCGGTGGCCAGCGGCAACGTGTCCTCATCGCCATGGCGCTGACCCGGGACCCGAAGCTGATCATCGCCGATGAGCCGACCACCGCACTCGACGTGACGGTACAGAAACAGGTCATCGAACTGCTCAACGATCTACAGGACAAACTCGGCTTCGCCATGATCTTCGTCTCGCACGATCTCGCACTCGTCGCGGAAGTCGCGCACTCCATCACCGTCATGTACGCCGGCCAGGTCGTCGAGCAGGCTCCCACGGTTGAACTGATGACCGATCCCCGGCACGAGTACACCCGTGGTCTCCTCGGCTCGGTGTTGTCCATCGAGGCCGGCTCCGGGCGACTGCACCAAGTCCCCGGTGTCGTGCCCAGCCCGCGGGACTTCCCCCGCGGTGACCGTTTCGCGCCGCGTTCCTCGCATCCGACCGTCGGTCTGGACACCCGCCCGGTGCTCACCCGTGCCGGTGGCGAGCACCATTACTACGCAGTGCAACCCGAACTCGCCGAGCGCGGAAAGTGAGCACATCGATGTCCAAGCACAACAAGCACGATTCCAACGAGGTCATCCGCACCGAGACCGAGGCAGCCCTGGATTCCTTCCAACAGGGGTCCGTTGAATCCGTTCCCGATCACGCTGACGAGACGATCCACGGTCGTCGGGTGGATACCACGGGTCGCGCAAACCCCCGGCACGACGGTTTGACCCCCATCATCGAGCTGCGGGACGTCTCCGTGACCTTCCGCTCCCGATCCGGCGGCATCTTCAGGCCAAACCTCGTACACGCCGTCCGCGGCGTCACCATGAAGCTGAATCCCGGTGAAACCCTCGGCTTGGTCGGTGAGTCCGGCTGCGGAAAATCCACCACGGCCCGCGTCATGTGCGGCCTGCAGGACCCCACCGAGGGCGAGGTGTACTTCCAGGGCCGTAAGGTGACCAAACGCTCCGCGAAGGATCGTAAACAAATCGGCCGCGTCGTGTCCGTCGTCTTCCAGGACCCTGCGACCGCCCTGAACGCGCGCATGATCGTCGCCGAACAACTGCTCGACCCTATGGTCGTTCACAAGATCAACAACAAGAGCTACCGCGAGGAACGAATCCGGGATCTCATCCACCTGGTCGGACTCCCCGAGAGCGTTCTACAGGCCCTCCCAGGTCAGTTGTCGGGTGGCCAGCGGCAACGTGTCGCCATCGCGCGCGCCCTGTCGTTGAACCCGGACGCGATCATCGCCGACGAACCGACCTCCGCACTCGATGTGTCGGTCCGCGCCCAGATCCTCAACCTACTCTCGGACCTCAAAGAGGAACTCAATCTCGGCATGGTGTTCATCTCCCACGACATCCAGACCGTGCGTTACGTCTCGGATCGGATAGCCGTCATGAACGGCGGCACCGTCGTCGAAGAGGGGCCCGCACAGCAAATCCTCGAGAACCCACGCGACGAGTACACGCGTACCCTGCTCGGTGCGGCCCCGTCACTCCTGCACCCCGCGAAGTCCGCATTCGCCAACTGACGGCCAGTCCGCCGTACCAACATCTGAAAAATCACCTAGGAGCCCACAGTGGAATCCCCCTTCACCGGTGTCATCCCGCCGGTAGTCACACCACTCGACGATGTCGGCAACTTTGACCGTGCCAGCTTCGACCGCGTGGTCAACCGCATGATCGACGCCGGTGTACACGGCCTGTTCTTCCTCGGGTCATCCGGAGAGGTCGTCTTCTCCACCGATGACCGCCGCCGCGAGATCATCACCGCCGCCGTCGAGACCGTCGCGGGGCGTGTCCCCGTCCTAGTCGGGTGCATCGACACGGAGACGAACCGGGTGATCGAACACGCCCGCACCGCCGCCGAACTCGGCGCCGACGCGATCGTCGCCACCGCGCCGTTCTACGCCCTCGGCGGGGTCAACGAGATTGAGCGCCACTTCCGAAAGATCCACGAAGCTGTGGCACTGCCCCTGTTCGCCTATGACATCCCCGTCTGTGTACATGTGAAGCTGCCCGGTGATCTACTACTCAAGTTGGGTCTGGACGGGGTTCTGGCGGGTGTCAAGGATTCCTCCGGAGATGACGTGTCCTTCCGTTTCCTCGCCCGCGACAATGCCGCCGCAGGTCATCCCCTCACACTGCTCACCGGCCACGAGGTCGTGGTCGACGGTGCGTACATGTCCGGCGCCGACGGGTGTGTACCCGGCCTCGGTAACGTCGACCCACACGCCTACGTCCGTCAGTGGAACGCCTACCGTGCCGGTGACTGGGACACGGTCCGCGCCGAGCAGGACCACCTCACCGACCTCATGCGCATTGTCCTTGTCACGACCGGGGCCGTCGGCTTCGGCGCAGGGGTCGGCGCCTTCAAGACCGCGTTGATGCTCCTCGGTGTCTTCTCCACGAACCGCATGCCAGAGCCCGTCGCCGCCCTCACCGGTGGGAACCTCACCGCCATCGCCGAGGTACTGAGGTCGTGCAGCCTGGAGCCGACGGTCGACCCGGACGCCGTCCGGATCGCCCCCTTCGCCTCCTGATCCACCGGATCACAGCCACAAGCACCGAGAGAGGACGGCCCCCGTGAACAGTGACAGTGCCGACAGCCGCGTTCTCGCGGTCGACATCGGCGGCACGAAGATCAACGTGGCCCTCGTTGACGCGGACAACACCGTCAGGGGGATGTCCACTGCGGCGACCCCGAGCCGCGAGGACGGTGCCGCCGTCATCCGGCAGGTGCTGCGGGTCGCGCGCCGCGTCATCGACGCCGACCCGGGCACGGCACCGACGCACGTCGGAATCGGCAGTGCCGGTGTCGTCAGCCCCGACGGGCGACGCATCACCTCCGCGACCGACGCCATCCGCGGGTGGACGGGCACCGAGCTCGCCACGGAGATCGAGGGAGCACTCGGCATTCCCTGCACCGTGATCAACGACGTTCACGCCCATGGCCTCGGCGAACTTGCCGGAGGTGCCGGGCGTGGACACAAGTCGATGCTGATGGTCGCCGTCGGCACCGGAATCGGCGGAGCCATCATCACCGACGGCCATCTCATCCCCGGGGCACACGGTGTCGCGGGGCACATCGGGCAGATCCGGGTCACCACGACGACTCCCGAGAGCTGTGCCGGACACACCGACACGCTGGAGAACCTCGCCGCAGGCCCCGGCATGACACGTTTCTACGCCGAGCTCGGTGGGCGGGGTGTGGACAACGGGCACCAGCTCCAGGCGGCCGCCCGGACCGACACCCTCGCCGCAGATGTGATCACGGCTGCGGGGTCGATCACCGGCCAAACCGTGGCCTCACTGGTCAACGCGCTCGACCCGGAACTGGTCGTCATCGGCGGTGGCGTCACCCGAATGGGTGAGTCGTGGTGGGGTCCGCTCCGTGGGGCTTACGCTGAAACCCTGATGGCCCCGCTCCGGGGCACTCCCCTGGTCGCCGCCGAGCTGGGCGACAACGCCGCGCTCGTCGGAGCGGCACGCCACGCCCGCAACACCCTCACTATCCGATAAGGAGCCCCGCCCAATGAGTGACATGAGCATCGACGCCCTCCTCGACCGCCTCCGCGGCGGACTGGTGGTGTCCTGCCAGGCCTATCCCGGCGAACCGCTACGGCGCGCGGAAATCACCGCAGCAATGGCCCAGGCCGTCGTCGAAGGAGGCGCCCGAGCAGTCCGGGTGCAAGGCGTCGCGGATATCGCCGCCACCCGGCAGGCCGTCGAGGTTCCCGTCATCGGGTTGATCAAGCACGGCCACGACGGCGTGTACATCACCCCGTCCGTGGCGCACGCCCGGGCGTGCGCGCTGGCGGGCGCGGATGTCGTCGCCATCGACGCCACCCTCCGCGAGCGGGGCAACGGTGAATCCTTCGCTGACGCAGTGGCGGCCATCCACACCGAGTTCCCCGGTGTCGCGGTCATGGCGGACTGCGCCTCCGTCCCCGATGCGGTGGCCGCCGCTGAGGCGGGTGCGGACATCATCGGCACGACGCTGGCGGGCTACACCCCCGGCTACGAGCACGCCCGGGAGAAGACCCCCGGCCCCGACCACGCGTTCATCGACGAGGTGCTCGCCGTCGTGGACCGGCCCGTTCTCGTGGAAGGACGTCTGCACCGACCAGAGGATGTCGCCGGCGTCTTCGAGCGCGGTGCGTTCGCCGCATGCGTCGGAACCGCCATCACGCACCCGACGACGATCACCAGTTGGTTCGTGCCGCAAGCCCCAAAACACCAAGCATTATAGTGGCCATAACCAGATCTTCCCGCTACTGGGACTTCTAGATTTTTAGAGGTAGCTAATTTTTAAGATTTTTTATCAACTACAAATCTATCTTACCAACATGAAGAGGATCATTCTCTGAACGTCGCGCAACACATTCCCGTACGCCATCTACATGCTCATTCAAGCTATCTGCCACCCTTGCCCACATAGGATCAAGAATAAAATCAATACCAGACCTTCTGGCATGCTTTGCCGCCGGGACGAAATCAGAATCACCGGAGATCATGATAATTTGATTAACAAGACCAGCTTCTGACAGTGCAGCAATATCGAGACCAATCCTCATATCCACTCCTTTCTGGGTGATATCGAGATAGAAGTCTCTCTCGGTCAAGTCCTGCACAGTTATAGACCCTGCACACAATTTCTTAAGCGCCTTGTGCCTCAAGTTGTACCCGTTCTGTGTCTCCAACTCCTCCCCACGGCGCAATGCCACCTTACGCCTTTTCACTAGCTCTTTAAGAAATTGGGTCATCCATTCATACTCTTCAGTCTGCGCCAAGTTTACCTGTTGACGTGTAAGTGGGTGAAATAAGACTTTTTGAGACGGTTCACAATCGTAGTAAAATATACGATACAGATCCCCACAAGATTCCCTAATATGTCTACGACAGTATTCCGAAAGCTCATCTGCCCGCTGCCGCGGATCTTTCTCGCCGAATAAAGCCTTAGCACGATGTCGATAGAAACCCCCATCAACAATTATAGCTACTTTCAATGGGCTCCGAATGGAAACTAAGCCCGAGACAGAAACGATACTCGCTTCTTCCTTATTGACCTTCCGGGCCCTACGCGCCATGAATCACTCTCTAATTATTATCCTTTGAATATGGAAAATGGCACTGTCATCGGCGACCTTCTTATAGCGAAGCGTCAACGGCAGTACCACTGTGTTGCACAGTGTAACATCAGCTTGCGACGTAGACAACCCTCTGGATGAACGGTAGACCAGTTTTCACTATGTGGTTCACCAACCTATGAGCCCGAACCCGTAGGCTCCACTATTCTCTACCAGCCAAGGGCACTCGGCTCACTTCTTAAGAACACCCTCTACATGAGGAATCCGGTCATGTGTCAGGAACCCTGTGCGACAATGGGCGCATGGCTCTCACCACCTCGGACCGCGTCGCAGCGGTCATCGTCACCCACCGTCGCGCCGATCTCCTGCGGGCCTCCCTCGAGGTCGTCGCCACCCAGTCGGCGCCCGTGGAGTGGATCATCGTGGTGGACAACGGTTGCGAGCGGGCCGTGTCGGACGTGGTGGCGGAGATCGCCGGGGACCGGGGCGTCTACCTGCCCTCACACACGAATCTCGGCGGCGCGGGCGGTTTCGCCTACGGGTTCCTCACCGCACTCGCCCTGGGCGCGGATGCCGTGTGGTGCGCCGACGATGACGGTCGGCCAGAGGGGCCGGACGTGCTCGCCACTCTGCAGGAGTGCGCGCAGCGGCACGGCCTGGACGAGGTCTCCCCCGTGGTCTGCAATCTCGATGATCCGGATCTCCTCGCCTTCCCTCTCCGGCGAGGGCTGGAGTGGCGGCGCAGGCGCGGTGAGCTCATCGACCCGGCGAATCCGGACGATGATCTCCTGCCCGCTATCGCCTCCCTGTTCAATGGCGCGCTGATCTCCGCGGCAGCCATGGAACGTATCGGTGTCCCGGATCTCCGGCTGTTCATCCGGGGCGACGAGGTCGAGTACCACCGCCGACTGACCCGCTCCGGGCTGAAGTTCGGTACCTGCCTGCGCTGCGCCTACCTGCACCCGGATGGCTCGGACGAGTTCAAGCCGATCCTGGGTGGGCGGATGCACACCCAGTACCCCGACAACGAGGGGAAGCGTTTCTTTACCTACCGCAACCGCGGCTACCTGATGAACCAACCCGGCATGCGCCACCTTCTCCCCCAGGAGTACGCCCGTTTCGGCTGGTTCTTTCTGGTCAAGCAACGTGACCCGGCGGGGTTCCGGGACTGGCTTCGGCTGCATCGCATGGGGCGCCGGGAACGTTTCGAACGCCCCTGACCGCGGACGCGCTGCATCACACAACGAGCCATGCCAGGCGCGGCGTCGACAGGCGGCAGTCCGTGTCCCGGGGTCAGCGGACCTTGAAGATCACGGTGCGCTGAACGACGAAGTTCACCACGGTCGCGATTCCCTGTGCGATAACGAAGGCAACCACCAGGGAGAACAGGTCCGGGACATCCCGCTCCACGAGGAACCCGAACAGGTACTTATACAACTGGGTGTTCAGTACCCAGGTGAGCGCATAGAGCACGGTCACGGCGATGAATCGGGCCCGGGAGGGCGCGGCCTGGAACGTCCAGCGTCGGTTGATGGCATAGGCGGTGATCGTGCCGAAGATGAAGCCGATATTGCGGGACGCAAACGGGCTCAGGCCGAAGACCATCTGAAACAGCCATGTCAGACCGATGTCCACCACGGCGGAGATACCGCCGGAGATGATGAACCGGACCCCCTGTGTCTTCACGTCGCGGCCATCGGAGGCGGGGACCACGGGGATGGGGCCGGTGTATTCGTCTGCACCGGCGGCGACCTCCTCCGCCATCTCTTCGGAGGAGACGAAAAGCCTCTCTCCAGGGCTCTCGGTGGGCGGATCGGTGCGCCGCGGATCGCGGGTGTCGGGGGCGGTGTTGTCGTCGTAGTCGGCCACGCCAGGTGATGCTACCCGCTTCTCCCCCGCTGTTCAGCGACGCAGGAGATAACGGTAGAGATCGAGACGTTCAACGGGAGGCAGGGAAGTGGCACCGTAGCCGCCGACGTCTGCGAGGGCTTGGAGGGAAGCGGCGCAGAGTTCCCGGGTCCGGGTTGCCGTGAGCACGCTGTCATCATCGTCGACCCACCCGATTTCGGCCATGGTTGATTCGATGACGTTGTCACCGAGGTCCGCATCCACGAGTGATGCCAGCGTGAGAACTGTAACTAGGAACGCGTCCTGGGCCTCGGGGGTCCGTTCCAGTGGTAGCTCATCCAGAATCATGCGGGTCCGGCGCGGGAGAAAGAGCGGTCGTTCCAGATCCAGCGCTTGGAGGAGCGGAATGAAGTCGAAGATACGGGAGCGGTTGATCAGATCCGTGACCTCTGTGTCCACCAGGGCGAGAGTTGCGGTGATCGTCGCTGTACCTGTCAGTTCGGCATTGATGTCGGCGGGATCGAAGTCCACCTCACCCGTCGCATCGGGTCTGAGGCTTCCGGAGCCGCCGATGCAAAGTGCCCGTGGGGTACCGCGATCCCGCGGATACGATTCTATGACCTCGATGAACATGCGCCACAGTCCCCACGTGTAGATGGCGACGTCGCCGGGTGCGGCGAGGACCGTGTGTACGCAGTCACTGGTTCTCACCTTGTGTTCTCCGGCGGTGAATGACCAGGGCGCCCCGCCCTCGTGTCCGCGGAAACCGAAGCAGGTGGACAGAACACGGTGCAGCTCGGACAGCGACATCGCATCGTTGAGTCCAACCTGACGGTGGATCTCCCGATCCGCGCACCACAATGTCGCCCGGACGATCAAGGTCCGTGGTGCGCGGTACTCCTCAGACCTGGTCCCGGTCACGGCAGCTCGGGCGTCGCGCCTGGGCCTTAGTTCGATGACGTTTCCGCGGGTCTGGTCGGTGGACATGCTCACCAGCGTAGCCAGCTCACGGAGCCCGTGCCCGCGCGGTGGGACCGGTGCCATGCCTCCGGAGGGGTCCGGGTTCAGCTCAACGGGAGTGGTCGAACGTCCGGACCATAAGTTTCCTTGAGATGAGCGCGGCTCCGGCGCTGCCCCTCGATCGCGAACCACTGTTCAACGAGATTGCCGACGGCCTGAGCAGTGCACCAGGCGGCCCGGGCGATGCCTTCACCATGGAAAGCGGCACCGTTGTCCGGGTTGTCGTCGGGAAGAGTGGGGGCGGGCAGTCGCGGCACGATGAGGTGGGGGTTTGCCTCGTGGGCTTTCTTCGCGGCGGCACGGATCTCACTGGTTGCCCGGTCGACGGCTGCGTGGATCTCCCTCAAGCTGGTCTGGCCCGCACGGGTGCCCGCACCCTCGACGGTGTCCGGATCCGTACCCCCGACGGGCAGCACGATGGTGTGCCGTAGGAGGGATTCAAGGAGGGTGACGGGGTCCGTGGGGTCCGTGTCCCGCGTGGCGACGACATCCGTACCTTCCGACTCCGGTGTTTCACTACCGGTGTGTGCGGGAGTTTCCCCGACGATCCAGGCTCCGCTGTAGCGCCCGGTCGCCGAGTTGGGGTCGGTTTGGACGTGCCAGACGACGCGGAGGGTCGGGTCGGTGGCGTCGAGGACGGAAATGACGGGATGATGCACGGGATCTGCTGTACCCCCAGTGGATGTGTTCTTCTGTGTGCCGGTCACTGTTTCGTTGTCCCATCACTTTCGTTCACGATGTCGTCCAGTGCGCAGGACGCCAGCAGGATCGGCACGATGCACACGCCGAGCACCGTGTGGGGTCGGGCGACTCCCCAGGATCGGAGCAGCCCCACCAGTGTCGCGGTGATCCTGTGATCCAGCCGCACCACCGCGCAGAGGAGTGCGGTTCCTGTGACAAGTAGCGGCCAGGGGGTCTTCGGGTTCGCCGGGCGGCTGGTACCGGGCTGCGGTTCCGCTGATGCGGTGTCGGCAGAACCAGCGGACACCATCGGTTCCAAGGCCTCCGTGCCGACGGTAGCCGCGGCAAGGACCGCGGCGTCAACACTCCAGCGGGTCAATCGATGGTCAATGTAGTCGGGCATCGCGGTGACAACTCCACCCGCGACGGCGAGCGGCAGATCAGCGATGATCCTCGCTCGCAACCCCCGGTCTGTCGTTGCCATACCGGGAGCATACCAACCGGGACGGGCGTCGCATGAGCAGGTGTTGTCTCCGGTTAGACTGGCCGTATGTTCGGACTGTTCAAGGGCCAGAAGCGGAATTCCGGGGAGACGCCGGGGCACATCGCGGCGGAGCGCACCCAGCTACCGCTGAACCAGCACATGACAATGCTGATGGCGCAGGAACTTCCATTGCTCGATAGCGTCGACAGGGTGCGGGTGTATGAGATTCTGCGTGAGTACGTCGGCCCTGAGATCACGTCCCAGGAGGAACTCCCGGACGAGATACGGCAGATGATGGATCTGTAGTCGTCCGCCACGGGCATCGGCGTACGGGTGCCCGACCGCGTGGGATTGTGGGAAATCACACGCTGTGTTCTTCCTGGGAAACTGCCCGATCAGGCCCGATCGGCCCCCACCAGGGTTGTTCGGGGAGTAGCGTGGACAGGCGATGACGAGCGATAAGGGCGCGTCCAGCACCGTTGCTTCGAACGGTGCCTCCGGAGCCCTGAACACAGAAGCCAAGAAACTGACCGGCTGGGGCCGTACGGCCCCCACGACCGCCGAGGTTCTGTCAACGGAAGACCTCGACACGATCGTCAAGGCAGTGCAGCTGGTCGCCGAACAGAACGAGAGCAAGCCCGCCCATCTGCGTCGTGGCGTGATCGCCCGCGGTATGGGGCGTTCCTACGGGGATCCGGCGCAGAATGCCGGCGGTCTGGTCATCGACATGACCGCGCTGAACCGCATCCATTCCATCGATTCGGCGTCCGCCGTCGTGGACGTCGATGGCGGTGTCACCCTCGACCAGTTGATGAAGGCTGCGCTGCCGTACGGGCTATGGGTTCCGGTTCTGCCGGGTACCCGGCAGGTCACCATCGGTGGTGCGATAGGCCCCGACATCCACGGGAAGAACCACCACTCGGCCGGTTCCTTCGGGGATCACGTGGTCTCGATGGAACTGCTCGTGGCCGACGGTCGGATCCTGCACCTGGAACCGGAGGGTTCCGCCGACGATCCGGACGGTTCACTGTTCTGGGCGACGGTCGGTGGAATGGGGCTGACGGGCATCATTGTCCGCGCACGAATCAAGATGACCCGGACCGAGACCGCATATTTCATCGCCGACGGCGACATGACACACAGCCTCGACGAGACGATCGAGTTCCACTCGGATGGTTCGGAGAAGAACTACACTTATTCCTCCGCCTGGTTCGACGCGATCTCCGGCCCGCCGAAGCTGGGTCGTGCGGCAATCTCCCGGGGTTCCCTGGCTACTCTCGCGCAACTGGAGGAGCTCGCCCCGAAGTTGGCGAAGGATCCGCTGAAGTTCAATGCACCCCAGTTGGTGACCGTCCCGGATATTTTCCCGTCATTCACCATGAACAAGCTGTCGATGATCGCGGTCGGTGAGCTGTGGTGGCTGAAGTCGGGAACATACCGTAATAAGGTGCAGAATCTGACGGAGTTCTACCAGCCGCTCGATCTGATCGGTGAATGGAATCGCGGCTACGGGCCCAAGGGTTTCCTCCAATACCAGTTCGTCGTGCCGCGTGAGGCCGTGGAACCGTTCAAGGACATCATCCGGGACATCCAGGCATCGGGCCATTACTCGGCGTTGAACGTGTTCAAGCTCTTCGGTGAAGGTAACCGTGCTCCATTGTCCTACCCGATGCCCGGTTGGAACGTGTGCGTGGACTTCCCCATCAAACCAGGTCTGGGCCAGTTCCTCGACGAACTGGATCGCCGGGTGATGGAGTTCGGTGGCCGGTTGTACCTGGCCAAGGAATCGCGGACCACGGCGGAGAACTTCCACCGGATGTACCCCCAGATGCAATCCTGGCTGGATACTCGCAACACGATTGACCCGAACGGGGTCTTCGCGTCCGATCTGTCCCGTCGCCTCGAACTGCGCTAGACCGCACCTCCGCACGAGAACAATCAGGAAGTAGAACACGACATGCTCAATGCTGTGGGCAAGGCCCAGAACATCCTGCTACTCGGCGGCACGTCCGAGATCGGTGTCGCCATCGTCACCGAATTCCTCGCCGCCGGACCCGCCGCGGTCACTCTCGCCGCGCGGAAGAACTCTCCGCACCTCGAAGAGGCAAAGGTGCAGCTTGAACGCGCCGGCGCCAGTGAGATCCGCGTCATCGACTTCGACGCCACCGATTTCGACAGTCACCCGGCCGTGATCGAGGAGGCATTCTCGAACGGTGATGTCGATATCGCGATCGTCGCTTTCGGTACCCTCGGCGACAACGAGGAACTGTGGCGTGATCAATCCAAGGCCGTCGCCTCCGCCCAGGTCAATTACACCGGTGCCGTCTCCGTCGGTGTCCTGCTCGGGCAGCGCTTCTCGGCGCAGGGACACGGAACGATTGTCGCGCTGAGTTCCGTCGCAGGCATGAAGGTGCGGCGATCCAACTTCGTCTACGGCTCAACGAAAGCCGGGTTCGACGGCTTCTACAGTCAACTCGGTGAAGCCCTGCGGGACTCCGGAGCCAAGGTCGTGGTCGTACGCCCGGGTCAGGTCCGTACCCGGATGAGCGCCGATGTCGACGAGGCACCGTTGACCGTGGACCGCTCACAGGTGGCCGAAGCCGTTGTGGAAGCCGTCACCAACGGTAAGGACACCGTGTGGGTTCATCCGCTGTTCAAGTACGTGATGATGGTCTTCGATCACATTCCGCGGCCGATCTTCCGCAAACTCCCCTTCTAGCTGATCCGCAACTCTCCCGCACCCGCGATCCGTGTCCGGCGTTCCCCGACCAGGTGTGGGAGACTTGAACACATGACACACGCGACGGATGGCATCGCTGCCGACCCCACCCGGACGGCGCGCAACAGGGTATTCTTCGGCCCCACCGCCCCGGCGGGGGGTGCGGAGTTCACCTCGGACGCACTCAGTGACCGGGCCACCGTCCTCGCCATCGCCGCAGCCGGGGTCGGCGGCGGCGCGCTCACCTTGTTCTGCTGGTTCATCCTGAAGCTGACCCACCTCCCGGCATTCGGTGGTTCGCTGGTTTCCAGGGCACTGTCCACCACCGGCACCGTCGCGGTACTGCTCCTTGTGATCAGTCTGGTGTTCCTCTGGCTACGCGACGAGCACCACGACCAACTCCGATGCCGGGATAAAACTCCCGGAGTGAGGGTCTTCGCCCGCGGTCACGGGTCCGTGGTGGCCGATGAACCGGATACGGCTGAAGCCTATCCACCGACCACCGAACTCCCCGACAGTGAACGGATTCCTTCCTCTCGGCCCCGGTGGCGGGTGTGGCTCACTTATCTGGTCTGTTATCTCTCCCCGGCAGCACTGGTGGTTACCACCCTGGCACTGCCGCTATCCGCGACCCGACTGTACCTCGACGGGATCACGGTTGATCAGGGATTCCGCACGCAGTTCCTCACCCGGTTGACCGATTCCCCGGTCCTGAGTGACATGAACTACATTGATCTGCCCTCCTATTATCCCGGAGGGTGGTTCTGGTTCGGCGGACGTTTCGCTCACCTCCTCGGACTCGACGGCTGGGCGGCATTCCAACCGTGGGCACTGGTCTCCCTGGCGGCCGCCGCATCAATGGTCGTCCCGACCTGGCAGAGGATCTGCGGTTCACTGACCGTCGCCACCGGCGTCGGTCTCACGAGTATCTGCCTGATCCTCGTGATCGCCCCGCAGGAGCCCTACGCGGCAATCGTCGCGCTCGGTGTACCCGCCTCCACTGTTCTGGTGCGCCGAGCCCTCGACGGAAGCCGACTCGCGATCCTCGGCATGATCATCTATCTCGGCGCCTCCGCATCGATTTACACCCTCTACACTGCGGTGGTCGCACTGTCTATCGTGATCGTGACTGCGGTGTTCTCCGCGATCGTCGACAGATCCTGGCGTCCACTCGGCCGGTTGGTGCTGATGGGAACCGCATCCATGGCCATTGCGTCACTGGTGTGGGCACCGTATCTTCTCGCGATCGTGCGCGGAGAGCCGCACTCCGGGGCCACGGCGATGCATTACCTACCCTACGCGGGCACCCAGATCCCGATGCCAATGTTGTCCTTCTCCGCAGTGGGTGCGCTCTGTCTCCTGGGCACCATTTTCCTCGTGGTACGTGCGGTCGACCGGGATGTACGTGCGATGGGTATCGCCCTAGTGGTGTTCTACGGCTGGATCGTGGCCTCCATGATCGCGACTCTCGCCGGGAACACCCTCCTCGGGTTCCGGATGGACGCAGTGGTCACGCTGCAGCTCGCCACTGCGGGCGTGTTCGCGATCGCCGAGATCCGGCTCCTCGGACCAGACACCCTCTACCCACACCAGATCTCCGCACGGACCGGGCGGAGTGTCACTCTCGTCATGGTGACGCTGCTACTCATCGGCGGTGTCTCGTACGCACAGACGATCCCGCAGCGGAATCACACCGCAATCGACCTCGCTTACACGGATACCGACGGCGATGGTGTCCGTGCCGATCTGTACCCACCGGATTCCGGTGTTTGGTACGGCGAAATCGACGAGTTGATCCGCAGTAAGGGGTACATACCCAGGGACACCGTCGTACTCACCGACGAACACAACTTCATGTCATACCACCCCTACCGTGGCTTCCAGGCTTTCACCAGCCACTACGCGAACCCGCTGGGTGAATTCGATGTTCGCAACCGTGAGATCGAGCAGTGGGCCAGTTCATCGTGGAATACGCTCGCCGGAACCGAAGAATTCCTGGGTGCTCTCAGCCGTTCCTCCTACACCGCTCCGGATGTGTTCATCCTGCGGGGTGATGCGAAAGATACCGAAGAAGGCTGGAAATACGACATTGCGGAGGATATCTACCCCAACAACCCAAACGTCCGATTCCGGGGGGTGTGGTTCAATCCCGCGCCGTTCACGGCTGATGGGGCACCCTGGGATATCGAGCAGGTCGGACCGTTCGTGGTGGTGATCCGCAACCGATGAAGCGTACCGGGAGCTCTGACGTAAACTTGTCTGCTGTGTCAGCCACCGCCGTAACAACCCAGCCCACCGCGTCGAGACGGTTGCTCAACCTCGCCATCGTCAGTGGTCTCCTGGGGTTCCTCATGTTCGTGCTCACGCCGTTCATGCCGGTAACCCAGACCCAGTCCTCGTTCAACTGGCCGCAGAATAATTCGCTGAACAGTGTCAACGCACCGTTGATCAGTTACGTTCCACAGTCCATCGACGTTGCCATCCCGATCTCCGCCCTCCCAAAACTCAGGGAGAACGAGACAACCGTCCTCGGAACCTTGCCCGCGGACAGCGAGGACGCCACTACCCGTGGCCTCTTCGTGCGGCTCACCTCGACGGGTCTGGACGTCATCGTGCGTAACCAGGTCCCCTTCGAGCTCAGTGCTGAGCAGCTCGAAACCCTGCCACCGGAGGCAGTGCTCCGGGTCTCCTCCACGGAGAAGGAGACGGCTGTCCGTATCGACGGTGCCCGCGCCCCCGACGGCGGGGAATACATCGGCACCGTGAGTGATGATCAGCGCCCACAACTCACCGGTATCTACACAGAGCTGGCCGGGGATGAATCGACCACGCGACAACTGATTGACGGGGGCCTGGCAGCACACGTCGAAATCAACTCGCGCTTCACCTCAACGCCGAGTGTGCTGAAGTACCTCACGATGTTCTCGGGTCTGGCTCTGCTGCTCGTCGCCCTGTGGACACTGCACCGGATGGACATTCTCGACGGCCGCAGAACCCGCCGCTTCCTACCCGTCGGCTGGTTCCGGCCCCGGATCCTCGACGCCATCGTCGGCGGTGTGCTCTTCTGGTGGTACATCTTCGGTGCGAACACCTCGGATGACGGCTACCTCCTCACCATGGCCCGGGTTTCGGATCACGCCGGCTACATGGCCAACTACTACCGCTGGTTCGGCGTGCCCGAATCCCCGTTCGGTGCTCCTTACTACGATCTGCTCGGTCTGATGGCGCAAGTCTCCACCGCATCAATATGGATGCGCCTTCCGGAGCTCATCGCCGGGTTGCTGACCTGGATGATAATCACCCGTGAGGTGCTGCCCCGACTGGGATCGAAGATCAACAACCGTCGGGTCGCACACTGGACGGCGGCGTTCTCCTTCCTCGGATTCTGGATGGTCTACAACAACGGACTCCGGCCCGAACCCGTCATCGCCGTCGGTGCGCTGCTCACCTGGGTCTCGATCGAGCGTGCCATCGCCACCTCCCGGCTTCTGCCCGCAGCGATCGGTGTCATCATCGCCACCGTGTGCCTCGGTGCCGGCCCCACGGGCCTCATGGCGGTCGCCGCACTACTCGCCGGACTATCGGGCCTGATCAGAATCGGTCTGCGACGCATGCCACTGCTCGGTGCCGGACCAGGCTCTTCCCGAGCGACGTCGATACGCGCGACTGCGGCGATGCTCTGTCCCTTCTTCGCCTCCGGAACCGCGATTCTCCTCGCGGTCTTCGGCGACCAGACTCTCGGTACCGTCCTCGAATCCATCCGGGTGCGCTCCGCGAAGGGCCCGTCGCTGCACTGGTACGACGAGTGGGTCCGCTACGAGACTCTGATGCAGCAAACCGTCGACGGATCTTTCGCCCGTCGGTTCGCGGTACTCATGCTGTTCCTCTGCCTCGCACTGGTCCTTGCCAGCGTGCTCCGCAACGGTCGCGTCCCCGGTTCTGCCAAAGGTCCGTCCATGCGGCTCATGCTGGTGTTCTTCGGGACGATGTTCTTCATGATGTTCACGCCAACGAAGTGGACCCACCACTTCGGCGTGTATGCCGGAATCGGCGCCGCACTCGCCGCACTCGCCGCCATCGCCGTATCCAACATGGCGCTCAAGAGTGCCCGCTCCCGCACCCTGTTCATCGGTGCGATCCTGTTCCTACTAGCCTTCTCCCTGTCCGGAACCAACGGCTGGTGGTATGTCTCCAGTTACGGCATCCCGTGGTACGACAAGACCATTCAGTACCGCCACATCGAGGCATCGACCGTGATGCTGTTCATCGCTCTTGCGGTACTCGCTCTCGGCGCGGTGCAGTCCTTCGTCTCGGACGTCGGAACAGCACGCGCCGCTGCCCGAGGCCAAGCCGAGGAATACGCGAAAGAGAAGCAGCGGAAGCTGCGTCGCTTCGACGGGCTTGCGGCGTCACCGATCGCGGTCGTGTCCGCACTCGTCGTGATGTTCTCCGTACTTTCCCTCGGCAAGGGGTTCGTCGACCAGTATCCCGCCTACTCCATCGGACTCGGTAACGCCCGCTCCTTCGTCGGAGATAGCTGCGCCCTCGCCAATGATGCCCTGATCGAATCCGATACGAACGACAGTTTCCTCACGCCCGTCGGCGGCACCTCCCTCGGAGACTCCCTCGAGAGCGAGGACAACCGCGGTTTTGACGCCAACAACGTTCCCCCATCAATCAACTCCTCCGGTGTGGACACCACCGCCACAAGCGCAGGTTCCATAGCCGGTGCCACTGACGATGACACGGCTTCCGGGGAGACCGGCGGGCAGGATTCAGGGTCCGGCGGCGGCGTCCGTGGCGACGTCGGCGTCAACGGCTCCGTCGCCCAGCTCCCGTTCGGAATCGACTACCGCAAGGTACCCGTACTCGGTTCCTATACCTCCGGCCCACAATTCCCCGCCGAAGTCACCACCTCCTGGTACCAACTTCCGGAGCGCCGCAAGGATGCACCGCTCCTCGTCGTGTCCGCAGCCGGTCGCATCAAACACGATGACATCAACGGTGTCCGTCAGGATGGACAACAGCTCCTCATCGAGTACGGAACACGGGGACCCGGTGATAGGGTGACCGACATCGGAGAAATCGAACCTCTCGACATCGGTCCAGCTCCCGGATGGCGCAACCTCCGTGTCCCGTTGGACCGGCTACCTGCGGAGGCGAACGTCGTCCGTATCGTCGCAGCAGACACGAGTCTGGACCCCGAGCAGTGGCTCGCGATCACCCCACCGCGCGTCCCCACCCTGAAGTCCCTGAATGAGGTCGTCGGTTCCGAAGACCCCGCGCTACTCGACTGGTCCGTATCCCTGCAGTTCCCCTGTCAGCGCCCCTTCGACCACTGGGCCGGTGTCGCGGAAACCCCGCTCTGGCGGATCTCCCCCGATCATGGTGGAAAAGTCACCCTCTCTCCGTGGCAGGATTACAGCGGCGGTGGTGTCATGGGTGTCGCGGAGGCCATCAACAAGGCCACTGAACTACCGAGCTATCTCAAGGACGATTGGCACCGCGACTGGGGATCCCTGGAAGCCTACGAGCTACGGACCAACTCCCAGGGTGAGGCTCCCGTAGACGCGGTGATCGACTACCGTACCGAACAGCGTTCCGGTTTCTGGAACCCCGGCAAGATGAAGATCGAGGACTGAACCAACCACCAGTGAACAGGTTCGCGGAGTCCCCATGGGAATCACCCAAGGGGACTCCGCTTGTTTCCATCTCGCTCGCCTCTGTCCTCTGTAAGCGTCGTAGGGGCGGCGAGGTACCAGCACCGCGTACACCCGCAAGCGAAACACTCTTCCGGGGCCTTGCCCATCACCGTTGCCGATGAAGACGCGTCTGGGTACGAACACGAGAAAGAGAGTGACCCCGACAATCGGGATCACTCTCTTTACTACTGCTTACTACTGCGTGAAAATCAGCCCCTTAGCCGATCTGTTCCGCAAAGTGCTGCGCGTTCTTCAGTAAGATCAGCAGATCACCGATCGTGTATTCACCGGAATCATGCATCGTCTGCAGATCAGGTACAGGTAGATGGCCGCTGTCCACGAGAGCCCGGACCCGATTGACTATCTCGGTCGCAGGCACCAGATCGACGCCCTGGCTCTGGGCGATAGCCACGAGGGTTCCCACCGCTAAAACTCCGGCGGCAACAGCGAGGATTGCACCGACGAGTTCCTGGTTGCTGCTTCCCAGCGCCTCCAGGCCGGGGAGCCCGCCACCGATAGCATCAAGATCAATGCCCGTGGTCAACACCTCGCCGAGGTTGACGTTGGCCCCCGAACTGAACTCATCAAGCTGCCCGGGACTGCCGTTGAACAGATTGATGTCGGTGGCCGTGGCGATACCCGGTACTACACCGTTGTCGGCACGCTGCCAGAAGGTCATGTAGTTCCAGCCGCCGGGAATGCTACTCGGAGGCCTATTCTCGTAGGCGGCGAGCCAGAGTGGGTAGTCACTGAATTCGGAGGTATTGTCCATGTTCACCCGCCAGAAGTACCGGTAGGTGTAGATAATGGGCTTCCGCCCCGTGAGTCCCTCGATCTCGGTAACAAATTCGCGCACCCAAGCCCGTAATGCAGCCGGGCTGAGGCCTTCCGCGTGCTCGATATCCAGGACCGGAGGCAGCGAGGGCTGGGGCTGCATCGCGAGGGTCGCAGCATATTCAGCCGCCTGCACCGCCGCAGACGAGTTTGGGCGGGCCATGTGATAGCTACCGATCAGCATGCCTGCGTTACGGGCCTGCATGGAGTCAGACACGAAATAAGGATTGATGTAGCCGTTACCTTCGGTTGCCTTGATGAAGGCGAAACGGTGGCCGGATGCGGAGACCTCACGCCAGTTGATCGCGGTGCCATTAGGGTGTTGCCAGCTCGCGACGTCGATGCCCCGCGGCGAGGAAAGACTGAAAGCAGCGGCTTTCGGCGCAGCCGACAGTGCCACCACCAGGGTCAGCGCGGTCAGGAGTGCGGTCACGGGAATGAGAACGGTCCGGTGTCGGGCCGTGCGCACGGAAGTGCGATCGTGCGTGAAAAAGTACATATCAGTAAATCTACCCACACATCACATCAATCCCATTATTCACACCTGCACCAGAGGAAACAGTGAGGGGTATCACGACCTCAGTCCTTGTGCCCACCCCCATCCGCGCGTGAATGGCCCCCTACACTCAGCACCTCAAAATCACGGTGATCCAGTTGCATGACCGAAGCCACTGGGCGATCGAGCATCACGTACCCGGAATCTGAGCGGGCGGCCCGCCAGGCACGGACCAGTACCCCGATGAACAACGGGTAAATGACAAGCGCGATCCCAACCAACGCCACGAGCGCGACTTTCATGTCATCGTGCATGATGTTCCAGCAGAAATGAGCCAGGAACGCGACGCCGATCCAGAGTGCCGCCGTGCCCACACGCCATAGGAAACTGCGGCGAGCGGTGAATACCGCAACCCCGATACCCCAACCAACAAGCCCAGTGAATAATACGTGCAGGAATGGGCCTGCAATCATGCGCAGTCCCCACATCTCCAGCATCCCGTCCATGTCACTGACCGGGTGATACAACGCACCGATCACCGCGTAACCGGCGTTCTCCACCACCTCGAATCCGATTCCGACGAGGACACCTGTGGCCAAGCCATGCCAGGGCCGCACCAGTTGACGAAAACTGAATAGGATGATCAAGACGCCCAGAGACTTGATCGTCTCCTCCGGGTAAGCACCACCCCAGGATGCCTCGAAGAGATCCAGCCCGAGCCGCGCAGGCAAATCCATCGACGCCGTCGCCAACGGGAAGACGAGCAGCGGCGCCACTGTGGCACCCCACAACAGTGACGTCACGACATACCCGGCACCGGCGCGAGGCCAGAGTGGAGTCAGTCTGATCGCCGTGACCACGACACCGAGTTCCACCGCAGCCAACAGAACACTTCCCCCGATAACCCCAAACGATGGCATCTCGCCATCAGTGGCCAAACCGGCGAACAGCGATATCACCACCACCAGCACGCCCCCGACCAGACCGATACCGCTAAATATCCACAACACGGTCCGCAGCAACCTATTCATACCCGCGTCTCCGACGTCAGTACTGACGGTAGCTCCAACTCGGTGACATCACGCTCACCGTTATTGCGTACCTGTGGCAGAACGAGGTCAGTGTAAGCGTCACCCCGTTTACCGAAGACCGCGACAACCAGCAGCTCGCCCTCATGATCGCCTGTGCCAGGCAGCGCCAGACCCGTGAACTGTTCCTCCGGTTCCTCACCCGAAAACATCACCATTCTCGTCCCGTCTTCCTCCGGTTGGTGGAGTTCCAAGAGGTCGCCGTCCCGCATCACCTCAAGTTTCTTCGCCTCAAAGATCCCCATCGCGCGCATCATTCGGCGCGCGGCGAGTTCCGGATCCGGGACATCCTTGACAACCAGAGACTTGATCTGGGTTCCATCGCAGTCCCAGCCCCCCTCCATGACCGTATCCTGGAGCTTGTCACATATCACCGGTTCCCCGCCCGCGTACCGCAACGGAATCTGCCATCCACCGCCGATGGAATCTCCGAGAATCACCTCACCGACGGATCGTGCGGACCCGGGCAATCGGTCCATGACGAGCAGCGGAACCGATATCACTAGCATCAGCACACCGATCAATTGTGCGACGTGTGCAGGCCGGAAGTGCGGTTTCAGACGGTATTGTCCCACGCCCGTCGATGATACCTGTACGGAACAGTGAAGATTACGGCCCGCAGGACGGATTCCACGGTTACGGGAAACCCGTACAGTTGACTTTATGAAAGATCTCTACCGCTATGTGAACGGCCCCTGGCTCGACTCCCACGTCATACCCGAAGATCGGGGTGTCGATGGCAACTTCCACAAGCTCCGCGACCGCGCGGAGGATGACGTCCGCGCCATCGTCGAGGCCGACACCGGGCGCGCCGGAATCCTCTACGACAGCTTCATGGACATCGAGGCCATAGAAGCCGCCGGAGCCGCCGCCCTGGATGCCGATCTGGACCAGCTCAATGTGGACACGCCCGAAGAACTCGCCGCCGCCCTGGGGCGCCTCGACCGCGAGGGCATCGGTGCCCCCGTCGGTTTCTGGGTGGAGAAAGACTCCGCGGGTGAGGAAGCACTGGCCTACCTCGTCCAGTCGGGACTCGGACTGCCTGATGAGGCCTACTACCGGGATGCCGCCCACGCTGAAACTCTGGCCACCTACCGCAGTCACGTGGCGACCATGCTCGACTTCCTTCCTGTGGAGCGTCTGGGCGGACTGTCCACCCAGGACGCCGCCGAGCGCATTGTCAACGTGGAAAAACGTATCGCCGCCGGGCACTGGGATGTCGTCTCCTCACGCAATGCGGTGAAAACGTTCAACCCCACCGAGTTCAACGAACTCCCCGGTCTCATCGGCACCCTCTGCGCGGCATCCGGGCTACCGGAACACCGTCTCATCGTGATGATGCCCTCCTACCTCGACCACCTGGATCAACTCCTGAGAGAAGCTGACCTCGTCGACTGGAAACTCTGGGCTACCTGGCACATCCTCAACGGGCGAGCCGGCCTGCTCACCGACGAGATCAGCCGAACCAATTTCACCTTCTACGGAACCGTCCTGCAGGGTGCCACCGAACAGCGGGATCGCTGGAAGCGCGGTATCGGGCTTGCTGAACGCTTCGTCGGGGAGGAAATCGGCAAGCTGTTCGTTGCCGAGCACTTCCCACCCGCCCACAAGGAGAAGATGCTCACCCTCGTCGACTACCTCATCGAGGCATACCGTGAACGCATCAGCAATCTGGTGTGGATGACAGAGGAGACCCGGAAGAAAGCACTGGTCAAGCTGGACAAGTTCACCGCGAAGATCGGATATCCCGACAATTGGCGCAGCTATGAGGGCCTCACCTTCGAACCCGGCGGCGCCAACCTGGTCACCAACGTCCGCCGGGGAAACGCATTTCTCCACGACTATGAGCTGAACAAGATCGGCAAGCCCGCCGACCGTGACGAATGGGTAACCACGCCGCAAACGGTCAACGCCTTCTACAACCCCGTTGTCAACGACATCACCTTCCCCGCGGCAATCCTTCGCCCGCCGTTCTTCGACCCCGAGACCGATGCCGCCACGAACTTCGGCGCGATCGGGGCCGTCATCGGCCATGAGATCGGCCATGGTTTCGATGACCAGGGCAGCCAGTACGACGGCGACGGAAACCTCAACTCCTGGTGGACGGATAAAGACCGCAGTGCTTTCGAGGAACTTACTTCCCGTCTGGTCAGTCAGTTCAACGGGCGTGTACCCAGCGTGTTGAGCGGCACAGACTCCACCGGAGTAAACGGCGAGTTCACCCTCGGGGAGAACATCGGGGATCTCGGCGGACTTGGTATCGCCGTCGTCGCCTACCGACGCTACCTGTCGGATCAGGGCCTCGACTTCGATTCGGCCCCCACCGAAACCGTCGACCACGAGGGTGGTGACCCGGACATGGAGAGCCGTGAGTTCACCGCTCTGCAGCGTCTCTTCATCTCCTGGGCGCGGGTCTGGCGGACGGCCGTCCGCCCAGAGCTTGCCACCCAGTATCTCGCCGTCGATCCCCATTCACCTGCCGAGTTCCGTTGCAACATCATCGCCGCGAATGTCGACGAGTTCTACGACGCTTTCGATGTCCACCCCGAGGGACCGATCTTCCTCGAACCCGGACGCCGCGTCACCATCTGGTGATACCGGCCCCGAGAGAATGACCCCCGGATGACAAACCATCCGTCGCCCTGTGCACAGCCTGCGGCACATGGGCGACGGCAAAGCCGAAAAACTGGCTGAACATCATTCTGGAGGTCTTCGTCTTCCTCATCTACTCGTCCATCGCCACGAAGTCGGTGACGGGCCGTTCCCTCGTGTCCACGTCCCGGCACTGGACGGCACACCTCCCACCAGATGGTGGACAACCCAGACTCATTCCGATGGGCTCGGGGCCATGTCCGGAGCGGGGCTTTGAGGGGACTGGAGGGAATCGGATCATCATACGACAGGTGGGGCATCCAGAGCGTACTGGCGTTGATCGTCGTCTACCCCATCTCCAGGGTGCTCGCTCCGGTGGTGTGGCCGAAAGGTGTATTCACCTTCGACCTCATCGGTCCACTCGGTTTCTTCGCGCTGGCCGGCGCCGCGGGCGGAGCCGGGTGCGCCGCACTCGTCGGATTACTGATCGCGGCCATCGCTGAGTCTGTACGCGCGAAGAACCAGCGGTAGAGGCGGTTCAGGCTGCCCCACCCGGGACAATAGAACCAAGGTGGTTACCAAGTAAGTTACCGGGTAACATACTTGGTAACCGCACCACGCCCGATTGTCTAAGGATCCGACGATGTCAATAAAGTTCGCGCTACTCGGACTCCTCGATGACGAACCCTGCGGCGCAGGGAAACTCCGGCAGCGCTTCGAAGACCGCACACAGGGGATCTGGCCGATGAACATCGGGCAGGTCTACCAGACGATCCAACGACTCGACCGCGACGGACTCATCGAGAAAACCGGAACCGACACCACCTCCACCCACCCCGCCGACATCTACACCACCACCGAGGCCGGACGAGCAGTCCTGGAGCAGTGGTGGAACGAGCCGACCCTCCGACCCCGCAACGACCGCGACGATCTGGTCATCAAGATCGCCGTCGCAACCGTCATCCAGGGGGTTGACAGCCGGGAGCTCATCCAGCGGCAACGCGAGGCCACGATGCAGGAGCTCCGCGAGATCACCCTCGCCAAGGCCTCGATCCCCCCGGCCCGCACCGCGCAACGTCTCCTACTCGAACGCCGCATCTTCGACCTTGAGGCCGAGGCACGCTGGCTCGACCACATTGAAACCCTCGCCGACCCGGAAGGCCTCCGATCATGACCACCTCCCCCATCCTCACGCTGGAGAACGTCACCCGACTGCACTCCGACGGCCCCAACACCATCGCGGCCCTCGAGAATGTCAGCCTCTCCGTGGTCCCCGGCGAACTGGTCGCCGTCATGGGACCCTCGGGCTCCGGGAAGTCGACCCTCCTCAACGTCGCCGGAACCCTGGACACCCCGAACCACGGCCGCGTCATCATCAACGGGCGGGACACCGCAGGACTCTCCCCCACGGAGCGCGCCGCAATCCGCCGCCGTGACGTCGGCTTCGTCTTCCAGTACTACAACCTGGTCCCCACGCTCACCGTCGCGGAGAACGTCGCCCTCCCCCTCGAGCTCGACAACGTATCCCGCCGCGAGGCACGCACCGCCGCGCTCGCGGCGCTGGCGGACATCGGCCAGGCCGAACTCGCCGATCGCTTCCCCGCCGAGGTCTCCGGCGGCCAGGCGCAACGAGTCGCCATCGCCCGCGCCCTCGCCGGTCAGCGTTCCCTACTGCTCGCCGACGAACCCACCGGCGCGCTCGACACCACCACGGCGGAATCGGTGATGATGCTCCTGCGCTCGCGGATCGACGCCGGCGCAGCAGGCCTGCTAGTCACCCACGAACCACGCTTCGCGGCTTACGCCGACCGCACCATCTGGCTTCGCGACGGACAGCTCGTCCAGCACCGCACCGGGAGGGACGCCCGATGAACGCCTGGCTCACCTCCGCCCGGATCGCCCGGCGCGACCTGATCCGCCACCGGTGGCGTTCCCTCGCCGCCGTCCTCCTGTTCGCCCTGCCCGTCATGGCGGTCCTCGTATTCACGGGAGCCGTTCTCAGCGAGAGAACCAACCAGGGGACCGATCCCACCGGCGGCTACGACAGCGTGTGGCTCGATCACACGCCCTGCACCGCTGGGGACGACCTCTGCGAAGGGCCCGATGCCGCCACCGTCGCGAAGACCGACCGTCAGCGGATGTCCGAGAACCTCGGAATGGACCCCGGCACCCCAATCGCCACCTTGGACACCGAGGTCCGGATATCCACGCCCGAAGGCACCAGCTTCAACCGTACCGCGACCGCGCTACCGGACACCGTCACCGGAGCACCGCAACCCGGTTCCTTCATGACCTGGGGACACACCGCGAGAGGCCTCGGTCTGGAACCCGGTGACACAGCGACCGTCACGGTTCTGGACAGTGACGGTGCCGGACACTCCCTCGAACTCACCTACACAGGCCCGACTCCCAGCGGAACATTCCTGTCCCTCGCCGACGTCCCGGGGGCACGGATCATCGACGATCCCGCCTTCACCGGTGCCCCCGAGACGTCCCCGTGGCAGGTCAACTATCTGATCCCCCCGGGACTCACCGACCGGACCGCTGATGGTGAGGTCTTAGAACGGGCCGGCCGCACCGGTGTCGACATCAGTTTCCGAGCGGCGCAGGGTGAAAAAACGGCCCCCATTGCCCGGGACATCCTCCGGGGACTGACCAGTGACAGTGCCCTCCTGAACTGGATACTGCTCACCTTCGCACTCCTGGTCGTCATAGCCGTCGTCACGCCAATCTTCGCGGTCGCTGCCAGACGTCAGACTAGGCTCATGGGTCTGCTGTCGGCCACCGGCGCAGCGCCGACGCATCTGCGCCACGTGCTGCTCATCCAAGGGCTGATGGTCGGCGCCGTGGGTGCGGTCCTCGGCAGCGTGCTCTCCCTCCCCGTCGAACGGGTGCTGATCGGGCTTACCGATCCCGGGTCCGCGGTCTACTGGCCCTGGGACCTCGCACTCCTGGTCATCATCACCTCACTGATCGTCGGTGTCGGAGCCTCCCTGCTCCCCGCACTACAGATGGGGCGGCAGGATCCGGTTGTTGCACTCCGTGGCGGACGCAGCACCAGGATCCGCCGGTTCTCCCGGCCCATGATCATCGGACCAGTGATCATGCTCATCGCCGCATGGTGGGGCGTCACGGCCGACTCACCGTTCATCCACGCCCTCACCCAACCTCTGCTCGGATTGGGGCTAGTCCTGTCTGCCCCTGTCCTACTCTGGGGGACAGCCGCCGTCGCCGCACGATTCCCCCTCCCCGGGAGACTCGCCTCACGCGACGCACTACGTTCCATGACGAGGACCGCTCCCGCAGTCGGAGCGATCGCCGGCATCACCTTCGTCTCCACCACGTTCCTCAGCATCTTGTGGCTCCCGTCGACCGTGTACGAGGGCGAGAACAGACTTCCGGACGACGCCGCACTGTTCACCACGACAGGCGCGATCCAGCTCACCCCCGATGCCGCACACCGACGCATCGACGGGATCCTCGATGCACCCCGCACCGCACAAAGCGACATCCTCACCCCCGAACCAGGACTGTGGAACACCACTGACTGGGAGGGGCTCGCCGCCGCCGGCAGCGCGACCGCCGACGACGAGTTCTACCTCGACCCCCCACTGTTCCAAGACTGGAACGCCCATGGTCTCCCCGGCATCCACACCAACGTACTCATTAACGACGGCTCAGCGGTCACCGCACTGGAGGGACTCACGGACAGACAACGCGCCGCGATCCGCACGGCGCTGGACAAGGGCGAGATCGTCGTCACCGATCCGGACCTCACCGTCGACGGTCAGGCGGCATTCGGCAGAGAGAAGCGACGGAACCACGAATCCCCGTCACCCCGGGAAAACGAACACGCCACGCAGACCGTGAACACAGGTGGATTCGCCCACCGCGGCGTCACAGCGACGGAGGAACCGCGGAACCACGAGGTTCTCACCCACCCGGCGACGGTCATCCCCCTCGACGGCCCCGGTGTCTGGCTACTCACCCCGGAGACCGCCACCGAGATCGGCATGAGAACCACCTACGCGGGCACCCTGGTGCGTACGTTCGACCCGATCAGCACCCTCGACTCCTTCCGGATGAGCACGGAAGTGAACAGGGACCAGCCGCTCCGGGTGGAAACGGCCAACGAACCGCCCTACCAACAGTTGACCTGGATGATCCCACTACTGATCACCTGCCTGATCAGCTACGGCATCGTGGTACTGCTCATGCTGCTCACCGCCGCGGAATCCCGCAGGGACACCGATGTCCTCACGGCGGTCGGTGGATCACCCCGGGTCCTCGCCCGGTACGTCGGCGCACAGGGCCTGATCATCGGACTCGGCGGAACGATCTCGGGAACCCTGGCCGCCTTCATCCCCGTCCTGGGCGAGATGCTCGACGGGGGTGGGAACGGTTTCCTGGAGGGGGTCTTCCACCAGGTCAACGCCGTTCAACGGTGGACCAACCTCCTGGCCACCCTCATCGGCATCCCGCTCCTCGCCTGGGTCACCGGCCTGGCCATCGGTACCTGGATCGCCAGGCACCGACGTCCGTTAAGCGAGCGGCGGGACTAGGGCAGCGCCGTGAACCGGACAACCACATGCACAACACTGCCCCGGAACGCTGATGAGCGTTCCGGGGCAGTGTTGTGCAGATCAGCGGAAACCGGGACGCCCACTGTCCAACAGCAGCTCAGTGGTTTCGAGAACCCGTGAGCTCGTTCCACCACTTGACAATAGGCAGATCATGCAGCCATGCCAGAGCTGAATTTAATCCGACGAGTACCGTGGACATGCGGAAACCCCATCGGAATACTGACCCCAGATCAAAGACTCCGTCGTGCACACTCGACCCCACACTCGATCCGGCATAAAATTCTGAACTCCCGACCGGCTTTTCCTCCCCCGCCGACACCGTGAAACTGGTTGTGTTCTGAACTCCCGGATAATCGGTCGTTTCGTCGGAAGTCTCCGGGATCTCGGCGTTGACAATAACCGTCACGGGGGACGCTCCCGCAGGCAGTGGCTCCACCACATACCGCGCAAAAGCGTACCCATCCTTGTCGGTCAACACAGGATCGAGATCTTTATTCGCGACCCTGAAGGTCACCGGTACTCCGCTCACCGGTCCTTCCGGACCAGAGACCAGAGCAACAAGTTGGATGCTCCGTGGTGTTCCATTTGAAATGAGATCTGCTTGCTCACCCACAGTGAGCGTACGCTGCACATTATTTCTACCTTGCGGCAGAACTCTCAGCACACCCGTCGCATCGGGCCCCACCAGGACATGGCCGGACTCTTTCCCGCTCGTCAGGCGCGCCCGCAGACGATGATCAACCGACTCACCGTTAATTGCCACGCTATCCACGCTCACGGGGATTACTGCTAGACCTTCCGGACTCACCGGAACCTCTGCCTTCTTCACGAGATCCAGGTACAACGCAACATTGGTACCGTCAGGGATCTCATCCTGCCCTTCGGGGAGAGCGACCTGAACGACAATGTCCTTCTCCAACGTCGAACCGTTCGACTCCAACGGAGCGACAGGCAATATGGATAGCTCCGCCCCAACCTTCGTAATACCTTCTCGGAGATCAACCTTCGGAAGAACCTGCTCAAAGGTTCTGTGCACCGTGACAGCATCGTTTTCCGGCCCAATTCTCCAGGTCACCGTCGGCTGATAGTAGCCTCTTTCAATATCTTCAGCAGTGACCGTATGCCGGGCATAACCGCAATTCTGAACGGAGTTCGCCGGGAAGGTCTTCCAGCGGCAGTTTTGCGGTGCATTATCTGGATCGAAGAATTCAAGCTCACCATCGGGAATTATCCCGATCGGGTGATCAAACGGGTTCGTAGCCCGAAAATTGTATCGGATAACATCTCCCGCCTTTTTCACATCAGCAGCATTCAGTACTGAAGGATCGATGGTCACCTGTTTCTCAGAAGATTCAACTCCATCCACGACATGGACCCGGAAGTGACCCTGCTTGAACAAGCCATAATCTTCAATACGGAGAAGCCCATCCACCTGTCCAGTGGACACATTCTCAGGAGCGGTGACAGTAAACTCCACCGGAACTGAAGAACCAGCAGGAATAGTCACGGAAGAGGTCTCGGTCACCCATCCGGCAGGAAGATCGATCTCAAGTTTTCGATCAACAATATCGTCATCAAAAGGGTTAGTCAGCAGCGCAGAAACCGAGATTGTTTCCCCAGGCCGAACAATGGGTGACTCCACCTCGGACCCCAGACACGATGCTCCCAACCACGGCAGATTGAAACGGGCAAAGTGAATACTGTTACTGTTCCCCCTGTTACTTCCCTCAAAAAGAAGACCGACAGAGCCATCCGGGAGCGTCGCCATCGACGTGTACTGAACATCATTCGGCCGAAATTCCTTCGCCACCGGCCACGTCTGTCCATCATCACAACTCATCCTGACGGTACCGGCCTCACGTGCAGTGGTCGACGCCGTATTACTAAACAACAACACCTTCGCCTTTGCGGAACCCTCCGGGGCATTAGGGAACGCACGAATGATGGAGGCATTGTTCCGTGGATCCGGAAGTGAATGGTCCAACGTGGGCTCCGACCATGTCACACCACCATCACGGCTGTAACTGATCTTGCGATAAGTCTCGTTGCCCGCAGATGAACGAGAATTATTCATCAGCGTTCCGTCGGAGAGTTCAACAATCTTGTTCTCATCCATCGACACGCCCCACGGGGTTCCCGCATACCAGGTCTCCCCATAATCATCGGACAACCATGCCACCGCTTCATAGCTGCCAGACTCGGTGACAACCATCGCTGGCTGAACCAGCCTTCCGGCGTGCGGTCCGTACTGAAGCTGAATACCGTTACCCGACGTCGCAAAGCGCGAACGCCACGGATTGTCACCGGTAACCTCCGCAGTAATCACGTTATCGGCAGACCACGTGACACCATCATCCTCACTCCGCGCATACGCGGCATGCAGAACCGATCGGTCATCCGGGGCAGTACCCGGCCTCGATCCCCCAAGCCCCTGGTCAAAGCTCTTCACATGAAAATTGAAGACACGTCCAGTTACCCAGTCCACAACCACCGAAGGATCTGAGAATCCCTGGGGCACAATCGGATCACCAGCAGCGACTGTTTGCTGATCCCCCCAGGATAGTCCACTGTCTCCAGATATTCTCTGGACAACGCTATTCGGCTGTGGCGCATCCGCACAATTATCCGGACGGCCATCCCATGAAGCCAGGACATTTCCGTTAGGCGCGACTCCGAGCGAGGGAATGCGGTAGCAATTGAATCCATCATTGCCCCCCTCCGCTAGAGTTTTCTCCTCATAAAAAGGCTTAACAGCGAGATCGGCACCACTGTCAAATCCACGAACACTCTGGTGTCCCTCCCCAACCTCAACCGCAAACGTTGGAATCGCAGCAGAGGTGACCACCACGGCAACAGCACAGGCCATACCCACAAACCTGGCTGATGTTCTTCTTTTTTCCATGCACTGCTCCTATTGCAGAAATTAAACATCATTCCTGTGCTACCCCTTGAGGAAATACCACACAGGCACCACAACGGTGATCCCAATTGGGCCGTCACAGCTAAATGAAATCCTAGCGCATAGATAATATCATCAATTCCGCAGCTCAACCGCCCAAATAAAGAGAACTGAATAGCAACACCAGTTCCGTAATTATCAGGAATTGACCCCGCAAAAAATAGCCCAATTGAAGCAGTTCATACGCACACCAAAAATCCCACAACCACAGGACAGCATGCCTAGAAACGCATACCCTCTAACTCCAAAAGCCCACGCTTAAACGTCAAACCCCCGGCAAAACCGCCGATGCCCCCGCCCGACGCCAACACTCTGTGACAAGGCACCAGCACAGGCAGCGGATTCGAGGCACACGCCGACCCCGCCGCACGAAACGCCCGCGCATTACCCGCCAACTCCGCAAGCTCCGCGTAACTCACCGTCTCCCCGAACGGAATCCCCCGCAACGCCGCCTGCGCCCGCTGCGTGAACGTCACCGGCTCCGGCACATCCAACGACACCTCAAACACCTGACGTTCCCCCGCCAGATACTCCCCGATCTCCCCGACCGCCTGTGTAGCGTGACGCGCCGCCACACCGGAACCAGGACGGTCGTCGATAAGCGCCCCGCGGAACAGCACCCGGCGCACACCCGCATCACCGGCAACCACCGTCAACGGGCCGAACGGAGTGTCAAGCGTGCGCAACGCGAACATATCCATTGGCCAGACACTACCCGCCGGTAGCATGGCCACCATGAGCGCGACACCCGACAGACCCCAGGTCATCCACGACGACGCAACCGGACGTGACTTCGTCGTCGGCGGAACCGAAGGCGGACTCGACGAAGAGGGACAGCTCGAACAACTCACCTGGTACATCAACCAACACCACCCTGCACCCGACTGCACCCCGCCCTGGGCCGGCGGTATCAGCGACCGGCCCACCTGCGATGACTGGGCCGCACGCCTACCTGACCGGCTCACTCACGCCGCCATGCTCATGCTCGGCACCGCCGCCGGACACCGCATGCCCGGTGTCGACTACCTCGGCGGGGTCACCGCCGAGGATCTTCCCGGGATCGGTGTCATGTTCACCCCCTCCGAACCCACGGGAGACTGGGCAGTCAGCCTCCACGGGGGCGGGTGGTGGCGCGGCGCCGGAACCTGTCTCGACAACGCCTGGCGGCCCGGAGTCGCCGCCGTGGCGGAACTGTCCGGAACAACCATCATCGACGTCGACTACCCCCTCGCACCCGAACACTCCGTCACCGCGATGTGCGCCGTGACCCGCGCCGCCATCGCCCACGCCCGCCAACAGGGTGCACGGCACGTCGCCGCCTGGGGTGAATCCTCCGGTGCAGCGCTGGCCACCCTCGTCGCGGACGACGTCGACAAGCTCCTGCTCACGCGCCCCAGCCTGCACCTCGGCGGACTACCCGACACCGTGCGCGGCGACGCCGAGATCCCCGACCCCGCCACCTGGCCGCACACCCTGATCCAGGTCGGTGAACAGGACACCACCGTGCCGCGCTTCCGGTGGGCGGAACACGTCGCCGAGGTACTGACCTATACGGCACAACACACCATCGTCACACCCACCGTCGCCCGGAAGATGGCGAAGGACGCCGCCGAATTCCTCCGGGCCTAACCTTCCACCTGGGGTACCCGGCACCGACCGGCCTCGACACGACGGCACCGCACTCAACACGCGCACCGGGCCGGAAGGCTCACCCCGGGTACCACTCCCCTTGCCTCCCCCTGTCGCTCTCTGCTGCTGGGCATCGTTAATACGTCGTGAGCGTGGCGTCGATGCGCAGTCGTACGTTGTCGGGATACCGCCAGTGCGTGCAAACACCTCTGCAGTACCGAAACGACCAGGCACACTACGCGTCACTAGTACGTGTTAACACGTGATAACAAGACCCCGTATCGTCGGAAGATCGGCGGACTGGTGCCTGTCCCGTCCGGTTCCCTGACTGCCGCCTGATCGCCCCCTCCGGGAGTCGGGGTGCCACCGGCCGTCGTCAGTACGTGCAAACACACAACACCCGGGAGGCCGAACTGGGGAAACAGCTCTCACTAGTGCGTGTTAGCACGTAATAACGAGAACCGGGGCAGCAGAAAACCCGGGCGGCCCAAGGGGTGCCGCCCGGGTCCCGGGGTATCGGTCAGTTGTCGAACTGGCTGAGGTCGATGCCCTGTAACGGGTCTGCCTCGTTGCCCTCTTCCACGGGCTCATCGGCCTCGCACAGGGTGAGCGTTGCGCCGGTGGAATCGGCGATGATCAGCATGGTGCCGAACTCGGCGTCGAAGGGGCCGCGGATGATCTCCCCGCCGAGTTCGGTCACCTTCTCCGCCGTCGCGGCGATGTCCTTGACACCGAGGTACGTCTGCCAGAAGCCGGGAACCTGCGGCGGGAACGTGCCCTCCGCGTCCCAGACTCCCGCGAACGGGGAACCATCGACATCAATGAGGGTGTAGCGGGCACCGTCCTCGTCGAGCCTGCGGACGGTCCAGCCGAACAGTTCGGTGTAGAAGTCGACGGCGCGGTCGTAGCCGCTGGTAGCGGTGAGTTCGTGCCACACGGAGGTGCCGGGTTCCCCACCGGAGACGAAGCGTTCCTCTCCGGAAGGCTCGATCACACCGAACATCGCACCCGCGGAGTCCACGAGAATAGCCACCTGTCCGAGATGGACCTCGAAGGGATCGGTGAGAACGGTGCCGCCGAGTTCCCGGGTGCGGGCAACGGTGGAGCTAATGTCGCCGGTGAGGAAATACGTGATCCACGTGTCGGGCTGAGTCGCCTCCTGCGGCTGTTCGATGAAACCTGCGACGGGCAGGCCCTGGGCGCGGGCGAGCCGGTAACCGGGGGCGGCCTCCTCAACGTCCCATCCGAGGATCTCAGCGTAGAAGTGCGCGGTTTTCCGCATCTCGGAGGTCGTGAGGTCGATCCAGAACGGCATACCGTCCTGCGCCATGAACGCGGGCATTACATGTTCCTCCACTTTTCGGGGTCGAAGTCATCGTTGGCGGTGGCTTCGTCGAAGAAGTCATCGTCATCGTCGCTGGGCGCGGCGACGCGTGCCGACGCTCCACCCACTGTCACAATGTCCCCGACCCGAAGGGTACGACCCCGCCGGGTGTCGGCCTCACCGTTGACCGTGACCTCACCGGCGGCGATCGCTTCCTTTGCGGCACCCCCGGTGTCCACGAGGTTGGCGAGCTTGATGAACTGCCCGAGTTTGATTGTGTCGTCCCGGATCGCGACGTCGACTGCTTCCATACGTCCCAGTGTACGGGCGTGGTCAGTGGTACCTGGCACTGTCCGCCCGGTTGCTGTCCTAGGTGAATCGCACCGCAGTTCCCGTGGCGGCGACGAGCAGCATGTTGCCTTGTCCTAGGACGGCATACTCGATGGACACGCCGACGACACCGTCGGCGCCGAGGTCGATAGCCCGCTGCACCATTTCCCCGAGAGCGGATTCGCGGGCAGTCGCTGCTTCCTGCTCATATCCCTGGCTACGCCCACCGACGATGTTTCGGAATCCGGCGGCAAAGTCCTTCAGCGCGTTGATACCGACGATGGTTTCACCGGCGACGACACGGATGTAGTCACCGATCTCGCGTCCCTCAATGGTCGGGGTGGTGGAAACGATCATGGCCTGTTCTCCTTGTGATGGTGGTGTGACTCATCACCGAGTGTAGGGATATCGACGTGACAGCGTCCGGTATCAGATGAGGCGCACAGCGGTACCGGTCAACATGATCTCGACGTTCCCGATACCTCCGGAATACGGGTGACTGACCTGGAGCCCGAGAATCGCGTCAGCACGCAGCTCAGCGGCTTCCTCACGGAGCATGTGGAGTGCCTTGTCCCGCGCTTTGAGTGCGGTCTCGGTCTTCTTCGCCTCGCTGCCACGCAGAGTGTAGGCGGCACCGGTACCCGTGACGACGCCGAGATACTCGTAGACCTCTCGCCCGGCGACAGAGTCCGTGGTGGTGATGATCATGGTGTGAGCCTCTCGGAAGGATACGGGTTCAGTGCGCGAGTCTAGACCGCTGTGGCGACCCCGTGCAGGCCTTCGAGGAGCATGTAGGCAGCAATCAACGCGAAGACCACACCGCTGACCAGATCGATCAGGGGGGCGTTGCGGATGATCCGTACGGCGAGGGTTCGGACCGCGAGGGCGAACCCGACGAACCAGGCGACCCCTGTGACGGTCAGGATGAGCAGGATCGTGACCCCCGCGATGAGACCGCCCTCCGGGTCGACGAACTGGGCGAAGATCGCGGCGAAGAAGAGCACCGCTTTGGGGTTGGACAGATTGGTCGCGAGACCGGTGCGGAAAGATGCAGCCGGTGCCGTGGCACGTTCGACGGTGGTGGTGCCCGCACGGTTCGCCGGCACCCGGGCACGCTCCTTTCTGCCCGCGATTCCTACCCGGATGGATTTGACCGCGATCCACGTGAGGTAGCCGCCGCCGATGACCTGCAGGAAGTGCAGGAGACCGGGGTGGGTGATCATCAGTGCGGACAACCCGATAAGGCTGGCGATGATCCACAGGGTGTTGCCCGCACAGATCCCGAGGGCGCACCACACCCCGTCCGCCCGGCTGCGGGCACCCAGCCGGATGATCTGGAGAGTGTCTGGGCCGGGGCTGACGATCGCCGCGATCCAGACGACGAGCAGGGTGGAGAGGGCGGCAACAGTCATGTGCCAGATGTTACCGCCCGGGATGGGCCGTAAAGACGGGGATCACACCTGGTCGGTCGGCATGATGAGCATCGTGTCGATGTTGACGTGCGCCGGCATGGACGCGACCCAGCGCACGGCTTCGGCAACGTCTGCGGCGGTGAGGTTGATTTTCCCGTCATAGACGCTGGCCGCACGCTCGGTGTCCCCCTTGAAGCGGTTGAGGGAGAAGTCGGTCTCGACGCGCCCGGGATCAATTTCGCAGACCCGCAATGGGGTGTCGGCGGTCTCGATGCGCAAAACCCGGGTCAGCGCGGCGACACCGTGCTTCGCGGCGTTGTATCCGCTGCCGCCCGCGTAGGGGACACGGGCGGCGATCGACCCGATGTTGATGACCTGCCCGTGTGACCGCGTGAGACGGTCCAGCAGTGCCTTGGTCACACGCAGCGTACCGAGCACGTTGACCTCATACATCCAGGTCCAGTCCTCGATCTCGGTTTCGGAGACGGGGTCAAGGCCCAACGCACCACCAGCATTGTTGACCAGGAGGTCACAGCGTTCAATGTCGGCGGTGAACTCCTGCACACTCGCATCATCGGTAACGTCCAGGTGGCGGGCGATGCAGCCGGTCCGCTCGGCGAGCGCCTCAAGCTTCTCGATACGTCGCGCCCCGGCAATGACCGTCCACCCGTCGGCAATCAGCGCCTCAACGCAGGCTTCTCCGATACCTGCGGATGCGCCGGTTACGACGGCGATCCGGCCCGTGTTTCTTGATGTGCTCATGGGTTCATTCTGCCAGCGTCTCGATCGGGTGGACCCCACCATCATGGAAAAGCCCCCAGACATGGGGATACTCTTCACCCCACCATATCCACATCAGTCACTGTCAATCGCTGGCCCCGGTATCCGTGGATCTGACGTGGGCAGGATGATCAACACTGGAACCCTGGATAACTGGCCGGGGTTCCCTCCATGTATTCCTCGCGCGCAGTGATCCAGCAGGTGTCAGGCACACAACCACGTGACGGGGCTTCCGCATCATTCTTCGATGAGGCCGGATGCTCCCCTGATCCGGTTGTCCACCATGCCGACGGCCTCCATGAGCGCGAAGCAGGTGGTCGGACCGACGAAGGAGAATCCAGCCTTTTTCAGCGCCTTGGCGAGAGCAAACGACTCCGGGCTGGTGGTGAGCTGTTCAGCAGCCGAGTCGGGCTGGATCCACTGCTCCGGGGTGAAGGACAGCACCAGCCGGGGTAGCCCGCCGCTCTCCCGGAGGACTAGCGTGGCGCGGGCGTTAGTGAATACAGCGCGGATCTTTGCGCGGTTCCGAATGATCCCGGAGCCAGCCAGAAGTCTGTCGGCGTCCGCGTCACCCCAGGTGGCGAGCACCTCCGGGTCGAATCCCGCGAACACCTCCCGGAAGGCGGGACGCTTGCGCAGGATGGTCTCCCACGACAGTCCCGCCTGGAACCCCTCGAGACAGATGCGCTCGAACAGTCCCTGTTCATCAGTGACGGGGCGGCCCCATTCGTGATCGTAATAGTCACGGAGGAGATCGGAGGTGCAGGCCCATTTCGGCCGGATCCTGTCATCCGCCCCGAGGACAAGACCCCGGGCGGCGAGATCGTCGGTGTCATTCATGGCTTCACCCTAGGACACCGGTTTTCCCGCAATCGACGGCCGACACCGCCCCCTGTGTACAGGCACCTCGACAACCCGGTTCATCCACAGCCCGGTCAAGCGGTGACCTGGCGGATCGTGATGTTGATGCGACCCTCGGTGAGCCCGCAGTTGTCCGGCGTGGTGTCCGCGATCAGGCGGGGCACCCCGTGGAACGCCAGGCGCGCGGGCCCACCGAAGATCAGGGCGTCGCCGGATTCCAGCGGGATGTCCCGCCAGGGGCGGGTCCGTCCATCCACGGTGGCGATGCGGAAGATCGCGGTCGCTCCGATGGAGAAACTCACCACCGGGGCATCACTCAGTTCAGTGTCGTCACGGTGCATCCCCATCCTTGCGCCAGGTGGGTAGTAATTGATCAGTACGGCGTCGGCGCGGTAGTTCTCCACCCAGGGATCGAGTTCCGGTGCGTGGCGGGCGGCGGCGGAGAGCGCACCACGAGCGAGATCAGAAAGGAGGTCCGGAACCGGTGGAACAGGCGTTCCGTCCGGGGTGCGGGAGCTGTAGCGGTACGGGTTGGTGTGGAACCAGAGCCCGAGCGTGGTCATCCAGACACTCATCTGCCCGCTGCGCAGGACGGGTCGGCGCATGGCGGCCGGTCCGCGGGCGTGGGCACGGGCGCCGGTGACCAGACGGGACTGCGTGTCGGGAGCGAGCCAGGCGGGCAGGTGGACGACTCCGGGGATGATGCGGGTAGGTTCGCGGGGCAGCGCACCTGGTTCGAACAGTTGTGCCATGAGATCACCGTAGCAGCGCCCGGTGGATACACTTCCCCCGTGTCCACCTTCGATCTGACCCGCATCGGTGCCGGGCTTGCGGCGGCGCGAGCCGTCGGTACGCTCGGCGACGCCCTGGCTGGCACCGGGGCTTGTGTCGTACAGGCCCCGCCCGGCACCGGTAAGACCACTCTGGTGCCGCCGGCCCTGGCGAACATCACCGGAGGGAAGGTGGTGGTCACCGCACCCAGGCGGGTGGCTGTCCGCGCGGCGGCGAGGCGGCTCGCCCACCTGGACGGCTCGCGGCTGGGTGACCGAGTGGGTTTCACGGTGCGCGGTGAGCATCATGCGGGGTCGCGGGTGCAGTTCGTGACGCCGGGGGTTCTGCTGCGCCGACTCCTGGCGGATCCGGAACTGGCAGGTGTGGATGCCGTCGCCCTCGATGAGGTGCACGAACGCCAACTGGACACCGATCTGCTGGTGGGCATGCTCACCGAGCTGCACCAGTTGCGTGACGATCTGGTGCTGACCGCGATGTCGGCGACCATCGACGCCGACACGTTCGCTGGTCTGATCGGTGGCCCTGTGGTGTCCACCGAGGCAGTGACGCACCCGCTCGACGTCCGGTACATTCCCGGCGGTACGCGGCTGGGTGCACGGGGTGTGGAGTGGGCGTTCCTCGACCACATGGCCCGGGTGGCCGTGGACGCCGTCGCGGAACTCGGGCATTCGGCGCTGGTGTTCGTGCCCGGCGCGCGGGAGGTCGACCGGGTCGTGTCGACGATCCAGGGACTCGCCCCTGGCGTGCCGGTGCTGCCGCTGCACGGACAGCTCGCCGCTGCGGCGCAGGATGCTGCCCTGACGCCTGCGGACCGGCCGCGGATCGTCGTCGCAACGTCCATCGCAGAATCCTCGCTCACGGTGCCGGGAGTGCGGATCGTCGTTGATTCGGGGCTCGCCCGGGTCCCGCGGCGGGACGCCTCACGCGGCATGACCGGCCTGGTGACCACGACGTGTGCCGCATCCTCGGCGGACCAGCGGGCCGGTCGCGCCGGTCGTGAGGGCCCGGGAACCGTTCTGCGCTGCTACGAGCCCCGCGTGTACTCGACGATGCAGCCACACATCACCCCGGAGATCGCGACGTCGGATCTGACGCAGGCAGCGCTCCAGTTGACGTGCTGGGGCACACCCCGTGGTGTGGGGCTTCCGCTTGTCGACGCCCCGCCCGCCGCAGCTATCACAGAGGCCGAGCAGGTGCTCCGACGCCTGGGGACGGTCAACGCTGATGGGGCTGTGACGCCGTTCGGACGGAGGCTGGCGGGTATTCCCGCCAGTCCCCGGTTGGCACGGGCGCTGCTGTTGACCGTTCCGCTGCTCGGCGAGCGGGCGGCGCGCACGGTCGCACTGCTCGCCGATCAACCCCGTGGGGACGTCGCGGCTCAGGCCCGTGCGGAGCGGGGGCGGCTCGGCCGGGAGGCCGCTCGGTTGATGCGGCTGGCCCGCGGCGCGGAGGCCGGGACGGACTATCCGACCACGCATCCCGAGGGCCTGGTCACCGCGCTGGCGTACCCGGAGCAGGTGGCCCGGAGAACCGGCGGCGACTGGCTGCTGGCCAGCGGTACCCGGGCAACCCTCCCCGGCGGTACGGGTCTGGATGACGCGGAGTGGCTGGCCGTCGCGGAGGTCACCCGCACCACGGCGCGGGAGGGGCGGACCGGTGCGGTGATCCGGGCGGCCGCCCGGCTGGACGAGGAGACCGCCTTGGCCGTGGTCGGCGTGTCGGAGACCGTGACCGCGACTCTCGAGGGTGGGCGGATCCGGGCCCGGAAGGTCCGCAGCGCCGGGGCCATCGAGCTGAGTTCGACCCCGACGAGCGTCGACAAGCGGCACGCCTCGGAGGCGATCGCGGAGGGGCTACGGACCGATGGCCTGGGGGTGTTCACCTTCTCGGCGGCGGCGAACGACCTGCGCGACCGGCTCGCCTGGTTGCACACCCACGTCGGCGATCCGTGGCCGTCGGTGGCGGAAGGGGAGCTGCTGGCGAATCTGGATGCCTGGCTGGCTCCCGATCTGGAGCGTATCGCCCGGGGCACCCCTCCGGGGACGATCGACATGCACGCCGCACTGCGCCGACTGCTCCCCTGGCCGGAGGCGGCGCAGATGAACGAACTCGTGCCCCAGCGCCTCACCGTACCGAGCGGGAACAGTCACGCCATCGACTATTCGGGGGAGAAACCCGTCGTGGCCTGCAAGCTCCAGGAGTGTTTCGGGCTGGCGGAGTCACCCAGGATCACCGGGGTCCCGGTGCTGTTCCATCTCCTGTCACCGGCGGGACGGCCGCTGGCGGTGACCGATGATCTGGCGAGCTTCTGGTCCGGGCCCTACAGCGGGGTGCGCGCGGACATGCGCGGCCGCTACCCGAAGCACCCGTGGCCGGAGGATCCGTGGACCGCGACCGCGACGGCGCGGACGAAACGCCGGATGTGATGAATCGAATAACACAGCACCACCGTCGCCCTCGGCGCCTACGTCGTCATCACCGTCCCGATGGGCAACCCCGCCGCCGCCTGATCACGTCCACTCCCCCGACCACACCGAGCGACACCACCGCCACGGCGACACCGGCGGTGGTGTCGCTCAACCAGTGCACCCCCAGAATCAGCCGACTCGCCGCCACGGCCACGGTCACGGTGACCGCGACGAACACAGCGACCCACCGCCCGACACGGCGCAGCACCGGCCAGAACACCACCACGAGGGCTCCGGTGAGGACCGCCGCACCCGTCACGTGTCCCGACGGGAACGCCGCCGTGGGCTCCACCTCGAGCCGCCACTCCACCGGCGGCCGGGCCCTCCCCACCACGGGTTTGAGCAGATGTGTCACCACCTGGGCGAGGACGACCGCGCACCAGAACCGCACGGCGGTGGCCCGCCCGAACCGGCGGAGGAACAGCACCGCGAGGACCGTAGCGAACACCAGGACATGCCAGGGCCGGAACGCCTCCGCAAGAACCTCACTAACCGCCACCATCCACGGTGCGCGGTGGGCGACGAGCCACTCCCCGAACGCGACGTCGGGAACCATCAGCCACCGAGGACCTGGGTGTACGTCAGATAGCTCGACATCACGATGACCATGCACAGCAGCGCGGCACGGATGAACCCCGTACCGCCGCGCACCACCGTGCGGGCACCGATCTGCGCACCCGCGATGTTCGCCACCGCGAGCACCAGGCCGAGGATCCACCAGATGTGACCGCCCACGGCGAACACGACAAGCGCCCCGACGTTCGTCGCCGTGTTGACGACCTTCGCCAGGGCGGCGGACGTGAGGAAGTTCTGGCTCAGCACACCCGTGAACACCATGATGAGGAACATGCCGGTGCCCGGCCCGAAGATGCCGTCGTAGCCGGCGATCAGCGCCACTGCGCCGACCGCGATCAGACGCCGTACGCCTTTCGGCGCCTCGCGTGCGATACCGGTGCCGAAGCTCGGGCGGAGCGCCACGAACACACCCACCGCGACCATCAGCACGATCACGATCGGCCGCATGAGGGACTTGTCGATCGCACTCGCCGCGAGCGCACCGCCCGCGGAGCACACGGCGGCCACCGGCACGAACCGGATCACAAGGGACCGGTCCACACCGACCTTCCGGCACAGTGAGAACGCCGCCGACGCCGTCCCCGACACCGCCGCCAACTTGTTCGACGCCAGCGCCGTCACCGGGGCCAGCCCGGGGGCCACGGCGAGGATCAGCGGGATCAGGATCAACCCGCCACCACCGATCACCGCGTCGATCCAGCCGGCGACACCAGCGCCCGCGATCAGGATGAGCCACGCGGGCAGGGCGAGATCCATGGTCACCAGCTTTCTCAAGGGATCCGGAAAGGTGACTGCGGTCACCCATCAGGGCTGGATGTCAAATGTACCCGGATCCAATCCGTACGGTTCAACGATGGGCACAATGGACGGTGGAAACCCGATGACCGGCGGAGAGGAGAGCCCGTGCACGCCCCGCGCATCGACCGCCGGTGGCTTGCCGTCGTACCGTCGACGCTGATCCTCGGGTGGGTGTTCACCAGCATCGGTCTGCCCGCGGGCTGGGTGATCGCCTCGATCCTCGTCGCCGCCACAGCAGCCGTCGCCACCGGCCGCAGCATCAATCTCTCCGGCCCCGCGTCCCGGGCGGCCCGCGCGGTGATCGCCATCCTCGCCGCGGCACCGCTCACGGCCACGCCCGCTACCCAACTGGTGAATTATCTCATCCCCGGGCTCGTCGTGTCCGCCGCGACCATCGGGATCGGTGTCACCGGCGGTCTGCTCCTGCACCACACGCACCGGGAGATCAGCCGCTCGACGGGTGTGCTCTCCATGCTCGCCGGTGGCGCCTCCGTCATGCCGTTCCTCGCTCGGGACATGGGCGCCGACTACCGCTACGTCACCCTCACCCAGTACCTCCGACTGCTGGCCGTGATGCTCTCCCTGCCGCTCGCCGCGATGCTCATCGGCTTCGACACCCACCCCACGGCCGACACGACCACAGACTTCTCCCGGATCGGCCTGCTCATCCTCCTCATCATCATGGCTGTGGGGCAGCCCGTGGGGACCCGGCTGCACATACCCGCACCATCGATACTCGGGCCGATGCTGCTCACCGTCCTCGCCCACACGCTTCTCGACGACCGCCTCACCCTCGCCCTCCCCGGAGCCGTCACCGCAGTCGCGTTCATGGCAATCGGCTGGATGGCCGGCGGGGCACTATCCGTCCCAGCGCTGAAATCCTTCGCCCGGACCCTGCCCGCCACACTGCTGTTCATCACCGCCCTCATCGCCGGCTGCGCCGCCACCGCTCTACTACTGACCTGGTGGCTCGACATCCCCTACCTCGACGCGTACCTAGCGACCAGCCCCGGCGGACTCGAGACCGTCCTCATCATCGCCGACGAGGCCGACTCCGGGCCCGCCGTCGCCGCGGTCCAGATCATCCGACTGATCGGCGTACTGATCCTCGCGGGCTGGATGCCGCAGGTACTGCACCGGATCGCACGCGTCCGCCACCGGGACTGAACAGGCTGGACGATAGGCCAGCACCGTATGACCGCCGCTGGTCGAAACAACAGCCCGGCGGATCCGCCGGGCGAACCGGTGATGGCCGGCGTTCGCGAAACTCTGCCGTGAGAAGCATAAAACTGCTACGCTGCAAGACAGCTAGCTCCACCCATGCACGACAATCGATGCGTACAGAGGAGTCTAGAACCATGCAAAAAACCAGGACGCTTCAGCACGATCCTTGGCACACCTTTACTGTCAATAACCTTGTTGCCGCAGTCCAATGCTGCCCCCTCACATTTTTCTTTTACCGAAGAGAACGGCGCTGAGCTATCGGTCCAGCCCCGTGCAGACAACCTCAAACCAACCGAACCTGGATTCGATAAGAACGAAATATCAAACAGCTCGGGAGAGGGGTGGCACCCTACGGACAACCCGAACCCGGAGCTACGGCCCGGCGAGATGAGGTCAGACCGAGAGTCCATCCCCGGTGGCTTCACAAAAGAAGAAGCAGACAGAGCCGAGATGCAAGAAGCATCCGAGAAGCTCTCGATGCAGCACGGCAGGCGAGTAAAACGGTCAGAACCGGTGAACTGCCGAACCTACTGGCCAAGCCCCTACAAGGTTTGTGGAGGCATTCGAGAGAAATATGATTCCCTTGGCGGCCCCAGCAGCTTCTTGACGTGGCCAAAGTCAGATGAGCTAGGGGTTCCCGATGGAGTGGGGCGACGCAATGAATTCATCAATGGGTTCATCTACTGGCATCCGGAAACCGGCGCGCATTCAGTCACAACCCACTTCTCGGTTGTTTGGGCGAGGAATGGTTGGGAAGCTGGCGACATGGGCTACCCAACTAGCGATGAATACGGGCTCCCTGACGGCACAGGAAGAAAGCAAGACTTCCAGAGGTCGCACATCTATGGTTCATTGCAGGGACTAGCTTCAATCAGTGGAGAAATCTACGACCGCTGGCAAGAGCTAGGAGGCGAACACGGACCGCTCCAATATCCCACTGGGGACCAAACAAAAACACCCGATGGTGTAGGTAAATTTAACCGTTTCTTTGGCGGAATGATCTATTCTCACCCCAGCTTTGGAGCCCACGAGATTATGGGGCTTCCCCTGCTGATCTGGTCCGCACGCGGATACGAAAACTCCGAATGGGGCTACCCCACTGACTCCCCGACACAAGACACCGAAGCCCCCATCTTAACAAAACAAAGCTTCTCTAAGAAGAAAATGGATACCAGGCGCCTTATAGCAGAATCCGGGGATAGCTCTGTAATCGGGAAAGAGGTTAATAACCTGGTAATCGAGCTTCTAGAAGCAAACGGTATCCACGTCCCCAAGGATAATCCTTACGGATACCGAGAAGAAAATACCAGGCTCAAACGAGCATTAAGTCGGTGCCCACTCCCAGACTCTAGCCAAAAACATTATGGCGGCGTAAGCATCCCCTTCAACTACGACTACTGGGGGTGTATTGATGAAGCTAAATCGTGGGAACACTACGGACGCCATGATTACTGCACACACTCCCCAAACCAATACCCAGCAATTGGTCAAAATGCTGAATTCAGTGGAGCATGCGCGCGACATGACATATGCATGGACAGAGCTGACCGAAATGGCCAAGGTTATTGGGACTGCAATGAGCGCCTCTACCAAGACATGGAAAAAGTATGCAGCAACGTCTACACAGCAGTAGACCCAAGACACTACAATTGCCGAGACTTCCGCGACGCCTACTGGCTGGCCGTGACTGGCACCCATCTCGATAATCTCTAGGAGTTGAAGTTTGTTTCAACCTATCCAGTTTCTTTTCGGCACAACATGGTTTGTGATACTTCCAACAGCAATCGGAATAGCAATCATTGCCAGGGAAATGAAAAAACGGGAGAAAAGAAGTGAATTACGAAGCATTATAGGCCCAGCATTCACATCCTACCTCCTTGGAATTATCACTGCCGCACTATGGCTTTCATGGAATGATTATCACTCCATCAGCGACACATTCCAAATACGGCCTCCGGCCGAAGTGTCTATTTGGCAAGTTATAGCTTGTGGGATAACGCTTGCAATCTGTTCAGCATCACTTTCCAAATATAGGGCATCCAGAAATGGCGAAGCAATCCTTTTCTCTCTCCTACTGGCATCGGGCCTATCCACGGTAATGTCATTCGGGGTTTCTTTTGGAGTTGGTGCCCAAGAGGGAGTCGGTGTTATCTTCAGCTTCATGGGAGCGATCCTTGTATCCGCGGTATTTGGACTAATTGCACGGGCAACCGTAAAGTCCGATTCCCCCAAGTGATCTCCAACAGACACAGTTTGAGCTCAACACACTCCATAGAAAAGTCGATAGATACCGAAAGGACTGTTATCGGTCGTTACCCGGCCGGGTTACCGCCATTCCCCGTCGCTCGCCACTTCTTCGCAAACCTGCTGATAGTGGAGGGGGCGACACCCATCAGTGCTGCGATCTCGGCCTGCGTGTGCTCGCCGCCGTCGATGAGCGCGCCGATGTGCCGCTGCTGTGCGGCAGTGAACTTGCTCGACCGCCCCCGGAGGCGACCTTTCTCCCGGGCGATCGCAAGCCCTTCCCGGGTCCGCTGACTGATCAGGTCGGCCTCAAACTCCGCGAACGTCGCGGTGAGATTGAAAAACATCCGGCCGAAGGGATCACCCGGATCATAGACCGTCGTGCCCATCTGTAGCCGGGCCTCCCGGTCTTGAAGCTCGCGGGCGATCTCGGCGGCGTCGGCCACCGACCGCGCCAACCGATCTAGCTTCGTCACCACAAGGGTGTCCCCCGCCCGGGTCGCGGCGATCGCTTCTTTCAGCCCCGGCCGCTCACGGTTACGGCCCGTATATCCGTGATCGACGTATATCCGCGCATCCTCGATCCCGAGATCCCGCAATTGCTGCTTCTGTGCTCGCAGATCCTGCTTGTCGGTGGAGCAACGCGCGTAGCCGATCAACATACTTTGACAGTCTCCTAAGAACGCCCCGTGATTGCCGATAAGGGGGGTAGGGGCAATACATTAGCGCAATAGACTAATGCACGTATCGGTGCTGGCGTGGCCACCGATTCCCACGCGGCTACGGAGCGTGCGTCAGAAGATCGTCAAACGCACGGCCACCACAGCCGCACCCCGTCGATCAGGTCAGCCACAGCGCCAGACCAATCACTACCCCCAATGACCAGCAGGAAAAGTCCGGGAGTGAAGATCGGTCGTCATCCTCAGCAGTGGTTGGTGCATCTACTTTCACAATCGCCACACATACATAAGTGCATGTCACTACTATGGATGATTAGCACCCCCTTCACCATAATCAGGAGGTACACCAGCATGCACTTAGACAGGGCATCACCACTAGTATATTCAGTGAACGATGGAATCATGGCTGTTTTAGCACTAATTATCATCGCCATGCACCTCATAGTTTTTGTAATTCTCCTTCGCGATCGCCGAGACCTGAAGCACACAATCATCTTTGGACTCATCGTGCTTTATATTCCAGTTGCAGGCCCCATAGGGTATCTGCTCTGGCGAGACCGTGAACCACAAAAACAGGCGCTCAGCAGAAGAAATATACACCGTAATTAAGCGGCATTCACATCAAAAAGAGCAGTGTCTAGGTAAAACCGAAGTGGTTTTACCTAGACACTGCATAGAAACGTAGCTAGAGAAGGTGCGGTAGCCTATTACATCCGCCGGAATTGACAACATGACCGCGACTATTGCCGACTGCAAATTGCGTTGCACTGCGTGTACTCCAGGAGATCGGACCCCAGGGAGTGGGGGCACCACGCTTAACAGTCACATTACACAGGAAACTGGCCTGGTTACCAGAGACATACGAACCGGTCTTCTCGGTAGTGACCTGAGAAAAGAGATCATAGTTCCGAGTGACATTACACGTATGGGCGAGAACGCGATTAACTCGACCATTACCGACCTCGTAAATCCCAGTCACTTGCGTCTCCATAACTTTGACATTGATGAAGGTGACGTAGGTGCGGACACTGATGTATTTGGTAGACGTCCCCCAGCTAGAACGCTCCCGGGACGTCGTGACCCTCACATCCCCCTGTTCTTCTGAAACGGAATTGTCAAACTCAGATTCAAATCCCCCTTTAAGGTACTCGGCAAGACGTTGCTTTTCTTCAACAGTTAGCTCCGAGAGTGCCTTAAGGTTCTCAGCCGCGACAGCATCACCGCCATCTGCAGCATCCTCAAGGTTTGACACAAAGCTCGAGTACGTTGGGTCGGCGATAATCTCCTGGTTAGCAAGATTTTCGGTGCTGATCGTCTAATGCAACAACCACCAGGTGTGCTCAGCAGTTGCACGAAGTACGGAATAATACCCCTATCATCACACCCGCTACTACACCTACACAGAATGAGTAAGGCCCCCAGGAAAATCAAAACCTGGGGGCCTTACCTTTTACGACGATTTTTGTTCCTTACCAACATCCCACAGAAGATACGTGATCATCACTGCGCCGACCGTACCGGCCACAAGCCGGTATCCGGAAAACCATAATACTGCTTCAATTATGGCCACGACAAGCATGAAGGCAAGAAACAGATAAAATTTCTGGTTTTTAGAAAGACGGTTCACAAATCTCCTTCCTGAATTCTTCTTTACTCAAAGCATTGGGACCTGACACCAGCGACACCAGAAATAACTTCGACCAAAGTCCAAACCGCGCCACCGGCATGGCGCGCAGCCTCGACGCTCCAGCCGAGCTCACCCAGTCGTTGCGCCGCCTTCCGAGCACCGCCCAGCGCCTTGATTGCTTTCCTCATTTTCAGGATCTTAGCTGCCGGAATTGCAACAGTAGCAAGCGCCCAGGCACACCCCCAGAAGCTTGCTCGCGGCATGGCAGCAATTCGCACTGCAAGCCATTCGGCGACCGCTTCATCACCCTGCGTGATGACTTCGTCCGGGATGGACTCGATGAGATGCAGGTAGTCGGCTGCATCCTGTTCAGAAACGAAAGGCAGCGTGTCCGAAGCATTCACACCTGTAACCGACTGAGGCTCAGCAACCGCGTTTGGCGCGGTAACGAACGCCAATGGCAGAACGAGCATCAGGGAAGACGCTACGATTTCCGGGTAAATCTCATTGAAATCTCTCCTTGCCCCTACTGGTAAGGATCAATATCTCACAATATGCACAGGGGGAATACGTGCATTACTAACCAAACTGTCCAAATGGGAAGACTATCCCCTTATGGCAATCTATACCAGACAAAAATTTTTCGTCAACAGGATTAGCTAAATGGGGGTATATAAAGATACCCCCTCGCAATCTGCTACCCCCAGGCACACAGTCACGCGACAGCCACACTGGCACTGGTGAGAGTGTAGAACGAACGCTGTAATACCGTCCTCACGCTCAATCGCCGACACGGGGTACCCCGTAGGCGTAGCCCCCTCACAACCACCACTGTCACGCACTAGAAAACAGCTACAGCGCGCACACCAGACCCACACCAACACCAACACCAACAGAACAACACTGTTATGTTGTTGCGCTAATGGGGCACAGCCCCCACAAACCACGCCCTATCCGTAACCACGCCCGCCCCGCCGGAAAAGCCACGCACATGCCCCACTAGGCATCTGGGGGTCTAGGTCTAAAGAACCTCCGCTAAAGCGGAGGGGGAACCGTATACCGCTGACGGCGTTGCCGTTTTATTTCCGCTTCAGACCCCCGCGCCTAGCTTGCATCCCAAGGGTCTGCCGAATCTGTCTAACCCGCCGTTCACGCACCCCGAACTCGGCCGCGATCTCCTTAGTGGAGGGGTCCCGGTCAAGGTCCACACGCCACTGCAGGATCATCGTGCGCACCTGTCCTTCGAGCGCACCGCCTTTCCACTGCCGCTTCTGATTGGCTTTTTTCAGGGGCTGTAGCGCCGCCTGCGCATCCGGGCGACTCCGGTCAGCCCAGCGCCGCTTATTGGTCGTTTCAGCCCCTCTGCGGCCCATCGTCGCCAACGCCTTACGCCCTGCACTGGTCTGCCGCTGAGTGGAGAACTGCCCCTTACTCGCGGAGGTCTTACCCGACACGACGTATCCCCGCACACGGCATGCCATCGTCATGAGGTCACGCACCGGAGGCATAGAGCCCCCTCACGGCCATCCCCACCAACCGCCTGAGCAACCTTGTAGGCACGCTCGTAGGCATCAATGATCAAACTGTCCTTCAGCGGTTTGCCCTCGGTGCGCAACCGATGCGCGGTCACCAGCGCGTGCCGGAACGCCGTCTCATCGCGGGGCGGTGACGGAAGTCCTTATGCCGGGCCCCATCACCAAATCACTGACCGGACAGTGGGTATTTCAGTCACTATTCCGTTCCCAGACGAAGGGAGTGGTTGTCGTGATCTTCATCAACCCGGCCCTCTCCAGAATCGGACGTGAATCCTCCGTGCAGTCAGCCTGCAGATATCGGTAACCCCGGCGCTGCGCGGAGGAGGCCCGTGCTGCGGTGAGCGCGCGGTACAGACCTCGACCCCGATGTCCCTCATCACAGGCACCACCCCACAGGCCGGCAAATTCAGTACCGGCCACAAACTCGGTTCGCCCGGTACACACGGTTCCGCCCCCAGGTTCACGCACCACCCACAGTTCAAAGCTGCCCGGATCACTGACAGAGCGCGACACCAGTTGGTCGGTGAGGCGTTGCGCCTCTTCGACAGGCGCGCCGAAAACACGCTGGACCAACGACTCGGCCCCCTGGATATCGGTGGGGGAACCCACCTGGACCAGACTGTATCCATCCGGGAGTGGGCCCGCGGCCTCAATCACCGCATCAGCGGGTCCCGCCATCACCGTTTCAGGCTCCTTTTTCTGAAAGCCACCTGATGTCAGCAGATTCTCGAGCCCCTCCAGATCATCGTGCTCCCGTGTTTTCCACTCGACACTGTCCACGCGCCCGTCGGCGGTGAAATGCTCTCGGACGAGTTCAATCAATGCGGGTAAATCCACCTCCGGCGGGATGGAGCGGTAGGTGATGAAAGCGTGGCGATGCACATACGTGGCCACCCACAGAGGGCCTATCCTGGTGACCTCCGGCGCGTCCGCGACTTCAGCTTCGGTACGAAGTTGATTGTCGTAGAGTTCGAGCATCTCATCCCTTGTCATGGGGCGTGAGCCTAGCACCATCATTGACGGCGATTGGCGGTTCCATGCCCCACGCCGGTGTTGAAATACCCGTTCCAGTTCACTCTGTCCCGGTGCACAGTTGAGCACGGCACAGTGACGCATGAGATGGGCGCGGAAGCGATGCCACGAACCTGACCACGGGAACGCCGTTCGTCCGAAGTCGTCGCAATGTTCCATCAGTTGTGGTCCGTGGTCCCCTCCTGGATCCCGTCCGGCCGCCGCCACGACGGGCCCCGACGGAGACCCTGTGGATCCATCCGGCGGGCGTTTGCCCGGGATGTGTCCAGTCTCAACCCCGGTCACAGCCCGACGCGGTGGGCGGATTCCTCCCAGAGTCGCCGGGCGATCTCCTGATCGCAACTGCCGGGATAGTCCGGTCCCTTCTTCTTTCCGATGTAGTACCCACCGGGGATGAAGTCGACGCCGACGGTTCCGGTGGCCAACCGGACGAGGCGATCGGCCCCCTTGTCGGAGCTGCTCAACGCCATGCGGATCAGCGGGTTGGTGTAGAAGAACTCGAGGCGTCCCCCGGTCCCGGAGCCGAAGTTCGAGGCGATGACGCCGGGGTGGAAGGAGACGCCGTAGATGCCCCGGTCGGCGTGGCGGCGGGACAGTTCACGGGCGTGGATGATGTTCATCATCTTCGAGTCGCCGTAGGCCTTCATCGGGTCCCAGGGCCCGTCGGCGTTGTCGAGATCGTTCACGTCGAGTTTTCCGTAGTACTTCGCGGCGATCGAGGCTGTCCCGACGACGTACCCGAGTCCGGCGGCGAGGTTGTCGGCGAGCAGTTCGGTGAGCAGGAACGGCGCCAGGTGGTTGACCTGGAGGGTGAGTTCGTTGCCGTTCCCGGTGACCGTGCGCTCCGGTCCGAAGACTCCGCCCGCGTTGTTCGCCAGAACGTCGATGCGCGGAGCGATCCGGCTGATTCCGTCGGCGAGTTCACGGACCTCGTCCAGGGATGAGAAATCAGCGGTGAAGTGGGGCGCACCGATCGCGGTGGCGACGAACCGGGTCTTGGCAGGGTTCCGGCCTACGACGATGACGCGGTGCCCGAGATCGGCTAGTTTCCGGGCGGCGGCCGCCCCGATGCCATCACTGGCTCCGGTGACAACGATGGTGCGGGGTACCTCGACGAGGGGAGGTCGGCTCATCGGTTCACGCCCCCGTCGAGAGCGTCGAGCACGCAGTCGCGCAGGATACCCATGGGTATCGAGCCGAGAGCGAGGGCTTCGGCGTGGAACTGCGGGAGGGTCATGCCACGGTCGAGGGCCTCGTCGCGGAGCTGCTGCCAGAGGCGCTGGCCGAGGGCGTAGGACGGGGCCTGGCCGGGCCAGCCGAGGTAGCGGTTGAGCTCGAAGTCGAGGTTGGGGCCCGCCATGGCGGAGTTGGCGCGCAGGAACGACGCCGCGTACTCGGCGTCCCATGTCCCGCCGTCGGGGTTGGTTTTGCCGAGGTGGACGCCGATGTCGAGGACGACGCGGGCGGCCCGCAGCCGCTGACCGTCGAGGAGCCCCATGCGGGTGGCGGGGTCTTCGTGGTGGCCGAGGTCGGCCATGAGTTGTTCGGCGTAGAGCGCCCAGCCCTCGCCGTGCCCGGAGTTCCAGCAGGCGACGCGGCGCCAGAGGTTGAGGTTGTCGGATTCACAGAGGGTCTGACCGATCTGGAGGTGGTGGCCGGGCACACCCTCATGGAAGACGGTGGTGAGTTCCTGCCAGGTGTGGAACACCGTCTCGCCCCTGGGTACGGACCACCACATGCGCCCGGGTCGGGTGAAGTCGCTGCTGGGCGGGGTGTAGAAGATGCCGCCTGTCCCGGCGGGGTCGATGCAGCATTCGATGGTGCGCACCGGTTCGGGAATGGTGAAGGCGGTTCCGTGGAGATCAGTGATCGCCTGGTCCGCGGTGGCCTGCATCCATTCCTTCAGTGCGTCGACGCCGTCAAGCCGGTAGCGTTCGTCGGCGTTGAAGCGGCCCATCGCCTCCTCGACGGTGGTGCCCTCGCCGAAGCACTCGACAGCGATGGCCTCCTGCTCGGCGATGACCTCGGCGAGTCGGGTCAGTCCCCATTCGTAGGCTTCGTCGAGGTCGACGGTGGTACCGACGAATTCGCGGGAGAAACGCTCGTAGCGCTCACGCCCGACGCCATCCTCGACGGAGGCCTGCGGCAGGAGAGTGTCGCGCAACCAGGTCGCCATGACCCCGAAGGCGTCACGGGCACGGACGAGCTCCGCCTGGTTGGTGTCGATCCCGATGCCGTTGAGCGCGGAATCGGGGCCGGCGAGGTCCTCGCACTGGGTGATGACCTGTTTGACCTGGCGGCGGGCGGCAACGTGCCCACGCTCTGCTGCGAACAGGAGGGAGGCGCGGTGACCGTCGAGCGCGCGGGGGACGTGACCGAGCCGGGAAATGACGGCCGCACGAGCATCAGGGCTGTCAATCGGCATGATGCTGAAGGTATCGCGGATCCTCTGGACCGGGGACGCAATGTTGTCAAGCTGGCGTATGTCCTCGCCTGCCTCGTAGAGTTCGAGCCGCAGACCGAGGCGGTCTCGCAGGACGGCGGCGGTGACGCGGTCTATATCGTCGAAGTCGACATCCCCGTCACCGGCGGCGGTCTTCTCGAGGATGTTGACCTCGTGGAGCATCCGTCGGGAGCGTTCGGCGATGGCGTCGTGGTGCTCAGGGGAGAAGTCCTCCATCTCACCGTTATATTCGGTGAACCCCCATTCCGTCGCGGACAGCGGGGACAACGCAGCGAGATCATGGACGAAAGTCTCGCAGGCGAGGTCGAGACGGGATGGGGGCCGGAAGTTCTCTGAGCTCATACCATTCCAGTGTAGCGACGCCGGACTGGTCAGCCGCAGAGCTCGCGGTTCTCCCACTTGGTACCGGGGGCACGCCATTCCGCGAGTCTCCCGAAGAGTTCATCGGGATCATCGGTGACGATGAGCGAGTCGAGATAACGGTGTTCGATGAAACCTTCAGTGGACATCCGCTCCAGGGCGTTAACAAGTGGGCTCCAGTAGTCATCAGCATTGAACAAGACGATGGGGCCGGTACCCGGGACGAGCTGCTGGCGGGTAAACACCTGGAACAGTTCCTCAAGGGTTCCGGCACCGCCAGGCAGGACGATGAACGCGTCGGCGAGTTCCTCCATGCGGGTTTTTCGTTCAGCCATCGTCTCGACTACTTCAAGTGATGAGAGTCCGGCGTGCGCGATCTCCAGTTCGACGAGGGAACGGGGCATCACACCGATGGCCTTTCCCCCCGCCTCGATAACAGCGTCCGCGACAACCCCCATGAGTCCGACATCACCACCGCCGTACACGAGGTCGATATCCCGTTCCGCGAGAGCACGTCCGATGGTCTTGGCTGCGTGAGCGTACTCGGTACGGGCACCGGGGGCCGAGCCGCAGTAGACGGCGGCCCGATGGATCGGCGGAGTGAGGTGCATGACCATCGTTCCGGGGCAGTTGTCACAAGCGAGGGACTCGAAGCCGAGGCGTGCGTAAAGACGCCGCGCGGGATTGTCGTGCTCGACGTAGAGGGAGATACCGGGCCAACCGACATTGCGGCCGTGTTCGACGACAGCGCTGATAAGGGTGGTACCGATACCGGCTCCCTGGAAGTCATCGTCAACGCTGACGGAGAGTTCGGGTATCTCCGGCGCGACGTAGCCGTGGGAGCGGATGAAGGCGGCCCAGACGACACCCGCAGTGCGCCGTTCCCCGGTGACCGGATCGGGCATCTCAGCGACCATGCCGATGTCGCCTCGTTGGGGGGTGAACTGCAGGTACGGGGATAGTCGTTCGTCGGTGGTGTCCGCCTCCGCACCGATATTGTGGATCGTCGCCCACTCACGGAGAGAGTGGTCGTCGACGGTCATGGGCCGCAGAGTCACAGGACTGTTGGAGGCGTGTGCAGTCATGCGCTCAGACTAGCAGCAGTGGAGCCTGGGTATCCTTGTGCACGCTTCGATCACGGTCGTACGCTGGGGCTGTGAATGGTCCCGAGGATGCAGCAGTGACGCTGGCGCGTGACGCCGCTCGTGTCGTGGTGTTCACGGGAGCGGGGGTGAGTGCGGAGTCGGGCCTGGATACGTACCGCAACGACGAGTCCGGCCTGTGGGAGCGGATCGATCCGGAGGCGATGGCCAGCATCGACGCATGGCGTCGGGATCCGGAGCCAATGTGGTCCTGGTATCTGTGGCGGGCACATCTGGCACGGGCGGCGGAGCCGAATGCCGGGCACCGGGCGGTCGCGGAATGGGGCCGACTGCGAACGGTGACGGTGGTGACGCAGAACATCGATGACCTGCACGAGCGGGCCGGAAGTGAGAACGTCGTGCACCTTCACGGCAGCCTCTTCGAGTTCCGGTGCACGGAGTGCGCGGCCCCGTTCGAGGTCGATGGTTTTCCCGCGGTGCGTGAGCCGCGGATGACGCCGCCCGCCTGCCCGCGGTGCGGTGCGGTGGTGCGGCCGGGGGTCGTGTGGTTCGGGGAGGCGTTACCCGCCGCGGAGTGGGAGCGCGCCGCTGACGCGATGGCGGGTGCCGATCTGGTGGTGATCGTCGGTACGTCGGGCGTGGTGCAGCCGGCGGCGTCGCTGCCGCTGCTGGCGGTGGAGGCGGATGTCCCGGTCCTGGAGATCACCCCGGCACCGACGGAGCTGACCCGGTTCGCCGATGTGAGTTGGTTGACGACCGCGGCGCGGGGCCTACCGTTGCTCGTCGACGCCGTCCGTACCCGGGGAATCCCGTGAGTGCGAGGGCGTTCGTGGTCGGGTCTGGCCCGAACGGGTTGGCCGCCGCGATCGAGCTGGCGCGCGCGGGATTCCGGGTGACGGTGCTGGAGGGTGCCGCCGAGATCGGTGGCGGTTGCCGGAGCTCCGAGCGGCTTGTCCCAGGCATGATCCACGATGATTGTGCGGCGGTGCACCCACTACTCGCCGCCTCACCGTTCTTCCACACCCTTGAGCTGGATGTAAAGCTGGTTCATCCCGAGGTCCCGTTGGTACATCCATTGTCGGGTGGGGATGCCGTGGTCCTGCACCGGAGCTTGGAGGCGACGGTCGCGGGACTCGGCGGGCGAGAGGGCCGTCGGTGGCGGAGGCTGTTCGCCCCGCTGGTGCGGCACGCGGACGCTATCGCTGATCTGACGTTGACCCCCCTGCCACGGGCGCTCGGAAGGCACACGGTGATGGGTCCGCGGTTCGGTGCGCGGGCGGTTCCCCCGGCCACGGTAATCGGTGGGTTTCTCGGCGGAGAGACCCGGGCGGCGGCGTTGTTCGCCGGTTTGTCCGCGCACGCATTCAGCCGGATAGACCGACCGTTGACCTCCGCAGTCGGCCTGATGATGGGGATGACGGCACAAACCTGGGGCTGGCCGGTGGTTGCCGGTGGTTCAGGAAGGTTGACGGAGGCACTAGCCGACTATGTGCGGGAATTTCACGGCACGGTGCACAAGGGCGTGACGGTGCGCCGGTTGGGTGATCTGGCAGAGTTCGGTTATCGGGGAGCCTCTGCGGGCGACGTCGTGGTGTTGACGACGACTCCGGCCCGGGCCGCTGGCCTGCTTGCCGGGTTGCAACCCGTCCGGAGGCGCCGACGTTACCGGCGTTTTCGACACGGAGCTGCGGCGTTTCGGGTGGATCTCGCCGTGCGCGGCGGGGTGCCGTGGATCAATCCGGATGCTCATCGCGCTGGAACCCTGCATCTGGGCGGGACCGCTGCGGAGATCGCCGCCGCCGAATGGGCCACCGCTGCGGGTCGTGCGGTGGAACGTCCCTTCGTGCTGATCGGTCAGCAGTATCGGGCCGACCCGTCGCGGTCGGTGCGGGTGGACGGTGAATGGTTACACCCCGTGTGGGCGTACGCGCACGTCCCCTCCGGCTATCGGGGTGACGCCACAGAGGCGGTGATCTCCCGGATCGCGGATCACGCCCCCGGTGTGCGGGATCGGATAGTCGGTGTGTCGACGCGGAATGTCTCGGATCTGGAGTTGTACAACCCTAACTACGTGGGTGGAGATGTCGCGGGGGGTGCGAATTCGCCACGGCAGATGATCGCACGTCCGGTTCTCCGCCGTCCCTACGACACCGGTGTCGCGGGGGTTTTCCTCGGGTCCGCGTCCACACCCCCTGGAGGTGGGGTGCACGGGATGGCCGGTGTCGCTGCCGCCCGACGAGCGGCGCAATGGACCGGACTAATATAGACTAATCTGTCTATATTAGTCCGGTGAAAAAGGGGGTTTATTAGACAGTTCAGTCTGTCTTTTATAGACTCGCGCCCATGAGTGGTCTGGCTGTATCAACGCACACCCCGGTATTCCGTCGCCCAACCATACCGACGGCACGCTGCCTGCACCATATGATGCGTGGCCGACTACTGATCCGCGGCGACCTCGTCTCCGCGACCGGACTCTCCCAACCCACAGTGACCCGCGCCGTCACGAGTCTCATCGGAGCAGGACTCATCCGTGAACGTCCTGACCTCGTACAGGCGACTGGCCCCGGGCGTCCGCGCATCCCCCTGGAAATGGCACCCTCCCCGTGGGTCCATATCGGAATAACGACAGGTATCGACGGCGGAACCCTCCTGAGTTTCTTCGACACCCGTGGACGAGTACTCCGGGAGACCGCGGTGTGTGCAGGCCAGGACCCCGAGGACACCACTGAACATCTCATCGCAGGTATCCACCGACTACTGTCCGGGATGACATTCCCCCTCGCAGACATCGGTGTCGCCACCGAGTCCCCGGAGGACGGAACCCTCGGCGAACGTCTCACCGCCGAGTTCGGCGTACCGGTCACCATCGGGGAACTCACCGCCGCACTCGCCGCGGCGGAACTCCACACCACGGAAACCACCGCCGATCCCATCCTCATCATTCATCTCGATCACGGACTCACAGTGGCAGTTGCCGACGACAGTGGAGTACGCACCCACCCCGTCGACTACACGCTCGGCGCGAAAGCTCTCGCCCACCGACTCGCCGCAGCGGGAATAACCACCGCCGACGGAAGTCTCGGCTACAAAGGACTGCTCCCGTCAACATCACCCCAGCCTCAGGAACTCCGCTCGCTTCTCGACACCCGGGCGCACGACCTCGGCAAGACCGTCGCACGGCTCACCCGGGACACCGGTTCCGGAACCGTCGTACTCGCGGGCCCAGGTTTCACGATCGACCCGGGTGGATACCGGGAACTCGCAGCAACGGTCAACCCCTCCGTCAACAAAAATGTGGCGATTCGGATCATTCCCGACACCGTGACCCTGTCCCGTGCAGCGGCGCGAGCAGTGGCACTCGACCGGTTGCTCTCCGACCCGACCGCGGTCCGCACCACACTCGCCAGCCATGCTCAGAGGTAACGCACCTCATCGAGATGCAGCCGCTGATCCGACTGCCCGCGCGCAATGTCGATGTAGCGGCCCGCGTGCGGGATGAAGGACCTGGACTGCTCCTCCGACAGCTCCCGGCGGACCTTCGCCGGGACACCGGCTGCCAGCGACCGGTCCGGGATCTCCTGGCCCTCGAGCACAACGGCACCGGCCGCGACAAGCGACCCCGCACCCACCCGCGAACGCGACAACAAGGCAGCCTTCATCCCCACCAGCGTCCCATCCCCCACCGTCGTACCATGCAAAAGAGCCATGTGACCTGCGGTCACATCATCACCCAGGGTGCACGGCGCATCCGCGTCGACGTGCATGACACAGTTGTCCTGGATATTCGTCCGTGCACCGATCCGGATCGCATTGACGTCACCACGCAGCACACAACCGTAGAACACCGACGAATCAGGGCCGATCACCACATCTCCGATAATGGTGGCGTTCGGCGCGATGAACGCCGAGGCGTGGATACGCGGCGCGACGCCGTTGAACGGAAGAATCAGTGGTTCCATTCCACCAGTCTGCCCGTGACCTCCACCGCCCGCATCCCGAACTCCCGGGCGGCCGCCACATTCACCGGATTGTCGTCAAAGAACAGGACCTCGCCCGGCTCCACACCGAGCGCAACGCACGCCGCCCGGTACGCACCGGGATCGGGCTTCGCGACACCGATGTCACAGGACATCGTCACCGCATCGAAACGCTCCAGCCACGTGTGCCGCGCACGGACCCGTTCCGCGAGAAACGTCGGGATGTTGCTCAGCAGGCCAACCCGGTGCCCAGCGTCGATCAGCTCCCCCACATACGCCACCGCGTCGGCGTCCTCGTCCAACCAACTGGCAATGTCTGCCTCCACCACCGCGTCAACGTCGAACGGCGGCAACTCGAGCGTCACCCGGATCCGCTCCCAGTACTCCTCCGGCGTCAACTCACCCGCATCAAGCGGCCCCCGCAACTCCCAGTACACCGGCCACAGTCGGTCATCCGTACCCACAGCATCCTCGATGGCACGCAAGTGGGCATCGGTCTGCGTGGTCAACAGGACACCATAGAGATCAAAGAGATACGTCTGCACGCACGCCAATCTACCGCCGCAAACGGTAGGCGCGCTTCGGGCTATTCGGGTTCTCGGTAGTGGGCACAATCAGACCCCGCTCCTGCAACAGACCTCAACAACCACTATGCAACTAGATAACTTGCCTAGTTACCCACCCGCCACCTTCACGCAGCCACCGCTTCCCGTTTCCGGGCCCGTGCCCCGACAACCTGCGCAACGATGACCGCACCGACAACCGCCACCGATCCCACACCCTGTACAACCGTGAAGCGTTCTCCGTTGAACAGCACCCCCAGCACCGTCGCGGTCAGCGGACTGATCACACTGAGCAGGGAAACACTCACGGCGTCGAGAAGCGCCAGTCCCCGGAACCAGAGCCCGTAGGCGATGAGCGCACCGACGACCGTCAGATACATGTAACCGGCGATATTGGTTCCCGTCAGATGATCGGGCAGGCCCTCGAACAACAACAGAGGGGTCAGGGCCAGGCCACCGAACGTGAGCTGCCAACCCGTCACCGCCAACTGCGGCACCCCCTCTGGCCGACCCCACCGCTTAGCCAGCACCAGACCCGTGCCTGTGCACACCGTGGCCGCCCCCGCGGCAAGAACCCCCTCCATGTTCAGTGCCGTCCCCGGGGAGACCACGAGCGCCGCAACCCCCGCGACCGCCACGAGTCCGGCCCCGATCTGCGCCTTGTACACCTTCGACCCCAACAACACGGGGCTCAGGCCCATCACCACCAGCGGCGCAGCGCTGGTCAGCACCGCAGCGATTCCACCGGGCAGCAGATAGGCCGTGAGGAAGAGGAGGGCGAAGAACGCCCCAATGTTCACCACGCCGAGCACGATGGCTTTGATCCACCAGATGCCCTTCGGCAGCACTCGGAACCAGGCGAGCAGAATCAGACCGGCGGGCAGGGCACGCATCACACCCGCGAGGATTGGACGGTCGTCCGGGAGCAGTTCGGTGGTGACGATATAGGTGGTTCCCCAGGTAAACGGGGTGATGGCCGTGAGGAGGAGATTCATAACCAGTTATCTTCTAGTACCGTTCGTTGACCCGACGCGAGGCGTGACGACCCGGATGCTCGGGAGCGTCCGCACCGTATCCCATGGCGATGACCAGCGCGATGACCCGGTCGTCCCGACCGCCGATACCGATGGCCTCCTTCACCTTCTCCTCATCCCACCCTGTTGTCGGGCTGGTGGCCAAACCTTCACCGGCGGCGGCGACGAGTGCAAACCCGGCGACGAGCATCGCATCCCGCAGCGCTGCCTCCCGCAGTTCCTGCGGGGTCTTGAGACTGTTGAACTTCTTAACCATGGCGCGCGCCTGACCGGAGAGGATCTCCTCGGCATCCTCCGGCAAGACCTCGACACGCCCAACAGCCACAAGGACAACCGGAGCGTTGATGAACTGGCGCTGACCGGAGGCGTCGACGAGCGCCTGCCGAATCTCCGGGTCCCGGATGACGACGAGATCACGCGTCTGGGCGTTGAACGCACTCGGGGCTTCGAGGGCCTGGTGGACGACGCGGTCGAGAACCTCCACTGAGATGTCATCGGGAAGGTAGTTTCGGACGGCTCGGCGGGTGGCGATGGCCTCGGCGACGGTACGGGACATGGTGACTCCTAGTTAATTATTCGATATCGAAGTGTTCGACGCCAGACTAACCTCATGTAAGATTCATGTCAAACACTTCGGCGTCAAACAGTAAGGGGATGGCAATGGCCGACCACATCGACCAAATCATCGACCAATGGCGCACCACCCGCCCCGACCTCGACCCCGCACCGATGCAACTTCCTGCCCGACTCCAACGCCTCGCCCGGGCCGTCAGCGACCGTGTCACCGACAACCTCACCCAGTTCAACCTCGAACGATGGCAGTTCGACGTCCTCGCCACACTCCGCCGCACTGATCGAGCACTCACGGCCGGTGAACTCTGCACCAACTCCATGATCTCCGGCTCGGCGATGACCAACCGCATCGACAAACTCGAAACCGCTGGCCTACTCACCCGCTGCACCGACCCCGACAACCGCCGCTGCGTCCGCATCACACTCACCGACACCGGACGCAAACTCGTCGACACCGTCCTCCCCACCCACCTAGACACCTGCCGCGACACCCTCGCCGGACTCACCGACGACGAACAGGCAACACTTGTCCACCTGCTCCGCAAAGCACTCGCGGCCCACACCGAATGATCGACTTCGCACAGCCCGCCGACCACGTCGCCCCACTGCTCCTCGGCTGCACCCTCACCACGCAGGCGTCACCATCCGACTCACCGAAGTAGAAGCCTACCTGGGAGAACAGGATGCAGCCTCCCACGCCCGCTGCGGGAAGACACCGCGCAACGCCGCAATGTTCGGCCCACCCGGCCGCATGTACGTATACATCTCCTACGGCATCCACCGGGCCGGCAACATCGTCTGCCACCCACCCGGTGGCAGCGGCGGAATACTCCTCCGCGCCGGCGAGGTCATCGACGGCCAAGACACCGCGCGTGCCCGGCGCGGCCCGACGATCCCCGACACCCGCCTCGCCCAGGGACCCGGCAACCTCGGCCGGGTACTCGCTCTCCACATCGACCACAACCACTCCCCCGTCTCCAGCTCCGGGATCGACAGCTTCGTCCTGAAAGACCGCGTCCACGAGCCACACTGGACAACCGGCCCCCGGATCGGCATCACCCGCAACACCGACGTGCCCCTACGCTTCTACATCCCCGGCGACCCCACCGTCACCAACCCCCGCGGACGCGCGCGACACTGACCTACATCGAATACCACACGATCCACGTTAGTATCCGGGCATGGAGCAACTGCAACCCGAAGCCGTCACCGTGCTCATGGGCGTATCCACCACCACGCCCGCCGACCTGATCAGCACCACACTCGCCAGCCTCACCAAGCAGTCCCTGCGCCCCACCCACATCATCGTCGCCGCAGACGCCCGCCTCCACCCCAGCGTCGAGAAGCAACTCACCTCCCCCGAAGCACATAGCATGGGCATCCTCTACACCGTCGCCGACGAACCTGACCCCGCCGCCGCACTCAACACCGGCCTCGCCCACGTCACCACCGAATACACCGCACGCATCAACCCCGGCGACATCCCCCACCCCGACCGACTCCGCCGCCAACTCGACACCTTCCATCAACGACGCGTCGACATCCTCGGCACCGCCGTCATGGAACTCGACCACACCACCGACGCCACCGACTCCGTCAGTCTCCTCGGCGCCGACCTCTCCGTCCGGACAATGCCCAGCTCACACACAGAAGCCACCCGGCGCCTCGAACGACGCAGCCCAGTCATCGAAGGCACCGCCATGGCCCGTACCGCCACCATGCGCAACGCCGGTGGATACCGTGGTGGCGGCCACGAAGCCGACCGGGATCTGTGGGTCCGCATGATCGGGGCGGGCGCCCGGGTCCGCAACCTACCCACCCCCCTGACCTGGCAGCGCATCGACATCAGCACCGGCCCCGAGCCGAGCCGCGCAGACAGGCGGGCCGCGAGTCGGAGAGTCCGCGACACCCTCGACGAGCAGGGCCTGCCCCGGAAAGGGTTCTGGCGGAGGTTGTTCGGGCGCTGAATGCCCTTGACGAACCGGGCGGACGTCGACAAACCCCGCCCTGGATGGGGCACCCGAACTAACCACTGTCCCACCACTGACGTGGCACACCCCGGTTCTAGGGGCCTCCATGCGTCGTCACTGCGTGCAAACATCATCGCGCAGACAGGAAAACCCAGGTCGCCTGCTCCACCAGTGCGTGTTAACACGCACTGACGATCTACAGGTCCACTACCGGCAGTGCCACCACCCCGCACCCAGCCCGTGATCCAGGATCTTCGTCACCACGTGCAAAGACGACCCGCACAGCCGAAAAACCCTGGATGGACCCGTTGCCAGTACGTGTTAACACGCACCAGTGAGAAAACGCCTACCTCCGGCCAGGAGGGATTACTCTCCGCCGACGGTCCCTTCACGTCGCGGATCAGCCCCACCACTGATCCGCCCGTCGGGTCGTACTGCAAGCACGGCGGCACCGCTCGGTTGGTCGGCGAGCTGCACGCGGTGGCCTCGGGTCACCAGGTCGTCGACAAGCGCCCGGGCCGTACCGTCCTCCGCCGAGCCGATCAGGGGATGTTCACCACCAACACCCGTGACGCGGGTGTTCCGCGCCCCGAAGTTCGGGGCATCCACCGCCTGCTGGGCATCGAAGCCCCAGTCGATGAGGGCGATGAGGATCTTCACCACGTACTGAATGATCACCGCGCCACCCGGCGCCCCGACCACGGCGCGTAGATCGGGGCCGTCGAACACGAGGGTCGGCGCCATCGATGAGCGCGGCCGTTTGCCGGGTTCCACGCGGTTCGCCACGGGACGCCCGTGGATGTCAGCGGGTTCGGCGGAGAAGTCGGTCAGAGTGTTGTTCAGGAGGAACCCGCGCACCATGTGGAAGGACCCGAATCCGATCTCGATACTCGTGGTGAGGCTGACGGCGTTGCCTGCGGCGTCGATGACACTGACCTGGCTGGTCCCGTACTCGGGCAGATCTCGTCCGGCGGCGAGCCCGTTCGTGGGGAGACCGGGTTCAGCGGTGCCCATGGTCCGGTCCGGGTCGATGAGTGCGGCGCGTTCCCTCAGGTAGTCACGATCAAGCATGTCGGGTAGTGGATATCCGTCGGCGATGAACGTGTCCCGGTCCGCGTAGGCCAGTCGCTCGACCTCACTGATGAGATGGACGAGGTCTGGCTGGGGCACCCCGTCGGGGCGTAGGCCCGCGAGATCGTAGTGTTCGAGCATCCCGAGGATTGCGGCAACCGTGATACCACCGGAAGAGGATGGCGGCATCCCGGCGAGACGCAACCCCCGGTACGTCGACCACAGTGGCTCACATTCGATCGCCCGGTATTCGGCAAGGTCGGCGAGGGTCATGAGTCCTGGTGTCACGCTTGTCGACGCCCGTCCCACCCGCTCCACGATCGCCTCCGCGAGCTCCCCGGTGTGCAGCGCCTCTGCCCCGTGTTCCGCGATGAACGCACACGTTCGTGCATAGTCGGGATTGGTGAGTACGGTCCCCTCCGTTTTCGCTTGGCCCGCGTCATCGAGGAAGTAGCGGGCAGCGTCGGGGCAGCGGGAGAGGTCGACCTTGGCGTCATCGATCGACGCCCAGAGGCGGTGACTGATCGGGAAACCCTTCCTTGCTCGCGTAATCGCCGGGGCGATCAACTCCGCCCAGTCCGTACGCCCGAATTTCCGGTGTGCCAGTTCGAGTGCGGCAACGGCACCCGGGATACCGATGGAGCGCCCCGAACGCAGGGCATCCGGTACCGGGGGCCGGGGATCGTCGGCACCGATTCTGGTCAAATAGGTCCCGGTTGCCGCAGCGGGTGCGGTCTCCCGACCGTCGAACGCCGTGACCTTCCCACTTGCTGCATCGAAGTGCAGCAGGTAGCAGCCACCACCGATGCCGGAGGACTGCGGTTCGGTGAGGCCGAGCATGAATTGGGCGGCGACAGCGGCATCAAGAGCTGAACCACCATCCGCCAGTACCCCCACCGCGGCGTCCGTGGCGTAACAATTCGCCGTCGACACCGCATAGGAATCAGTGAGAACCTCCACCATTCCGTCGCGGTAACCGGTCGAGATCTCCGGACTGGTCGTCGCGTCACGTCCACCGGAGGCAGAGCACGAAGAGCGTGAGGGCATAGCGGGATTGTATCTTCCGCCATTTACCAGACTGTTATTATCAACGAATCCAACCAGCGACCAAAGGAACATGATGAAGCTACGCCGTACCCTCGCCGCCGCCATCGCCGCCTGCACGATCAGCACCGCAGTCGCAGCTCCAGCCACCGCCAATCCACTCGCGGCACTGTCCTCCCAGATCAGTGCTCCCTCCAGCCATGCACCAGCCCCGGGAAGCCCGGAGGCACAGATTCAGGCTGTCCTCGGGACGATCTTCTTCCTCCTCACCGGGGGTATCTTCGGCTCCTCCGGGGTCGTTCTCCGGTAGAAACGAACCCATAATCCGGTTCCCTATTTGAGGAGTTACCGATGTCCCTTCGCCGAATCATCGTTTCCGCCGCCACTGCGGGAGTCCTCCTTCTCGGTCTCACCGCACCAGCCAGCGCCACTCCCTGGCCCACGCCGGAACCAGGCAGTCCCGAACACCGGGACTCCCGGGAGATCCTCGACACCGCCGCTTCGGAGCTGAGCTCGTACACCTCGTCGAACTACGAGACGATCATCCGCGACATCTTCTTCCCACCCACCGATGGACGCACACCCGCCTGGGCGCAGACCTCCATGCTCGGCCTGGTCGCCAGTGGTGCTCTGTACGAGGTCACACAGGGCCTGTTCGGTTCCTCCGGGGTCAACCTGCGCTGATCAGCGCATCGGCACTTCCCCGATCGTGCGGCGCAGTTTCCTGGTGTGCAGTTTCTCGGGCTTGGCGGCGAGTTTCTCCATGGCGCGCATCGCGCAGATGAGGTGCGCCTCCTTCGATGAGGAGTAGAACGCCTGGGCACCGGCGGGCAGCTTGGGCACATTGTGCAGCGGGAGATCGGAGACGCTGAGCAGCGTGCCGTAGGGAATCCGGTAGCGGTATCCGTTGGCGGCAAGGGTCGCTGACTCCATGTCGACGGCCACCGCCGTGGAGCCACGCAGGATCCGCCACAGATCCCGCGGCGTGTGCCATTCCCAGTTCCGGTCGTCGGTCGACATGACCGTACCGGTGCGCATGAGTGACTGATTGTCGCCGTAGACCGCGTTCACCGACTTCTCCAGCGCGCGCTGCACCTCGGGCACGGCGGGAATCGGGATGTCGAGGCCGATCCGGTCGTCGAGGATGTGATCCCGGCGCTGGTAGGCGTTGCCGAGAATGAGGTCGCCGATGCGCATGCGACCGTCGAGACCCGCGCAGTGGCCGATCATGATCCAGCACTCGGGCCGGAGAACCGCCAGGCAGTCGGTGATCGTCTTGGCGTTGGACGGCCCCACCCCGATGTTGATGATCGTCACTCCGGTGTTGTCCTCGGCCGCGAGATCGTAGCGCGGCATCTGGCGTGACGACAGCCCGAGCAGTGTCTGCAGTTCCACGCCGTCAACCTCCCCGCGCCGGAGTACGCGACCGTCGTTGAGGCGGAGCTCCGTGTAGCGGGATTCGGGGTTCGCCAGCTCCGACAGTGCGTATCGGACGAACTCGGTGGTGTGCATGGCGTAGTTCGTGAACAGGATGTACTTCTGCACACCCTCGACCCGGATGCCGGTGTAGTGCTCGATGCGTTCACAGGCGATGTCGAAACGCTGCGGTGAGAAATGGAACAACGGCATCTCGGAATCCTGGAACACGTCCCAGGACCCGTCGATGATCCCATCGTGCACGTCGTCGAGGCTCGGTCGCGGGATGACCCCCGCGTCATCGTGGACACGCGGCGGTGGTGGGCAGTCGGCGGGAAGGGAGAGGTACTCCGGCGGGATACGCACCTCCGACGGGCCGGTGGAAATTGTGCACGGATAGTTGGTGGTCAGACGATCCAACTGCTCCGTCAGATAACGCCGCATGAGCCGGGGGCGGGAGATGGTCGCGGCGTAGCGTCCCGCCCGGTCGACGTAGCCGAAGGGTTCGGTGCGGTCGATGGGGCGCCAGGACTTCACCTCGACGATGAGCTTGGGGTAGACGACGCCGGTGTAACGGCTGTAGTCGGCCGACCCGGCCGCTCTGTCACCTCCGTCCCCGGAGTTCAGAACCTCGCAAGCGAGTTCCACAGCATCGTCGTAGCGCCTGATCAGGTCGTCGACTGCCGCTTCGACCGAGTCATGCGTCATCCATCCGGTGGGCGTGTCCGTTGACCGTGTCTCCATGCCGCCCAGAGTAACCACGCTGTGTGTCCCCCGGTAGCCTCTCCGGCCTAGGGCCGCCTTCATGTCGTCGGTGCGTGTCAACACCCACCGACGAAACGAGTGAGCAGGCGTTTCCCTCCATCATCGACACGTTTGCACGTGGTGACGACACGCGGGCCCTGCGGCGAACAGCCAGCCCCGGTTGTCGTCGGTGCGTGTTAACACGCACGAGTGATGAACACCGGCCTGGGTTTTCTCCGTTCTTCCGCCGGGTTCGCACGTACCGACGACATTTCCGACGGCCCGAACACCGCTCATACCCCGCCGACGCGCCGCACCGTGCAGATCACTGCCCACACCGGCGCGCCTAGACTTTCGGCCATGGGGACCACACCGGCACCATCTACCCACCGACCGGAGCTCGCCGACACCACCGGCAACCGGCTCCGGCTTCTTGACCTGGTGTTCGCTGCGCTGGCGGCCGCGCTGGCGGTGTTCCACCTGATCGTCGCCCTGTCCGACACCCCCGCTCCGTCCACACTGGTTGAAGTACCGCTCGCGGTTCTCTTCGTCCCCGCGTTCGCGGTGTGGCGTAGCCGGGTCGTCCCGGCGGCGATCGCGCTGACGATCCTGACCGTGGCGTGGACGGTGAACTGGCTCACGGCGCTGCCGGCGAACCTGGGAATCAGCCCGTTCCTGGTTGCGGTGCCGATGGTGGTGTACTCGACGGCCCGGTACCGCTCCGATCTACTCGTCCCCGGTGTTTTCACCGCCATTCAGGCCATCTGGTGTTTCTTCTCCCCGCTGCTGTGGTGGTGGACACCCGATCATTTCGAACGCGCCACCGGCGTGCAGGCGGCGAGCTGGATCGCGCTTCAGTGGCTGGTTCTGGGCCTGGTGTTCGTCTCGGCCCGCAGCGCGCGGACCGCGGAGCGGCACCTGGTGGCGGAGCAGGAGGCGGCGCGCGAGCGGGAGCGTGCGGGTGTCGCGAGGGAGATCCATGATGTGCTGGCGCACAGCCTGACGCTGATCAACATGCAGGCCGGGGCGGGTGTGATGCTCGGCGGTGGGGCGACGGACAGGCGGGCGGAGATCCTGTCGACGATCCAGAAGGTCAGCTCGGAGGCCCTCGAGGAGGTGCGCGGGATCGTGGGGACGTTGCGTGACGATTCCCCGCCGACGTCGGTGACGGGCATGGCCGGGATCCGGGACATGGTCGGGGAATTCAGGTCCGCCGGGCTCACGGTTGAGGCATCGTTGCCGGAGGGGGAGGTCTCGGACTCGCAGGTTGTCCGCCTGACGCTGCGCCGGGTGGTGCAGGAGGCGCTGACGAACGTGCTGCGCCACCAGGGCCCGGGCAGCACCGTGACGCTCACCGTGGAGGTCACCGATGAGGTACACGTGGTGGTGGACAGTCGTGTCGGCGGCCCGATTCCGCGGCGGACGCGGCATTCCGGCGCCGGGTTGACCGGTGTGCGCGAGCGGGTGGAGCACCTCGGCGGGACCCTGGATGTGGATGTGTCCGATCCGGCGCACGCGCAGATGGTGGCCAGCTTCCCGGTGGTGGCGCCGTGATCCGGGTGCTGCTCGCGGACGATCAGCCGCTGGTGGTTGAGGCGCTGGAGATGACCCTGTCGACCCAGCCGGACATCAAGGTCGTCGCCACCGCCGCCGACGGCGCGGAGGCCCTGGAGGCGGTCGCCGCACACCGGGTCGATGTCGCGGTTCTGGACATCCAGATGCCGCGTGTCGACGGGATCGGTGTGGCGCGCGAGATCCTCGCCCGACACCCGGGCGTCCGGGTGCTGATGCTGACGACATTCGATGCGCACGAGCTGGTCCGCGACGCCCTGACCACGGGTGTGCACGGTTTCCTCCTGAAGGACTGTGGGCCGGAAGCGCTGATCGACGCCGTACGACGCGTGGACGCCGGAGCGTCGGTGCTGTCCCCGGGAGTCACGGACTATGTGCTGCGGGTGTTCCGCGGACACACACCCACCCCACCCGCGGAGCCGTTGACGGACCGCGAGCGGGACGTCCTGGCGGGAATCGCCTGGGCCCGCACCAACGCCGAGATCGCCGCCGACCTACACATCGGGGAAGCAACGGTGAAGACGTACATCTCCCGCCTGCTGGCGAAGACGGGGACCCGGGACCGGGTGGGACTCGCACTGTGGGCCAGGGACCACGAGCTGCACCTCTAATTCCCCCGCGCGACGGATGTGCCGACGGCCAGTCGACGTTTCACTGGTGTCATGAGCAACCACGAATCGGCAATCGAGTGTCGCGACATCTCCATCAGCTACCGGAACCAGCAGGTTCTGGACAGATTCACCATGACCGTCGACCGGGGCCGGATCCACGCGCTGGTCGGCCGGAACGGTGCGGGCAAATCCACGTGTTTCCGGATCATCCTCGGACTCGAGGACCGGGCCGGCGGCACGGTGGAGGTCGATCGGGCGTCAGTGGGTGCCTCGGTCAACGGACCGGCGCTGTACCCGCACCTGAGTGCGCGGGACAACCTCCGCGTCCACACTCTGCTCCTCGGCCTCGACGACGCCGAGATCGACCGGGTTCTCGGGGTCGTGGGCCTGACCGGTACGAGTCGGAAGAAGGTGCGTAGTTTCTCCACCGGCATGAGATCCCGCCTGGCGTTGGCCGTCGCTCTGCTTGGTGGGCCGCGGATCCTGCTCCTCGACGAACCGCAGAACGGCCTCGATCCGGAGGGCACCGTCGCGCTGCGGGGACTCCTGCGTGGCTACGTCGACGCCGGTGGGACCGTGTTGATCAGCTCACACCAGCTCGGCGAGATCGCCCTCACCGCCGACGACATCACCGTGCTCCACGACGGGCGGGCCGCATACTCCGGCCCGCTGGGCGCCTTCGCGCCGGCCGGCGAACTAGAGTCCCGGTTCCTCGACCTCACGGCGATCCGATGATCCGCGTGATCCGGGCGGAACTCGTCCGAACGAAGAACACGACCGTCGCCTACTTTCCGCTCCTCGGTTTCGCGCTCGCCGGGCTGGGACTTCTCACCAGCTACTCGGATGCCGGCCGTGGCGCCTGGCAGGCACTCTACGTCACCGGCATGGCGGCACCGCTCATGGCGCTGCTGTCCGGTCTTCCGGAGAAGCGGGAGAAGACCTGCCGGGAGGGCGGGACCGGGATCCGGCCAGTGTCACCGCGCCTGGTCCGGGGTGCTCGCCTCATCGTCCTGCTGATCATCCTGGCGGCCATGCTCGCCTGCGATTTCGGCACTCTCCTACTCCCGGTGGCCTGGGTGTACGCCTGGATCGGCGGCGCCGGTCTCGTCGCGATGTTCGGCGTGATCAGCCGATGGGTCGGCCTGATCCCGGCCCTCCTGGTCGCGGTGGTGTGGCAGGTCGCGGGCACACTGACCGCGGAACATCCGCTGTGGATCCTCCTTCCACCAACGTGGGCGGTACGACTCATGCTGCCGGTCCTCGGTGTCCGCTCCAATGCCGTCCCGCTCCACCCGGGTGATCCGCTCGCCACGGAATCCCCGGCCACCGCCACGGTTCTCTGCCTGGTGTTCGCGGCCCTCACCGCCACCGCGTACGTCCTCATCGGGACACCCCACACCCGGCCCGACAGATCAACCGCAGTGGCCACATCACACACCGGAACCTGGGACGCCGAACCCGCCGCAGACCTGCGGAAGGGACGGGCGTCGACAGGCGCGGCACTGAGCCACGCGCTGCTCCGCACCGCACTCACCCCCCTCACTCTCGCGGCGCTGGCGCTGATCGCCGTCGCCGGATCATGGACCGCGGACCTCGCGGTACACCTGATCCTGCCCCTGGGGTGTGGTGTCGGGGCCGTGGTCACCTGGTCCGCGCTGCAGCCCGCATGGCGGATCACCGTCTGCCGGACACGGCGGGTGATCCCCGGTGTCATCGTCTGGCTCGACGTGCTGGTGGCTGCCGTGGGACTCGGGACCGGCGCCATCCTCGCACTGCGCGGAACACCACTGCCGGAGATCCTGCGAATGATCGGACTGCTGGTAGTTGTCGGGGCCGTCATGGTCACGGCAGCTCTCGCCCTCTGCGTCCGAACCGGGACAGGCGCGGTGATCGCCGCGACCGTGTTCCTCACGGTCCTGTCCGTCACACTCGGCGGATCAGTACTGGCCGAAACACCACTCTGGCTGCCTGCGATGCCCGCCTGGCCGTTGACGGCCACCGGTGCCCGCCTCCCCGTGGCACTGGCCCTCAGCACCCTACTGCTCACTGTGTCCACCGCATCGGCACACCGGGAGTTACGCCGAGCAGCCGCACGATAAGAGACGCCACCGACCCCCGCGCGGCATCCACCACCACCTTCGGATGCCGCCACGCGGGCACACCACGGCACGCAACAGCGGGCGCCTCAAGCTCCAGCAACCGACGCAGGTGATCCGTCCACTCCCCACCCCGGAACGTCTCCCAATTCACCCGCACCACCCGGAAACCCAGAGCCTCCAGACGACGCTGGCGACGCTGCTCCCCCATCAACGCATCCCGCGTCCGCAGCGTCTTCGCGACCCGCGCCCCCACCAGATCATCACCACTCAGCCCGTCGAACTCCCCCGGCTCATCAACCACCCCGTACTTCGGCCGCCCGTCATACTCCACCACCACCCCGTGGTCGGGGAAACAGAAATCGGTGCGCGCGACGAACACGCCACCCCGATCCCGAACCGTCGCCTGCACCAGCGGCAACGGAAAACCCAGAACCCACAACCGGTACCGGACCAACGTCTCCCGCGGACTCTCCGACGCCCCATTCACCACCACCAAAACCCGGACCACCCGGGCGAGACGATGCACCGGCCCCAGAGCCAAAAGGCGGGATACGACGTCGTCAAGCGTGAACACCCGCTCCCGCAGACAATGATCGAACACCACCAGCGCATCCTCCACGCTCCCGTACCGGGCGACATCGATCGCCGTCTGCAGCGGCGACGTCACCCACACCGGCCCCCACACCGTCTCCACACGGACACGATCAGCCCGCGCCACCGTCGGCGCCGACCGGAACCGGACCCGCCCGCACGACGGGAACGTGGTCCGGCGCGGATACTGCAGACTCGGCTCCCGTGCCGCATCCGCCAGCGGAAACCCGTGGAGCGACGCCGCGGTCTCCGCCATCGCGACCGCCTTCGGATAGCGGTGCAGAAGAGCGACCGCGTACGCCCGCCACTTCGCCTCATCCGACCCATCGACCGTGTCCGACCGAAGATAGATCCCGCGGGTCGCACACATCAGATCGTGCTTCCGGGCCGACGCGTAGACCCGGGCCCGGGCCGCGCCCCAGAGCGGACGCGTGTCGATCAACGGCGGGGCAGACCCGGGCACTGCCGATGCTTCACCGGGAGTTGTCGTTTCCGTTCGGGTGGTCATGCCCCGTCAGACCGTGGGACCGGACGATCGGTTCCGGAGCGGGCGGAACGTCGGACAGGCCGCGGGTCGTGGGCGGATCAAGCGAGTCGGGGACAGCATCGTTAATGCGTGTTAACACGCAGTGACGAATGCGGTTCTCGCAGGTGAAGGGCCGCGCGGGGCGATGTTCGCACGTGGTAGCGCGCTGGGCGACCAGATCGGGAAGAGTGCCGCCCGGAATGATCCCGGTTTGTCCCTGCAGGGCAGGCGCCTCGTTACTACGTGTCAGCACGCAATAGTCACGACTGTTTCTCCATGTCAGCACTCTGGAACGGAGGTGTTCGCACGCAGTAGCAACATTGTCGACCACACCTCGGCCACCATTTGTCCGGGGGCTACCCAGTCAACGAGCACGAGAGGCACACATCCGGGGACAGGGCGCGGCACCCAGCCCCCTGCTTCTCCGGTTCTATCCCCGGCGAATGTGCGCGACGACCGGGGCGTGGTCGGATCCCCCGGTGTCGAGGACACGCACACCTCCGTCGACGACGCTCCATCCGTGGGGGATGAGGATGTGGTCGATCGGCGATCTCGCCCAGCCGGGGAGGGCGGTGGGCCAGGTTCCACGACCGAGAAGCGGAGCGGCGGCCGCCGCGTCGGCGTGCGTGTCGGTACGTGCTAACACGCCATGACGAGGCACGGCATTGAGGTCCCCGATGATCAGCGCATCGGGGTGCGTCTCGGCGAGGGACACGATGGTTTCCAGGTCATCGTGCCACCGGCCCATGAGTCCGGGTAGTGGTGGTGCGGTGTGGAGGCCGATGACGTCCGGTGTCCGCTCCCCGGGGCGCCCGGTGGAGACGTGCACGGTACCAAACGTGACCTCGGATGATCCGGGGACCTCAACGGCTCGGTAGTCCCCGAGTTCTTCCGCGACCAGGACGGTGACGGGCATCTCGCTGCTAACGAAGGACCGGTACCCGGCGGGAGCCGCACCGGAGTACTCGGGGAGGACGGCGATGTCGGGGTCGACGTCTCGAATGAGGGTGGCGAGGGCCTCCGGGGTGACGGAGTCTCCGGTGTTCCACTCGAGGACAATGAGCCCGCCGTCGTCCGCGTCACTAACGGCGGGCTGTTGGACGGGCAGGAAGCTGCCCGCACCGGCGATGACGAGAACTACACCGGCGGCGAGCAGAGGCCGGAAACGCCGCAGTAGCACACCGGCGACACCGATGAGCCCCAGCCCCGCACCGACCACGACCGGAAATGCGGTGAAGTGGGCGATGAGAGGCCACGTGGTGGCTGTGTTCCCGGGAAGAAGCGCCCAGGCCAGGGCCGCGATGAAGATGCATAGGGACAGGATTCACATCACAGTTCCAGGGCGTCGAGGATTCGGTCGGAGGCGTCGGCGACGCTGGTGCGCCACAGTACGTCGGCGCGGCTGTCGGCGCGCCCCGGGCCACCGTTGATGACGATGAGGGGAAGCCCGGCGCGGCAGGCGTCGAGTGCGATGCGGTATCCACTCATGACGGCGAGTGAGCTGCCCATGACGATGAGGATGCGCGAGTCGCGGAGGAGCCTGCCGACGGCGTCCCGCCGACTGGTGGGGACGGGTTCGCCGAAGTAGACGACGTCGGGTTTGAGGAGTGTGGAGCCGCAGGTGGTGCAGCCGACAAGCCGGAAGTGCGTGACGACGTCGGGGGTGAGGTCGATGTCGCCGTCGGGTCGCACGTTTCCTGTGCCTGTGGCCAGGGCACGTTCGAGGTAGCCGGGGTTCGCCGCGTCGAGGCGGCGGTCGAGGTCGTGGCGGGGTTCGCGGTTGCCGCAGTGGAGGCAGGTGACGACAGAGAGATCGCCGTGTAGTCCGATGACGGTGCGGGATCCGGCGGCGGTGTGGAGGCCGTCGACGTTCTGGGTGATGATTCCCGTGATGAGCCCGGCGCGTTCGAGTTCGACGAGGGTGTGGTGGGTGCGGTTGGGTCTCGCACCGGCCATGTGGCGCCAGCCAATGAAGCTGCGGGCCCAGTAGCGGTGGAGTGCTTCGGGGTCGTGGCGGAACTCCTGGTAGGTCATGGGTCGGCCGCGGGTGAGGGACCCGGCGGGGCCGCGGTAGTCGGGGATGCCGGAGTCGGTGGACACCCCGGCGCCGGTGAGCACGAGGACACCACCGCGACGCAGTGCGTCGGCGGTGGCGGACAGTGCGTCGTCGGGTGGGGTTGGTTGTGCGGTTTCCCTGATGACGCGGGAGATGGAGCGGAGTGCGGAGTCGTGGATGCGGGCGATGTCCGGGGTGAAGGGGGTCAACCGGCGACCAGCCTGGTGATGATCTTGCCCATCCAGTGTGGGGTGAGTTCGCGGGCGGTGTGCATGATGCGGTCGGCGGTGGACACGTTGTAGTGGACTTTTGCGCGACTGAGGCGGCTGGTGGGATGTACGGCGTCCCAGAGGACGTCGGCGATGGCTTCGGGTGTGATGTTGACGCCGAGGCGGCGGACGGATCCGGCGTTGACGGTGGCGAGGCTGGTTTTCGCCCAGAGGGGCCACAGGTCGACGACGCGGATTCCGTCGGCGTGCCATTCGAGGTTCAATGCCTCGGTGAGACCGGCGACATAAAACTTGGTGGCGGAGTAGACGCTGATGTCGGGCTGGCCGTAGATCGCGGACGCGGAGGCCATGTTGACGAGGTGGGAGCCGGGCGTCGCCGCGAGGTAGGGGTGGGCGGCATGTGCGCCGAGTGTGACGCCGAGGCAGTTGACGTTGATCTGTGCGGCGATGTGCCCGGGGTTCATCTCGGCGAGGTGTCCGTCGGCGATGATGCCGGCGTTGTTGTCGAGGACGTCGAGTTGCCCGCCGGTGTGGGCGGTGAATTCGGCTAGTGCGGTGTCCCAACTGTCCGGATCGGTGACGTCGAGGTGGCCGCTGATCATGGTGCCGCCCTGTTCTTTACTGATGTCGGGGCCGTCGATGGAGATGTCGTAGACGCCGACGGTCCAGCCCTCGCGGAGGAAGCGGCTGGCGACGGCTGCCCCGATTCCCTGGGCGCCGCCCGAGATGAAGATGTTTCCCATAGGTTGGAGTGTATGACTGATTCTTCCACGACTGCCGCTGCCATCACGATTACTTGTCCGGTGGATGGTCGGATGGTAGGTCGGGTGATGGGCCACACGCGAGCGGATGTCCGTTCGGCGTTCGCCGTTGCGAGGCGGGCTCAGCCGGTCTGGGCCGCGACGCCGGTGTCGGACCGGAAGGCGATCATGTTGCGGTTCCATGATCTGGTGCTGTCGCACCGGGACGAGTTGTTGGATCTGATACAGGCGGAAACGGGCAAGAACCGGGCCAGTGCGTTCGATGAGGTACTCGACGTGGCGGTGACCGCGCGGCACTATGCGTTCGCGGCGGCCGGTCTCTTGGCGCCGCAGCGGGTGAAGGGGGCGTTGCCGGTGCTGACCCGGACCGTCGTGGAGCGGGAGCCGGTCGGTGTGGTGGGGGTGATCTCCCCGTGGAATTATCCGTTGTCGATGGCTGTGTCGGACGCGGTTCCTGCTCTCTTGGCGGGTAACGCGGTGGTGGTGAAGCCGGATTCGGCGACGCCGTTGACGGCATTGAAGGCCTCAGAGTTGTTGTCTGCTGCGGGTCTGCCGACGGAGCTGTTCCAGGTCCTCCCCGGGCCTGGGGAGGAGGTCGGCGGGGCGATCGCCGACGAGTGTGACTACCTGATGTTCACGGGTTCCACGGCGACGGGCCGGATCCTGGGTGCGAAGGCCGGTGAGCGGTTGATCGGTTATTCGGCGGAGTTGGGCGGCAAGAATCCGTTGATCGTCGCCCCGGACGCGGATCTAGCGCGCGCGGCGCGTGGCGCACGTCAGGCGTGCTTCGCGAACACGGGCCAGTTGTGCATCTCCGTGGAGCGGATCTACGTGCATGAGGAAGTCGCCGGTGACTTCACGGCCCGATTCCTGGCGGAGGTGTCGGCGATGTCGGTCGGGGCGGGTCCCGGCTGGGACGTCGACATGGGTTGCCTGATCTCCGAGGAGCACCTGGAGCGGGTGCGGTCAGTGGTCGATGATGCGGTGTCGAAGGGCGCGCGGGTGCTCGCCGGCGGCCATCCGTTGCCGGAGCTGGGGCCGACGTTCTACGCGCCGACGGTGTTGACGGATGTGCCGCCGGACGCGGAGTTGTATGACGGGGAGGTGTTCGGCCCGGTGGTGTTCCTGGAGACGGTCACTAGTGTCGACGAGGCGGTGGAGCGGGCCAACGAGACCATCTACGGGCTGAATGCGAGTGTGTGGGCGAAGCCGTCAACGGGCCGCCGGATCGCCTCGCGGCTGCATGCGGGCACCGTGAACGTGAATGAGGGTTTCGCCGCGGCGTGGGGGTCGGTGTCCGCCCCGATGGGTGGCTGGCGGGCTTCGGGGCTGGGTCGACGGCACGGGGCGGTGGGGTTGACGAAGTACACGGAGACCCGCACCGTCGCGACGCAGCACCTGGTGCCGGTGTCGGGTCCGCCCGGTGTCGACCGGGAGTTGTTCGCGGACGTGATGTCGACGGCTCTGCGCTGGGGCAAGCGTGTTCTGCGCTGACCAGGTTGTCTGGCTGCGCCGGGATCTGCGCCTGCACGATCATCCGGCGCTGGCGGCCGGTGGCCCCGGTGCGCGGGTCGTCGTGGTGCGGGAGCCTGCGGCGAACGGATTTCAGCAGGCGCTTGTCAACGCCGCGTTGGATGAGGTCCGTGCGCACCGCATGGTGGAGGTGTTCGACGGCGATCCGCGCGAGATCATTCCGGGGTTGAACCCGGCGAAGGTGTGGGTTAGCGCCGATTTCACGCCGTCGGGTCTGGCCCGTGACCGGGTGGTCTCGGACGCCCTGGGTCCCGGTGTGATGGAGGCCGCCGGGTCGGCGTACGCCGTCGATCCGGGGATTCTGCGCACGGGGCAGGGCGGGCACTACAAGGTGTTCACGCCGTTCTACCGGGCGTGGTGTGATTACGGCGCCGATGATCCGGTGGGCGCTCTCCCCGGTGACCGTGGGCTGCCGGTGACACGGGCGTGGCGGGACTGGTGTGAGTTCCTGCGGGATCGGTTGGGCGGTTACGCGGAGAACCGGGACATCCCGGCGATCGACGGCACGTCCCGGATCTCGGGGTGGCTGGCCGTGGGTGCCCTGCATCCGCGGAGTCTGCTGGCGACGCTGGCCAGGGCAGATGCGCCGGAGGTGGATAAGGAGGCGTTCGCGCGGGAGCTGGCATTCCGTGAGTTCTACGCTGATTTTCTCTACCACCGGCCCGAAACGGCGCACAGTGACGTCAATCCACGGTTCGCGGGTTTCCGGTGGAACGAGGCGGGCACGGAGTTCGACCTGTGGGCCCGGGGACTCACAGGCTTCCCAATCGTGGATGCCGGGATGCGTCAGCTTGCGGCGACGGGCTGGATGCACAACCGGGTGCGGATGCTGGTGGCCAGTTTCCTGACGAAGGACCTCCACTTGCCGTGGCAGTCAGGTGCGGAGCACTTTCGCCGGCACCTGGTGGATTTTGATGTGGCTAGCAACCAGCATTCGTGGCAGTGGTGTGCGGGGACGGGTACGGACGCATCCCCCTACTTCCGGGTGTTCAATCCGATGACGCAGGGTAGGAAGTTCGATCCGGATGCCTGCTACATCACCCGCTGGGTACCGGAGTTGCGGGGTGTTCCGGCCGGTGACATCCACGCGATACGGAATCTGCCCCCTGAATATCCGGCACCGATCGTCGATCATGCGGAGGAGCGACGCGACGCACTGGCACGGTACGAGGAAACCAAGGGGGCTTCCGGAGTGCTTTAAGGTGCGTCACGGTCGCTGATCGCCTAGGTTTATTCCCATGAGTGCACTTCACACCCGTTCCGCTGGTAATACCACCGGACTTCTTCGTCTTTCTTCGGTGGTTGCGGCGGTTCTCACCGCGCTGGCGGTCATCCTCACCCTGACCGCTCCCCCGGCGCACGCCGCGGGTAACCGCGACTGGCTGCGGCCCGGATGCGAGTGGGATGGGCACGGGCACTGGATCCAGAAGTGCTGGGTTCCCTCACCCGCCAACGGTCGGGACATGGCTGTCCTGGTTCAGCCCGCAGCGTATGGCGGTAACGGTGGCCTCTACCTGCTTGACGGCTTGGAGGCCCCCCGGGACAGCAATGACTGGGCCCGCACCGACGTGATGAACCAGTTCCTGGGGGACAATGTCACCATCGTGATGCCCGTCGGGGGCCGAGGCCAGTTCTACGCGGACTGGGCGCAGGCGGGTCAGCCGTTGTCCTCCGGCTACAGTTCGGAGATCGGCCAGGTGCCGCCACTGCAGTGGGCGCAGTGGGAGACGTTCCTCACCGCTGAACTTCCCGGCTGGTTGCAGCACCATTTCGGGGTGAGTCCGAACCGGAACTCCATCGCGGGAATCTCGATGGGGGCGCTGCCGACGTTGACGCTCGCGTCCCGGCACTCTGACCAGTTCAAGCAGGCTATCGCACTGTCCGGTTTCATCGATCCCGCTGCGGCGACGCACATTCCGATGATCGCGGCGGTCGGTTCCGCGGGTTCCTCGTTCGGTGGTGGCCAGGTGTGGGAGCTTTTCGGTTCCTCACCGGCGTTCAGCTCCAACATGAACAAGCTCGACCCGGTGGCGAACATCCAGGGGCTGCGGAACGTCGACACCATCGTCTACTCCGGCAACGGACTCAAGCACCCTGCGGACGGGTTCCCGCCGCCAGCGAACATCCCGCTGTCGATCCTGGGTGAGTTCTTCATCAACCTCTCCAGTATCAGCTTCGTCACGAAGGCCCGCGCACAGGGTCTCAACGTGGAGCACCAGCAGGGCGACGGGATCCACACCTGGGCACCCTGGGTCCGCGTCATTCAGAATAATCACGGTCGAATTCTCAGCGCCGTCGGCTGATCCCAGCGGTGTCTCGAAACCCCCGCCACTGCAGGTCAGTGTGCGGGGTTTTCACATGCCGGGGAGCTTGACCCTGCCACTGTGTCAGACTGTTGACTGGAAACCATGAACCACTACCACGGCCTCAGAATAGGTGTTTTCTCCCAGCTCACCGGCATCAGTGTGCGAATGCTCCGGCACTACGGCATGCACGGTGTCCTCACCCCGGCGATGACTGATCCCGCGACGGGATACCGCTTCTACTCCTCGGACCAGATCCCCCAGGCACTCCTCGTCACCCGGCTGCGCGACGCCGGATTCCCGGTCCGTGATATCAGAACAATCCTGGAATCCAGAGGAGACTCAGTTGTGCTGTCGACACTCACCGAGGAACGTCGAACCGCGATCATGCAGGACATGGCGACGGCTCAGGAGCAGTTGCGGGCACTCGCCGATCTGAATCTCCGGGAAACGGTCACGCCCGTGGCGGTGACCCGGACCGTGTTCCCCGCTACGGATGTCGTCAGTCTGCGTGAGGTGCTCCCCACCTACAACGACGAGCACGGCCTGTGGGAACGTCTCCGGACACTGACCATCGAGCAGGCCACGCCCTGTGCTCTGGGCGGTATCGCGGGGGCGGTGTACCACGATGCCGAGTTCCGGGAATCGGAGACGGACGTGGAGATCTTCGTTCAGGTCACCGAGCCGTGCCAGCCGGAGCCCCCGTTGGTTCACCGGGCGCTGCCGGAGCGGGACATCGTCACCGCGACGCTCCACGGATCCTATGAGCGGATGAGCACAGTCACCGCACAGATCGGCGCCTACCTCGTCGAGCACGGTCTGGAGGCAGGGCCGATGATCAACCTCTACCGGGTGTCACCCGCACAGGACCCGAACCCCGACAACTGGGTCACCGACGTCGTGTTCCCCCTGATTCAGGATGACATGCCGGCGACGTAAGCCACCTGGCCGACGTGCTGGGCGGCGTCATCGAGGATGCTGACGAGACGGGTGGCCCGCGTGACGGGTGGGTCGTAGGAATCGTCGACGATCTCCGCCCACTGCCCGTTCCGCAGGCTCCCGGCGTACCGCGCCGCAGCGGAGCACGCGGCGATGAGATAACCGGTGAGCCCCTCCTGATCATCGGACACAATGCGGGCCGCGTGCCCGAGTAGCCACGCCGGTGAGTTTGGATGGCCACCGGGGTGACTATTCGACACGTCAGGTTCAAGGGCAGGTAGTGCCACCGCTGCCGGACGGACGGTGGGCGAGATCCCGTCCACGTCTTCGCGCTTTATCCTGGCTATCGAAAACATGAGAGAACCCCGACCAGAGGTCGGGGTTCTCTCATTTGTGGGCGAAGGGGGACTTGAACCCCCACGTCCCTAAGGACACTGGCACCTGAAGCCAGCGCGTCTGCCATTCCGCCACTCGCCCGAGTGATGGCCGCTGCGCGACTCCTAGAAATATAGCACGCGAACATTCATCAAGGACAAATTACCTGTTCAGAATAAGGTTTCCGAACCACCCCCCGGACCTCATCCCCTTCTTCACCAACGGTCGTTCTACTGTACCGGACCATGAGACACCTATACTGGGCCAAAGTATTGTGCAGACTGGTCCGTCCACGGCACTCGACACTCCCGGTGGGGCAACGAGCTGCCGCGGAGACACCACCCATTTCGTTCATGGTGGACCCGTTGCACAGCCTCCGCCATCCCGATTGCCAGTTGATGTTGGTACCGGGATGGCCGATACGTGAAGGAAGGTGAGAAACGATGTCGGTGATGGACCGTATCGCCAAGTTGGACAGTTCACTCCAACGTGGTCTGGACAACGGCTTCGCCTTCGTGTTCGGCGGAAAAGTCGTTCCCGGAGAAATAGATGACCTGATCATCCAACAGGCGGAGGACAACCTCTCCAGGGGTGACGGAGACTGGATAGAAGCTCCGAACGTCTATCTAGTTTCCGTTAGTGGGAAGGACTTCGACAATCTTCGTTCCACGCATCCGGGTCTGCCCAGGGATGCTGCTTCCCGGATGAGCAGATGGTGTCGGAATCAGGGGTTCGTCACACTCGGTCCGGTCATCGTCCAGGTGAGAAAAGATACGAACCTGCGTACCGGTCAGCTCGGTAGCCGAAGTAGCATCGACCCACATCCCAGTGAGGCCACGGCCTTTATCGACGGAGATTCGGACACCGGCACCGATGGGGATCAGCTTCCCGTGGTCAGGGAACAGGTACAGGGGCTCTCCGGGAACCCGGAATCCCCCGGGCTCGGCACTCCGGTCACACCCCGCCCAGCCGCTTCCGGTTACGGCCCAGAACCCGTCCCTCCGGTTTCTCCGACTCCTTCACCAACGGTGGCGCGTCGGCGGGTCGTGGATAGTGCGGGCACCACTGAATATCTTCCCACTGGAGGAGGTCCGGTGCAGCATGCCCCTCTGGTGTCCCTGCTGCTGCAGGACGGTTCCTCGCGGACCTACCTGGTCCAGGAGGGGTCGAACATCATAGGTCGTGGTACCGACGTCGATTTCCGGTTACCTGACATGGGAGTCTCACGCCGACACGCGGAAGTGATGTGGGATGGCCGGGATGCCGTGCTGGTTGATCTTCACTCCACCAACGGGACCACTGTCAACGACATGACCATAGAGAACTGGCTCCTTGCCGACGGTGACGTGATTAAAGTGGGACACTCCTATATTGAAGTTCGGATCACCGGCGGCTGACCACGTTCCAACACCCCACGGCCCAGATTTCCCCCATCCACTGCTGCATCACCCGCCAGGAGAAGAAGATATGGAATCGGTAGTTCTGCTCGCCCTGCGGATGGGCTTGCTCGTACTCCTGTGGTTTTTCGTGTTCATGGCGCTGCGCGCACTGCGTAGCGACGTTCATTCCACCACGGGGGGAACAGTCGGACGCGGCAAACGTTCGACGGGTGGCGGCCTGCCACTCGCACGTTCCACGACCCCGCAGCGCCTGATGGCCGTCGGAGGCCCGTCCGAGGGAACCTGGATCGAGTTGGCGGGGCTCAACGAGATTCTCATCGGCAGAGATCCGAACTGTACGTTCGTTGTCGGTGATGATTCGACGACGCGCCAACATGCCCGACTGTTCAGGCACTCTGACGAGTGGTTCATCGAGGATCTGGCCTCGCGGAATGGAACCTTCGTCGCAGGTATCCCCATTGAACAACCAGAGCGTGTGGGTACCGACACCGACATTGACCTGGGAACCACCACCGTGAGGCTCGTACCGTGACCTGGAGACTGAACTACGCCACCGCATCCGATCGTGGACTCGTACGGGGCAACAACGAGGATTCCGCTTACGCGGGTCCACACCTGCTGGCGCTCGCGGATGGTATGGGTGGCCACGCCGCGGGTGAGATCGCCTCCCAGCTGATGATCAACCACCTCCGGCCCCTGGACGCTGATCCCGGCGACAACGATGTGCTCGCGATATTGGGATCTCTCGCAGATGACGGCAACCGCTCCATCGCTGCCGAGGTACGGCAGAATCCACAGACGGAGGGAATGGGCACAACGCTCACCGCGTTGCTCTTTGCCGATCGGCAAATGGCCCTGTGCCATGTCGGGGATTCCCGCGGATACCGCTTGCGGGAGGGGAAACTGACACAGATCACCACCGACGACACCTTCGTGCAGTCTCTGGTCGAGGAAGGAAAACTCGACCCGGAGGATATCTCCACGCATCCACAGCGTTCCCTCATTCTGAAGGCCTACACCGGGCGTCCCGTTGAACCCCGGCTCGAACTGATCGACACCCATCCCGGGGATCGTTTCCTGCTGTGCTCCGATGGTCTGTCCGATCCGGTCACTCATTCCACCATCGAGGAAGCTCTCCGGGTCGGCACACCGACGGAAGCGGCACGTCGTCTGGTTGATCTCGCGCTCCGCTCAGGTGGCCCGGACAACGTCACGGTGATCGTCGCGGACATCGTCGACGTGGATACGCTCGCCACCGCGGAAGCCCGGGCTGCGCTACCGGTCACCCCAGTTGTCGCAGGTGCCTTGAACACCGTCGACCCGGAAAGCCCACGACCCGATACTGCAGCCGGGCGAGCTGCGCTGATGAATGCACGGCAACCACAAGACATCTCTCCTTCCGGCCAGACGACGCCACAGGTCACGGGGCCAGATCAGTCAACTCAACAACCCGTCACCGATACCCGTGGCTCTCGGAGTCTCCGGTGGATCATCCCCGTTTTTCTCCTGATCGTCGCGTTAATCGGTGGTGGTTGGTGGGGCTGGAACCAGGTGAGCTCCACGTACTACGTCGCCGTCACCCCGGAAGATCCCAACTCGAATGACGGAGGCAATATCGTCATTGAACGGGGGATCAATCTCTCCGTTCTCGGTCGTCCCCTGCACGACACCTATCAGATCGTCTGCCTGGATGCCGATGACAGTGTCACCGTCGTCGGTCCGTCAGTGGCCGACAGATGCACCGCGTTCAGCCTGAATGATCTCCCGGAATCACGACGGGACTCCGTGAGTTCCCTACCCTCCGGTTCCTACGATGAGATCCTGCAGCAACTGCAGCGCCTCGCCGACGATGCCCTACCACTCTGCGTGACCCGGGAATCCGGTGGTTCCACCGAACCCGGTTCCGGCGCGACCGAGAATCAGGCGGCCACTGCCGCGGATCCCGACGGGTCCGAGGATGACAGTGCCGCAGAAACCGACACCGGGGAATCGGGATCCCCGACCCCGACGGCCGCACCCCGGCACAGCCCCGGGGATCTCAGTACACCGGGGGTCAACTGCCGGAAGGTGAATTCCTAGATGGGCATACTCGAGAAACTCAAGATGCGGCGCACCGAGCGCTGGTTGATCCTGCTCGCAGCCCTAGTGATTCTCATCGCACGGGCATCGCTGGCCCTCGCGGAGGGGGATGATCCCGCTACCGCTCTCATCCCGGTGGCCCAGTTCTCCGTGGTGTTCCTCATCGTGCACCTGATCCTCTGTTGGCTGCTGCCCTACGCGGACTGCATCATGCTGCCGGTGGTGGCACTTCTCAACGGTCTGGGGATTCTGATGATCCACCGACTCGATCCCTTACTGATCACGCAGCGGGACGGCACTATCGCGGAAGCGTATCTCGCCCCCGGTCAACTCCAGTGGACGATGATCGCCCTTGCGATGATGTTCGCGGTGCTGCTGATCATCCGTAGCCATCGCGTGTTCACCCGCTATTCCTATCTACTGGGAATCCTGGGACTGGTTCTCCTGGCACTCCCCATGGTGTGGCCGGGGTCTGCCGGAAGTGATGCCAAGATCTGGATCTCTCTGGGGCCATTCTCCGTGCAGCCCGGTGAGTTCTCGAAGATCCTTCTGCTTCTGTTCTTCGCGCAACTCCTGGTGAACAAGAGGGCCCGTCTGAATGTCGCCGGTGCCCGTATCCTCGGACTCGATTTTCCCCGACTGCGGGATCTCGGACCGATCCTCTTCGTATGGGCCATCGCGCTCGTCATCATGGCGGGAGAAAACGATTTCGGGCCTGCGCTACTGCTGTTCAGCACAGTCCTCGGTATGCTGTACCTCGCGACAGGGCGGACCTCATGGCTGTTGATCGGCGGTCTGCTGGTCGCGATCGGCGGCTACGGGGTCTACATGATCTCAGCGAAGATCCAGTCCCGTGTAAACAACTTCCTCGACCCGCTGGCCAACTATGACGGCACGGGCTACCAACTGTCTCAGGCGCTCTTCGGAATGAGTTGGGGCGGGATCACCGGCACCGGGCTCGGCCGGGGATACCCCGATGAGGTTCCGGTCGCTCACACCGACTTCATTCTCGCCGCGATCGCCGAGGAACTCGGGCTCGTGGGTATCACCGCGATTCTGCTGCTGTTCGCCGTCCTCATCATCCGAGGTATGCGTACCGCAATGCTCGTCCGTGACTCCTACGGGAAGCTCGTCGCCGCAGGACTGTCCCTCACCCTGGCAATCCAGGTCTTCGTCGTCACTGCGGGTAACTCCGCTCTCATGCCGATGACCGGACTCACAACGCCGTTCATCTCACACGGCGGCTCCTCGCTGATAGCCAACTACATTCTGCTGGCACTCCTGTTACGTATCTCGGACACCGCCCGTCGCCCCACGGTTCGGGCAACAACACCATCGACCACGGCAGTGCCCGTACCTGGGCTCCGCCAGGAGGTTCAGCGTTAGATGATCAACCGTTCGATCCGCACAACCGCCGTGTTCACGATGGTCCTCATCATCATCCTCATCGCGAACCTCACCCGGGTCCAGGTGTTCAGCGAGGACGCCTACGCACACAACGCGCTGAACAAACGTCAGTACTACAAGACGCAGTCGATCCCCCGCGGCCAAATTTCTACGGGGGGACTCGTCCTCGCACGTTCAATCGCGGACGAGCAGGGGCACTACCACCGTGAATACGTCACCGACCCCGTCGTCTACGGACCGGTTGAGGGCTACCTATCCGAGATCTACGGGGCAGCGGGCCTTGAACTCGGGTACAACGACATCCTCAACGGCACCGACGCGTCACTGTTCGCCTCCCGCTGGATGGATACTCTGCTCGGCCGGACCCAGTCCGGCGCGAGCCTGGAACTCACCCTGAACCCCGAGGCACAGCAGGCCGCCTACTCAGGTCTCGCGGACCGGGGTTACGAGGGAGCGGTCGTCGCAATCCGTCCGAGTACCGGCGAGATCCTCGCCATGGCGTCCACACCGAGTTTCAACCCTACGGCGCTCGCGGATTCCACCACCGCCGTGTCCGCCTGGAACGAGCTGACCGCCGATCCGGGCGCACCGCTGCTCAATCATGCGACCCAGGACGCACTTCCGCCCGGCTCGACCTTCAAGGTCATCACCGCCGCCGCGGGGCTCTCCGGCGATGTGACACCCGAAACACAGTTCACCGCCGCACCGCAGACCACGCTACCGGGGACCGAAACAACCCTGGAGAACTACGGCGGACAAGCCTGCGGTTCCGGCGAGACCGCGTCACTGGCCACTGCATTCGCCCTCTCCTGTAACACCGCATTCGTCGAACTCGGTGTACAGGTCGGCGCGGATGCACTCCGTGAGCAGGCCAAGAAGTTCGGTGTCACCGACTCCTACGATCTCGGTCTGCCCACGGTTCCCGGCACCGTCGGTTCCCTGCCGGATCCCGCGGCCGTCGGGCAGTCATCCATTGGTCAACGCGACGTGACGATGACGGTGCTCGAGAATGCCGTCGTCGCCGCGACCGTTGCCAATCGCGGAACACGGATGAACCCGTACCTCGTCTCCAGGGTTCTCGGCCCAGATCTCCGAACACTGCGCAGTACCGACGCCCGGGAGCTGAACCGCGCACTCAGCCCCGAAGTCGCCGACCAACTCACGGAGATGATGCGCGCCAGTGAACGCAACACTGCGGGGTACAGTGGCGCCGACATCGCCTCGAAAACGGGAACAGCGGAACACGGCGAGGATTCCCGGAATTCCAATCCACACGCCTGGTACATCGCCTTCGGTCCTTCCGAGAACGCCGATGTCGCCGTCGCCGTACTGGTCAAGAATGGTGGAGATCGCGGACAGGCGGCCACCGGTGGATCCGTGGCCGCACCGATCGGCAGGGCCGTCATCGATGCCGTGCTCCGGTCGGGACGCTAGGAAAGGAAACTGTGACTCCCATGTCCAACACCAGTGACCCCAGACAACCCTCCGGGGACAACCAGGGTGCCGATCGTCTCCAGCGTCTGATCGGCACCGATTACAGGCTGCAGTGGATCATCGGTCACGGTGGCATGTCGACCGTATGGCTGGCTACCGATGTCCGCAACGACCGCGACGTCGCCGTGAAAATCCTGCGTCCCGAATTCTCCGACAACCGTGAGTTCCTGGATCGTTTCCGGAATGAAGCAGCCGCTGCAGAGCGGATCAACTCCACCAATGTCGTGCGCACCTTCGACTACCGTGAAGTCCCCGATCCCGCCGGACACACCTTCTGCTTCATCGTCATGGAGTACGTCCGCGGCGAATCCCTCGCAGATCTCATCGCCAGAAAGGGACACCTCGACGAATCCCTGGCCCTGGACGTTCTGGAGCAGGCCGCCCACGGGCTGTCCGTGATCCACCAGATGCGGCTCGTCCACCGGGACATCAAACCCGGCAACATCCTCATCACCGAGGAAGGCCGGGTTAAGATCACCGACTTCGGTATCGCGAAAGCCGCAGCAGCAGTGCCCCTTACCCGAACCGGGATGGTCGTCGGTACCGCACAGTACGTCTCTCCCGAACAGGCGCAGGGAAAGTCCGTGACCAGTGCATCCGACGTCTATTCCCTCGGCGTCGTCGGCTACGAGATGCTCTCGGGAAGAAGACCCTTCTCCGGAGACTCCTCGGTCTCGGTCGCCATCGCACACATTAACCAGGCACCACCCCAGATATCGGCGTCCGTATCCGCCCAAACCCGGGAACTCATCGGAATCTCGCTACGCAAGGACCCCGGCCGACGATTCGCCGACGGCAACGAGATGGCTCTGGCTGTTCACACGGTGCGGATGGGTGGACGCCCACCACAACCCCGTTCGGCCGCAATGGACCGCAGGGCACCCGCACCCACACCAACGGAATCCACCCGTATTCTCGGACAGGTCACCAACCCGACGACGATCCAACCCGCGGTGGAATCCGGTCCTCCACCCATGCCGGTGCGACCGGTCGTACACCACAACCAGCCGGTGCGGCAGAGCATCCCGGTGCAGCAAACCACACCGGCCCGCGGTGGCGGCGGCGGTATCATCGTCTTTCTCCTGGTGCTGCTCATCGGCGCATTGGCCGCAGTGGTATGGCTTCTCGTCTCCACCGGAATCATCACCATAGAGGGCGTGACCGGCCAGACAACGCCATCCCGCCCGGCAGTCACGCAGTCTCCGGAACCGTCCGTCGTCACCGAGGTGACGACAACCACGGTGCCCGCCCCGGCGCCCGCCCCAGAACCCACACCGGCACCGCAACCACGTGAAACCACATCAGAGATTCCTCCAACATCCCGGGAAACCACCCGGGAAACCACTCCGGCCCCAGTGGTGCCACCGATACCGGACACCGCCACCGACGCTTCCGTCCCGGAAGCCGCTAACGTGGGCGACCGGACCACCGAACGTACCACCCCCATGCGTGGTGTGTCCGCCATAGAGGCACCGACCAGAACAATTACCGACACGGAAAATTCCGGAGAGGAGACCCAGTGAGTGTGCATGTGCTCGGAGAGCGCTATGAACTCGGTGAGGTCATCGGGACCGGCGGCATGTCAGACGTGTACGCGGCGAAGGACACTCTCCTGGGGCGTGAGGTAGCCGTCAAAATGATGCGCGCGGAGCTCGCACGGGACGTCAACTTCCGTGAGAGGTTTCGCCGTGAAGCCCAGAACGCAGGCCGGCTCAATCATCCGTCAATCGTCTCCGTTCTCGACACCGGGGAAACCGAACTGAACGGAATCAAAATTCCGTACATCGTGATGGAGCGTGTCCACGGCCGGACCCTCCGTGAAATCGTGCAGAGCGACGGACCCATGAGCCCCGCAGAAGCCGCACGGACACTGGTTCCCGTCTGCGAGGCACTTCAGTTCTCCCACGACGCCGGTATCGTGCACCGGGATGTCAAACCGGCGAACATCATGATCACGAACACAGGTTCCGTGAAGGTAATGGACTTCGGTATCGCCAGAGCAGTCGATGACGCGACGTCTGCGATGACGCAGACCTCCGCGGTGATCGGAACAGCCCAGTACCTCTCCCCCGAACAGGCCCGAGGAAAATCTGCCGATGCCCGCAGTGATGTCTACGCACTGGGATGTGTCCTCTATGAGACGGTAACCGGGCGCCCGCCGTTCGAGGGAGACTCCCCCTTCGCGGTGGCCTTCAACCACGTCCACGAGGATCCGGAACCGCCCTCCTCCTACATCCCGGACCTCACTCCCACGGCTGCACTGAATGTCGATGCAGTGGTGCTGCTGACGATGGCGAAGCACCCCGCCGACAGATACCAGTCCGCAGCGGAACTCGCCGCGGACTTGACCCGGCTGGGACGCAACGCCGTATCCAACGCCGCGCGGAGCCATATGCGCCCGGCCCAACAGGAGAAACCCGACCGGACCGGAGCAGCGGATGCCACAACGGCATATCCCGGCAACCCCGGATCAGCCATCCCACCAGTGGTACCACCCACCGGGTCCACCCGTGTACCGGAGTACGGGGGACGTCGTCGCCGAAGCGAGGAACCCCAACACACCGAGCCCCGGCGTTCACGCAGTCGCGGTATCTGGGTCGGTGCCGCACTGGGATTGGTGGTGGTCGCCGGAGCAGCCTTCTTCGGTCTCAATACATTGATCGGCGACAACGGACCTGGTGGAGGTTCCCGCAGTGCTGTCGGCATCAACGCCGACGGAACCGTTACGGTTCCCGATGTTTCAGGTAAAACCATGGCCGCTGCACGCACCGGTCTGGAGCAGCTTGATCTCCGGGTCACGGTGACCCGCCAACCTTCACCCGACGTACCCAAGGACATCGCACTGGCTACGAACCCCGGTTCCGGGTCCACCGTACAACCCGGGTCCACCGTGACACTTCTAATTTCCTCGGGAACCGAAGTAACCCGTGTCCCCGATCTCACCGATCTGAATACCGAGGAAGCGGAACGGGCACTGGTGAAAGCTGAGCTGGCTCTCGAACCCGTCGTCCGGGAGGTATCCTCGGACACGGTCCCGGAAGGGAAGGTCGTGGAACAGGAACCACGCGCGAACGAGGAAGTTCCCAAGAAGTCGAAGGTGACGATCACCGTCTCGACGGGTCCGGAACTCGTGGCACTTCCAGATCTCAGTGGGCAACCCGTCGAAGCGGTACGCCAGCAACTGGAGAACATGAAACTCGTGCCGGTCGTGCAATCAGTTCCCTCCGACCTACCCGTCGGCCATGTCACCGCTGTCCTCCGGAGCGGTACCGAAGTCCCCCGTGGTACACCCGTGACCGTCCAAGTTTCCGACGGTTCGATGTTCCGTATTCCTGATCTCACCGGCATGGACGTGAATCAGGCACTCGCTGCCCTCCGGGCCGCTGGCTGGACCTCCCCAGATACATCACTGCTCCAGCAACCCGTGCAGACAGGCGCACTGATCGAATCAGGGCAGATCGCGGGTCAGACCCCGCTGCCCGGTGAATTGACTGGGAAAGATGCGCTGGTGAGTATCAGGGTCAAGCAGTTCGACCTGTTGAAGGTTCTGCGCCCCTGATCTCCCAGTATCACCCCGAGGAACGGTGGTGTCGGTGTCGGGGCTGGTAGATTGTCATCTATGTTCGGCACCCCGTCGACACCGGCTATCTTCCGGTGGCGTGTATCCGGATCCGTGGCCCGGTAGATCGGTGCTCACGACCCGGGGTGTCCGTCGAATACACATCACGCCAATCTGTAGAGGTAACCATGCCGAAGTCAAAGATCAACAAGAGCACCACCCCCATCTCTGGTGGTAGCTCGAACCGTGTCCCGGTGAAAATCAACGCCAGTGGCACCCCCTTGTGGTACAAGATCATCATGTTCGGCCTCATGTTGGCGGGACTCGCGTGGCTTGTGGTGAATTACCTCGCCGGTACCCAGATTCCGCTCATGCTGGAGCTGGGCCCATGGAACTATCTCATTGGCTTTTCACTGTTCATCCTGGGTCTGTTGATGACCATGGGCTGGCGCTGACCGTACCCGCCCTCACACGCCGTATCCCGGCACAGCATCTGGATCGCTGTGCCGGGATACGGCTTTTTCACATCACATACATCCTTCGGAGCACCAATCCCACACAAAGTTATCCACAGGGCTGGTGGGTTACACACAGGTAATTTGTGGATAACCTCTTCACACAATGTTGAACAAGTTATCCACAGGCTGTGGATTAAACTGTGGAATAATCTCACTTCACGACTCAGCCACAGAATTCCACACCCTGTGGATAAACCTGTGCACCACTTTTATTGATCGCACATATTTTCGCTTAAAATGGAAAAATTCCAGTACACAGCCTCGAATAGCGTTCAGAGACACGGTGAATTACAAAACTGTCATTATCCACAGTGTGGATAAGTCCTGTGGAATCTCTGCTGCCGGTGAAAAACACACAGAAACCCCCGGCCATGGTGGACAAACAGGCCGGGGGTTATCAACAGATAGTGGATCACGGAGAAGCTGTCACGGGAAACCTGTGGAAAACACCACCACACATGACAGAACGGCTACGATCCCGGATCCGAGGAGCAGACCAACGCCAACCCATCGTCCACTCGGACTCCGAGTACCGAACAGAACGAGGGAAAGCAACACCCCGGTGCCGAGGCCCCCGAGGTGACCCCACAGAGAGACTCCCGGGGTCATCAACGTGTAAACGAGATTCACACCTATCAGCACCAGCGCTGCACTCACCTGAGCATCCTGCCGCGAATACGCAATGGCAACGAAGACTGCCATCAACGCATACACCGCACCGGAGGCCCCCACCGTCGGCGAATCCGGGCTCAACCAGACAACCGTCGCCGAAGCCCCGAGCGCACCGGTAACAAGGATTCCGAGCATCAACGGTGACCCGAACATCGACTCAGTCTCTCTACCGATCAGGTACAGGAGAAATACATTCACCACCATGTGCCCGATCCCCAGATGAAGTAGAGCCGAACCGAGTGCGCGAAGCGGACCAAAGACAGAGTCATCCATCAGCGGGAGATACAATACCCAGGCATCGCCCAGCCCACTGTGGTCAAGATTTCCGGTGAATGAGCGGGACTGCACCGCGGTGACCAGAAACACGAAAACAATCAACCCCACAGTCGAGGCGGTCACGGGTGCCTGCCGGTAGAGATTCCGGATCATCTGTGCGGGTGGAGTGGGACTGGACATGGAAACCTCCGACTATCACGTCACCGGACCAGACGTTCAGACCGGTGACGACGATGAGTTATCTGTGAACATGACAAAAGACCCCGCACCCAACGTTCGCTGAACCACATCACGTTGGCTCTGCGACCCGTAACGGTGTGCGGGGTCTTGTATTTCAGGCATCGGAGCTGTGTCGGGGAACTGACACGCCACGGGCCTCCGGATCAGTCGGTGATCTCGACGCTCTCGATGACGACAGGCTCCGTGGGCCGGTCCATGCGGTCAGTCGCGGTACTTGCAATGGCATCGACAACCTTCTTCGACTCCTCGTCGGTGACCTCACCGAAAATGGTGTGCCGGTTGTTGAGATGCGGAGTCGGTGCAACGGTGATGAAGAACTGGGAACCGTTCGTACCCGGACCCGCGTTCGCCATGGCCAGCAGATAAGGACGGTCAAACGAAAGCTCAGGGTGGAACTCATCGGCGAACTGGTAGCCCGGACCACCACGCCCGGTTCCCGTCGGGTCTCCACCCTGGATCATGAACTGATCGATCACACGGTGGAACACTGAGCCATCGTAGAAGGGACCGGTGGTAGAACCACTTGCATTATTCGCCCGGTATTCACTCGTGCCCTGCGCGAGACCAACAAAGTTCTCGACGGTGTTCGGTGCATGATTTCCGAAGAGATCAATGGTGATGTCACCACGGTTGGTGTGGAGGATCGCGGTCGCGGTCTTGTTTGTCATGTGTCCCATGCTAGTCAACCAGCGACTCCGATGCCGATTCCCACCCATACCAGCATCCGTGATGCCCCCACAGGGGCATAGCAGGTTACGCTGGATACACCACAGCCCGACGAGTACTTCCGGTCGTACGGTGGCGGTTCACCCCCGCCTCCTTCGTCTCCGGTGTACTCGACTGGGTCACTGAACGTCTCAACCAAGGAGAAACACGTGAACCCCACAACCATTCGGATGGCGTACAAACTCGGTCGACAGGCCTTTGGCTCTGCCCGCGATTTCCGTTCCCAGCACAAGGTCAACAGCTATGACGATCTCGTCGCCCGAGCGAACGACTACGCGGATCGCCGCAAGGCGATAAGCCAGGTCCGCGACGAATTCGCCACCAAGGCAGGTTCCCTGACCGAGGAATCCCAGGTACAGGCGGGTGCGCTGCTCCGGGAGGCTCGGCACCGCCTCGAACAGCTCCGTGAGCAGGCCGAGGAAAAAGGCGCTCAGCTCACCGAGGACGTTGAGAAGAAAGGTGGCAGGACAATGAAGAAGGCCCGGAAAGCCGCAGAAAAGGCCCGCAGGAAGGCCGAGAAGAAAGCGGAGCGCACGAACTTCCTGGGTAACCTCTGCACTGGTGGTGGCGGCCGCGGTCGACTCGCGAATCTGACACTCCTCGCGCTCCTGGTTTCCACCGTCGCCGGAATTATCTACTGGTTGCGTGGCCGCGCAGACACACCAGGAACCAACCCACCCAACGTACGGGACCACGCCGCAGGATCCGACACCGCAGTCACCGCGGATCTAGCTGACAAGGCAGATCACCTCGCAGACAGAGCAGCTGATGCCGCCGCTTCCGCCAGGGCGCGAGCGAGCGAGCGTCTCGCGGAAGCCCGGGCGAAGGCCGATGAACTTCTCGGCCGGGGTGACTCCACCGGTGAGGACAGCATCATCGACAAAACCTCTGAGAAGACCAAGGACATCGCTGAGGCTGTGACGGACAAAGCCGAAGACATCGCAGACGACACCAAGGACGCCGTAAATGACGCCGCAGACGACACCAAGGACGCCGTAAAGAATGCGGCCGACGACGTGAAGCGTGCGGCCGACGACAAAAAGTAGGGCCACAAGTAATTTTCCGTGACCGAAGCAAACAGCATCGGATATCTCATAATGGGATATCCGGTGCTGTTTTTCATGCCCTAACGATGATGTGTTTCAACGGGCATTTACCCGCCTTAACACTTCGGCTGCGGCATCTGCCAGGACGTCATTGGCGTCATCAAGGGGTGCAAGCCGGATGATGGCCTCTGATAGGGCATCTGCGGCGGAGCGCACATCCTGATGGACGCGAACCCCTCCATATGCGGCTGCGGTCACGGCTGCAGCCCCGGCGAGTAGTGCGTAGTCGCGGACATGGACCCGGTGTATAGCAATCACCTCATCGGCAATGATCAGAAGCTGCTCCGGAGTGATCGGGCGGACGGCGGGTCCGGGGGTCATCGTCCGTGCCGTAGGCGTCGCTCATTTTCCGCGTAACCATTGACGACGGTCCGCGCCAGTTCAGCGACTTCTGCGTCCGCGAGTACGCGGGCGGCCGTCGCGACAATCGCCCGCGTCGCGGCTTCCTGTTTGCTGGTGCCCTGTGCCTGGGCGAGGAGTGTGAGTGCCCGGTCCTGGGCGTCGGTGAGGCGAAGTGTCATGGCCATGATCCGAGACTACGCCTTTGATACCTGATTGATACCAAGGTTCTGCTTTTCTTCGCTCTGTAAGGCACTGAGAGCCCGTTTCCGGATTTCAGCGGGTTAGAATGGTCGAGATCAAGATCTCCATTAACCTGCTAGACGGAAATTAGGTGACCCGTGAGCGACGACAACTCCGGCGGCAACGACGGCGGCGAGCTCCTCTTCGACAGGATCAATCCAATCGACATCGGCGAGGAGATGCAACGCAGTTACATCGACTACGCGATGTCGGTCATCGTCGGCCGTGCACTGCCCGAGGTGCGCGACGGTCTGAAGCCCGTGCACCGACGACTGCTGTACGCGATGTACGACAGCGGCTTCCGCCCCGACCGTTCCTACGTAAAGTCCGCGAAGCCCGTCGCGGAAACCATGGGTAACTACCATCCGCACGGTGACTCCGCGATCTACGACACCCTGGTCCGCATGGCCCAACCCTGGTCGATGCGCTACCCACTCATTGACGGACAGGGTAACTTCGGTTCCCGCGGTAACGACGGTGCCGCCGCCATGCGTTACACCGAGTGCCGCCTGACTCCGTTGGCGATGCAGATGGTGCGGGACATCCGCTCCAACACGGTCGATTTCCAGCCGAACTACGACGGCAAGAACCTTGAACCGGTGATTCTCCCCTCCCGGGTTCCTAACCTCCTGATGAACGGTTCGGGTGGTATCGCCGTCGGTATGGCCACGAACATCCCGCCGCACAACCTCACCGAACTGGGTGACGCGATCTTCTGGATGTTGGAGAACTACGAGGCCGACGAGGCAACGACCCTTGAGGCGTGCATGAGCTTCGTCAAGGGCCCTGATTTCCCCACCGCCGGTCTCATCGTCGGTGACCAGGGCATCAAGGACGCCTACACCACGGGCCGTGGCTCGATCCGCATGCGCGGTGTGACCACGATCGAGGAGGACGGTAACCGGCAGATCATCGTGATCACCGAGTTGCCGTACCAAGTCAACAAGGACAACCTGGTGCTCAACATCGCCGAACAGGCGAACCAGGGCAAGATAGCCGGTATCTCCCGGATCGACGACGAGTCCTCCGACCGCGTCGGCCTGCGCATCGTAGTCACCCTGAAGCGGGACGCGGTGCCGCGCGTCGTGCTGAACAACCTGTTCAAGCATTCCCAACTGCAGTCCAGCTTCGGCGTGAACATGCTCTCCATCGTCGACGGGGTGCCGCGCACCCTGCGCCTGGACCAGATGCTGCGCCACTACATCGCGCACCAGGTCGACGTCATCATCCGCCGCACCCAGTACCTGTTGGATGAGGCTGAAAAAGAGGCCCACATCCTGCGTGGCCTCGTCAAGGCACTCGACATGCTCGATGAGGTCATCGCCCTGATCCGGGCGTCGGCGACCGTCGACATCGCCCGGAACGGTCTCATCGATCTCCTCGACATCGACGAGATCCAGGCCGATGCGATTCTCGCGATGCAGCTTCGCAGACTCGCCGCCCTGGAGCGGCAGAAGATCGTCGACCGGCTGGCCGAGATCGAGGAGATCATCGCCGACTACAAGGACATTCTCGCCCGCCCCGAACGGCAGCGCGCGATCGTCCGGGACGAGCTCACCGAGATCGTCGAGAAGTACGGCGACGAGCGTCGCACCCAGATCATCGGCGCCACCGGCGACGTCACCGAGGAGGACCTGATCGCCCGCGAAAACGTCGTGGCCACGATCACCTCCACCGGCTACGCCAAGCGCACGAAGGTCGACGCCTACCGCAACCAGAAGCGCGGCGGCAAGGGTGTCCGCGGCGCGGAGCTGAAGAGCGATGATGTCGTTCGCCACTTCTTCGTGTGCTCCACCCACGACTGGATCCTGTTCTTCACCAACTACGGCCGCGTGTACCGGCTCAAAGCCTACGAACTGCCCGAGGCCTCCCGGACGGCCCGCGGCCAGCACGTCGCGAATCTCCTGGAGTTCCAGCCCGGTGAACAGATCGCCCAGGTAATCCAGATCCAGGGCTACGACGACGCCGAATACCTGGTACTCGCCACCGCGCACGGCCGGGTCAAGAAATCCCGGCTCGCGGACTACGACTCCGTCCGCTCCGGTGGCCTGATCGCCATTAACCTCAACGAGGGTGACTCACTCATCGGTGCCTCGCTGTGCTCCGATGAGGATGATCTCCTGCTCATCTCCGAGGAGGGTCAGGCGATGCGGTTTACCGCTGATGACGAAACCCTGCGCCCAATGGGGCGTGCAACCGCCGGTGTGAAGGGAATGCGGTTCCGTGGCGATGACAAGCTCCTCGCTATGTGCGTCGTCGGTACAGGCGACTATCTACTGGTCGCCACATCCGGGGGTTACGGGAAGCGCACTGCGATGGAGGAATACCCGACAAAAGGACGGGGTGGACTCGGTGTCGCCACCTTCAAGTACACCCCGAAGCGCGGCAAGCTCATCGGTGCCCTATCAGTCGACGACGATGACCAGATCTTCGCCATCACCTCTGCGGGCGGGGTCATCCGTACGGAGGTCGGCCAGATCCGACCGTCCTCGCGGCAGACGATGGGTGTGCGGCTGGTCAACCTAGAGAAGGGTGTTGAACTACTCGCCATCGACCGTAACGTCGAGGGGGAGGGGGAGGAAACCGCTGAGGCTGTCGCCACCGGCGCCGCCAAGGGCCCGGCGTCCTTCACCCTCGATGACTCCGAAACCACGGATATTCCCGGCGTCCGACGCGCCGGAAGCACTAACCTTGACGCCAACGGAGTCCCACTCCACAGGGATCCCGACACCGATGAGAACGGGGACTAGTGATGAACCTTCAGGAAGTAACCGTCACACGGATATCCCCGTTGTCGGCATTCCGGACCGCACTGGCACTATCCCTCGCTGCACTGGCGGCATGGATTCTGTGCGTCACCCTGCTGTACTACGGACTCGATCAGTTCGGTATCTGGGCGAAGTTGAACAGCATCGTGACGGGAGTAGGGGGCAGCGATGTCATCACCTTTGGAACGGTGCTGTCCTTAGCCAGTCTCCTGGGTGCTGTCACCGCTATTGCGGTGACGATCCTCGCGCCACTGACCGCAGTGATCTACAACGGCATGGTCGAACTGTTCGGTGGCATCGTAATCACCCTCAGTGAGGGTGATTACTGATCCGTCTCCACCGTGTGTGGGTACCTTTCCGATACGGTGCCCACACACCCGGAATCAGTTCCGGAACTCACCTCACCAGGGGATTTGCTTTTAACAGTGTCCGCTGGGTAAAGTTCATTCTCGTTCCAAGGGCCTATAGCTCAGTCGGTTAGAGCGCTTCGCTGATAACGAAGAGGTCACAGGTTCGATTCCTGTTAGGCCCACCATCAGAACTTGGGGCATTAGCTCAATTGGTAGAGCACCTGCTTTGCAAGCAGGAGGTCAGGAGTTCGATTCTCCTATGCTCCACAAGGATAAGAAAGCCGGTTCAGTCATTGACTGAACCGGCTTTCTGCGTTACCGGGGGTACGTCGCCACCGCAAGTAGTCGAAAACATCGGAAGTGTGTAACATCTGTGACTGTTGTGACTACAGTTAACTTGTGAAGTTTGGTTGCTGTGGCGGAAGAGTCACAACATCACTGACACGCGCTCTTCATTCGAGATCGGGAGATCTCGAATGAAGAGCGCGTGTCATTTTCGGGGCCAGCACAGCCCACCCACCCCACGAGGTAAGGTGTAGTCCGTAGAACTGAAGCACACCCACAATAAGCACCAGGGGATGACACACCACCCATGACCGACCTCAAGACCCAACTCACCGGATCTCACCGAGACGCCGTCGTCACGGACATGGCGACGTTCATCGACTCTTCGGTCGCCGATCTCTCCGGCCTCACAGGCATGGCCATCAAAGGCGCCGTCGGAGCGGCACGTAAAGCTGACGCGAACGTGGTTTCCAAGGGTGTCAGTCGACTCCTGCCCGAGCTCTGCGAAGCTCTCGACCCGCATTGGCAGAATTACCGTCAAGGTGGCCCAACCAGCGATTTCGGCACATATCTCGACGCACACCGCGCCGACGTGACGGACTCTATCCTCGCTGTCGCCGACCGCAATGCCGGGAAAATCAACCAGCCAGCGATAAGCAAGGTTTACTCGTCGGTTCGCGGGAAACTTACCGGCATCATCGGCGAGCGCCTCAATGGTCTCGGACGGATCATCGAAAAATACGCCGCCTGATTGACCCCATGAAACCGAACCCCCGCTCCGCCATCGGACCGGGGGTTTGTTCATACCCAGCGGAAGGAAACGGAAGAGGTCACCTCTCCGAATTCCCGGATCAGGGGTATTCAATGTCCGTCCCCTGTCAAGTCATGCATCACATCACAAACCTGTAGCACTCACACACAACCATAAATTGTGATCTGTCTCATACACTGAGTCCACGTATTTCCCATCCAGGAGGATCACATGGCTCAGCACGTGCACGAACTGGAGCCGGGTATCCGGCGACTGACCACACCTCACCTCGTCTTCATGATCATCGCGGCCAGCGCCCCACTCACCGTTCTCGCCGGAGGTGTGCCCACCAACTTTGCGGTCTCCGGTCTACTGGGTGTCCCCGTGGCCTACCTCGTCCTGGGAATCCTCATCGCCATCTTCGCCTTCGGTTACGGTGCGATGAGCACCCGTATCCAGAACGCGGGAGCCTTCTACGCCTACATCTCCAAGGGCCTCGGAGACAGAGTCGGCGTCGCCTCCTCACTCGTCGCGCTGCTGTGCTACAACCTCATGCAGATCGGTCTCTACGGCCTGTTCGGCTTCGCACTGTCCGGGGCACTCGCATCGGTCACACCGCTGGTACTGCCCTGGTGGACCACCGCACTGCTGGGATGGTTCTGTGTGGGTCTTCTCGGCATTCGACACGTCGAACTCTCCGCCCGTATCCTTACGGTCCTTGTCGCTCTTGAATTCCTCGTCGTCGCCGTGGTCTGTGCTCTCGGGCTGACTCATGCACCGGAGGGAATCAGCACGATCACCCTGCGCCCCGGTGATTTCTTCACCGGTGGGGTCGGCGTTCTCCTCGCGTTCGGGATCGCGGCGTTCATGGGATTTGAGTCGGGAGCCATCTACTCAGAGGAGACCATCGACCCCGATCGGACCGTCTCCCGGGCAACATTCATCGCCGTCGGGATCATCGCCCTCTTCTATGCTTTCTCCGCATGGGCGTTCTCCATGGGCATAGGACCGAGTGGAATCATCGACAGCTCCCGTGAATTCGGGCCTGACCTTATGTTCGTGTGGCTGGAGGACTTCTCCCCGGCATTCTCGTTGTTATCCAGTTTCCTCTTCATCACCAGTCTGTTCGCCGCCCTCATCGCCTTCCACAACGCTGCGGCCCGGTACGCGTTCGCACTAGGGCGAGCCTGGGTTCTCCCCAAGGTTTTCGGGAAGATCTCCCACGACGGAACCCCACACGTCGGGTCCCTCGGACAATCTGTTCTCGCCTTTACCGTCATCGTCATTTTTGCGGGTGCCGATACCGTGAATGGCAACACCCCCTTGTTTCCCGTCATTACGTTGTTCACTTGGTTGACCAACACCGCGGCCCTCGGTCTGGTAATTCTGCTTTCTCTCACGTCCTTCGCCATCGCCCGCCATCTCGGACGCGGGGAACAGGTGCTGGGACTCTGGACCCGGTGCATCGCCCCCATCGTCAGCGGTATCGGACTCGCACTGATCGGACTCCTCGTCCTGCTGAACTTCTCACTCATGATCGGTGATGACCAGCCCGCGATGCTCACCTTCATCCTTCCGGGCCTCATCGTGGCCGCGGCCTTTGCTGGTGTAATCCGGCAGAAACAACTCCTGGACACCACCGGTGTGAATCACGTCGAGATCCCCTGACCCGTACCTGACCCGTTCCACATCCACCGACCACCGAAAGGAACCTCCCCATGAACGCATCCGGACACAGAACCGGCACGCCGCCTAAGGTCATCGTCATCGGTGCCGGCTTCGCCGGTCTCGCCGCCGCCCGCGAGCTGGAGACCGCCGGAATCGAGGTGGTCATCCACGAGGCCCGCAACCGCATTGGAGGACGTGCCTGGACGGACACCCGCCTCGGACAACCACTCGAAATGGGGGCCACCTGGGTGCACTGGCACCAGCCCCACGTCTGGTCCGAAATCACCAGGTATGGCGCAGAGATCGTAGCTAGTCCCTTCTGCGACACCGCCTACTGGCGAACAGGTGACACCGTGAAGAAAGGAACGGAGGACGAACTCGATGGCCTTCTCGCCCGGCCGATGGCAAAGATCTTCGAGAACTCACACGAGTTCTTCCCGCAGCCCTATCGCCCCCTCGCGATTCTCGACGCAGGATCTTCAGCCAGCGAGGAGTTGAAGGAGAGATTCCGTCAGGCTGACGCAGCCAGCGTCATGGATGCCTTATGCACGGATGACTTCACCCCGGAGGAACGTGACCTCTGCGACGGATACTGGTCTGCCGGATACATCGGAAACCCCTACGGGGGTTCCGCACTGATGGCGAAGCAATGGGCCGCGCTCTGCGACAATCGACTCTCCCTCGTCGATGAGCAGACCCTCCGTTTCAAACTCGTGGACGGCATGCAGCAGCTCTACAACGGCATCGCCGGAGACCTCAACTGCCCAATCCATCTCAACAGTCCCGTGTCCCGGGTGGAACACACTGATCACAGTGCACGGATCACTCTTGAATCCGGAGCCACCGAGAACGCCGATGCGGTAATCGTGACCGTCCCCGTTGGGGCACTATCCACCATCGAATTCTCACCACCGCTCCGTCCCGACATGTGCCGGGTAATCGAACAGAAATGGAACTCTACCGGAGCAAAAATCTGGATCAAGGTGAAGGGCCACCACAGCATCCTCTGTTACGCCCCCTCGCCAGGCCCGGTGACCGTGCTGCGCAGCGAGTACTTCACCGATGATGACGCGACCATTCTCGTCGGGTTCGGTCCCGATCACACAGCCATCGATCTTGAAAATCCCAACTCCGCTCGTCGGATCCTGGAAGTCTGGGACCTGCCCCTCGAGGTCATCGACTGCACCGGGCATGATTGGGTGGCCGACAAGTACAGCGGCCAGGCGTGGGCAACCCTGAGGAAGGGGCAGTTCATCGACGGATGGAGCCACTTCCTCGACACCGCCTCCCGCCTCTACTTCGCGGGGGCTGACTGGGCGAAAGGATGGCGGGGTGTCGTTGTCGACGGCGCGTTGGAATCAGGCATATCCCAGGCCCGTGCGGTGATCAAAGAGTTTCAGGAGAGCCAGAACAGCTAGAATCTCCCGTCCACAGGCCCACACCCGCGCGCAGAACCACGCCATATCGAAGGGATGCGCTGCGATATACGGGGAACCCTCAACGGTTGCTCCTGAGTGGCAGTCCTCTGCTGCGCCGGTACATCGAAGGGGAGACCCCGTATCTCGCCTTGAATGCCTTACTCAGGTGTGAGGCATCATGGAAACCCACGCGTGCCCCCAGCATCGCCACGCTGAGGTTCGCGTTGCGCGGTTCGAGCAGTGCGTGCCGGACCTCTTCGAGACGGCGACCCCGGATGTAGGTACCCACCGTCGTGGATTCCGCACGGAATCGAGCATGCAACTGCCGAACGGACACGAAAAGGTTGTCGGCAATCATCGCCGGTGATAGCGCCGGATCGCTCAGGTGATCCTCAATGTAGGTCGTGGCGGCGGTGAACAGTGCGTTCGTCGATGCCGTCGCCGAACCATCCATCTCCTTACCAAGTAAGGAGATCGCCGCCAATGCGCCGGATAATCCAGCGTGCACAATCTCCGTGGCGTAGGAATCATCGATGGCCCCCAGTGCGGAGAGCCGGTCAGCGTATCCCCGTAAACCGGGAATCACCAGCCTGCCCAGGTCCGATTCTCCGGGAAGCACGGTGGCGGTCCGGATCGTCGTGTTCACCCGACTCGACATCAACAGATCCTGCGGGAAATGCCACATCAGACTCCGTTGATGGGAGGTGTACTCCAACGTGAACGGTCTACTGGTCTCGTAGAAGACGAGATCTCCGGGGCGGGCATCGGCAACTCGTCCGTCCTGCCGAACAATGAGCTGGCCCGAGATCTGCAGGCACAGTTTGCACCAGGGTTCCTGCCGCACGTCGATGTGTGAACTTTCCAGGACGACAGTGTGTGCCGGGGAACGGAGATCCATAATTCCTACTTCCCCAACCTGAATCGCCTGAACCGTCGCCCGGAAATTAGCCGGATCGGATGTTGCGATCTGGAGGGGCGTGAAGGAGTTGTTGGCGATCTCGCACCACTCCGCGTAGGGATACTCCTGCGGCACCGACCTGTCCCGCCATTCCCGCCTTCGTGTCACGGTGGCCATCCTGTTCTCCCCTCATATTTGGCGCGGATTTCGTGCAACCATTGGTGGTGACACTTTTTGACAAAGGAGCTCACCCACCTGCCTCACCGGGCGCATTCCGACGCTCTAAACCAATTCATCCGCACTCTGAGACAACACGTTGACAGTGTTATGGCTCACACTATAGTGATAATATGATTTCAACCATAAGGAGAGCGAGCCTATGAGCGCAGCAGATCTGTTGTCCATCATCTCCGTGGAATCGGGTAGCCCCATCCACGATCCCGCCACGGGGGATCTCATCGCCCATGCGCCGGTGGGTGACATCAAAACCCTGGACAGCGCAATTGCTGCAGCCCGGAAAGCACAACCGGCATGGGCCGCCCTCAGCGACGACAAGCGGCGTGAACTACTCAACGCAGCGGCTGATGCGGTCGAAAAGCACGCCGAGGAGCTCGCCGTCTTGCTTTCCCGAGAGCAGGGCAAGCCACTCAACGGCCCGAATGCTCGTTTCGAGGTCGGCGGATGTGTCGGTTGGCTCCGCACCACCGCCGCTCTTCCCCTCGAGCCCGAGGTGATCGTGGATGACGGCGAGAAGCACGCTGTCATGGAGTACCGTCCCATCGGTGTCGTTGGCGCCATTGGCCCGTGGAACTGGCCCATGATGATCGCTGTCTGGCAGTTCGCCCCCGCCCTCCGGATGGGAAACACCGTCGTCATGAAGCCCTCCGAGAACACACCACTATCGGTTCTCGCACTGGCCCACGTCATCAATACGGTCCTCCCCGAAGATGTTTTCCGCATCGTCACCGGCGACGGAGAAGTTGGTGCTGCACTCAGTGCACATCCTGACATCGACAAGATCATGTTCACCGGATCCACACCCACGGGTAAAGCGATCATGCGCTCGGCGGCCGAAAATCTCGCCCGTCTGACCCTCGAGCTCGGCGGTAACGACGCCGGTATCGTGCTCCCCGACGCAGACCCGGAGAAAATCGCCGAAGGATTGTTCTGGGGTGCATTCATCAACACCGGTCAGACCTGTGCCGCCCTGAAGCGTCTCTATGTCCACGAGGACATCTATGACGCAGTTGTGGAGGAACTTGTGGCCGTCGCAGAGAAGATGCCGATGGGCATCGGGCTCGACGAGAACAACGTTCTCGGCCCGCTGCAGAATCGGGCACAGTACGACATCGTCGCAGGGCTCGTTGAGGCAGCTCGTGAGAGCGGTGCACGTATCGTCCTCGGCGGTGATCCGGACCCAGGACAAGCGGGTAACTTCTACCCCACCACAATCGTCGCTGACATTGCCCCGGACAATGAGCTGGTCACCACTGAGCAGTTTGGTCCCGCACTCCCGGTCATCCGCTATTCCGATGTTAACGAGGCGGTTCGGATGGCGAACGACTCCCCGGTCGGATTAGGTGGCTCGGTGTGGTCCTCCAACCCGGAGGCAGCCCGCGCCGTCGCCCGTCGCATCCAAGCTGGAACCGTGTGGATCAACAATCACGGCGCCATTGACCCACGGGTTCCTTTCGGTGGCATCAAGGAATCCGGTTACGGAATCGAGTTCGGGGTCCAAGGGCTGAAGAGCCTCGGGGTACCGCAGGTCATCATGAGCTGATCCGTTCCACCGACATGCAGGACCGCCCCCGAAAGTTTCTCGGGGGCGGTCCTGCATTCGACCTACTGCAACCTAAACGTCGAGGAAACGGACGTCCTTGGCATTACGAGTGATGAAGGAGCGCCTGGCCACGACATCATCCCCCATGAGAATTGAAAACAGTTCGTCGGCAGCCTGAGCATCATCCATGGTCACCTTGCGGAGGGTGCGGACTGACGGGTCCATGGTGGTCTCCCACAGTTCCTTCGCATCCATCTCACCGAGACCCTTGTACCGCTGGATGCCATCGTCCTTGTTGATCTTCTTGCCCGCAGCGAGTCCTTCCTCGAGCTGTTGGTCACGCTGCGCATCGGTGTATGCGAAGGTTGGACCTCCCTTTGACCACTTCAACTTGTACAGCGGCGGCTGGGCGAGGAACACGTAACCGTCCCGGATCAGATCAGGCATGAAGCGGAACAGAAGGGTCAGCAGGAGCGTCGAAATATGCTGACCATCAACATCGGCGTCAGCCATGAGCACGATTTTGTGGTACCGAAGCTTGGAGATATCGAACTCATCATGAATACCGGTTCCGAGCGCCGTGATGATCGCCTGAACCTCATTATTCTTCAGGACCTTGTCGAGGCGGGCTTTCTCCACATTGAGGATCTTTCCACGGAGCGGAAGAATAGCCTGGAACATCGACTCCCGGCCGCTCTTCGCAGAGCCACCTGCGGAGTCACCCTCCACGATGTAGAGCTCGGATTTACGTGGGTCCTTGGAGCGACAGTCAGCGAGCTTTCCGGGAAGCCCACCCATGTCAGAACTGGACTTCCGACGCACCAATTCCCGAGCCTTGCGCGCAGCGAGCCGCGCATGGGAGGAAGACACAGCTTTGTTGACGATCGCTTTTGCTTCGGCGGGATTCGCCTCCAACCAGTGCATGACATTCTCATTGACCATGCGCTGAACGAAACCCTTGACTTCAGTATTACCGAGTTTCGTCTTCGTTTGTCCCTCAAACTGCGGATCCGCAACTCGAACGGAGACGACGGCCGCCAATCCTTCACGACAATCCTCGCCGGCGAGGTTCGGCTCCTTGTCCTTGAGCAACTTGTGTTCCCGCGCATAACGATTGAGCAGCGTGGTCAATGCCGCGCGGAAACCTTCCTCATGGGAACCGCCCTCGAAGGTGTTGATGGTATTCGCGAACGTGTGGACATTCTGCTGGTACCCACTGTTCCACTGCATCGCAATCTCGACCTCATGATCCTCTGCCTTCGCCTCGAAAGCGACGATGGTCGGGTGGATCGGAGTTTTCGATTTGTTCAGCGCATTGACGTAATCCTTCAACCCGTCAGGGTAGTGGTATGTCCGGGTCTTGACCTTCTTCTTCACCGTCCTGCCGGCGGCTCTGGCTTCAGCCGCCTCTGCGGCTTCGGCCGCCTCCGCGGCGATCTCCGCTTCATCGAAGGAATCCCCGGTCAGTGGTTCAGCTTCATCAACACCCTTCTCCGCGATCTCGTCGAGTTCAGCCTGCTCCTCGGTAACACGCTGATCGGTGAGGGTGATGGTGAGACCCTTGTTCAGAAACGCCATCTCCTGCAGGCGGCGGGCGATCGTCTCGAACTTGAACTCAGTGGTCTCGAAGATGTCCGCGTCCGGCCAGAATCGGACCGTGGTACCGGTTCCGCGGGCACGACCGCCCTGCTGGAGTTCCTCGGGAACGGCCTGGTTGAAGTTCTGGAACCAGTGGTGACCCTCACGCTTGATGTCGGCCTCGACGCGGGTGGACAAAGCGTTGACGACAGAGATACCGACACCATGCAGACCACCGGAAACAGCATAGGACTCAGAGTCGAATTTGCCTCCGGCATGCAACTGCGTCATGACGACCTGCACTGTTGGCATACCGCTGGGGTGCATCTCGACCGGAATACCACGACCGTTATCAACGACCTGGACACCACCGTCAGCGAGAAGTGTGACGTCGACACGGGTGGCGTACCCCGCCATTGCTTCATCGACGGAGTTGTCGACAACCTCCCAGACGAGGTGATGCAGTCCGCGTTCACCGGTGGAACCGATGTACATGCCGGGCCGCTTACGGACGGCTTCCAGACCCTCAAGGATCGTGATAGATGAAGCGTCGTAGTGGTGTTCGGTTGCTGCCACGGTGTCTGCCACGGTGTCCTTGGCTCCTCGCTGAAGTTGTATCTGGACCTTTTTATCCTACACGGTCATGGGTACCTACCGAACACGCTCTTGCGTGCGTCAGAAGGCCTCACACCCCGTTAAAAACGGAAATACCCAGTTCGTTTCCCAGCACTCCAGACACCACACAGAGTCATCCATAGGTATCCCTGGGGCCTCGCCCCTTCACATGGAGCGGTCCCTTCCGCCAACTCGGTTGAGAAGGACCGAAAATCTTCAGCTCCGACACCACATCAGGCCCAACTTTCTCAGCTATGACCTGCAGGATCCTTCGTTGCATCAGACGCAGGTTAGTTGCCCATGCTGTTGAGTCACAGGTGATGAACAACTGTTTATCCTTCAGCATCTGCACCTCACTGTGTTGAGCGATCCGATCCCCGACGAGTAGATTCCAGTTCGCCTTCACCCATCCTCCGGCCATTGAGCGCCCCCACCCCCGCCGCCGAATCTCACCGCCGAGGACTGATCCCACTGATTCCGTTGTTTCCAGCCGACGCAGCGCCCGTCCATCCGGTCCGGATGGACGACCGACCTTACGGACGGGGACGGATGAAATCTCAGTACCACGGAGGTCCCGGTTCCTACCGGACCCGCGTCCTCCGCTCGGGAGCCGTGATCCCCGCCTTCGTGCGACAGCACGTATGTGTTGGTAAGCAGCCGCAACGGAATCAGCCCGCTCCTCCGGGGTTGTCATGACTGTTCCCCTTGGTACGTCTCATCCCCGGTCCCTGCCGAGTCACCGGAAACCTGATCGAGGACCGAATACCTGCCGGAGCCATCCGTAACCATTGTGACCCGGTGAATCCGTGCTCCGGTGACATCAAGATTTTCGGGAAGATCATCATCGACAGCTGCGGTGATGAGAACCTGTTCTGCGGTCATGGCTATCTTCACCAGTGCCTTCCTCCGTGCAGCGTCAAGCTCCGCGAACACATCATCGAGTATCAGCACCGGATCAGTACCGTCATTTCGGAGCAGAGAGAACACTCCAAGCCGGAGTGCCAGGGCATAGGACCAGGTTTCCCCGTGACTAGCAAAGCCCCTCGCAGGTTCCTCTCCGAGCATGAGTTCCAGATCATCACGGTGTGGCCCCACGAGAGACATTCCCCGCTCTATCTCTCTGCTGCGGTTACGAGCCAGATCAGCGAGCATTGCCGCCTCCAGGACACTCGGATCCGTGCATCCGGAAGGCGCCGTTACGACACTATTACGGTAGTTGAGGCTCGGTAACCTCGATTCCGGTGCAATAATCCGATATGCCGTCACCACATGGTCAGACAGTTCCTCGACCAGAGAAATTCGGGCCGCCGTGAGTTGCCCGCCGTATAACGCAAGTTGCCCGTCCCAGGTGTCGAGTGTGCTCAGGGCAGCCGCTCCTTCATCACTGCCGTAGCCGCGACGCAGTGTCCCGGAGGTGGAACGAAGAAGCGCATTTCGTTGCCTGAGCACCTTGTCGTAATCCGCTCTGATTCCCGCAATCCGCGGATAACGCGTCGCCAGAATGTTGTCGAGATAGCGCCGCCGCTCGGCCGGCTCCCCCCTGACGAGTGCGATGTCCTCCGGTGCGAAAAGCACGGTCTTGACCACACCCAACAAGCCCCTGGGTGAGTCGAGTCTGGTGCGGTTCAGTTGTGCGAGATTACTACCCCGAGGCTTGATCAGCAGATGGGCTACAAGTTCTCTACCGTCGTTGACTGCCACCGCTGAGATCCGGGCATCCCGACTTCCGGATCTCACGAGCGGTGCATCATTGGAGACCCGGTGCGAAACAAGGTGAGCCAGATAACCGATAGCTTCAACGATATTAGTTTTACCGTGTCCGTTACTACCGACAAGAACCGTCACACCCGGACGCAGATCCAGTGAAAGTGAGCGCCACGAACGGAAATCCCGCAACGTCAGGGAACGGATGTGCACGCTTCGCCTCTCAGCCTCTCAAACGAATCACCTGACCAGCCTGAAATGGGCTCGGTTGAACTAGCCCGGAAGCCGAACCGGCATCAGGAGGTAGGTGAAGTCAGTTTCAGGTGTGGTGAAGGTTCCGTCCTCGTCGGCTTCCGGTAGTTCCGGGGGTTCCGGAATGAGGATCGCGGGCCGCGACGGATCCGTGAAACCGAAGACCACGCGTTCCGTACGCACGACCGAGAGGCCATCTTTAAGGTAACTGGCATTGAAGGCGGTCAGTAACGGTTCCCCGGTAAACGCACACTGGACGATCTCCTCTGCGTGCCCTGCGTCGGAACCGCCGGCGGAGAGAATGACCTGCCCCTCAGAGAATTCCATTCTGATCTGCGCGTTTCTGTCCGCTACCAGCGCGACACGACGAATGGCATCAATGAGTGAAGCTATCTCAACGCTCGCGAGAGCTTTGTGGGTTTTCGGGAGAAGTGGACGGAAGTTCGGGAACTGCGCATCCAGAAGTCTGGTGGTGGTGAGACGTGCGTCGGCGTGAACGCCGAATAAGCCCTCACTTCCGATCTCGGTACCCGAACCAACCGCAATTTCGATGTCTCCGTCAGAGCCATCCAGAGTCCGGGCATTCTCGAGGAGTGTTTTCGCCGGGATCAAGAGTTTTGCCGTTGCATCGGCATCCTTCGCGTTCCATCCAAGTGTGCGCACAGCCATCCGGAAGCGATCTGTTGCGACGAGCAGCAGTTCGGGACCATTGATTTCCATGTGAACACCCGTCAGCATCGGAAGCGTGTCATCCCTGCCTGCTGCTGTGGCCACCTGGGTCACGGCCTCTGTGAACAGTTTCGGATTAATCGTTCCGGTCGTCTCCGGCAGAGACGGCAGACGAGGGTAATCATCAAGGGGGATGCTCGGCAGTTCAAAACGAGATGAACCGCACCTGACCTGGACAATCGATCCGCTGAGCTCGATTTCAACGGGTTTATTGGGCAGGGTCGACGTGATATCAGCGATCAGCTTTCCGGCAACAGCTACCCGACCCGGATCAGAGACCTCCGCGGGGATCCGTACCTGAGTTGAAACCTCGTAGTCGTACCCGGCGAGTTCAAGGCCGTCATCGTCAGCGGTGATGAGCATTCCGCGAAGAACAGGTTGGGTGGGTTTGCTCGGAAGGCTCCGTGCGACCCAGGAAACGGCTCCGGCCAGGTCATCCTTGGACACCCTGAATGACACCGATTGTGACTCCATGCTTCGTGAAGCTCCTCAAGACGTGGTCGAACACTGCACCGCGGCACACGAACGTGAACCGGTGATTCACCGGGACGATGTTCACTACTGCCGGAGCGTTGTCACCGACCAGGTTCGACCGGGCTGGGACACCGCCTCATGTGATTACAAACCAACGTACCCGGCGAGCGGTCGAGGTGAAACCTGGAATCACAAACTCAGGTGATCCCAGGGCGTTGTGTCATTTCGGTGGGAAGCTCCGAAGCGCTGTTTACTCACACACCCTCTTTCTTCTTTAGATCTACCAAGGGAAAAGATGGGAGTAACAGTAAGTCCTGTGCAATCTGTGGATACGGGTCAATCAGCCGTGGTCATTTCGGCGAGTCGTGCTGTGGGTCCGGCTGTGGGATGGCTGTGGATAACTTTGGCTGGCTGTGGATAAAATCGTGGACTTGGTTTTCATCCACAGTTCATCCCCTATCAGGGGCGCTTTCTTCAACAGATCCTCAGCGGTTATCCACGGGATGGAGGGACGAGAAATTTCCTCATGGGTGTGTCGAGGATCACTAAATTACAAAGGTGAAATTACACAGATGTGGATAAGGATGTGGATAACCTGCGGTCATCGAAAATGGATCTGGGCGGAAATGAGAACAGGGGCTCCGTCTGTACTGGACGGAGCCCCTTGAGAGCCGAACCGGTGGATCAGGACCGGCCTCGGGTCTTGATCGTCCGAGTCAACTCCTGGATCTGGTCATAGGTGTCATGCTTTTCGGTCATTTCCTTGCGAATCTTCCGGTCCGCATACATGACCGTGGTGTGGTCTTTTCCTCCGAAACTCGCCCCGATCTTCGGAAGCGACAGATCGGTGAGTTCACGGCAGAGATACATTGCGAGCTGGCGTGCTCTGGCTATCGGCCGGGCTTTACCCGTACCGCACAACTCCTTAACACTGATGTTGAAGTAATCTGCTGTGACCTCGATGATTGTCGTTGCGGTAATCTCGACATCCGCTGCTTCCGGCATGATGTCCGACAACGCAGACATCGCGGTAGCCATATCGATGCTGGTCCCATTCAACGAGGAGAAGGCCGTCACTCGGATGAGCGCCCCCTCCAGTTCCCGGATGGAGGACTCGTATCGGGACGCGATCAGTTCCAGGACATCCCTCGCGACGACGGTTCCCTCGAGACCCGCCTTCTTTTCGAGGATCGCGATACGGGTTTCTAGGTCCGGTGGCTGTACATCGGTAATCAGACCGCCCTCGAATCGGGTCCGGAGCCTGTCGGTGAGTGTCGTCAACTGGCGGGGGGGACGGTCCGAGGAAAGAATGATCTGCTTGTCTGCCTGGTGAAGGGCGTTGAAGGTGTGGAAGAACTCCTCCTGGGTTCCCTCCTTACCTTCTAGGAACTGGATGTCATCCACCATGAGCACATCAAGGTTGCGGTATCGACGCTTGAATGATTCCTGGCGATCATCCCGGACGGAGTTGATGTAGTCGTTGGTGAATTCCTCACTCGATACGTACAGAACACGGAGATCGGGTTGAAGCTCCTGGGAGTAATGTCCGGCCGCGTGCAACAGATGGGTCTTACCGAGGCCGGAGCCTCCCCAGATGAACAAGGGATTGAATGCCTGAGCAGGAGATTCAGCCACCGCAATTGCCGCTGCCTGCGCGAATCTGTTCGATGATCCGGTGACGAAGGTATCGAACGTGTAGCGCTCGTTGAGGGACGCCGCCCGGTTTGGGTTCCGGGCGGTCTTTTCTCGTACGATCCTTTGTCCACTGTCCCTGGTGGGTTGGTTCCGGGAACGTTCCGTTGCTCTGGCGACGCTGGCGCGCCATCCTCCGCCGACAGGATAATCCGTGTCCCGGTGGGAACCCGGGTCGTGCGGTTCGTGATCGTTCGGGTAGTTCTCGCCGTCCTGTGGATGAGTGCTGGAGAACAGAGTGGGCGGGTCCGATTCACCGGATAATGAGTGCGGTGGCCTCTGGGTGGTGGGATATCTTCTAGCGGGTTGGCCACCGACAACCCTGTGGTGGGGACCCTGATCCTGGGCGTGTGAGGTACCTGGATGAATGGGTACCCCACTCACGGCACCCGGGTCGATGTGATCTGAAAGACGGTTCTGATCACAGGGTTCCGGAGTATGGGCTGACTCTTCAGATGAGTGTGGGTGGCTACCGAAAGACTCTGGCGCGACAGACACCGCGATTCCATGGGGGCTGCCGAGGATTTCCGAGAGGATCTGTTTGATTGGTTCCCCGAGATCCTTCTCGATCATGTTCTTTGCGATCAGATGAGGGGTCGTGAGTACCGCGAACCCGGGGACAAGAGCCACGATTCGGACCAGATGCAGGTTTGCTGACTGCATCCGGGTGAGTGGTGGGATTCCGGTTCCGGGTTCTCCGGCGAGGTCGGTGAGCCTTATCACCACCCTCTCCCAGATCTGCTGGGGTGAAGTATCCGTCACGGTAATCCTTCTCTACGTTATCTGTGGTTCAACCCTAACTACGGCAGCATGCGACTCCCCGAATGACCGCGCGGTTACCTGGCGGCACGGGGTGACGGAACCAGTGGATGCAGAATTATCATTCTCCACCGGTTTATCCACACTGCGATGTGATCGGTGTGCAGGATGTTCCACAGAGTTATCCACAGATGTGGATAACATCTTCTAGTTTCGTTCTCCACAGGGTACCGGAAAGCCTGTGGATAATTTCAACCGGCCGATCAAGTGTCCTGAACTGCGGGTATTCCGATAGTCCGGGATATTCTCAAGCTTTGGTTGAGAGTTATTCACAGCCCGAGAATCTCACAGCCTGTGGTTTTCTCACTGGTTCATTGTTACCTGTCCGGGCTGACCGGTGTCTAGACGGGTTAACTCGGAGCACTGCCCCCGGCGTGCCGGTGGCAGTGGCCTGCGGGCCATCTGCCCGCTGAAACCATCCTGAAACAGAAGTTGAAGCGGGGGATAATGACACAAATGTCATTCTGTCGTCACGTTTCTTTACCGGCGTGTCGATTTGTCGAACCATCAACCTGCACGTAATCTGGCCTAGTCTCAACGCATCACCCAGAGTGGACAACCATGTCCGGTCTGGCTCGGTGCGTATCACGCAGCAACGGCCGGTCGGCCGGTCGGCCGCGGGACGGACAACACCGGGTCTCCGGGTCCGTCGTGTTCCGACCGCTCCGCATTCCGCGCCACCGCTGTGTTGTATTCCGGGATACGCCTCGGCGAATGTCGCTATCCGCGACGTCGTCAATTGCGCCCCGGACAACAGAAAAATCATCCACCACAGGGTGAGATGCACAACTGGCGGCTGTTTCTCGGCGCCTGGTGAACGGTTTCCTCCGTGAACGTGCTGCTTCGGCACACGACACAGGTGTTTTCCGTAATCCGGGCATCTGGAGCATCCGCGGGTTGTCTGCTGATCATCCGTTAATTTTAGGAGTGTTCACCGTGGCTAAGGGCAAGCGGACGTTCCAGCCGAACAACCGTCGTCGCGCACGCGTGCACGGCTTCCGTACTCGTATGCGCACCCGTGCCGGTCGCGCCATCGTATCGGCTCGCCGTCGCAAGGGCCGTGCTTCCCTGACCGCTTAATCAGCGGTCTGGGTTCGCAGGTTCAGGTGTTACCGAAACAGCATCGGCTCTCCGCCCCGTCCGATTTCAGTCGGACGATCAAAGGCGGGCGCAGAGCCGGATCGAGGACGGTCATCGTGCACCTGCGTCACGCGCAGTCCAAAACAGAGATCGCCCGTCAGGGTGGTCCCCGTTTTGGGCTCATCGTATCCAAAGCCGTCGGGAATGCGGTGATTCGTCACCGTACCTCTCGACGGCTTAGGTATGTCTGCGGTGCGTTGGCTCGGGAACTCGACAACGATTGTGATGTCGTCATCCGGGCACTACCGCGTGCAGGGGATGCTTCCGGGAGTGAACTCGAACGAGACGTGCGTAAGGCACTGGGAAAGCTCCGGGAACGCAATCGTGAGTGACCGGACCGGGCGATGTCTGCGTTGTGGTTCGCTGACAGAACGGGCGACGTCCCGGGGCGCTCCGTCCATAGGTTCTCGGGTGGCCTTGGCCGGGATCCGTTTCTACCAAAACTACATATCACCCCTTAAGATGGGGTCCACCTGCCGTTTCGAGCCGACCTGCAGCGCCTACGCTCTTCATGTCGTCAGAACGCGGGGCGCGGTCATCGGTATCATGCTCACGCTCGTGCGGTTGTCCAAGTGCGGACCCTGGCATCCGGGCGGTTATGACCCGGCGCCGAAACCGCGGCGACCGAGAAGTCATATCGGCTGCCCGTACTGCACACCCACCACCACCAAGGAGTCCTGACTCAAAAGTGCTTGATTTCGTCTACTGGCCCATTTCGGCCATCCTCTGGTTCTGGCACAAGGTCTTCAGTGTCCCCTTCGGATCAGGATCTGGTATTTCCTGGGTCTTGGCCATCGTTTTCCTTACCTTCACGATCCGTGTTCTCCTGGTTAAACCCATGCTGAACCAGATGCGTTCGTCGATGAAGATGCAGGCTCTGCAGCCTCAGTTGGCTGAAGTCAAGGAACGCTGGAAAGGCGATCAGACCAAAATCATGGAGGAGACCCGGCGCATCAACAAGGAGGCCGGTGTCAACCCGATCGCAGGATGTCTGCCGATTCTCGTTCAGATGCCGGTGTTCTTTGGTCTGTTCCACGTTCTCCGTTCCTTCAACCGGACAGGGTCCGGTCCCGGTCAGCTCGGACTCTCCATCGAGCAGAACCGTGAACTTGCGAACTACATCTTCTCTCCCACCGATGTCCAGTCTTTCCTGGACGCGCGGCTTTTCGGTGTTCCGATCTCGTCCTACATCAGTATGCCTGCGGACATGTACCAGGCATTCCAACCGATCGACTTCACCCGGGTGAACATCACCCTCGTCGCGGTCCCGTTGATCATCCTGACGGCGGTGGCAACGCACTTCAATGCGAAGATGTCGATCACCCGGCAACGGGAGCGGATTGCGAGCGGCAAGCAGAAGGCCATGGGCAATGCCCAGATGCAGTCGCAGATGGAAATGATGAACAAGATGATGGTTTGGTTCTTCCCGGCCATGATCGTTTTTACAGGTGTCTTCTGGCACATCGGCCTGCTCTGCTACATGGGTTCCAACAACATCTGGACCTTTTTCCAGCAGCGCTGGATCTTCGCGAAGTTGGATCGTGAGGAGGCCGCTGAGGAAGAGGCGAAGAAGGAAGCGAAGCGGGCTACTGCTCCGAAGCCCGGTATCCGTCCCGATAATCCTAAGAAGGCGCCCAAAAAGAAACGTCGTGGTTCAGTGGGTTCCGGAAATCTGAGTATCGATCGGGTCGTCAGTGATGGCTCAGTTCCGGATGCCTCTCCGTCAGATGAGATCCCTGAATCTGTTGTCGAGGAGACCCCGGACTCCTCCGCGGGGCAGTCTTCCATCACTCCGAACAAGAAGCGCAAGAAGCGTAAGAAGCGCAATTAGACGCTATCCGCGTTCCTGCCGAAGAGCGCCCCCGGGAAGTTGAATCCGGGGGCGCTCTTTCTGTTTTCGGAACATCCGCGACTGTCTGACTGTGGCGCGGGGCGATGGCATGGAATGATGTTTCACGTGAAACCACCAGTAGAGACCGATCAAGAAAAACCGACCCCTCCCCCGGCTGCGGCGGACGCTGTTTTTGGTGCGAACCTCCACAAAGCGATCGCTTACCACCGTTCACTTGCCACTGACGGTGCTGTCCGTGGTTTCATCGGCCCCCGCGAAGTACCTCGATTGTGGGAACGGCACATCCTGAATTGTGCGGTACTCGGTGAGGTGATTCCGGATGAGGAGGGATTACGGATCGCGGATATCGGTTCGGGGGCCGGGCTACCGGGCATTCCTCTCGCACTCGCCCGCCCAGATCTCCGCATCACCCTCATAGAGCCGCTTCTCAAACGTTCCACCTATCTCACCGAGGTCGTTCGGGATCTGGCTTTGGAGAATGTCACCGTGGTTCGGGGACGTGCCGAAGAGAAGGCCGTGCGGGACAAGGTCGGACGGTTCAGCGTTGTCACCTCCCGGGCGGTCGCTCCGCTCGGGAAACTAGCTAGTTGGTCACTTCCGCTGGTGGCGCGCGGTGGCGAAATGATGGCGCTGAAGGGGGCCTCGGTCAGGGAAGAGCTCGAGCGCGACGTGCGGGAGATTACCCGAGCAGGTGGTGGCAGGGCACGGATCATCACCGTTGGGGAGGGTAGGGTCAGTGAGCCTGCCACAGTGATCGTCATTCCTCGACGGAGATGACGCGATCTCCGGGTAAGTCGTCTGTCGGCCCGGTGGATCGGGTATTCGTGAGACACTAGTGTTGAACTAATGGCGGTGGAAGCCGACAGTTCTGCGGTCATGAGAGCGAGAGCCTGTCTTCGGGTACCGGGGCGCGGGATCCTGCACTCATGACCTGTGATTTCTGGCGATGAAAAGGGGAAACGACGTCCATGGACGACAACTTCTGGGACGACACACCGATTGCTGCGGCAGCCCAACGTGCCGCAAAGGTGAAGACCCCCAACGCTTTTTCACTTCCCCGGCCGGATAAGCCGAGGATATTCACCGTTGCGAATCAAAAGGGCGGCGTGGGTAAGACCACGACGTCGGTGAATCTCGCGGCGGGACTGGCGCTCTGTGGCCTCAAGGTGCTGGTTGTCGATCTCGACCCGCAGGGGAACGCATCAACCGCTCTCGGTGTTGAACACCGGGGTGAGGGAATCCTCTCGAGCTATGAAGTTCTACTCGGTGACTGCACGCCCTTGGACGCCATGCAGACCTCAACCGCCCACGAGAATCTCAAGTGCATTCCCGCAACAATTGATCTGGCGGGATCTGAGATCGAGCTGGTTTCCATGGTGCGGCGTGAGTATCGGCTCGCGGATGCGTTGAATGACACGTTTATCGCGGAGCAGGGTTTCGACTATGTCTTCATCGATTGCCCGCCCTCACTCGGGCTCCTCACAATCAATGCGATGACTGCAGCACGGGAGGTGCTGATCCCGATTCAGTGTGAGTACTACGCACTCGAAGGGGTTGGTCAGCTCCTCAACAACATCACGATGATCCGGGATTACCTCAACCGGGATCTCCACATTTCCACGATCATACTCACCATGTTTGACGCCCGGACGAAACTGGCAGAGCAGGTGACGGAGGAGGTGCGATCCCACTTCGGGGATATCGTCCTTCGGTCTGTCATACCTCGTTCCGTAAAGGTTTCAGAGGCTCCGGGGTACGGGCAGACGGTACTCGCCTATGATCCGGGTTCTCGGGGTGCGATGGCGTATCTCGATGCCGCCAAGGAGATCGCCACCCGTGGAGATTTCCCCGTAACCGCTGAATCCGGTGCAGTGGGAGTCGCACCGGAAACACACAGCGGTGGAGACGACGATGCCGATGGTGCAGCTCACCGGTGACCGGTCCGTCGAGAGAACATAAGTCACTCCCCCAGCAGAAAGGTTCCGAACACACCATGGCACAACAATCCCGCAAGGGAGAGACCCGTCGCGGCGGTCTGGGGCGTGGACTGGCCGCACTCATTCCGGATGGAACCTCCCCGGCACGGCCCCGTCTGGGGGACGGAGCGGCAAACATTCTCATGGGCGAACGGCCTAACACCCGGGGTGTCGCAGAGGGCGGACCCGGATTCCCCGGCCCGAGACAGGCTACCGGGGAGACGGCGGGGCCGCTGCGGACCAAGGGGAACAAAGGGCCGACACCCGCCTCCGGAACTCCGGACACCGGTTCTTCGGTGGGCGCCGTCTATCGTGAGCTTCCGGTCACGCAGATCATGCCCAACCCGCACCAGCCTCGGACGGTCTTCGACGAGGAGGCCCTGGAAGAGCTCGTCCACTCGATACGCGAGTTCGGTCTCATGCAGCCTATCGTCGTTCGGCGGGCACCCGATGATGGTGGCTGGGAGATCATCATGGGTGAGCGCCGGTGGCGCGCGGCAACCCGTGCTGGTCTCACGGAGATCCCCGCTATCGTGCGTGACACCGATGATGGTTCAATGCTCCGTGACGCACTCCTCGAGAACATTCATCGTGTTCAGCTCAACCCGCTGGAGGAGGCGGCCGCATACCAGCAGCTCCTCGAAGAGTTCGGTGTCACCCAGGCCCAACTCGCAGAACGTATCGGTCGATCACGCCCGGTGATCACGAACATGATCCGGCTACTGGGGCTTCCGGTTCCCGTCCAGCGTAAGGTGGCTGCCGGAGTGCTTTCCGCCGGGCACGCCCGCGCACTTCTCGGATTGAAGACCGGGGCAGATGGACAGGCTGCGCTCTCAGACCGGATCGTCGCCGAAGGACTCTCAGTACGTGCCACCGAGGAAGCGGTGACACTTCTGAATCGAGGGGATGCTGTTCCCGAACGGAAACCGAAGGAGAAGCCCGCGCCCCCGGAATTCGCCGTGCATGCCGCAGACAGCCTCGCGAACCGGTTGGATACCCGGGTCACTGTGAGTGTCGGCAAGCGGAAAGGCAAGATCATGGTTGAGTTCGGTGACCGCGAAGATCTTGAACGAATCATGGGCCTTCTCCGGGCCAGGCCCGAGTAGTGCAACGAAACCGGAGACCGGGCCATGATTCCTTCGTTGTACGCGGTGACACCCAGCACCGTTTGTTTCATGCATCCTGGTGCGCGGACGAGTGTGTTCTGGGAACTGGATCCTGAAACAGCCTCGGAAGTCCTGGCCTCGGGGGCGGCTGCTCTGGAGAAAGAAGCCTGGATCAACAGGATTCTCGTGGAACGGGGTGGCTGCGGCTACAACATCGGTACGGTCGAGGAACCGGAGGCGATTGCGAGTGTCCTCTACTGTGCACCTGTTGACGCCTCCGGCGTTGTCCAGTTACCGACAGGGCCGGTGTCACCTGACGCCGTGTTGTTGAGTTCCCTGTTCATCGATGACCGTTTCCGTGGCCTTGCTCTGGAGTCTGTACTTGTCACCGCAGTCATCATCGAACTGACCCGTCGGGGGGTCCGGGCGGTGGAGGCGTTCGCCGTGCGTGACCGTGCACCGGATTCGGCGGAAGATGATCCGTCCAGGGAGATCGCGGAACATGCGTCTGAGATCGGACTGCTGAGCTTCGACATCCTGAGCGCGGCAGGTTTTGAGGTCGTCGCAGATCACGATCTTCTGCCTCGGCTCAGACTGTCGCTGTCCGGTTGTGACCGGAAACAGATAGCTGCGGCGGCGGATCTTCCGTTGGTGATGATCCCGGGTTGATGAGGTGCGAAACGCTACTTCCCGGTGGCACGCATGGTGGAACAAAGCCTCGGCGAGTCGCCGACCCGCCGAGGCTCATCCATGAGAGGTCAGAAAAGTTCTGACTCGAGAATGTCGCTGAACTTGTGCGTACCGGTCGCCTGATTGTCCTTGTCCATGAGATACAGGCGTTTGACCGCGATAACGATTGATTCAGCTATGATGTCGCGCTTGGATGCGTCAGTGAGTATCGAGACATCGTGCGCGTTGGAGAGGTATCCGGCGACGAACTCGACACACGTCATTTCACTGAGCCGGAGAAGATCCCAGGTACGGGCATGGTTTCCACAATTGATCAGAGCTGTTCGGGTACTGATCTCCCGTTGGATGAGGCCGGACAGTTTCTCACCCATCAATGATGAGGAACCGTGTGGCGAACCGAAATAGAACGAGGCACAGCCTGATGCCTTCCCATTCGGGTAATGATCCAACTGGAGACACAGCATGAGGTCCGCACCGAATGCGTTCGCGATGTTTGCACGCTGATCGTGGCTCGGATCATCCATACGAGGTCGCGAGATAATGGTCTCCATGCCGGCGGCCACCATCCGGCCCTCCAGGCGGGTGGCGAGATCCCAGAGGATCTCCTCCTCGGTGATGTCACCGAACCGCCCATGGACGGTTCGGCCCTTGTTGGCACCGCCGAGACCAGGATCGATGACAACTCGTTTACCGGTCAACTTTGGCCCCGCGAGGCGAACCTGTTCCCGTTCGAGGATCGCGTGGGGGGAACCACCAGTGATCGGCCGACCGAGATAGCTCAAGGCCCGGATCGTTTTCGGACCGCAGATCCCGTCGTTTTCGAGACCATAGTTCAACTGGTAGTTCGCGACCGCATTGTACGTCGCCTGTCCGTAGTGGCCATCGACTCTGTCCGTGTAGAAACCCAGTTCAAGTAGCTGTTGCTGAAGCTGGTACACGTCATCACCAACGAGGACATTGTTCGGGTAGAAAGCAAGTACACGGGCACCGAGGGTGTAGGTCGCCTCGCGGAGCTCGCGGAGCGTTGATTCACCGATTTCTCCGGAGGCGATGATGCCGCGGGACTGCTGGAACGCCTGGACGGCGAGAGCCAGATCGGCATCATAGAGAGCATCTTTCTCCTCGAAGCGTTCGGAGTCCTTCCCGCTGACGTCTCCTGCGTAGCCAGGGATCAGACCGAGCCGGGCCAGGGTGGAGCGCACCTCTGCGACCCGGGGGCTCCAGTCGCCCACCCGCAGTTTGTCTGCCACGTTATCTTCGTCCTTTGTCCTACGGTTTCAGGTCCTCCATGCACATCTCCGGTGGAACCGGCGAGCACAAGTCCGACTATTGCTGCTGTCGGTGGCTTCAAGCCAGATTACCAGTTAAATCAGAGCTTCTAGCCGGGACACGATTTCATGCCGGGGCCGCGGGCCACTGAACTCGGCGACCTTCTCACCGCCACTGAAAAACATGAGGGTCGGGATGGACATGATCTGGAAGCGGGCGCCGAGGGCGCGTTCAGCCTCGACATCGACCTTGGCTATGACGGCGCGTTCACCCATCTCCTCGGCGACCTGGTCGATGACCGGAGCCAGTTTTTTGCACGGGCCACACCACTCAGCCCAAAAGTCCACCAGGACGGGCCTGTCGGAGTTGAGGACGATCTCCTCGAAGGTGCTCTCTGTGACATTCACGGGATTACTCATGTTTTTCCTCCGCTGATTGATGTGATTGATGATGGAACGGTCATCGGCGCTGGACCGCCTCCCCGACACTACGCCGGGACAACGTCTTCCTCGCTTTATGGGTTCCCGGGTGACAGCGCGGGAGCGGAAGCCAGGAAATGCTCGGCGTCGATGGCAGCCCGGCAGCCGGAACCGGCGGCGGTGACCGCCTGCTGGTAGTGGCTGTCCACCAGATCACCACAGGCAAAGACCCCCGGGATACTCGTGCGGCTGGAGGGCTGCTCGACGGACACATAACCGGCTGGATCGCAGTCGACCTGGCCCTCCAGCATTCCGGAACGGGGGTCGAGGCCGATTGCAACGAACATTGCTGTCACATCGAGACGCGAGCTTTCACCGGTCACGGTGTCCTCAAGTGTGAGACCTACGACCTTCTGTTCACCCTCGACCCGCGTCACCACCTTGTTGGTGAGGAAGCGGATCTTCTCGTTAGCGCGGGCACGCTCCTCCATGATCACCGAGGCCCGGAATTGCTCCCTACGGTGCACGATAGTCACAGAGCTGGCGAATCGAGTGAGAAACAGTGCCTCCTCCATCGCGGAATCGCCGCCACCGATGACCGCGATGTCCTGGTCGCGGAAGAAGAAACCGTCACAGGTGGCGCATGAACTGACGCCACGCCCCAGTAGCTCCTGTTCCCCGGGAACTCCGAGGTAGCGGGGGGCTGCGCCCATCGCCAGAATCACGGTTCGGGCGGCGTACTCCTCATCGTCGACCCACACCTTCTTGATGTCACCGATGAGGTCCAGCTTGTCGACGAGTTCCTGACGTAGATCTGCACCGAAGCGTTCAGCCTGCGTGCGCATCTGCTCCATGAGCTCCGGGCCCATGATTCCCGCGGCGAAGCCGGGGTAGTTCTCCACCTCAGTCGTGGTCATCAGAGATCCGCCGTACTCGATCCCCTCGAAGACAAGAGGCTTGAGTTCAGCACGTGCGGCGTAGATCGCCGCAGTGTAACCGGCTGGGCCGGATCCGATGATGATGACGTCGTGGATTGATGGGCTGTTCGTCATGGGGATCCTCGCGGGGTCGTTCGGGGTCGAAGGGTGTACCGGCGTCGATTGTAGGCGTGCCGGAGGTTGCCGCGGTCGGGATCCCCGTCGTGGTCACTGTCCCGGTTCCGTGAGTAGTTCCTTTAGCGTCGCTCTTGCACGTGATCGGCGGGACTTCACCGTTCCCGGTCTGATCTTCATGATGTCCGCGACTTCATCCACCGGGAGATCCACTAAATCAACGAGAATGATTGTTTGCCGTTGATCCTCGGGAAGATGTTCAAGTGCCTCCCGGAGAGTCAGTTCGAGGTCGATCTGGCTGTAGGGTTCCTCGGTGCCCAGCAGCCGGTGTATTGCCTCGGTGGCATCGAGCGTGATGCACTCCTTGCGGATAAAACCCTTGCCGAGATGGTCATACCCCGAATTGATCACCAGCCGGTGCAGCCACGTCGTGAGGGCTGCATCCCCACGGAACTTGACCAGGTGACGGCTTGCCCGGAGCAGTGCATCCTGGACGATGTCATCGGCCTCATCATCTGAACGGGCGTAACGGCGGGCAACCCGCCACAGGCGGGCCCGATGTCTGCGGACAATCTCTGCGAAAGCACTGTCGTCACCGTCGATGTAGGAGTCGACGAGAGCACCGTCCGGAGCTGTACGGTGTGTGCGAACACCGGGTCTGGTGCGGCGGCGCGGCAGCACCATTTGATCGGCCCCAGAGATGGACCCTTGCCCCGGCATTTGGTCGAGACACGGCGACACGTCTGTCGATGCGGAGGAGACAGGAACGGGGGTGTCCCGGGCATCGGTATTCCCCATGTAACCAACCACTCTCCTAGTCCTGCTGCTTGTCGGCGTGTACCGCCGTAAGTGCATGGCAGAGGTGGTCCAGGGATCAGAGGCTCCCCAATGGATCCGTCGATCCCCGTACCGGCGGTGGCACCGATTATCCCAGTAGGGCTTCACAAATGCTAGACCCCGGAAGGAAAGAAACCTTCCGGGGGTAGCAATGATGCGTTTTTGGGGGTGTTTGGTGATGCCAGGTGATTCTAGGGGGCGTCTCCGGTCATCTGGGTAGCGGACACCGGTACACCGCGCACCACGATCTCCGATATGTCAGCGGCCTCGGGCATCGGAAGTTCCGTCACCCACACGAGGATCCGGGTGAAACTCTGCCGAACTGGGGTTTTGTCCTCTGTGTCTATGACGTTCAGGCCCCCGTCCAGCCTTCCTTCCCCAAGGGGGATCGCCTGGTCGAGAGAACCGAAATCTTTTTCCGGAGCACCGTAGATACGGACAAACGTGCCTGGGCGCTCCGCGGAAATACGCACATCCTCGATGTGGGCTGCAGTGGAGAGATCAAGCAACAGTCCGACCCCCGTTTTTAGACCCGCCGGTGGGACGGCGAATTGTTGGAGGTATCTATCGGTATGCCAACCGGTCGAAGGGTCACCGTCGACAGCGAAGGCCGCAAGTTCCGGATTATCCTCGCTACCGGGTATCACAGGTGCAGGTTCCCATTCGTAGGCGCCGGACACGGGAATGTCGGTGACCTCCGTGGAGCGTAGAGCGTCCCGTGCCGCCGACGGAGCGACGGACGCGATGGAGTCACTGTTCACCGGAGATTCAGCCCGGTCACCGCCCAGGATGGAGGCGAGATACAACGCGGCAACCGCAACACTGATGACGAGGATGACCGACATTGCCGCGATGACCGCGATCATCCGACCTGAGTATTCGGCGCTACCGAAACCCGACTTGATGGCCGGTTTCGGTGTCCGTTCATCCTCCACGACCACCCGTGGGGCCGAATCATCATCGGACAGTCCCACATTGCGGAGGCGCACCGCCAGATCAGCGGCGGTGGGTTGCCGAACATCACTCGCACCTGAACGACCTGCGATCCGGGCCTCTTCCGATAACCCGGTGATCGCCGGTGGGCCATCTCTACCTACCAGCAGCGCAAGACCGGAACCGATACTGTCGAGATCCTCTGCGATCGTGGCATTGGGCAGGACGGCCGGGAACGCGAGCACAGCCCGCCCCGAGGTGTCGATCCGGATACGGGAACGGTGCTCAATTCCGAGAGGTTGATCTTCCGCGTGTGCCGCTGCGGCGGCGTCAGCCAGGTAACTCACGGCGAGGGCGGCCGCACGGGGATCGACCTCCCCTTCCGCGACACTGGCCAGAGATGACCCGGGAACCCAGTCAGCGACGACGAGGCACCCGGACCGGTACGACGACACCGTGATACCACGGGCGATTCCAGTGCTTCCCAGCCTACTCAGGAGGCGGGTCCGGCGAGCCACCTCACGTGCGTCCGCCGCTGCCTCGATCACGTTCGCCGGGGCCGTAGGTACCTGGCCGGTGGTGTCCACGAACACCAGGGCGACCTCCCGCCCGGTGGCAACTTCCCGCGCCTGCCAGAACCGTGCCCCGGGGACACTGCCATGGTCTGCGAGCAGACGGTAGTTGCCGTCGGAGACGGGAGCACCGGGAACCAGCCGTGGCCCACGGACCACGCCCGCCGACATCGGCGGCGGTACCGGGGAAGCATTGAAGGGCTCGACGGTCAGGATCTGCGAGGAGATTTCCTCCGGTGTCGCCTTCTCCACACCGTCATCATTGCGGGCACCAGCGGTGATGAACCGACGCAGGACCGGTATCCGGCCCAGCAGACCACCCATTGAGCGGACCTCGGGTAGGCCGGAACGAGACAGTACAAGTCCCGTGACGATGAGGAACACGATGCCCGCGATACCGCAACGGAAGAAGAAACCGATACTGCCCAAGGCGTCGAAAAGCGCCGCCGCGAGGTGCACGATCGCCATGTCCAACGCGAGTGCGACGGCGGCACCGATTATTGAAGAACCCAGCGCCCACAGGCTGGAGCGCAGGATCGACAGCCCGTTGAGGGACCCCAATTTACGGTGCAGCAGGAATGCGCCGATAACCGCACCCGCCGCGAAACCGAACCCGTTCGCCGCGCCGAGCAGGATGACCACCCGGGACGGGGACGTCGCCACCAGAGGGGCCAGAAGACTCAACAGGACCTTCGTCCCCGTGATGCCGGCGATGATGAAGGTCGGGGTCCATGCCTGTTCGCGGGCGTAGAACACCCGAAGATGCAGGAGCACCAGGGCGTACGGGAGGAGCGTGAACGCGGAGAAACTCAGTGTCCAGCCGAGGATATCCGCCGAGTTGCGGCTGAACAGACCGTAGGCGAACAGGGCATTGGCGATCTGCGTGCCGAACGCGGTGAAAAAGACGATCACGGGAATCATCGCAACGAACGTGAGTTTCGTCGCCAGCGTGAGATCACGGACAACAGCGGCATCGTCACCGTCGGCGGCGTTGCGGCTTAGCCGGGGCATGATCGCCGTCAGCAGGGTGACCCCGATGATGCCATAGGGAACCTGCAGGAGCAGCCATGCCTGCTGATAGATCAGCGGTGCGGAATCACTGGACGCGGATGCGATCCGGGTGACGATGATGTAACCAGCCTGGGAGATGGCGACGTACACGATGATCGCCATCGCCATGCCGCCGAACTGCTTGAGCCGGTCATCTATGCCCCATAGAGGCCGGAGATCGATACCCGCATCCCGTAGTGGCTTCACCATGATGAGGGCCTGGATCACCACACCGAACGTGGTGCCTAGGCCGAGCAGAAGCACATGGGGATCGGTCAGTGAGACCTGCTGATCCGGGGTCAACCCCCCGGGCAGCATCCAGTAAAGCGCGAGGACCACCAGGACGACGACGTTGTTCGCCACCGGTGCCCAAGCCCCCGGTTTGAACACCCCCTTGGTATTCAGGACCGCCATGAAGAGGGAGAAGACGCCGTAGAAGAAAATCTGCGGTAGGAGCAGATAGGCAAATGCGGAGGCTTGCGAGAGGTTGACCTCACCGTCCCGGCCCAGCGTCAGTGTCGCCAACAGTCCGGCGGTACCGACGGAAAGAACCGTCACCACGGTCAGTAGCGTCACAGACAGGGTGAACAGCCGACGGATGAAGGCCGCACCGTTATCCGGATCCTCCTTCTCCGCCCGGACGAGGACGGGCACAACAAGGGACGTCAGAACCGCGCCGAGGACGATCTCGGTGATCAGGTTCGGGAGCGTGTTCGCCGTATTGAACGCCGATCCGACCGCAGTACCCATCGTCGCGCCGATCGCTGCGTTCCGGAGGAATCCCGTGATCCGGCTGATGAGGGTGGCGATGGCCATGGACCCGGTGGAACGCACGACCTCCGAGTCGGTTGCCTTCCGCCCCGTTTGTGGGACGGAATCAGACAGCGCCTCGGGCCGATGCGGAGCCGGTCGCGGTTCACGCGTATCGGTCACCCTACCGGTCCCCACAGCGTTGGGTGCCAGCGTGAGGCGGGAAAGATCCACCACCGGCTGCCGGGTGCTGGTGATCGGACGACTTACGGGGACCGGAGCAGGCGGAGATGGCGGGACGATCCGGCTACGTTGGCCGGCGGGGGCACGGTGTCTGGCTCCGTCCCGGGCTACTTCTCGGTCGGACTGGTCGGAATCATCTGAATTCACAATCTCCATTGTCTAACAGGATCGTGTGAAAGGAGGTAAACGGGCGCTGTGGGGCGCGGCGTCACGGTGATAACGAACCGTTGTTCGTGCCTTGCGTGGTCGTCATACCTGGGGCTGTTGCCCACCGGCATCGACGGAGGGGCTGCGGTGGTTGGCGCCCGGCTGCGGGGGAATCTCCTGATCCTGTAAGCCGTGACCGGTACCGGAACGGCGGAAACAGCGGATGATCTTCGTCTGGATAAGCCGGGCGACGAGGGCTATGAACAGTAGGAATATGAGGAATTTCCCGATCATACCGAAGAACAGACCCTGGGTCCGGATGGTGATCTCCACTGGATCACTGATGACGGAGCCTTGTGAGTCGGACAAGCGGAGTAGCAGATTGACCTTGTCGGGTTCCGTCGGTAGATCCGCCGTCATCTGGGTCGTGATTGAGCCTTTGGCCGGGATCCAGAGTTGGTCGGGAACGTGGACCATGCTGCCGGGAGGTCCCTGGTAGCTGATGCGGGCGTCAACAGGTAGAGGTAGACCGTTGCGCGCCACGATCAGTAACGGCGATGACTGAGACACCCGGGTGTAGACGTAACCCGGCGGCAGCAGCGACACCGAGGACTGGAGCTGCTCAAGCATCTCCCGGTTGAGGGTAAAAAGCCGATCTGCATGGATCACCGCGGCTGTGTGTTCTTCCGCGTTCCGTCGACCGAGGACGGTGAGCCCGCGGAGCAGATCGAGCAGTAGTGGTCGGGTGAATTCGTAGCGCGTCACCGCGATCTGGGGATCATTCACCATCAACTGGGTGAGGTCGTTGATGTAGTTCGCCTGTTGGGTGGCGGCCAGTACCTCGGAGGTCGACGGCACTGAGGGATCCGGGTACGGGGCACCGAACCCCGCCCCTTCCCGGGGGCCGTTCAGCTCCCGCACCGCTGCATCGAGCGCCGTTGTCGTTGCAGTATCCGGTGTCGTCGCCTCATGCAGTGACTGCGGACGTGCCCGCCCGGTGGACAACAGTTCATCGACAACATCGAGAAGCTTGGCGCCGTTCGTGGCGGTTGCGGGGCTAGCCGGGGGCACGATGATCACGGGATCAGTGGATTTCCCCTGCTGTCGTGAATTCACCCTGGAGGCATCGACCGTGAGTCGCACGGCGGCGGAACTCGTGGTTAGGCGGGCGTGGACGGAGTCCAGAGCCGGATCATACCGGGTCTCCGGGTTGCTGTACCCGACTGTCAGGGGTTCCGTTCCTGTCGTGGCGAGAGTGGCAGCCAGTGACCCCTGGTACGTTACCCCGGTGATCCCCTGGCGCAGTCCCACGAACCTGCCCTCGGACGGGGCGGCCCACACACTGTTGTCTGTCACGAGAACCCGGACAGCAGTGTTCATCGGAGGCAGTTCCTCTTGTGGCTGCGGATCAGGGATGGTGGGATCCTCAAGGGATGCGGTGTCGGTCGTGTGGTGAACCGTCGGGAGGCCATTCCGCTGCCTGTATTCCCAGGCGGCCTCCGGGTCCACCATCTCATCAGGACCAGTGGTATCGGCCAAGGGAAGCCAGTCGGCGGTGGATTCCGTCACGTAACCGGACAACGGGATCACCAGGTTCTGCTCTGGTTCCGTCTCCAGAATATCTGCCAGTACGGAGGAACCCCGCGCGACCGCTTCACGCAGCAGCCACTGGTTACCTGTTCTGGTGACGGCGTTGATGTCGGTTCCTGCCCAGGGCAATGCCACTGTACAACCCTGGTTCGCTGCGGTACGAAGACGTGACAGCCATTCCTCGGCGGCCTCAGCACCCGTTCCGGGGTGTCCGGAGGTGGCCCTGTTTCCATCATCCCGCCGTCGGCTTTCCCGGAGTCGCCGGGTACCGGAGACCGGACTCAACCGGTTATCCGTGACGGTGTAGCCATCCCGCATTCTGTCCACGACCACGAGCAGTTGGGGGTCGATGGCGAGACAGGTCGCACCCCTCAGCGCGGAACCTTCGTCTCCCGCGGTGGCATCCAGATACACGTCGAGGAGCTGATCGAGGCGCCCGCCCTCACGTAATTGAGCGGCGAGATCATCGTTTTCAAGCAGCAGCGGAGCCGACTTCGGTGCCTCCCCCGTCTCACCCGGTACGAGACCGGTCCGGGCGGTAAGGGGCCACAGCACGGTCACTCCGGGAGCCTCGGGTAGGACTCCGTCATCTCTGTTCCTGCTGTGTAATTCACCCGTTACCGGATCGCTGACGGGGAGGAGGAAACGCTCGGACGTCAGGTAACTGACGATGCCTTCTCCCAGGCGCCCATTCAGGTTGACCATCATCGGATAGACCCCGGGGGTATCGATGTCCAGGCCGTTCTTCGACCCCGGAGAGGTATCCAGGGGCAGGTTCACGGTCACCGATTCCCCCGGATCGAGTGCCCCGGGCGCGTCGATGAAGGGACCCGTGTAACCGTAAGTTGACTGCTCCCCCGTCAATGAAAGTCTGGCGGTTGCGGCATCCCTCACCGCCTCACCACGCTGCAGACGAAGTGAGAGTTCCCCCACGACTTCGTCCGAAGTGTTGGTTACACGTACTTCCACCATCCGTTCGGTGCCCAGCGGCACCTCGTCCAAGGGGGACGTGAGTTCCACCACGACACCGCTGTCTGCGTCAGTCTTCCGGATGGAGGAATTCCTCCACTCAGCATCACCGGACACGCCCGCGGATGCGCCGGGGACTGTTCGATTCTGGGCCGATGCGATCATCACGGAACCCGATGTTCCGCCGACAACGGTGGTGGTGAGAACTGCGATGAGTGCCGCACCGGTCAAGCGGTGGGCCCACCGTCCGCGGTATCGCCGGGGGACGGAAATGGAACGGGTGACCGGAACCCGGAGAAAATCAGACGATATCACCGCGGAGTCCTTCTTCCCTCCGACTTTTCCCGCCGCGCAAGTTCGGGGAGCATGTCGTGGGCGCACCGCGCCAGTTTGCGTTCATCCGCGTAAGCGAGCCGTTCGATGAGCTCACTGGCTGGAACCCAGGTCACCTCGGTGACCTCGGGGTCCTCATCATTGAGGTCACCGTCGATATAGCGCAGGAGGTGATGGTGCACTGTTTTGTGGATACGGACGCCTTCCGACACGAACCAGTAATCGATGACCCCGAGCTCGGAGAAGACCTCACCGGAGATTCCGGTTTCCTCCCAGACCTCACGCTCTGCTGTCGTGGCGCGACTCTCTCCAGGTTCGACGTGGCCTTTGGGCATCGACCAGAGCAGTCGACCCCGCCGGTCCAGCCGACCGATCAATGCGACATAGATCCTGTCGAGGTCGACGGTACCGTCACCACGCACGGCCTCCGCTAACCCGGATACGACGAGCCCACCGGCTGACGTTTCATCATTCGTCTGCATCCGTGGACGTTGAGCGTGGGCCCGAGGAGGGTTGACCGGTCGGTTACGCCGAGAACTCTTACGGTTACGGGCTGTGGAATCCCGGCGACGCCCACCGCGCTCGGTGGTCTCGGCCCCCCGTGCCGGAGTCCGCTCCTGATGCTGCGGTCTCGCGGAACCGGATTCATCTGATCTGTTCGGAGCGGAGGCAGGGGTTTTTCCTCCGCGGCTGCGCCGACGACGGCGGGAACGTTGACGGGTCGGCGCCGCGGGCTGTCCGTCTCCTCGGGGTCCTGCGTTCCCGGACAAGTCTGCGGAATCGGAGGCATCGGATGATGAACCGTTCGTGGTTCTGCATGAAGTGGTGGATTTTGTTCCAGTTCCACCGGCACCCGTGGTACTGGTGTTATCCGTCTCTTTCTGGCGACCCTGGCCACGCGAGCGACGTCGCCGACGACCGCGTCGGCGACGTCCTGGCTGCTTCTCGGCGTGCTGCCGCTCGCTGTCGCTCATATCCGTTGATCGTAACCCGCCGGACAGCGGCGTGGTATTTCGACGCGCTGTTACCCACTCCCGCGTGTGTACGGGGCTATCCGGGTTTTTCCGCCTTTCCGGGGGGTGCCACACCGACAGGTAGACTCAACGGGGTGAAAAATGAGGCAGCAACAGGACACTCCGACACCTGTACCGGTGAGGGTAACAGCGTTGGAATCGGCGCTGAATCTGCGCTCGTGAGGGCAGAGAAGGCGATCAACGAACTGGCGCCCGTACTGCAACCCCTCGCAGAGCGGTTCGCCCGTCGCGACGTACCTCTCTACCTCGTCGGTGGCTCGGTCCGGGATGCTCTGCTCGGCCGCCTCGGCACTGACCTGGACTTCACCACACCCGCACGACCCGGTCTCGTCCGGGAGATCCTGGACAGTTACACGGACACGGTCTGGGACACCGGGATCGACTTCGGGACGCTCTCCGCGGAGAAGGACGGACAGCAGATCGAGATCACCACATTCCGATCTGACACCTATGACGGGCAGAGCCGCAATCCCGAGGTGAGCTACGGAGACACCCTCGAGGGCGATCTGATCCGGCGTGATTTCAGAGTTAACGCGATGGCCGTTGAACTGCTCCCCGACGGTGGCCTCCGCTTCCATGACCCCGTGGGTGGTCTCGCCGATCTCGCGACAGCTACCCTCGACACTCCGGCGACGCCGGAGCAGAGTTTCAATGATGACCCACTACGTATGCTGCGTGCCGCCAGATTCGTGTCCCAACTCGATTTCCGTCCCTCTGCGAGGGTACATGAGGCGATGACCGCCATGGCAGGTCAGATCAACCGGATTACGGTCGAAAGAGTCCGGGCTGAACTCGACAAGATGATGCTGGGTGCTGTCCCCTGGTTGGGCATAGACCTCATGGTTGACACCGGGATCGCGGACGTGATCTTCCCGGAGATACCGGCCCTCCGGCTGATGCAGGACGAACACCGCCAGCACAAGGACGTCTACGCCCATTCGCTCCAGGTGTTGCGCCAGGTGATCGACAAAGAGCAGGACGGGCCGGATCTCGTACTCCGGTGGTCCGCGTTGCTGCACGACATCGGTAAACCGGACACCCGGGCCTTCAATGATGACGGTGCGGTCACTTTCCACCAGCACGAGGTCGTAGGGGCTAAGCTCGCGCGGCGTCGGCTCCGCGCCCTGAAATACCCGAAGCACATCATTAACGAGATCAATCAGCTCGTCTTCCTCCACATGCGTTTCCACGGCTACGGGGAGGGACGCTGGTCCGATTCCGCGGTCCGCCGATACGTCACAGATGCCGGTGATCAGCTCCCGCGCCTGCACAAGCTCGTGCGCGCGGACGTCACCACCCGGAACCGGCGTAAGGCGGAACGTCTGGCCCGGACGTACGATCACCTTGAGGAGAGGATCGCCGAGATCGCTGAGAAGGAAGATCTCGCCCGCGTCCGACCGGACCTAGATGGCAACGAGATCATGCGGCTCCTCGAGATCTCCCCTGGCCCGGAGGTCGGGCAGGCGTGGTCATTCTTGAAGGAGCTACGGCTGGAACGTGGTCCCCTCGACCACGATGAGGCGGTCGAGGCCCTGCTCGCCTGGTGGCGTACGGAGAAGGATGATGTGACGGTACCGAACACAACGGAGGACCAACGATGAGTGATCTTTTCGGTGACAGACTGTTCAACGCACTGGAACGCACCGACCCTGCCCCCGGAATGCTCCTCGTCGCGGCCCCGGGTTTGGTGGCCGGGGAATTCACCAGGAGTGTGGTTTTCGTCATCGAGCATGGGGACACGGGTACATTCGGCGTCAATCTCGTGGCGCGCAGTGAACTCTCCGTCGATGAGGTCATGCCGGAATGGCTCGGGATCACGGTGAAACCGAAGGCTCTGTACGTCGGTGGACCACTGTCCCGCGATACGGTTCTCTGCGTCGGTGTGGTCCGGAACGGGGTGGACCCGACTGGGCATCCTCAGTTGACGCGGTGCGCCAACCGGATCGTCTATGTCAATGGATCAGCGGATCCGGTGGAACTGGCCACTCACCTTGATGGTGTCAGACTGTTTGCCGGATATGCGGAATGGGGCCCCGGTCAGCTCGAGGCGGAGATCGCGCGGGGTGACTGGTATATCGCCCCGGCCCTCCCCGGGGATATTCTCGCGCCAGGGCCAGTCGATCTCTGGAGTGACGTGATGCGTCGTCAACCAGCTCCGCTTCCGGCTTTTGCCACGTTCCCGGTGGATCCGAGGGATAACTGACCGAAACGGGGCGATGTACCGGATGTTTCACGTGAAACCTGCCGTGTAGCCGTGCCTAGAACGGGGATCACGCCCCTTCAGGTGTTTACGTGCTTGGCTGAACCTCGGGGTTCCCGTGGGCGTACCGTGAGGCCAACGCAGCACACATCATCAACTGAATCTGGTGGAAGATCATCAGCGGAAGAATGAGCAGACCTAGTTCTCCACTCCCGAAGATGACCGCAGCCATAGGTAATCCGGTGGCGAGGGACTTCTTGGTCCCACAGAACTGGATGGCGAGAGTGTCCGCTTGATTGAATCTGAGTCGTTGAGCAGAGAAACGTGTGAACCAAAGCATGAAAGCGACCAGCACAATCGAGAACACGACGAGCCCCAGAAGGTCCAGTGGCGTCACCCTCGACCAGATACCCTCCACCATTCCCGCGGAGAACGCAGAGTAGACGACCATGGTGATGGAACCGCGATCGACGATCTTCGTCGCGGAGCGGGAGACAATCGACTTGATCCACGGCCGTGTAAGTTGTCCCGCAAAGAAGGGAAAGAGAAGCTGGATGGCGATGTCGATAAAGACCTGACTGCTGACGGTGACGTGTCCCCCCTGGCTCATCAACAACATCACCAGCACCGGAGTGAGCACCACTCCGAGCAGGTTCGATGCTGATGCACTGATGATGGCCCCTGCAACGTTCCCCCGTGCGATCGAGGTGAATGCTACCGAGGATTGCACTGTCGACGGGACCAGCGTCAGATAGATGACCCCCAGGAACAGCCCCGTCGGGAATAAGCGCTCGAGGGGTATGAGAGCCACTCCGATCAGTGGGAAAACCACGTAGGTGAATGCGAGGATGGCGACGTGCAACCGCCAGTGCCGGAGACCGGCGAGTGCCTCGGCCGTTGATAGGCGTGCACCGTAGACGAAGAACAGCAGGGCGATAGCTACTTTCGTTGCCATGGAGAATAGCGTCGCCGCTTCTCCCCGAACAGGTAGGAGCACGGCGAGAAGAACGGCGAGAAGGATAAGAATGATCAGCGGGTCTACCCGTGGACGTCTGATACGACTGAACATGGTGACAGTGTAAGCGGTGCACTGTCTCATCTGATCAGAATTCGGGGGCTCCATGACGCCACGGGGATCCTCATCGAGACGTTCCTATGGGACCATGAGGCATGACCTCCCACAAGTCCGCGAAGCCGATGTCCGTTGAGCGTACGATCTATGCATCCACTCCTGCCCCGGTGTTCATCGTGAGAAAAACCGCAGCATGGGCGACTATTCTGGCCTTCCTCGCACTTTTTGCGGGACTGCAGTTCCTGGCTGCAGGATCCGGAAATTCTGCCGGGGCACCCGACGGATTGCCGAAAGGTGCGGAGTCTGCCCGGGCTGGACAGCTCCAGGAACGCTTCCCGGGAGGCCGGAACCTTCCCGCAGTACTTGTCTACTCGGCGGAGGATGGCCTAGGCAGTGACGAACTGAAGGCCGTTGACGGATCTCTACAACGCCTTGCTGCTACGGAATTGTTTACCGGGGAGACATCCGGGTGGGTGGGCCCAACGGTGCCTCTCTCACGAGATGTAGCCCAGGCGACGGTGCTTTTACCCGCAGATCTTGATGGATTCGCGCTCAGTGATGTCGTGGCGGAGATCAGGGCCACCGCACGGGACGGACTCCCGTCCGGGGTGCGAGTCGCGGTCACTGGCCCCGCAGGTTTCGCCGCGGATACCGCAGATGCATTCTCGGGAGCGAATGTCACGCTACTGGCGGTTACGGCATCCGTAGTCGCGGTTCTACTTATTTTGACGTACCGCTCCCCCATTCTCTGGCTTGTACCCCTGATTGTTGTCGCACTCGCTGACCGCGCTGCTGCTGCCGTCACCGCCTGGCTCTCATCGACCACCGGGTGGTTCGCCAACGATGGATCAACCGCAGGGATCACCTCGGTTCTCGTGTTCGGCGCCGGTACCAATTATGCGCTGCTGTTGGTCAGCAGGTACCGAGAGGAACTGCGGACTCAGACCGACCACCGCCTGGCGCTCAGCCGTGCACTCCGGAACGCCACCCCCGCCATCCTGTCCTCGAACCTGACCGTTGTGTTCGCCCTGTTGACACTCACCGCAGCATCCGTCCCGGCATTCCGCAGTCTCGGGGTCTCCAGTGCGATCGGATTACTGCTTGCACTTCTCTTCGCGCTCGTTCTACTACCGGCGGCACTAGCCGTCAGTGGTCGGGGTCTCTTCTGGCCGAGGATTCCCCGCCCAGGTGTGCACGCCAGATATCCACATGGTGGCGTCTTCGGGCGGATCGCCACCGGTGTCGCCTGCCGTCCGGGTGCAGTGCTCGCGGTCATGGTTTTGGTGCTCATCTCAATGACGGCAGGACTGTCCGGCACGCGGATAGGGCTGTCCAGCACCGAACAGTTCCGGACGGAGTCAGAGGCTGCCGCTGGCCAATGGACACTCTCCGATAATGCTCCCGCCGGCGCTTCGGCACCGCTCAGTGTTATTGCGGATACATCGACGGTGGCTGAGATCAGGAAGAAAATCAGCGGACATCCCGACCTGACTGTGCTTGGTGCACCCGTGGAGAGCACCGATGGTTCCTTAGCCCGGTTGACGGTGCTACCGGACGCGGAACCCGCATCCGCTCGGTCATTTGAGTTAATCCGCGAGGTACGCGCTATCTCGCGGGCGGTGGATCCCGGTGCCGTGGTGGGTGGTTCTGCAGCGCGTGACCTGGACAGCCGGGATGCAACCCTGCGGGATCTTCGGGTCTGTGTCCCGCTCATACTGCTTGTTGTTTTTCTTGTGCTGATCGTTGTACTGCGAGCACTTCTTGCCCCGTTGTTACTGCTTGTTGCAGCGGTGCTGTCCACCACTGCCGCACTGGGTGTCGGTGCCTGGCTCTCCGACCATGTCTTCGGATTCCCCGGCCTGGATACAGCCGCCCCACTCTACTCCATTTTGTTCCTGGTGGCCCTCGGAATTGACTACACGGTGTTCCTGGTACTGCGCGTGAAGGAAGAGAGCATTGGACGGGATGTGCGGTGTGGAATTGTTCGTGCGGTGGGTCTCACGGGAGGGGTCATTACCTCAGCCGGAATCGTTCTGGCCTCCGTCTTCGCCGTTCTTGGTGTTCTCCCCCTCATTACGCTCACCCAGGTCGGGATCATTGTGGGGTTTGGGATTCTCCTCGATACATTCCTGGTCCGGACACTTGTTGTCCCGGCTTTGTTTGAACTTGTCGGGGAACGGATCTGGTGGCCTGCTCGCCCCGCAGGGTTCAAGGAACGAGTTCCTGCAGAGTGAGTGGCGTAGGCGGAAGGCCCCTGGTTTCACGTGAAACCAGGGGCCTTCGTTGCAGTGCTATCGGGACCTGATGTGTCCGGTGTAGTCGATGTTTCACGTGAAACAATGATCTCAGGAAGGTTTAGGATGCTGTAAGTGTCGTGCCTTCGGCGGAGAGTTTCGCGGGGTGAAGTGGATCCCTTGCGGGCCCCTCGATGACGCTGCCGTTCTCGATGTCGAACACCGAGTTGTGTTTCGGACAGCGGACTGTGGCGCCTTCGACAATGTCGATCTTCGCGCCCTGATGCGGACAGATGGTCGAATAGGCGTGGAAGACACCTGAGGTGGGCTGGGCGATGATGAAGTTTCCGACGACAACCGCACTCCCCACCGGGACGTCCTGCGCTTCGATTGAGGCGGGCGTTTCCGTGCCTCCGCACGCGGCGAGGACAGCACCAGCGAACGTTGTGGCGGTCCCGAGGAGGAACAATCGACGGCTGCAGGAGGGTATGCGGTTTTTCGGAGATTCACCTTGGCAGCTCATAACGCCAGTATCTCGCATCAGATCATGCGTGTCACAAACGGTTAGCCTGCCCTTCATCACCAGATGGGGTAGGTTATTCTTACCGAATTTGCCACTGTATGAGGTGACTGGTGTTCCGATAAAATGGATCACCTGATCTCCCGCCGAGACGCAGCCCTGGTGCCGATGAGGGTACACGCGACGCCGATGACGACCAGCAGAGCGGTCGTCCACCCGGTTTCAGAGACATCGGTGCTGGTCGGGGTGTGGCTGAATACCGAGACATCGATAACCCAGTCCGGTGCGTTGAACACGGGCCCGAAGATCCAGATCAGTGCGCAGACGATGAGCGGAAGCCAGGCGAGTGTCGCGAACCTGGGACTTGCTCCAACCAGCAGTAGCGCGATTCCGGTCAACGTTGCCGCGGGGCCGATCTGGGTGAGGAAACTCACGGTGATCGCCGTCGCCGTCTCCCCGGCGTCGTTGGCACCCGGGATCCCCCCGATGAGACCTCCGACTGTTCCGAGTACCACGAGGAGGATCACCGTCACCCAGCTTGACCGGGCGATGGACCGGTGCGGGGCTCCACGGGAGACACCACATGATCGGATCAGGTCCACTGTGCGGTGGTTCTCCTCCGACCTGAGGTGGAGCGATGTCTGGATACCCGCTGCCCCGATCAGAATTCCGATCTGGGCCGCGCAGTAGGCGAAGAACGAAGGCACGATATCGCCGTTGCCGAAGATCGTCCCGACACGTTCGGCCAGCGCCGTCTGGTGCCCGTCGATGGTGAGAGAATCGATCACGGTCTGGAGGAGTGAACACAGCACCACCGCGAACACCACGACCGGGATCAGCCAACCGATCCTGGTGCCACGGTCGAGTACCCGGCGGAGTGCAACCAGGCTGTTCAGGCGGCGGGGCGCCTTCGGCTTGGGGTCTCCGAACGCGATCAGAGGCCTTCCGAACTCGCGGTGTTTCTCCACCGCCACGAGTCCGAGGCTGCACGAGAGACACAGGATCGCGAGGCCACCGAGGGCCGCCCAGTTGTTCGAGTCGTAGGGCGACGCAATCGCGCGCCAACCCAGTGGGCTGACCCAGTTGAGGTGCGGAACATCCCGACTGTCCGCCACCGCGCGGATGATGAATTGGACAGCGAGGGCTCCGAAGGCCGCACGGCGGAGGTTCGCGGAATCCCGGACGAAGAGTGTGCACGCGGCGGTCAGGAAAGCTGTTCCGAGGATGGACAGCAGGACGGTTGCGCCGAGAACCAGGGAGCCCTCCGGGGGAAGATCCCCGACAGCCGAGTTCGCGGCGATCATCACGGCGCTGGTGCCCGCGCCGAGGAGCAGACCGCTGATTGCTGCCGTGGTCAGGGCAGCCGCGGGTACGGATCCGGGGCGAAGGCCCGCCGCACGGATCAACTCACCGGCCCCGGCCTGTTCAGGTCCCCTGAAGAGGCCGGTCACGAGCAGTACCGTCATTACTCCGGCGAGCAGCGTGAGGAGCGCTCCACCCTCGAGCGACACCAGCTGCCCGAGTGAACCACTCTCGGGTGCCCGACCGTACATCGCCTCGATGACGGCATTGCCCCGGAAGGCATCGGCGGCGAGCTTCCTGGACGCCGGATCCGGGTACTGGTTGTTGTATCCGGGAGGCAGCGCGCCGATCAATCCCAGGAGCGGGATGATCCACAGCAGCAGAAAGCGGCGACGCAGCCAGAGATTGAATCTCGTCAGGGACAGTGTTTCGGTGATCATCGTTCCTCCGCGTAGTGGCTGAGGAAGATGTCCTCCAGTGATGCAGGCGTGCTCGTGATGTCGTGACCGCCGCTCTCGATGATCCGGTGGAGGAGTTCGGTGCTCTCCTCCCGGTCGACGGTCGCGGTCAAACGGGATCCCTCGACGGTCACCGCCGCGAGAGAACGGAAGGTATCGGGTACTCCCCCGTCGAACTGTGCGGAGACATGATGGGCCGAAATCTGTTTCAGGTCGTCGACCCGGCCCCTCAGTACCACCTTGCCTGATTTAATCACTGTGACGGAATCGCAGAGCTTCTCCACCTCGCTCATAATGTGGCTGCTGAGCAGTACGGTCGCTCCCCTCTGCGCCTCCTTGGTGAGTTGTTCCCCGAAAACCTGTTCCATCAGTGGATCGAGCCCGGATGTGGGCTCGTCGAGAATCAGGAGATCGGCGTCCGCTGACAGAGCGGCGACGAGGAGGATCTTACGCCGGTTGCCCGTGGAGTAGTCCCGGTTCCGGCGGTTGACATCGAGCTGGAAGGCCTCGATCAGCTCCTCCCGTCGCGCCTCATCCACACCTCCGCCCCGCAGCTTGGCCAGAAAGTGGATCGTCTCCGCTCCGGTGAGCTGTGGCCACAGGGTCACCTCGGCGGGGACGTACGCCACGCGGCGGAGTACCCCCGGGGCTGATCGTGGATCGCTCCCGAGGACCTGGACTCTCCCGGAATCGGGGTGCAGCAGTCCGAGCAGGATTCTGATCGTGGTTGATTTTCCGGCGCCGTTGGGCCCGAGGAAACCGTGGACGCTCCCCTCCCCCACCTCCAGGGTGAGCTCGTCGAGGGCGCGGACGGTGCCGAACGTTTTGGAGAGGCTCTCACAGAGCAGTGGTTTCACGTGAAACTCCCTTGTTTATCGAGCGGTTCTGGTGTCAGTGCGGTCGGGGTCGGACGGGGTGATGTCTGCGATACGGGTACACAATCGATCGATCTGCGCCTCCACGTACCGTGCTTCGACCGGGTTTGGAAAGGCGAGGAAGATGAGCTGACGTATCGGCTTGCTCCGAAGAGCACGGAGATACCGAGAAATGGCGTTGATGATCAGACTGGTGCCGTTCTTTTGCAGGAGGTCGATGAAGTGATCAGCGGCGGTGTGGGCCGCTGCGGTGATCTCCGCGGGATCGAGTTCGTTGATTCGCGTGAACCGGTCGATATCCGCGCGAAACGTGACCAACGAGGATTCATCAATTTGTGCTGTCCAATCGAACAGCTCGCTGGGTATTACACTGCGAGGGAGGAGGAGCTGGGTGAGTTGCTTCTTTTTTCGGATGAGTGCGATGAAACGGTCATCGTCCACTCCTTCCGTCAGGCGGTCGCAGATGTTGTCGAGCTGGCTCGGCAGCGGAGGAATTAGGTCGAACTGGGATTCCGATGGTTCCCCGAGGCATCGGCCAGACAGTCCTGAGCGGAGATCCCGGAGGCGGTTCCGTTGGTTTTCCAGAGTTGCTATCTGCTGATTGATGGCGTCTTCCGTGGCCTGGAGTTCCCGTGCTACATCGATACCGTCATCCGCGATGAGGTTCTGGATTGACGCGAGCGACAGACCCGATCTGCGCAGGTGACGTATCCTCTCGACCCTGATGAGATGTTCGAGGCCGTAGTCCCGGATGCCAGCCCCTTCGGGTACGGGGAGCAGGCCTATCTGGTGGTAGTAGCGGATTGTCCGCACTGTTGTGTCGGTGTATTCGGCCAGCTCCTTCACTCTCATGGCTCAATGGAACACTGTGACGCTACGTCACTGTCAAGAGGCCGAGAACAATGTGATGAAGCAGGCAGCACGTTAGATGGCGGTGGAGCAGGATGAGCTAAAAGAAAGCCCCATGTTTCACGTGAAACATGGGGCCCTCGGTGCTGGGTCTATCGCCGCGTTGCGGCTTTCATGCCGGCTGTGAAGTCGCGCAGCTCCCCGAGGAGAGCCGGGAGGTTGTCGACAGTCCGGGTATCCGGGGAGGCACCCACGCAGTGGTTCTCGATGATCCGCGTGATCGCCGAACCGGAGATTGCGCCGGCTGCACCTGCGTCGATGGCAGCCCGGACATGATCGGGAGTGGAAATGCCGAAGCCCAACAGGGCGGGTGCTCCACCAAATCTGTGCAGGTTCGCGACGACATCAGCCAGCCCGTCGGTACTCGAGGCAGTTTCGGCTCCGGTCACACCCACGCGGGAGACTGCGTAGATGTATCCCCGGGAATGGGCCGCGACCCCGGCGAGTGTCCGCTCCGAAGCGTGGGGCGGGGCGATGAAGATTTGGTCTATTCCAGCAGCCTCCGCATCGGCGGAGAACGCCGCCCCCTCCCGGACGGGAACGTCAGGGATGAGCACCGAGTCGGCGCCGGCTTCCGCGACAGCGGCATAGAATTCGCGGCTACCCCGGGCGAAGGGGACATTGCCGTAAATGAGCAGGCCAATGGGGAGGTCGGGCCAGGTGTCACGAACACGACGGATGATAGAGAATGCAGAGTCCACATCCACGCCGGCGTCCAACGCCCGGATGTGTGCTGCCTGGATCGTGGGACCATCGGCGACCGGGTCGGAGAACGGCACACCCAGTTCGAGGGCGTCCGCTCCCCCGTTGACGAGCGCACGGATGATCTCGAAGGAGGTCTCCGCGTCCGGATCGCCGAGCATCACGAAGGGGACGAAGGCTCCCTCTCCGGCGGCGGCGAGGCGCTGGAACAGTGCGGGATAGCGGCTCATCGGTTGTCCTCCATGACGAGTTCGGGGTGATCGGCGAGGGTACGGCGGACGTGATCGACATCCTTGTCCCCCCTGCCTGACAGTGAGACGAGAATTGTGATTTCTCGGCCATCCTCCTCGGCTACCGCGGCGCGCTTGAGGGCGTACGCGAGTGCGTGGGAGGATTCCAGGGCGGGAATGATCCCCTCGTAGCGGCTCAGCATCTGGAATGCTTCCAGAGCCTCGGCATCGGTGATGCCGACGTATGTGGCTCGGCCTGACTCGTGCAGATACGCGTGCTGGGGACCAACGCCGGGATAATCCAGCCCAGCGGAGATGGAGTAGCTCTCCTCGACCTGACCGTCCGAGGTACGCATGAGGTACGAGCGTGCGCCGTGGAGAATACCGATCTTCCCGGCGTGGATCGGCGCGCCGTGACGTCCTGAATTGAGGCCCTCCCCCGCCGGCTCCACGCCGACGAGTTCCACGGAGGGTTCATCGATGAAGTCGGCGAACATTCCGATGGCGTTCGATCCGCCGCCGACGCAGGCCGTCACCACGTCCGGCAGCCCGCCGGTCCGTTCGAGCATCTGGGCCTTCGCCTCGGTGGAGATGATCCGGTGAAACTCACGGACGATCGTCGGGAAAGGATGGGGCCCGGCGGCGGTCCCGAGCAGGTAATGCGACTCGTGGAACGTGGCGGTCCAGTCCCGCAATGCCTCGTTGACGGCGTCCTTGAGCGTGCCCGCCCCGGAAGTCACGGGAACGACCTTCGCGCCCATCAGCTCCATCCGGTAGACGTTGGGCTGCTGGCGTCGGACATCCTCGGCACCCATGTAGATGACGCACTCTAGACCGAGTAGGGCACATGCGAGTGCCGTGGCGGTGCCGTGCTGGCCCGCACCGGTTTCCGCGATGATGCGGGTCTTGCCCATCCGCTTGGCCAGGAGCGCCTGGCCGATGACCTGATTGGTCTTGTGGGCACCACCGTGCACGAGATCCTCTCGCTTCAGGAAGATTCTCGCCAGCCCGCGCCCCTTACCCGCCAGTGGCAGGTTCGAGCATTCCGTCAGCGGAGTGGGGCGGCCGAGATAGTCGCGGAGATAGTCGGCGAGTTCCGTGCGAAACTCTGGGTCGTCCATCGCGTCGACGAAGGCCTTCTCCAGTTGGTCGAGCGCCGGGATGAGGAGCTCGGGTACGTACTGTCCGCCGAACTGACCGAAATAGGCGGGCAGAATGGTTGCTCCCCCGGATGTGTCCGGAGTGGTCGAATCGTGATCGGGAGGGGTCATGACGCTACCGCCTGTTCGTTGTTGAAGGTTCGTATCATGGTGAATGCCTGCCCCAGTCGGGCGGTGTCCTTGTGGCCGGACCAGATAGCCGCATCCGGCCCGTATTCGAGTGCCGAATTCAGGTCGACTCCCGCGCAGCCGACGGTGAGGGCAGCGTTGAGATTTTCCACACCGATTCCCCCGGCAAGTAGTGAATGCCGCTTCACGGTCTCCGGGATCGTCGACCAGTCGAAGGATGTGCCGCTGCCCCCCGCACCGGAATCCAGGACGAATCGGTCGACGGGCGAGTCCCCGTCCACGAGTGCCGCGAGGGTGTCGGCAGCTCCGGGCGTCGACATGGAGAATGCACGCCACAGTTCCACGTGGGCGGGTAGCTCACCCCGGAGGCGTCGAACCAGTTCTGCTTCCTCTTCGACCGTACCGAGGGGGCAGTGGACCTGAACTGCTGCCACACCGTCGATACACAGTTCCTCGTAGCCCGAGCTGCGCCGACTGACCGCGACGTATTTCAAACCGGGTTCGGCCGCGATTATCGCGGCTGCGGTGGCGGCGTCCAGCGCGCGAGGTGATGCCTCTTCGAAGATGAGACCACCGTAGACCGCACCGGCGGCCCGAGCGGCCTGCGCGGCACCCGGCGTCCGCAGTCCACACACTTTATTGGGGCCGTAGAGGAGTTCCCGGGCGGCGACATCGACATCAGGTTGGCCGGTCAGTTGGGAGCCGACGAGGAACCCGTTGACATGCCGCCCTATACGACGGACGGTGGAGTTATCTCGGATTCCCGATTCAGCGATCAGGACGGCATTCTCCGGGGCGAGGGGCGCGAGTTCCGCGGAGCGGGAGAGATCGATGCTCAGATCGTGGAGGTTGCGGTGGTTGATCCCGATGATTCTCGCACCGAGGTAGCGGGCACGCCGCATCTCCTCCTCATCGACAACCTCGGTGAGGATATCGAGCCCGAGTCGGTGTGCTTCCTGCGCGAGGCGGGTGTAGGTCTCATCGTCGAGGACGGACAACATGAGGAGGATGGCGTCGGCCCCGAAATAGCGGGCTGCGTGGATCTGTACTTCGTCGATGATGAAGTCCTTGCACAGGACCGGCAGGTGCGTGGATAGCGCAACGGTGGCGAGGTGGTCGTAGTCACCGCCGAATCTGTCAGGCTCACAGAGAACGGAGATGCCTGAGGCGTAGCGGGAGTAGATCCGCGCGATGTCGCCGGGTTGGTAGTGCTCGCGGATGAGCCCGAGTGACGGCGAGGCAGATTTGCACTCCATGATGAAACGGTTTGCTCCCCTCCCCCGGCCCGATAAGCTGCCGCCGAGATTGGCGAAGAGACTGCGGGTTGAGCGGGGCAGTGTCGCCGGATCCACGTGGCTGATGCGGTGGCGGATGCCCTCGAGGTGCCCCCTGCGGGCGGTGACTATCCCCTCGAGGACCGTCGGCATCGAATGGGTGTCAGGCATAATCGGCCTCCTCGTGAGTCGCGAGCCAGGTCTCCACCGTCTTGTCGGCGAGAAGCTGCTTCGCCCTCGTCACACCGTCGGCGATGGTGTCCGTGTCACCGTTGAGGTAGAACAGCGCACCGGCGTTGACGGTGATCGCGTCTAGGTGAGCCTCGGGACCGGTGCCAGCAAAGGTGGCCCTGATGTGTCCCGCGTTTTCTTCGCCGTCACCCCCCACAAGATCCTCCAGCGGGTGCGTGCGAACCCCGAGGCCCTCTGGGGTGAGTTCGTGGGAGGTCACGGAGCCGTCGCGCAGCTCCCAGACGGTGGTGGGGCCGTGGACGGCGATCTCATCGGTCCCCGACCCGTGGACGACCAGCGCCCGGCTGCGGCCGAGCTCGCGCATCACCTCGATGATTGTGGGGCCGAGTTCGGGGCGTGCGATTCCCATCAGTTGGACGCGTGGTTTAGCCGGGTTGAGCAGTGGACCCAGAATGTTGAAGATCGTGGGAACCTTGAGTTCCTTCCGTACGGGCATGACGTGGGCGATCGCCGGGTGGTACGCCGGTGCGAAGAGGAAGGTGAAGTTGGAGGCCCGGAGTTGGCGCTCCGCGCGCTCGGGATCGAGGTCCAGGGGGATGTTCAGGGCCTCGAGAACGTCGGCGGAACCGGATCGCGAGCTGACGGAACGGTTACCATGTTTGACCATCGTCACTCCCCCGGCTGCGGCGACGAGAGCCGCGGCGGTCGAGATGTTGATGGTGTTTGCTCCGTCGCCTCCCGTACCGCAGGAATCCATGACGCCTTCTCCGCTGATGGGGAAGGGACGGGCCGCACTGATGAAGGCCTGAGCGGCTCCGGCGATGTCGGCGGCGGTCTCCCCGCGGGTGCGCAGAGTCGCCAGGAGTGCGGCGATCTGGGTGGCCGAGTAGGACCCGGTCGTCAGCGGATCGAAGACGGCACGTGCTTCTTCAACCGACGGCTCGCGGTTGTCCAGGTAGGCGGTGAGTAGCGTGCCGGGGTCAGTGTGCGTCATCGTTGATTCCTTCTCGGGTCTTGGTGAGCAGCGTCTCGACGCTGCGGGTGAGGATGTGGGGGCCGGAGGGACTGAGTACCGACTCGGGGTGGAACTGCAGCCCGAGGGCGGTCCCGTCGGTGGTTCGTGCGGCCATTGTGACCTCCCCGATCTCGGAGTCGCAGGTCGCCAGGGACACCATGCCCTCCGGGATCGTGGTGCAACCGAGCGAGTGGTACCGGGCGATCGGTACCTTGCGCCCGGTGACACCGGGGAGATCTGGGCCTGCGTCGACGGTGAGACCGTGGAACACGGGGCTCTCGAGACCCTCGTCCGTCAGGGTCATCAGGTCCGACGTGCCGTGGACCGGTCCGCATGGCTCAACCATTCCCCCGTGGTGGTCGAGCAGCGCCTGGAATCCGAGGCAGATCCCCAGGATCGGGATGCGGCCCAGGGTGCGGTCGATCAGTTCCATCATGGTGCCCGCGTCACGGGGGTGCCCGGGGCCCGGCGACAGACAGATGAGGTCTGGAGCGCTTTCGAGGACGGTGTCCACGGGAACCGAGTTCCGGTACACCGTGCACCGGAAGCCTGCGACGGCGAACGCATCGACCAGGTTGTAGACGAAGGAGTCCTGGTTGTCGATGAGGACGATGTGGGGTTGGTTGTCAGTCACCGGATTACCTCCAGGTTCGCGTCGGCGGCGATGGCGATGGCGTTGAGGACGGCGAACGCCTTGTGCAGTGATTCATCGGCTTCGGCCTGCGGCTTACTGTCACGGACGACCCCGGCCCCGGCCTGTACCACGGCCTGGCCGTCGCGGACGAAGGCCGACCGGATGACGATGCAGGTGTCCATGTCGCCGTTACCCCGCAGGTACCCCACGGCACCACCGTAGGAACCCCGCCTCTTTCCCTCGGTCTCCCTGAGGAGCTCCATGGCGCGCAGTTTCGGTGCCCCGGTCAATGTGCCCATGTTCATGCAGGCACGATATGCGTCGAGCGCGTCCAGTGTCGGGTCCAGATCTGCGGTCACGCGGCTCACCAGATGCATGACGCGGCTGTACCGGTCAACCTGGAGGAGATCGGCGACCCGGCGGGTGGCGGGTACAGCCACGCGGGCGAGGTCGTTTCGTGCGAGATCGACGAGCATGGTGTGCTCCGCGATCTCCTTGGCGTCGGTGCGAAGTTCGAGTTCAGCCCGGATATCGAGCTCGTCGTTGACGCTGCCGTCGGGGTTGAGCCCTCTCGGTCGGGTTCCGGCGATGGGGTACAGCTCGACCTGACGCGTGCTCGCGGTGAACTTGAGGTTCGATTCCGGGGATGCACCGAACAGCTCGTAGGACTCACCGTTGGCCCGGCCCCGGACGTAGAACATGTACGGGCTGGGGTTCGTTGCCCGCAGTGCCCGGTAGGCGGCGAAGGCGTCGGGACAGGGGGCGAGGAAGCTCCGCGCCGGGACCACCTGGTAGATGTCGCCGACCTCGATGTTCTTCTGCAGGCGGGCCACCTGGCCCCGGACCGTCGCGTCGTCCGTGTCCGCGGTGATGGTGAGGGTGTCGGTGGGATGGGCCGTGGGTACGTAGGCGTCGGCGTGGTCGGGTTCCGCGGTTGCGATCGCTTCCGCCAGCTCCGTGAGTTCGTGGGCGAGGCGGGCGGTCTCCGTCTCGCCCACACTGACGCCGACGAGTTCGGCGGTACCGGACTGGTGGTCGATGGTGAGGAGGACTTCGGCGACGAGGAACTGGTAGTCCGGGTAGGTGTTCTCACCGTCGGCGACCGCGGGGAGGTTCTCGAAGGTCTCGATGTAGTCGAAGGCGAAACCCCCGGCGATGAACGGCAGGGCACCTTCTTCATCGTGATACCCGGGGTCCTGCTGGAGGCGGCGCAACGGTTCGATCGTGGAAATCTCGGTGAGCCTGCGGCGTTCGTCGAGTTCGGTTCCTGGGGGGAAACAGAAGGAGACGTACCCCGCTCCCCCGTCGCTCGACAGATCTTCATCAACGAAGTCGGCCAATGTGCTCCGGAGACGTTTCACGTGAAACATTCCCGATTTAGTGAGGGGTTGCACGCTGACTGCATCTCCTTGGCAGGTGACGCGGACGGATCCCCGGAGAAGCGCAACCGAGGTGAGCCCTTGTTTGGAGCTGATGTCGGCACTCTCCAGAAGTACTGCATCGTCAGCGGATGTTCCCCCCAGAATGGCGAAGAGGGTTGAGGCGTTCTCGTGGTAGCGCACGGGTACGCGGTGAATGGCCGCCTTCATGGAGGGGGGTTGCTCCGGTGTGCTGTCGGCTCTGGTCTCGGTATCGGTCACCTCGAATTGCCTTCCTGTGTCGGTGGGATTGGTCGCCTCGATTGTGTGACCCCTGGTGTTGGGCTCCGGTGAGTACCGGCATGAAGAAAGGCCCGCCGCTTGGGGTTCAAGCGGGCGAGCCCTCGGTTGTCATACCTGCGACGATGTGTGAATACCGTCACCTACATTCCGCGGGCCGCCTCGCAGGCGCGCCACCACCACTGGGTGTGAGTGGATGCGGGAGTGTGGGACATGGGAGATAGTTTAGCACCGCGGGCAGCACCTCGCTCGCATATTTTTCTGCGTGGTTTGCAGTGAGATCTCGTCGATATGAGCGGATTGCCGGGGAGCTCTGACAGAAAATGGTTTTGACTGAAAAACTAGGGAGAGGGTATTTGGGGTAGGGCGGGGCCTGCCATGAATCACGTCGGTGACGAAAAAACAGGCACCGTTTTTTAATCACACTGATAGACTAAATGTGGAATACGGAACTACGAACTTCATCGGATTTCCGTCTCGGTCCGTGACGGGTCTAACCGCCACCCAGAAGAAAGGTGACCATAGTGGCAACGAGTGACTACAGAACAGTGCTGGAGGAAGCGGGCGTCACAAATCAGCGCATCATTGATTTCGTCGAAGATTGGGCAGCTATACTGCAGCCTGATTCCATCGAGGTGATTTCCGCGGAAGACGACCAGCGCCTGATTGACTCGGCGCTCGCAGACGGCGAAATTCAGCCCGCGGGCGAAGGACGTTACTACTCACGGTCCTACTACAAGGACACCGCACGGACCGAGGAGAAGACGGTCGTCGCCACCCATGATCCGGCGGACCGTGGCGAGTACAACAACTGGCGCGATGCCTCGGAGATCACCGCCGAGCAGAAGACGAAGATGGCTGGTGCGTACAAGGGTAAGACGATGTACGTCCTCCCCTATCTCATGAGTCCGAAGGATTCCCCTTTTGCTCCGTGGGCGGCAGGTGTTGAACTCACGGACAATCGGACGGTATGCCTCCACATGATCCGGATGGCTCGTGTGGGAATCGACTATCTCAGTGACCTTCAGGATCAGGACCACTTCGTGCGTGCCGTCCATGTCACCGGGGATCTGGAGAATCTTGGCCAGGGCACTGATGCTGACCAGCGTTGCTTCGCCACCGTCGCTGATGAGAGGACGATCCTGCACTATGGTTCCTCCTACGGTGGTAATGCGCTGCTCGGAAAAATCGCACACGGCTTGCGCCAGGCGTGCTACGACGGTTGGGCATCCGGTGAATTTCTCGCCGAGCAGTTCATGCTCATCGGTATCCATGACAAGGTAACCGGCGAGCATCGCTACATCTGCGGGGGTTTCCCATCCGCTTCAGGCAAGACCAATCTCGCGATGATGCTTCCGCCCGATGGTCTGGGTGACCGCTACGAGGTGTTCTTCTACGGGGACGACATCGTTTGGCTTCGTGTCGGTGTTGATGGTCGCCTCTACGGAATGAACCCAGAGTATGGTGCCTTTGGTGTTGCTCCGAACACGAACAGGAACACGAACCCGACGGCGATTGACGCGATTGCTGAGGGTACCGGCACGCTGTTCACCAACGTTGCGTACAACACGAGGACGCACCAGGTCTGGTGGGAGGGGATGACACCCGACTACCCCGAGGATCTTGACGGATGGTTGGACTGGAAGGGTGAGGCAATCGCCGACAGACCCGTGGAACGTCAGCGGTCGGATGCGAAGGGAGATGAGTGGGCGCATCCGAATTCCCGCTTCACCACAACTCTCGCAAATGTTCCTAATGTCGCACCGAACTACGAGGTACCCGGTGGGGTGCCTGTCGACGCCATCATCTTCGGTGGTCGGGTGCGGGACCGTGAGCCGTTGATCCGTGCGTTCCGTGATCCGGCTGAGGGAGTATATGACGGGCTCACACTCGGTGCTGAAGCCACCGCAGCAGCAGAGGGTAAGGCAGGTCAGTTGCGTTACGATCCGATGTCGATGCGTCCGTTCATGGCATACCCGGAGGGACGTTACGCGCAGCACTGGCTGGATGTTCTTGATAAGGCGAAGGAGGTTGGCGGAGAGAGTGCGTTGCCGGTGTTCGCCCACGTCAACTGGTTCCAGCGGGGTGATGACGGCCGTTACATGTGGCCGGGGTACCGGGATAATCTTCGCGCGTTGCTGTGGTTGCTCGACTACAAGGACGGTAAGGTCCAAGGAACAGAGACCCCGGTTGGGCTGATCCCGAAGGCGGAAGAATTGGACCTGACCGGATTCACCGGAAACCGGGATGATCTCGAGTCAATTCTTTCGATTGACCGGGATCTCTGGCTCCGTGAGATGGATTCACGCGCGGAACACCTGGGCCATTTCGAGGGGCTTCCGGAGCGGATCTGGGAAGCTCACCGCCGCGTGGAAAAGAACCTCAAGAATGCCGGGTAGTGGGCGATGTGAGGGTTCTGAATCGTACGGAATGATACAGAACCGGTAGCCTGAACAATGACCGGGAGGGATGTTTCACGTGAAACATCCCTCCCGGTCATTTCTGCTCCACTGAACGGTGGTGAGGTGACGCAAACGGGATTGCCGGTGAGGGTACAGGCGGGATTGTGGACATCCTTGACGAAGGCTGCGGTCGCCGGATCACTGAACGGGGCTACTCCGATGATCCACATCTCTACATCATGGTGAGATGAGTCGCGTAGAAGAAGGTCGGGATAAGTTCGAGGGCACTCCCGCCGTGTATCCCCGGAACCTTTCAGTCCTCATATCGTGATTGCCTGTGTAAACGGCGTTTGTCGGCCCGGGGATGGTTACGTTTGCAGTCACAGGGTGAGAAGATGCAGCCCTTACTGATGGCCCAGAGACCTATGGGGAGCGACCCGTTTTGAACGAGTTTGGCCCCGGTGTGGGAGATAAACTTAGGATCCTCGGCTGTTGGTTTGATGAGTGGGATGGTTGTATCCCGTCCTGAAGGGGTAGGCCCAAACTCTAGGCCTAAGATCCCCTGGTAGGCGAAAGGGAGCGGAGCCCGGTCACGATCCCCGGCGCAGACTATTCGGTGGGGTGGTCGAGACCGGGGAACATCGGCCGGTGATCAGACGTTGAGTAGATCGCTCAGCGGCTGCGGGATGAGATGAGCCGGGATCGCTCGGTGCGGGAGCGGTGTTCTCCGGTGTGAAACGATAGATGCTGTCCGGGCCGGACTCGTCGCTACGACTCGACTTACCGACGACGAAGATATTTCCGCTCTCATCGAAAGGTGACGTCGTTCGGGAAGGAACCGGCTTCGAGGTTGGTGATCCTGTCATTGGTGGCCGGATCAATGACAGTCAGGGTCCCAGCCGTACGGTTTACCGCGTAGATCCTTTTCGAGGAGGGATCGTAGATGACGGACAGTGCCTGTGCGCCGGTGGCGATGTTTGCCTTGACCGTCGAATTCTTCAGGCTGTAAGCGATTACATTGTTGGTGAGCTGGCTGGCAAAAGAGCGTCTCGGTGTCAGAATCAACGGCTACCGATGATTCCCGTGAAACCATATCCTCATCGAGTTCGTAAATGGTGGATTGACCGGTGCGGACATTAACCTTGACGGCCTTCGGTGCGCGGAGCGACACCGAGTAGAGGTCACCGTTTTCCTGGTTCATCTGTAAGCCCATGGCATTGCCGAATCCCGGGGTCGGCAGGGAGTCTTCCTGCACCAGGGTCTCACTGTTGAACACCGCGATGGAGTCCGTTTCGGTAATGGGCGAGGATACGTAGGCCTTACCTGTGGACTGATCCACCACCACGGCGCGGGGATGGTTGACCGTCCCGGTGGGAACTGCTTGACCAGACTCAGATCGGACGCACGGTAGACGGCTACCGAATTACCGATGGTGTTGGTCGTCCAGACCAGACCTCGCCTGTCATCGATTTCGACCCCGAATACCCTGGCGTCGATGTCGTCGGATGAGGCAGGGCGGATCTCATTGATGACCTCGAGAGTTGCCGGATCAACCTTCATCAGACCCGATGCCTTGTCTTCCGAGGAGAAATCAGTGCGGGAGACAAACAGTGCTTTCTCGGAGGTGCTGTATCGGTTCTGGTAGACACCTGCTGGAAGTGCCGCCTTTTCGACGGTGTACTTGTCAGTCCCGAAGAGTGCGTTGTCCGGTGTGATTGAGACATGTGACTCGTAGGTGCTTTCAACTCCGTCAATACTGTAGCTGATGCGGATGTTCTTGCCGAGGAGCGCCGAGTTGTTCGGGAATGACGAGATTTGCGATCATCGTGCGTAGATCCGTCCCGGATACCCCGGTCTGATCTGTGGCGAGGAGGTTACGGTCCCCGACACCGACAAAGGTGACTGTCGCGTTCTCGGGTAGGCCGGTAACGATGATGTTGGCGGTAGAGTTCAGAGCGGAGTTTTCGATTTTCTCGTTACCGGCTGTGGTGAGTTTTACCGCCGGATCAACGGAGACGGTCTGCTCGGCGTATGTGTCTCCCGCACTGACCACGACAGTATGGTCCACACCGGCGGTGATGAGACCGGGCGCGACCTTGAGTTCGCCTTGGGCGGATCCCTCGGAGTCCACGGTGATGGTCTCAGTGGTTCTACCGTGGCCGGTGTGCCACTGGGGGATGTCCATCGACGGTGGCCGACAGCGCACTCTCCGGCGCGAAGCCTTTTGCGGTGACCAGGATGTAGACGGCGCTTTTCGTGGCAGATAGCACTCACGGAGCGGACGTTACGGCGAGACGCGTTGTATCGGGGTCGTGGGTGTGGTTGATGTTGGCCCCACGGAGTACTTTCCGGGAGGTACTGTGCCGTGGGTAATGTGGCGCTGAAGAATTTTCTGTGTCATACAGAATAGGTCAATGGCCGACTTGTTCGGATGTTTTTGTGGTGCATCCGGACAAGTCGGCCATTGGTGATAACGCCTGCGGGTTAGTCCTGATCAATGGGGACGACGATGGGCCGACCCGAGTGTGGATCAGTGATGAGGTCACAAGGTAGTCCGTACACCTCTTGGATTAGTTCGGTGGTGACCACCTCGGAGACGGGCCCGGTGCCCACGATTTTCCCTTCATTCATCATGATGAGGTGCGTCGCGTACCGAAACGCGAGTGTTAGTTCGTGGAGAACCGCCACGACCGTCACTCCCTCCCGCTGGAGATTGCGGGCAAGGTTGAGAACCTCCACCTGATGAGTGATGTCAAGGTAGGTGGTGGGCTCATCGAGGAGGACGATGGGTGTCTCCTGTGCCAGAACCAGAGATATCCAGACACGTTGCCGTTGGCCACCCGAGAGTTCCGACACGAAGCGCTGGGCGAGAGCTGTGATGTTTGCCCTCTTCATCGCTTGTTCGACGGCTGCCTGATCCGCAGGTGACCATTGCCGGAAGACGCCTTGGTGCGGGTACCTGCCCCGCCCGACGAGATCCTCCACAACGATGCCATCAGGTGCTACCGGTGACTGTGGCAGTAGGCTGAGCTGGCGTGCGACCTCCTTGGGCGGGAGATCCCCGATGGATGTTCCGTCGAGTTCGACGATACCGGAAGATGTCGGCAGCATACGTGCCAATGCTCGGAGGAGAGTTGATTTTCCACATGCGTTGGGTCCGACGATGACTGTGAATTCGCCATCGGGAATAGCAACGCTAAGATTTTCCAGTACGACTTTACTGCCGTAGGCCACGGTGATGTTCTTGCCCTGAAGCCGTGCTCCAGGGGCGGGTAGGTGGTGATTATCAGTGGGATTCGGGCTGATGGGGGTCTGGTTCATGTGCGGTCCTTTCGCCACTCCCGTGAGAGCAGCCAGATCAGGTAGATACCTCCGAGAGATCCGGTGACTACTCCGACGGGTAGCTGGGTGGGGGCGAATAGGCGTTGGGAAATGACGTCGGAAGTCAGGACGAGGAAGGCACCCATGAGTGCAGCGCCTCCGAGACCGGGGCCACTGGTTTGAGTCAAGCGGCGGGCGAGCTGTGGGGCGGCTAGGGCGACGAATGCGATGGGGCCGGCGGCTGCCACCGTGACGGCGACGAGTGCCACCCCGAGGGCAATTAATTGTACCCGTCGGAGATCGACTCGGACTCCGAGACCGACGGCGAGGTCGGGGCCTGTGAGCATCACCCCCAGGGGGCGTGAGAGTAGTAATGATGAGGGGAGCAAAAGTGCAAGTACTGCCCCCAGTGTGATGGTTCCGCTCCAACTGGTTGCGTTGAACGAGCCTGCGAGCCACTGGGCGGCGGTCTGGGCGGCGGTCAGTGATGCCCGGACAACCAGGAGAGCGTTCACTCCCTGAAGAACGGCTGCGACACCGATGCCGATGAGCACGAACCGGGTGCCGGTGACGCCATTGCTCCGGGAAAGAAGGTAGACCGCAGCTCCCGTGGCGAATCCACCCAACATCGCTCCGGTACCGATGGCGAGTGGCCCGCCGTTGAAGATGATGATCTGTACGAGTGCGCCCGTAGCTGCTCCCACCGTGAACCCGGTGATGTCGGGACTACCCAGCGGGTTGGCGGTCAGGGCCTGGAAGATCGCACCTGATACACCCAATGCGGCACCGACGAGCATCGCCATGACGACGCGTGGGGCACGGAGATCGCGGACGAAGAACTGGGCTAGAGGGTCGTCACTGATTCCGAGCAGAGAACGGATAACCTGAAGCACTGAGATCGGATAGTCTCCGAGCATCAGGGCTATTATCGCGATAACGCAGGTGGCTATTGTGATAACTGAAGCTGCGAGAAATGCTCGACGTTCGATTCGTAGGGTCCACGAACCGCGATGCAGTAAGAGATGCCGGGGGTGCGGTTGACTGGATACTCTTTGACGGAACGGTGTTCGTCTGGTCATAGTGCCTCGATCCGACGACGGCGAACGATGGCGACGAAGAATGGGCCTCCGAGGATTGTTGTCACGATTCCGGTCTGTAGTTCCTGGGGGGCCACGATGATGCGGGCGATGATGTCTGCAGTCAGGAGTACCACCGGGGCGGACAGTGCAGAGAACGGTAGAACCCAACGCTGGTCCGGGCCGCAGATGAACCGGGCGATGTAGGGTACTCCCAACCCGATGAACATGATCGGGCCAACTGCTGCTGTCGCTGCGCCGGCGAGCAGCGTTACGGCAACCATGACCAGCGTCCGGACCCGTTCGACACGGACCCCAAGTGAACGTCCCTCCTCATCCCCCAACGCGAGTGCATTGAGACTCGGTGCGACGGCGAAGGCGATCAGGAGACCGAGAAATATGAAGCCGCCGACAGCGGTCAGGATGGGCCAGCCCCGCCCCTCGACGGAACCGGTGGCCCAGAACCGGAACTCGTTGAAGGCGTTTCGGTCGGAGAGAATCACAACCTGGACGATCGAGGACACAGCCATCGTGACGGCTACGCCAGCGAGGGCGAGTCGGACGGGAGTCGGAGCGGTTCGTCCCGCTCCACCGAGAATGTACACGACGATGGCGGCGGCGGCGGCACCCGCGAAAGCGAACCATAGATAGAACCAGATGCTCGTGACTCCAACCACGGCCACGGATACGACCACCGCGAGTGACGCTCCGGCATTCACTCCCAGTACCCCAGGGTCAGCCAGAGGGTTACGGGTCAGGGACTGCATGAGTGCTCCGGCGCTTCCGAGGGCGGCGGCCACGACGATTACCAGAATGGTCCGGGGGATCCGTTGTTCGTGGACGACCGTGGATTCGAAGCTCAGGTCTGGATGCACCAACAGATGAAGCACGTCGGTGAACGGAATCGGGTTTGACCCGATCATGAGCGACGAGATGATGAGGCTTAAGAGAAGAATCCCGGCAACCAGGAATCCGAGTTGGCGACGACTACGGTACATCAGTTAATCAGCGCTGTGGTGCGGTGTTGTTTCGGTGGGTGAACAGGTATGCTCCCACCCCGGATAGGCCGACGACCAGGATGGCACCGCCGATCAGCATGCCTACGATGGGTGCCTGAGAGTTTGCGGCCTGTGCAGTCTGTTGCACCGGGACGTACTCGTAGTAGGCGTCGCCGTCATCACCTGCGTCGGTATCTGTTGTCACAGTACCGTTACCGCCCGCTGACAGTTTCGTCTGGCCCAGCGGCTTGGCCGCTCGGCCACCGTCGCCTGATCTGGTGCCCGAACCCGCTTCAGCGCGTACGGCTCCACCGGCTCCGGCGTGGTGCGGTGCGTTCGCCGCAGGTTCGTCGACGACCTTGGTGATTGTTGAGCGCTGTGCGCCACCGCGATTCTCCGTGTTACGAGATCCCTGTGAACGGTTACCCTGCGGAGACGCGGTGCGTCGAGAGCCACCGCTGTTGTCCCGTGCCGCAGCGTTGTTGTCCCCTCCAGTACGACCTGCACCGGAATCGCTGTCTCCTCCTGAGTTATTGTTTCCGGAAGAGACGGTGAAGTAATCACTGTGATGGGAATAACCCTTTGATCCGAGGGCACTGTCGTCGCCCACTGGTTCACTAGCTAGGAAGCGGAGCCAGTGCTCTCCGTCATTGATGTCACAGGGAAGCTGGACTGAGCCAGACGCGCTGCCATCGGAGCTGATTACCTGTGTGCCGACTACGCCGGTCCCGTGGACCGACTGATTGAAGCCCGCTCCGTCATCAATCTTGATGTTCAGGGTCTCTCCGGGGGGGAACCCATATACGGAGTAGCTCAGGGAATCACAGGGAGCGACCGTCTGTGGTGAGATCGAGGAGGACGTGCCCGGGGTGTCACTGCTGGCACCGCCAGGCGGTACCGCCCAGGCGGTAGGCAGGCTGATAAGGAAAGCGGTGGCCAAAACGGCGCCCGCTGTGGTGATTCGGGAGGTGAAGGGACTCATTGTGTACTCCAGGGATTCAAGCGAGATGGTGGGTCAGGAAAAGGGGTGCGGTGTGTTGAGGCGTTAGTTCCGTCGGCGCGTATAGGCCAGCGCACCGAGCATGGCGAGCTGTGCGATGGCGAAGGCTCCGAGGATGAACGCCCAGTCCGCACCGGTCATCAGGGGTGCGGTTGCCACGACTGGTTGTGGCCGTTCGGCGGGGAACGCAGAACCGGTGGAATCTGCACTACCAGAGGAGGAACTCAGGGAGGTCTTCGGAACATCTACCCAACCGACGAGGTTTTCCTTGGCGTCCACAAGTGCGATCTTGTGTTCACCCGGGCCAAGTCCTGATACGTCGAGGAGCATCTGCTTGTTCTCATCGAGTTGTGCCCAGCCGATTCGCTCCGGTTTCGGACCATAGGAGAACAGATACACCCAGTCCCCCGCAGAGAGATCGGGAACGGTCAGCGTGAGCACACCGTCATCATCGGACATGGCTTCGACTGTCCCCTTCCGGCGTGGGGTCAGGTTGGAGATGTTGAGTACGGGAGGTTGAGGAGTATTTTCTGGCTGCGGAGGATACTCAATCTGGTTATTGCCACGTGGTGAGGCCGTACCTCGGTTTCCTGATGCGGGCGTTCCCCCGCCGCCGCCACCGGTGGATCGCCGCTGAATCACGGTGACCACACTGGGTTCCTCGTCATTCGGATACTGATTGGTGTTCCCGGAATCGCGAACGGTGTTCTCCGTCTCGTTGGCCCTGCTTTCACGAGTATCGATCCCGCTCTCCCGCCTGAAGCTATCAATTCCCTTAGACAGCTCGTTGAGTTTCCCGGAGAAGCCGTCGATCGCCGTGGCGATGGGTAGAACGGCGAAGATGAGGTCCATACCCGTTCTTGATGGAATCTCCGGACCTCCGGGTTGAGGTGTGTCACCCGGGCCGTTTCCGGTGCTCTCCTTCAGTGTGATCCAGGACCAGCCTACGAGTTCACCGGTATGTCCCTGATTTCCTGACTGGAGGACGAGTTTCAGACGCCCCTCCGGGATATCAGCGTCTTTGAGTGGAAGGGAGATCTGTCCCTGATCATTGACCGTGTACCAGTTATCGGCCCACGGTAGCCGCCGGGATGAGTCTTCGATGTAAGCACTGGCGAACAACCAGTCACCTGGCTTGGCACCGGGTATGGTCACGGTAACTTGTTGGTTGCTTTCGGTCGCAGAGACCCCGTTGCGGACGGTGTCCGTGAGTGTCTCGGTGTAGTGGAGTGGGTCAGGGACGCCACTCGGACGGTACTCACCCACCACGAACTCGGTGTCGTTACTACCGCGACGTGGGATGGTTCGTGTCCGGTCACCTTCCTTGAGTGTGCCAGTGAGAACGCGGATACTGTGTGCCCCTGTCGTGAACACGGGGTCGGATCCGTATGGACCGCTGTCCGTGCCATCCGGAAGATGTAGGTCTATGGAGAAGTCCCCAGTACGGTCATCTGCCGGCACAATGGCCCAGATGGTGTCGTTATCGTGCACGGTATGCCCCGGGACGTGTTTGTAAAGGCCGTCGTCGATTTTGATTGACAGAAGGGAGCCACCGTCAGTGGGATGGCAGAATCCGGTGCCGGAGATTCTGAGGGTCCCACCGGGTACAGCCGTCTGTGCCACCTTGACCACGGCTTTCGGGGTACTGGGGGTGCAGGTGATGGTGTCACCCTTGTCCGGTTCGACCCACTCGACACCGCCGATCTTTAACGGATCGAGAACCAGGGAGCGCTGAGCATCGGCACTGTTAGCCAGACCACTGGTGATGGTGACGCTCAGTTTTTGACCAGGTTCAAGTTCTTTCGGGAGGTCGAGATCTATGGCGAAGTTGCCCTCAGAATCGGCCTTGAAGAGTTTCCAGATGGTTGGTTCGGGATTCCCGTTTTTCGGATGGTCCACCACATCGGTTCCGGTCCGTTGGTAGGTGCCGGTCTGACCGTCGGCGAGTTGATAGTAGAGCTTCACGACGAGAGTGGAGCCTGCGCTCTTGTCTGTCGAGGTCCAGTTACTGCCTCTAAGGGTCACTGTATCACCGGGATTTACGGCGTAGGGGATCTCTGCGGAGGCTCCATCTTCGGTTTTACCACTGATAACCTCGGTGTCCTCGGACATCAGTAGTAGCGGACCGAACAGATTCTCCTCATTCTGAGCGTATTCGGACGCTTCATTATCGAAAGTGTCCGTGACGATGCTCTCGGTGGATTCCTCAGTAGCTGTGGTAGCGGAGATGCAGAGGAAAGGGGTTGTGATGAGCGTGGTGACGGCGAGTGCGCCGACTCGACGAAGCCTGCGGCGGGAAGACGGGTACACGAAGAATCCTTCAGTGGGTGAAAGAGCGATGGTGAGTCACGATGCGAGCTGGGCGACGTCATCGAGGATGTGGTTCATGAGTAGTGGGCCACCGGTACTGGTCCACAGGTCTCCGGCGACGGGAATGATGGTGCCGTTCTTGTAAGCCTTCAATTCTGAGAAACCGGGCACCTCCTCAGCCTGTGCCAGCGCGGAGCGGGCCTCATCGAGATCTGCGGAACCTCCTGCGGCGGGATTGTTCACGCTTGACCCCCCAAGAGTGCCGAAGAAGATGTAGTCCGCGTCAATATCCCGGAGATTCTCCTGGGAGACCGGCTCTGAGTGGCCTCGTCCCCTCCTGTCTTGATTCGGGGGCCGATGCAACCCGAGATCCTCGAGAGCGATGCCGGCAGGCAGCTCCTTGAGAATCAGCGCCGCAGAGTTACCCTGCCATCGGACGATGGAGAAGGTGGAGTCCTGATAATCCGTGAGGAGCGCCTTGACTTCGGCGACATGGGCGTCATAATCCGCGATTACCTGTTCAGCGGCGTCCGTCATATTCATGGCGTCGGCGATGTGGCGAAAATTGATGCGCCAGTCGCCACCGGCGTAACCCGTGTACACCACTGGTGCAATCGCACGTAGGGCCTCAATAACCGGAGGATTATTGTTGATACTCGTGCCATCGACGAGGATCAGGTCAGGCTTGGCGGCGCCGATAGCCTCGAAGTTCGGTTGCGCGACGTTACCCAGGAGCGGGACGCCCTGGGCCTGCTCCCGGAGATAACCGGCGATGTCACTCTGTCCTCGGCCTGCGACCGCACCGGCAGGAGTGACACCCAGTGCGAGGAGACCGTCCAGTGTCGGCTCTGACAGAGCGATGACACGCTGGGGGGATACCGGAACGTCAACGCTCGTCCCCTCGACATCGGTGACCGTCCGCGTCTCTACGGTGGGGTTTGATCCAGAGCCACCGTCGCCGCCACAGGCGGTGAGGCCGAGTGCTGCAGCGCATGCGAGTACTCCGGCGCGTAAGAAGGCGCGACGTTTCATTTTTTGAACTCCTCGTTATCGGTTTTCGGCGGTGATTCAGTGGCCGAAGATGCAGATACCGGGTGCAGGGTACAACCGGGATCAGCTCATCGGTCACTACGACGACCGGTACCAAACCTGGCCGGAATCCGCTGCCCGCCGCATATCGGATGCATGCAGACGGGGCAACTTTTCCGGCCAGGTCAGGGTGGATCGTCGGAGTGGACCTCTGGGGAACTACATGTGAAGCAGGTTACGGAGTTCCACCGGTAGGACATGGACCGGAATGATCCCGATCTTAGCCAGGAATCCGAACAGGGCTGCCAGGCCACTGACAACGCCGAATGAGACCAGGAATCCGGTCAGGAACTTCGGCAGATGTGTTTCCGCTGAGGACGAGACGGTCGTCGTTGCCGATGTCGACGAGGTGGTCGTCGGTGCCGGTGTGGACGAGGTCGTTGTCGGTGCCGGTGTGGACGAGGTGGTCGTCGGTGCCGGTGTGGACGAGGTGGTCGTCGGTGCCGGTGCTGTCTCGACGGGGGTGAATCGGAAGAATCCGTCCTTGTTAGCACCGGTACGGCTCACCTTGTTGGTGACGAAGATCCGGCCCTTGTTATCAACCTCAAGATCATTGGGGTAGATCCCGGCATCGAGGTTCGCGACCTTTTCGTTGGTCTTGGGATCAATGACGGTGACGGTGCCGGCTGTACGGTTGGCGGTGTAAATCCGCTTGGTCACGGGGTTGTACACCACGGACAGAGCCTGGTCACCGGTGGGAATGTCAGCGACAACGACTTTCTTTGCCGGGTCGAAGACCACCACGTTGTGGGTGTCCTGGCTGGCGATGTAGAGGTAACCGGTCGCCGGATCGATGGCCAGCCCGGATGCGCGACCAACCTTGTCCTCGGGGAGATCGTAAACCTCGACGTCCTTGGTCCGGACGTTCACCTTCACTGCCTTCGGAGCACTCTGGGAGACGCTGTAGAGGTCTCCGGTCTCCTGATCCAGACGTAGTGTCATCGCGCCGGAGAAACCGGGGGTCGGAAGCTGCTTGTAGGTCTTGGTCTCAGCGTTGAACACGGTGAGGGACTCGGCATCGGAACGCGGTGAACCGACGTAAGCGAGGCCAGTGTTTTCGTCGATCACGACGTCACGGCCATGAGAAACGACATCGGCAGGGAACTGGTGAATCAGATTGAGGTCGGCGTCGTAGACCGCGACGGAGTCGGCTGTCGAGTTTGTGGTCCATACACGATCACGCTTCTGATCAAGCCCGACACCGAAGACCTGGGCGTTATTGTCGCCGGTCGCCTTGGGCTCGATCTCCTTCTCAACCTTGAGGGTGTCCGGATTGACGATCATGAGGCGCGTACCGGCCTTGTTGGAGGAACGGTCAGTCCGGGCAACATACAGCTTGCCGTTGTTGTGGTTGAACCGAACTTGGTACAGGCCGGGGTCGAGTTCAGCCTTTTCCACGGTGTACTTATCCGTGCCGAAGAGGGAGTTGTCGGGTGTGACGGTGTAGTACGTTTCGGAGCTGCGCTCATTTCCATCAACCGTGTACTTGATGGTGATCGGTTTGCCGAGTAGGTCCTCGTTCCCGGGAATCTTCACGTCCGTGATCTCAGCGAGGGAATCATCGTTGGAGACACCCTTCTGATCGCCGGTCAGGAAGTTGGTTTCACCGACACCGACGAAAGTTACTGATGCGTCCTTGGGGAGGCCGACAACCTGAACCTTGACGGTGGAGTTCCGAGCTGAGTCATCGAGGCCATCAACGGTGCTCGAGAGAATCTTCACCGACGGATTAACGATGACCTCATTCGAGACGGCGCTGGTCTTATTCTCATCCTTGGCCTGGACCTTGACAACAACCGGAACACCGGCGTTCAGCCCCTCCTTCGATGAAACGTAGGCTGTACCTTCGGCCGTACCGTTCTCATCAGTGGTGATGGTCTTTGACTTATGTCGACCCGTTGACCACTTCGCTTCCGTATCATTGACGAAGGGTATGAGATCGGTGTTTGCCGGGAAACCGGTGATCTTTACAGGAATCCTGATGGAACCACTGCGCGAGGACTTGTACCCGTTCTCTGCGGTAACGGTGGGCTGAGTGGCCGGGGTTTCTTCGCTGTCCTCGGGCAACTTCTCAACGACCTCGAACCAGCCGTAGGTTGAGACTGTGGGTTCTGATCCGAGTACACGGACCCAGTAGTAGCCTTTTTCGAGGTTCTCAGGAACACGGACGGTGGCTGTGAAGTTTCCGTCGGCATCGGGGAAGTATTCGGACTGGAGCTCGACCGATCCCCTACTGGAAGGAGTGACCGAGGTGCCCGTCTGATTTTTCGGGAACGCCAATTCGCCATCGTTGAGCTTGAAGGTGAGCGTCACATCCTGACGCTGCTCGAACTCGGAACCTTTGACCGTGAGCAGACCTCCGGGAAGGACCTTCTGGTCATGGCTGAGCTTTCCACCAGTGATCTTACCCGCGTTCTTGGGGGACTCTCCGGTCACGGACTTCTCCGGAAGCGTTGACGCAGATGCGGTGTTGTTCGTGGGCTGGTTTTCCTGGGCCCCCGCGATCTGTGGAGTGGCGACGATGACGCCGGTCGTCATGAGGGACGCTGAGAGGACGGTCGCGATGGCGCGCTTTCCGATGGTACGAGAGTGATGTTGCTTCATGAGTGCACGGTCTTCCTTGGTAGGGGAACAGGCGGGGCAACTCAGGCCGATCAGACGTGGTCTCGCGGTGTGGGTAAACCCGCCCGTTTGGATAAGGTAAGCGAAGCCTACATTAGGGACGGCTTGCCTCTATTACAAGTAGGCATAAGGGTTTCGCAATAACGAATTGAACGGCGTTAAGGGGAAGTCGGGGCGCTGAGCCGGTCAAATGCGATATGTTCGGCATTTTTTGCTGGTTACTCGCGGCTTCATGTCTGTGTCCATTTACGTGTGCCCGCGGACGGATTTACCCCCTTCTGTCTCCCCCGCCTGATATGTCGCGGACGTCACCTTCGAGCCGAGATAGGGGTATCGGCCCCGCTGATTCTGATTATGGAGAGACCATTCTCTCTGCAGGGTTGTGTACGGGGGACGCGGCTGTCCGTGAGGCACGTAAGCCATTGATGATGATGACGATCTCGGCTGCCTCATGGATGAACACGATCATTGCCAGTCCGAGCACACCGGTCAGCGCCAGTGGTGGAAGGATGAGAATCACGGCGAGGGCGAGGGCTATGTTCTGGGTCATGATGCGCCGTCCGCGTTGTGCGTGGGCGAGCGCACGGGGGAGCAGAGTGAGGCTGTGTCCGGTGAAAGCGATGTCAGCGGACTCAATTGCTGCGTCAGTCCCCGTTGTTCCCATCGCTATCCCAATGTCGGCCGATGCGAGAGCGGGTGCGTCGTTAATGCCGTCGCCCACCATGGCCCAACCTGACCCGCTGACCACCGCAGCCTTATCTACAGGCAGGAGTTCGGCGCGAATGTCCCGGATCCCGCAGTCGGTGCCGACGGCGGAGGCGGTACGGAGATTATCACCGGTGAGCATCGTCACCTGCATACCCATGCGGTGCAGTGCGGTGATCGTGTCCGGGGCTTCTTCACGGAGAGAATCGATGATGCCGATGATGCCGATAGCGGCATCATCGGCGCATACCACTATGACTGTCCGTCCATCCGACTCGAGCTCGTCCACCCTGTGCTGCAGTGCGCCAGGTGGGTTGAAGCGGGGGCTGCCTACGGTGATGCGGCGTCCGTCGATATGCCCACTGATTCCTTGTCCAGGATGTTCCTCAATATCCTGCGCATCGGGGATATCGACCTCTGCTACGGCTGCCGTGACCGCTACGGCAAGCGGGTGGGTGCTGTGTTTTTCCACTGCGGCGGCGAGAGTGAGAAGGTCCGGGGGGCCATCGACGGACACCACGGTCGGTGTGTTGCGGGTGAGTGTGCCCGTTTTGTCGAAGGCGATGCGGTTGACGGCACCGAAACGCTCGAACGCGGCACCAGACTTGATGATGACACCAAAACGACTGGCCGCCCCGATTGCGGAGATGACGGTGACCGGTACCGCTATGGCGAGTGCACAGGGTGAGGCAGCGACGAGCACGATCAGCGCGCGTTCGATCCAGACGGCGGGATCTCCGATGGTTGAACCGACTGCTGCGATGGCGATTGCTACGAGGAGCACCCCCGGTACGAGTGGTCGGGCAACTCTGTCCGCTATGCGGGCTCGTGAGCCCTTCTCGGCCTGTGCGCGGGTGACGATGGAGACGATCGTGGTGAGGGAATTATCGGTGCCGGGGGCGTTTGCGGTGATTTCGAGGGGCGAGGACACGGCTATCGACCCGGCGGGTACGAGGTCTCCGGTGCTGACCATCACGGGTATGGATTCACCGGTTACCGCAGATGTGTCGAGTGCGCCTTTGCCACCTGTGACGGTGCCGTCAGTCGGGACACGCTCTCCGGGTCGAACAATGATGATGTCACCTACGATGAGATCAGTGATGTTGATCGTCGCGGTGAGCTGTCCCCGGCGGACTGTCACGGTTTCCGGAATGAGGCTGACCAGGCTACGGAGTCCTGAGCGGGCCTTCTCCATCGCCTTCTCCTCGAGTGCCTCGGCGATGGAGAAGAGGAACGCCAGGGCGGCGGCTTCGCCGACGTAACCGAGTGTGACCGAACCCACAGCGCTGACAGTCATCAGGAGGCCGATGCCGAGTCGGCCGCCGGGCTGGCCGGTGATCAGCTTCCGTATCGATTGTGGGATGAATGACCATCCTCCCAGTGCCAGGGCGACCCAAAACAGGAAGGGATGTAGCAGGTGCCCGAGGAGCAGGGCCATGCCTGAGAACACGGGCACCATGAGGCCGGTGTCTCGCCACCAGGGGATGGACTGCGTATTTCGATCGGTGAGAAGGTCGGTTGTCGTCGGGGGCGGTGTGGTGTTCCCACCGCCACAGCATGCGTCGCTCATCGGCTCACCTCTGCGGGAATCTCGTTGAGGCAGGTGTTCCGGTCCTCGCACACGGTAAGGACAACGCGGGTGAGGTTGCGTAGGCTCGCAGCAAGTTCGGGACCGGCGAGGGTGTAGCGGACTTTGCGGCCTTCGGGGTGGGTGTGGACGAGGCCACAGTCACGGAGGCAGGCGAGATGGTTGGAGACGTTCGCCCGCGACAGTTCTAATTGCTCGGCGAGCTGCGCCGGATAGTGGTTTCCATCCAAAATTGCGAGGAGGAGGCGGCAACGAGTGGGATCGGCAAGCGCCTTTCCTAGTCTAACAAGCGCCTGTTCGTGGGCTTCAATATGGCTCATTCTCAAATAGTACACGATACAGTGAACTATCTGGAGGGGAGGCCAATTCGGGTCGGGCTGTTTTCGAGGGCCGCTGCAATCGTCTGCCTGAATCGTTCCGACACCTCGGGCAGGTGATCCACCGCAAACCAGCGGGCATCCGTATTCTCCTCATCCGCCGGGTAAACCTCAGCAGAAGCGCATATGGGTCGACACAGCACCGCAGTGTCCATGTAGGAGGCTACATCCCCGTTGGGGTAGGTGACGGGACCAACGGCTCGTACCCACAGCACTCGCTCAACCCTTGCCTGGAGACCAGTTTCTTCCGCGATCTCACGAAGCGCAGTCACATCGGGTTGTTCACCGGGATCGGCGATGCCGGTGACAGGTGTCCAGGCCCCGGTGTCGGCGCGTCGGACGAGCAACACCTCCGGAGGTATGCCTTCGCCTTCGGGGACCGAAGACCGCAGAACGATCGCTGTTACCCCAGGCAACCAGAGTGGGGCGTGACCGATTTTCCTGCGGAGATCGAGGATGAAGTCGGGGGTTGACACGGGTATTTCTAGCTTCCGTCGGCCTGGCTGGCGGCACGCCGAACGGCATCAAGGTCTACCTCTGCAATCGGCGTCTCGGATTGACTCTCGGATCCTCCGCCACAGCACCCCCCACCGGATGAGCACCCCCCACCGCCTCCGGAACTCCGGTTCGCCGCGACGTCTGCTGCCGCGGCGACTCGTGCCCCGAGTCCAGCCCCCGCCCCGGTGAAGACAAGGGCCGCGATCAGTGTTCCGACCGGGAAAAGCCACATCCATCCGGACGCAGTGAAGCTGATGACGGCACCGACAAGTAGGAGGATTCCACCCGCGATCCACAGTGGCCCCGCCGCCCGGTGCGCGAGATTCCAGACGTCGCGGGATTTACGTACCTCTGCAACGCGAATGCCGATGATGGGGTTGCCGGGGAGCTTTCGTGTCCACCCGAGCACGCCTGTCACGAGCAGTGTGAGGGCCAGAACGAGGAGAAGGACGGGAATCACGATCATGGGGTTCAGTCTAAACCCCGGAGTCCAGGGAGATCGGTTGCCCAGTGGAACGGTCGGGTGTGACCACACGGGTGCCCGTCGGCAACTCCACAGCAAAATCATTGGTGTGGGCTGGTCATCATCCCGTATCGTAAGGGCCAGATGCCGGAATTCTGTGGAAGGTGTATGGCTTCCCACAGTTCCGGCTCAGCCCACGCCTGTATGCCCGCGCCGGTTTTCCGGTCAGTGGACGTCGCTGGCGTCGGGTTCCTTCGATCCGTCCCGCGCTGTCGTCATGGAACAGCGGTGCGGTGTACCGGAACTCCACCGACCTAGGTAGGGCACATGGACCTGAAAAAACTGTCTTCCTCACTGCTGTTCAAGATCGTTGTCGCGATTATTCTCGGCATCGTCTGCAGCTTCTTCTTCCCGGAGTCGCTCGCACGCGTCTTCGTAACCTTCAACGGACTGTTCGGAAGCTTCCTCGGATTCTTCATCCCGGTGTTGATCTTTGCACTGATCACACCGGCCATTGCAGGGCTTGGACGTGGTGCGGGCAAGTGGCTCGCGATCACCACCGGCATCGCCTACGGATCAACGGTGTTTGCGGGTCTGCTCGCGTTCGGGGCCTCGGCTCTGCTGTATCCGTCGTTGCTGCACCACCAGCCGATGGTAGAGGCGATGGATGTCGAAGAGGGTGCGTTGAGTGGCTACTTCAGCATCGACATGCCCGCACCGTTCGGGGTGATGACGGCGCTGCTGCTGGCCTTTACTCTCGGTGTAGCGATGACCGCGGTCAAGAGCGATACGCTCTACCATACGGTTCGCGATCTGGAACGCGTGATCATGCGCGTCATCGCCCGCTTCATCATTCCGCTTCTTCCGCTCTTCATCTTCGGTCTTTTCCTCTCGATGGGCATGAATGGCAACCTGACCTCCACACTGACGTCCTTCGGTACGGTTATCGTCATCGCGATTCTGATGACTTTCATCCTCCTGGTCGTCCAGTTCGCTATCGCGGGAGGAGTCTCGGGCCGGAATCCAGTGCGGTCCTTCCTGAACATGCTGCCCGCGTACGGTACGGCACTCGGTACCTCGTCGTCTGCGGCCACCATCCCCGTCACATACGCGTGCACCAAGCGTAACGGCGTCGCTCCGACGGTGGCAGGGTTCACGGTTCCACTGTGCGCAACCACTCACCTCTCGGGGTCCATGCTCAAGATCTCGTTGTTCGCCTTCGCCATCATGTACATGAACGACATGGAACTGACCTTTGCGATGGCGATCGGATTCATCCTGATGCTGGGCATCACAATGGTGGCCGCGCCGGGTGTCCCTGGTGGTGCGATCATGGCCGCAACCGGTCTCCTGGCCTCGATGCTTGGTTTCAATGACGATCAGGTCGCTTTGATGATCGCCGCCTACATCGCCATCGATTCCTTCGGCACGGCCTGCAACGTTACCGGTGACGGCGCGATTGCGATGGTGGTGAACAAACTAGCCAAGGGGCAGATCTCCCGTGCTGAACAGCAGGAGACCCTCGGCTACGAGGTCGACGTCATCGAAGAGGACGAGGAGCTCGACGCCAGGATCTAGGCATTCATCGACGTATGGCCCCTGCGCCCGGCCCGGTACCCGCAAGGCTCCGGACCGGGCTTTTCTTGTCGTGGGACACAGGTGTGTTGTGTCGTGGAACCATCAAAAACCATCATTCAGCGTTAATATCCATTGTCTTTATGGGTGGGGAGCTTAAAATGTGGCGGTGATGAAAACCCGAACACTATTAGTTACAGTGCTGGTGGCCGTCGGCACGCTCTTTACCGTTCCATCGGCTGGAGCTCTTACCGTCACGCCCTGGCTGGTTCCGGACCGCACCGAAATCACGGTACGTAACAGTGACGGCACGGTGTTCAGTGTCCGAGGAGACCGCACCGGCCCCGCACTCTCCCTCGCCAAGCTCTACCTCGCGTACGGCGTGCTCGCTGCCGGAGACCCTGTGGATCGGGATACCGTCACACACATGATTCGAACGTCCGACGACCTGGCGGCATCGCGGCTCTCCGCGAAGTATCCGACGGCAATCGCCGACACCATAAACCGTTTCGGACTGCGGCGGAGCCAAGCGGGTCCGAACTGGGGCTGGGGTACGACGACCACCGATGACGTCGTCCACTTCCTGACCGCCATCCGGAACGATCCGACAGCCTTGCCGATCATCGATGCCATGGCCGCCGCAACTCCGGTTGCCGCAGACGGGTATCCACAGAACTACGGTACAGCTACCCTTCCGGGGGCCTGGGCCACGAAGTTCGGCTGGTCCGATGACGGCACGATCAACGCCACCGGGACCTATGGCAACGGGTGGACAGCCGCCGCGCGCACCTATGGCCCACCTGCACAGCTCACCCGTGACGTTCACGCCGCAGTGGTTCCCGCGGACCCGGTTCCCCAACCCCCGACGGTGCCTGAGACCCCGGGCGTCGTCACCGGTGTACAGCTCAAGAATCAGATCCGCTGTGTGGATCCCCTGAACCTGCGGCATGTGATCCCAGACACCGTACGCATTCCGGCCATGCTTGCGGCGATACTCCCCCGTTGCTGAGCCGGTTTCCGGCGCCAATGGGTAGTCGATAGGTAGCCGGGTCGCGGCCTGTGCTGATCGACGTGCGGGACGGCTATAGACTGTGCTCTATGACTAAACCGAGCGAGACTCCCGCACACCGTTACACCGCGGAGCTGGCGGGCAGCATTGAACGCACCTGGCAGAACCACTGGCGTGAACACGGCACCTTCAACGCGCCGAACCCGGTCGGGGATCTCGCCCCGGCGGACGGCGCGGAGTTGCCGGAGGACAAGCTCTTCGTGCAGGACATGTTCCCCTTCCCCTCGGGTGCGGGGCTGCACGTCGGACACCCCCTCGGCTACATCGCCACCGACGTCTACGGCCGCTTCAACCGCATGCTCGGCAAGAACGTGTTGCACACCCTCGGATACGACGCCTTCGGGCTGCCCGCCGAGCAGTACGCGATCCAGACGGGAACCCACCCGCGGATCAAGACGCAGGAATCCATCGACAACATGGAACGCCAGCTCGGCCGCCTCGGCCTCGGTCACGACCGGCGGCGCGTGATCGCCACGACGGACACAGACTACTACCGTTGGACGCAGTGGATCTTCCTGCAGATCTTCAACTCCTTCTTCGATCCGGCGCAGCGTAAGGCCCGCCTGATCAGCGAGCTTATCCCGCTGCTCGAATCCGGCGAACTCCCCGTGCCCACTGAATTGGTGGAGAAGTTCGGTAGCTCCGACTTCGCCACCCTCGACCGTGTGCAGCGTGCTGAAGTCGTTGACGCCTACCGGCTGGTCTACCGCTCCAACTCCACCGTCAACTGGTGCCCCGGACTCGGCACAGTGCTGGCGAACGAGGAGGTCACCTCCGACGGTAAGTCCGAGCGCGGCAACTTCCCTGTCTTCCGCAAGAACCTCTCCCAGTGGATGATGCGGATCACCGCCTACTCGGATCGCCTCATCGATGATCTCGATCTTCTGGATTGGCCCGAGAAGGTCAAGTCGATGCAGCGCAACTGGATCGGCCGTTCTCGTGGAGCCGAGGTCACCTTCGACGCCGCCGGGCATCCCATCGACGTGTTCACCACCCGCCCCGACACCCTCTTCGGCGCCACCTACGTCGTGCTCGCACCCGAGCATGAGTTGGTCGATGTCCTCGTCGCCGAGGGCACCGGTACCTACGAGGGGATAGACGAGCGCTGGACCTACGGCCAGGCTTCACCCGCCGAGGCCGTCGCCGCATATCGTTCGGCCATCGCCGCGAAGTCGGACCTCGAGCGTCAGGAGAACAAGGAGAAGACCGGTGTGTTCACCGGCTTCTACGCCACGAACCCGGTCAATGGTGCGCAGGTTCCGGTGTTCATCGCGGACTATGTGCTCACCGGCTACGGGACCGGTGCGATCATGGCGGTTCCCGGCCACGACGACCGAGACCACGAGTTCGCTACCGTTTTTGGGCTGCCCATCCTGGAGGTCGTCTCCGGTGGTGACATCACCGAGGCCGCCTTCACCGGCGAAGGAACGGCCGTGAACTCTGCGAACGACAATGGTCTGGATATCAACGGCCTCGGGCTCGCGGCGGCCAAGGCGAAGACCATTGCCTGGCTTGAGGAGCAGGGTAGCGGCCGGGGCACGATCCAGTACAAGCTCCGTGACTGGCTCTTCGCCCGCCAGCGGTACTGGGGTGAACCCTTCCCCATCGTGTACGACGCAGACGGCGTCGCGCACGCCCTGCCCGAGTCGATGCTTCCCGTCGAGCTGCCCGAGGTGGATGACTACCGCCCGGTGTCCTTCGATCCGGAGGACGCGGACAGTGAGCCGCACCCGCCGCTCGCCAAGGCCGGCGATTGGGTTGAGGTCGAACTCGATCTCGGGGACGGGCCGAAAACCTACACCCGTGACACCAACGTCATGCCCCAGTGGGCGGGGTCGTCCTGGTATCAGCTCCGGTACATCGACCCGACGAATGCCGAGATATTCTGCTCGCCGGAGAACGAAGCCTACTGGACCGGACCGCGCCCAGCGGAACACGGTGCGCAGGACCCGGGTGGCGTCGATCTCTACGTCGGCGGGGTGGAGCATGCCGTGCTCCACCTGCTGTACTCCCGGTTCTGGCACAAGGTTCTGTTCGATCTCGGTCATGTCAGTTCGCTGGAACCCTACCGCCACCTGTTCAATCAGGGATACATCCAGGCTTACGCCTACACCGATGACCGTGGCGTCTACGTGCCCGCGGCCGAGGTTGAGGAGATCGACGGCGAGTTCTTCCACGGTGGTCAAAGGGTCAACCGGGAGTACGGAAAGATGGGCAAGTCGTTGAAGAACTCGGTTTCGCCGGACGAGATCTGCGACAACTACGGAGCGGACACACTGCGCGTCTACGAGATGGCGATGGGCCCGCTCGACGCTTCGCGGCCCTGGGCCACGAAGGACGTCATCGGTGCGCACCGATTCCTTCAGCGTCTGTGGCGTCTCGCAATAGACGAGAATACCGGTGCCGTGATCGTGACCGACGCGGAGCTCACCGATGATGACAATCGTGCCCTGCACCGCACCATCGCCGGAGTCCGGGAAGATTACGCCGAACTACGGGATAATACTGTGGTGGCCAAGCTCATCGAGTACGTCAACCATCTCACCAAGGCTTACCCATCATCGGGTACGCCGCGTGCCGCCGTGGAGCCCCTCGTGCAGATGGTCGCGCCCATCGCGCCGCACATCGCGGAGGAACTCTGGAAGCGTCTCGGGCACACCGATACCATCACCTACACGGACTTCCCCGCTTTCGTCGACAAGTGGCTCACCGATGACACCGTCGAACTCCCCGTTCAGGTCAACGGGAAGGTCCGGGGTCGGATCACCGTTCCCGTGGATGCAACGAAGGAGGAAATCATCGCCACCGCACAGGCAGAATCCAACGTGGCCGGGCACATCGAAGGAAAAACCGTGGTAAAGGAGATTGTTGTGCCCGGGCGACTGATCAACATCGTGGTGAAATAGCCCGCTGTACCATACGCACCATCTCAATCGCCGTCATCTGGGAGCTACGCATCACCCCGGATGACGGCGACTTTGTGGTGTGTGCTGCTGATCGTGCTTGTCCAGCAGTGGAAGGTGCCGTCGGTCCCTCACTCACCGCCGTCAAGGAGTGACGCGAACGTCCACTCGGAGTTGATGGAGTGTGCAAGGTATTCCATGAGTCGCCGCAGATACAGTTCCTCCGGGCCGTGGTCCGGTACCCGCTGCTCGATGACACTGAGAGCGACTGTGAGAGGGGTTCCCTCATCGAGTATCCGGTTGAGTGCGTGTCCGCGGTAAGCCGCGAAGAAGAAGTATGGGTCACAGCGGGTCAGATCAGTCAGCGTGGGCCACACTCGGGGATCAGCTAGGCGGGTGAGGAACTTGCTCGCCGTATCGGTTAGCCACGGTTGTGAGGTGGGGCTACCGGTGAAGAACAGGTCCAGTTTTCCCACCGGGTAGAAACTCAGGCACGGGTCCCAGCGAACCGTGTCACGGCAGGGAACGAGCGAGTCGAACAGTTCTCCGAACTGGAACGGTAACTCACCGTTGACCGCGACCTCCCACGGAATACCGAGTTCACCACGGCCCATGATGTAGGTTTCGCCGTTGATCCGGTAGTCCATGCTGCCCTCGTCGTTAAAAATCAACCAGAACAGTAGACGCTGTTCAAACAGGACCCCGGAGAGGGCGATACAGAAGAGCCGGAGCTGGTCAAGCGCGCAATGTGTACGGGGTGCATGAAGTGCGGTCACTCCGGTGGCGGCATCGGTCGCAAGCAGTTCCTCGACGGCCCACAGATGCAAGAGTGCCTCTTCGAGGCAGGTCACGGGAACGTGGTGTCCAGTTGTTGCAAGAGTCAGTGCCGCCTCACCACGCTCCGAACGGGCAGGCATTGAGGCGAGTTCCGCACGATCAAGTACCGGCCAGTTCTCCAACGGGTCCCTGCCGGTCGAGAAAAGCTGCATCGCGCCGTGGAAGGTCGGGCCGGAGGTGAACTCCAACATCCAGTCGATGTCACGGGGAACGATGATCACGGTGGTTTTCATCCTTGGTTCGGGCCGGTCCGGGGGGATCGACTGGGGCTGGCTGGTTTGTCGATCATTGTTAAGCGCATCTGATCACAGTGAGAGAGGTCACCCACGTCTCTGCCTAAAATTAGCTCAACCTTCCCTAAGTTCCAAGGCCTTGAATGGTTTGCGTTGGAAATTGTCAGGTGGCGCTCGATTCCATAGGTCGCTTGATGGTCCATGGCGGAGAGCGCACCGCGGTGTACTGTTTCCGGACACCGCTCAGGTAAGCCAGGTCAGGTAGGCCGGGATTTCGGAACAACAAACGGGGAACTCCATCATCCGGCTGGTTACAGTCGGCGACCGATCTCCTCCAGCGCTGACCGTGATGCCGCTTCCCCGGGAAGCAGCGGGAGCTCAATGATCGGGAGCCCTGTCAAATGGGAATGTAGTTGACGGATGAATTCCTCCTCCAGAGTTGCACGCGCGGCGAGGAACTCTCCCTGATCCCGTGGCGAGCGCCGATTGACAACCCCGGCCGCGACATCCACTCCGGTTCTGGTGAGCTCTGTGCACAGCTCGACCGTCTCCAGCACCGGCATGCGTTCCGCGGTGAGCACGATGATGAAGGTGCAGGTGTCCGGGGCGGTGAGGATTCGCCGGAAACGGTCGAAGAGGCTGCGACGCTGCTCCAGGATCGCACGTAGTCGTTCATTGCGGAGACGGACGGGATCCGTCTCGGTGCCGGTTGAGCCTTGTCCCCCGATGAGGTCACGTTCGCGCCGGCTTTCTCGCCCCAGAGCGTCGGCTGCTTCGGCGAGTTTCTCGGCCTTTGCCCGGCGACCCAAGAGCCCGTCCGTCCAGGCTGCCATCATCTCCGGTAGTGCCATGAGCCGCGCCGTGTGTCCGGACGGCGCTGTGTCGATGATGACGTGGTCCCACTCACCAACAGCTTCGTCCACGATCCGGGCGATGCGTTCCAAGATCGCAGCCTCGTGTGTTCCGGGGGAGTTCGCGGACAATTTGAGGTGTCTGGACACCTCGGAGTGGAGATGTCGGGGCATCATCCTGTGCATAGTGTCCTCGACGCGGGCGAGGTGAGCTGAGGTCGTGGCGGCGGGATCAATCTCCACGGCGGATAGGCGGGTGTCGAGTTCCGTCACGGCATCTCCGATGCGGATGCCCCAGAGATGCCCGAGATTGTGTGCGGGATCTGTGGAAACGAGCAGTACACGTCGCCCGTGTCGGGCGAGAGCCATTGCGGTCGCTGAGGCCAGTGTGGTTTTACCCACCCCGCCCTTTCCTCCGAAGAACACCACGCGGCGGGTATCAATGAGGTTCAGCAGCATGACAATCCCTCGACGGGTGAATGTTCCATGCCCATACGTCGGTGCCATTCATGGAAACGGTCGTACATGACGGGTAGGAGTTCGAGGGTGTGATAGCTGGCGGGGTTGGGGACACCGAGTGCCTCGCTCATGACGAGCATCATGAACAGATCATCTTCGTCTCGGGCCGCGCGCTGGAGCGATACCCGGTACGGCCCGGCATAGAATTCGGCCAAGCCGTCGGCCAGCGCACGGCTGCGGGCGTGCAGGTCGGCGAACCAGCCCACGTCAGTGGACTTTCGCGTGAGCGTCGGGTTCGTCCCGGACCTCGGTTGCTTCATCGAATTCGGCGTCGGTCACCGGTGGAGTCTGCAGGGCGGTCCGCATTGCGCGGATGGACTCGACGACTACCCAGACCGCGGCGACCAGGATGATGAGGTCGAGGATGAGCAGCATCCAGTTTCCGGCTGTGTAGAACGCACCGAGTTGGATGACCAACGCCCAGACGGAGACCACCATGACGAACACCATCGGGACGAGTACCACCTTGTAGGGCCGTCGCAGCCGGATCAGGATAATGCAAATAATCGACATGGTCAGGGATGCCATGAGCTGATTCGTCGTGCCGAACAAGGGCCAGATGGCGAGCCCACCTGAGCCGTCGCCACCGGAGGAGAATGTGAGGCCGAGTGCGACGACGAGGACGATGATGGTGGCGACAATGTTGGTCAGCTTCACACCGAGGTGATCACCGATCTCCTGAACGACGAGACGCTGAAGTCGGACGCCCGTGTCCATCGTCGTGGCGGCGAAGAGCACCGCCATCGTTGCGAGGATTGTGGCCGAAAGGCCGGTGGGTAGTCCGAGCCCGGCATTGATGATCCCGGACCCGCCCTCCACGAATGCGCTGACACTGCCCTGTCCGAATGCGGAGTAGACCTCACGCCACTGGGTGATCGTCTGGTAACCGGCGCAGGTGGCGATGATCGCGCCGAGGGCGAGCAGGCCCTCCCCGACCGCGCCGAAGTATCCGACGAAACGCTCGTCGGTCTCTTTGTCGATCTGCTTGGATGAGGTCCCGGATGAGACCATGCCGTGGAATCCGGAGATTGCGCCGCAGGCGATGGTGACAAACAGCAGTGGGATCATGGAGGGGGTGGCCTCGGGTAGCGCTGTATTGAATGTGGGGGCGACGATGGTCGGGAGGGACAGTGCCACCGATCCGTAGAGGATGATGAGTCCGACGAACAGTTGCAGTCCGTTGATGTAGTCACGGGGCTGGAGCAGCACCCACACCGGCAGAAGAGAGGCGATACCGGCGTACAGGAAGAGCACCACTATCCAGAAGCCATTCGGATTCAGGCCGAGGATACTCTCCGGGAGGACGATGGGAATCGAGTTACCGATGAGCATCAGGGCGTAGAGGGTGACGACACCGACGAGGGAAACCAGTGGGAGGCTCCACTTCAGGCGGTAGATGGCCTGACCGATGAGGAGTGCGACGATGATCGCACCCCAGGTGGGGATGACGGCGGTGGGTGTGGTGACCAGTAGTTTCGCGATGACCACGGCGAATGCCGCGTTGACCATCAGCAGAAGAAGGAAGATGATCACCAGGAAGAGATTCCGTCCCCGTGGACCGATGTACTTTCCGGACAGGGTACCGATGGTTTGGCCGCGGTGCCTGCCGGATGCCCACAGGGCTCCGAGATCGTGCATCCCGGCGATGAAGACGGTGCCGATGGTCACCCAGAGGAATGCGGGTACCCAGCCCCAGATCACCGCGATAGCTGGTCCGACGATAGGTGCGGCGCCCGCGACGGACGTGAAGTGGTGTCCCCAGAGCACATATTTGTTAGTGGGGACATAGTCGATGCCGTCCTCCATGGTGTGTGCCGGGGTGCGGAAGGAAGCGTTGAGTTTGTAGATCCGTGAGCCGAGGTACCTGGAGTAGAGAAAGTACCCCCCGAGCATCATGGCGACGCCGATGATGGCGAGGAAGAGTGCGTTCATGGCGGTGGAGGTCTTTCCGTTTCGGTGCCGGTGCATCCGAGAGATGATTGTCCGGCGGCGATGTGAGGGAGAACATGATCTGGCTATTTAGTGCATTAGATCACATGTTCAGTAGTGGGTACAGGTTTTGGCGGCAAAAACCATAGAAGGGGGTGCCTTCGGCGATCATCCAAACGCGGGGAATCTCTACGGGATACGTGATGGTCCCGGCGTATGGCCAGGGATTGTTTTAGGTGCCCGCCTGGCATTCGGGGCACCAGAACAGGTTGCGGCCATCCAGTACCGTCGTCGCTACGGGAGTGGCGCAGATGTGGCACGGTTGTCCGGTACGGCGGTAGACGTAGACCTCTCCCCCGTGGTCATCCTTCCGGGGTTCCCGGTGCATCGCCTCCGGGGTGTGTTCGGGTCGTACGGTATCGATCCGGCCTTCCCGGACTCCGTCGGCCATGAGTAGGACGAGGTCCGTCCAGATGGCGTCGAACTCACTGCGGTCCAGAATTTTTCCCGGTGTGCGGGGATCAATGCCGAGTCGAAACAACACCTCGGCCCGGTAGATGTTGCCCACGCCCGCGAACAATGTCTGATCCATCATGAGTGTTCCGATGGATTTCTTCGAACGATGGACCCGTGTCCAGATGGATCCGGGGTCGGCGTCGGCTCTCAGGGGGTCGGCTCCGAGTTTGGCGACGGCTGCGTCGCGTTCGGTGTCGGTGATCAACCGGCACCATTGCGGCCCACGGAGGTCAGCGGCGGTTGTTCCGTCGGTGATGCGGAGGCGGACCTGGCCCTTCGGGGCGGCGTGAGGGGCGAAACTCAGTCCGCCGATAAGTCCGAGGTGAATGTGGATGATGTGCTCGGGGTCATCGGTGTCCACGTCAATGAAGAGTTGTTTGCCCCATGCCTCGGCATAGGTGAGCCGGTGGCCGGTGATCCGTTTCGCCTCGGTGGCGAACCGTCCCTGGGGTGATGAGAATGAGAGTTCCCGATCGCTGAACGTGGTGTTGATGCGATCGGCGAGGCGATGGATGACGTGACCTTCGGGCATGACTTTCCGGTGTTTGGGGACGTGTACTGGTCGTCTGCTGCCGGGGAGCTGGGAAGAAAAACCCGGTTAAAAAATTGACTTCATCAATAATATTTTTATCTCATCTTAGAACTTGAAAAGATTTACAGGAACCCGTTTTTCAGTGTCTCCGCGTCATGTGCTGATCCGCGATGACACACACGACCAGGGCGCATACGCCGACAACCACCCCTGCGATGATCAGGCCCCGTACCAGTATCCACAGTGAAAGTAGGAAAAACACTGCTGCGATGAGCCACAGTACCGACCGAAGATGTGGACTCGCTGGAAGTAGTGGATGCGCGGTGGGGCTCCGAAATTCGGCGACCCCCCGGTATCCGGCCAAGAGTGTCCCACTCGCGAGAATGACCACGGGCAACAGCATGGAGTCCATACGGTGACCCTACCGAATCAGCTCCGCTCCTTACCCAGTCTCCAGTATCCGGAGAAGAAGATCGACCTACGGTCCATACCGAGATCCTTGGTCAGGTGCCTCCGGAGCGATGTTGCGATGGATTGCTCTCCGCAGATCCATGCATAAGAGAGTTCTCCGACGGCCACGGGTAGCCCGGATATAGCGGCTACACCTGCCGTGGGAGCCTCGGCGAGGGGGGTGGTCAGGCGGGTGTAGGAGCCGACACCTGAGAGTATGTCTTCCAGTCCGGGGGCCAGGAGGTCGTCGGATTCGGCGATGACGATGACGTGGGTCCGGGTGCGCCCATCTTCGTCAAGTGATTCGACGATGGCGGACAGGGCGGGCACAGCGGTGGCATCGGCGATGAGTAGCTGTGGAAGTACGTTCTCCCGGTAGGTGGCGGAGAGGAAACGTACCCCGACCTCATCCCCGGCCACCGAGTTGAGGGCCCATGCGGATCCGGGTCCGGAAGCCCCGTGCGTGACGATGTCGATGACCATCTCCCCGTCCTCGGGGTGGAGCTCGCGGATGGTGTAATAGCGCATGTTGGGGCGCACATCCTCGTTCATTTCGGCGATTGCAGCCCGCGGATTCAGGATGGAGGCATCCGGCATGGTGAGCCGCTTCCCCTCCGGGGGCATGATGAGGGCCACGTATTCGTCAGGGCCTGCACTGCTGATTCCCTTGAATCCGGCGGCTCGGAGGGTGATGCGGCGCAACTGTGGCGCGAGTTCCGTGTTCGATGTGACGGTGGCCCGTACGAGTTCCTCGCGGATATTCCGGTTTGTAGGCATGGCCATGGTGCGTCCCATCACCGCTGACAGTGCCTTGAGCGTGGTTCGGTAGATGATGTTTTTCAACGACATAGACATATCTGTCACGACCTTTCCTGTGGATCAGCAAGATCTCCGGTTAGCCAAGGCTAACTGACTCATCCGAAAAAGTGCAGTGGGTGTGCAGGAAAATTTTTCCGCCGGAGGATAGACTGCCTGATCGTGGCCATCAGCAAGATACTTCTCTACTACCGCTTCACTCCGCTTTCTGATCCAACGGCGGTGATGCTGTGGCAGCGCACCCTGTGCGAATCACTCGAGCTCACCGGTCGGATCCTCATCTCCCGACACGGGATCAACGGAACGGTTGGGGGTGAGCTGGATTCGGTCAAGCGTTACATCCGGGCGACACGTTCCTATCCCGGATTCCGTGACATGGAGTTCAAGTTCTCCGAAGGATCGGCCGCCGATTTCCCTCGTCTGAGTGTGAAGGTTCGGGAGGAACTGGTTGCGTTCGGGGCTCCGGAGGACATCGACGTGGACGAGGATGGAATCATCGGTGGTGGGGTGCACCTGAAACCCGAAGAGGTCAATCAACTCGTTGCGGCCAGGGGTGACGATGTCGTGTTCTTCGATGGGCGTAATGCTATGGAGGCAGGGATCGGTAGATTCCGGGGAGCGGTGATTCCGGATGTGGAGACGACCCATGACTTCATCTCGGAAATCGAGTCCGGGAAATACGATGATCTCAAGGACCGGCCGGTGGTCACCTACTGCACCGGTGGTGTGCGTTGCGAGGTGTTGAGTGCACTTCTCCTGAAACGCGGTTTCCGTGAGGTCTATCAGCTCGACGGTGGGATAGTCCGGTATGGGGAGACTTTCGGAAATGAGGGTCTGTGGGAGGGATCGCTCTACGTCTTCGACCGTCGTATGCATCTGGAGTTCGGGGATGCCACAGACCACAACTTCGTGCAGATCGGGCATTGCGTCCATTGTGCTGCGGGAACCAACACCTACCGGAACTGCGTGAATGGTGCGTGTCGTCGCCTGGTTCTGATCTGTGATGACTGCGCGGATACGACGGTTGGTTCCCATTGCCTGGACTGTCGCCCGTCGGTGCCTGTCGATGTTGCCTGAATCCGGCTCTGCATAGTCGGTTGAGGTTGTCGCGGCGGCGGTTCTTCCTGGCTGCGGTCTGGGCCTTCCGGGAGTAGGTTGGGGGTATGAGCATCGTGAAGATCAACGCAATCACCGTCCCTGAAGGACAGGGGGGCGAACTGGAAAAGCGCTTCGAGGCCCGGAAGCATGTGGTCGACGAGTCACCTGGCTTCGAGGGCTTCCAGCTCCTGCGCCCTATCGCTGGTGAGGAACGCTATTTCGTGGTGACCCGTTGGGCGGACGAGGAATCTTATGTTGCATGGCGCGACGGTGATGCACGTAAGGCGCATTCCGGCGAGAAGAAGCAATCGGTGGCGACAGGGGCTGAGCTTCTCGAATTCGAGATTGCCCTCGAAGCCACCCCCTAGGGTCTCCCCCGAGGAGATTCTAGGAGGAACCGATGACGGCCATTGTCCCCACCCCGGTGATCCATGCGAGGGAGAAGAGCATGAGAGGCCAGAGGGCGGCGAGCCAGGGGCGCCAGCGTTCGTAGCGCGCCCAGCGCCGGTAGGTGATGTAGGCGGCGCCGAAGGTTCCACCCAGCGTTACCAGACCCGGTATAACCGGGAAGAGGATCTCGTAGGTGCGGGAGCAGATCCAGATTGACGTTCCCGCGTCACAGAGTGGGCCTCCGTGGGCGCGTGAAATCATCGCGATGACGAATGCGGTGAGAAACGTCAGTGGAGGTACCGCGAGCGCGAACACGATGGCCTGCCGTGTCGAGGAATTGTTGCGTTCCAGTCGCAGCAGGGGATCAGCCTCATAGTCCAAATCAGAGGCGCCGCGTCGGGGGGCACTGTCGAGCACGGGGTCGAGGTGGATACGCCTGTTCTGCTCGCCGTCGCCTCCCCCGGTTCCGGTGTCGCTCACTTGTTATTCCAGCCTTCCACGTTTCAGCGAAGTTCCTCGGTCCTTTATGACGATAGCCGGGGTTGAGTCTCCTCGGCGTGCTGGGTGGAGTTCATCGGCCGTGTGCAGGTTGAATGATCGCGGGTACCCGGGAATGTCTGAGGATCTCATTCGTGTTGGAACCTATGAAGACCCGTTCGAGGGATCCCAAGTGCTCCGATCCGAGATAGAGCAGATCACCCTTCCTCCACTTCACCGACTCCACAGCGCCGGACCACCCCCAACCGGATCCTATTTCGGTATCGACGGTAATCTCCGGGTGCCGGTCCAGGGCTGCATCCCGAGCCTGGTCAAGTACCGCGAGGGTGTGTTCCCGCCACTCCACCAGGATCTCCGATTCCAGATCGATGGTGCTTTTCACGGGAGAATCGGCGATGCCCTCGGGTGCGAAGGAGACAATGCGTAATGGTACGGCCCAACGGGATGCCAGGTCGGCGGCGTCGGTGAGAAAGCTGCGGTCATTCTCGGAGTCGATGAATGCACAGTTGATTCGTGTCACTCCGCGCCTTGAGAGTTTCGGGGAGCGTGGAGTGAGCCCGAGGGGACGTGGAGATGAGTGCAGAAGAGCGTCGGCAGTTGACCCGGCCATGAATCGGCGCTTGGGTGCCGAACCGTGAGAGCCGAGGAGAATCACATCAGCCCGGAACTCCTCGGCGGCCTGGGTCAGGATCGAGGTCTCCGAAGGACCTTCGGCGAAGACGGACACCGTCTTATCCCACATGGAGGCGGGTAGCTCAGCAGCGGTCAGGGCCTTGCGGACGCGGGATTCACAGGCGGACGCCTCTTTCTTGCGCCACTTCTTGTATTTGCCGCCCAGCCGACTGAGGGAAGACGACGGCCATGGTCGGGTGAACGCGGTGACCGCCCGTACCTGGATAGGTGTGGTCCGTGCCAGCCAGGCAGCGAACTCCACTGCTTCAGTACCGGAGGCGTCTGGCCGCCAGGCAACGAGAACCCGCATCGGCGAAGGGGTTTCCCCCGACGCGGTGTTCTTCTTTGGCATTCGTTCGGTCGGTCCTCTACCTCGGGTCACGGTGCCGCCGCGGGAAGGCGGCCGCTCATCCGTCGACGGTGATTATCAGGCGTTCTTCTGGTCGGCGGAATAGCGCTCGGCCAGTTCCTTGATGACGGGAATGATTTGCTCGGCAATCTCAAGTTTCTCAGTGCTTAGGGAAGAGAGCATGTCGGCGAGGTATGTGGTGCGCTCATCCCCGACCCGTTTGAGTTCGCTGCGTCCCAGTTCAGTGAGCTGGACCCGGACGCCGCGCCGGTCACTCGTGTCACGGATGCGCTCCACCATGCCGCGGTGCTCAAGCTGATGCAGTGCGTTTGACGCGGTGGGCATCCGGATACCCTCCTGACGGGCCACCTCACTGATGCGGGACGCTCCGTGTTCAGCGAGCCGTGTCAGAATGGTTAGCTGAGGACCTGTGAGATCGGATTGCTCTGCCATGCGGAAGTAGGTTACGTAGAGTTTCGTCATGGCAGGCCGAATTTGTGCGGCGATGTCCATCGGGGTTGCGGCAGTCATATTCCCAATCTTAACTGCTTTTGCTGATGGTAGCGTAATTGTCATTTAGCACGGATACGCTGCGTCGTCGGTGCGGAGTTAATGTGGGCGTAATGTTTGCTTTGTTCGGGCTTCACTAGCCGGTCGAGTGCTCTGTTCAACCGCGTTCAACCGCGAAAGTAACGGTGTTGGGAGGTGTCCATTTTTCGGGTCTCGACTGGTTCCACCTACCGTCCCGTCCGATGGGGCATCGTTGAACGCGGATAGACTGGCACCGTGGTCAATTATTCCGGTGAGGTCAGTCATCAGTGGGCGCGCCGTCGTCTCTTGGCTGACTGGCGTGCGGGACGGGTGTCCCGCGATTCCGTGTGTGACGCGGATTTCCGGCTTCTCGCAGCGTCACGTTTTCACGGTCAGCCCGTGGATCGTCCCTGTCCGATCTGTGCCGCCGATGATCTCCGGATCGTCCTGTGGATATTTGGTGAGTCATTGGGGAAGATGTCATCTAGTGCCCGGAGTGTGGAGGAGATCGAGCGTTTCGCTGATGCAGGTCGGGAATTCACCGTGCACACCGTCGAGGTCTGCCCCGACTGTAGCTGGAATTACCTACTCAGTGCCCGGGAGGTGGGCCCCTGAACCAACTACCTCATGCATGTGAAGTGAACAGAAACAATCCGATGGAGTGGACACAAAGGTGACAAGTAACAACCGGTTGGACAACAACGACGAGGACGAGGTGGATACACCGCCCCGGTCCCCCCGTCGACGCCGGATCGTCTGGTCCCTGGCGATCGCGTTCGCGCTGTTCATCGCCGTCCCCGTGGTGGCGGTCGTGACGGCCTACATACTGGCGGATGTCCCGGAGCCTGAAGAGCTGGTGAACAAGCAGGTCTCGAATATCTACGCCTCGGACTCCACCACCGAGCTCGCCCGTATCGTCCCGCCCGAAGGCAACCGTGAGCAGGTGAATCTGGATGCGATCCCGGAGTCGTTGCGGGGCGCGGTACTCGCCGCCGAGGATCGGGAGTTCTACACGAACCCGGGCTTCTCCGTGAGTGGTTTCGCCCGGGCGATTAAAGGGCAGATCACCGGAGATGATTCCGCGGGTGGTGGCTCGACCATCACGCAGCAGTACGTGAAGAACGCGGTCGTTGGTAATGAGCGTTCCTACGAGCGGAAGCTCAAGGAACTCGTCATCAGTGCGAAGATGGCGAATGAGTGGTCGAAGGACGATGTGCTCGGTGCTTACCTGAACACCATTTATTTCGGTCGTAACTCCTACGGTGTCGCGGCTGCTTCCGAAGCCTACTTCGGAAAGCCTCTCGCAGAACTCACACCCGCCGAGTCTGCGGTGTTGGCGGCCTCCATCCAACGCCCGAGTCAGCTTGATCCGTGGACGAATCGAGAAGAGGCTGAACAACGGTGGAACTATGTTCTGGACGGAATGGTGGCCACCGGATACCTCTCTCCGGAGGAGCGGGACGCCACCGAGTACCCCGAGGTCGTTGACCCGGCTCTGAACCAGGCTTATGTTGAAGCCACCGGAGCCAACGGGCTGATCAAGAACCAGGTGGTGGCGGAGCTCGAACAGATCGGTATCACACAGGAGGACCTGGATACCCGGGGCCTGCGGATCACCACCACAATCGATATCCGGAACCAAAATGCGGTCGTCGATAACGTGAATCGGCTTTTCGAGGGAGAGGACGAGAAACTACGTTCAGCGGTGGTCTCCATTGAACCGTCCAACGGTGCCGTTCGTGCCTATTACGGTGGTGACGATGCGGCGGGATGGGACTACGCCAATGCCCCCATCCAGACCGGCTCAACATTCAAGATCTACGGCCTGGCTGCCGCGCTTCAACAAGGCATTCCACTGACCACTATGTATTCCTCAGCCCCCGTCGTGACCGGTAACGTGACCGTCACCAACGTCAGTGGGAACGACTGCGGTTACTGCACCATCGCTGAGGCGCTCAAGCGCAGCCACAACACCAGCTTTATCCGCCTGGAACAGGATCTGGCCAATGGGTCCCAGGATGTCGCCGACATGGCCCATGCGCTGGGCATGGCCCGATCACTACCTGGGTTCCCTGCGACCCTGACCGAGAACGGCGGACAGCCCTATGAGGGCATCATTCTCGGACAGTACGAGTCCCGGCCCTTCGATCAGGCGATCGCTTTGGCAACACTCGCGGACGAAGGGGTCTGGCATGCCCCCTACTTCGTGGAGAAGGTTGAAACCTCGAACAACGAGGTTCTTTACGAACACACCGCCACCACAGGTCAACGTCGGGTGGCCGCCAATGTCGCGAACAATGTGATGAGTGCGATGGCCCCTATCGCAGCCTGGTCGAACCAGAACCAGCTTGCCGGGGGACGGACCTCTGCGGCGAAGACTGGCACAACCCAGTTGGGTGACACCGGCTTCAACAAGGATGCCTGGATGATCGGGGCCACGCCACAGCTCGCGACAGTGGTCTGGGTCGGTACTGTGGATAACAGTCCGCTGCGTAACTACTGGGGCGGAAACATGTATGGCGCCGGGTTGCCTGCGCAGATCTGGAAGGCGACCATGGATACGGCGCTGGAAGGCAAGCCCCTCGAACAGTTCCCGGATCCTCAACCCCTCGGTTTCAACAACGCTCCGGCGCCGCAATACGTACCTCCGGTACGGAACACAACCCGGTCGGTCCCGACACCGCAGTCTGACACCGCTAATACCGGTTCAGAGGACGGCGGCGAGGCCGATGGAGCCGATGAAGCAAGTGTCCCTGTGATCCCCATCGAGCCGACTCCCGCCCCACCGGAAGAAGTGGAGATCTTTCCCGGCGTCACTGTCCCGAACATCTTCAACTGATTTGCCCCGGGCACCGGGCCTCCGGTGCCCGGGTTGCTCCGATCTGCGGGATTTCGGCGTCAGAGCCGGGGCAGAGTAATCCCGACCCATGAACAGAATCGAATGCCAGGTATCAGGACGATGAGTACACACCCGGATCCCCGACCGTTGACAAATACAGTCCGTGATCTGGAGCGGCGACAACCCGGCCGCGACGAGCCACTGGCCCGGGACATAACGGTATTTCTCGGTGGCCCGATGGGACGCTTCAGCGCTCCGGGAACCTCCCGGGTGATCACTCCGCTCCGGGTGTTGCTCTGCGTGGCATTGGTGTTCCTTGCGCTCGGATGGCTCTCCAAAGCAAACTGCCTCGGCGGGACGGTCGGATCGGACGGCGTGGTCAGCCTCGACTGGTCCGGTAGCAGACAGTATTTGTCGGCCTGTTATAGCGATATCGTGCCTCTCTACGGAAACAATGGTCTGTCCGGAGGCCACTTCCCGTACAAGTACTCGTGGACTGACCCGGATGGAACCACCCGCTACATGGAGTATCCGGTGCTTGCGGGGCTATTTCAGTGGGGAATGGCTGGACTCACCCGGCTGCTGGTTCCGGTCATCGCCGCAACCGGGCTCGCGGTCCCATCTGCGGCGATTTACTTCTCTCTCACGGCGATGGTTCTGTCGCTCTTCTGGATTCTGGCCATCCGGTGGACGGTCATCCTCACCGGTAACCGTGTCTGGGATACGGTTCTGGTGGCGGCCTCACCACTGGTGATCGCACACGCCTTCACCAATTACGACATTCTTGCTGTCGCTGTGGCCGTGGGGGCACTGCTCGCCGCCGCCCGGTGCAAACCCGGGCTGGCCGGAGTCCTGATCGGTCTGGGGACGGCGGTGAAACTCTGGCCTTTGTTCCTGCTTGGGGCGTATCTGGTTCTCGCGCTGCGGAACCGCACGATTCGTCCGTTCCTGGTCATGCTCGGGACTTCCACCGTGGTGTGGTTGTTGGTCAATCTTCCGGTGATGCTGGCTTTCCGGGCGGGATGGCTGGAGTTTTTCCGCCTCAATTCGGAACGGGTCGCGGACTGGGACAGTGTCTACGCCCTCATCGAACGCCAGACCGGATGGGCGGGTTGGGATCACGGTGCCACCCCACCTGTCATCCTGAATACCGTGTCGACGATTCTTTTCATCGGGGCGTGTGTCCTTATCGGTGTGCTCGGTCTGCGGGCGCGTCGGACACCCAGGGTCGCTGAATTGGTATTCCTCATCGTCGGAGCATTTCTTCTGTTCAATAAGGTGTGGAGTCCCCAGTACTCCCTCTGGCTGGTCCCACTCGCCGTTCTGGCGCTTCCCCGCTGGCGACTCCTCGCCGCGTGGATGCTGTCTGAGGTATTGGTCTGGCCGGTGAGGATGTGGTTCATGGCGGGTGATGACGCACTCGGTGCCCCCGCAGAGCTCTTCAACATCGCCCTCATCATCCGCGGGTTCTTCGTGGTCGTGATCATGGTCCTTGTGGTTCGTCAGATGCTCGGGTTGAGCGAGGATGCGGTACTCGCGGCCCATCACGGTGAGGATCCGCTCGCGGGCAACTTTGATGGCCCGCGAAGCGCTGATCCGGGCGAACTGCAGAGAGCAGTGGGCTCGGATCAATACGCGGTGACGGATGCCGGTGGCGGAAAGGATGCGTGATCTTGTGGGAAACACCGTGGTCTTCATCACTATGACGAGTGTGTTTATCGGTTTTCTCCTGTTTGGCGGCTCCTACGCAAGCTTCAGCTACCGGCGGAACCCGAAGTTGACCTGGACCTTGTTCACCATCGCCATTTTCTTTATCACCGTTGTGCCAACGGTGATCGCGATCTTTTGGGCCACATTGTTCGCCGGAAATGGAACGGGCTAGTTGTGCCCGGTAATGGGAACGGAGCTTTTTCGAGATTTCTGGTTCACGGGGCAGGTGCGCCTGGTGTACGCTGGTGGGGTTGCTGACGCAACGAACCCTCCTGCCACACCACAAGGGTGTGGCCGATCCAAAACACTAGACCACAGGAGGTGATGAGGTCCGTGCGTCAATACGAACTCATGATCATTCTCGACCCCTCCCAGGATGAGCGCACTGTCGCTCCGTCCCTGGATAAGTTCCTCGAGGTTGTCCGCAAGGAAAACGGCACCGTGGAAAAGGTTGACATCTGGGGCAAGCGTCGCTTGCAGTACCCGATCAACAAGAAGGAAGAGGGCATCTACGCCGTCATCGAGCTCACATGTGAGCCGGCGACAGTGCAGGAGCTCGACCGTCTGCTGAACCTGAATGACAGCATCCTGCGCACCAAGGTGCTGCGGGCAGACCGTTAAACAGGGACACTGGTAGGGAGAACTTTTCCCGTACACAGTCCCCGCCACTGGTGGCGGGCGGTGAACCCCCAGTACACGAGTCATAAAGGAAGGTCGTTTCAAGGTATGGCACAGGGAGATACAAACATCACTGTGGTCGGCAATCTCGTCGCTGACCCGGAGCTCCGGTTCACCCCTTCGGGGGCGGCCGTAGCCAATTTCCGGATCGCCTCGACTCCGCGTCGTTTCGATGCGGAGTCGAAGCAGTGGGTGGATGGTGAAGCCCTGTTCCTTACCTGCAACGTCTGGCGCCAGGCCGCTGAAAATGTCGCGGAGTCCCTGAGCAAGGGAATGCGTGTCATGGTCACAGGTCGGCTCCGCCAGCGCTCCTATGAAACCCGCGAGGGCGAGAAGCGCAGTGTCTTCGAGGTTGAGGTCGACGATGTCGGTCCCTCCCTGAAGTATGCGACGGCCCAGGTGGCGCGCATCCCCAGGGGTGGCGGCCAGGGTGGCGGCAACTTCGGTGGCGGCGGTAACGCTGTTGCCGGGAACTTCAGCGGCGGTAACGCCGGTGGCGGTTTCGGTGGCGGCCAGAGTGCCGGTGGTTTCGGCGGTGGCAACGCCAACCGTGCCCCTGACAATGACCCGTGGAACAGTGCCCCACAATCCGGTGGTTTCGGTGGTTCAACCGATGACGAGCCTCCGTTCTGATTGGATCCCCTTTTCGGGCTCGAACAGAACGACAGGTACGTCCCAGCATCAATCATCCACATTATTCCCGCTCGTCGGGGTGCCACGCAGGTGGCGTCCGACCTGGCGGGGAGCAGAACGAAAGGCAGGGATCATGAAGCTGATCCTCACCGCCGCCGTTGACAATCTCGGTGTCCCCGGGGACATCGTCGAGGTCAAGGCCGGCTACGGACGTAACTTCTTGCTTCCGCGTGGCTACGCCATCGTTGCGAACCGCAACGCGGAAAAGCAGATCCAGGATATTCAGCGTGCCCAGAAGGCCCGCGAGATCCGCGATACCGACCACGCTCGCGAGGTCAAGGAACAGCTCGAGCAGCTCACCGGTGTCTCCATCGCAGTGCGCACCTCCGACAAGGGTAAGCTTTTCGGCTCCGTCACCGTAGACGACATCGTCGATGCAGTGAAGAAGGCCGGTGGCCCGACCCTGGACAAGCACAATGTCAAGTTGGCTAAGGGAACGGTCAAGTCGACCGGTTCCTACCAGGTTGATGTGAAGCTGCACGGTGACGTCACCGCGCCGATTAACTTTGAGGTCGTCTCCGCCTAAGAAAGGTGGCAAGACGGCGGTCGGCACGTTGTGCCGACCCAACGACAACAGCAGCCGCGGCCCCCGTAGCTCCCTCCCCAGACGTACTGAACTGCGTCCATGGGGTCGGTGAGACGGGGGCCGTGGTCTTTTCCGGTTTGAACCGGTCCGGTGAGGCGCTTGGGTGAGATATCGCAGGGGTTGCGTGGAGTGCTCTGTGTTGGTTCGCTCACCCTTTTGACACGGTTGTGAAAAGGGGAGTCAAATTGTGGATAACTTTCTCCGGGATTGACGCAACACGACGCCCTGACCGGCGTAAACCTGCCTAACTCTCCGCACCATGTGCTGTCAAACCGGCTGGTGAGGGGTAGTTATCCACGACTTACTGATAGTTACTAACAGCCTATTTTGCAGGGTTGACCTGCGGGTTCATCTCATTTTCGGGAAAAATTCGGCGGTTTGTCCACAAGTTATACACAGGCATGCTGGAGAATCCCCAGCACAGAACACACCTTTCCCTAGGTCTGTGCACAACCCTTGTGGATAACGTCCCTTTTTCTTTTCCGCTGGGGAGACCCGGGCACGCTCCTCTGAATGACGGGATCTGGTTTTTCTCCCCTACTGTGGATCTGTGGCTGTGACAGCCCGCGGTGGTTCGGGCGGTACTGTTGTGCCAGACCAGTATCGGTGCGGGCATACCCGGATTGAGATCGCTGGCTTCCGTGGAGCCGCGTGCTCGTCTGAGCGGCTTCCGGTCCAGGCGAAGGAACAGATAGATTTTCAGACAGCGAAAGGTACCCGTAGTGACCTCCGGTTTCAGTGACACCAGTTTCGATGACGATTACCTTCCCCCGGAGGAGCCACCGGTCGAGGATGGGGCCGGGCAGATTCACCCACCCTCTGACCGGTTGCGGGGGAACAGGCCCCAGTTCCGCTCGGAATCTGGGGATGCCGCCGAAAAGAAGTTCGGCAGGGTTCCACCGCACCATCTGGAGGCAGAACGGAGTGTGCTGGGTGCCATGCTGCTCTCCACTGGAGCGGTCACCGACATCGTGGAGGAACTCACTCCCGATGATTTCTACCGTCCCGCGCACCAGATCATCTATTCGGTGATCCTGGACCTCTTCAGTGAACAGAAGGAAATCGACCCGATCATCGTCTCAGGTCGACTGGACCGACAGGGTGATCTCGACCGGGTAGGTGGTGCCCCATACCTGCACACGCTCATCTCTTCGGTGCCGACCGCCGCGAATGCGCGCTACTACGCGGAGATTGTCGCAGAGAAGGCCCTGTTGCGGCGTCTCGTTGATGCGGGGACCCGGGTCGTCCAGCTTGGCTACGAAGGCACCGAGAGCGCAGAGGTCGACACGGTACTTGACCTGGCGCAGCAGGAGGTCTTCGCCATTGCGCAACGTAAGACGACGACGGACTACGCGGCACTGTCAGAGGTACTTGACCCGACAATGGAGGAACTCGAGGAGTTTGCGAATCACGGTGGGGCGGCTGCCGGTATCTCCACGGGTTTCATCGACCTGGATGAACTGACGAATGGTCTGCACGGGGGTCAGATGATCATCGTGGCAGCCCGCCCCGGTGTGGGTAAATCAACATTGGCGTTGGATTTCATGCGTTCCTGTTCAGTGAAGCAAGGAAAGGCCTCGGTGATTTTCTCCCTCGAGATGTCGAAATCCGAGATCGTCATGCGCCTCCTGTCCGCGGAGACGGAGATCAAGCTGACGGATATGCGTGCGGGGACGATGACCGATGACCAGTGGGCTCGATTGGCTGAACGTGTCGGGAAGATCGCGGACGCTCCCCTGTTTATCGACGATTCCGCGAATCTGACGATGATGGAGATCCGATCCAAGGCACGTCAGTTGAAGCAGCGGCATGATCTACAGATGATCGTGGTCGATTATCTTCAGTTGATGAGTTCGGGAAAGAAGGTCGAGTCCCGTCAACAGGAGGTCAGTGAGTTTTCCCGGCAGCTCAAGCTTCTGGCGAAGGAACTCGATGTGCCGTTGATCGCCATCTCCCAGTTGAACCGTGGACCGGAATCCCGGACTGATAAGAAGCCGCAGCTCGCTGATCTCCGTGAGTCCGGTTCGCTGGAGCAGGACGCGGACATGGTCATGTTGTTGTACCGCCCCGATTCTCAGGACAGGGAGGATCCCCGGGCGGGCGAGGCGGACATCATCATGGCAAAGCACCGCGGTGGTCCGATCGGTACGATTGCCGTAGCCCATCAGTTGCATTACTCGCGTTTCCGGGACCTTGCCCGAGGTATGGGGTAGGACACGGTTCTCCGTGCAGAATGCAGCCGTCGGAACCGCAACCGGGAGAGATGCGACAGGCGCTGCCTCTCCCGGCATGTCAGTGGAATGTGCGTAGCCGAAGGGAATTGGTTACAACGAATACCGAAGACAGTGCCATCGCCGCACCGGCGAGCATTGGATTGAGCCAGCCGAGGGCCGCGACAGGAATCAGAATGATGTTGTAGCCGAACGCCCAGAAGAGATTGCCGTGGATCGTGCGCAGGGTGGCACGCGAGAGCCGGATCGCATCGGACACACCGTCCAATCCGTCCCGCATGAGTGTGATGTCGCCGGCTTCGATGGCGACATCGGTGCCGGTTCCCATCGATAGTCCGAGGTCCGCTTGTGCGAGCGCCGCAGCATCGTTGACACCGTCACCGGCCATGGCAACGATGCGCCCCTCTCCCTGCAGGCGCCGCACCTCGTTGACCTTGCCTTCTGGGAGCACTCCGGCGAAGACATTGTCCGGAGAGATACCGACTTCACGGGCGACTGTGGTTGCGGCACCGTGGTTATCTCCGGTGAGCAGAACAGGGGTCAGCCCGAGGTTCTTCAGTGAGCTGATGGCAGTGGCCGATGTGTCACGGACCCTGTCCCGGACGATCAGGACGGCAGTGGGTGCATTGTCGATGTGGAGAACCACCGGGGTGGCTCCGTCGGATTGGGCCTTCATCACCGCTGACGCGAGCTCCTCGGGGAGGCTGCCATCGGGGCGGAGAACCGCGACATGCCGGCCATCCACGATTGCGCTGACCCCACTGCCGGCGTGGGAGGTGAAGGCGGTGAACTCTGGGAGCGTGCCGCCGGATGTTGTGTCGAGTGCTGCGGTGACGATGGCACGTCCGACGGGATGTTCACTCCCCTGCTCCACGGATCCGGCAAGCCGCAGCACCTCGCTCCGGTCATATCCTGTGATGGCGTTGACACCGGAGAGGGTCATCGCTCCGGTAGTGACGGTTCCGGTCTTGTCCAGGACTATGGTGTCGACACGCTGGGTGGATTCGAGAACCTCCGGCCCCTTGATCAGCAGTCCCATCTGGGCACCTCGACCGGTGCCCACGAGTAATGCCGTCGGAGTCGCCAGACCGAGAGCACAGGGACAGGCGATGATGAGAACTGCCACAGCAGCGGTGAACGCTGCTGCGGTGGTAGACCCGAGAATGAGATGAGCGGTGAGTGTCACCAGTGAAATGACCATGACGACGGGTACGAACACCTGGGAGACACGGTCAACGAGACGTTGAACAGGGGCTTTACGGGATTGTGCGTCGGTGACCAGTCGACCTATCCGTGCGAGTGTCGTTTCTCCACCGACCCGGGTCGCACGGACCACGAGTCGTCCCGAGTTGTTCACCGTGGCCCCTGTCACCGTGTCACCGGTGCCGACATCCACCGGGATGGATTCGCCCGTAAGCATGGACTCGTCGACGGAGCTTGTTCCTGAGACCACCACTCCGTCTGTGGCTACTGTCTCCCCCGGGCGAACCACGAACGTGTCGCCCACCACGAGCCGTTCGACCGGGACCTGTCGTTCATGGCCGTCGACGAGAAGGGTTGCTTCCTTTGCACCGAGTGTCAATAGCGCCCGGAGTGCCTGTGAGGAACGGCCTTTGGCACGGGCCTCGAACCAGCGGCCCAGAAGCAGAAACACAATGACCATTGCTGCAGTGTCGAGATAGATCTCGTTCAGTGCGGCTCCACCGCTGGCCAGGAGGTGGAAGTGCATCGTCATCCCCGGTCGGCCGGCATCGCCGACGGTAAGTGCGACGACTGACCATGCCAGTGCTGCGGTGGTGCCCATACTGACAAGAGTGTCCATAGTGAAGGCACCATGGCGGAGGTTCGTCACCGCCGCCCGGTGGAACGGCCAACCACCCCAGAAGAACACGGGGAAAGTGAGTACGAGAGCCGCCCACTGCCAGTAGTCGAATTGCAGAGGGGGAATCATGGACAGCAGCATGACCGGCAGGCCGCAGGCTGCCGACAGAATGAGTCGGTGTCGGAGATCGGTGATCTCCCGCGCGCGTGCCTGATCGCCGTCATCGACTGGGGCTTCCGATCCGTCGTGCCCGCATACATCGGCCCCGGAATGGGTGACGATGGTGGCTCCATAACCCGTCTTCTCGACAACGACCACCAGCTCCTCGGGGGAGATGATCCCGGGATCGTAGTCGACGGAGGCTGTCTCCGTGGCGAAATTCACGGTGGCGCGTACCCCGTCGAGCCGGTTGAGTTTTCGTTCCACCCTGCCGGAACAGGAGGTGCAGGTCATGCCTGTGACGGCGAGATCGGTGTGGGCTGTCTCGCCAGAGATGGAGGGACCGGTGACTCCGGTCGGATTGTTCATTGATGCTCCTGATCGAGATGTACAAGTCACCATTTTCCGGTGCCGGGAAAGCTCACGCCGCCCTGCCAGGGGTAGCGGGGCGGCGTGAGGTGGTGCAGGATCCGGCGCGACCGGGTCAGTCAATGACCTCGTAGCCGGCTTCCCGAACCGCGGCGGAGATGGCGTCATCGGTGAAGCCGTGGCCCGACACACTGACCACGCCCTTCTCGAGATCAACGGTGACTCCCTGCGCGCCCGGTACGGTCGAGATCTCCTCGACCACGGCGTTGCTGCAGTGTTCGCAGGTCATACCTGCCACACGATAGTTCTTGGTCATAACTGCTCCTGTTCTTTCGCTGCTCCGTCAGCGTCGCCGGTGTGTTCTCCGTGGGAGTGGGTCTATTACGACCGTAGCTTTCTTCGGGTACCGTGACGGTGCGGTGGGGGTTACCCCGCACAAACTACCCCAGTTCACCCGGTGATCCGCAACAGTGGCGGGAATACCACGTGGGCTTCCGGTGTTGAGCGGGGTGCACTGTACTCAACCGAAGAATCCGGAGTGAATATTCCATGGCCACGATTGATGTAACTGAAGCCACATTCGAAGAGACCGTCACCAAGGGCGGAATCGTTCTCGTTGACGTCTGGGCATCCTGGTGTGGGCCGTGCGTCCGTTTCGCACCCACCTTCGAGAAGGTTTCCGAGGCCCACCCGGAGGCTGTTTTTGCCAAGCTTGACAGTGAAGCCAACCAGGGGTTGGCCGCTGCACTGCAGATTCAGTCGATTCCGACGCTGATGATCTTCCGTGACGGGATCCTCATGTTCCGGGAGTCCGGTTCCATGTCCGCTGCGGCGCTGGAGGATCTCTATACCCAGGTCAGCGAACTTGATATGGAGCAGGTTCGTAAGGAGATGGCGAAAGAACAGAAAGCTGAGGGCGAGCGCGACTGATTCCGGTGAGCCTCCCCCGGGGGTGTCACTCCCCCCTCGGGAGATTGTCGTCCGCGAACTCGGTTGGCGGTCTCGCTGTCCTGGCTAGACTGGGGTGCAAGAGAGCTGTTTCGTGTGGCGTTGCCACGGTCCCAGGGAAGAGAGTCGAGAACAGATCATGGCCAACACATTTGCCAAGGGATGGAAGTATCTCACCGCCTCCCTGAATAAGGTGATCGACGACAATGCTGATCCGAAGGTCCAGATCCAGCAGGCCACTACTGCGGCGAAAGAACAGCATGCGGCGATCGTGCGGCAGGCGGCCTCGATGATCGGAACGCGGAGTCAGTTGGAGATGAAGCTCAACCGCTTGCTCGTAGACAAGGACAGCCTGGAGAACGAGGCGCGCAATGCCCTACATGCCGCGGATGCCGCAAGATCTGCAGGTGACGGAGAACGTGCGGATGATCTGATGGTCAGCGCAGAGGTTCTCTCCACCCGCCTCGTGGCAGTGGAAGGACAGCTTGAGGAGACCACACACCTCCACGCTCGTGCGGTGCAGGCTGCGGAACAGGCGGAATCGCAGGTCCGGGAGTCGGAAGCCCGCCTGCGGGAGCAGCTCACTGAGATCGCGACGCTGCAGACCCAGGTTGATCAGTCTCAAATGCAGGAAACTGTCAATGATGTGACGGGGTCTCCGGGTGGGGTGGAGCTTGATTCAGCGGTTCCGACCCTGGATGCAGTGCGCGCGAAGATCGAGCGTCGCTACGCGGATGCTCTCGGATCGCAGGAGCTTCTGGAGAACTCCGTTGCGAAGCGGATCACGGAGATCAGGGACACCGGTCTCGACATGAAGGCCAGCACCCGGTTGGATCAGATACGCGCGGAAATGAAGAAACCGGAGGACACCGGCGGAGCCAACACCTGAATCCCCGAAAAGCATGGCGTGACCCCTCCCCGGGATAAGTTCACCGGGAGAGGCAGGTCGGGCCGTGTTCAGGATCGCGTGGCTGATCAGCGGCGCGCGATGTGGAGCAGAACCCCCCGAATGCCGGAGTGGAATCCGTCCCGAAGACTCACGCGCTGAGATTCCGTGAGCGTGTACTCGTGCAGTGTCTCGCAGGCGAACTGGAGTAGGGGGCGGTCAATTTCGGGAGGGAGCCCTCCGCCGCATAGTTGGTGGGCGTTGTTCTTCTGTTCCTCTGACGCTGCGTTGTCGTACCACCAGCTCGCGTATTGCTGTCCCACGTCGAAGGGGGTTTGTGAACCGTCAGATGCCCACACCTCACTGGGGAGCGGCACGTACCGTGAACGTAGTTTGCGGCGGGGTGCCATCATGGAGGGATTCGGGGCGGGGCGCGGTGTGGCGGTTTCTTTTTGTGTCTTGGCGGCGGCAGCACCGGGAGCTTGGGGGGTTTCGCCTGCAGAGGACGAGGTGATTCCGGATGCATCCCGGTTTACGGCATGAGTGATTCCCGGCTCCGTTTTTTCCCGGTCAGTGCGCTCAGGTGGTGCCGAAACCATGGGTTCTCGGGGGGCCTCGGTTCCGGCGTTGGTTGACGGTGATGCGGTTTCACGCAACACGGGTGTGCCGGGCCTGCGGGTTTCACTGGGAGGACCCGGAACGTCGACTTGGTCTTCGCCCGGGCCGCGGGTACGTCCGTGGTCGGGGTTTCCGGGTGTCGGTGTTGCGCGATGCTTCGCTGAATGCCCCCGATTGTCATCGACGACGTTGTCGGGGCGCCCGGGTACCGTAAACGAGGTGTTCAAGAGGTCAGGAATCGACGTTGGGCCGGTTTCCTCGATCGGTTCGGCATCACCGATTGGTTTGGTCCGCACGACCGGTGGAAGGGGGCCTTCGAGAACCTGCAGTTGCATGCACTCGGCGAAATCTTCGCGTGGATCGAGGATGGTGGTGGAGTCGCAGGCGTAGCGGAGTGCGGAGGACATAGAATCCCAGCCGAATCCGTAGAGGTGGACGCGGAGACCGGCGGCGGTGGCTTCCTGGACCCCGGGCAGCATGTCGGCGTCACCTGAGACGAGGACGATATCGGAGCACTGGCCGCGGATTCCGGTGAGAACCATGTCAGCCACCAGACGCGTATCGACGGCCTTCTGTGTGCGGCGTTCGCCCCATTCGATGAGCTGACCTGCGCGGAGCTGCACTCCGTCGCAGGTCCGGAGTGCACGTTGATAACGGTGCGGGCCGGAATCCGGGATTCCGTCGTACCACATCTGTCGCTGGATGGGTTGGCCCAGTTGGTTCTGGATCATCGTGCCGAGGACGGCTACGACTTCGGGGAGATCTATCTCTAACTGGGCACGTGCCCCCGTTTCCCACGAGTTGTAAAAGCTCGCGAGCAGGTAGGACGTATCGACGAATACTTGTGTGCGTTCAAGCATGGCTCCTAATTTCCGTTCATTGTCTTGCTAAATCCGTTTAGTCACTGGTGTCCAGCATGCCTGAAACGGTCCGGTTACGTCGATGTCCCGGGTTGGTGCTTTCAACCGCTTCAGGGGTGCGTTACGACGTCCCGCCAGCACAAGCCGGGGATCTGGGCGTGTCCGGGCATCTGCAGGTATCACCGCTCACCCGTTCGGGGGGTAGTCGGCTAAGGTTTACACCCCCGTATCCGACTGGCTCCACGGGTCGTTGTGGATGGTTGAACTTGGTTATATGGTTAGTTACGTAAGTAACCAACCAATCAACCATCGAGGAACGGGGAGCGGGACATGGAGGAGACCACTCTGCCGCTGTTCCGGCAGATCGCCGCACTCGTCGAAGACTCCATCGTCGACGGTTCACTCACTGCCGGTGAACGAGCCCCCTCCACCAACGAACTCGCGGCGTTCCACAACATCAACCCCGCCACGGCCCGCAAGGGCCTCACCCTGCTCGTGGACACCGGCGTGCTCGAGAAACAGCGTGGGATCGGCATGTTCGTCACCGCCACGGCGCGGGAAGCCATTCTCTCCCGTCGCAGGGAGGCCTTCGCCGCCGGTTTCCTCGCCCCACTTATCGACGAGGCCGTCAAACTCGGGATGACCCGGGGAGAACTGCACACTCTCACCGACCAGGTAGCGGAAAGCCGAGGACTCTACTCATGAACCACAACGACAACACCGTCATCCACGCGGACAACGTCACCATCGCGTATGGAAAAACGCCCGTGCTCACCGATTTCACCCTCACGATTCCGGAGGGTGGCATTCACGCGCTCGTCGGGCCCAACGGGTCCGGTAAGACCACGCTGCTGCGTTCCATCGCCGGCCAGCACGAGACGAAGGGCGGCAGCCTCACGGTGTTCAACGCCCCACCCTTCGACAACGCCGAGGTGATGGACCGCGTCGTGCTCATGGGTGCCGATGTGCCGCTGCCGCGGAGTTGGAAAGGGCGCAGGCTCCTGGAGATCGGTGAGGCACGTTGGGCCACTTTCGACATGACGCGCGCACGCGAGCTCGCGGAACGGTTCGACCTCGATCTGGACAAGAAGTACTCGGCGTACTCAACTGGACAGAAGTCCATGCTCCAGGCCGTCATTGGGCTTGCGGCCCGCTGCCCCGTCACCCTCCTTGACGAGCCTTATCTGGGGCTCGACATCGAGCGTCGCCGGGTGCTCTACACCGAGCTCCGGGCCGATGTGGAGCAGCATCCCCGCACGGTGATCCTCTCCACCCACCAGCTTGACGACGCAGCGGCCGTCATCGACTCCGTCATCGTCATCGGTTCACGGTCTCTGCTGTTCACCGCCGAGGTTGCCGACCTCAATGAGGGAGTGCTCTCCGCGACAGGTCCGGCGTTCCGCATCGACGCGCTCGTCGAGGCGCTCGGATCCACCGGTACAGTGCTCATCCGCGAGAAGCTCACCGGGCAGGAACGCGTGATCCTCGACCTGCGGAGCGCTACCGCAGACGCCATTGACTCCCTGTGGGCGAAGGCACGCGAACTCGGCGTCCGCGTCCAGGCCGCCGACCTCGAGGACGCCGTCACCGCCCTGGCGGGTGATGCCCGATGACTCCCCACGTGACCCCGGGCGGCGGTGTGGACCGCCGACTGATGCTGACACTCGGCGACTGGCGCCGCGCAGGACTCATCCTCGCCTTCATCCTCGCCGACTACGTGCTGCTCACCGGTGTGCTGATGATGTTCATCGAGGACGGCGGCCGATGGAACGTCCTCTACATCGGACTCGTCCTTTTCTCCGGTGCACTCGTGTGGCTGCGTACCCCGGCCGACGGCTACCGGGCCATGAATCTCACCCGGGCGACCTGGAGAAGGCATCACATCGTGCGCTCAGCGGTGTTCACCCTGATCACCGCCCTTGTCGTGGCTCTCGTGGTCGTCGCGCCCGGCTTTCTTCCCCCGCGCGCCCTCGTACCCGTCGGCGTCATTCTCGTCGCGGCGTTTCTCGTGCAGGTCTGGCGGGGACGGTCGATACCGGAGTCCGGGGCCCCGGCCGACGACGGGAAACCGTGGTGGTTGACGGCGGACCTCGGCATGAGCCGTGGAACGCTGATCGGCTCCTCCCCCACGGCCCAGGTCATCCGGGACCCGGTCCTCCGCTTCACGGTGATGGTCTGGGTCGGGGTCCTGGTCTACCTTCTGATGCTCCGACTCCCGCCGTGGGGCACCGTCCGAGAGGCTGATGACCTTGGGTTCATCACGATCATGGTGCTCTCCTTCTGTGGGAGCATGGCGTCCCTGGCTCCCCTGGCCGCGAGGACATGGCGGGCGTACGGCTGGCCGCGACGGGACTTCGTCCGCGGGTGGAACATCACGGCGCTGCTCAACCTCCCGGTGGCGCTCCTGGTCTGGACCGCCGCGTGGGCCGTGGCGTTCCGGGGCGAGATCTCCTTCCACGAGGGGATCCCCGTCTTCCTCGCCGCCGGACTCCTCGCCGTCGGCGGAATGGTACTTGCACCGTGGGCCATCGGGCGGAATGCCTGGTGGTATGCGAGCCTGGTGGCGGCGTACCCCGTCGCCTTCGCGACAGCCTCCACGGACGTCCGTGTCATGTCCGGATCGCTGGCGGTACTCACGATCTGGACGCTCATCCTGCTGTTCGTGATCTCCCCGCGACTCGCTGGAACCACCGACCTCAGCGGGGCGACGTTCCAGGAGCGGTTCTCCGGTAGTCGACGATGAGGAAGGGCATACCGACCGTGAAAACAATGGGTGGTTCACCAACCGCGATCCTGCGCCACGCGAACCCATGGGTCCTGCCTGTCCTGGTGACCCTGATCTCCGCCGCAGGTCTCTACGGGTACCTCTTCACGGGATATCGGCCGCATGCGTGGCCCGCGTGGGTCGCTGTGGCACTCGGTGCGGTGCTTTTGGCATCCACCGGTGGCGCGGACACCTACCGGGCCTTCAACCTCGACCACGCGACCTGGCGTCGCCACCATCTTCTTCGGGTGGGGCTGTACACGGCCGTCCTCTCCGCCTGTGCCCTGACCAACTGGTTCGTGCGCGGCGAGGGCGTTGTTCTGGTGAGCGTCGTGTTCTGGGTGGTGGCCGCCATCATCCAGGTCCGCAGCACGCGGACTTGGCCGGAGGCGCCCCGGACGGCGACGTCGAGGTCGGGAGATCCGGCGATCAGCGGTGGTGGCCCGCGCCGGGCGTGCCGGGCGATCATCGCCGGCAACGTTGTTCCGCGGAACCTCATCGGCTGGGGACTCACGGCCGTCGCTGCGGTCGTCATCTGTCTCACAGACATTCGGGTGAACTGGCCGATCCTTCCGCTGGTGATGGTGATGACGGGTCTCACATCCGACGAACGGCCGGACCGCTGGATGGCCTTCAACGGTCGTCGACGGACCTGGCTGCGGGAACGGATGCGACTGGCGTTGCTCCATCCGGTCATGGCTGCGGTCGCGTCATTGCCGTCCCTACTGATCGTGAACCCGGATGACCATCTACTCACCGGGATCTGCAGGTGGATCGCGGTGGGATTCCTGATTACCACCATCGACATCATCCTCCCCGTGCTCACCGTGTGGTGGGCGCCCTATCTCATCATCATCATGGGGCTGACGGGCATTCCGGCCCTGTTGCCCGCAGACATTGGTCCTGACCCGACCCTCTATCCCGTGGTCGGCGCGGGATTCCTCATCGTCAACTACATCGTGGCCGACCTGTGGCTGGTCCGGCGTTGGCGGCCGGGGTCGAGGGGGTTGGCGGATTGGTTGGGCATGAACACCGGCAGGGCAACCAACGCGGGATGAGTGGCGGATGAACATCCCGAAAACTGACGGTA